>NZ_JAFCLZ010000028.1 GCF_018130165.1 Bradyrhizobium sp. JYMT SZCCT0180 | reverse complement strand
AAGAAAAAGGCCGGCGGGCATTACGCCGCCGACCTTGTCTTGCAACTGCCGTCTCGGGAGGTCCGGTTCCGTTGCTTTGCATTCCGTCGTGCTGGATAGGTAGCGCGACGCGTCGGCGGGCACCATTGCACGCAGGTATGGGACGGCCGTCCCGAGGTAGCCTGCCTCTACGCGGTTGGGCTGGAGCCGACTATCCCTTGGTTTAGGGCGCGTACTCGTGCGACCCGACTGACATCGTCATTTCCGGCGGGGTCGCCTCGCCGCTGGTTCCGGAATAACCTGGCGCCAAGCGGCCGTTACCGGGCGGGCCGGCTTCTGACTACCGCTCATCCGCGCAACTTTCGACACAAGCGACCAATATCAAAAGCGGATGCGGCGCTCCAGCTCGAGCTTGGCCTCGGTCAGTGCCTCTGTCACCAACTTCTCAATCTTCGAGTCAAATCGAACGGCCGGAAGCGCGACGTTTATTGAACCAAGCGGCTCGCCGCCCTCGGACAGAATGGCCTTGGCCAATCCAACGATTCCCGGCGTGAATTCTTCGAAGGAATAGGCGATCCCTGCTTGCCTTGCCTTGACGAGCTGACGTCGCAGCTCTTTTACCGAGGAGATCGTTTTCTTGGTCGCAGCTTCGAACTCGACCTTCGCCAGATACTTTTCCCGTAACGCGTCCGCCATGTGCGCCAGGATGATCTTGCCGCCGGAAGTCGCATAGAGCGGCGCCAGGTCGCCCGTCCGCATGTGTGACCCAAGACGTTGCGGACCGCTGACAGCCGCGACGACTTCAGCCTGATTCCCCTTCAGCAGATTGAGGGCCGAGGATTCGCGCGTCTTCGCGGTGATCTCCTCCAGAACCGGAAGTGCCTGCGTCACCAGGTCCAACGGTCGGGATAGCTGGCGTACGATGCTCGTGAAGCGGTCGCCAAGACGATAGTGCTTGTCGCTGCCAGAGTAGGAAACGTAACCGCGGCTGATAACCGTCTTAAGTAGCTGCGTCAGGCTGCTCTTTGGAATATCGAGCGCCTCGGCTATCTCCTGATGAGGCAGCCCATTGCTGCGGCGAGCAAGCAACTCGAACAAGTCCAGGACCCGGTCCGCTGATTTTACCGCGCTGGACGAATGCTCGAGCGGACTGTTCATGATGCCGAACCGTCGTGCTTACGGAGCAGGTTGCGGGTCGCGGTCCCGGCAAGGCGCGCCCGCTCGATCACCGACAGCGTGGCCAGCGAAGCATCCGGGGCCTCAACGCCCACCGGCGTCCCGTCCGAAAATGCATCGAGGAACGCATCGAGCCAAAGCTCACCGTTACCGGGGTACATTCGTCCGCCCCGCGCCTCCGGCTTGATTTCGTCAGCTGAAGGAATCTTCGCGCGAGCGTCGCAGAGATGTATGTATGAAAAGAGCGACGGATCGTAGCCTGCAATGTCGCGGGGATGGCCACCGGACCTGCTGAGATGAAGCGCGTCGACCAACAGCCCGGCGTTCTCAGGCTTTACGGATTGAAGCAACTGGTGCGCTTCTGCGAGCGTGCCGATGGTCGCATATGGAATGAACTCCAGCATCGTGCGCAGCCCGCACGAATTGGCAAGTTCGCAGAATGCACCGAAATTCTCGATAAGGCGCTGGCGGTTTTCGTCGAATCCGACGGTCAGAACATACCGGGCACCTAGATCACGACCGACTTCCAGTGCTCCGCGCAACGCGGCGATATTGGTGTCAGGCTGAATCCAGATGGCCTCGATGTCGAGAATTTCCATGTCGGTATCGCTAAGGCGCTGCTTGATGCGCTTTTGAAGTGCGGCATCCCCGACAACAGGGATGATCGTGTCACCGCGCAGCGGTGGGACGACCCGCAATCCGACCGCGTCGAACCCGCCTTCTTTGCCGGCATCGATCAGACCGATGGGATCGGCATCAAGGACCGTCAAATGAGCGAGTGACATCCGCCGCATAACGCCCTCTCCCAAGTTTACAATTGCGAATTGTTTATATATATAAACTAAGAAGAAGCAAGTTAGCGAACGGCGAGGTGAACAATGACTTCTTCCACAGAGATGGCCGACCGGCTGGCGATCCGCGAAGTACTTGAAAACTGGGCAATTTGGCGCGATGCCGGTGACTGGGAACGCTTCCGCACCGTCTGGCACGACGACGGACGCATGATGGCAACCTGGTTCCAGGGCTCCGCCGACGAGTTCATTGCGGTAAGCCGAGAGGGTTTTGAGCGCGGCGTCCGCATTCTGCATTTCCTTGGCGGGATATCGATCGATGTCGCGGGTACGCGCGCGATCGGACAGACCAAGATGACCATCAGCCAGCGTGCGGCGGTCGACGGTGTCGATTGCGATGTCGTCTGCACCGGGCGCTTCTACGATTTTCTCGAGAAGCGAGGCGATCGATGGGGCGTTGTTCTGCGTCAGCCGATTTACGAGAAGGATCGGATCGATCCCGTTGATCCCTCTGCCTCACTCCAGCTGGATCGCGATCGGCTGATGAGCTTTCCGATCGGCTATCGCCACCTCGCCTATTTGCAGACCGGCATTGGATATCCGGTGAAGCCAGACATGCCCGGACTGACGGGCCCGGAGGTCGAACGTCTCTACGCTCGGGGTGCGGGCTGGCTGAATGGAAAACCGTTGGGGGTTGGACCGGAATAAGGTCGCTTCAAAAGAACCGGCTGATGCTAACGCGACGAACGGGGGAATGCGCCCGACGACCCGCTACGTGCCGCCCGCCTTCAACACTTCGAACACCGCGGCCGTATCCTGATCGCCCAATCCCATCGCCATGGCCTGTGTGTAAACCGGTTGCGTCATCGTAAAGAGCGGCGTTTCGCAGCCGACCTCGCTGGCGAACTCCGCGATAATGGCCATGTCCTTTTTCCAGGTCGATATCCGCATCGTTGCCGGTTCATAGAGGCGGCTTGCCATCATCGGGGCCCGCATCTGAAACATCCGCGAACCGCCCGCGCCGGGAGCGATCATCTCGATCACCTGATTCAAATCGAGGCCGGCCCGTTCCGCGAGCAGCATCGCTTCCGCCGAAGCGACGTTATGGATCGCGACCAGGTGATTGGCGACGAACTTCATCCGGCTGCCATTGCCGTATTCGCCGAGATCGGCACTTTGCTTGGCAAAGTCGGCAAACAGATCGCCACAGCGCGCGATCGCGGCTTTATCGCCGCTCGCATAGACGACGAGGTCCCGGACCACGGCCTGGGCGCCGGTGCCGCTGAGCGGACAGTCGAGCGCGATATGACCTGCGGGTTCGAGAATTTGCTTGAAACGCACCTTGTCGGCGATGGTGAAGGTACTGAGTTCGACGACGATGCGCTCACCCTGCCCGCACGCGGCGATTTCCGCAGCAACGGCATGGGCAGCCGCGGCGTTGGGCAGGCTCGTCATGATCGTCGCGGCGCGGGCGGCGACGGCGCTGGCGCCATCGACGATATCAACGCCGGCAAGCGCAAGCTCGCTCCTGCGCGCCGGTTCGGTGTCGAATCCGACGACGGTCCTGCCCCGTGCGACGAGGTTGCGGGCGATGGCGCCCCCCATGATGCCCAGTCCAATGATACCCACTGTCCGATCTGTCACGTGACCTCCAGCCTGTTGACTCCTGCCAACAACCAACTCGTTCGACGATTCTCAGCCAACCGCGGCAAATCATATCATTGGCGGTGCTTCGCGGTCCGGCTCAAATCCGAATTCCTCCTCGGACGGCCGATTTCGCCAATGGAGCGATGCACGAAATACTGACTTGTTGCCAGTTGTGCTGGACGCTACCTTCGCTTGCCCGATTTTTCGATTATCCTATTTTTTCCTGGAAGTTCACATGATCTGCCCGGGTTGCCAGCACGAAAACAGCGCGGAAGCGAAATTCTGCGAGGAATGCGCTTTGGCCCTGGCACCTGCTTGCACGAATTGCGGCAACCAGATTTCACCCACGGCCAAGTTCTGCTCGCATTGCGGTCACCCTACGGGCCGGAGCGTGCCGACGTTCTTGTCTTCGCGCTCGCTGGCGCTGAGACCGCCGACCCCGCGCCACCTCGCCGAAAGAATCCTCACGGCCAGAGCCGAAGTCGAGGGCGAGCGCAAGCAGGTCAGCGTGCTGTTCGCTGACATCACGGGGTCATTGGAGCTGATATACGGCCGGGATCCCGAGAGTGCGCAGGCGATCCTCAATCCCGTGCTCGAGCAGATGATTGAGGCCGTTCATTACTATGAGGGGACGGTCAACAGGCTTTTGGGTGACGGGATCATGGCGATCTTCGGCGCGCCATTGGCGCACGAGGATCATGCCGTGCGCGCTTGCTACGCCGCGCTGATGATACAGGAATCCGCCGCCGAACTGGCGGACCGCGCCGAACAGCCGCTCAAGATTCGCGTCGGGATCAACTCCGGGGAAATTGTCGTCTGTGCCATCAGTAAAGATCTCGATATGGAGTACACCGTCGTTGGCGAGACCGCGCATCTGGCGGCTCGCATGGAGCAGATGGCGCGGCCCGGCTCGATCCTGACGACAACGCAGACCATCCGCCTGGCGGAAGGATACATTACCGCGCGGTCTCTCGGCCCGATGCCGATCAAGGGACTTGCCGAGCCCGAGGATGTCTATGAACTCGTTGGCGCCGGCCCCGCGCGCACCCGTTTGCAGGCGGCAACCATTCGGGGCCTGACCCAGTTCGTTGGCCGCGAGACCGAACTGGATCAGCTCCGCCGGGCACAACAGCCGGTAGCCACCGGGGCAGGCCAATTGGTCGCTGTTATCGGCGAGGCCGGCGTCGGCAAATCGCGTCTGCTTCATGAGTTCACCCACTCACACCGGCTGCTCGGCTGGCTGGTTCTCGAGACCACGGCGATCTCGCTCGGACGAGGAACGAGCTACTTGCCCGTGGTCGCGCTTCTCAAGAGCTATTTTGCAATCCAGGACCGGGACGAGCAGCACGAAATACGCCGCAAGGTCGTCGAGAAGACAATCGCGCTCGACGAAGGGCTTGAACCGACGCTGCCGGCGCTATTGGCGCTGCTCGACATACCCGTCGATGACGCCGGCTGGCACGCGCTCGATCCGGCTCAGCGCCGGCGCCGCTATCTTGATGCCGTAAGAGGCCTGATACTGCAGGCAGCGCGCAAGCAGCCGGTTCTCCTGATCTTCGAGGACCTTCATTGGGTGGACAACGAGACCCAAGCGTTGCTCGACGCCCTGGCGGGCGCTCTCGGGTCGGCCCGGCTGCTGCTGCTGGTCACCTATCGTCCCGGCTACCAGGACGTCTGGGGCTCCAGGCCAAACTACCGTCAGGTCAGGTTAAGCGCGCTGCCGACCCATGACACAAATGATCTGCTGGAGGTGCTGCTTGGCCGGGATCCCGAACTTGATCCGCTCAAGCAGCTTCTGATGGGGCGCGGCGGCAATCCGTTTTTTCTCGAGGAAACTGTCCGTGCCCTGGTGGAAACACAGGCCTTGTCGGGAGAACGAGGTCATTATCGGCTGACGCGCCCGATTGGAAATATCCAGGTCCCGCCCACGGTGCAGGCCATCCTGGCGGCGCGCATCGATCGGCTTCTCCCCGGCGACAAAAATCTGCTGCAGATCGCATCCGTGGTGGGCCGGGAGATTCCGTTGGCGGTGCTTCGACCCATGGCCGATTTTACCGAAGACGCACTTGAGCATGCGCTCGAACATTTGCAGACGGCCGAGTTTCTCTTTGAGACCGGACTTTACCCGGACGTTGAATATACATTCACCCATGCGCTCACGCACGAAGTGACCTATAATGGGCTGCTGCGGGCCCGGCGGAGCTCGCTCCATGCGCGACTGGTCAATGCGATAGAGACCTTGTACCGGGATCGGCTCGGCGAACACATCGAGCGCCTGGCGCAGCATGCCGTTCGTGGTGAGCTGCTGGAGAAGGCTGTTCGATACCTCCGGCAGGCCGGACAGAAAGCGCTGTCGCGTTCGGCGCTCGAGAACGGACGGGTCTGGTTCGAACAGGCGCTCTCCATCCTCGAGAAAGTGCCCGAAACCAGAGAGAATATCGAACTTTCCATCGATATCCGGTTTGATCTGCGCAACTCGCTTCACCCGCTGGGCCACCTCGAGCGATGCCTGGATCACCTTCAGAAGGTGCAGGTGCAGGCCACGCAGCTCGGCGACAAGCGACGACTTGGCCAGGCTTCATCGTTCCTGTGTCAGTATTACCGCCTGATGGGGGAGCTCGATCCGGCCACCGAAGCCGGCGAACGCGCCATGGCGATCGCCGAAGAGCTCGACGAACTGCCGCTGCGAATGGTGGTGAGCGGACATTTTGCGGCCCTGTGTGCCGCCAGGGGAAATCACCGTCGCGCAGCCGAGATACTGGACGTGGCCGTTGAGCGCCTTCGCGGCGACATTGCCACCGAGATGATGGGCACCACGGGGGTTCTCGGCGTATTCATGCGCGGATATCTTGCGTGCTCGCTCGCCGAACTCGGCGAGTTTGAGCGCGCGGCATATTTCGCCAAGGAGTCCGTCGAAATCGCCGAAAGCGCGAACCAGGTCTACAGCCTCGCTTTTTCCTATTACTGCAAAGGCACCGTTCTGGCGCTGCAGGGCGAAGTGGCACAAAGCATCAAGATCCTCGAGCAAGCCCTCAATCTCGGCCGCTCGTGGACGCTCCCCCTGGTGCTGCCGCTGATCGGCATCGCGCTCGGGCACGCTTATTGCCTGGCGGATCGCGCGGACGAGGCGATCGCGCTGCTGGAGGAAACCGAACGCGAGGGAAACACCATGCATCGCCTCGGTGGCCACGCCATGATTCTGGTCCGCCTGGGCGAAGCCTATCTTCGGGGCGCCCGCTTGGCCGACGCAGAGCGAACCGCCCGGCGAGCGCTCCTGATTGCGCGCAAACAGGGAGAGTACGGTTATGAAGCCTACGCGCTCCGGCTGCTTGCCGAGCTTGGACTGAGTGACCCCTCCCCCCTCGACGAGAGCGAAACCAATTTTCACGAAGCCCTCCGAAAGGCCGAGGCGTTCGATCTGCGCCCTCTGGCGGCTCAATGTCACCTCGGGCTCGGAAAGCGCTACAGGTCAGCCGGCCAGAGCGGAAGCGCCGAGCAGCACCTCAATGCGGCCGCAGCCCTGTTCCAGCAACTTGGCATGCAATTCTGGCTTGAGCAGACGCAGTCGCAGCTTGCTTCATTGTCCTAGTTTAGGCTCGAGGAGAAGAGCCAGAACAGGCAGACGCCAGCGCAAAACCCCGTTACGAGGGATTTGTTGATGGTTCGGTAATCTTCTGCATCCAAGATTCGGGCAGTTAGTTGCGTTGGAGTACCGCTTTGGAAAATTTTGACGAGCTGCGCGACCTCGCAGCGGACGTTCGCACATTCATTGAAAGCTCAGAAGACCCGGCCGCCGCATTGAGGGATGTGGTCGCGGCGTATGATGTTGTTCTGGGTATATTCCCCTCGGATGAGGGAATGGGCCTGCACGTCGTCAAGGGCAGCAGCTTGCTTGACCGCCTCGCTACCCTTCAGTCGAATGCCCTCTATAGTCACACCGCCATTGCCTTGCATAACCGGGAACAGGCGGTTCAGCTTCAGGCGCTGGTGGCTTAAAGGCGCCCCTGAGATCGTTCAAACTGCTTTTGACGTGCGCCGCATCGTAAGGGTCCGGCGCTTCGCGGCCCTGGCTTCCGGGGCTGCAACTTCCAGGGCGGTGACCTCCAGTCCGCAAGCGCTGGCCAGCGCTCGCAGCTCGAGTTGAAGGGCCTCGAGCTCATGGCTGTCGAGGCCTCCATCGATTGCGAGCGCGGTGACGACCGGATCCCGGATCTCGGGAGACTTACTTCTTGGCGGCCTTCTTTTTCTTGGCAGCTCTCTTCTTGGCTCTTGCTTCCCTTGCAAGACGGTCCTTTTTTGCGGCCGCGGTCGCTTTCCACTTTTTCTCAAAATCCTTCACTCCCGCGACGAACTGACGAAGCATCGCCTTCCCTTCGGCGCTCTTCGGCGTGACCGCCACCCGAATATAGGTACGGCCTGTGGTGCTTATCTTCTTGTTGACTTGAATGTACGCCATCCGCTCTTGCCCCTTCCCGTTGTTTTCAGGCGGCCCCGACCGGAGGCGGCCCCTTGCCAAGTACTTCGAATGTTATCAGCGAATTGGGAGGCGTGGAAGATGCGCGGCGCGCTGTCGAGGTCTCGCATCATGTACCAGTCCGGCGTGGCCTCGTAGCTGTCTTCGATCTTGACCTTCAGGCCTCGCGCCAGCTGAACGAAGGTCCTCGCCATGTTGTGCTTTCCGACCATATCGAAAACGTTGGTCGAAGACGTAAACCTCCCGACGCCGATTTCCGTGATGCAGGGAATGCCGCGCACGTCCTCCTTGAGATCGACGCTGAAGACGCCGGACGCCCTTGCATCAAGCAGCTTGATGGCCCGCACGCAGGTGTCCACGACTTTCGGTTCGAAGACCGTCTTTGCCAGCCCCGCCACCGAGGAGACCCGCGACGGCTGGCTGCCCATGCCAAGATAGGAAAGCCGTTCGTAGGTCTTGATCAGCACCAGCTCGCCGTCCTTCCAGACGCTCTGGCAGCCGAAATCCCGCCCCGGCAAAAACTCCGACAGCAAGAACGCCGCGACCGGCACGCCGCGCATCTCCTGCCAGTACTTGATCCAGCTCCGTGCCTGCTCGGCGGTCTGGACCGGCAGCGCGCCGAGCGCGCCGGCCCCGCTCCGGACGCGGCACCATAAAGGTCTGCCGCCTTTGAGCTGCTGGAAGATTTTGCTGACGTTGTTTAGGTCCCGCACCGGATAGGTTTCGGGAGCGTCGATGCCGTTACGGCGCAACAGTGAAACGAGACGATACTTGTCGCGGGAAACACTCAAAACGGCTTCGCTCGGCAGGAACAGATATTCGCCGAGCGTCTTCCGTGCGCGCGACAGGCTCTCAACATCGGAATCAACGGTTGGAATAATGAGATGCAGGCGCTCGGTCTTCATGATCCAGCGCAGCACCTCGCTCCATTCCGGGTGATCGGCTGATGGGACGAGGTAATTCCTGTCGGCGTCGGATTTCTTCAGGGCGAACTGGTCGTCGTTGCAGCCAACGATAAAGGAAGAGCCGGCGCCGGCCCGGATGCTGCGGACCAAATTGTTACTCGAACCGTTACCCGCGCTCGTAAACAGCAATCGCGCAGCCACCAACTTCTCCCGTATCGCTTAAATTATGATCTCGCCTGAAAGGAAGCTAACGATGAACCTCGCGAAGGTAGGCAACAAATCCTGTTGAAGCAACCGGGCATGGGCGTATCCCACAGCGACAAGCATTCGCGAAGCTCGCAACGGGACGAAGCTCTGACGCAGCAGCGGACGTTCGGCAAGCGGGCGACGTGGGCCCCGGAGAAGGTTTAGCGCTGGTATCGCACGGCCGGTGCCACGTCGATCACGCCCAGATCGACCAGGGTACGGTGAAACTGGCGTTTTCGTTCCGACGATGATGCGAAGTAGGCGCCGCCGCATTGTTCAAGCAGGCTCGCGCGCGTCGCGAAGATCTCGTCCAGCGGCAGACCGGCATGCTGCAAGGCCACAGTGCCGAGAAAGGCGATATCCAGGTCCGGGCCGCGTCCACGCGGAATTCGATCAGGGAAGTCATTCAAGGTTTCCATGGCGTAGAACGTGCGGAACTGCCGCCTCGCGTCCGAGCCGAGCTTGAGTTTCTTCTCGATCCGCCGGGTCATGACGGGCTGATGATCGCCATAGTGCACAATGAGTGTCGGACGCTTGGGAAAACGGGAGGAAAGCTCGGATTTGAGTTTATTCCAGGTCACGGCGGTCTCGACCAGCCGCGCGTAATACTCGGCATAATGTGCATCGGGAAGGCTCGCGGCAGCGAACGCCCGCTCGCCTTCAAAGCGCCCGGGGGCAACCAGGTTTCGGTTGTGCGGGCCGTGATTGAAGTTGGTCAGCGCATATAGAAAGCGAGGTGAGGCATCGTCGGCCATGCCTTTCATATGCGCATTGAGCGCGGCGTCGAGAAACAACGAATCGGAATTTGTCGCTTCGAAACGATCGACGTCGAACGGCGGTTCAAAATCATCCGTGAAGAGGCGCTCGTTGATCCCGATTGAACGGTAGAACCTGTCGTAGCTAAGAAAGCTGCGGCGGCAACTCGAGGTGAGCATTGTTCTGTATCCGAGCGCCGCGAGCGTCCCTGGAAGACTGCTGTGGAAGCGGCCGGCCCCGCGCTTGAAGAGAAAATAGGCGTTCGAACCGAAGCTCGCGCTTGAAAGGCCGGTCAGCAGGCTGAATTCCGATTGCCACGATCCTCCGCCGAAAATATCCACGTTGAGGCTGCCATGGTGTCCGTCTTTCGGTGACAGAAACGATTCGACAATCGGCTCAACCGGCAGACCAAACAGGCGCGGATCGAAGATCGACTCGTGCTGGATCACGATGATGTCGGGATAGTCGAGGCTGCGCGCCGGTACGGCCTCCATCAGCGGCAGCGGGTCCTTGGCGATATCGCTCAGCGCCAGCCCGCCGGACGGCCGCCAGGAAAGCGGGTTGAGAAGCGAAGCGATGAAGCTGGAAAGAAAACAGCGGCGGAGCGCCGCATTGCGCTGGAAAGGTACCGGCCCGCCGCTCGCTTTGTAGGCGGCCACCAGGCCGATACAAGCCATGCCGAAAAACAGGATCTGGAGTTCAAACGGCACTGGCGGTCCGCGCACGTAAATCAGGGTCGCGACCGCGGCCAGCATGAGCGTGATGCTTCCCGCCAGAGCAGCCGTCAGTGCGATTGGATATTGCACCAGTAAAAATGGAACTGTTCCGGCAAAAGCCAGCGGCAAATCCGTTGCAATGAGTTTGATCCCACTGTGATTATACTTGACTCTCGACGCTCCGAAAACTGCCGCCGCCACGATGGATGACAACAGGATCGCGCGTTCCAGATCGCTAACGACAAACAGCAGCATTGCGGTGCACAAACACAGCGCGGCCGCAGCCAAAGTAAGATGCTCAAGGCTGCGTTCCGCCAACCAAAGCACGGCGAGAGCGATCAGGATGATCAGGGCCAACGACATCTCGATAGGATGCCAGAGGAATGATTTGGCGTCCACGATGGCGAAAGCGTGCATTCGCGAAGCACATTGAAATCTGCTAGGGGTCAAGATGGAGCAGACATGATCGACCCCTTCGACATCAATCGCCGGAACTGGGACGAGCGCACCGCCATTCATGCGCGCGATAGCAACGGCGATTACATGCTCGACCGGTTTCGGGCGGGCGAGGACGCGCTGACTGCGATTGAAGTGGCGGAACTGGGCGACATCAGGGGAAAGCGCGTCCTGCATCTGCAGTGCCATATCGGCCGCGACACGTTGTGCCTGGTGCGGCGCGGCGCGACGGTGACCGGGCTGGATTTCTCTCCGGCCGCGCTGGATGTGGCGCGGCGCCTCTCCGATGAGACCGGGCTAAAGGCTGATTTCGTCGAGGGGACCGTCGACCAGGCCCCTACCCTGACGCCGGGCCCGTTCGATCTCGTCTTCACCACCTGGGGCACCATTTGCTGGCTGCCTGATATGAAGAAATGGGCAGAGACCATTGCGACCGTGCTGGCCCCGGGTGGCGAACTCTATTTCGCGGACGCGCATCCCACCTTCACGGTGATGGAAGAATTCGACGGCAGGCTTGTTCCCACCTACGATTTTCAAACGCCTGCCGACCGGCCGCTGCAATTCGCAAACGAGACCACCTACACCGGCGATCCCACGATCATGTCGCACCGATCGACCCGCGAGTGGATCCACTCGCTCTCGGCCGTGCTCGGCGGCCTGATCGATGCCGGACTGACGATTACGATGTTCAGGGAGCACGAAGTGTTGCCCTGGCGCGGCCTGCCAAGCCTGGTGCCGGCATCGGAAAGGCTGTGGCGGCTTGCCGATGGCGTGCCGCGGATGCCGTTGTCGTATTCGGTCAGGGCCAAAAAGGGTTCGTGAAAATCGGCGCCGCGAGGCATCCAGCTTCAGACGCTCCTGGCTTCAGGCGCTGTTGTAATCAAGCGCTTCTGGCGTCAGGCCAGGCGACGACTTGTCCTGACATGACCAGCCGATCGCGTCCTTCATTCTTGGCCGAATAGAGCGCTCGATCCGCTGCGGCAATCAGAGCCGCGTGGTCGGTCATGCTCTGGGCAGGGACATTCGTCGCACCGCCGAGACTGACCGTAATGAGTTTGGAAGGCGGGTTGAGCGCGTGCAGCATGCCGAGTTCAAGAAGCGCTTCACGCACCTTCTCGCCGACCTGCATGCAGCCCTCCGAATCGGTGTTGGGCAGGAGCAGCACGAACTCTTCACCGCCGTAGCGGGCTGCCAGGTCTGCCGGCCTGCGAATTTGCGCGTCCAGGATCCGCGCCAGCGCGCGCAGGCAGGCGTCTCCGGCCTGGTGACCATAATGATCATTGAACTTCTTGAAATGGTCGACGTCGATCAACAACAGCGACAGCGGCGTGCCATCGCGCTTGGCGCGCGCCCATTCCTCCGACAGGCGCTCGTCGAAATGCCGGCGGTTGGCCAATCCCGTCAATCCATCGGACGTGGCAAGCGCCGCCAGCTTGTTCTGCAAATCCTGTTGCTCTGTCATGTCGCGCGAGATGGCGACCACGCCGTCGATCTTGTTGGTCTCGGCCGCGCGCGTCACGCGCAGAGCGGTCTCGACCCAGATTTCATTCTTTTCGCGGTGACGGACGCGGTAGATCAGCCGCGCCTCTTCGGCCTCGCCGTTTTTCAACGCCGCGATGGCTTGCTCAACCCGCGGCCGGTCCTCGACGTTGATTGCCGCAAGGGCCGGCGCTCCCAGCAACTTGGCGGGGTCGTGGCCGAAAACGCGGGCGCATGATGGCGAAACGTAGAGAATCCGCTCGTCCAGCCCGATACGCATCACCACATCGCTGCACTGTTCGGCCAGCAGGCGAAAGTCCGCCTCCTTGGCCACAAGGGCTGCCGCCATGCGCTGGCGCTGGAGCAGGTAACGCACGAAGGCAAAGCCGGTCAGCGCGATCACCAGCAAGAGGCCTGCGACGACAGCCAGCCGTGTGAACGATTGCTGGCGCCATGGCTCCAGCACATCTTCCTGCGCCTTGGTCGCCAGAACCAGGATGGGATATCGGCTGCTCAGCTGGTAGAAGCTCAACCGCTCAAGTCCGTCCAGCGGCGATTTGAAGTAATAGACGCTGGCGCTGGGGCGGTCTTTCAGGGTCCGGAACAATGGCGACTTGGACATATCGCGTCCGACATTGCTGCCGTCTTCGTCGCGGCTGCGCGCCAGCAAGACGCCATCGGCATTCAATAGCGCCACCGAGCCGTTCGGCCCGATGTCAAATCGACGGTAGAATTCCTTGAAATAGGCCACGTCGATGCTGGTCAACACCACGCCGGCAAAGCTGCCATCGGGATGATTGAAGCGACGGGACAAAGTGATGATCCACTGTCCTCCCGAACGACTCTTGACCGGCCGGCCGATCAGCGTCCCGCGGTCGGTGGAAGTGCGATGGTGTTGGAAGTAGTCGCGATCGCCGTTGTTGAGACCAGCCAGATTGATGTCTTCGGTGGTTGCGAGCCAGCGACCGGTTTCATCATAGACGAAGATGCCGCGGATACGTTGCCGGTTGTACTTGCGCGATTTGAGAAACGTCTGGATCTTTTCGACCGCGGCGGGATTGGTTCCGCCGGTCTCCATGCGGTCGGCCATTCCGGCGAGGATGGTGTCAGCCAGGTCGAAAGTATCTTCGGCATGCTGCGTCAGCGAACGGGCAAGATTGGCCATGTCCACTTCCGCGTTCTTCAGGTCGACCTGCCGGGACTCCCATTCGCGCCAGCCGCTCAGCGCAAGAATTGCAACGCAAGCCAACGCCACGAATCCCGCCGCCCACAACGGGATATGCGCTTTGCCAATTTCCCGGCGGCTGGTGATCATCTTGAGGCTGCTCCGATCCGAGCAAACTTCCATGGAGGGCTTAACGCCGCGTTGCCTCTACGACAGCTATGGCGAAGTGGGTGAGCGCTTTACCCTCGCGCCGGATCGGATGTTACGTAATGCGATCGTACTTCATTAACCATGGAGGTTGCGTGGGCAAGGCCCGCCGCAAAGCTGCCCCGGAGGGAACCTCGTCCCCCCGATATAAGCGGCATCAGGCGAGGCACACGGCTACGCCGCGTTCAAGGCCTGCGCGATATCGGCGATCAGATCGGACGGGTGCTCGATGCCGATCGACAGCCGGATCGTGGAGTCGAGCACGCCGATTTTCTGGCGGATGTCGGCTGGAACGCCGGAATGCGTCATGCTCGCCGGCAGGCTGGCCAGCGACTCGGTGCCGCCGAGACTGACCGCCAGCTTGAAGATCTGCAGCGCGTTGAGGAATTTGAAGGCGGCGGCCTGGCCGCCGACAATATCGAACGAGAACGTCGAGCCGGCGCCGGTGCATTGGTGTGCGAACAGGCGTCCGGCCGGCGAGTTGGCTTCGTGGTGCGCCAGGTAATGCACCTTGGCCACCTTGGCGTGGTCACGCAGAAAATCCGCCACCAGCCGTGCGTTGGCGTCGGCCTTCTCCATGCGGATGCTCAGGGTCTCGAGCGACCTGGAAAGCATCCAGCAGGAATGCGGGTCGAGCTGGGTGCCGATCGCGCCGCGTAGCGCCTTGATATCCTTCATCAGGGTTTTTGAACCAAGCGCTGCGCCCGCGATCAGGTCGGAATGGCCACCGATATACTTGGTCAGTGAATACAGCGACAGATCGGCGCCGTGCTCGATCGGCCGCTGAAACA
Organism: Bradyrhizobium sp. JYMT SZCCT0180; assembly: GCF_018130165.1. Lineage (GTDB taxonomy): Bacteria > Pseudomonadota > Alphaproteobacteria > Rhizobiales > Xanthobacteraceae > Bradyrhizobium. The sequence continues at coordinate 92,380 of NZ_JAFCLZ010000028.1, read as the reverse complement.
CCGGTCCGAGCAGCGTGTTGTCGCACGCGACGATCGGCACGTGGTCCTGCGCCTCGCCGATATTGTCGGCGACACGGCGGATCATCTCGATGTCGACCAGGCCGTTGGTGGGATTGGCCGGAGTCTCAATGAAGATCATCGAGACCCGGCCTTTGCGCATGGCGTCTTCCGCCGCCAGCTGCACCGCGGCTTCGTCGATGCCGTCGGCAAAACCCACCGAGCCGATCGAGAGGCCCGCAAGCGTTTTCGTGAACAGGGTCTCCGTGCCGCCATAGAGCGGTTGTGAGTGCAAAATGACATCACCGGGGCGGACGAAGGCGAGGATCGCCGTCGATATCGCCGACATGCCGGACGAGAACAGCGCGCATTTCTCGGTGCGCTCATAGATCGCAAGCCTGTCCTCGACGATCTCGCTGTTGGGATGATTGAACCGCGAATAGACCAGGCCGGCGCCCATCCCCTCGGGCGGCTCGCGCCGGCCCGAGACGAAATCGAAGAAATCCTGACCGTCTTCGGCGGTTCGAAACACGAAGGTCGAGGTCAGGAAGACCGGCGGCTTGACGGCGCCTTCCGACAATTGCGGATCGTAGCCGTAGTTCAGCATCAAGGTTTCCGGATGCAGCATGTGGTTGCCGATGTGGGTCTTGGACGGAAACGGTTTCACCATGGCCTGCCTCGCTGGCTGCATTCAGAAACGTTCCCCTTTGTGGGGGTCGTCGGCAAGCGCCGATGGTGTTGGATATGACGGCATCCAACGACTCGGGTCACCGATCTCTGGAGCAGCCTAGCAACATCCGGGGCTGAATTCACTGCGTTCGCAGGCAAGGCGACCACGTCGCCCGTGCGAGATGCTGTCGCAGCCGGGCCGGCAATACCGGCACGAGGTTAGGAAATATCGTCGATTTGTCGCAGCCTGGTCAGCGCTCGGACCGCATATACGGGCTGCGCTCGGTCACATGCTTGAGTTCGGGCGCAACGTCCATCGTCTGGGTCACGTGCTGCGCTATATTGGTTCGCTTCGTGCTGGCCGGATTGCCCACAAACGCCCACATGACCACGCCAATTGCGAGCGTCGCGCCGCTGATCACCCCGATGTCTCGCTTCATTGCGATCTCCCGTTTTGTTTTCGGGTGTGCGCAAATCAAGCCAGCGGCTCGTGGTCGAAGTATGGCTAATGCAAGATAGGCTGGCCTATCGCGGCAATGTGATGGCTGAACCGCGACAGCGCTCAGCTCTTGCTTGGCGTGGCGGCGTCCGCAGACAATTTGCCGAGCATGACGGAGAGTTCCTCATCGGCGCTGATGATCGTCTTGTTGCTGTCTCCCTCGCCCGGTGCAGGATCCACTGCAGTTGGCGGCTCGGCGGGTGCGCCAATAGCTTCCTGTCGTCTGACCGGTTCGACCGGCGAGGACGCGGAATCGGACGATTTTTCGGAAAGCTTTAATGTCGACTCCGGCAAAGGCCTCGGCGACCGACGGGCCGCCGTCGCGCCGCCAACCGGATTGGGCGGCCTGGCGTCGTCAACCAGCCTGCCATTGCCACGCGGCGCAACACTCTTGCTTGCTCTTCCGATGATACCCTCAACGATGGCGGGAAGGCGCTGCTTGTCGACGTCAGCCATGTATTCGCAGGCTAACTCGTCGACATATTGCTGGCCGTAGTCAGCCAACACGGAGGTTATCCGCGCGAGGTCGACATCGCTTTCAACAAGCTGACGCCATGCCTGCCTGTCATAAGAAACCGTCGGTGGGCTTATCGGCTTCGGGGGTTCGTGAGAGACGACCGGTTCAGGAACCGGAGGCTGCGCCATACGCTCATCGGCCGGCGCGCGGCCGAGCGTTGTGACACTCACGCGCCGTCGCCTGTTTTCTGCCACCAGGAGTGACAGCAGGCCGACGCCCATCAGCAGGAACCCAACCGTCGCCCATACCAGCGTGACGCAAAGCAGAGCCCCGGCAATCAGCAATATCCACCCGGCAACGCGCACCAACAGGCCTTCTCTGCGACTAGGGCCAAATTCAATTGCTAAACATGAGAGCTAATTCTCAACGCTTCCGGCAAGCTGCGCAACACAAGATTGCCGCCACATCCGGTGACGGCCGGCCGGCGCTTTCGTTCGCCGATCCAGCCGTCGCGGGCGTTCTGCTACGCGCCGGTGACGCGCCAGATGACGTCGCCGACATCGTCCGCCATCAGGAGCGACCGGCCGTCGGGACCAACCACCACCCCGACCGGTCGTCCATAGGATTCCTTCTCGTCGGGCGCGAGGAAGCCGGAGAGAATATCCCGCGCCGGCCCTGACGGACGCCCGTTCTCGAACGGCACAAAAACGAGCTTGTAACCGCTCAGCGTGCTGCGGTTCCAGGAGCCGTGCTGGCCGATCGCCATGCCGTCGGGAAAACCCGGCAGCGTGCCTGATGGCACCCAGCAAAGACCGAGCGACGCAGTGTGCCCGCCGAGCGCATAGTCCGGCGTGATCGCCTTGGCGACCATGGCCGGATCCTGCGGCACCCGATCGTCCACCGTCCGGCCCCAGTAGCAATAGGGCCAGCCGTAGAAGCCGCCATCGCGCACCGAGGTCAGATAGTCCGGAGGGGTCTCGTCGCCGAGCCCGTCGCGCTCGTTGACCACGGTCCAGAGCACGCCGGTCTGTGGCTCCCAGGCCATGCCGACCGCATTGCGCAGGCCGCCGGCAAAGATGCGGCTGGAGCCGCCGGCAAGATCGAGCTCATGGATCGCGGCACGGCCTTCTTCCACTTCCATGCCGTTGTCGGCAATGTTGGTGAGCGAGCCGACACCAGCGTAGAGCTTCTTGCCATCCGGGCTCGGCAGCAGGCTCCGCGTCCAATGTCCGCCCGGCTTGAAGGTGACGAGTTTGCGACCTGTTGCCGTGATGCGATCGGCGTTCGCCACATAGGGGAACGCCACGACGCCGTCGGTGTTGCCGACATAGAAATTGTCGCCCACCAGCGCCATGCCGAACGGCTGGTTCAGCCCCTCCATGAAAACCCCGCGCTTCTCGGCGACGCCGTCGCTATCCGCATCGCGGAGCAGCGTGATGCGGTTCGCGCTTTCGCCAAGCGCCGCGGCCCGCCGCATCGTCGCCTGCATCGCATAACCGAACACGTTTCTGACCGGACCTGGGACCTGGTTCGACTCCGCAATCAGGACGTCGCCATTGGGCAGCACGTTGATCCAGCGCGGATGTTTCAGGCCGGTCGCAAATGCATTGACCTTGAGCCCCGGTGCTGCGGCCGGCTTCTGCCCGTCGTCCCAGCCCCTCGCCGACGGCATCTTGAGCGTCGGGATGGCGCCCTGCGGCTTCGCTTGCGGCACCACGGGCGCGCTGCCCCAGGCAGGCGCCGGCGCGTCGCCCTGCAATTTGCGCCAAAACAAGGCAGCCCCGCCGATCAGCGCGACGATGCGCGCAAAAATTGCAGAAAAGTTCATGCTATTCCCCATTGGATCGCGCGCACACTAGCCGACGAAAGCGTGCGTTGAAACCTCGCACGCCGAATTGCGAGTCTTGATTGCGTCGAAAAAGCAGGTCGTGAAAATCCGCCCGATGCTGTAAAAGCCGATCCGCTGTCATAGCTCAATCTGCGGAGGGTCACGCTCGGCGAGGAACCCGCGAATCATGAACGGGATTTATCGATGAGCGTCGGATTGATCGCCCTTCTCGACGATATCGCGGCGATCGCAAAGGTGGCGGCGGCTTCCCTTGACGATGTGGTCAGCCAGGCCGCCAAGGCGGGGGTAAAGGCGGCCGGCGTCGTCATCGACGATACCGCTGTCACGCCAGGTTACGTGATCGGATTCGCGGCCAAGCGCGAACTGCCGATCGTGGGCAAGATCGCGGCGGGATCGCTTCGCAACAAGCTCCTGATCCTGCTCCCCGCTGCGCTGGCGCTCAGCTACTTCCTGCCCTCGGCGATCACACCGCTGCTGATGTTCGGCGGGGCCTATCTCTGCTACGAAGGCGTTGAAAAACTGTACGAAGCCGTCATGCCCCATCATGCGCACCAGCATGAGGCCGAGCTCGGCACGGTGGCGTTGCAGGCACAGACGCTCGAGGACCAGAAGGTCGCGAGCGCAATCAAGACCGACTTCATCCTTTCGGCGGAGATCATGGCGATCACACTGGCGGCCCTGCCCGCCGGCAGCATCCTGAAGCAGGCCGTCGTGCTGGCGGTGGTCGCAATCGGGATCACCGTCGCGGTGTATGGCCTGGTAGCCCTGATCGTGAAGGCCGACGACGCCGGCGTGGCGCTGGCGCGAAACGACAATGTTTCGGTCATTGCCAGTATCGGCCGCGGATTGGGCCACGCCCTTGTCCGCGGCATGCCCATCTTCCTGATATTTCTCAGTGCCGTCGGTACCGCCGCCATGATCTGGGTCGGCGGCGGCATCATATTGCACGGCATCGAGGCCTACGGCCCGCCTTCGATCGGTCACGCCGTCCACAGCGCGACCGACGCTGCGGCCCACGCCCTGCCGGCGGTCGCCGGCTTGCTCAAATGGATCGTCGAGGCGGCCATCTCAGGCGTGATCGGTCTGGTGGTCGGCGCAGCGTCAATCCCGGTCATTGGATATGCCGTGGCGCCTGTCTGGAAACAGGTGAAGCGGCTTCTGCCGGGCTGACAGCACTCGCTTGGGATCTGGTGTCCGAAAACCAAGCCGAAAACTAATCGGTCCTGACAGTCTCTTGCGCGGGGTTCGCCGCAACCGCAGGTCCGCCGCCGAGCAGCCTTGCGAGGCTGCGGGCGCGCCTTGTGTCGATGCTGACATAGGCGGTCATGCCGGCCCGCAGCGGCGGCTCGCCGGGCCGCGCAACCAGCTGCAGCCGCACCGGCAGGCGCTGCACCACCTTGACCCAATTGCCCGAGGCGTTTTGCGCCGGCAGGATCGCGAACTCCGCGCCGGTCGCCGGGCTGATGCTTTCCACCACGGCGTCCCAGGTGACGTCGGGATGCATATCCAGCACGACCTTGGCCTTCTGCCCCACCGTCACATAGGTCAGGTCGGTCTCCTTGAAATTCGCCTCCAGCCAGGGCCTGCGATCGGTGACCAGCGCAAACAGCGGCGTCTGCGCCTTGACCTGCTCGCCGAGCTGCAGCTTGAAATTGACGACCACACCCGCTTTCGGCGCCTTGATTTCGGTATAGGCCAGGTCGAGCGCGGCGCGATCGCGCACCGCCAGTTTTTCGCGCACCGCGGCAAACGCATCCGTCGGCCGGTCGGGCTTGCCGCCGAGGGCTGCCTCGACGCGCGCGATGCGCTGGTGCAGCACGGCGACGCGATCTTCGCCTTCCTGCTCCTCGCTGTTGGTCTGCTCGACCTTCGCGGTCGAGGCGACGCCGCGTCCGGACAGCTCACGCTGGCGTCTCGCCAGGGACTGGAGATACGACAGCTTGTTCTCCGCCTCCTTTGTCTCGGCCCGGATCTCGCGCAGGCTGGCCTTGAGCTGCTCGACGGCGGCGCGCGCGGAATCAATTTCCGCTTCGGCCTTGGCGAGCGCCAACTGGTAGGGCGTCGGATCGAGGCGAAGCAGCACGTCGCCGGCGGCGACGGCCGAATGGTCGTGGATCCGCAACTCGGTGATGCGCCCCTGAACCTCGCTGGCGATCTGGGCAATGTCAGCCTTGACGAACGCGTTCTCGGTCGAGATGTGGCGGCCGCCCTGCAGCCAGAACGCCAGCGCGCCCACCAGCACCAACAGGGGCACGCCGACCAGCGCCAATCGCTTCATCCGCTTGGTCATGGCGCGGTCCTGCCGTTGAGCCGGCTTGTCGCCACGGGAGCCCGCTTTCGCGGGGCCGTCGCCAACTCCCCCTGCGCACCCTCGCCGTCATCCGCCGACACCAGGGTTTTCTTGATGCGCTGCAACAAAGCCATCAGCTGTTTGCGTTCGGGCCCGGCGAGATCGGCGAGCCCGGCATCGACCGTATCCTCGGCGATACGCCAGATCCGCTTGTGGACCCGCTCGGCTTCCTTGGTCAGATATACGCGCTTGACGCGGCGGTCGGCCGCTTGGGTGCGGCGCTCGACCCAGCCATTGGCCACCAGGCGGTCGATCATGCGGCCGGCGGTGGCCTTCTCGACCTCCATCATCTCGGCCAGTTCGGAATGCGAGGCGCCGGGGCGCCGGTGCAGGCGGGTCAACACCAGCCATTGCGCCCGCGTGATGCCGAGGCGGCGCACGCGGCGATCGAACTCGGTCCGCAACAGGCGGGCAACGTCCGAAATCACAACCCCAATATATTCGTCGGTATTCGGCATGGCGCTGTTGTAGCCGCCCTGAAATTAGTAAGCTAGGTTAGTATTTCACCGTGGCTGCCGCAAGGGACATCACCCTGAGTTCCACCAGCATGGAGGCCGAGGACGCCGCCGGGACCATGTCCACGGCGCAGCGATATTTGACGCTGATGACGGTCGTGCTCGGCTCTTCGCTGTACGGCACGGCGCTGCTGACGACGTCGACCATCCTGCCGCAGATGCAGGGCGCGCTGTCGGCGACCCAGGACGAGGTCGCCTGGGTGATGACCTTCAACATCCTGGCGACCGCGGTGGTGACGCCGATGACGGGCTGGCTGGTGTCCCGCTTCGGCAGCAAACGCGTCATGGTGTGGTCGGTCGGGTGGTTCACGCTCGCGACGCTGCTCTGCGGCATGGCGCAATCGCTCGAGGAGCTGGTGCTGTGGCGCATCCTGCAGGGCGGCGCCGGCGCGCCGGTGATACCGCTGTCGCAGTCGATCCTGTTCGCGACCTTCCCTCGCCGCCAGCATTCGATGGTGATGTCGATCTTCGGCATGGCGGTCGCGGTCGCGCCGGTGTTCGGCCCGGTGTATGGCGGCTATCTCGCCGAGGCGCATAGCTGGCGCTGGTCGTTCTACATGCTGGTGCCGATCGGAATTGCTTCCACGATCGGCATGGCCTGGACGCTGCCGTCCGACAACCAGTTGACCAAGGTCCGCTTCGACTGGACCGGCTTCATCGCGCTGGCGACGGCGCTGGCGGCCATTCAGCTGGTGCTCGCGCGCGGCGCGCGGCTGGACTGGTTCGACTCGACCGAGATCGTGGTCGAATGCCTGATTGCCGGCATCGCGTTCTATGTTTTCCTCATCCACAGCCTCGGCGCCCGCGATCCGTTCGTGAACCTGAAACTCCTGACCGACCGCAATTATGCGATCGGGCTGGCGCTGGTGACGATCTACGGCATGCTGAACTTCACGCCGATGGTGTTGCTGCCGCCGCTGCTGCAGCAGCAGGCCGGTTATCCCGACGCCCTGGTCGGACAGGTGATCGGATCGCGCGGCGTCGGGATGCTGGTCGGCTTCATGATGGCCGGCATCATGAACCGGCTCGACCCGCGCCTCACCATGGCCTTCGGGTTTGGCCTGCAGACCGTGGCGGGGCTGTGGATGCTGACCTTCGACCTCAACGTCACGATGGAGATCCTGGTCATCAACAGCATGATCCAGGGATTTGCCGTCGGCGTCGTCTGGGTGCCGATCACGGCGGTGGCGTTCGGCACGCTGGATGCCAAGCATTATGCAGAAGCGTCCGCGATCTTCCATTTGCTGCGCAATATCGGTTCGAGCTTCTTCATCTCGCTGTCGATCGCCGAAATCGTGCGCACCTCGGGCGCCAATTACAGCCGGATGACCGAGATGATCTCACCCTACAACCGCGCGCTGACGACGCCGGGCCTGACCGGCGGGTGGAATTTCGACACCGTGCCGGGCCTTGCCAGGGTGGCAAAAGAGATCGGCCGCCAGTCGATGATGATCGGCTATTTGAATGCGTTCACGATGTACACGGTGACGTCGGGCCTCGCCGTCCTGTTCGTCCTGATGGTCCGGGGCCGCAAGACGGCTTAAAGGCCGCTTGATGCGATGCGACATCACCGGGTTCTTACGGGCGCCGGCCGTCGCGTTTCCGTGATAAGTGTTTCGCAGACAGGCTTTGATGAAACAATTCTGTCCACCGACGAAGCCATTTTAGTGATCTGGCGAACACTTCCTGAAACCATTGTCAGGCATACTGACGCGTTACTGAAGAAGCAATTTCACCAGACCAGCGGTGGCATCCTCAACGAAGTGGAACACGCCATGCTTTCAGAAAAATTCTTTCTACTGTTGGAAACCCTCCGGAGCGAAGCCGAGCGGAGCCCGACCTATTCGGACGGCAGCACCCGGGTGATCAGCACCTCGCCCCACGTCCCGGTCCAGTTGCCGAGCGCCAGCCGGAAGTAGAGCGCGCCTACGCCAGTCGCGACGCTCAAACGCACGACGCCGCACCCTGTTGGGCACGGCGTCGCTTCGGCAACCTGACGAACCAATCAACCCACGTTCTTCGGGCCGATCGGGAAGTCTCCCTTCGGGCCCGGCTTCGGGTCGAGCGTTCCATCCACGATGCAGTAGCCGATTCCCAGTGCAACGCCCAAGGCGATGAAGGGAAACCAGCCGCCGCTGACCTGGTCCAGCTTGGCATCCGACAACGGCGCAAGGCCGCCGGCATTCAGAGTTGCTTGCGTGTTGGCCATCATTGTCTCCTTCAATAGGCCGTCCATCCCCCGACGCCCATCCAAGGGCCTGAGATCGTCGAGGGTCGGCATCGAGGCTGGCCAAAACCGGACGTTTGCGCTGTGACTGGAATCACGGTGGCAGCCCGGCACTGCGTTCAACCCGAGCACCCAACGCAAAAACGCGGCGCCAAGGCGCCGCGTTTCGCTATTGATCGTTCGTGACGTGCGTGGTGATCAGCTCGCCACGGCCGACGACGGCATGTCGCGCTCGCGCTTCATGACGATCTTGTTGAGCGCGCCGAGATAGGCTTTAGCCGAAGCCACCAGCGTATCCGGATCAGACCCCTTCGAGGTCATCGAACGGCCTTCATGGGCGAGCCGAACGGAAACCTCGGCTTGCGCGTCGGTGCCCTCGGTAACGGCGTGGACCTGGTACAGCTCGAGCTTGGCCTCGTGCGGCACCAGCGCCTTGATGCAGTTGAACACCGCATCGACCGGACCGTTGCCTTCGGCTTCCTCGATCTTGATCTGGCCGCCGATGTCGAGCTTCATGGTGGCGCGTTGCGGCCCATGGGTACCCGCGATCACTGTCAGCGACGTCAGCTTGATGCGGTCATGCGAGTTGGCGATTTCCTGATCGACCAGCGCCTCGATGTCCTCGTCGTAGATGTCCTTCTTGCGGTCGGCCAGCGCCTTCATCCGCACGAACGCGTCTTCCAGCTGGTTGGCGCCGAGCTTGTAGCCCATCTCCTCCAGCTTGTGCACGAAGGCGTGACGTCCGGAATGCTTGCCGAGCACCAGCGACGACTTCTTCAGGCCGATCATCTCGGGGCGCATGATCTCGTAGGTCGAGGCGTCCTTCAGCACGCCGTCCTGATGGATGCCGCTTTCATGGGCAAACGCGTTACGGCCGACGATCGCCTTGTTGTACTGCACCGGGAACGAGGTCGCCGCCGACACCAGTTTCGAGGCCCGCGTCAGCATGGTGGTGTCGATCTTGTTCCACCACGGAAACACGTCGTTGCGGACGTTCATCGCCATCACGACTTCTTCCAGCGCGGCGTTGCCGGCCCGCTCGCCGATGCCGTTGACGGTGCATTCGATCTGGCGCGCGCCGCCGGCGATACCGGCCAGCGAATTCGCCACCGCCATGCCGAGGTCGTTGTGGCAGTGCACGGAGAACACCGCCTTGTCGGAATTCGGCACCCGCTCGATCAGCGTGCGCATGAAGCGGGTGTATTCCTCGGGCGTGGTGTAGCCGACGGTGTCCGGAATATTGACCGTGGTGGCGCCGGCCTTGATCACGGCCTCGACGATGCGGCAGAGATAATCCATCTCGCTGCGGGTGGCGTCCTCGGCCGACCATTCGACGTCGTCGATCTGGTTGCGGGCGCGGGTGACGTTGGAGATCGAGAGCTCCATCACCTGCTCGGGCGTCATGTTCAGCTTGACGCGCATGTGCAGCGGCGAGGTCGCGATCACGGTATGGACGCGGCCACGGCGAGCGAATTTCACCGCTTCGGCGCAGCGGTCGATGTCTTTCGGATGGGCGCGCGACAAACCTGCGATGACCGAGTTCTTGGAGCGGCGGGCGATCTCGCTGACGGCCTGGAAATCGCCTTCGGAGGTGATCGGGAAGCCGGCCTCGATGACGTCGACGCCCATGTCGTCGAGCATCTCGGCGATCTCGATCTTTTCCTCGAACGTCATTGTGGCGCCGGGGCACTGCTCGCCGTCGCGCAAGGTGGTGTCGAATACGATTACGCGGTCCTTCTCGGACTTATTGGCTGTGGTCATCTGCAACTTCCTTTGGGTGGTGCGCCGTTTTTGGGCGCTGAAGGGTTCCTTGATCTCACGCAACCCCTGAGTGCCCAGGCGCAACCGCCCAGACGGCCCTCAGGGGCCGATAAGAAGCAGAAGCCCGCCAATAAGGAGGGTGGGCAAGGACGCAGCCGGAATCGCGGGAGCACGAACGGCCGAGGCCGATCCACCCTGAACTCCAACATTTTCGCTGCGAATCAGCATTGCCAGACCCTTGAGGAGACGAAATCCTTGGCCAAAACCATTGACAGTTCGTTGCCTGGACCACGTTCCAAGGCCGTTCTAGACGAGAAATATGGCCGGCCGCAATGCCAAAAGATGGTCAGGAAGGATGACCTAACGGGGCAAAAGCCCCGCAGGGTAAACGGCGTCCTGCCGTCAGCATCCCCCGGACACGCAGCCGTGAGCGGCGGCCGGCCGGCCTTCCGCCCCTCTTGCCCTCCCCGTCGTTGTTCCGGGTTGAAAGCCAGGGAGGGAGAACCATCTGTTGCGCGGGTGGCGATCTGAAAAATGGAGCGGCGCATGAGCCCGCGGTTTTTCCTGCTGACCTTGCTGGCTGCCTTTGGCTTTGCGGTTCTGTTTGCAACGCTCACAACGGTACGGCAGCTGCACATTCAAACGTCCGCGATCACGCAACCGCAGCACCGGGGTTGAGCGCGCCGGATACGCGTTACGCTGATGTCGCATTTGTTCCACCATCCCGCAGCGCTTAAAGCCGCATGGTGATGCGTGGATGCCGACTGTATGACCGGTGATCGGTTCATGGACGAGGCACGCGTTTGGACAGGTTTCAGATCGGTAGTCACTTTATTGCGCTGGCCGCCGCCTTCGCGCTCGCGGTGCCGATCGGCTGGGATCGCGAGAAGCGCGCACGGAGCGCTGGCCTAAGGACGTTTCCGCTCGTCGCCCTGGCCAGTTGCGGCTTCGTGCAAGCCAGCGAGAACCTGCTCGTGCACTCCCCCGACGGCATGGCGAAAGTGATCGAAGGGCTGATTACCGGCATCGGCTTCATCGGCGGCGGCGCCATTCTCAAACAAGGCAACTCCGTTCACGGCACCGCGACCGCGGCAAGCCTGTGGGCGACCGGCGCGATCGGCGTTTCCGTCGGGCTCGGCAGTTATGACGTCGCCGTCACGGTTGCCATCTTTACCTTCCTGACGTTGCGCCTCCTGACGCTCGTCAAGGACGAGAGCGATGAAGTCGAAGGCGGCAAGCCCGATCGGACCTGACGGGGTGACTGCTAAAGGTGCTTTGTTGCGTTAGCCGCTGCCTCAACTTTTGCGTAAAGCCAGTTTATGGACGTAAGCTGCCGGGTACGATCCGACAGGAGGCCGTCTCATGCCAAAGAAGGGTGTTACGGGCCATGACGAGTGGGTGGTGACCCAGGCACTCGCCACGGCCCTGGTCGCGCTCGAACAGCTTCCGGAGAAGATTCAGCCGCGACCCCATATGGAGGATCTTCGCAAACTCCTGATTGCCGGCTGCGCCCCCGGTAGCGAGGGTCTGCATCTGGCCCAGGCGAAGTGCCGGTTGTTCCCACAAACCGACCCGGAGACGATCTACCGGGAGTATGGCCTGGAGGGCGGTCGGGACTGAACGCCGTAGGGTGGGCAAAGCGGAAGCGTGCCCACCATTCCAAGCGAAATGTTAGATGGTGGGCACGGCGCAAACGCGCCTTTGCCCATCCTACTTCTTCACAACCTTCCCCACGCCCTTCTCTTCCGCCAGCAGCGCCTCACGCACCTGCTTGAACTCGCTGCGGTCGGCCTTGTCGACCTCGGGAAAACGCAAATCCAGCCTGTCGAGCGCGCTGACGATGGTCGAGCCGATCACGACGCGGGCGAACCATTTGTGGTCGGCCGGCACCACATGCCAAGGCGCGTGGCGCGCCGACGTGTGACGGATCATGTCCTGATAGGCGGCCTGGTACTTTGCCCACAGCTTGCGCTCGGCAATATCGGCCAGCGAGAATTTCCAGTTCTTGGCGGGCTCGTCCAGCCGGGCGAGAAAGCGCTCGCGCTGCTCTTCCCTGGAGATGTTGAGGAAGAATTTCAGGATCACGGTGCCGTTGCGCGCGAGGTAACGCTCCATGGCCGAGATATCCTCGAACCGTTCGCGCCAGATATTCCCAGTCACCAGCTTTTTCGGAATCTTCTGCTTGCCGAGAATCTCGGTGTGCACCCGCACGACAAGGCATTCCTCGTAATAGGAGCGGTTGAAGATGCCGATCCGGCCACGCTCGGGCAGCGCTATCATGCTGCGCCAGAGAAAATCGTGGTCGAGCTCCTTGGTCGATGGCTGCTTGAACGACGTGACCTCGCAGCCCTGCGGGTTGATGCCGTCGAACACGCTCTTGATCGCCGAGTCCTTGCCGGCGGCGTCCATGCCCTGGAACACCAGAAGCATCGACCAATTGTCCTGCGCGTAAAGCTTCTCCTGAAGATCGTTCAGCCGCTTGCGGTTGGCCTCGATGATCTTCTCGCCTTTGTCCTTGTCGAGACCACCCTTCTCGCTGGTCTTGTGCGATTTCAGGTGAAACTCGGCCGTCCCGTCAACGCGAAACGGGGCGACAAAGGATTTTAGGGTATCGCCAAGCGGCTGCTGTGATTTCTTGCTCATGAGGCTACGGGCTTCTTCTTGGGTTGCGTCTTGAACCGATCCATGACGCTACCAAGAATGCCCTTGGGAAGGAATATGATGAACAGCACCAGCAGCACGCCGTAGACCAGATTGTCCCAGCCCACCGCCTTGGTCCCGAACCAGATGCGCAGAAATTCGGCAAGCAGGATCGTAATGATGGCGCCGACCGTCGGCCCGAACGACACGTAGACGCCGCCGACGATGACGGCGAACACCATCTGCAGCGACACCGCAATGCCGCTGACCGTGTCGGGCGAGATGAACATCTGGTACTGGCAGTACAGCGCGCCCGCCAGCGCCGTCATCAGCGCACTGATGATGGTGATCTTGAGCTTTTCGAAGGTGACGTTGACACCCGCGGCGGCCGCCGCGTCCTCGTCGTCCGAGATCGCCTCCATGGCGTAGCGGCTCATGCTGCGGTCGACCCATTGCCAGATCAGAAGTCCGACCACCCAGACGAACAGCGCGATCAGATACCACGTCGTCTTGTCGTCGAACTGCAGCGCCAGCAACTGGCTGCCCTTGGTGCGGTTCGGCGTGTAGCCGAGCGAGCCACCGGTGTAGTCGCGCGTCGCGGTGATGACCTGCAGCACGATGCCGGACAGCGCCAGCGTCACCAGCACGAAATAATGCCCGGTGATGCGGAAGCGGAAGCAGGGATAGGCGACGATGACCGCGAGCACGCCCGCCGCCACCATGCTGAGCGGAATGCCGATCCACGGCGAGACGCCGAGATGGTTCCAGAGCAGCGCCGTGACATAGGCGCCGACGCCCATGAAGCCGCCATGGCCGAGCGACACCAGGCCGAAACGGCCCATGATCGACCACGAGGTGTAGGCGAACGACCAGATCAGGATCAGCACCAGGATGTGCAGATGATAAGGGTCGCGATAGACGAAGGGCAGCGCGATCAGCGCCGCCAATCCAACGGCCCAGGCAATGGTTCGTGCGTTCACGAGCGCCTCGCGAAAAGGCCGGCGGGCCGGATGAACATCATGACGATGAAGAAGGCGAAGGCGAGCACGTAGCCCCATTCGAGGTCGGAGAACAGGCCGCCCAGCGAAATGATCTCGGCGAACACGAACGCCGCGATGAAGCCGCCCACGAAATTGCCGAGCCCGCCGAGCACGCAGATCAGGAAGGTGATCGGCCCGAACGACAGGCCGACAAAGGGATGCACGTCGTATTGCAGCACGAGGAGACAGGCGGCCAGGCCGGCGAGCGCGCCGCCCAGCGCCGAGGTGACGAGGTAGATGCGCTTGGTGTCGACGCCCATCAGCGACATGATCTGGCGGTCCTGCGAGATGGCGCGGATCGCGGTGCCGGTATAGGTGCGGGTCATGAAGAAATAGACACTGACCATGCCGATCAGGGCCGCGGCAAACGACAACAGCCGCGAATAGCTGAAGTGCATCTCGCCGAGCGCCAGTACCGGCAGGCGGATGCCGAGATTGCGGAAGTCGATGCCGAAAGCGACGGTGGCAAAGCTCTGCAGGATGAACAGCACGCCACCGGTGGCGAGCAGCTGGTTGATCGGCGGCGCGGTGAGCAGCGGCGCGATCACGATGTAGTGCAATGCCGCTCCCAGCAGCGCGACCAGCAGGATGGTCAGCGGCGCCGCCGCCCAGTACGGCAGGCCGTAGAACTGGACCAGGTAGTACATGCCGTACATGCCGATCATGACCAGCTCGGCATAGCAGATCCAGGTCACGTCGATGACGCCGAAGATCAAATTGAGCCCGAGCGCCAAGAGCGCCAGCACCCCGCCGAGCAGGATGCCGTTGACCACGGCCTCCAGCAGATAGATGTCGAAGATGTCCAGAAATCCCTGCATCGGCTTGTCCTAGACCGCGGTGATATTTGGTTGATTTGGCGCAGGCGTCATCCTGAGGTGCGAGCGCAGCGAGCCTCGAAGGATGGGCCACGGGCACTCATCCTTCGAGGCGCGCAAGAGCGCGCACCTCAGGATGACGGGAGATTGTGAGCTGCATGCCATGCTCATACCCCCAAATACGCCTGCTTGATGGTGTCGTTGTTCATCATCTCCGCCGACGTGCCCGACGCACGGATGCTGCCGGCCTCGAGCAGATAGGCGCGGTCGACCACCTTGAGCACCTGCTGCACGTTCTGTTCGACGATCAGCACCGTCAGCCCGCTGGCGCGGATCCGCTTCACCAGTTCGAACACCTGTTGAACCACGACCGGCGCCAGACCCGCCGACGGCTCGTCGAGCAGCAGCAGTTTCGGGTTTGACATCAGCGCGCGGCCGATCGCGCACATCTGCTGTTCGCCACCCGACATGGTGCCGGCCATCTGGCTGCGACGTTCCTTCATGCGCGGAAACAAATCGAACACGAATTCCAGCCGCTCGGCATATTTGGCGCGGGCGCCTTCCATGTAGGCGCCCATCTTCAGATTGTCGTCGACCGTGAGCCGCGGAAACAGCCGGCGGTTTTCCGGCACGTGGGCGATGCCGAGGCTGACGATGCGATGCGCCGGGGTCGCCAGCACGTCGGTGCCCTCCATCGAGATCGAGCCTCTGGTGGGCCGGATCAGGCCGGAGATCACCCGCATCAGCGTAGTCTTGCCGGCGCCGTTGGGGCCGATCACGCCGACCGCCTCCCCCGCCTTGACGTCGAGGCTGACGCCGAACAACGCCTGGAAAGTGCCGTAACCCGCATCGACCGATTTCAATTCGAGCATACCTAGTCCCCTGCCCGCCGGCGCGCTTCCCCGGCCGCGGCTAGAGTCGAATCCGCATCGGTGCCGAGATAGACCTCGATCACCCGGGGGTCGCTCGACACCGCACTCGGCAGGCCTTCGGAAATCTTTTCGCCATGATCGAGCACCATGACGCGATCGACCACCCGCATCAGCACGCCCATGATGTGCTCGACCCAGATGATGGTGATGCCGAGTTCGTCGCGGATCTTGCGCAGCATGTCCGCCGCAGCATCCATCTCTTTTTCGTCGAGGCCGCCGAGGCTTTCGTCGGCGAGCAGAAGTTTCGGCCCGGTCGCCAGCGCTTTCGCAAGTTCAAGCTTCTTCAGGCCGGCGGCTCCGAGGCCGTCCACGGTGGCATGGCGATCGGTGGTCAGGCCGACCATGTGAAGCGCCTTTTCGGCGGCCTCATTGGCCTTGGCGCGACTGTGGCTGCCCTGGCCGTAGTAACCGGCTAGTGCCACGTTTTCGAAGATGCTGAGCCGGTGAAACGGCCGCGGGATCTGGAAGGTACGGCCGATGCCGCGGTTGATGATGCGATGCGGCGCGACGCCCGCGATCTCCGCGCCGTCGAACAGAATCGAGCCGGCGGTCGGGACCAGCGTGCCCGACAGCATGTTGAAGATCGTGCTCTTGCCGGAGCCGTTCGGCCCGATCAGGCCGAGAATCTCGCCCTGTTCGACCCGGAACGACACGTTGTTGACCGCGGTGAAGCCGCCGAAGCGCTTCACCAACCCGTTCACCGTCAGCACCCCAGATACTCCGCTAACCTACTGGCTGCTGAAGGTGGTGCCCTTCGGCAGGGGCAACACGGCCTCGCGTTGCGCCTGGCTCTTCGGCCACACCACATACGATTTATCGTCGACATACTGGATCACCACCGGGAACGAGCGCTCGTTCTGGCCGGCCATCTGCTGGCCTTCGCCGTAGAACTTGACGCCGAAGCCGAGCATGGTGCCGCCTTCCGGCAAATCGACTTCGAGCGAGGCCTTGCGCAACGCCTCGGGATCGACGCCGCCATATTTCTTGATCGCGCGCGGCAGCACCTCGGTCATGAAGACGTAGGTGTTGGACGCGGCCATGCCGACATGGGCCGAGCGGATGGCGACGCCGGGCTTGGCCTTGTCGAACTCCTCACCCACCATCTTGATCATCGGCGGCAGCTTCGGATCCATCGACTTCTGGTTGGCGAGCCAGATCGAGATCGGGTCGGTATTGAAGACGTAGTTGACGTCGCCGCCGAGCCCTTCCTTCAGCTTCTCATACACGCCATAGCCCGCGCCATGGCCAACCAGCGCGCCGAACTTCAGGCCCTGCTCGCGCGCCTGGCGCAGCAGCAGTGTGATGTCCGGGTTGTAGCCGGTGTGGAAGACCACGTCGGGCCGCCCGCGCTTCAGCTTGGTGACGAGCGCGGACAGATCCGGCGCGGTGGCGGAATAGCCCTCCTTCAGGACGACGTTGAAGCCGGCCTTCTTGGCGCCCGCCTCGTTACCCTTCGAAACGTCGACGCCATACGCGCCATCCTCATGGATGATCGCAACCCGCAGGTCCTTCGGCTCCTTGCCGAACTTTTCCTTGGAATTCTGGGCGATGAAATCCATCGTCATCAGGCCGAACTGATCGCCGCTGGCCTGCGGACGGAAGATATATTTGAAATTCTTGTCGGCGAGCACCGCCGAGGAGATGCAGGTGGTGATCCACATGAACTTCTTCAGTTGCTCGACGCGGGCGGCCACCGGCACGCACTGCGCCGACGAGAAGAAGCCGAGCAGCATGTCGACCTTTTCCTGTTCGACGAGGCGGATCGCCTCGTTGATGGCGACATCGGGCTTGCTCTGCGCGTCGGCGTAGACCGCCTCGATCTTGTAGCCTTCGACGCCGGTCTTGCTGAAATGGTCGAGCATGATCTTGGCGCCGGTGTATTGCAGCTCGGAACCGCCGCCGGCGAGCGGGCCGGTCAGGTCGTAGATCACGCCGATCTTGATTTTCTTCTCCTGGGCCTCGGCGGCAACCGCCATCCCCAGCACCGCCACCGCGGCGGACAGCCCGACAAACAGGCGCGCAACCTTATGCCCCGGCATCAAATCCTCCCTGTATATGGTGCGATGCACCTTTTTGTTTTTGTCTAATCTTTTTTCGACATCACACGGGTAGCGCCGCGTGATGTCAAGGCAATAACCGAGGTTACACTGTCGCGGCACCTCGGCATCCGAAAAATATCAGTCGCAGCACAACCGATGCGCGCAACGGCTCAATCATCGGATGTTAAACATCGGATGATTGCTAGCATACATCACCCATGCTAGCAAATCGCAAATCCTCTAAATCAAAAGGAGAAGGAGGTGGCCAAGCGGGGGATCGCCGACAAGCGTGTCAAGCCGGGGCGTATTCGCAACGTGTTGACGACACTCGGCCGCGAAATTGCGCAGGACCGCATTCCGGTCGGTGCGGCCCTGCCACCGGAGCCGGATCTCGAAACCCGCTTCGGCGTCGGACGCGGCGTGGTGCGGGAGGCCATCAAGACGCTCGCCGCAAAAGGACTGGTCAGCGTCCGCCCCCGGCATGGCACCCACGTGCTGCCGCGCAGTGAATGGAGCCTGCTCGACCGCGACGTTTTGAGCTGGCTGGTCGGCAAGGACGAGCCGGGCCGCGATCTCCTGCTGGCAATCCAGGAAGTCCGCTCGATCATCGAGCCGGCGGCCGCAGCGCTCGCCGCCGAGCGCGCCACCAAGAACGACCGCTGGCGCATCAATGCGGCTTTGGCCGCGATGGAAACCGCGCAGGACCAGGCCAGCACCATCGCCGCGGACAAGGCGTTTCATCTCGCGATCCTCGACGCCACGCACAACCCGGTGCTGCAAGGCTTCCGTGGCGCCATCGACACCATCCTGAGCACGGTTTTCATCGTCGCGGTGGGCAGCGCCGGCTGGTTCCGGGACAATCTGCCCAACCATGCCGCCGCCGCACGCGCGATCGAGAGCGGCGACGCCGAGAAGGCGCGGATCGCGATGGAGCGGGTGCTTGGCTACACCAAATTCAAACTGTCGACCCGCAAGACAGCAACCGCCGCCGAGCGACGATCGGCCGGCACGGTCGCAAGCACGCCAACGAAAAGAGCAATCGTCAAGAAGGCGAGCGCCAGCAAAAAGCGAAAGCGCCATGTGTCGTAGCATGAAACGCTCGACCCATGTCCTCTTACGCCGTAAACTGCGCCTCAATGAACGCCGTCACGAAGCGCGGCATTGCCGCATTGAGATCGCGCATATCCCGCACCAGATGAATGGCCGACAATTCAGGCGATTGCTGCAAGGCGAGATTGGCCTCGATCCGGCTGCGCAATGCCTCGCCCGATATATCGACGTGCAACAGCCGGATCATTGCCAGCGCCGGGCCGGTGTAGACGCAGTGCCAATCCGGATCGCTCCGGTATTCCCCCGGCACGAGACCGGTTTCCTCCTCGAGCTCGCGCGCCACACTGCCGGATATGTCGAGCGCGCCATCCCTGACGTCGTCGAGATCGGGCGTGCCTGACGGAAAATAGATTCGTCCGGCGTTGGAGGTGTGCTGGCCCATCTCGCCGAGCACGAACGCGCCGTCGGCGCAGCGCAGCGCGCCCATCCCAAAACCGTTGAACACGCCCCGGTCCGGAAAGCCCCAGTCACGCCAGGCCAAGAAGCTCGCGAAATCAGTCTCGAAATAGCTGGCCGTGAGGTGACCGCCGGCAAACACCGGATGGCGCCCGAGCAGCACGCGCCCGTTCCACAATTGCGGATTGTCGCGCTGCGCCTCTGCAAAATGCGCATCGATCTCCGCCCGCCGCGCGGCGGCGAACGGCCATGACCAGGATTCGACCGGCAGATCGAGCGAGTTAACGCGATGAATGACCGGTGGCGCCGTGCCATTCATCGCCGCATCACTTCCGACATTGCGTCACGCACCATTTCACGACTTATTTGGCGCTCGACCCCGTCGTCTTCTTGACCTGATCGACATATTTGTTGGTGTAGGTCTTGGTGACGTCGATGTTGGCTTTTGCCACCTCGGGTGAGCTCTCGCTGAACACCGCCAGCACCGCATCCGCGCCCTTCGGGTCCATCTTGCCGTTCAACGAATACATCGGGATCGTGTTCTTCAGCGCCGCCAGATACAGCTCCTTGTTCTTGCCGACGATCTCTTCCGGCATTTTCGCCATGATTTCTTCTGGCGAATGGGTGTGAATCCAGGTCAGCGTGTTGACGATCGCCGTGGTCAGAGCCTGCACTTCCTTCTCGTGGGATTTGATCCATGCCGCCGTGGTGTAGAGCGAGCCGCCCGGATATTCGCCGCCGAATACTGCGAGCGTATCCTTTTGCGTGCGGGTGTCGCTCAGGATCTTGAGGTCGGGATAGCTGCCCTGCAGCACCGTGACCGATGGATCCAGCATCACGGCCGCGTCGATCTGACCCTGCTGCATCGCCGCGACAGCGGTGGCGCCAAGGCCGACGCCGATCACCGAGGCGCTGGTCGGATCGAGGCCGTTTTTCTTGAGCAGGTATTTCAGGAAGAAGTCGGTCGAGGAGCCCGGCGCGCTGACACCGACCTTCTTGCCGGCGAGATCCTTGATCGAGTTGATTTCCTTGTTGTGCGAGGGCGACACAACAAGCACCAGCCCCGGATAGCGGTCATAGACCACGAACGACACCAGTTCCTGCTTCTTGGCCGCCAGATTGACGCAATGGTCGAAATAGCCGGAAACCACGTCGGCGCTGCCGCCCAGCACGGCCTTCAGTGCATCCGAGCCGCCCTTGAGATCGACCAGCTCGACGGCAAGGCCGGCTTTTTCGTATTCGCCGAGTTGCCTGGCTAGCACGGTCGGCAGATAGCACAGGCAGGAGCCGCCGCCGATCGCGATGGTGACCTTGCTTTGCGCTGCGGCAAAGCCTGACGTCAGAACCAGCGCCAGCAGCGCCCCGGCCAGCCGGCCAACAATTTTCTTCATGGTTTCCTCCGATGGGTTGCCGACAGGATAATGCAGTGCACAGGCCTTGAGAAGGCGACTTTGCCGACAATGCGAGGGCCATTATTGCAACGCTGTTCCGCTCGGTGCGATTTATTCCATCGCGGATGCGTGGTTTTTCGTCGCGCTGGCGAAGTGCGGCCTCGCGGCGTAGCATTCCGCCGCAAAAGTTTCCCTGGGAGGATTATCATGAATCGTATCGCCATCACCCTGTCGATCGCCACCGCCTTTGCCGCCGGCTGCGGCGTCACGCATCTGCTGCGCCCTGCCCTTGCCGCCGAAAACATCACTGCACAGGTCATCTCGACCGGCGATCTCGAAGGGGACAAGCTGTCTCCTCTCAACGCCGGCGGCATGCGCAACAAAATGCTGGTCTCCGCGGATGGCGTGACCATCGCGATCCAGGATGGCAGCCCGCCGAAGCATCTGCATGCCAACGCCAACGAGATTCAGTTCATCCTCGAAGGCACCGGAACGATCTGGCTTGGCGACAAGGAAGTAACGGTGAAGCCGGGCGACCTCGTCGTCATCCCCAAAGGCACCCCGCATGGCGGCACCAAGCCTGTCGGCCGCACCATCAAGGCGATCGCGATCAAGACCCCGCCGCAGGCGCCGGATGACACGAAGATCCTGAACTGACGCGAAGCGTCATCCCGGGGCGATGCAGAGCATCGAACCTCAGATGCGCAATTGCGCATCGGGGGATCTCGAGATTCCGGGCCTGGTCCTTCGGACCATCCCGGAATGACGTCGTGAAAATTGGAACCCTACCCCGGCGCCTCGACCGATCTGCTCGACCCGCGCTGGAGCACGATCACCGCCGCGATCAGCTGTAGCGCGATGCAGAGCGCAATCGGCGTCTCGTACCCGCCGCTCCAGCTCTGAGCGAAACCGAGAAAGGCGGGCCCCAATGAGCCCACGGTTCCGCTGATAGCATTCGACAGCCCCATGACCACGACAAAGCTCGCCGCACTGAACTCGCGGTGCATGATGAGCGGCGGCAGCGTGATGAGATTGCCGACCGAAAAGCCGAATACTGCGCAGGCGGCCAGTACGATCGGAATCGCATCGAAATGCAGGATGCTCAGGAGTGCTGCCGCCTGACTGACGATCGAGATAGCGGTGACGCGCCGCGGATCGAACCGGTCGACCACCATGCCAAGGCCAAAGCGGCCGGCGATCGCCATGAATGTCATTACCGAAACCGCCAGACCCGCATTGGCGCGGCCGATCTTCGGCTCGAGCATGGCGATCTGGTGCACGATAAAACCGATCTGGGCCACGAGGGCCAGTGCAAACGGGATCGAGATGGTCCAGAACGCGACACGGCGGATGAGCTGCACGCGCGAAATGTCGCTCGGGGCGCAAGCCGTTTCGGCATGCAGCGGATTAGCCGGTCCTCCGGCCGATGGCGGGCCGATCCAGGCGACCGTGACGGGTACGAGAACGGCGACCATGACCGCTGTTCCGGTCAGCATCGCGGCCGCAAAGCCGAACCGTTCGACCAGATACACCAGCGAGGGCGTCACGATGACGCCGCTGAAGCTGGCGCCGGTGAATGCGAGGCTGATGGCGAGACCGCGGCGGCGGACGAACCAGAGGCTCACGATGGTCGCACTCACGATCGTCCCCATCCCGATCCATCCAAGCGACATCAGGGCGAAAGCGACATAGAGCTGCCACGGCGCGGCCGCGAACGCGAGCAGCGTCGTCGACGTCGCCAGCGTGGCAATTCCGAGCAAGACGAGCCGCCGCGGACCCAGCCGGGTCACGAGTTCGTTGGTAAACGTCGCAAAAATGTTGGCAAGCAGGAGCGACACCGTGCTCGCGCCCGAAATGAGCGCGGCCGGCCAGCCGTTCAGACGCTGCAGCTCGGCCAGGTAGACGCCATGACCGTAAAGGCCGAAACCAAACAGAAACAGCGCCATGAGGAAACAGGCGAGCACGACGCGCCAGCCGGCGTAGCCCAGCGACGTCTCATCGGATTGGCTTGATTCCTGTGCGGGGATCATTTGCTTTCGGGCGGTCGCGCCGATCGAAGCCGCGCATGGGGCGGCCCGGCTTGATCATGCGTCAGTTCGCTCGCCGAAGGCGAGTAACAATTAAGCAGGCAACTGTAACAGGCCGCGGCCTCCGACGGCGTCGATCAATCCCGCGCCACCGGCGCCGGCCGCCATACCAGGAGCCGCCGCTCGACCAGCGTCACGCCGAAATCGATCAGGATCACGAAGGCCGACAGCACGAACATGCCGGCGAAGACAGCGCCGACGTCGAACACCCCCTCGGCCTGCTGGATCAGGTAGCCGAGGCCGGCCGCCGATCCCAGATATTCGCCGACAACGGCGCCGACCACGGCGAAACCGACCGCGGTATGCAGCGAGGAAAACATCCACGACAGCGCCGAGGGCCAGTACACATGCCGCGTCAACTGCCGTTCGCTCATGCCGAGCATGCGGCCGTTATCGAGCACGGTGGTGCTGACCTCCTTGACGCCCTGATAGACGTTGAAGAACACGATGAAGAACACCAGCGTCACGCCGAGCGCGACCTTGGACCAGATGCCGAGCCCGAGCCACAGCGCGAAGATCGGCGCCAGCACCACGCGCGGCAACGCGTTCATCATCTTGACATAGGGATCGAACACCGCGGCGACGCGGGGCTGGCGCGCGAACCAGAAGCCGACCAGCACGCCGCCGACCGAACCGATCACGAAAGCCAGGACCGACTCCCACAGCGTGATCATCAGATGCTTCCAGATCACGCCGGTCGCGAACCATTTGTAGATCTGGCTGGCGACATCGACCGGGGTAGAGAAGAAGAACGGCGGCAGCAACATGCGGCCGAACACCGGCACGGTGGCAAAGAACTGCCACAGCGAGAGCGCGACCACGGCGACCATCAATTGCCAGAACAGCAGCGTCAGGCGGGACATCAGGAGGCCTCTGCCGCTTGCGAAGACTGCGCGTAACCCTTCATCACTTCATCCTTCAGCACGCTCCAGATTTCCCGGTGCAGCTCGTGGAACTGTTTCTCCATCCGCACTTCGGAGATATCGCGCGGGCGCGGCAGGGCCACCTTCCAGTCGCCGATGATGCGTGCGCCGGGTCCCGCCGACATGATCACCACGCGGTCGGCCAGCGCGATCGCCTCTTCGAGATCGTGGGTCACGAACAGCACCGCCTTGCGGTCGGCGGTCCATAGTTCCAGCAAGAGATTGCCCATGATCTGGCGGGTTTGGGCATCGAGCGGCCCGAACGGCTCATCCATCAGCAGGATCTTGGGATCGCGGATCAGCACCTGCGCGAGCCCGACGCGCTTGCGCTGCCCGCCGGACAGCATATGCGGATAACGGGTGCCGAACGCGCCGAGCCCGACCGACGTCAACCAGCCCTGCGCGCGCTCCAGCGCCATCGCCCGCGGCGCGCCCTTGATCTCGAGGCCGATGGCGACATTGTCGATCGCGGTCTTCCAGGGAAACAGCGCGTCAGCCTGAAACAGGTAGCCGGCGTCCCGGTTGAGTCCGTTGAGCGGCTGGTCGAAAATCCGTACCGCGCCTGCGGCCGGCTTCAACAGGCCGGCGGCGACGTTGAGCAGCGTCGATTTCCCGCATCCGGTGGGGCCCACGATGGCGACGAACTCGCCATGCGCCACCGAAAGGCTGGCGCGTTCCACGGCCGTATAGACGCGGTCCCCGGCCACGCGAAAGGCTACCGTCGCATTGTCGAGTGCGACCGCCACGGGCTCTACGATATCCGCCATGCTTCCCCCAGAATATCCGGATGGATGCCTTAGCGGGTACCGAAGACAAGTTCAACGCGGCGTCATGACGTGGCCACCGCTATGCTTCGCCATGCACGAGCCTGCCCTCGAACCAGGTCGAGAGAACTTTCGTATGCGAAAGGCGATCATGCCCGACCTCAAACAGGTTCTTTTCCAGCACGATCAGGTCGGCCGACTTGCCGACCTCGATCGTCCCGGTGAGGTGGCCAAGGCCCATCGCCTTGGTGGGATTGCGCGTGTAAATCTCGATGGCGGTCGGCAGATCGATGGCCTGTTCGGCCCATAGCGCCCCCGGATAGCCTCCCCTGGGGTTGCGTCGCGTCACCATTCCCTCGAGACCGAACCAGGGATCGGGCAGGCCGATGACCGGCCAATCCGAGCCGCCGGCCATCAATGCACCAGCCGCATGCAGGTCGCGGTTCGGCCAATAGCGCTCGGCGCGCTCGCCGATCACGGCCTGGTTCGCGACCGTGATGGCGCAAGGAAACCAGATCGCCGGGCACAAATCCGCGACGACATTGAGTTCCCTAAAGCGAGAAATGTCGGCCGGATCGATAAAGCTCGCATGCGCGATGTGGTGCATGGGGCCGTCGGGCCCGCGCAGCCGGCGCACGATCTCCACGGCATCGAGGATATCGCGCACCGCGGCATCGCCCGCGCAGTGGACCTTGACGCCAAGGCCCATCGTCTCGGCCCTGACAATCCAGTGCACGACGTCCGGAAGCCGCAGAAACGACTGGGAGACAACGGCATGCCCGGTTTCGTCCGGCTTGTAGGCCTCGAGCATGGCCGCGGTTCGCGTCATCGGCACGCCGTCCATGAACAGCTTGATGAAGTCGGGCCGGACATGGGTTGTCCGGAACTCCTCACGCCTTGCAATGAGTGCCTCACCAAACAGCTCGGTGCCAGTAAGGGTATTGAACACCGGCAGCGAGCCGACGCACCAGGCGTTGAGTTCGCCGCGCCTGTCCAGACCGGTCAGCGCCTGCAGCATGGGCAAGGTGGTGTTGGCATCCTGGTAAGCGGTGACACCGTACGAATTCAGAATCTCGACAGCGCGCTGCGTCGAGGCAATATCGCGCTGCAGTGGATCGTTCACAGACTTGACGGCGGCCTGCTCGGCGAGCGCCGAAGCCTTTTCCAGAAGCAGCCCAACCGGCGCGCCGCTCGATCGATCGCGAACGATATGCCCGAGCTCCGGGTCCGGCGTTGCAGCGGTGACGTCCATCAGTTCCAGCGCCTTGCTGTTCACCCACCTGTTGTGAAGGCTATCGTCGCGCAGCATGACGGGATGGCCCAGGCTGACC
This sequence comes from Bradyrhizobium sp. JYMT SZCCT0180, assembly GCF_018130165.1. Lineage (GTDB taxonomy): Bacteria > Pseudomonadota > Alphaproteobacteria > Rhizobiales > Xanthobacteraceae > Bradyrhizobium. The sequence continues at coordinate 66,588 of NZ_JAFCLZ010000028.1, read as the reverse complement.
GCGTCCAGCGCGGCCTTGGCCTCCACGGTCCCAAGCCGCGCGATCAGTTCGCTGCTCCAGATGCCGCCGCAAATCCATTCGCCGGCAGGCGTTTGGGATGCGCGCGCCTTCACCCGCGCCAGGATTTCGTCAAAGGAGATGCTTGCCTGGAAGGAGAGTTCGAACAAGTCGAGCTGCCCGCCCCGCGTATGGTGATTGTGGACGTCGCCGAGGCCGGGCATCATCATGCGGCCCTTCAGATCGACAATCCTGGTTTGCGGCCCCTGCCAATCTCTTGCACCCTTGGCAGAGCCGACGAACACGATTTTTCCATGCCTGACAGCGACTGCTTCCGCCCACGGCAGTCGTGCATCGACCGTGTAGACCTTCCCGTTCTCGAAAATCAGGTCGGCTGGATTTGCAGTGGGAGAACCGGGGGTTTGAGCGGAACGCATTTCAGTCATAAATGAATGCCTGGTTTCGGATTTGGGATCATGCCGGGAAATTCATCGAGTGCCTACTTTCCCGCAAGCATGCTTCCACGCCGATCACAGCCAAGCCAAGACACATAAATTTCTGACCAGGAATCGCCATGACCTACAACCGCAAGCGCCCCGCACTGGATGACTGCCCGGTCGAGGCCGTGCTTGCGATCGTTTCCGGTAAATGGAAGGTTCGGGTGCTCTATCTGCTGTCTCTCGACGACCTCACATTCAGTGAAGTCAGATGCTCCGTCGGAGACGTCAGCCAGCAGGTTTTGTCTTCCGTACTGAAGGAACTGATCGGGAATGGCGCAGTTCGCCGTTCCGGGATCGTCTCGCCCAGGCAGATCCGCTACGGCCTGACGGCAAAAGGACGCGAACTCGTAGCGCTGTTGATGCCCTTGGCGGAATGGGGAAGCAAGCTACTTGGCCAGAGCGGCGCCAACTGGAAGCCGCCGGAGATTCGGCGAAGGCCGCAGCGCGAAGATCGCCGGCTGGGGGCGTTGCCGGGCTGAGCCTGTCGATCTCTCCGAATTGCCACACGTTCAAGATTACTTGCTTTCGGCTGACTATCGTGGGCGGCTCCGGCTCGGGCGTGCAATATCGACCCGATTGGGTTGCGGCGGCAGATCGGCTATGTATTCCAGAGCGGAGAGCAGTTTCCGCATCTTTCCGTCGTCGCGGACAGATTTTGCCTAGCGACAGACCCATCGTCGCGCGACGAATTTAGGTATTTATTGGTTTGTTCGGAATTCATGCCGGAGACGCTCAATGAAGCGGGGGTTTCACCTCGTCGGATCGGCGGTACTGCTGGTCATCACGTGGGCCGTAATCTTTGAGATTGGGTTTCGGCTGCAGCAGTATTTCGGTCCGCTGTACGATCTCGAGATGGCGAGCGTCAATTTGAACTGGCAATCCGACGTGGTGAACCATCAGCCGACACCGCAAGACCAGAACCTGTGCATCTACGGCGATTCGACCGGCTTCAGCTACAAGCGATCGTTTGACGCGAACGGCATCAGGATCACCGACGATACGGCACAGCAGGCCGGGTGCGAAAACCCGGTTTCGGTCCTGTTCCTCGGCGATTCCTTTATGGAAGGCTACGACGACAAGAACACGCTGCCGTATCACGTTGCAAAATACTTCAAGACCGAGCGCGGCACCTGCCTGAAGACCTACAATGCCGGATATACCTCGTATTCCCCGGCCATCTTCGTGCCGCAGGCCAAGAAGCTACTGCCGGTGCTGCGTCCCGACTATATCGTGGTCGACGTGGACGAAACCGATCTGTACGACGATTTCGCCCGGTACCGCGGACTGATTGTCCGCAACGAACGCGGACAAAATGTCGGCGTCAAGGCTTCACCCATTGGACGCGAATGCAGTCTCGGCCTGATGGAAGCCCGCAAGCATCCCTTGTACCTGATGCGCTTTGCGGCAAGGGTTTGGCATTCCTTTGTGCACATGCCAGCGGTGGTTGAGAAGAACCGATCGGACTTCACCCTCTTTTCATATTCGCAGGACCAGGGCAGCGATCTCGAACGGAAATATGCAGAGCCGCTCGCAAGTTTCAGGAGCAATCTGCAGGAGCTGGCCGAGGTGCTGAAGGATTACACTCGGGATGGCAGCCGGGTGCTGTTCATCTCTCATCCGCACCTCCAGCACCTCAAGCCCGACGCCAAGGGCCGCCTGTGGAATAATCTCGTCAGCTCTTCGGTGCAAAAGACTTGCGTCGCCAACGGCTTTCTTTTCTTCAATGCCACCGACGCGCTGAAGAAGCGGTCCGGATCACACCCCGAGCGCTTCTATTGGGGAGGCAACGATATGCATTTCAGTCATGAGGGACTGGCGGAATATTCCGCTGCCGTCGCAGCGTTCATGGCCTCGGCGATGATCCCGAAGGATTGACCGCTCAGCCCAATGGCCTGCCGGCCGACGAGGCCATCGAATAGCGTCGCCGCGTGCCGGCGGCATAAAAAGGGTTGGCACTCGGCTTACGATTGGCCGATTGTTCGGCTATCGCAATTTCACTTTCGGAGAATCCACGCCGAATGCCCGCCTCGCCTCTCATCTCCTACGCGCGTGTCGGCAAGACCTTCGACGGCGGCCGGGGCGCGAACCGCGTGGTGGCGGTCGACGACGTCTCGCTCGATGTCGCCGAAGGTGAGTTCCTGGCCATTGTCGGCGGCTCCGGGTCAGGCAAGACAACGCTCTTGCGGCTGGCCAACCGGCTGATCGACGCCGACGAGGGCCACATCACGGTGGAAGGCGAGGACGTCCGTAATGTCGACCCGATCGGTCTGCGCCGGCGGATCGGCTACGTGTTCCAGAGCGGCGGGCTGTTTCCGCATCTTTCCGTCGCCGACAACATCGGCATCACGCCAAAGCTGCTCGGCTGGCCTGCGGCCGAAATCGCGGCGCGGGTCGATGAATTGGTCGATCTGGTGCGGCTCGACCGCGCGCAGCATCGCGACCGGCTGCCGCATGAATTGTCCGGCGGCCAGCGCCAGCGCGTCGGCGTGGCGCGGGCCCTTGCCGCGAAGCCGCGCATCGTGCTGATGGACGAGCCGTTCGGCGCGCTCGACCCCCTCACCCGCGACGCGCTCGGCGACGATTATCGCGAATTGCACCGCAGGCTCGGGCTGACCACGGTCATGATCACCCATGACATGACCGAAGCCATTCTGCTCGCCGACCGCATCGCTATCATGCGCGGCGGACGGCTTCTGGCCCAAGGCACGCCCGCCGAACTCTCTGATAGCGGCGACGCTTATGTCGGCGAGTTGCTGCGCACGCCGCGGCGGCAGGCGGAACGGCTCGGCGCGTTGCTGCCGCGGGATGGCGCGGCATGAACCTGTTCGCCGATCCGCGCTGGAGCGAGGCGCTCGGGCATCTGCCCGATTATCTCGGCAACCATGTCCGCGTCAGCGTGACCGCGCTGGCTTTGGGCCTCGCGGTCAGCCTGCCCCTCGCGATTGCGGCACGCAATCGTCCGGTGATGCGCGGCGCGCTGCTCGGGCTTGCCAGCATCGTGCAGACCGTGCCGGGACTGGCGTTGCTCGCATTGTTCTATCCGCTGCTGCTGGCGCTCGCGGCGGTGTCGCTGTCGTGGTTCGGATTTGGATTTTCCGCCTTCGGTTTCCTCCCCGCCGTGCTGGCGTTGGCGCTCTATTCGATGCTGCCGGTACTGCGCAACACCATCACCGGCCTGCAGGGCGTCGATGCCGCAATCCTCGAAGCCGCACAGGGCGTCGGCATGACGCCGCGGCAGTCGCTGTTCACGGTGGAGCTGCCGCTGGCATTGCCGGTGATGATGGCGGGCATTCGCACCGCGGCGGTCTGGGTGATCGGCACCGCGACGCTGTCGACGCCGATCGGCCAGACCAGTCTCGGCAATTACATCTTTGCTGGGTTGCAGACCCAGAACTGGGTTTTCGTGCTGTTCGGCTGCCTGTCGGCCGCGGTGTTGGCGCTAACCGTCGATCAATTGCTGGCGCTGATCGAGAACGGCTTGCGCAACCGCAGCCGCGTGCGCGCCATGCTTGGCGGCGCCGGCATCGCGGTGCTGGTCGCGGCCACGCTGGTGCCCGCCATGACGCGCTCGCAAACCAACTATGTCATCGGCGCCAAGACCTTTACCGAGCAGTATGTGCTGTCGGCGCTGATGGCGCAGCGGCTGCGCGCCGCCGGCCTCTCCGCCGGTTCGCGCGAAGGCCTCGGCTCGAACGTGATCTTCGGGGCGCTGGCCGCCAACGATATCGATCTTTACGTCGACTATTCCGGCACGCTGTGGGCCAATCAGTTCCAGCGCAGCGATATCAGGCCGCGCCAGGAGGTGCTCGACGAATTGAAGACCATGCTCGCCAAACAGAAAATCACGCTGCTCGGCGAACTCGGTTTTGAGAACGCCTATGCGCTGGTGATGCCGCGCAAACGGGCCGAACAACTCGGCATCCGCAGCATCGCCGACCTGGCGCCGCACGCGGCCGGAATGTCGATGGCCGCGGACTACGAGTTCTTTTCAAGGCCGGAATGGGCAGCGCTGAAAAAGGCCTATGGGTTGTCGTTCCGCGCGCAGCGGCAGATGCAGCCGGACTTCATGTATGCGGCGGCAGCTTCCGGCGAAGTCGACGTGATCGCGGGCTACACCAGCGACGGACTGATCGCGAAATACGATCTGGTGGTGCTCGCCGATCCCAGCCACGCGATCCCGCCCTATGATGCGATGGTGCTGCTCGCCCCCAAGCGCGCCGGCGACGCGGCGTTGCGGGCGGCGCTGCAGCCGCTGATCGGCAAGATCGATATCGCCGTGATGCGCGAGGCCAATCTGCGCGCCTCGGGCAACGACGCGACTTCATCGCCCGATGCGGTGGCGAAATGGCTGTGGGAGAAGATCGGGACGAAGTAGGTGACCTGCGCTAAGGTGTCCCGGCTCACATGGAACCGCGCCGTGAATTTTTCGCGCTCTCTCGTACTGCCTGCCGTTGGTATCGCTGCGATGTCGGTACTAATATCCGGAACGACCGATGCCACCGCAGCATCCCTACCCGCGCGCGTCACCTTTGCGAGTGCCGACGGGTGGACGACGCTGGTTGGTTATGTCTTCAGACCGGAAGGGCCGCATGCGGCGCGCACGCCGGCGGTGGTGATGATGCATGGCCGCGCCGGCGTCTATTCCTCGGCTGCCAACGGCAAGTACGACGCCTCGACGCTTTCCAGACGCAATCAGCAATGGGGACACATCTGGGCCCGGCAAGGTTATCTCGCCATCCTGGTCGATGGTTTTGGTCCTCGCGGCTATCCAACTGGTTTTCCCCGTTTCAGCTACGATTCCCGGCCGGATGAATTGAATGAAATCACCATTCGCCCGCTCGACGCCTATGGCGCACTGGCTTACTTGCGGACACGCAACGACGTGATATCAGACCGGGTCGCGTTGCAGGGCTGGTCCAACGGCGGCAGCGCCACCCTGGCGACGATGGCGGTGAGCGCGCCCGGCATCACAGCGCCGACGCCCGCGACCGGCTTCCGGGCCGGACTGGCGTTCTACCCGGGCTGCGGCCTGAAAGGCCAGTTCGCCGACGGCATCAAACCTTACGCGCCGGTGCGCGTGTTGCATGGATCGGCCGACGAGGAAGTCTCGTCGCGGCGCTGTGCCGACTTCGTCGCCAAAAGCCGCGCGATCGGCGGCGACATCCAGTTCCAGCTCTATCCCGATGCGGCGCATGGTTTCGACGATCCCAGTCCCTCGCGCCAGAGCGACGCCGCCAATGCGTCCGCGACCCGCGACGCGATCGCGCGCGCGGTTGTGTTCTTTGCAAGCGTGCTGAAGCCTTAGTCAGGAGAATGTCGCAAATGACCGTTGTATCGACCGACCCAAGACAGTGGAACGTAGGCCTCGTCGGCTATGGCGAAGTGGGTCGCATTCTCGCCGAGGACCTGCGCAAACAGGACGTGAAAGTCGCGGCCTACGACATCAAGCTGCGCAGCGATCAGACAGGCTCCGCCTTGCGCGATCATGCTTTCGCGCATGGCGTCGCGCTTGCGGCGTCCCATGCCGATCTCGCCGCGAGTGCCGATTTCATCGTTTCGGCCGTTACCGCAAGCCAGGCCGTCCCGGTCGCGCAGGCTTGCGCGCCGGCCGTGAGGCAGGACGCCTGGTTCCTCGATTTCAATTCGGCATCGCCGGGCGCCAAACAGCGCGCCGCCGGCCTGATCGACGGCAAGGGCGGCCACTATGTCGAAGGCGCCGTGATGACGTCGATCCCGCCGTACCGGATCAAGGTGCCCTTGTTGCTTGGCGGCAGCGGCGCCGAGGCGCTCGCGCCGCTGCTGGTGCAACTCGGCTTCGACGCCAAGGTCGCAAGCAACGAATTAGGCGTCGCTTCGGCGGTCAAGATGTGCCGCAGCGTGATGATCAAGGGCCTGGAAGCGATGGTGATCGAGAGTTTTACGACCGCCCGCGCCTATGGCGTCGAGGACGCGGTGCTGGCGTCGCTCAGAGAGACCTTTCCCGGCATCGACTGGGAAAAACAAGGCGCCTACTTCTTCCAGCGTGTGATCGAGCATGGCCGCCGCCGCAGCGAGGAGGTTCGCGAAGTGGCTGAAACCGTGCGCGAGGCCGGCCTCACGCCATGGTCGGCGGAAGGCACCGCTGAACGTCAGGCCTTTATCGCCGATCTCGCCGACGAAGGCCTGTTCGGTGCGAAAGGCACGGCAGCGTTTGCCCGCAGCGCCGACTGGCGCGTTGAAGCCGACCGGATTCTTGCCGCCGTGAAGAAGAAGGACTGAAACGTAGGGTGGGCAAAGGCGCACTTGCGCCGTGCCCACCCCTTGCTCTCCGAATTAAATGGTGGGCACGCTAGCGCTTTGCCCACCCTACGTCGCTGCACCGCATCCGGGACACGGAGCGTTCAGTCTACAGCCCCCGCACTAGGCCGGCGTCGATCAGGAGGCGGTTGAAGCGCCTGGCTTCCGCACCGTCCTTGCAGGCATAGAACGCGCCCTTGCATCGCAGCATGATGCTCTTCTGCTCCTTGAACGACGGATCGAGCGGAACGCCGGCGGCATCCTGGATGACGAGCGGAATGTAGGCGGCATCGAGGGTTACGAGGGCCGACGACAAATCGGGCGGCTGGAAGTTGATTCCATCCAGCGCATAGTAGGTCGAGAAGTAACGCGGATCCGCGCTCATCAGACGTTGCCCCAGCAGTTTCCGGTCGATGCCGGGCTCGAGCAGTTTCTGCGAGATGGCCGGTTGATGATCGCCGAAGCGCAGCACCAGGAACGACTGGTCCGGATAGTCGCGCGCCAGCCGTGCGGTGAAATCGCGGTAGTCCTTTGCCGTCATGCTCTGGCGCCGAATATACTCGTCGATCTCCGGCGTATTTCCCGGCGGCTTCCAGTCCGGCGTCAGATCGGGCCGATAGACGCTGGTCCAGGGAAAATGATTGGCCGTGAGATACACGAACATGAAGACCGGCGACTGTGACGCTTGCTCGTCAGCAAACGCCTTCAAGGCCTGATCGAAGTAGAACTTGTCGGGCTGCATGTCCTCATCGACGCCCATGTCGGCCATGTCGATGAACCTGTTGACGCCGACACCCTTCTGGAACGCCCGGGCGCTGAGGAAGTCACCATAGGTCGGATAGAGCGAGACGGTCTTGTAACCGCAGCGCTGCAGCGCTTGCGGCAGGCCACGCTCGATGCGGTTCGCGGTGATCCTCGTGACGTAGAACTTCAGATCGCCGAACGAGCGCACCGACATGCCGGTCAGGACATTGAACTCGGTGTACCAGGTCGGGCCGCCGGTCGCCTCCGCGATCATGGTCCGTTGCTTGCCGTCAATGGACTTGAAGAAGTCGGAATAGCCTGGCGGAACCTTGACGCCGGGGGCTGCGGTGATGTCGAAACTCGACTCGTCGAGCAGCATGATGATGTGCGGGCGCTTGGCAGTCGTATCGCATTTCTCTTCCGGCGGCAGCGCCGGCCGGGCCGTGGCGTGCGCTCCCGGGGCCAGGCTAAGCGAGCCGCTCGCCGGCGGATCGGCCTCGATCCATCCCGTCGAGGCCAGCCGCGATACCGCGACCACACCCGAGCGCGCGAGGTTGGAAATATGATTGATGCCCTGGAACGGCTCCCAAGGCTGCTCGGGGGCCGCGACCGACAGCGCCGACATCGATACGGTCGTGGCGGCAAGAACCGCCAGCACCGGGCCGCGCGCTGCGCGAAGCGGATCGGCGCGCCAGATCGCCCACAGCAGCGGAACGGCAATCACCGCCGCCACGATCAGCTGCGTCCGGAGTTGCGGAAACACCGAGAGCAGGAACGAAAACGTATCGCGATCGATGATCAGGAAATCGAGGAAGGTGAGAGATAGCTGCAGAATGTCGAACTTGAAGCGCGACAGCACGATCAGCAGCACCACCAAAACCAGCGCCAGCGCCGCGGCGACGCCGGGCCGCCGCAGCACCAGCAGCAACAGGCAATTCACAAAAATCCACGCCAGCAGCGCGAGCGTGATCCCAACGAATCCGTATTCCGTGCTGAGCAGGACAGCCAGGGCCGCAAGGTGCAACGCGGCGACCACGCCGACGCCGGCATAGAACCAAACCCCGCGCGATGCCGTATCGCCGGTCCGGCTTGCTGCAGGTTTGGCCGTGGCTGGAATGCTGTCCCTCCCTCGGTGCTAGAGGTTTTTCACGTAACCGGCGTCGATCAGGAGCCGGTTGAAGCGTCGGGCTTCCGCGCCGCCCTTGCAAGCATAGAACACGCCCTTGCAACGCAGCATGATGCTCTTCTGCTCCGAAAAGGAGGGATCGAGCGGGATGCCGGCGGCCTCCTGGACCACCAGCGGCAGATAGGCCGCGTCGACGGTTTCCATCACCGCAGGGCTCTTGACCGGTTCGAAGTTGATGGCGTCGATTGCATAATAGGTCGTGAAATAGCGTGGATCGTAACTCTCGAATTTCTTGCCGGCGGCGATCTCGTCAATCCCGGGATCAAGAACATGCGACGAGAATTCCGGCTGATGGTCGCCATAGCGCACGATCAGGAACGGCTGCGCCGGGAATTTCTTCTTCAAGCCGGCGACGAACGCCGAATAGTCGTTGGCGCTCATGGTCTGCCGGCGGACATATTCATCGACCACGGGCGCGTTGCCGGGCTTCGACCAGGATGGCGTCAGGTCCGCACGAAACGGCGTTTCCCACGGGAAATGATTGGCGGCGAGATAGACGAAAATGAACTGCGGGTTCAATGCTGCGTTCTGCGACAGCAGGTTCAGCGCCTTGTCATAGAAGAAGCTGTCGGGCTCGATGCCCTTGGCGCCGAGATCGCGTGCATCGTAGAATTTCTGGATGCCGGTGGTGGTGTGAAAGCCGCGGGCGCTCATGAACGCGCCGTGGGCGGGATAGAGCGAGGTCGTGCTGTAACCGCAGCGGCGCAGCGCGAGCGGCAAGCCGCGCTCGACGCGGCCCGCTGCGATACGAGTCACGAAGTAGGAAAACCGGCCGAACGAGCGCGACGAAAGCCCGGCCAGCACATTGTATTCGGTGAACCAGCTCGCCCCGCCGCTGCTTTCGGCCACAAACTTGCGCGCCTTGCCGTCGAAGGAGTCGAAATGGCTGCCGTAGCCCGCCGGCACCTTGACGCCCTGCGCCTGGCGAATGTCGAAGCTCGACTCGTCATGGACCATGATGATGTGCGGCCGCCGCCCCGCCGGGGCGCATGAATCCACCAGCGGCAGCTTGAGGCGACCGGCGACGACAGCGTCGGACTCCATGAAGCCGTAGTTGACGAAATCCGAGACCGCGGTAACGCCGGAACGGGCGAATTTGGACAGATAGCCGTCGGGATAGTAGCCGCGCCAGGCATCGTCCGGCCAGGCAAAGGAGTATCCGGTGAGCGCGGCAAGACAGGCGAGCATCCCCGCCAGCGCCGGCAACCGGCGGATCCGGAACGGATCGAGCCACCACAGCGCATACATCAGCGGGATGGTGACGAGGCCGGTCAGGATCACCGACCAGCGCAGGTTCGGAAAGATCGTGAACAGGAATGCCGCGCTGTCGCGATCGATCACCATCAGGTCGACGAAGTTCGCGGTCATCTGCACGACGCCGTGCTTGAACTGCGACAGCAGCACCAGCACCACCACCAGCGTCAGCGACAGTGCGCCCGACAGCGCAGGCCGGCGCAGCAGCGCGATGAACAGCAAGTTCAGGATGCCCCATGTCAACAGGAAGCCCGCGCGCCCGCCGAAATCGGTTTCGGTCTGGTACATGATGGCCAGCGCGGCCACGTGCGGCGCGGCGACGGCCAACAGGCGCCATATGCCGATCGCGGCAATGCTGGCGGTAACCGCGGCAGTAGCAGACGAACCTGGGTTTGGCGCGGGCGCCATGGGTGGGACGCAACACTACCCGGCGCAATGCAATTGCCTTGGCTGGCGACGGCCAGGAGACCCACGACGCAGCCGGAACCTCGATCGTGTCATGAAAACGTAGTGTAAACGTCATGAACAGGCAATGAATTTGCCGTTGCAACGCAAAGCTTTAGTGAATCCGGCAGAGCGCGGGTGCACGCCGCTAACTTCCGGCCAGCCCTTCCGCTCCCTACCAAAGGAGAAGGACCGTCACGGGCTGAACCTGATTTTAGTGACTTTTTTGGTCAGGTATCCGACAGACAACCGTTTTCGGACGGCGGTACTTTTTGGCATGCCGAGGACCAGAGCTGATCCAGAGCTGCTGCCGATCCACCGTCCGCGCTGCCCTGACTGCAAGACGCGGATGCTGACGGTTGCCGTGTCGGCGGGGCCGGAAGGTTTCGAGCATCGAAAATATCAATGCCCGAAATGCGCCCATACGGAAACCAGGATCGAGGCGATCGACCCGCTGGATACGACGGCCGTGGATGAGGCAGGTCCCGGGCCGGGACGGTTGCCCCCGCAGGAAGCCGCGCCAGGCCCGGTCTTCGATAATCCGACCAAGACCCAGCCGAGGCGTTAGATCCATGGCCCGACCGATCAAGAACCCCCGCCCCAAGCTCGACCTCGAAACCGAAGCGCTGGCCGCGCTTGAAGCAGCCCGCACGATGGCTCCCGGCCCGGAGCGCATCGAAGCAATGAAGCGCGCCGGCATTCTGCAAAATGCCGTGGACATGCAGGGCATGCTGTTTGCGAAGCGGGGCCGGCCACCGAAGACCTGAGCCAAGCCAGACCGCCATGGAAGGCGTCAACCCGCCCCGAGGAAGAACAGGATCGCGAAGAATATCGAGACGGCGATCGCGACGGTCCACACAGAGGCGCCTGCGACCCGGATCGCGATCTCCGTCAAGCTCAGGTCTTCGTCAAACCGGCGGCCGGACATTGGTCGTCAGCCGCACGACGGCTTCCGATTTCAGCGGGTCGGCAACCGTCCTGGTCTCGATCGCGTTGCATTTCGGGCATTCGAACGTCCGCTCCTCCGACCCGTCAGGCAGCGGCGCGATACGCCCCAGCATCATCCGGGTGAGGCACCGACCGCAACGCGGCCGTTCGATCGAGGAAAGGGGGACGTCCGGTATTTTGGACATGATCCTTCCTTCATGCATATCTCGCCGGCTGGTTTGATCGGGCCCTGCTCGTCGCGGCGCGCCAAACGGCATCCTGCAAAATGGAGGTTCGTGAGCCCGTTGTAAGCCTGTCGGATCGTTCGCCGAATGAGTTCCGGCGTCTGTCCGATACCCGACATAGTGGGATTATTTTCTTGCTATGTCCGGTAGTTGACGTACCGTCCGGCAATTATCGGGTATCCCGCGAAGGCACCGATAGCTGAGAGTAGTTCGCGCTCCCGCCTGTCAGCAGGAACGCATTTCATGAACAATCAATTGCTCAGCCTTTTCCCGCCGTCCGACATGAAACTTCTCGGTCCGCATTTGAAGGCCGCGCAATTCGACCAGCACCGGGTGCTGTTCGAGGCGGACCAGCGAATCCGCCACGTCTACTTTCCGACCAGCGCCGTGGTGTCGCTCGTGATCACGCTGTCGACCGGCGAAATGGTCGAAGCGGCCATGATCGGCAAGGACGGTGTCGTGGGTGCTTCCGCAGCGCTTGACGGGAAGATAGCGGTGAGCCGCGGCATCATTCAGCTCAGCGGTGAAATCGTCGTATGCGACATCGAAGCCCTGAAATCGGTCGTAATACAAAGCCCGAAACTGCTTGCCCTGCTGATGCGGCACGAACAAACGGTCTACGCCCAGGCCCAGCAATCCGCGGCATGTTTTGCCACGCACCAGGTGGAAGCGCGGTTCTGCCGCTGGTTGCTGCGCGCGAGAGATTTGTCCGATAGTGACTACCTGCCATTCACGCAGGAATATCTCGGAGAGATGCTGGGTGTCAGACGAACGAGTGTGACCGCCGTGGCCAGGACATTGCAGGAGACGGGGCTGATCAAATATGCCCGCGGCAAGTCCAGATCGTGGATGCAGAAGCGCTGCAGGCGAGTGCCTGCGAATGCTACGGTTCGGTCAAGACGCATTATGAAAGGCTGATCGGACCTCTCAAGAAGTAACCGGCAGGCTGATGCGGTGCGGCTGCCGCTCTATTGGTTGCATGGCTTCAGCGTCCTGACGGCGGTTTCCGCCTCGGCCCGCGTTTTGTAGATCGTGTCGCTGGCCACCGTGATGTTGGGTGTATCGGTGCGAGGGGTCTTGTCGACCACCGTGCAGGTCTTCGTCAGCGAGTTCAGCACGATGTAGAATGCGGGGACGTTTCCCGCAGGCTGGGCCAGACCGGCTCCGTTCAGGGTCAGCACGAAGATCGCGCAGAACAGGCTTCGTTTCATGGCTGTCTCCGTTAGCCGCTTCCGAGGCGGACAAGGCTCAGGACGAGCACCAGCAGGATCGCGCCGATAAGCCCGCCAAAGAAGATCCACTTTCTGAGCGGCGTATTGAGGATCACCTCGGCGCCCCGCGCCTTGTCGGCGGGATAGGGTTCTTTTGGCGGTGGTGCGGGTTGCGCAGGACCTTCTCTGACCACGGGCGTCCTCCCGGTTCAGGATGCAGTCTTTAAATTGTGCAGCAGCGAACGGTGGCGGAACGCCTTGCCGCGTCTGTCAACGCGCGGCGAGATGGCCGGTTCCGGCTTCGCGGGTTACGCGCAGCGGAATGCTCCTCAAACGCATCAAGCGGATTTGCTGGGAACTTTGGCGATCCCTTCGATGAAGAGATCGAGGATACCTTCCGCGGTTCGCTCGGCGTCCGCGCCGGCGACGCCCCAGCGCGGAAAATGACCGTCGATATTCATCCGGGCGAAGCCATAGACCAGCGCCCGGCCGGCGATCTGCACCTGTTTCAGGTCCGCCGGGCGCAGTTGCCCCTGCGCAAACGCCTCCGCCAGCGTGCGCTCGGTAAGGTCGATCAATTCGGCATTGTCCTGCGAGACGCCGGCCGCCTTGTCGTGATCAAAGAAGCGGCGGCTGGAAATGATCTCGAAATGGGTCGGGTTCTTCATCGCCCAGCGCAGATAAGCGAGCCCCAGGCAGCGGAACCGGCCCAGAGGATTGTTGGCCGGTGCCTCGGCCAGCAACGCTTCGATCTCGGCCCGGAACCTGCGCTGCGCCTCTTCGGCAACCGCGTTCATCAGGGCGTCGCGGCTGGGAAAATGCCGGAACGGCGCCCCCGGCGACACCCCGGCGCGGCGGGCGGCCTCGCGGACACTGACCGCGTCAGAACCGCCCTCGCCGACCAGTTGCAGCGCGGCGTCGATCAGGACCCGGCGGAGATCGCCATGGTGATAGGGCTTTGGCGCCGGCGCGCGCGCCGCGCGGCGGCGCGGCTTGGCCGGCAGTGTGGCGGACGGAGGCTTGGCCGAGGAACGCATCGTCCCTCCTAACATCACCCCCTTGTGAATGTAAGCATCGATTACACGGATTGACGATGCGTAGCGCGCATATGTAACTGGTGATTACATTTACATGCAGGGGAGCGCGCGATGTCGGGAAGCCGTCAAAACTGGTTCGAAGGCTGGCGGCTGTTTGCCGTGCTGGTGCTGACCCTGCTCGCGCTTAGCATCTGGATCGCCGGCATGCGGCAATTCGAGGTCGATGGCGTGCGCATGGTGATCCGCTTCACGGCACGGACATCTCTGCTGTTCTTTTGTCTCGCCTTCAGCGCCGCCGCCCTGGCGCGGCTCTGGCCCAACGCCTGGACGCGATGGCAGCGCCGCAACCGCCGCACCCTCGGCGTGACCTTCGCGGCCTCGCACGGCATTCATGCGATTGCGATCGCCGCCTTCGCAATGATGGATCCGGCCGGCTATGCGGCCGCGACCTCGCTCGCCTCCTACATTTTCGGTGGCATCGGTTATGCCGTCATCATCGCAATGACGGCAACGTCATTCGACCGGTCAGCCAAGGCCCTCGGCGCGAGCGCCTGGCGCAGGCTGCATCTGATCGGCGGCTATTATCTGCTGTTTCAGTTCACGGTCTCGTTCGGCAAGCGAATTCCCGACATGCCGCTATACGCGCTGTTCCTGATCCCGCTGCTGGCGGTGTTCGCCTTGCGGATGATCAGCATGGCCGCGGCGCGAACGCCGCGCACGGTGCAGGCGGGATGACGGCCAAAACGCCTGCGCGCTCGTACGGTGATATCAGATCAGATGAAACGTGCGGCCCAATCGGCGATGAATCGTGATCACGGCGCGATCGACGTCGCTGATCAGGCTGTCGCCGAGCGCGACGCTCGGGATTTCCCAGTTGCGGCCGCCGCGGACGCCCGGCACCGGTTGAAGGCCGGTGATGCGCGCAGTTTCGCATCCCGGTTGATCGCCAAGCGCCTCGTTGACGAGTTCGGTCAGCTCCGCGTGGGTCTTGCCAATTGTTTCTGTCAATGCGTCGTCACACCTGTGGCGTCAGGCCGAGGCGCCTGGCGATGATCTTGTCGACGGTGCGCTTGGGCAGCAGCGCCGATACCGCCACCTGAAGCGGATCGGGCACGATCGAATAGCGAACCTTGGGGTTTGGCAGCGTCAGCGCCTCGAAGATCTTCGCGGCGATTTTCTCCGCGGGCAATCCGATCGAACCGAGCTGCAGCATGTAGGCGCGGACCTTTTGCAGCGCCGGAAAGAACGGCGAGTTCTTGTAACCGGATATGTCGACTTCCTCGGCCTTGCTCCAGATCGGCGTTTTTACCGCACCGGGCGCGATGATGACGACGTCGATCCCGAACAGCATCAATTCGCGGCGCAGGCTCTCCGACAGCCCCTCGATCGCGTGCTTGGAGGCGGCATAGGCCGACGTCATCGGGACGCCATTCTTGCCCGATACCGAGGAGATCATGACGACGCGCCCCTTTGGTCCCTTCAGGGCCGGATCGGCGCCGAGCAGCGGGCCGAACGCCTGGGTGGCGACAACTGGCCCGATCACATTGACCTCCATCTGGCGGCGGAATTCGTCGGCCGCGAGTTCAAGCACCGGGCCCGCCACCGCGATGCCGGCATTGTTGACGAGGCCGGCGAGCGTTTCGCCGTTCAACTGGCTGCGCACCTCGCGCGCGGCGGCCAGCACCGCGGCCTCGTCGGTGACGTCGAACCGCAACGGCGTGAAATTGGCACCGAACTCAACCCTGAGGCGGTCCGCGTCGGCCTGCTTGCGCACGCTGCCGAACACGCGAAAGCCACGATCGAGCAGCAGTTTCGCGGCAGCCCAGCCGATGCCGGTGGATGCACCGGTGATGACGACGGATCTCATGATTGTCTCCCCTCCGTGAGGCGGGGTTGATGTAATCCGGATCGAGAGAAGTGCAATGCGCGGCGGCGGCGGCCAAAATTCCCGTCACGACGGGTGCACGCGCCCGCCCCGTTCTTGCAGGATGGGTTAGGAACGCAAGTCCGGCAGCCTTAACAGAATTCATCGTGAAAGAATCCTTAGCGCCGCGCGTCATGGACCACCTCCTCGGCAGCGGACCACGCTCGATGGCCTGTTGTCGGAGCGCTTCGCCTGCGAGTTTTTTCCGCAAAGGTTTGGGGAGGATAGCTGCCGGTCAAAATACCGGAAACGGCGCAAATCATGCGAATGCCGGCGGTTAGGCGCTGGTCACGGCGCAATATAACGGCATGCAGCGTCGCGTGCGTGGTAAAGCAATCGGGAATGCAAAGCGGACAATGTTCTGCGGCGAATTCGCGACAATGGTTGCGAATTTCGCAATTGCCTGTTTTCGGTGCTGCCGTTCCGCATTTCTACGGGCTTTCGCCTTAACGCTCGCGAAAGACCACGTTCGCCATTGTGCGTGCTGAAGTTGAAACAACAAACAGGCCGCCACAATGGCGCAACAGCCGGCTCACTCGATCATCGCCGAACTCGAAGATGCCGTAAGGGGTGGATCCCCAGCCCGGCGCGTCGAAACCCTGCGTCAGGTCACCGATCTCTTCCTCAATGACGGCGAACGCCTCAGCGAAGACCAGGTCAAGGTGTTTGACGACGTGCTCTGCCTCTTGATCGCACGCGTCGAGACGCGGGCGAGAACCGAGCTCAGCAAGCGGCTGGCGCCGCTCGACTATGCGCCGTTCGAAGTCATCCAATACCTCGCATGGGACGACGAAATCGCGGTCGCCGGCGAGGTGCTCACCCATTCCAGCCGCATCAGCACCGAAGCGCTGGTCGAGATCGCCAGCAGCAAGGGGCAGGACCATCTGCTCGCGATTTCGGCGCGCGACAATTTGCCGGAGGCCGTCACCGACGTGATCGTCGATCGCGGCCAAACCAAGGTCATTCGCAGGCTTGCGAAGAACGCGACCGCGCGGTTCTCCGAAGCCGGCTATTCCGGCATGGTGGCCCATTCCGAAGCTGACGACGAACTGGTCGAGATCCTCGGCCTGCGCCTCGATCTTCCCGTCAAGTTCCTGCGCGACCTGCTGCGCCGCGCCAAGGACGCCGTTCGCGCGAGGCTTCTGGCCCTTGCGCCCCCCGCACTCCAGGAAGAGATCCGGCGGGTGATCGAAGACATCGTGCGCGAGGGACCCCCGTCCGGACGCGACTTCCGCGTGGCCGAAGAACTGGTCAGGCTGATGATGGAATTGAAAGAGCTGGACGACGCGGCGGTCTATGGTTTCGCCGAGAGCAAAAAGTTCGACGAGGTCATGGTCTCGCTCGCGGTCCTCAACGACGTGCCGGCCGAAATGATGGCGCGGCTGATCGAAGGGCCGCGCGCCGACCTCATTCTGATCCCGTGCCGCTCGGCGCGCCTGAACTGGCCGACGGTCGAAAGCATCCTGCGCAACCGGCCGGCGCGCGTGAAGATCGACGACCAGACGCTGGCTGTCGCCGAGCGCGATTACAGGAAACTGTCGATGGAGACCGCCCAGCGCACCGTGCGCTTCTGGCAGCTTCACAACAGGATCGAGAAGCAGCCGCACGTACCGCCCGCACCGGATGGCGCGCGTCCGTGATCGAAAATGGTGGGCACGCTTGCGCTTTGCCTACCCTACCGATCCTGCGAATGAAAAAGGGCCGCGCAACGCGCGGCCCTAATTCGTTTGACTTTGAACGATCAGTTCTTGGTCTTGTCGACCAGCGCGCCCTTCTTGATCCACGGCATCATGTCGCGGAGCTTGGCGCCGACTTCCTCGATCGGATGCTCGGCGAGCTTGGCGCGGGTGGCCTTGAACGAGGTCTGGTTGACCTTGTTCTCCAGCATCCAGTCGCGGGCGAACTTGCCGCCCTGGATGTCGGCGAGCACGCGCTTCATCTCGGCCTTGGTCTCGGCGGTGACGATGCGCGGGCCGGTGACGTATTCGCCGTATTCTGCGGTGTTGGAGATCGAGTAGTTCATGTTGGCGATGCCGCCTTCATAGATCAGGTCGACGATCAGCTTCACTTCGTGCAGGCACTCGAAATAGGCCATCTCCGGCGCGTAGCCGGCTTCCACCAGCGTCTCGTAGCCGCCCTTGATCAGTTCGACCAGGCCGCCGCAGAGCACCACCTGCTCGCCGAACAAATCGGTCTCGCACTCTTCCTTGAACGTGGTCTCGATGATGCCGGCCCGGCCGCCGCCGATCGCCGACGCGTAGCTGAGGCCGAGGTCGTGGGCATTGCCGGAAACGTCCTTTGAAATCGCGATCAGGCAGGGCACGCCGCCGCCGCGCTGATACTCCGAACGCACGGTGTGGCCGGGGCCCTTCGGCGCGATCATCAGCACGTCGAGATCGGCGCGCGGGTCGAGCAGGTTGAAATGCACGTTGAGGCCGTGCGCGAACACCAGCGCCGCACCCTTCTTCATGTTGTCGTGCAGATGCTCGCGGTAGATGTCGCCCTGCAGTTCGTCGGGGGTGAGCATCATGACGAGGTCGGCCCATTTGGCGGCTTCGGCGACTTCCATCACCTTGAAGCCAGCGGCCTCCGCCTTCTTGGCCGAAGCCGAGCCCTTGCGCAACGCAATGGCCACTTCCTTGACGCCGGAATCCTTCAGGTTCAGCGCATGAGCGTGGCCCTGGCTGCCGTAGCCGACGATGACGACTTTCTTGCCCTTGATCAGGTTCAGGTCGGCATCACGATCGTAATAAACTCGCATAGTCGTTTCCTCATCGGTGGCCAGAATGGGCCGGTTAATCAGGCATTTGGGTTAAGATGGAGCGCCGGTCGCCCGCGAATTTCCGGCGTTGTCTAGAGCATTTTCCGCTTCAGGGGAAACCCGTTTCTGCATGGCGCGGTGCGGCATCATGCGTCCATGAAGACCGGGTAGAGCGAGGCCAGCAGCAGCACCGCCATCACGATATTGAAGGCCCGCACGGCCCTCGGCGAGGTCAGGACCGGCCGCAGCGCGCTGCCGAACAAGGCCCAGGCGGTGCACGAAAGCACCCCCAGCAACAGGCTCAGGACGACCTGGATCGCAATGTTCCAGGGATAGGCAGCGATCGCCGCATAGGCTGTGATGGTGCCGATCACCATAACCCAGCCCTTGGCGTTGACCCATTGGAACATGGCCGCGCCCCAGAAGGTCATCGGCCCGCGGCGGTTGTCCTGGTCGGCCGAAACCGGCCCGGACATCGCGATCGCGGCGGCAAGATAGATCAGGTAGACGACGCCGGCATATTTCAGGATCGTCTGCAGCACCGGATAGGCGATGAAGATGGTGCCAAGGCCAAGCCCGACCGCGCCGACCATGAAGGCAAAGCCGACCGTGATCCCGGCGATATGCGGGATGGTCGGACGGAACCCGTAAGTCAGCCCCGAGGACAGCAGCATGATGTTGTTCGGCCCCGGCGTGAAGAACATCACGGTGGCGAACAGGACGAAGGCGATCAGCAGCGAATGTGACATGGTGGCCTCACGCGATCTTTGGCAGAACTGTTCTTTGAGGAGGCTTGCGAACGCTTCGCCAGCGGCATCACGGCGATGCAGACATCAGCCGGTTTCATTTTTTTCTAGCTCTGTTGGTGGTCCGGCTTCGGTTTGCGCAAAAGATAAGTGCCGTGCAGCGGCGCGTGGTAGTCGACCGATTCCAGCGTGAAGCCGACATCGGTCAACATGCGTTCGATCACCCAGCCGAAGGTCGAGTACTCGTCGCGCATATGGGTGACCACGCTCTCGCGCTCGAAATCGTGGTTCTTGATCGAGAAATCCGCCCACGCCTCGACGTCGCGATCAACGCCGTCGGGCATGCTGACGAAGACGATGTCGCGTAGGTAGAAATTCGCACCCGGCTTCAGCGCGGCAAAAATCCGCGCCAGCGCCACCGCCTTCCAGAAATCCGGCAGATGATGCAGCGTGAACTCGCTGACGATCAGGTCGTAGGAATTCGGCTGATAGGCGAAGCTCAGCATGCCCGCCGGCTGGGTGCGGACCGCGACCTTGCGGTCGCGCGCCTGGATGTTGGCGAGCGCCAGCATTGCGGGCGAGATGTCGATGGCATCGACCTCGGCGCCCATCAGCGCCGCCTCGACCGCCAATACGCCGTTGCCGCAGCCGATGTCGGCCACCCGCCAGCCGTTTTGGACGCCAAGCATGGTCAGCGCCGCGCGGGCGCGGATGTCGCTGTCGTCATGCCGGTCGTAGATCGAGGCGACGGCGGAATCGAGCCCGAGTTGCCGCCGTTGATTGTAATACCAGTCGCGCGCCAGCATGGTTCACATCCCCTCAGGCCCGCGTCCGATCGCGGCAACGCCGGTGCGCGACACTTCGACAAGGCCGATCGGTCGCATCAGGTCGATGAATTGACTGACCTTGGCGGAATTGCCGGTGATCTCGAACACGAAGCTTTCGGTGGTGGCGTCGATCACGCGGGCGCGGAACGCGTCAGCCAGCCGCAGCGCCTCGACACGGTTGTCGCCGCCGCCGCGCACCTTCACCATGGCGAGCTCGCGCTCGATGGAGCGGCCGGTCAGCGTCATATCGACGACGCGATAGACCGGAACCATGCGGTCGAGCTGGTGCTTGATCTGCTCGATCACCATCGGCGTGCCCGTCGTGACGATGGTGATACGGGAGAGATGTTTCTGGCTCTCGGTCTCCGAGACGGTGAGGCTTTCGATGTTGTAGCCGCGGCCGGAGAACAGCCCGATCACGCGCGCGAGCACGCCCGGCTCGTTCTGCACGAGCACCGAGAGCGTGTGCGACTCGGTCGGATCGTGGCGCTCTTCGAGGAAATAGGCGGATGCGGGCTGGTTCATTGTCGTTCCCAAATCTTGGCTACGCCAGTGCCTTGGCGGCGGTGACATTTTCGTTGCGGGCGATCCATTTCCAGAACAGATCGAAATCGATATTGCCGCCGGACAGGATCAGCCCGACCCGCTTGCCGCGGAGCTTCGGCTTCTCCTGCAGGGCTGCGGCGAGCGCTGCGGCGCCGGCGCCCTCGGCGAGATTGTGGGTATCGGTCCAGTAGGCCCGCACCGCGTCGGCGATTTCGTCGTCGGTCACCTGCACGATGTGCGAGGCACCCTTGCGAATGATCGCCAGCGCCTCGGCGTCGGGGACGCGGGTCGCCATGCCGTCGGCCAGCGTATTGCTGCTGTTGGTCTTCACCACGGTGCCAGCCGCAAACGACAGCGCATAGGACGGCGCCTCCGTCGACTGCACCCCGACGATTTCGGTCTTTAGCCCGAGCAGATCACGCGCCAGGATGCAGCCGCAGATGCCGGAGCCCTGCCCGATCGGCACATAGAGCACATCGATATCATCAGCAGCGCGCAGCAATTCCAGCGCGTAGGTGGCAACGCCCATCACGAGGTCGCGGTGGAACGACGGCACCAGCTCGAGGCCCTCGCGTTCGGCGTGACGCACGCATTCCTCGCGGGCGGACTGAAAATCCTCGCCATGCTCGATGAGGTTGGCGCCGAGAGCGCGCATCGACTGGTTTTTCTCGACCGAATTGCCGTGCGGCACATAGATGGTCGCCGGCACGCCGAAACGACGTGCGGCGAAGGCGAGACTCTGGCCGTGGTTGCCGCGGGTCGCCGAGATAATTCCTGAGGTCTGCGCCCGCTCGCGTTGCAGCCGCTCGACATAGACCAGCCCGCCCCGCACCTTGAAGGCGCCGATCGGGGTGTGGTTCTCGTGCTTGACGACCACGTCAGCGCCGAGCCGCAGCGCCAGCAGCGGCCAGGCATGCGCTGGCGTCGGCGGCATCGCTGCCCCGACGATCCTGTGCGCGTGCTCGAGTTGCCCGAGATCAAACATTTGAGCGTCCTGTCGCCCTACTCGCACCCTCGTCATCCCCGCGAAGGCGGGGACCCAGTATTCCAGAGACGCCAGACAGCAATCGAGAGGCCGCGGCGTACTGGATCGCCCGGTCAAGCCGGGCGATGACAGCGGAATTTGTGTGTCTCATCCTCACACCAGCGCCTTGCCGCCGGCAAAGGCCGCCGCGGTCGCTTCGTCGGTCGCTTCCGCCGGCAACAGCATTTCATTGTGCGCCTTGCCGGACGGAATCATCGGGAAGCAGTTTTCCAGCGCCGCGACGCGGCAATCGAACAGCACCGGGCGCTTGATCGAGATCATTTCCTTGAGCGCGCCGTCGAGATCGCCGGGCTTGATCGCCTGCAGGCCGACGCAGCCAAACGCGTCCGCCAGCTTGACGAAATCCGGCAGCGCCTCCGAATAGGAATGCGACAGCCGGTTGCCGTGCAGCAGCTGCTGCCACTGCCGCACCATGCCCATATACTGGTTGTTCAGGATGAAGATCTTGATCGGCAGTTCAAACTGCACCGCCGTCGACATCTCCTGCATCGTCATCTGCACCGAGGCATCGCCCGCGATGTCGATCACGAGGCTGTCCCGGTGCGCGACCTGCACGCCGAGCGCGGCCGGCAGCCCGTAGCCCATGGTGCCAAGGCCGCCCGAGGTCATCCAGCGGTGCGGCTCCTCGAAGCCGAAGAACTGCGCCGCCCACATCTGGTGCTGACCGACTTCGGTCGTGATGTAGGTGTCGTGCCCGCGCGTCGCCTCGAACAGGCGCTCGATGGCGTATTGCGGCAGGATGACTTCGCTGTTCTTCCGGTAGGCCAGCGAATTGCGCGCCCGCCACACGGCGATCTCCTGCCACCACGCCTTGATGTCAGGCTTTTTCGCTTCCGCCTTGAACACCTGCAACAGGTCGCCGAGCACGTTGCCGCAGTCGCCGATGATCGGCACGTCGACGTGGATGTTCTTGTTGATCGAGGACGGGTCGATGTCGATGTGGATCTTCTTCGAGCCCGGCGAGAACGCGTCGGTGCGGCCGGTGATGCGGTCGTCGAAGCGCGCGCCGACGCACAGCATGACGTCGCAATCATGCATCGCCATGTTGGATTCATACGTGCCGTGCATGCCGAGCATGCCGAGCCAGTTCTTGCCGGTCGCAGGATAGGCGCCGAGGCCCATCAGGGTCGAAGTGATCGGAAAGCCGGTGACTTCGACCAGTTCGCGCAGCAGTTTCGAGGCTTCGCGTCCGGAATTGATGACGCCACCGCCGCTATAGATCACCGGGCGCTTTGCGCCGGCAAGCAGCGCCACGGCTTTGCGGATCTGCGTCGCATCGCCCTTGACCCGCGGCGTGTAGGAAACATGCACGTCGGATTTGCGCGGCGGATGATAGGTGCCGGTCGCGAACTGCACGTCCTTTGGCACGTCGACCACGACGGGGCCGGGACGGCCGGTCGTGGCGACGTAAAACGCCTCGTGCAACACTTTCGCGAGATCGTTGACGTCGCGCACCAGCCAATTGTGCTTGGTGCAGGGCCGCGTGATCCCGACGGTGTCGCATTCCTGGAACGCATCATTGCCGATCAAATGCGTCGGCACCTGCCCGGTGATGCAGACCAGCGGAATCGAATCCATCAGCGCGTCCGTCAGCGGCGTCACCATGTTGGTGGCGCCGGGGCCGGAAGTCACCAGCACGACGCCCGGCTTGCCGGTCGAGCGCGCATAGCCTTCGGCCGCGTGGCCGGCGCCCTGCTCGTGCCGCACCAGGATGTGCTCGACCTCGCTCTGCTGGAAGATCTCGTCATAAATGGGCAGCACCGCACCGCCGGGATAGCCGAACAAATGCTGGACGCCATGATCGATGAGCGCGCGCACGATCATCGCGGCACCGGTCATCTGGTTCGGATCGTGGCTCTTGTCGGTCATGACGTTTTCCTTGGCTTGCTCCGGATGCGCTGTGTCTGCGCGGCTTCGTCGGCTTGGATTCGGGAAATAAAAAAGGGCCCCAGAGGCCCTATGCACACCGCCTGCAACTGGATGGCCTCAGCCATCCCGGGCGGTGCGCCAGGGTACGACTACGATAAGGAGTTTGGTAATAATATTACGCATCGGACGGTCCAGACTTCCCGAAGATTACGCGGGTTATAGCGACCGGACCCCGGAAGTCAAGGGAATGACGCTTTCAGCCCGATTAAGGCAGTGTAACGGGGTTCCGGCCGTTCGGCGAGTGCGAATTTACTGGTTGCTGCCATGCAAACCACTCCTCGTCATGCCCGGCCTTGTGCCGGGCATCCACGTCTTGCTTCCTTGCGGCAAAGACGTGGATGGCCGGGACAAGCCCGGCCATGACAGCCTAGAGAGGGATCTGCTCGAGCCACCCCCGCGCCGCCTCCGGCGCCACCCACTCAAACTCCGGCAATTGGTGCCGGAACCAGGTGAACTGCCGCTTGGCGTAGTGGCGGGTGTCCGCACGGCTGGTTTCGGCGGCCTCCGCTTGGCCGATCTCGCCCTTCAAATGCCGGATCAGCGCCGGCACGCCATGGGCCTTCATCGCCGGCAGCAGCGGGTCGAGGTGTCGGACGGCCAGTGCGGCTACCTCCTCCAGTGCGCCTGCCGCCAGCATGGCGTCGAACCGCGCGTCGATCCGGGCATAGAGCTGGTCGCGCTCCGGTGCCAGAAATAGCGCGTGAAACTCGCCTTGCGGCAGCAGCGACGGCAGACCTTCGCGGTGCCAGTCGGTCAGCGCGCGGCCGGTGGCCTCGACCACCTCGAGCGCCCGCGCGATGCGGGCGCGGTCACGCGGCTTCAGGCGTTCCGCCGTTGCCGGGTCGCGCAGCGCCAGTTCGGCGTGCAGCGCTTCGACGCCATCGCGGTCCAGCCGCGCCCGCACGCTGTCGCGCACTTCGGCCGGGATCGGCGGCACCGCCGACAGGCCGCGCGTCAGCGCCTTGAAATAGAGCCCGGAACCGCCGACGAAGATCGGCAGGCGTTTTGCGGCCTGTGCTTCCGACAGCATTTTGGCGGCGTCCGCGACCCACGCGCCGGCGGAAAAGTTCACGGCGGCATCGACATGGCCATAGAGCCAATGCGGCGCCTGCGCCTCTTCGGCCGGCGTCGGGCGGGCCGTGATGACGCGGAGATCGCGATAGACCTGCATGGAATCGGTGTTGATGACGACGCCGCCGGTCTTTTGCGCCAGCTCAAGGGCCAGCGCCGACTTGCCGCTGGCGGTCGGCCCTGCGATAAGCACGGCCTTACTCCCCAAACGCGAATTCGCCTGCATGTCCCTCGTCGCCACGCTCATCTGCAATCCCGTCAACCCCGCGCTCGACTCCACCATCGTCGACGGCGCGCTGGCCGTCCTGCCCTCGCCCGGCACGGCCCAATGGCTGTTCGACGAAGTCGCGGTCGATATCCCCTTCACCGGCAGCGAGGATATCAAGGCGATCGAGGCCCGCTTGCGCCAGGCGCGCGGCGACCTGCCGATCGACATTGTGGTGCAGCCTGCCGCCTTCCGGCGCAAGAAGCTTTTTCTCGCCGACATGGATTCCACCATGATCGGCCAGGAATGCATCGACGAACTGGCCGATTTTGCCGGACTGAAGGCGCACGTCGCCGCCATCACCGAGCGCGCGATGCGCGGCGAGATCGAGTTCGAGCCGGCGCTGCGCGAGCGCGTCGCGCTGCTCAAGGACATGCCGGTCGGCGTGGTCGATGAGGTCCTGAAAAAGCGCATCACGGCGACACCGGGCGGCCGCGAACTGGTCATGACCATGCGCGCCAACGGCGCCTACACCTGCCTGATCTCGGGCGGCTTTACGCTGTTCACCAACGCGGTCGCAGCTCAGATCGGGTTCCAGGAAAACCGCGCCAATGAATTGAAGGTGTCAGGCGGCAAGCTCACGGGCGAAGTCACCGAGCCGATCCTCGGCCGCGCCACCAAACTCGCGACGCTGATCGAACTCACCGAATCCTTTGATCTCGACGACATCGACACGCTGGTGACCGGCGACGGCGCCAACGATCTCGGCATGATCGAGGCCGCGGGCCTTGGCGTCGCCTATCACGCCAAGCCGGCGGTGGCGGCGGCGGCCGCCGCCCGGATCGACCACGGCGATCTCACCGCCTTGCTGTATGCGCAAGGCTATCGGCGCGATGAATTCGTGACGGCGTGAACGACCGCGGCACCTGAACACGAAGCATTTAATTGCTTGTTCGTGACGACCCACTCGCCCAGTTTTGCCGAAAGCAGCGCGGGTGGAGTTCTTTCAGGTGAACCAAATCAATCTACGATTCGCAACGTCCTCCCCTGCCGGGAGTGACCCGCGGCAGGCCATCGAGACGGCCTATCGGCGGATCGAGACCGAGCGTGACCGGAACTGCTGGATCCATGTCCGCCCGATCGCGGAAACGCGGGATCATTGCCGCACGCTGATGACACGCGCCGCTTCCGGCGAAACCTTCCCCCTGCTCGGTGTCCTGTTCGGCGTCAAAGACAATATCGACGTTGCGGGCATGCCGACGACGGCCGCCGTCCCCGCGTTCAGCTACATGCCGGCACGTTCGGCCGAAAGCGTCGAACGCTTGATTGCGGCCGGCGCGATCTGCATCGGCAAGACCAATCTCGACCAGCTCGCCACCGGCCTCTCCGGCGCGCGCTCGCCCTACGGCTCCTGCGCCAGCGTCGCAGACCCGCGCTATGTCTCGGGCGGCTCCAGTTCGGGCTCGGCGGTCGCGGTCGCCGCCGGCCACGTCACGTTCGCGCTTGGCACCGATACCGGCGGGTCGGGCCGCATTCCCGCCGGGTTCAACGACATCGTCGGCATCAAGCCGACGGTCGGACTGGTGTCGTCGCGCGGCCTGGTGCCGAATTGCCCGACGCTGGATTGCGTCTCGATCTTCTGCAATTCGGTACAGGAAGGCGCCGCGATCCTGGACGTCATGGAAGGCTTCGATCCCGAGGATCCGTACAGCCGGCCCGCGCCGGCCTCCGTCAGCACCCGCGCCGCCGGCAAGTTCAGGTTCGGCCGCCTCATGGCCAAGGATCTCGAATTCTTCGGCATGCCCGAATGCGGCGCGCTCTATGAACAGGCCTGCGAGCGATTTTCCGCTCTCGGCGGCACCGCGGTCGAGATCGACTTTGCGCCGTTCGCCGAGGCCGGCGCGATGATGTTCGCTGGCCCCTGGGTCGCGGAACGGCGCGCGTCGATATCGTCGCTGATGGAGGTCGATACCGATCGCCTGCTCGATGTTACAAAAACCGTGCTTCGGACGGCCACCAGCTATTCGGCGATCGACGCTTTCACCGCGATGCACCGGTTGTTGCGGCTGCGCCGGCAAACGCAAGGCCTCCTCGCCGGCGTCGATGCGTTGGTGGTGCCCACGGCGCCGCGCCCATTCCTGCTGGATGAGATGCACAGCGATCCGATCACACTGAACAACCGCCTCGGCCACTACTCGTACTTTGCCAACTTGCTCGACCTGTGCGCGGTGGCGATCCCGAACGGCGAGCTGCCGAACGGTATCCCCATGGGCGTGACGCTGCTGGCGCCGGCCTGGTCCGACCGGGCGTTGATCACGCTGGCGGGGCGGCTCGACACAAAATCGCGAAAACAACCCCATGCAAAGTAAGAATGGGGCCGGGCCTAGAGCCTTTTCTGTTCCGATGGAATCGGAACGGGCTCTGGATTCCTGATTTGACGCGTCTTCTTGACGCGAACCGGTTTCCACTTTGCTGGAAAACGCTCTAATGCGCGTACAGGCCTTCGACGATCGGTAATCGCGCGGCCCGCAGGGCCGGAAACAGTCCGCCGATCAGGCCCACGATCAGCGCCAGCCCAACCCCCTCGGCGATCAGCCAGGGACTGAGCTTGAAGTCGAACACCACCTGGGTGAAGTTCCCGCCAAGGGTGGACGCCGTGACGCCATCGAAAATCAGATAAGTGGCGGCGGCGCCGAGCAAGCCGCCTATGACGGCGAGCACCAGCGATTCGGCGAGCGTCCCGACGAACGCAGGAAAACCGCCGAAGCCGATGGCGCGCAGCGTTGCTATTTCCGTCGCGCGGCTGGCAACCGACGAATACATCGTGTTGAGCGCGCCGGCGACCGCGCCCAGCGCCATCGCGATCGCCAGCGGCCAGCCAAGTTTCTGAATCAAATCGGAGGTCTGCGAGGCCTGTTCCGCGAAGTAAGCTGCTTCGGATTTGACATCGAGCTTCAGCCGCGGATCGTTGTCGCTATAGCTTTTGAGCTCATTGAGGGCGGCCGGCCCGGCGAGGCGCGCGCGCACGATCTGTACGATATTGTTGCGATTGAACAGGCTCTGCACCACGTTGAGATCGGCCCAAATCTCGGATTCGAACACGCTGCCGCCGGCCTCGAACACGCCGACCACGGTCCAGCGCGTGGCGCCGAAGGCCACGGTGCTGCCGAGGTCGAATCCCTCGAATTCCCGCAGCAGGGCCTTGCCGACCACCACCTCGTTGCTGCCCCGATTGAACATGCGGCCTGCGGTGATGGTGATGCCGTTGCGCAGCGCGGCGCCCTGTTCCCCGATCCCGCGCAGCGGCAAATTGGCCTTGGTCCCGGTCGAGCGTTTGATGCCGTCGACCACCAGATAGAGTTCCGGCGAGATCAGGGGCTTGCCGTCGCTGCCACGCGCGATGCCAGGACCGTCCTCGATCAGTCGTACCTGGTCGCGGCTCACGGTACTGTTGATTTCGGCCTGCGAGCCGGCCCGCAGCACGATCGCGATGTCATCAGCACCGGATCCCGCGATGGTGCGCTGGAATCCGTTGGCCATCGCCAGGAATGCGAGCAGGACGATCACCACCAGCGCGATCGCGATCACCGTCGAGAGCGAGAGCCAGCGCCGCTGTGCTATGCTCCTGAGGTTGATGGCGGTGACGGCGGCCACCTGAAGCCAGAGCGAACGCATGTCTATCCCCGTCCAAGCGCGGTTGCAATTTTGAGCCGCATGGCGTTGAGCGCCGGAATGATCCCCGTGATCAGCCCCAGCGCGATCATCAACGCCAGGCCTTGCATGATGATGGTCGGCGACACGGCAAAAGCGGGCGCGATGTTGGAGAGGCTTGTGCGCAGGGCCATGGCGATCAGCGCTGCAATCGCCAGCCCGGGAATTCCGCCGAGCAGCGCCAGCAGTACGGATTCGCCGAGCACCATCCCAAGGATCCGCGGCCCGGAAAAGCCGAGCGTCTTCAGCACACCGATCTCGCGGGTGCGCTCCCGGATCGACAGCGCCATGGTATTGCCGACGATCATCAGGATGGTGACGAAGGCGGCGCCGACAACCAGCAATACAATCAGCGCGATGTTGCCGAACTGGGCCGCGAACGCCTTGCCGAACGCCTTTTCGGTGTCGGTCGAGGTCTCGGCGGTGGAATTGGCGAACATCGCGTCGATCGTCTTGGCGACGCGCGGGTTGCTTTCGGGAGAGGTGGTCTGAAGGATCATCCAGCCGATAGTGTCCTTGCCGAACGAGCGGGTCTCGTCGAAATAGGCGTACTGAAACAGCAGGAAGTTGGTGTCGACGTGCTCGGCCTTGCCCTTGACGATGCCGGCAATGGTGAGATCCCAGGTATGCCCGCCGCTCTTCTGGCTGAATATATTGCTCGCAACCGGGATGCGATCGCCGATCTTCCAGCCCCACTTCTGCGCCAGGCTTTCGCCGACCACCGCGCTGCCGCGATCTCGCATGAAGGCTTGAAGCTGTTCGGGCGGAACTTCGAATTCGCTGCGGTAGACGTCGAAATAGGTGCTCGGCTCGATCGCCAGCGACATCAGGAAATTCTTCGGGTCCTGATAGTAGCCGCCGAACCAGTTGGCGAAGGTCACCTGCCGCACGCCTTCCACCGCTCGCACCCGATTATAGTAGGCGATCGGCAGCGGCTGGGTGAAGTTTATCTTGTTGACGGTGATCATGCGGTCCGCGGCGGCGGCATCTTCGCCGGCGGTGAAGGCGCGGTAGAATCCAGCGAGCACGCCGAAGATCATGAAGGCGATCAGGATCGACACGATCATCAGCGCGGCGCGCAGTTTGCGGCGGAACAGATTTTTCCGGACCAGGTCGAAGTCGTTCACGCGGCGAGCTCCCGTTCGACGAAGCGGCCCTTGTCGAGATGCAGGACGCGCTTGGCATAGTTTGCCGCCGCCGGATCATGCGTTACCATCACGATGGTCTTGCCCAGTTCGCCATTGAGCAATTGCAGGATTGAAAGGATCTCGTCGGCGGATTGCCGGTCGAGGTCGCCGGTCGGTTCGTCGCAAAGCAACAGGTTTGGGTCCGAGACAATGGCGCGCGCAATCGCCACGCGCTGCTGCTGGCCGCCCGACATTTCGCGCGGACGGTGCTTGACGCGGTCGGCTAGGCCAACCACGGAAAGTGCGGTGTGAACGCGCGCGGCGCGATCCTTGCGGTTCAACCTGGTGAGCAACAGCGGCAGCTCCACGTTCTGCGCCGCGGTCAGCATCGGCATCAGATTGTAGAACTGGAAGATGAAGCCGACATTGGCCGCCCGCCAGGCGGCAAGTTCACCTTCGGAGAGACCGTCGATGCGCTGGTCCGCAACCGAAATTTCGCCGGCGTCGACGCGATCGATACCCCCAAGCAGATTGAGCAGCGTCGTCTTGCCCGAACCGGACGGTCCCATGACGGCGATGAAGTCACCGCGCGGAATCGCAAGGTCGAGATGATCGAAGATCGAGATTGTTTCCTTGCCCTTGGTGAAACGCTTGGCTACGCCGGTAAGGCGAACCATCGGATGCTCGGCTGTCACGCTTTTCTCCTCTCAAGGTTTCCGGCCGGAAGCTAGTTCGCGGCGGTGGTCTTGGTGGCGTCCTTTACATCGGCCAGGAAATTCACTTTCACCGCCATGTCGGGCAGGATGCGCGGATCCTTCTTGTCGAAGCGGATTCGCACCTTCACCGTGGCCTTCTCGCGGTTCGCCGTCGGCACGATGGCAATCACCGAGGCGGGAATCGTCCAGTCCGGATACGCATCCAGCATCGCGTTCACGGCGCCTCCGGCGACGACCCGGCCGATGAAGGCCTCATTGACGTCGACTTCGATCTCGATCGAATCCATGTCGACGATGGTGCAGATGCCGGTGCGCGTGTAGCCGCCCACCGACATCGGCGAAATCATCTCGCCGGGCTGTGCGCTGCGGTCGATGACGACACCGGCGAACGGCGCCCTGATCTGATGCTTGTCGAGCATCGAGGCGCTGCGCCTGGCGTCGATCTTGGCGGTCTCGAATTGCGACTGCGCCTGGCGCATTTGCGCGTTGAGCACGCCGACCCGGGCCTGCGCCTTGGTCAGATCGGCTTCGGTCGCAAAATTCTTCTGCGAGAGTGTTTGCACGCGCGTCATGATCCGGGTCGCGTCCTCCAGATCGGCGGCGATCGCGGCGATCGCCGCATTGGCCGTCTCGGCGCGCGAGCGGGCCAGCTCATAGTCCCTTTCAGCAAGCACGCTGTCGAGCCGCGCGACGACCTGCCCCTCGGTCACCGTCATGCCTTCGTCGATGAACACTTCGACCACCTTGCCGGTGATCTCGGCGGCAACGGTTGCCTTGCGGCGCGCCACCACATAGCCGGAGGCCGCCAGGCTGCCGGTCGCCTTGCTATTCGTTGGCGGCTGCTGTGGCGCCTGCGGTTGTGCGGCGGGCTGCTGCGCGGTGTGCGATGCGGTCTCTTTGGTCGGGCTCTGCCTGCGGAACTCGAATGCGGCAAAGGCGGCCAATCCGACGACGCAGATGATAATCACCGCCGAGATCGGCAACCAACGGCTGCCCGATCGCTCCGCCTTGCCGGCGCTGCGATCGATCGTAAGCGATCTCAGCAGTTTGCTCTTGTCTTCGGTCATTATTCATTTCCATCCACCTGCTCGCTGCCGTTCCTGCTCGGGCGGCATCGTTCTCGCGCCAGTGGTCTCGCTCACAGCCGGTCTACGCGTCGCGTCATCGTTGGGGCGAGCCCTGCGCTTTCGGCGAGGCGGCAACCCCGGCTCGGTTGTAAATCCCCGTTCAGCTCGCGCGAGCGCCAGGCGGCGCCCGTTTTTTCGACGAAGCGAATAGCCAGAATTTAAAGCTTAATGGCAGCGGAAGCAATTGCTGGAAGACCAAGAGTTGCATGTGGCCAGATGCTGCCATTTTTGGTAAGCGGCGATTCATCCAATGGCGATCGCCACTTTGCCGAAATGCGCGCCGCTCTCCATAAGGGCGAACGCAATGGTCTTGTCGATTACCGGTTCCAGCGATTGGCCGAGATGGCATCCGCCATGCCTTGATGTCCTCGACCGATCAGCCGTCGGGTCTTCTTTGGCGCGGTCTGGGCGTTTGGCGTGCCTGTGATGATTGGTTCCACGGTCTTCGCCAGCAACCCGCGCCAGCGCCCGTTCGCGAATGTCATCCGAATAGGATCGCATGATCGATGCTGGCCCCCCGTCTCCAGCATGGAGTTTGAATCAGAAAATCGCCCAACTTGGAATCCCGATTCCGGGAAAACGACGACGTGCTTTAGACCACTTCAAGGTCCAGCGCCGGCATGTTCAGGATCGAGATCAGCCCGCGGTGATAGCGGATGATGCCGCGCTGCTGCATGCGTGCGAGCTGGACGGTGACCCATTGCCGGGTTGAGCCGATCAGATTGGCGAGGTCGCCATGCGTAAACGGCACCGCGATGGTGGTTTCGCGGCCGCTCCGGATGCCGTGTATCCGCGACAGGAAGATCAGCAGGCGATGCAGCCGCTCGGTGACCGAGCGCGTCCCCAGCATCTGCGCCATCGCCGAATAGCACCGCGCCTTGAACGCAAGCGCATCCAGCAGCGCCACCGCCAGTGCGGCGGACTCCAGCGCGACTTTCTTCAGCGCCGGTCCCGGCAGAAATGTCAGTTCGCTCGCCTCGACCGCCATCGATGTCCACATATGCGGTCCGGTGCCGAACAAATCCGGGCCGCCGACGAAGTTGCCCGGAAACCAGTAGGCCAGCGTCACCTCGCGCCCTGACGGCGCGACGTAGTAGCTGCGAATGCGGCCGGATCGGATCAAATAGATTCCGGTCTGACCATCGCCCTGCTGCCAGACGAACTGGCCGGTTTCGAGAGGCTTGTCGCGGCCTATACCGCGCAGGCGCCGCTGATCCGCCTCGCACAGTTCGTCCAGCAGGCCCGGCAGCGGGCGGACGAGGCTGTCCGATTCCGCCAGCATGATTCCGGCCGCGGCTCTCGCATGTGCTGCTGTCATGGTCGCCTCCTTGAATTGAGCTAATCAATTCAAGACTCGTGCCAACAAGGCCGCAATTTGGCGCCGTTAGCCGGCACTCGACTGATCGAAGGCGCGACGGCCTTCGGACCGGATCAGGTCGAGACAATCCTTCTTCAGCGCGAGGTAGGCGGGATCGAGCATGATGGCGTTGGAACGCGGCCGCGGCAGATCGACGCCGAGATCGCGCAGGATACGCCCGGGCCCCGCGCTCATGATCAGGACCCGGTCCGCCAGCAGAATGGCCTCGTCGATGTCGTGGGTGACGAACACGACCGTGGCATCGATGCGCTCGCGCAATTCGAGCAGGCTGTCCTGCATCACGCTGCGGGTCTGGGCGTCGAGCGCCCCGAACGGCTCGTCCATCAAAAGCACGCGCGGCTGGTTGGCAAGCGCGCGCGCAATCGCAACGCGCTGCTGCATGCCGCCGGAGAGCGTGTGCGGATAGGCGTCAGCGAAACGATTGAGCCCGATCATCTCGATCAACCCATCGGCAATCGCCCGGGCCTCGCTCCGCGACTTGCCCAGCATGCGCGGACCATGGGCGATGTTCTTGCGGACGGATTTCCAGGGAAACAGGTGCGGCTGCTGGAACACCATGCCGACGTCGGGGCGCGGACGCTGCATCGGCCTGCCGTCCACGGTCACCGCGCCGCTGTACGGCGTCTCCAGGCCTGCGATGGTGTTGAGCACCGTCGACTTGCCGCATCCGGATGGTCCCACGATGCAGACGAACTCGCCGTGAGCCACGCTGAACGTCACCCGATCGACGGCAATCACCTGCCCCTGCGGCGTGTCGAACACGATGCTGAGATCGGCGACGCTGATGATGGTGCGGGCCGCAGCGCGCTCTCCTTCAAGGGACGGCTGCGGATGTGCAAGCGCCAGCGCCGGCTCGGACCGATGTACCATCTGCTTCATCGCCACCACACCGTACGTTCCGCGACCGCCGCAAACAGGCGGTCGGCGACAAAGGACATCAATCCGAGCGCTGCCAATCCGCCCATCACCTGGCCGGTCTGCAGATTCTGCTGCGCGATCTCGATCCGGTAGACGATGCCGGCAAAGGCCCCCGCCAGTTCGGCCGCCACCAGCGTGTAGAACGAAATGCTGATCGCGGTTCGAAGCCCGACCACGATGTAGGGCAAGGCGCCGAGCAGCACGATCTCCTGCAGCATCTGGCGCCGCGGCGTCCCGAGCATCTGCGCCGCCCGGATCAGGCCGCGGTCGACCTTCTGCACGCCGATATGCGTGGACAGCCACACCGTGAAGAAGACGCCCCAGACCACCAGGAACAGCTTGCCGGTTTCAGACAGGCCGAACCAGAGGATCACGATCGGAACGAACGCGATCGGCGGTATCGGCCGCAGGATATGAAACAGCGGCGACAGCAGGCTTGATACCAGCGCAAACTGCCCGGTGAGAACGCCGAGCGCTATGCCCAGCGCCGCCCCCACCACGAACCCGGTCACGACGCGATAGAGGCTCGCCCCGAGATCGAGGAAGAACTGCCCGCTTCGCACCCACTCGACCAAGGCGACCGCGACGACCGACGGCGGCGGAAACAGCACGGCGTTGACGATTCCCGACCGCGCGATCACTTCCCACGCCACGACAAAGAGCGGGATCGAGAGCGCGCCGACCAGGATATTGATCCGCTTCATCTGCTATTTGGCCGAGACGGTCACGCGGCCCGCGTCGATGCCGCGTAGCGGCTCGAGCGCAAGCACCTTGGCGAAGTCAGGCATCGTCGCGCCCGGCGGGTGGTTGCCGCTCTCCAGCCGCCACGCCGCATGCAGCTTGAGAATGCCGAGCAGCTGGTCGTCGATACGGACGCGGTAGACGTAGTCCTGCCAGATGGCAGCGAGTTCGTCGCGCTTCATGCCGACGATATCGGCGATGGTCGTGATCGCCTCGTCCGGGTTCGCCTTCAGCCAGGCCTCGGCGTCCAGCAAGGCCCGCAAGAATTTCTGCACGACCGCACCGTTGGCGTCGAGATAGGGCCGCGTCACCACGATGTTGAAGGTCTCGGAGTACAGACCCTTGGTGTCCAGCAGCACCGCGTTCTCGCCGAGGGCCTTCCTGGCGTTGGCGATATGCGGCTCCCAGGTATCGAACGCGTCGATGCTGCCGGCCGCCATCGCCGGCAGCATTTCCTGCGGCCGCAGGTTGACCAGCGTCACGTCGCCCGGCGTCAGGCCCGCGGCCTTCAGCAGCGTCGCGGTGTAGACCTCGCTGCCGGTGCCCGCGGTGAAGCCGATCTTCTTGCCGCGCAGATCGGCCTTGGTCCTGATCCCGGCCTTTGCCGCCGTCATGGTCTTGAGATCGGAGTATTCCATGCCGGCGACGAACGCGATCGGCTGGTTGGCCATCGCCGCGGCGGTCACCGGCGCTTCGGCCGTGGTCGCAAAATCGGCGCCGCCGCCGAGCACGGTATCCAGGCATTGCTTGCCCGAGGTGAAGTTGGCGACGGTAATGTCGAGCCCCTGCTTTTCGAACATTCCCTTCGCCTTGGCGACGATGACGAGGCCCGATATCGGACCGAGATTCTGCGCCAGCCGCGCTTTCACAAGATCCTGTGCCGCCGCCATCGTGGGCGCGACGATCGACCAGCAGAGCACGGCACATGCCGCAAACGCGGCGGCGGGGATGGATGTGGTGCGCGGCATGAGTGATCTCCATGGGCCGCCAGGGGTTCTGACGGCATGCTTGGTGACAATGATGGTGCCGGCCCCTGACCGGTCCCACCCGCAAACCCCGCGCCCTCCCTTTGGACCTCCCGGTCAGCCTGTTGGGACCGTTGAGGTGATCCCGCTGTTTTCCGAGATGCAGATCGTCGGCCATGGCCCCCGTCCAAGGAAGCAATTAATCGACATTGGACGCGGGCAGGCGCGACGTGACGCAGGGGTGCTTGCGCACCCCTGCCACGAGGTCGGGTCATCGCTTGATTGGATTTGGCTTGATTGGGTTGCGGTCAGGCGGCCGGTCGAAACGCCGTCCGCCAACACAGCCGGCCCAGGAAAGGCGGCGGGAAAGGCGGCGAAAAGCGCCGCCGCTTCCAAGCTTCTTACTGCACGAGCAGCGGCACGAAGCGCAGTTCGCCTTCGCCGTTGGCAACCATCAGCAGGACCGACTTGCGCCCGTCCTTCTTGATCTGATCGACCCGCTTCTTGACGTCGGCGGTGTTCGTCACCGCCTCCTGCGCCACCTCGACGATGACGTCGCCGGCGGACAGCCGCTTCTCGGCGGCATCGGATGCATTGTCGACGCCGGTGATGACCACGCCCTTGACGCTGTCCTTGATCTTGTACTTGCCACGCAAATCCTTGCTCAGCGCGGCCAGATCGAGACCGAGCACCTTCTGCGTCACCGGCTTCTCGGCGGCCGGCTCGTCCTTCTTGGCGGCGGCCTGCTGCACCTTCTCGTTATCCTCGAGCCGGCCGAGCGTCACCTTCTTGGTTTCCTCCGCGCCCTTGCGGATGACGACGACTTCGACTTCCTTGCCGACCGCGGTGTCGGCGACCACGCGCGACAGGTCCTTCGGATCCTTGACGTCCTTGCCGTCGAACTTGACCACGACGTCGCCTGGCTCGATCCCGGCGGGCTTGGCCGGTCCCTTGTCGTCGATGCCGGCGACCAGCGCGCCGCGCGCCGGCTTGATGTTGAGGCTTTCGGCGATCTCGTCGGTGACCTGCTGGATGCGGACGCCGAGCCAGCCGCGGCGCAGTTCGCCGAACTCCCGGAGCTGATTGACCACGCCGATCACGGTCTTCGAAGGCACCGCGAAGCCGAGACCGATCGAACCGCCGGTCGGCGAGATGATCAGCGTGTTGACGCCGACCACTTCACCCTCGAGGTTGAACAGCGGACCGCCGGAATTGCCGCGGTTGATGGAGGCGTCGGTCTGGATGTAGCTGTCGTAGGGCCCCTGGCTGATGTCGCGGTTGCGCGCCGAGACGATGCCGGCCGTCACCGAGCCGCCGAGGCTGAAGGGATTGCCGATCGCGATCACCCATTCGCCGAGACGCAGCTTGTCGGACTCGCCGAACTTGACCGCGACCAGCGGCTTCACCGGCTTGAATTTCAACACCGCGATATCGGTCTTCTTGTCGACGCCGACCAGTTCGGCCCTGATCTTGGTGCCGTCGTTCATGATGATGTTGATCTCGTCGGCATCGGCGATGACATGATTATTGGTGACGACGACGCCAGCGGTATCGATGATGAAACCGGAGCCGAGCGAATTGGTCTTGCGCGGCTGCATCTCGCTTCGCTCGCCGCCCTTGGGAGCGCCGCCGCGCCGGTTCTTGAAGAAGTCGTCGAAGAATTCCTCGAACGGCGAACCCGGCGGCAATTGCGGCGTGGCCTGCCGCTCGCCGCCACCACCCTTGGCCTCGACGTTCTGCGAGGTCGAGATATTGACGACGGCGTCGATCACCTTTTCGGCGATGTCGGCAATGCCATCCGGGCCCCGCGCAAAAGCCGGCGCTGAAGCCAGAGCGCCGGCGGCGCCGAGTGAAATCGCAGCCCCCATCATGCGCAGGCGACGGCTCAAAGCGGGTCTGGCTCCGGTCATGTCAGCTTCTCTCCAGCGGGTCGATTTGGGGTCCACAGTGCGCCCGAACGGGTCTGAGGCGCAAGCATTTGAACCGGGCATTTCGGCGAAAAACCGGCCATCGGCGCCTCACGATTTCGTTGATTCCGCAGGCGATTTGCCAAGATCGGCACGGCCGGCGCGCTAGCGGCGAACCAGCCAGATCAGGAGCAGGCCCACGACCGCCGATCCGATGCCCACCACGCGCAGAATGTTGTCCGGCGTCGTCATCGCGCTCTTCATCGCCCGGCGCATCCAGGCCGGGCTTGCCGCGAACATCAGGCCTTCCAGCACAAACAGGATTCCCAGGCCGATGAGGAAGTCGGCAAACGCTATGGACCTCATCGGATGGCAACCTCCCGCTGAACGCAGTTCTTGCTTTTGTCGCAGGCGAAGCGGGGTCCGCTTCGCCTGATATGGTGTGGCCGGCCGAGAGCTATTGCTTCGGCGCGGCTGGCGCGGCGGCGGCCGGCGGGTGGCCGGCCGAATTGGCGAAGAAGCGGAAGAACTCCGAATCCGGCCGCAGCAGGAAGCGGGTGTCGTTGCTGCGAAGCCCGGTCTCATAGGCCGACATCGAGCGATAGAACGCGAAGAAGTCGGGATCCTTGCCATAGGCCTCGGCGAACAGCCGGTTGCGCTCGGCGTCGCCGGCACCACGCGTCTGTTCGGCCGTCGAATTGGCTTCCGCGATGATGACGGTCGCCTCACGATCGGCCTTCGACCTGATTTCCTGCGCCTTCTGTCCGCCCTGGGCGCGGAACTCGGCGGCTTCACGCGCACGTTCGGTCTGCATGCGCTGGTAGACCGCCTGGCTGTTTTGCTCGGGAAGATCGGCGCGGCGGATTCGCACGTCGACCACCTGGATGCCGTAACCGTCGGCTTCCTTGTCGAGCTGTTCGCGAATACGCAGCATCAAGGCTTCGCGCTCGTCGCGCACCACCGTGATGAAGGTGACCTCGCCCAGCACGCGGCGCAGCGCCGCGTTCAACAACGTCGTGAGCTGGACGTTGGCGGCCTGGATCGAGCCGATGCTCTGGTAGAAGCGCAGCGCGTTCTTGATGCGGTAGCGGGCGAAGGCGTCGACCACCAGCCGCTTCTGGTCCGAAGCGATCACTTCCTGCGACGGATTTTCCAGATCGAGGATGCGCTTGTCGATCGAGATGACGGTGTCGATGAACGGCGCCTTGAAGTTCAGGCCCGGTTCAGTGACGACGCGGATGGGTTCACCGAGCCGCACCACCAGCACTTGCTGGGTCTGGTCAACGGTGAAGACGGAGCTGTAGCCGAGGATGACGACGATAAACAGCGTGATCAGGAGGACAATGCCTGTGACGGGAGACCTCATCGGTTGCCTCCCTGCTGCTGCTGCTGACCGGTGGCGGGCGGCGCCGGCGTTCGCCGCGGCGACAACTCGTTGAGCGGCAGATACGGCACCATGTTCTGCGCATTCGGACCGCCGTCATAGACGAGCTTCTCGGCGTTGGCGAGGATACGCTCCATCGTCTCAAGATAAATTCGCTGCCGCGTCACGTCTTTCGCCTTGTTGTATTCGTCATAGACTTTGAGAAAGCGCGCGCTCTGGCCCTTGGCCTCGGCGACCGCCTGTTCCTTGTAACCTTCGGCGACCTGCAGGATCTGCGCGGCACGGCCGCGCGCGTCCGGAATGACCCGGTTGGCGTAGGTCTGCGCTTCGTTCTGCAGACGCTCAAGGTCGGCGCGGGCGGCCTGCACGTCGCGGAACGCGTCGATCACCTGCGCGGGCGGATCGACCTTCTGCATCTGCACCTGTGTGATCTGAACCCCCGAACCATAGCTGTCGAGCGTCTTCTGCATCAGCTCCTGCACGCCCGCCTCGTTGAGGGTGCGGGCGCCGGTCAGGATCGGCTGGATGTTGGAGCGGCCGATCACTTCGCGCATCGCGCTTTCGGCAACCGCCTTCACGGTGCCTTCGGGGTTCTGGATGTTGAAGAGGAAATTGCCGACGCCGTCGGGCTTGATCCGCCACAGCACCGTGAAATCGACGTCGACGATGTTCTCGTCGCCGGTCAGCATCAGGCTTTCTTCCGGCACGTCGCGCATGGTGCGGCCGCGTCCGCTCGGATCGCTGATCAGCGTCATGCCGATCGAGATGGTGGAAACGCGCAGCGCCTTCGGCAGCAGCACGGTCTCGATCGGATACGGCAGATGGTAGTTCAGGCCGGGCTGCACCGTCTTGATGTGCTTGCCGAAGCGCAGGATCACACCGAGTT
Organism: Bradyrhizobium sp. JYMT SZCCT0180; assembly: GCF_018130165.1. Lineage (GTDB taxonomy): Bacteria > Pseudomonadota > Alphaproteobacteria > Rhizobiales > Xanthobacteraceae > Bradyrhizobium. The sequence continues at coordinate 26,853 of NZ_JAFCLZ010000028.1, read as the reverse complement.
CTTCCGACTGAACGCGGAAGAAGCCCGACAGGAACCAGATCGCCAGCGCGCCGATCAGAACCAGCGCGATGCCCATGCCGCTGAAATGGCCGCCCGGCAGGAGGTTCTGCAGCTTGTCCTGGCCGCGACGCAGAAGGTCCTCAAGATCGGGCGGGCGCGGCCCAACCGATTGAGGTCCGTTGCCCCACGGTCCCTTCGGACCCGAGCCCCACGGGCCCCCGCCTTGATTCTTCCACGGCATATAAAAGTCTCCTCCGCGGGCCCGGGTCCGCCTGATTGGGCAAAATGCCCGGCCTCGCACATCCGACCGGCTTTATAGGGGACCGCCCGGGCCCTTACAACGCAAGCTTATGGTCTGAAGCAGCTATGATTGGGGCCATAATTGTCAATGCAAACATTGGCTAGCGAGGTTAATGCGACAATTGACACGGGCCGCGCCGACGATATGTCACATAGGAGAAGTCGGTGCTGTCGTCGGGACCGGCCGGATTCCGCACGCGCGCGACCTCTTCCCAATCGGAAGCCGCAATTGCGGCGAAATGCGTATCGCCGTCGGGCCGGGCATGCACCTCGGTGATTTCGAGGCGATCGGCACTCGCCATCCATTGCGCATAGATTTCAGAGCCGCCGATGATCGCAATCTCAGTGGCGAAACGTCGCAGCGCGTCGCCGATGGCAATCGCCCGGGCGTCGGCAACAGACGTGGTGACCACGGCGCCGGCCGCACGCCAGGCGGCGTCGCGCGTAACCACGATATTGGTCCGTCCGGGAAGCGGTCCGCGAGGAAACGACTCGAAGGTCTTGCGGCCCATCACGATCGGCTTTCCCATTGTCAGCGCCTTTAACCGCTGCATGTCGGATTTCAGCCGCCACGGGATGGCTCCGCCAGCGCCGATCACGCCGTTCTCGGCAACCGCGACAATGAGCACAATCTCCATCAGCGCGCTCCCTGCGCCAGCGCCGTCAGCGCCGGACCGCTCACCCGGCATACCGTCCACTCGTCCATCATGACTGCACCCAGCGATTTGTAGAATTCGATCGACGGCGTGTTCCAGTCCAGTACCGACCATTGCAAGCGCGACCAGCCGTTGGCCACACATTGCTTCGCAAGCTGCGACAGCAGCGCCTTGCCGATGCCTTTGCCGCGCTGCGCCGGACGGACGAACAGATCCTCAAGATAGATACCGGACCGGCCGCTGAACGTTGAGAAATTGACGAACCAGACCGCGAAGCCGACCGGCTCCCCTTCCCACTCCGCAATCTCGCAAAACAGCCGCGGATCGCTGCCGAACAACGCGGCGTCGATGTCAGATTCGGTGGCCTCGACCTCGTGGAGCAGCTTTTCGTACTCGGCGAGTTCGCGAACCAGGGACAAGACAAGCCCGGCTTCATCGGGGCGCGCGCGGCGGATAGCAAGGGCCATTCAATCGCTCACACCGCGACCGCAGCCTTGATATGCGGGTGCGGATCGTAGCCTTCCAGCACGAAGTCCTCGTAACGGAACGCGAAGATGTCCTTGACGTCAGGATTGATCTTCATGACCGGCAGCGGCCGCGTCGGTCGCGTCAGTTGCAGCCGGGCCTGTTCGAGATGGTTGGAATACAGATGCGCATCGCCGAGCGAGTGCACGAAATCGCCCGCCTTCAATCCCGTCACTTGCGCCACCATCATCGTCAGCAACGCGTAGGACGCGATGTTGAAGGGCACGCCGAGGAACACGTCGGCCGAGCGCTGATAGAGCTGGCACGACAGCTTGCCATTGGCGACATAGAACTGGAACAGGCAGTGACAGGGCGGCAGCGCCATCTTGTCGACGTCGGCCGGATTCCACGCGCTCACGATCAGGCGGCGCGAATCCGGGTTGCGCTTGATCATGTCGATCAGATTGGAAATCTGGTCGATGCGGCGGCCATCGGGCGCCGGCCAGGATCGCCATTGCGAGCCATAGACCGGGCCGAGATCGCCATTGGCGTCGGCCCATTCGTCCCAGATCGAAACGCCATTATCCCTGAGATATTTGATGTTGGTGTCGCCGGCCAGAAACCACAGCAATTCGTGCACGATCGCCTTCAGCGGCAGCCGCTTGGTAGTCAGCATCGGAAACCCGGCGCTCAAGTTGAAGCGCATCTGGTGACCGAAGATCGACAGCGTACCGGTGCCGGTACGGTCGTGCTTCTCCGCGCCGTCGCTGAGGATCCGTTCGAGCAGGTCGTGGTACTGATTCATGGCGTTGGTCTGTGCCTTTCGAGGAAGGCGAATTTAGCGGCCGGAGCCGGCAATCGACAGCATCGATTCGGCCAGCCCGTGATTATACCCCGAAAAATGATGATCATCGCCTAAACGACAAGGGGCGGAACCTGCGTTCCGCCCCTCACCTATCTACCTGATCGGATTGATTAACCCGCCGGCTTGAGGACCGGCGTCCACTTCGCGATCTCGCTCTTCACCAGTGCGGCCAGCGCTTCCGGCGTGCGGTCCGCGGGGCCCGGGATCACGCTGCCGAGTTCGAGCAGGCGCTTTTTGACGTTGTCGTCGTTGAGCGCCTTGACGATCGCCTCGTTCAGCTTGGCGACGATCGGGGCCGGCGTTCCCTTGGGCGCGAAAATCGCATTCCACGCCTGGGCCTGGAAGGCCGGCAGGCCGGCCTCCGCGGTGGTCGGAACATCGGGCAGCGACGGATTGCGCTCGGCAGTTGCAATCGCATAGGCCTTGATGGTGCCGCCGTTGATCTGCGGCACGGCGTTGACGATCTGGTCGCACATGTAGTCGACCTGTCCGGCCACCAGCGCGTTCATCGCAGGACCGGTGCCGTTGAAGGGCACGCCAACCGGCTTGACCCCCAGCACCGAGTTCAGCAGTTCGCACGACACGTTCGAAACCGACCCGACGCCGGCATGCGCCGCGTTGACCTTGGTTTCGTTCGCCTTGACGTAAGCGATGAATTCCTTGAGGTCCTTGGGCGCGAAATCCTTGCGCGCCAGGATCAGGATCGGCGTGCCGGCGAGCAGCCCGACCGGCTCAAAATCCTTCTCGGGATGATAGGCGAGTTTGGGATAGAGCGGCACCGACGCCGCATGCGTGCCCATGTGCCCGGTGATCAGCGTATAGCCGTCATTGGCGGCCTTCGACGCGCGGGTCGTGGCGGTGGTGCCGCCGGCGCCGACCACGTTCTCGATGATGATGGCCTGGCCGAGCGTCTGCGCGATATGGCCGGTGACGATGCGCGCGATCACGTCGGTCGGACCGCCCGCCGCAAACGGCACGATCATGGTGATGCTGCGCGTCGGATAGTTTTGCGCCTGGGCCGGCGCGGCAAGCGCGACCAGCCCGGCAAGGATGGCCAGGCAACCACCCGCCACAGAGCGACGACCATACAGTTTCATCTAATTCTCCCAGCTAAAGCCATTGAAGCAAATGCCGGCCCGACCGGCCGGCATTTCCATGTCACGAAATAACGAGCGAAGTCGAGTCGACTTCGGGCTGTGGCGAGCCGACGCAGGTCAGTTCCAGGTCAGTTCTCGGACTCCACGAACACCTGATCGCGTTTCTTGCGGAGCGATGGCAGCACCGCCAGCACCAGCAGGCCTGCCGCGATGGCCATCAACACCGCCGACAACGGACGCGTCAGGAATACTGACCAGTCACCGCGCGAGATCAGAAGCGCCCGGCGCAGGTTCTCCTCCATCAGCGGTCCGAGCACCATTCCGAGCAGCAGCGGCGCCGGCTCGAAATCATGCTTGATCAGCCAGTATCCGACCAGCCCGAACACGCCGGCGAGCACCACGTCCGTCGGCGCATTGTTCACCGAATAGATGCCGATCGCGCAGAACACCACGATCGAGGGGAACATCAGCCGATAGGGCACGCGCAACAGCCGCACCCAGATTCCGACCAGCGGCAGGTTGATGATCAGCAGCATCAAATTGCCGACCCACATCGAAGCGATCATGCCCCAGACGAGGTCGGGCTGCTTCTGCATCACCTGCGGTCCCGGCACGATGCCGTGAATGGTCATCGCGCCGACCATCAACGCCATGACGGCGTTCGGCGGGATGCCGAGCGTCAATAGCGGGATGAACGACGTCTGGGCCGCCGCGTTGTTCGCGCTTTCAGGCGCCGCGACACCTTCGATCACGCCGTGACCGAATTTCTGCGGATGCTTCGATACCTTCTTTTCCAGGGTATAGGCGGCGAAGGATGCGATGACCGCGCCGCCGCCCGGCAGAATGCCGAGGATCGATCCCAGCACCGTGCCACGCAGGATCGCCGGCGTGGAATCCAGCAGGTCTTTCTTGGTCGGCATCAGGCCGGTGACCTTCTGCTGCACCAGCTGGCGGTCTTGTTCACCGCCGGAATCGAGATTGCGGATGATCTCGGCGAAGCCGAACAAGCCCATTGCGACGGTGGCAAAGCCGAGGCCGTCCGCGAGTTCGGGGATGTTGAAAGCCATCCGCGATGCGCCGGTCTCGATGTCGGACCCGACCATCGACAGCAGCAGGCCGAACACGATCATCGCGATCGCCTTCAGCACCGAGCCCTTGGCGAGCACCACCGCGAAGATCAGGCCGAGCACCATCAGCGAGAAATATTCGGCCGGCCCGAACGCCAGCGCGAGTTTTGTGAGTGGCGCACCCAACACGGCGATCAGGACGGTCGCGACGCAGCCGGCAAAGAACGAGCCGATTGCCGCGATCGCCAGTGCCGGACCTGCGCGTCCCTTCTTGGCCATCTGAAAACCGTCGAGCGCGGTCACCACGGAGCCCGCCTCGCCTGGAATGTTGACCAGGATCGAGGTGGTCGAACCGCCATATTGCGCACCGTAGTAGATGCCGGCGAGCATGATCAGCGCGCCGACCGGCGGCAGGCCGAAGGTGATCGGCAGCAGCATGGCGACCGTGGCGATGGTGCCGATGCCCGGCAGCACGCCGACCAGCGTTCCGACCAGTGCACCAATCAGGCACAGCAGAATGTTGACGGGAATGGGAATGGACACGCCGCCGAGAAAAGCGGGGGTCCACTGCACCAGCTGGAATACGACGCCGAAGCCGAGGCCAAGGTTTGAAAAAACGTCACCCATCACACCCTCACCGGATCATAAATTTGGGCAGCATCTGCAAGGGCAGACCCAGCGCGTAGGGAAACAACAGGCTGCAGAACGCCGTCAGGCACACGGCGACGATGATGGTTTCCGTCCATTTCGTTTCCGGCGTGCCCAATGCCGCGATCAGGAAGCTCGAGAACGCCGTGACGATCAGGCCCATCGGGCGGATCATGAGCGCAAAGGACAGGATCGCCAGCGATACGAACAGCGGGCCGCGCCAGTGGTATTTCGCCAGGTGCGTGCCCTCGGTGAGGAGGCCGACGACCATCACCGCAACGCCGAGGCCAAGCAACAGATAGGCGAACATCCGCGGCGCGGTTCCGGCCCCGAACGAGAACCCACGCATGCCCTGCAAATCGCTCGACGCCCACAGGGCGAACAGCGCGATCGCGATCAGCGCGACACCGCCGACGAAGTCCTGCGGGCCGCGAACCCATTTCGGCATGATCGATTTGACCGGCCCGTGGCTCGGCGTATCACTCATCGATATCTCTCCCCCCGACAGGGCTTCCCGCCCGTTCTGATTGGATGGCGTTTCTGATTGGATGGCGTTTGTGCACAGTCCCAAGGTCTTGCCTAGCGATTTTCCTCAGATAACGCCAGCAAAACCCAAAGCACCTCCGGCCAGCAATATCCAGACCGGATTGAGCCGCGTCGCAAAGGCCAGAACCGCGGCGGCCGCCGTAATCAGGCCGGCCACCCAGCCAAGGTCCGAACTCAGCGCCAAAATCAGGCCACTGGCGCCCATCAGGCCGATCGAAAGCGGAACAAGGGCCGCCTGGATAATGGCGGGCCAGCGGGATTGGCTCGACCGCTGCAAAATGCGGCTTACATAATAGGCAAGGACGGCAGTCGGGCCGCACATCGCCAGGGTCGCCGCCAGCGCACCGGCCACCCCGGCGACGGAATAGCCGATCAGGGTCACGATCAGCACGTTCGGCCCCGGCGAGAGCTGGGAGATGGCGAAGATGTCGGCGAATTGCTTGTCATTCATCCAGTGGTGAACGTCGACCGCGATCCGGTGCATCTCGGGTATGGCCGAATTCGCGCCACCAACCGCAAATAGCGACATCAAACCGAAAGTCCAAACGAGCGTTGAAATCGGATTGCCGTCCGAATTCATGCGGCCACCCGCTGGCGCAGAAAATAGGTGATGCCGAGGCTGAGCGGGACCGCCACCAGCAGCACCGTCTGCAGCGGCAGCCGCAGCAGGCCGATGGCAATGAAAACCGCGAGCAGGATCACGAGCCCGACCAGGTCGCGCTTTTTGATCAGCGGCATCATCATCTTGAAGACGACCGCCATCAGAAGCCCGACCGCTGCGCAGGAGACGCCGGCCAGGATCCGCCGCAGCGCGTCGATTTCGCCGTAGCGCGCATACAGCGCCGCGAGGATCGTGGCGATCACCATGGGCGGGCCGACCAGCCCGGCAAAGGCCGCGATGCCACCGGCAACGCCACGAAAGCGCGAGCCGAACACGACCGACAGGTTGACGATATTGGGCCCTGGCAGAAAATGGCACAGCGCAAAGGTCTCGTTGAATTCTTCCGCCGTCATCCAGCGGTGCTGGTCGACGATGCCGCGCCGGGCCCAGACCAGCACCCCGCCGAAGCCGGCCAGCGACATTTTGGCGAACGCCACGAACAGCTCGAGCAGGCCGGGCTGGTTTGGCGGGTGCGATGCAGGAAGATCCGGCGCCGGAACGGCGGCCGGCGGGGATTCCGAAGCCGGGGATTTCATGGCCCAAAACCTAGAACGGCGGCACCGCCAGGGCCAATCCCAATTCGGCCGGTTCCCGCGCTTTCCACGCCTATCCCGGCACTATTTTTCTCTCTCTTTGCCCCCTATATTAGGGGTGCCGGTTCGCCGGCTATGGAAATAAATTGCCGTCGCAATAAACCATTCGGACCCGGGGGCAGTACCCGGCGCCTCCACCCAAGCCCACCCCTTGAAGGCGGGTTTCGGCGGGGGCGAAACAGGATCGACGAGGGCGTAAAGGGCGTGTTTTTTCTCGGTATGGTTCCGCCGTTATCGGGCTATGCAATAGTTGCAAACGACAACTATGCTCCGGTTGCTCAGGCTGCGTAACGCAGTTTGAAAGACCAAGTCTAAAGTCCTAGTGGGTTAAGCTCCGCTAGGCGGGGTTCGGAGGCACCTGGCAACAGAAGCCTCCACTTTATTTGCTCCCGCTTTTCCTGCGAGATTTCTTCTAAGTTTTCTTGCCGGTTTTCTTGCCGGTTTTCTTGCCGGTTTCTTGCGATTTGCCGCTCGGCGGAACGCTGCTGCCGGAAATTCGATCCATGACGCCTGCTGACCTGCGGCCCACGCCGGAGTAGCATGGGTCAAAATGGCGAGTCGGGCGACCGGCAGTGCCACCCATCTCAACCTGACAGGACCACCATGGCGACCGACCACATCCGTTATGACGTGCTGGCGCGCGACGCGCTGCGCGGGGTGCTGCGCCGCGTGCTGACCGACGCCGCCGAACACGGCCTGCCCGGCGAGCATCATTTCTTCATCACCTTCCTGTCCACCGCCGACGGCGTCAAACTGTCGCCGCGGCTGCTGGCGCAATATCCGGAAGAGATGACCATCATCCTGCAGCACCAGTTCTGGGATCTGGTGGTGAGCGAGGATCGCTTCGAGGTCGGCCTGTCGTTCGGCGGCATCCCCGAGCGGCTGGTCGTTCCGTTCGCGGCGATCAAGAGCTTCCTCGATCCCTCGGTGAAGTTCGGGCTGCAATTCGAGCCATCCGACGAGGCTGCCGAAACGCCCACCGCCAACCTGCCCGCCGTTCCCGCGGCCCCCAGCCTGTCCGTTCCTGCACCGGCCACAGCGGCCGAAAGCAAGGACGAGAGCACGGATGAACCGGCCAAGCCGAGCGAGGGCGCGGAAGTGGTGCGGCTGGATCGTTTCCGCAAGAAATAACTGGAGACAATCTACGCGCGGGAAAATCCGCGGCGCGCTAGAATGACCGTTCCGCATCCAAGCGTAACGGAATTCATTGATGGCCCGACCAGCGACACCCAAGCGATCCAAATCCACCCGCAGCGAAACCGACAGTTTTGGGCCCATCGACGTCCCCGCCGATCGCTATTGGGGCGCGCAGACCGAGCGCTCGCGGCAGAATTTCCGCATCGGCCATGACCGCATGCCGACCGCGCTCGTCCATGCGCTCGGCATCGTCAAGCTCGCCGCCGCGCAGACCAACCGCGACCTCGGCCTGCTCGACGCGCGCCGCACCACCGCCATCACCCGCGCCGCGCGCGAAGTGATCGAGGGCAAGCTCGACGATCATTTTCCGCTGGTGGTCTGGCAAACCGGTTCGGGCACCCAGTCCAACATGAATCTCAACGAGGTGATCGGCAACCGCGCCAACCAGATGCTCGGCGGCGAACTCGGCGCCAAGAAGCCGGTTCATCCCAACGATCACGTTAATATGAGCCAGTCGTCGAATGATTCATTCCCGACTGCGATGCATATCGCCGCCGCCGGACGCATCATTGACGATCTGATCCCGGCCCTGAGCGAACTGCATCGCGAACTGCGCAAGAAGGAAAAGGCGTTCGCCAGGATCGTCAAGATCGGCCGCACCCATACCCAGGATGCGACGCCGCTGACGCTGGGTCAGGAATTTTCCGGCTACGCCGCACAGGTGGAAAGTGGCATCGCACGGCTACGCGTGGCGGTGAAGGATCTGTTCCCGCTGGCGCAAGGTGGCACCGCTGTGGGCACCGGCCTCAACTCGAAACCGAAATTCGCGAGGACCTTCGCAAGGCACGTCGCCAAGATTACAAAACTGCCGTTCACGAGTGCCGCCAACAAGTTCGAGGCGCTGGCTTCCAACGACGCCTATGTGCTGGTGCATGGCGCGATCAACTCGGTGGCGACCGGCCTGTTCAAGATCGCCAACGATATTCGCCTCTTGGGATCGGGCCCGCGCTCCGGCCTCGGCGAATTGATCCTGCCCGAAAACGAACCGGGGTCGTCGATCATGCCGGGCAAGGTCAACCCGACCCAATGCGAAGCGCTGACGATGGTTTGCTGCCAGGTGTTCGGCAACCAGACCGCCGTGACCGTCGCCGGCAGCCAGGGCCATTTCGAGCTGAACGTGTACAAGCCCGTGCTGGCATATTGTATGTTGAATTCCATCCAACTGTTGTCGGACGTGGTTCGCTCCTTCACCGAGCACTGCGTGGTGGGAATACGCGCCGACGAAAAGCGCATCCGCGATCTGATGGAGCGTTCACTGATGCTGGTGACGGCGCTCGCGCCCAAGATCGGTTACGACAACGCCGCCAAGGTCGCCAAATCGGCGCATGCGCGCGGAACCACGTTGAAAGAAGAGGCTGTGCGGCTTGGGTTCGTAACGGCGGCCGAGTTCGATCGCCTGGTTCAGCCTGACAAGATGACACACCCGGGCTAATGGTCTCGCGCCCCCCCGGTAAACTACGGACATGCATGACTTGATATAGATCATAACTTCAAAGAATGAGTTTGCTCATCTATCGCCATCTCGCGGACACATGGTACGAGCACAAGATATTTAGTTTTCGCAGAGCGAAGCTTATTTATTGATGCTATCAGAGAGCGCTACACGGGGATTCTGATGACTATCGATTTTGCACGCGCGCGGCGTGATCACGTTTGCATACGTAATGGATTTTCACACCTTCAAGTCGCCGGATGATGGAGGCGAGCATGGGGGACGTGGTCAACCTGAAGCGCTTCAAGAAGCGCAACGAGCGCGAAGCCTCGGCCAAGCAGGCCGACGCCAACCGGGCACGGTTCGGCCGTACCAAAGCCGAACGCGCGCTCGACGAGCAGGCAAAGGATCGCGCCGGGAATTTGCTGGATCAACATCGCATCGACGGCGGAGATGCATCATGAAGTCGCCGGTCGTCAAACGCTCGATCGTGGTCGCCGGCCACAAGACCAGCGTCAGCCTCGAAGAGGCGTTCTGGAACGGCATGAAGGAAATCTCGGGCCTGCGGAACATGACGCTGTCCGAACTGGTCGGCGAGATCGACAGCAACCGCCAGCAGGGCAATTTGTCCTCGGCGATACGTCTGTTCGTGCTGGACTATTTCCGCACCCGCGCGATGCCGGCGGCCGCAGTTGCTCCTGAGGCCAGACCGCAGAGCTAGAACGCATTTCGTCGGGCTCAAACTAGCCGCAGGCGCTTCTCGCAAGCGAATACGCCCGCGGCGATCATCTCGCACACCTCAGTAGACGAGGCTCGAACCGGGCGGCTTCTCAAGCGCGGCCGCGAGCGAACGATACTCCGTGCAATCCGTGCCGCAGATCGCAGCAATCCGGCTCAAATGATATTGCGCAGAATCACGGTTGCCCTGCTCGATCTGCCAGAGGCCGTAGTACTGCCAGGTCAGCACGTGGTTCGGATCCGCCTTGAGCGCGCGCTCGTACCAGGCTTGCGACAGTTTGTAGTCGCCGAGCTTGCGATAGGAGTAGCCGATCAGATTGGCCACGTTGGGATGATCGTCGTGGCCGAGCGCCTTCAGCTGCTCGATGGCGCCGGCGTATTCGTAGCGGTCATAGATCGTCGCATAGGCTGCGCGATAGCCCTGGATAAACGCGGGGTCGCCGAGGCTGGTTTCCTTGGCTTTCTTCTTGGCCTTCTGGGTGCTGCTTCTGGCGGGCCGCGGCGCCGACCTGGTTTCCGGCGGTGGGGTCGTCGCCATCGGTGAATCGGCGCCGCCGCCACCTCCGGCGGCAAAGGCTGGAACCGGCGGTGATGCAACGGCCAGCGCCGTCAACGACATTGCCAGTGTTACTAACCTGATCACGGATTTGATCACGCGCGCCTCCTGCTCTCGAGGGTAGGAATTCCTCCAGCCGTATCCTTCAACCCCGCTTTGCACCGTCCATTCCCCAGGCTTCGTCGGGGCCTCCTCACAAATCGGAGAGACCGGCGAGGACACCCTTGCCTTGGGGCCGGCAAGTTTCTAGGAAATGCCGATCCAGCCATACGGACCCATGGAGAGAGCAATGGACATCGCAATGCACACCGCGCCGCGATCCCTGTCCATTTCGGAAGCTCTTCATGCCCGCCTTTCTCATTCTGGATTCGATTTCTCTCAATACACCTGACGGCCGGCCACTGTTCGACGGACTGACGCTGGCGCTTGGGCGCGAGCGGACGGCGCTCGTCGGCCGCAACGGCTCCGGCAAATCCACACTGCTGCGCCTGATCGCGGGCGAGAGCGAACCTGCCGGCGGATCCGTGCAACGCATCGGCTCGATCGGTATGCTCGCGCAGCTGGCGGATGACCGGCAGACGGTCGCGCAAGCGCTCGGTGTTGCCGGCGCCCTCGCCCGCCTGCGCCGTCTCGAACGCGGCGAGGGTTCGCTCCACGATGCCGCGGATGCCGACTGGACGCTGGAAGCGAGATTGCAGACCGCGCTGGTCGAAACCGGCCTGCCCGCGATGCCGCTCGATCGCGGGGTCGCCTCGCTGAGCGGCGGTGAACGAACGCGCGTCGCGCTGGCGCGCCTCTTGATCGAGGCGCCGGACCTGCTGTTGCTCGATGAGCCCACCAACAATCTCGACGCCGATGGACGGCAGGCGGTGGCGCAACTGCTCGAACGGTGGCAGGGCGGCGCGCTCGTCGCCAGCCATGACCGCGCGCTGCTGGAGCGCGTCGACCGCATCGTCGAACTGACGCCGGTCGGCATTACCGTGTTTGGCGGCGCGTGGTCCAGCTTCGCCGAGGCGCGCGATGCCGCCCGGGCACGCGCGGGAGCCGAGCTGGAGCGCGCGTCGGGCGCGCTACGCGACACCGAACGCTCGATCCAGAAGGCACGCGAGAAGAAGGCACGCCGCGACAGCGTCGGCCGCGCCTACGCACGCTCGGGCAGCCAGGCGAGGATATTGTTGGGTGCCCAAAAGCAGATCGCGGAAGCGAGCAGCGCCCGCGAGGGTCGTCTTGCCGATCGCCTGCTCGGCGACCGCACCGACGCGCTTGAAGCGGCCCGCGCTAAAGTGGAAGTCCTGACGCCGCTCGCGATCGACCTGCCCGAAACCAACCTGCCCGGCGGGCGTGAGCTCATCGCCTTCAGGGACGTGATGATGTCCTTTGAAGGCCGCGCTTTGTTCGGCCCGCTGTCATTCGAGGCGCGCGGGCCCGAGCGGATCGCGATCCGCGGCGCCAACGGCTCCGGCAAGACCACGCTGTTGCGCCTGATCACAGGCGAACTGACCGCGGTGAGCGGCGACATAACCCGCCTGACCGATCGCATCGCCGCGCTCGACCAGCATGTTGGGCTGCTCGATCCGGCTTCATCGATCCTTGACAATCTGCGCCGCCTCAATCCGGAGCTGACCGCGAATGAAGCGCACGCCGCCCTCGCCCGCTTTGCCTTCCGCAACCGCGCGGCGCTGCAGATCGCCGGCACGCTGTCCGGCGGCGAGCGGCTGCGCGCGGGAATGGCCTGCGTGTTCGCAAGACCTCAACCGCCCTTCATGCTGCTGCTGGATGAGCCGACCAATCACCTCGATCTCGCCTCGATCGAGGAACTGGAAGATGCGTTGAAGGGTTTCGACGGCGCGCTGATCGTGATCAGCCACGACCAGGCGTTCCTGCAGTCGATCGGAATCCAACGCGAGATCGTGCTCTAGTTATTCTGCAGCGCCGGCCGCTGCGGCGGTGGATTGGCGACCTGCGGCGTCAGCGACAGCGGCGGCTTCGGCCTCGGCTTGGCTACCGGCGCCGCACCGGGCGCCGGCCTGACTTCGATCGGCGGCGGCAGCGGTGCAACCTGTTGCTGGGTCGTGACCGGTGCGGGCGCGGGCGCAGGTGCCGTCGCAATCGGCGCCGGCGGGCGCGGCGGTGTGGCGGCCTTTGGCTTCGCTGCCGGCGGCCGGCGCGGATCGCGGCCGGGCACCGGCACTGGCGACAGCGCCTCGCTCGGCGACGCCGCTTCCGGCGCTAACGGCACCGCCGCATCCGGCGGCAACGATATCGGCGCCGGCATCGGCGGCGGCGGTTCACCACGCTCGATCGCATCCAGCCTTCGTGTTTCGTGGTCGATCGTCCGCACCGCCAGCCAGGACGACAACGCCGTCACGTCGACGCTGCGGTTGAGCGCATCGGGCGTGCCCACGGCAAACAATTGAATTTCGGGGCGGCCGGTCGCGGGTCCCACCATCGTCAGCGCCAGCGCGGCGCGGATGTCGGCCTGGTCGGCCGGAATGTCATAGCCGCCGGAGACGGTGGCGCGCACACCATTGGCGTCGAGCGTAGTGGCGCCGACGCGCAGCCGGCCATCCCTTATGTTGAACGGGATTTGCGCCGAGCCGACCGCCAATGCGCCGGCCAGCAGCGCCGGTTCGACGATTTGCTTCAGCCGCGCATCGTCCTTGGCCTGGCCGCCATCGCTGGCGCGAACCGCCACCTCAAAGGCGCGCGGATCGAGCCCGGCAATCCTTGCGGCTTCCAGCGTCACGGTTCCGCTGCCGGACAGTGCGCCGGTCAGCGCCGCCGCGCTGCGGCCCTGGCTTGCCAACGCCATCTGCAGCGACGCGCGGCCCGCGGGCATCGCGAGATTGCGATAGCGCAGCGCCGTGCCATCGACGCTAACGAGCTGCACGCTCGCGTTCAGCGCAATGCCATTTGGGCCCTGCCTGGCGTCGATCGTGGCCGTGGCCTCGCCGCCGCCGATCTTCCCCTTGATGGAATCGAAGGTCAGCGACTGGCCGTCGCCCTTCACAATCCCGCTCACCGGCTGCAATTCGCTGCCGCCCGGCAGCAAGCCACGCAATGCCTGGAACGCGATCTTGCCGCGCCAGCCCTTGACCAGCCCCGCGGTCAGCGGCTCCGCCGCATCGTGTCCGGCAGCCCCCATTGCCAACGAAAAGGCCGGCGCCAGCGCGATTTGGTCGAGGCCGATTTCACCTTCGATATTTTTTTCATCGCCGAGGGTAATCGCGACGTGTCCGCGCAGCCGTGAACCGGCAATGCTGCTGTCGAGGTCGTCGAACGTAAGCTTGTTGCCTGCGAGCGACACGCGCGAGGACAGCCCGATATTCTGTGCCAGCGTGTCCGTCGGCTTGAGGTCGAGCAGCGGCCCGAAATCGGCGCTGCGAACTTTCAGGGAGAAACTGCCCTTCGCCTCCTGCGCCCATGGCTCCGCCGTACCGTCGGCATCGGCGTCCAGACCCTTCCCGGAAATCTTCGCCTTGAGCCGCAGCGATCCACCCCAAGTCCCCGTCGCCGAGCCTTCGAATTGCGCCGGGCCGTCGGCGGCGGTCATCGCGCGATCCAGCCCCAGCAGCGCCAGCAAGGCACGGCCCTGCCCCGACGACATCTTCGACTCGATGCCGACCTCGCTGCGCCCGAGCGCCTGCAGATCGATGCCCTGGATCGCCGTCACTGCCGGCTTTGCGGTGATCGTGGTGATACCCTTGAGCTGCGGCGACTCGATGTCGAGCACCGCGCGCGCGTTGGCAAGATCGGCCTGCCCGGCGCTCTTGTTGAGTTCGAGCGCAAATTTGACGCGCGCTGGTCCGGGACTCGCTCCCATCGCGTTGAGCCGCGCGGCCAGCGACGGCGCAAACGGTGCCACCAGCGCGGTGATCTGGCCAAACGACGACGCCGTCGAATGAAGTTCCAGCTTCCCAATCGAAGCGAAGCGATCGAAACGGCCGATGCCTTCCAACGCGACCTTGTCAGGCTGGCCAATATTCAACTGGTCGAGCGAGAACGCTTTCGGTCCATAACCAAACCTGGCCACCAGCGGCCGCAACTCCTGGCCGGCGGAAATGGCGCGGCCGATATCCAGTGACAGCCGCCCTTCGTCCGGCCATTCGGCCTGCGGACCGGCTAGCGAGCGCGCCAAGGCCGTGGCCGCATCGAGGTCGAGGCGCTCGGCCTTCAACTCTGCCGTGATCTTCGAGCCGCTGCCTGGCTGCCGGTGTGACACCGCGATGCGGCCTTCAACGGCGCCGCCATCGATCTCGGCCTTCATCGCATCGATGGCAAATCCATCCGGCGCGATGGTGACGTCGCCGCGCAGCCGCAACGGCTTCTGGCTGCGAAAGCCGATGTCGCCGCGGCCCTGCAGCCAGGTCATCAACGCGTCGGGATCCGACGATTCGACGTTGAGCGCGGCCTTGAACTGATCCGGCGACGCGCCTTTTGCGATCGCCTCGCTCAGCGAGACCCGCGTCGTGCCCGGCGCGCGAAACTCCAGCTTGCGTACGCTCCAGGATTTCGCATCGCCATGCAGTTCGGCCGCGATGTCCTGCAACGGACGGCCGCCCAGCATCACCTGCTCGGAGGCCAATCCGATCTGCGCCGCGATCGGGACCTGCGGAAGGCCCGACATCAGCGCGCGCACCGCCGGCAGCACGCTGACCGGCTCGGTGGCGCCGACGCCCTTGCTGTCCTTGGCGAAGAATCGGTCGGCATCAAGCTGGCGCGCGACGAGCGAAGCCCGCAGCAGCGGCGAGCCGCCGAAGCGCATGTCGCCATTGCCCGCGAGTTTCAGCGCGCCCTCGTCCGCGCCATACGTCACTTCGAGCGCATCAAGCCGCGCGGTTGAGTAATCGGCCTTGACGCGGGAGCTGACACGCCAGGATGGCGGAGACGTATCGAAGTCGCCGGCCTTGGGTCGGGGCGGACTCGCCAATACCATCGTGCCGTCGAAACGCGGCGCCCGCGTCTCGAAAGACAATATGCCGTCGAGATCGGCCGAGAGCGTGTTCGGGCCGGGATCGATGTTCAGATGGACACGGGTGCCGTTGCCGTCGGCGGTCTGGCCGGAAGAAACCCGAAACGGATAGCGCGTGCCCGACAGCACGAAATTGCCGTCGCCCCGGATCGAGCCCGCCAGCGAACGCACGTCGCCGGAAAAGGCGATGTCGTTCAGTTCGAGAGTGCTGCGGCTGGCGGCGTCGTGCAGCGCGATCCGGCCGGTGAGATTGAGCCGATCGATCGCCAGCGAGCCCGGATTGAGCGTTCCGGTCGACGCCGGCCAGTCGATCCGGCCCTTTGGATCGAGCCCGAGATCGAGCGACATGCCGTTGATGGAAAGCTCGGTGGCGCGGACTTCGCCGCGCATCAGCGAACCCAGGCTGAATTCGACGTCGAGCTTGTCGGCGCGCACCTTGCCAAGGTCGTTGGCGCCGCCGACC
The DNA here is from genome assembly GCF_018130165.1 of Bradyrhizobium sp. JYMT SZCCT0180. Taxonomy (GTDB): domain Bacteria; phylum Pseudomonadota; class Alphaproteobacteria; order Rhizobiales; family Xanthobacteraceae; genus Bradyrhizobium. The sequence goes on along the minus strand of NZ_JAFCLZ010000028.1, from coordinate 10,597 downwards.
GTCACCGCGCGCAGTTGCAACGACGGCGCCGGCAGCAGCCGCGCGTCGAGCTTGCCGCCGACGCGCACCGGCGCGCCGATGATCCGGCTCGCCTCGGCCTCAAATTGCGGCCGGAATTGATTCCAGTCGATGAAATACGGCCCGACAAGCGCGGCCACCAGCGCAATAATAAAGGCGATTGCCAGGCCGAGCAGCGTCGTCTGCACGGTGTCTCCCCATGAACCGCTCCGGCACAGACCGCGCCACGCGAACTCAGGGCCGGAGCAGCCCAATATATAGAGTGAAGTATGGCGAAGTCACAGCGCCATCAGCGCCATAGCCCCTCCGGTTCCGATTTATTCAGAACCTGAGGGCTCGTCGATGTCGTGCGATATGGTTACCAGCTCGCCGGCAGATGCTTCAGGCCGCGGAGCACGAAGGTCGGCCGCCATTCCGGGTTCACCGCGTCATCCAGCCGCAGGTCGGGAATCCGGCGCAGCAGGGTGGAAAGCGCGATCTCGGCCTCGATGCGCGCCAACTGGGCGCCGAGACAGAAGTGGATGCCGCCGCCAAAGGACAGCGGCCTCACATTGGGCCTTGTAATATCGAGACGCTCGGGGTGATCAGGATAGACCGCCGGATCATGATTGGCCGACCCCAGCAGGCAAAGCACGGTCTCGCCTTTTGGAATCCGCTTGCCGCCGAGGTCGTCGATGTCTTCCAGCGCCACCCGGCCGGTCAGCTGCACGGAGGAATCATAGCGCAGGAACTCTTCGACCGCATTGGTCATGAGCTCGGGCCTGGCCTTGAGCAGCGCCAATTGGTCCGGATTGCGATGCAACGCCAGCAGGCCGTTGCCGATCAGGTTGACGGTCGTCTCATGGCCGGCGCCGAACAGCAGGATGATGTTGGCCGTCAGTTCCTCATTGGAGAGCTTGTGACCGTCTTCCTCGGCCTGCACCAGCTGAGTGGTTAGGTCGTTGCCGGGATTCTTTCGCCGCAACTCGAACAATTGCTGGAAATACATCTCGGAAATCATTGTGCCTTCGTTGGCTTGCTTGATCTCCTCCGGCGACAACGGCACGGGATCGAGAATGCGGCCACCCGCGCGCGCCCTGGTGTAGAACGCCTCGCGATGCTCTTCGGGGATGCCGAGCATGTCGCAGATGACGGTCACCGGGAGACGGAAGGCGAAATCCTCGATCAGATCCATCTTCCCTTGCGGGATGATCCGGTCGAGCGTCTCGTCGACGATTTGCTGGATGCGCGGACGCATGTCCTCGACCCGGCGCGCGGTGAAAGCCTGCACCACCAGCCCGCGCAGGCGGGTGTGGTCGGGCGGATCCTGCTGCAGCATCATCAGGCCCAGGCTGCGAAAGGCCGGCTCCTCCATGATGTTGGGCCCATAGCGCCGGATGGTGCGTTCGACATGCTGCTTGCCAAAGCGCTTGTCGCGGATCACCAGACTGGCCTCGGCGTGCCGGCTGGCGACATAGAGGCCGAGGGGCGTCAGGTGCACGGGATCGGTGGCGCGCATCCGCGCGTAATGCGGATAGGGATTGCGGATGAATTCCGGTGACAACGGATTGAAAAGCGGTTCGCTCGTCGCAGCCTGAACGTGCTCGTTCATGATGACCTCGATTGGTTTCCACGCCGCAGTTTTTATTAGTCTATCAGCGCATCGCGTCCGCTGATGCCGGATCTTGCCATCCGGGCCTCTGCAACTCGATACACTGTTGTATTGAGTTGCATTCTCACCTAAAATGGACCGATGTCAAGAGTTCGAACCAGACCGACAAGGGATGATACCCGGGACAAGCTGTTCGAGGCGGCGGCGCGCGTGTTCGAGGAACAGGGCATCGGCGGCGCCAGTATCGAGACCATCGCAGCGGCCGGCGGCTTCACCCGAGGCGCGTTCTATTCAAATTTCACGAGCAAGGATGAGTTGATCATCGCCATGCTCGAGAATCATGTCGAGCAATCGATCCGGCTGATTCACGACCTGCTCGCCGATCACAAGGATCCGGCGGACTTCATCGAAGCGCTGAAGACAGTGGACCGCAGCCGACAGGATGCGCTGGGCCGGTCGCCGCTTCTGCACATGGAGATGATCCTGTTTGTGGCGCGCGCCGAAAAGCGCCGGCCCGAACTCGCCAAGCGGCTGCGCGCGCGGCGCAAGCTGATCGTCGATATCATCGAGGTCGTGTCGAAGAACAGCGGGATGAGCGAGCGCTTAAGTCCGATGTGGAACGGTGCGATCCTGCTCGCGCTGGAGGACGGCTTTCGTCTCCACCGCCTGATCGATCCGGAGACGACGCCGGCCGACAGTTTTCTGCGCACCGTCAGCGATCTGCAGAAATGGGAATCCTGCCGCCCCGAGCCTAAATCCTGATCCTGCCCGCTACGGCACCGTGTGCAGTTGGCCCGCGACCGCGCGAATCTTGCGCGGTGATGCCTGCCAGATCGCGATCGCCGACAGCACACTGACCGCAATGCCGATCGCAAAGGCCAGCGTGTAGCTGCCGTAAAGGTCGTACAGAAATCCGGTCGCCCATGGACCGGCGGCACCACCGGCCAGAGCGGCCAGCATGATCGTGCCGAAGATGCTGCCGTACTGCTTGCCCTGGAAGATTTCGAGCACGATCGCTCCCATCACCGAGGTCAGGCCGTAGCCGAGCACGCCTTGCGTCACGATCATCAAATAGACCAGCGGCAGGCTAGGTGCATACTTCAAGCCGATCAGCGCGGCAAAGCAGATCGCGAAGCCGAGGCAACTGATTGCCCAGATCCATTCGCGCCCGATGCGATCTGAGAGATGTCCGAGCCAGACCTGGCCGGGAATGCCGAGCAGGCTAACCACGCCCAGCGCCCACACCGCGACATTGGCGGAGAAGCCGATATCAAGCAGGAATTTGGTCTGGTGCACCTGCACCGCGTACCAGATGTACAACCCGCCGAAATAACCCAGGCAGATCCACCAGAACCGAGCGGTGCCCAGCGCGCGGCCTAAGGTCCAGTCGGTGGCGGCCCAGACGGGATCGACGACGTTGGAAATCTGTTTCGCCGATGTCTCCGTCGGCGCTGCGTCGCCATCCGGCAGCAGCCCGATATCCTCGGGGCGCTTTCGCAACAGCAGATTGATCGGCGCCAGCACGACGAAGACGATAATGCCCATCGCGGTGCAGGCGGTGCGCCAGCCGGTCTGCTCGATCATGTGCTGCACCCACGGCAGCAGCGTCACCGAGCCGATGCCAACGCCGGCGAACGCCAGCCCGATCGCGAGGCCGCGGCGGCGGATGAACCAGTTCGGCAGGAACAGCGATTGGCCGGAATAGCCGAGGCAGACGCTCCCCGCCCCGACCAGCACGCCGATCGTGAGGTAAAGATGCCAGGGCTGCGAGGTCAACGGCGCGAGCAACAGGCCCGAGCCCATCAGGGCGACGCCGAGTTCCATCACCCCGCGCGGGCCATAGCGGTCCATCAGGCGGCCGATCAGCGGGCTCACGCCGGCCGACACCACGAATCCGAAAGAGAACGCACCCGCGGTGACGCCGCGCTCCCAGCCGAACTCGGAGACGATCGGCGGAAAGAACAGCGAGAACGCGGTCCGCGCATTGACGCCGATCGCCATGGTGACAAACGTCACCGCGACAATCATCCAGCCGTAAAAGAAGGGAAGACGCATCAGCCTGCGTATCGTTTCATTCGCAACTGTTCAAGCGCCGAGGCGTCTGGTCAGCCATGAATGGTGCAGAGCATCAAGGACGTCGCGTCCAGCTGATGGCATTGACGGCGCCGACCGGAATCTCGCCGGCGATGATCCTCTCGACCTGCCGCACCGTTTCCAGCGACTGGCTTTCGATCGCCGGCGGCGTCAGCCCGCCGATATGCGGTGTTGCGATCACATCAGGCCGTTGTGCCAGTTCCGGCGTCGGCATCTGGTCCAGCGCGCGGCCGACATCCATCGCGGCGCCCGCAATCCGCCTCTCGCGCAGGGCAGCGGTCAGCGCCGCCTCGTCGACGAGATTGCCGCGCGACAGATTGATGAAGAACGCATGCGGCTGCATCCGCGCCAGCGCCGCCTGCCCGATCAAATTCTCCGTCGCCTCATTGGCGACCGCGAGACAAACGACAAAGTCCGAACGCGCGAGCAGATCGTCGAGCGGCAGATGCCGGATGTCAGGCTCGCTCACGCTCGCAAAGGGATCGGCGACCAGAACTTCCATGCCCAGCACTTTGGCAATCCCGGCAAGGTAGCGGCCGATGCTGCCATATCCGATGATGCCGATGCGGCTGCCGGCTAGTTGCCGGCCCATGATCACTTTGGGCTTCCGCCCGGCATGATAGTCGGCGCTGGCACGCGAGACGCCGCGCGACAGGTCGACCATAAATCCCACAGCGAGTTCGGCCACCGACTGGACGAAACCGGGTCCGGCCTGGGTGACCAGCACGCCCGCGCGCGAAGCCTGCTCGACGTCGATGTTGCGGATGTCGACGGCGCAGCGAACGAAGGCGCGCAGCTTTGGCAGCCGCGCAAATATCTCGCCGGGTCCGGCGGTGAGCCGGTCGGCTACGATAATTTCGACGTCACGCGCGGCGTTGATCAGGCCGAACGCATCCAGCGCATCGTCGCCCGCGTGCCGTTGCACCTGTGCGATGGCCTGCAATCCGCTCAGGCTGCGCTCGCCGTAATACTGCGCTCGCGCTTGCGGCGTATGGGTGAGCAGGACTTTCAAATCAACATCTCCGCCTGTTGGCGCCTACTTGGATTTGGCGACGGTCGTGCCGTCCCAATCCTGGTCGCTCGGATTCTCGAGTTGCTCCCTGCAGCGCGCGATCATCACCGATGCCGCCGCATCATCCTTGATCTTCTTCACCTGTTCGAACGCCGCGATCGCGGCCGTGAATTCGCGCGCCCGCCAGGATGCGAGGCCGGCTTCATAGGCCTTCACCCAGTCGATCGCACCGCCGGCCTCGTCCGCCATCGCAAGCAATTCGTAGATTTGCAAGCCCCCGGCGCGGCCGTAGACCGCGAGGCGATCGAGTTCGCGCACCACGATGCGGTCGCCGGCAAGACGCCTCGTTTCGGGGCCGATGATGATGGTGGAGCCGTAGACCTTGTTGGTGCTCTCGAGCCGGCTCGCAATGTTCACGGCGTCGCCGATCACGGTGTAGTTCAGCCGCACTTCGGACCCGATATTGCCGACCAGCATGTCGCCGGAATTGATACCGATGCGGATCTTGACCGGCTGGCCATGGTCGTCGACCAGACCGATCTCTGCCATCGCGCGCTGGCAGGCCAAAGCTGCGCGGCAGCAATCGACGGCATGGTCAGAATTAGGCGCCGGCGCACCCCAGAACGCCATCACGGCGTCGCCGATGAATTTGTCGATGGTGCCGCCCTGCGCCTGGATCTGCACCGAGACGGAATCGAAATAACGCGACAGCAGCGGGATGATGCGGTCGCCGAGCCGCTCCGAGATGCCGGTGAAGCCGGCGAGATCGATGAACATCACGCTCATCGGCCGCACCGCGCCGCCGAGGCGCGCGCCATTGCCGTCGCTGATCAGCCGCTTCACCAGGTCAGCCGGAATGTATTTGCGGAACGCCGCCAGCCCCTGCGCCATATCGCCGATGGCGCCGGAGAGGTTCTCGATCTCGGTCAGCCGGGACGGATGGCGCTCGACCTTGTCCAGATCGAAGCGCTCGACATGCCTGATCTCGCCCACCACCTTGATCAGCGGCCCGGCGATCAGGCGCTGCGCAAGCCATGCCGACAGCAGCCCGGCAAACACGATCAACACAGCAAGCCCGATCAGCAGGTTCCGGATCGTCATCTGCACGGGGCCCAGAAATTCCGACTCCGGCACCACTGTCACCAGCGACCAGCCCGGAAACGAGATCGGCGTCAGCACTGCCTGATAGACCTTGCCGTCCCGCGTCACCTGGCGCTTCAGCGGCTCGCCTTCGCCGGGATTGTAGGCGCTGCCGGCATTCTTCATCGCATCCACCGCGACCGCAAACAGTGGGTGATCGGTCTTCAGCGGCGTCACTTCGCTGGCGTCGGGATCAGGCGCCGCGACCACGCCGCCCTCGCGATCGAGGATGAAAGCGCCGGCGGATTTGCCGACCGTCAGCTGCGACAGGAAGTTCGAGACCCGCGTCAGTTCGATGATGATGGCGATGACGCCGGCGGGTTTTTGATCGATCTGGATCGGCGCCGAGAACGCGGCCGCCAGGCGTTCGCCGTTGGGATGCTTCGTCAGCGTCGACCAGTTTTCGTCGTTGGAGGCGACCACTTCGCGGAACCATTCCTGGTCGGTGAAGGAATAATTGGTGTCCTCGACGCGGCTGGACTTGAGCAGCGTGTCGCCACCTCCGAACTCATAACGGTTGATCTTTGCCTTTCGATCGCCCGCGATCTCGATCATTTCGATGACGCCATTGCCAAGCTTGTGCCCGGCAAAGAACGTCCCGTCCGGCCATCCGAACGCCACCCAGGAAATGGTCGGTTGCGACCGCAACTGCGAGCGGATCACCACCTCGCGCATCTCGGCGTCGCGCGCCTCGAACACTTTTCCGAGCAACAAGGTGCGCACCGCTGACATGGACGACCGCGCTTCCGAGGTGATCGATTGCAGTTCGTCGCCGACTGCCGACACGATCTGGTCGTTGATGGTGTCGGCAAGGGTCTGGCTGACCTGATGGGCGGTCCGCCACCACAACAAATGCACGCCGACGGCGCTGACGACGATCGACGTCAGCACGAGGGCCGAGATGGCGTTGCGAATGCCGATGCGCATTGCGGGTCCTGGTTCGCGGGGTCGGTTACCGCAATACGGAACGATACTAACGTCTGTTTCACCGGCGAAGCTATCCCGGCGCCTTTGATATGCCTTGGACACGGCTCTGTGACCAGAGTTGAGCCGGAAGCCGACGAAACTTACCGATTGCCTGTTCCGTATAAGCCAAGACGGCGCTATGCCTTGCGGCAGTTCTCGAAGGTCATGCAATGCACGATGTTTCCATCCCGGCGGCCCTGATTGCCGGTCTTGTCAGCTTCCTGTCGCCCTGCGTGCTGCCGCTGGTGCCTCCGTATCTGATCTACCTGACCGGCGCGACCATCGAGCAGGTCAACAATGACGGGGCGACGAAGGCCTCGAAACGCGCGGTGATGACTGCTGCGCTGATGTTCGTGCTCGGCTTTACCACCGTGTTCGTGGCGCTCGGCGCCAGCGCTTCCATCATCGGCGGCCTGATCCGGGCCTGGTCGGCGGAACTGTCGATCCTCGCCGGCATCGTCATCATCATTATGGGCCTGCATTTCCTGGGGCTGACCCGCATTGGGCTGTTGATGCGCGAGGGACGGATGACCGCGCCGAAGCCGGTCGGGCTGTGGGGCGCCTATGTCATGGGGCTTGCGTTTGCGTTCGGCTGGACCCCCTGCATCGGGCCGATACTCGCGGCGATCCTGTCGATCGCGGCCGCCGAAGCCACGGTGACCAAGGGTGCGGGCCTGCTCGCGGTCTATTCCCTCGGACTCGGCATCCCGTTCCTGCTGGCGGCCTTCATGATCGAACAATTTTCCGAGCTGTTCGCGCGGATGAAGCGGCATCTCACCACCGTCGAGCGCGCCATGGGCGTGTTGATGGTCATTACCGGCATCGGTTTCCTGACCGGTGCCGTCACCAGCGTCAGCATCTGGCTGCTGGAAACCTTCCCCGCACTGCAAAATTTCGGCTAGCGCCCCGTAACAAGCGGGCTATCCGTTGCGAAACTCCTGCCATGACCAGATTGCCGCCCTGCGCGGCCGCAGCGTTTTGCGCGCGCACTTGATTTGAGAGGCCGCCGGTGCGGCCTCGCGTCACGATAATAATTGGAGGGGGCCCGCATGAATTTCATCGTCAATCTTCTGATCCTGTTGCCGGCGCAGATCGCCTCATATTTCTCCTGGGCCGGCCCGCTCATCATGCGGCTGGTCGTCGGCTACACCTTCATGCTGGCCGGCTGGGGCAAGCTCACCAATTTGCCGCAGGTCACCGAGAATTTCATCGGCTGGGGCATCCCGTTTCCGAAAATCCTCACCCCTTTCGTATCAAGCGTCGAGTGCTTTGGCGGCGCCATGCTGATCCTCGGCCTGTTCACCCGGATCCCCGCCGCGATGCTGGCGGTGGTCATGCTGGTCGCGATCAAGTCGGCCAAATGGGGCGACGTCGATTCGCTGCAAACGCTGCTCGGCTTCGAGGAAATGACCTACTTCGCCGCCTTCACATGGCTCGCGATCGCAGGCCCTGGTGCCGCCTCCCTCGACCGGCTGCTGATCAATGCGGCCGGGCACACCGACGCATCGACGTGAGAGCCTGACTCAAACAAACCCATGACGTAGCGCGTTATGTCTACCCCCGTCATGGCCGGGCTTGTCCCGGCCATCCACGTCTTCCTTGCTGCCTGACTGCAAAGACGTGGATGCCCGGCACAAGGCCGGGCATGACGAAAACCCCTTCCCCCACGGTCTCACAATGCCGTGACATCGCGGATAAGTCTGAGCCCGGATTTTGGCACGTGCGTAGCTATCGAGACACCAGCGCTTCCGGGAGCCGCCATGAAACTTGTTCGCATCGCCGCCTTCGCCATTGCCGTGCTCGCGGCGGGCTCGGCCCACGCATCCGATGGCGTCAAATGGAGCGAATGGAGCGACGACCTTTTCACCCGCGCCGCCGCCGAAAAGCGTTTTGTCATTCTCGACCTCGAGGCGGTGTGGTGCCACTGGTGCCACGTCATGGAAAAGACCACCTATGCCGATCCGCAGGTCAAGGATCTGCTGGCGTCGAACTATCTGCCGGTACGTGTCGACCAGGACGCCAATCCGGACCTGTCGAGCCGCTATGGCGATTGGGGCTGGCCGGCGACGATCGTGTTCGGACCCGATGGAACCGAGATCGCCAAGCTCCGGGGCTATATCGAGCCGGAACGGATGCAGGCGCTGCTCAAGGCCATCATCGACGATCCCTCGCCCGGGCCTTCGGTCGGCGAGGCCTTTGAAGTCAAACCTTCAGCCTCGGCCTTCCTCAGCAAGCAGCAGCGCGCGGACCTGACGAAAAATTACGACGAGTCCTACGACGAAAAGCTCGGCGGCTGGGGCGAGAACCAGAAATTCATCGACGCCGACAGCCTGGATCTTGCGATCACCCGCGCCGAGACCGGCGATGCCATTGCGATCAAGCGCGCGCGGCAGACGCTGGACGCCGCAATCGCACTGATCGATCCGGTGTGGGGCGGCGTGTATCAATATTCCGAAGCCGGCTCCTGGAGCAAACAGCATTTCGAAAAGATCATGTCGTTCCAGGCGCAGTATTTGCGGCAGTACAGCCAGGCCTATGCGCTGTGGAAGGACCCGAAATATCTCAAGGCGGCCCGCGATATCGAGCGCTATCTCGCGACCTTTCTCTCAGGTCCCGAGGGCGCGTTCTATGTCAGCCAGGATGCCGATCTCGATCACGACACCGACGGCCACAAATATTATGCGCTAGGCGATGCCGGGCGCCGCAAACTCGGCCTGCCCCGTATCGACAAGAATCTGTATGCGCGGGAGAACGGCTGGGCGATCTCGGGTCTCGCCGCCTGGTACAACGTCACCAACGACGCAAAAGCGCTGGCGATGGCCGAGCGCGCGGCGAAATGGGTCAACGCCAACCGCGCGCTGCCGGGCGGTGGATTCCGCCATGGCGAGAGGGATCGCGGCGGCCCCTTCCTCGGCGACACGCTGGCGATGGGCCAGGCCTTCCTCGATCTCTACGCCGCCACCGGCAACCGCGAGTGGCTCACATCAGCGGCCAAGGCCGGCGATTTCGTCGCGACATTTCGCGACGCGGCCGGTGGCTTCGTGACGTCGAGGACAGCGGAAGGCAAAACCGGCGTATTGGCAAAACCGGCAAAACTGCTTGACGACCAGGTGCAGGTCGCGCGCTTCATGAACCTGCTCAACCGCTATTACGGCGACGAAACCTATCGCGAGCACGCCTCACACGCCATGCGCTATGCGAGCAGCGCCTCGGCCGAGATGATGCGCCCGCTGCCCGGCGTGCTGCTCGCCGACGAAGAACTCGCGATCGAGCCGACCCATATGACGATCGTCGGCCACAAGGACGCGCCCCGCGCGCAATCCCTGCATACCCTCGCGCGGGCGCTGCCGGCCCGCTACAAGCGCCTGGAGTGGCTCGACCTGCGCGAGGGCAAGCTGCCCAACCCCGACGTCGAGTATCCCGATCTCGGCGAGCCCGCGGCGTTCGCCTGCAGCAACCGGATCTGCTCGTTCCCCTCGTTCAATGCCGAGGAACTGCAGGCCACGGTGAAACAGATGGCAAAGCTGAAACCTGCGCGGGCGTCGTTGAACTAGGGCGCGATGAAGCCAAGTTGAATCGGTCAAGCGGCATACTCGCTGCACGTCTCCCGCTTGCGGGGGAGGTCGGATCACATCGCAGATGTGATCCGGGTGGGGGCTCTATCCACTCGACGACTCGCGGAGAGAGCCCCCACCTCAACCCTCCCCCGCAAGCGCAGGGGAATCGCATATGGATTTGGCTCTGCTATTGCATTGAAGGGTAAGACGGATTCTGAA
>NZ_JAFCLZ010000027.1 GCF_018130165.1 Bradyrhizobium sp. JYMT SZCCT0180 | reverse complement strand
ATGGCCTTCAAGAGGAAGAAGTAAGTCCCGAAGACCGCTATCGCGAGCAGCGCCAGCAATTCCGGTTGCCCGAATCCGTAGAAAAACAGGCTTGCAATTACCAGGATGTAGACCTGATACGGGCGAACGAGTGGCCAGTAATAGAGGGCAAATACCCCAGACACGAACACCGCAAATTGCCACGACGTGAAAGTCAAAGAGTTAACCTCCAGGCAGGGGTAGTGATTGGGGAAACCCCAACATGCTTACTAAGCGGTCGCGCGGCCGTCCCCACGTATGGACTTCGGAAATCGCTGGTCAAGGCTGTGTTAGCGCGCTTCCTCATGCGTGGTCATCCGCAATCCCCCGTGCCGTGTCTGTAGGTGGCTCACTACGGCGAAAGAACCTTGCGTTGCCCATGATTGCTTCAACCATATAACGTTCCCCGCTCGTGAGCTGAAGTCGCACGCCTGTGAGGGGTAGCCAGAAGGCGGAGTGTAAGTGTCCAAACGCGACAACTGGAAGAGTTCTGGTATTACTCGAAGGCACCGTTAGGCTCTTTTTTGAAATGATTTACGCTGCACGCTGGCTCCGATTTGATACCGCGACGGGATACCTGCCGTCCCACCAAATGAATGATTTGACATCAAGGAAGTTGTTTCCCGACCAGGCCGATGCGACTGGGCGGCGCAGTAGGCGCCCCATCTTCATCTTGGACGGGTGGAACGACAGGCAGCGGATGGGTTTCCAGCCAAAGCTGGCGCGCCAAACCGACTGGTTCCAGGCCGGCGGTCACCCACCAATCTCTTTCCTTGCTGGCGCGGTGCAGCTCGCGATGATGCGCCCGGCACAGCGGTACTGTAAATTCGTCGCTGACCTTTTGGCCGAGCCCGCGGGGCTGTGCAAAACGCAAATGGTGTGGATCACACGGCTCGCGGCCACAGACAAGGCAGGGGTGGCTAGCCACAAAGCGCAGGTGCTGCCGGTCTCGTTGCCGTTTGGTCTCCGGCAGGGTTAGCACGCTCTTGTCGATGCGCGATCGGACCTCTGGGGTGGCCGTCGGTTGTTGCAGTTCGCCTGACGCGATACCGGCATGCGACGTCATTTGGTCGAGCCGGACCTGAAACGCCGCCCTGACCTTGTCGCCATCTACAGGCGTCAGGGAGTTGGCTTTTGGCCAGGCTTGCAGCGTCCAGGCGTCCAGATCGTCCTTGAGTCCCAACCCGTCGAGTTCGGCCAGCAACCGGTCCCGCAGCGTTGCCGAGGCTTCAGCCGGCAGGACGCTGACGTGAGCACCATTGGCGCGCTTGCGGGCGCTTTGGAACGTTTTCGCTGGCGGGGTCTGGCCGTTCGTACTGGATTGCGGCGGTCTGTTGGCGGGGGCTGGCTCCGCCGATTGGGGACCAGCGTCGGGTGCATCGAGATCGTCATCGCCGGCGATGCCGACCAGGGTAAAGAGGCCGTAGCGCCGGGCATAGGTGAGGGCAGAGCCCATCCGGTGCGGGGCCGCGGTCTCGGTGATGGGACAGACTGGCCAGTCCGAGGCTACCCATTCGCCGGAAGCATGGAGAAGGGTGGTGGTGAGTCGGATCAGACCGGTCTCAGGCTCTATCGCGGTTGCCTGGACAGTCGCGATCTCGTGCTTGCTGAGGCATTTTCGGACAATATCCAGTCCACTTGCCAGCGAGGCGTATCGAAAGGTACGGCTCTCCTCTCGCGGGAATGGCGAAGGGATGGTCGCCGTCAGCGACTTTTCCGGGTTCTGGATTTCCGCCTGCGCTTTGGCAAGGGCGGCGCCTATATTGCTGATCGACTGGCTTGCACGTTGCATCGGTAACTCCGTTTAAATAGCGGGGTCGCTAATGGGCGGTCAGGAGTTCGACCTGAATCGCCAACACGAGAGCGGCGGCGACCAGCTCGGCTTCCAGATGGGCGGTAAAGTCGCTCAGAAAAGCATCCTGCGGGCAGGCGGACCGGAGTGCGCGCAGCTCGCACCAGAAAGCGGACAGCAGCTCAAAGGCTGCGGCATATCCCTCCGGAGGATCGCAGGACGGGTCGAGATGGGCAAAGTCGAAGGGCGACTCGATGGGGCGCATCCACGTCTTATCCTTCTGGGAGAGCTTCGCTCCGGCTTCCGAATGTCATCCCGATAGGAAAGGTAGGAAGCTGTTATTCGGCTGCCTGGAGTTCAAAACTAATGGCGCCCGATTTGGAGCGCTTGGCGCGGACGCCGTGCCCTTTGGCCTCTTTCGCGTCCTCTGGAACCAGCTTTTTAAGCTCGCCCTTAGCGGCCTCGTGATCGAGAAAGGCGGCCCGGGTCCGGCAAAACACCCCCGCGAACTCCGCCCAGGAGTTGGACGCACTCATGTCGACTGTCCTGACCACTTCGATCCGCGGCTTAGGCGGCTCGACACCAAAGAGGTGAGGGGTCTCGCCGGTCTCGACGCAGCGCCAAAATCGTTTCTCGGCCGTGATCAGCAGGTGTTGATACAGCGGGTCGGCCGGGATGGTCATCTCGATCCATTTGCCGCCGCCGGTAATGACTGAAAGCACGGCGGTCCTTGCAGCGACAACCCACATGTTGTGTTGCAGCTGGGCCATGTGCTTTTCCGCGGCGCCTTCTTCCGAGAACGACCACGGCAACGCGAATTTGCTCTCGAACACCGCGCCGGTCGCCTCGACCATTCCGTCCAATGTTGCACCCATCCACCGCTTCACCGGATGGAATGTCTGCCGCTGCACCTGGGTGATGACCTGGCCGGTATTACGTTCGTACCAGCGCCGGTTGAGGTCCTCTGTGGCGGTGCCGAGTTGAACGATCAGGTTGTTCGAGAGATCCTCGGGCTCGACCTCGCCGCGTTTTTCACGCCACAGCCGGAGCAGGGACGCCTCATCGTCGCCCATGATGATCCGGGCGTCGGAGCCGCCGATAAAGGAGCTACGGTTAACTTGTGCCATTTGGGAATCTCCATTTCGGCGACTTCCACCGCGTGCTAGTTCCAAGCCCCAATGGTCTACAGAACAATTGATAGAAATTCTATTAATTTGGTCGGTGCGCCATGTCAATAGAAATTCTATCAAACGAGAAGGTAATTCCCCTTGGTAACCACCAGGCAAATAAAGGCGGCAAGGGCACTCCTCGCTTGGTCACAGGCAGACCTGGCTGATCGCTCAGGAGTTTCTGAACCCACCGTAGCGCGGCTCGAAGCGGCCGATGGAGAAATTGGTGGCCGCGAAGACACCGCGCAAAAATTGCGAGCGGCGATCGAGGAAGCGGGTGTCGAGTTCATCGACGAGAACGGGGGTGGCTCGGGCGTGCGCTTACGAAAAGCACATCGCGCTAAGCCATGACCACTAGTGTGCGGAGCGGAGAAGGTTTTGAAGAAGGCCTCTGACTACGAGGCGTTCCCTGCGTAACCTCGACGTTCTCCTGAACTCACTCGTCGACATCGATTGCAAAAGTTCGTTGCGATTCTTGTCGCCGAAGCCGGCAGCGGTTGGTGTACGCTGCTCGAGCGTACCGCTTCGCGGCGAGCGCCAGACAGACGCACGAATGCGAACAGTGCGCTGCGCGTGCCGACCGGATCTTGTCCTTTTTCCAGCACACTGGACATGTCCGAGTACGACGTTGAATTTTGCGAATCAGATTGTCAAAAGCGACGTGCTTAGGACCCAGGGCTGGCCGGTGAGGGACCACCTATCGCAGAACGCAAAAAAATTTGCAGATCGGGCTACGGTATTGGTGAAGTTGAAACCCGCAATATCCGCGACCGTAAATACTACGACGCCGTGTCGTAGCTCGCTCGCCTGATTTGCAGAACAAACCCAATTTCTTTCTGCAGAATCAATCTCACGCGTTTTTTGCACCGCGCTTAATGTGATTGCACCGAATTCGCGGCTTTGCCGATGAAATCCGCAAGCCCACGTTAGATCGCCAGCCCAGACGGCGGCATGCGTTAGAGGGTCGTTAATTTTTGTTGTAAATGTTGCCCTGTGGAGCTTGGCGAAACTCGCCGGATCCATTTCCCAGAGGGGTACATCGGGACGTTGTCAGACAATGGTGTGTGTCGAGCTGCAGCTCGTTTCTTCAGGGAGAAAGAGGGTAAAGAGATTCACATGCAATCACCGTCGCCTCTGCTCATCACGGAATCAAAACTGGAATTCGAGGTTCTCGGGAGTTCGTCAAGACATGATGTCTGACGAAACAGAAATCTGTTTCGGAAGGAAACAGCATGAAACGCAGTCCAAAGCCAGAATCTGAATCTCAAAAGCAGCCGCCGGAAAATCCGTTCGATCGCATCTTCAAAACCGTGCTCTTGCGCTCCGAATCGGAAGGCGCGTTTGAGGTTTTCCGCAACGCGATTTACGTCGAGCTCGGTCCTCGAACACCAATTGAACACTTGGTCGCGCGGCAGATCGCGAACGCGTTTTGGCAGGTCGAGCGCCTTCAGCCCTTAGAGGCCGGCATAATGAACAACGCCACCGTGCCGGCATTACAGAGCCTGATTGAGCCGACGTCTAATTTGATGGGTATCGATACGAACGAGCTTACAAATAAATTCTTCAGCGATGACCAGTCGCACCGAGAAGTTCAAAAACGTTTGACCCAACTCGGAATGAGCGAAAGCGATATCAAGGCTGAATCATTCCGGCTCCGCGCGGAAGAGTTGCAAGCACTTAACAGGCTTCAAGCGTCCGCACAAAGCACCGCCATTAAGCTGCTGCGAATTTGGGACGAACGCCGTTCTCGCTCTCAAGCGCAGCAAAAAAGGCGGTCAATCACGTCAGGACGGGTGGCGATATCAACCAAGACGGAACCTTCGATTATCCGTGAGAAAGGCGAAAGCATTGGCTAGCGAACGGCAGCTTCAGGCGAATAGGCGTAATTCGGCCCGAAGTACCGGTCCGCGCTCGCGCGCAGGAAAGGGACGGTCTAGCAAGAATTCGCTCCGGCATGGTTTATCTATCGATTTACGCATCCGTGTAGAAGAAATCGAGCTGCTCGCTCGCGAGTTTGCAGATGATCACTCTGATGAAAGGATCCTCAAAGATATCCAAAAGCTAGCCCAGGCCACCTCTGATCTCGAGCGAGTCACGCGATACAAGTTATCGCTTGTCGAACGCGTTTTGTTGGTTGGTCGATTGAACCGGTCTTATTGGCCAAACCAATTTGACCCCATCATTTTCACCGCCCGCGAAGTGCGGCAAATCGACAGGGCATTGAACGGCAGCAGAATGCCGCGTTTGCGCAGGATCAAGCCGCCCCTGCCTTTGCCGCCCAATGAGCCGGCGCGTTTATCCGAGGCGTTTCGCCGAGCTATTCCAGAGCTTTTAGCGGTCGAACGTTATGAAAGGGCATTCTTAGCCCGGTTTATCGTGGCCTTACGCTCGATGTTTCGGAGGACATGACCAATGCGATTGCGTCCCGTATTCATCAGCTGATCGCTTCGATCTGCCTTTTACCACGCTGAGCGGACTGGTCGATTGCGACCGCTACAAGGACACCTGGGTGCACTTCCCGGCGCATTGGCATGACAGGGACTTCGAGGGTGTTATCCCGAAGGGCACGCCCATCGCGCAATGCATTCCCGTCAAGCGAGAAAACTGGAGCGCGCAAATTTCTTCCTTCACGGAAGAAGAAGCGCGGCGGGTTAGCGCGTTGCAACTCCAGATCAGGCGAGAGCCCGGATTGTACAGGCGGAATTTCAGGACCTAGAGCACTTTCCGTTCCGATGGAATCGGAACGGGGCTCTAGATTCTCGTTTTGACGCGTTTTCTTGACGCGAACCGGTGCCCACTTCGCTGGAAAACGCTCTGGCTACTCCGGGCGATTCTCGCCCAGGAATTGCACCACCGCACTCCGCCGGAAAAAAAAGCGCCCATGTGAGGAAGCGGAAAGGGCGTAGGCGGCGCGGCCGAGCATCTGAGGGCGTCCGCGCATGACGGAACGCAAGGCAGCCTCGCCACCATCGCGCTCTCCCATCTCCAGCAGGCATGCGGCAAGGTTGGCGCGCGCCAACGCATCCTGAGGACGCAGGCCGAGCGCGTGGCGGAAGGCATCGGCAGCTGCCGCGTATTCGCCGTCAAGCAGCAAGGCCCGCCCGAGTTCTGTCAGGATGTCCGGGCGCCCCGGCGCTGCATCGCGAGCGACCATCAGAGTTTCGCGAGCCCTTGCGCGATCATTGTCCTCAAGCAGCAGGCGCCCCAAATCGAGTTTCAAATCGACGTTGTCTGGAGCCAATGCGAGGGCATCCTCGATGGTCCTGATCGCTTCGTTGAGTTGTCCGGCTTTGGAAAGCTGGCCTGCCAGTTCCTGAAACGCAGGGAAATAGGGCGGACGCCTTGCCGCGGTGCGCCGCAATTGATCGATACCATCCGACGATCGGCGTGCACCGCACAACACGGCACCAAGCAGGGTTTCGATTTCCGCGTCGCTGTTACGGCGCATCACCCTTTCGAGCGGCATGATCGCCTCAACGTGACGATTTTGACCGATCAGGGCATGAGCCAGAACGAGGACCGCGCTCCTGTCGGTGCGGTTCGATTTCAGCAGGCCGGACACCAGCTGCTGGGCTCGATCGAACTGCTGCATCTGCAGCGCTTGTGAGGCCTGCTGAAGCGCCTGATCGCGCGAATTGTTCTGCCTGTTATTCACGACGTCGATTCTAGACCACTTCCGCCGGGCGGCCAACAACGTCCAGCCGGGATCTCCAAGGTGCTGGCTTTCGACGACAGCTCGATCCAACCGCCGGGAATCCCGACCCCATAAAACCTGTGCGACGGCGCTACTCGACGCTGGAGCCGCGCCGCAAATCGGCTTCGATCTGAAGCCTGGTCCCGCCGCCGAAACGCGCGCGGTAGACCTGCAGATTCTCCATGATCCGCTGCACGTAGTTTCGCGTTTCGGAGAACGGGATCTGTTCGACCCAGTCGACCGCGTCGACCTTGGGGTCGCGCGGATCGCCATAGCGCTCGATCCATTTCTTGACGCTGCCGCGGCCGGCATTGTACCCGGCGAAGGTCAGGATGTAGGAGCCGCGATAGTCCTCGAGCAGCCCGCCAAGCTCGGCGGCGCCCATCGCGGCGTTGTAGACCGGATCGGTCTTCATCCGGTTGAGGTCGAAGCTGACGCCGGCCCGCTTGGCGACATAGCGCCCGGCGTCCGGCGTCACCTGCATCAGCCCGTAGGCCTGCGCCGGCGAGACCACGGCCTGGTTGAAGGCGCTTTCCTGCCGGCAGATGGCGTAGACAACGCTTTGCTCGACCTCGGGGCCGATCTGCTTGAACGATGGGATGCCGTTGACGGGATAGGCGTAGTGGTCGAACGGCAGGCCGCGATTGAGGGCGGCCTTGCCGAGCAACAGCATGCCGCGGGCGTCGGTGTAGCGCGCGGTCAGCTCGCCGAGCCCGGCCAGCGCGTCGGGATCGCCGTTCTCGCCCATGTCGCCGAAAATCGGGATGGCGAGCTCGCGCTCCTGGAGCTCATAGAGCAATTGCACCGCGCGCACGATCTCGAGCCGCTCGGCGCCGCGCCCGCGGGGGACGCCGTTCAGTTCGATCTGCGGCAATCCAAGTTTGGCGCGCGCCAGCTGGCCGTAATAGCTGGTCGACTGTTCGGCGGCCCTTGTGTAGGCGGCGCGGGCTTCCTGGGCGCGGCCGGCAGCTTCCGCCGCGCGGCCTTGCCAATAGCCGGCGCGGGCCAGCGCGGTCGGGTTCACGCTGCCGACGCCGATCCGCGCGAAATGCTGGGCGGCTACAGCAGGGTCTTTGAGGAAGCGCAAAGCAATCCAGCCGGCGGTGAATTCCTGCTCGGTCTTGTAGATGTCGCGCGAGGGCAGGGCGGCATCCCGCGCGATCAGATAGGCGTTGCGGTGTTCGCCGACGTCCATCATCTTGCGCGCCAGGAGCCGCCGCTCGATCCACCATTCGTTGAGATTGTGCAGACGGCCCGGATCCTTCGGCGCGCTCAGCATCAGCTGGGCGGCCTCGGCGAATTTCTCCTCGCGACGCAGCAGCTGGATCCTGGCAAAGGTGTAGCCGGGGTCGCCGTGCAGTTCGCGTGGCACCGCGTCCAGCAAGGCCCGGAGGTTCGAGCCCTTCTTGTTGGCCGCGATGCGCGCCTTGGCCAAGGCCATGTGGCCCGCACCCAGCCGCTTCGCGGCGCGCAGGCCGCCGGCTTCCTGCTCGGTGCCATAGAGCAGAAAATCCATCCGCGCCTTGTGATCGCCGGCCGTCAGCAGGGCGCCGAACAGATCGAGCGCGGTGTTTTCGGTGTCCTCGGTCATGCCGTCGTGCCGCCAGGCATCGCGCACCAGGCGTTCGGCATTGGCGCGATCGCCGCGCCCGATCATCACCCGTGCCAGCGCGAACTTGCCCTTGGCCGAGATCGGCGATTCGTTTTCGAACCACGACCAGACCGTGGCGTCGTCGCGGCGGTCGTCCCACAGCGCGGCCTCGATGCGCCGGCGCAGGAAGGTCTGCGAGGGCCAGCTCGGATTGGCCGAAACGAAAGTGCGATAGCGCTCGACGGAAGCGCCATTGTCGTCGCTGCGCAGGATCACCCATTCGGCGAGCTTGCGGGCGACGGGATCTGAAATCGCGGCTTGCGCCTGCGTCGCGTCCCCCGGTTTGCGCTTTCGAACGAGCTCGATGACGTTCTCCAGCGCATCCTTGTCGGACTGCGAGGTCGACGACGTCGCGGCAACCGCGGCAGCGGTCACGGGCTTGCGCGCCGCGGGCAGGGCGGCGTGCTGGCGCGTCGCAGGCGCCAGCGCCGGTGCTGGAATTGGCGCGGCGGGAGCTGTCGTTGCGGGCGCAGAATGCTGTGTCGGGATCGCAGCCGTCGGGATTGCAGCAGGTGTGGTCTTGGGGACCACGCTGCGGGCGATCGGCCGCGGCTTCGGCAATGGAACTTTCGGCTGGGCCCAGGCCTCCACCGACATTGCAAATAGCCCGACCACGAGCACCAGAGCTGTCGCCAGTGCGGTCGATCGCAATGCGGCTGCGCGGGCGGAGCGGGTCACGGATTTCCTCTGCGGCGGCGAATCATTCAATCGCTCAAGCCTTAGGTCTATTTGATTGAATATGTGGACAAAATGCTAAAAACGTCGCGTCCCGGGGTGTTTGCGCCAACACCACGGCAAAATCGCGGCTGCGGCGTTTTCGAGCCTTCCGGATTCGATCCGGGAACGCCCGCGCCGCGCGGCCGGAAAACGCGTCAAAAACAAAGGCCTGTGGTCATATCCTTCGGCCCTTTCGCCAGATCGCCAGACCCGATATGAATTGGCTGGTCATTTTTAGCAGTGCCGTCACGCGCGCGTTGGGAGGAAATCCATGGCAGCCAAGACAAAATTCCAGGGATCCTTCACCGCCTTGGTCACGCCATTCAAGAACGGCTCGCTCGACGAAGCGGCGTTCCGCGGTCTCGTCAGCTGGCAAATCGAGCAGGGTTCACACGGTCTCGTTCCCGTCGGCACGACAGGCGAAAGCCCGACGCTGAGCCATGCTGAGCATCACCGTGTGGTCGAAATCTGTATCGAGGAGGCAAAGGGGCGCGTGCCTGTCATTGCCGGCGCGGGCTCGAACTCCACGCGCGAGGCCGTCGATCTGGCTGTCCACGCCGAGAAGGCCGGCGCCGACGCCGTGCTGGTGGTCACGCCCTATTACAACAAGCCGACCCAGGAAGGGATGTATCAGCACTTCAAGGCGGTGAATGACGCGATCGGCATCCCGATCATCATCTACAACATTCCGCCGCGCTCCGTCGTCGATATGTCCGTCGAAACCATGACCCGGTTGTTCGAGTTGAAGAACATCGCCGGCGTCAAGGACGCCACCGCCAATCTCGCGCGAGTGTCGCAACAGCGCCATGCGATGGGACCGGATTTTATCCAGCTGTCCGGTGAGGACATGACCGCGTTGGCCTACATGGCGGCGGGCGGACATGGTTGCATTTCGGTGGTCGCCAACGTGGCGCCAAAACTGTGCGCCGAACTGATGACGGCCGTCCTGAAGGGCGATTACGCCACCGGACTGAAGCTTCAGGACCGGTTGGTGCCGCTGCATGATGCCGTCTTCAAGGAGCCGGGTCTCGCGGGGGCCAAGCATGGCCTCAAGCTGCTCGGACGGCTGGAAGAAGAAGTGCGCCTGCCGCTGATGAATGTGACGCCGCCAACCGGCAAGGTGATCCGCGACGCCATGGTCCATGCCGGCCTGATCAACTAAGGCCGGCCTCTCACTTCGCCTGATGCACGAAGGAAACCGACTATGCTGAAGGAATTCCGCGAGTTTGCGATGAAGGGCAATGTCGTCGACCTCGCCGTCGGCGTCATCATCGGTGCGGCCTTCGGCGCCATCGTGACCTCGCTGGTCGGCGACATCATCATGCCGATCATCGGTGCGATCACCGGCGGTCTCGACTTCTCCAATTATTTCACCGGAATGTCGAAGGCGGTGACGGCGACCAACCTGGCCGACGCCAAGAAGCAGGGCGCCGTGCTGGCCTGGGGCAGCTTCCTGACGCTGACGCTGAATTTCATCATCATTGCGTTCGTGCTGTTCATGGTCATTCGCGCCATGAACACGCTGAAGCGCAAGGATGAAGCCAAGCCCGCCGAGCCGCCGAAGCCGACGCGCCAGGAAGAGTTGCTGACCGAGATCCGCGATCTCCTCAAGAAGAGCTAACGTGGCCGAGAAGAACGAGCGCCCGATCAAGGTCGTCGCCGAGAACCGCAAGGCCCGGTTCAACTATGCGATCGAGGACACCATCGAGACCGGCATCGCGCTGACCGGCACCGAGGTGAAATCAATTCGCAACGGCAAGACCACCATTGCGGAGTCCTATGCGGACACCAAGGACGGTGAGATCTGGCTGATCAACGCCAATATTCCCGAATATCTGCAGGCCAACCGCTTCAACCACGAGCCCAAGCGGCCGCGTAAACTGCTGCTGCACCGCAAGCAGATCAACAAGCTGATGGGTGCGGTCGATCGCGAGGGCATGACGCTGATCCCGCTAAAGCTCTATTTCAACGAGCGCGGCCGCGCCAAGCTGCTGCTGGCGGTGGCCAAGGGCAAGAAGCTGCACGACAAGCGCGAGAGCGAGAAGAAACGCGACTGGGGCCGGGAGAAGGGCCGCCTGCTTCGGGCGCGGGGGTAGCGGCGACCTAATGTCTTTCCGTCATTGCGAGGAGCACTTGCGACGAAGCAATCCATCTTCCTTGCGGTACCATGGATTGCTTCGCTTCGCTCGCAATGACGACGATGGAGAGTTGCAACAATGAATCAAAAAAATCTGCTCGAAGTCGACTGGAGCAAGATCCCGGCGCCGTCGGACGATGGCGCAGCTGCCCACCTCGTCGGGATGACGATCCCGCCGCTCAGCCTGATGGCGACCGACGACAATTCGGTCACGCTGTCGGCGCTGCCGGGCCGGGTCGTCGTATTCGCCTATCCCCGCACCGGCGAGCCCGGCAAGATCAGCCTGGTCGATGATTGGGATATGATCCCGGGGGCGCGCGGCTGCACGCCACAGACCTGCTCGTTCCGCGATCTGTTCGCCGATCTGAAGGCTGCCGGCGCCAGGCATGTCTTCGGCCTGTCGACGCAAAGCAACGTCTACCAGACCGAAATGGCGTCGCGGCTGCATCTGCCGTTCCCGGTGCTGTCGGATGAGAAGCTGGCGCTGACCCGCGCGTTGAAATTGCCGACCATGGAGGTGGCGGGGCTGACGCTGATCAAGCGGCTGGCGCTGATCATCGACAACGCACGCATCAGCCACGTGTTCTATCCGGTGTTTCCGCCGGACCGGAATGCCGGCGACGTGCTGGCGTGGCTGAAGGCAAATCGGGTTTGATCTTGTAGGGTGGGCAAAGGCGCACTTGCGCCGTGCCCACCATTTTCATCGAAACAAGTATGGTGGGCACGGCGCAAGCGCCTTTGCCCACCCTACGAATCCAAATCGGCGCGCACTTTCGCAAACACATTGCGAAACATTTCCGGCGTCAGCACCCGAGTGTTGGTGTTGTAGCGGGAGCAGTGATAGCTGTCGTAGAGATTGATCGGACCGGCCGTATGCACCGCGCCGTGCGCAAAGGGGGCCGCGGCGTTCCGTAGACCAAGGGCCTTTAGCGTCGATTCATGGGCGATGCGCCCGAGCGCCACGATGGCGCGAAGCTTGGGCATGGCGGCGATGGTTGCGATCAAAAATTGCCGGCAGGTGTTGATCTCGACCGGCAGCGGTTTGTTCTGCGGCGGCACGCAGCGCACCGCATTGCTGATCAAGCCGTCGACCAGCCGCAATCCGTCGTCGGGCCGCGCCTGATAGCTGCCCTTGGCAAAGCCATATTCCAGCAAGGTGGCATAGAGCAGGTCGCCCGCGTAGTCGCCGGTGAAAGGGCGTCCGGTGCGATTGGCACCCTGCATCCCCGGGGCGAGGCCTACGATCAGCAATCGGGCTCTTGGATCGCCGAACGAAGCCACCGGTGCATTGTGCCAGCCCGGCTCACGGGCACGGGCCTGGTCACGAAACTCGGCGAGACGCGGGCAAAGCGGGCAGTTGCGGTCCGGTCCGATAGCGGAAAAGGCGGCGGTGCTAGCCATTCATGACCATGGCGTTTTCAATGTGGGCACCGGTTCGCGTCGGGACGTCGCGAAAAAACAAAAGCCCGGTTCTGATTCCAGAACCGGGCTCTAGCAGTGCAGCGGATTATTCTCAATCTTCGAAATCGTCGTCGCCGGCGGCCCGCGGCGCCATGGTGGTGGCGCGCTGCAGGAATTGCGGTGCGTGATGACGCGGCTCGCGCGGAGCCGGGCGCTCGGAGGGGTCACGGCCGAGCTTGGATTGCAGCTCGACGAGATCAGTGAAGACGTCGGCCTGGCGGCGCAACTCGTCGGCGATCATCGGCGGCTGGCTCGAAATGGTCGACACCACCGTGACGCGAACGCCGCGCCGCTGCACCGCTTCAACCAGGGAGCGAAAATCGCCGTCGCCGGAGAACAGCACGATCTGATCGACGTGCTCGGCGAGCTCCATGGCATCGACCGCGAGCTCGATGTCCATATTGCCCTTCACCTTGCGGCGGCCGCTGGCGTCTATGAATTCCTTGGTCGCCTTGGTGACGACGGTGTAGCCGTTATAGTCGAGCCAGTCGATCAAAGGACGGATCGATGAATATTCCTGATCTTCGATGATCGCCGTGTAGTAGAACGCCCGCACTAGCGTACCGCGACTCTGGAATTCCTTGAGAAGGCGCTTGTAGTCGATGTCGAAGCCGAGTGTCTTTGCGGTTGCATAGAGATTGGCGCCATCGATGAAGAGCGCGATCTTGTTGGAAACGGGTGACATCAAAGGGTTCTCGCGTTGTTGTTAACGTTTTTAGCGCAGCGGGAATCGACCGCGCGCACTTTCCAGGTCAGCTGTCTAAAGTTCGGTGAATCTTTCCCCACGACAATCACCACTGCAATTATGGTGAGGCGAGGGCGAAATACCTAGTCTTTTGACGTTGTAAGGAGAGAATACTTGTCCCGAACGGTGTCCCGCCGTCTTCGGACGCTCCGGCCCTTCTGGCCCCGGGGATGGTTACCAGAGCCCATTAAGAAGGCAAATCACAAATTTAGTCTTGCGAAACCCCATCCGCCCCTATAACTAGCCCCCATAACCGACATATTGGGCCCCATTTAACGGAGCGACAGTCTATGGCGCGCGTCACCGTGGAAGATTGCATTGATAAGGTCGACAACCGGTTCGACCTGGTCCTGCTGGCAGCACATCGCGCCCGTATGATCTCGTCCGGATCACAACTCACAGTTGATCGCGACAACGACAAGAACCCGGTCGTTTCGCTGCGGGAAATCGCCGACTCTTCGATCTCCCCGGAAGATCTGCGCGAGGAACTGGTTCATTCCCTGCAGAAATTCGTCGAAGTCGATGAACCCGAGCCCGATACCGTGCCCTTGATCGGCTCGGCCGGCGCCAGCGTCGATGCCGACGACACCGAGGTCGCGGTCGAGCGCATGACCGAGGAAGAGCTCCTGAAGGGCCTCGAGGGCCTGGCCCCGCCGGAAGAGCAGCCCGAAGAGGACGAATAGACTTAGGCTTCCGGGACGTCCCGAACACCCTGATCTGCCAAAGGCCCGGACATTTGTCCGGGCCTTTGCTTTTGTTGACATTTTTTCAGGTACGATGCGAGCTTGGCGGATGGGTGCGAGATCGCCTGAACCGGGTTGGCCGCAGGTTGGCCGGGTTCGGCATCACAATCGTTCCAAGCCATGCGAAATTGATCGTTTGCGGACCCCCAACGGGGTGCAGCTTCGCTCGAAATCGCATTAATGTTCTTGAGGCATTCTTGCAGCGGGCCGAGCGCGGCGCGCGGATGAGGCAGTGATTCGATGGCGTTCTGGCGCCGCATATCCCGGCAAATGCAGGCTGCGACCGATTCGGTCGCGGTGGCGCCGGCCTTGC
This sequence comes from Bradyrhizobium sp. JYMT SZCCT0180, assembly GCF_018130165.1. Taxonomy (GTDB): domain Bacteria; phylum Pseudomonadota; class Alphaproteobacteria; order Rhizobiales; family Xanthobacteraceae; genus Bradyrhizobium. The sequence continues at coordinate 103,715 of NZ_JAFCLZ010000027.1, read as the reverse complement.
CCGTGGTGGAGCGGCCCAAATCCCCCCGCTCGCGCATGATGCGGCAATACGATCTGGTCGAGCGTGTCCGCTCGTACAATCCGGACACCGACGAAGACCTGCTCAATCGCGCCTATGTCTACGCCATGAAGGCGCACGGTACCCAGACCCGCGCATCGGGCGATCCTTATTTCTCGCATCCGCTCGAGGTCGCGGCGATCCTCACCGGCCTCAAGCTCGATGATGCCACCATCGTCGCGGCGCTGCTGCACGACACCATCGAGGACACCGAGGCGACGCGCGCCGAGATCGACAACGTGTTCGGCCACGAGATCGGCGCGCTGGTGGAGGGCCTCACCAAACTGAAGCGGCTGGAACTGGTTTCGCGCGAGGCCAAGCAGGCCGAGAACCTGCGCAAGCTGCTGCTGGCGATCGCCGACGACGTCCGCGTGCTGCTGATCAAGCTCGCCGACCGCCTGCACAACATGCGGACCCTGGAATTCGTGCCGCACGCCTCGCGCCGCAGGATCGCCGAGGAGACGCTCGACATCTATGCGCCGCTCGCCGGCCGCATGGGCATGCAGGAGATGCGCGAAGAGCTCGAGGACCTGTCGTTCCACACGCTCGATCCCGAAGCCTATGCGGTGGTGATGCAGCGGCTCGACGCACTGGCCGAGCGCAACCGCAATCTGATCGGCGAGATCGAAAGCCAGCTGTCGAAGAATTTGCAGAAGAACGGCATCACCGCGCGGGTCTATGGCCGCCGCAAGCAGCCGTTTTCGATCTGGACCAAGATGGAGCGCAAGTCGGTCGGCTTCGAGCAATTGTCCGACATCTACGGTTTCCGCGTCGTGATGGGGGACGTCGAATCCTGCTATCGCGCGCTCGGCGTCGTCCACACCACCTGGCCGGTGGTGCCGGGGCGCTTCAAGGACTACATCTCGACGCCGAAGCAGAACGACTATCGTTCGCTCCACACCACCGTGATCGGTCCGGGCCAGCAGCGCGTCGAATTGCAGATCCGCACCGAGGAGATGAACCAGATCGCCGAATTCGGCATCGCCGCGCACGCGTTCTACAAGGAGGGGGAGGGCTCGCCGACCGAGCGGCTCAAGCACGAGTCCAACGCCTTTGCCTGGCTGCGCCACACCGTCGGCATTCTGTCCGAAAGCGCCAATCCGGAAGAGTTCCTGGAGCACACCAAGCTCGAACTGTTCCACGACCAGGTGTTCTGCTTCACGCCGAAGGGCAAGCTGATCGCGCTGCCGCGTCAGGCCAACGTGATCGATTTCGCCTATGCCGTGCATACCGACGTCGGTAACAGCGCGGTCGGCTGCAAGATCAACGGCAAATTCGCGCCATTGTCGTCGGAATTGCAGAACGGCGACGAGGTCGAGGTTCTGACCTCGCAGGCGCAGTCGGCGCCGCCGTCGGCCTGGGAGTCGCTCGCGGTCACCGGCAAGGCGCGGGCGGCGATCCGCCGTGCGACCCGAACCGCTGTGCGCGATCAATATGCCGGACTTGGCCGCCGTATCGTCGACCGCCTGTTTGCCCGCGCCAAGATCGAATACGCCGATGACAAGCTGAAGGGCGCGCTGCCCCGGCTGGCGCGCGCCTCGATCGAAGACGTGATGGCCTCCGTCGGTCGCGGCGAACTGAAGGCGTCCGACGTCGCGCGGGCGATGTATCCGGACTATAAGGAAGAGCGGATGGTGCGCTACGGGGCCAAGCGAAGCCTCGCGGACAAGCTGAAGCTGAAATCGCCGCCGCATCCGGCGCGCAGCGCGTCGGTGATCCCGGTGCGCGGCCTCAATTCCGACCTGCCGGTCAAGTTCGCCCCCAACGGCGGCGCGGTGCCGGGCGATCGCATTGTCGGCATCGTTTCACCGGGTGAGGGGATCACGATCTATCCGATCCAGTCGCCGGCGCTGAAGGATTTCGAGGAAGAGCCGGAGCGCTGGCTCGACGTGCGCTGGGACGTCGACGAGACCATGCCGCAACGTTTTCCGGCGCGGATTCTGGTGCACAACGTCAACGAGCCCGGCAGCCTTGCCCAGGTCGCCACGGTGATCGCCGAGCATGACGGCAATATCGACAATATCAGCATGTCGCGCCGCTCCCCCGATTTCACCGAGCTGACCATCGATCTCGAGGTCTATGACCTGAAGCATCTCAGCGCTATCATCGCCCAGTTGCGCGCCAAGGCCGTCGTCGCACGGGTCGAGCGTGTTAATGGGTAACGTCGCCCGCCAGGATTCCAAGAGAGTGAAATGCCGAAAGCTCTTCCGCTGCGCCTCGGAGTCAATGTCGACCACGTCGCCACCTTGCGTAATGCACGGGGCGGCGCGCGGCCGGATCCGGTGCGCGCCGCGCTGACCGCGATCGAAGCGGGGGCCGACGGCATCACCGCGCATCTGCGCGAAGACCGCCGCCATATCCGCGACACCGACATGGCGCGCCTCAAAGCCGAAATCTCAAAACCGCTGAATTTCGAGATGGCGGCGACCGAGGACATGCTGCGGATTTCGCTGGCGACCAGGCCGCACGCGGTCTGCCTGGTTCCCGAGCGCCGCGAAGAGCTCACCACCGAAGGCGGGCTCGACGTGGTCGGCCAGCACAATGCGCTGGCGCCGTTTATCGCGCGGCTGAACGATGCCGGCATCCGGGTGTCGCTGTTCATCGCCGCGGATCCCGCCCAGATCGAGATGGCCGCGCGCCTGCGGGCGCCGGTGATCGAAATCCACACCGGCGGCTGGTGCGACGCCGTGGTGGATGGCCATGCCGCCAAGGCCGAGGCGGAATGGCAGCGCATCGTCGCGGGGGCGCGGCTGGCCCGGGCCGCGGGGCTTGAGGTTCATGCCGGCCACGGCCTCGACTACGACACGGCCGAGACGATCGCCGCTCTGCCCGAACTTGCCGAGCTCAACATCGGCTATTTCATGATGGGGGAGGCGCTGTTCGTCGGCCTCGGCGAAACCGTCCGCAGCATGCGCGCGGCGATGGACCGCGGGCGCCAGCGCAGCGTGGCTCCGACATGATCATCGGCATCGGCTCCGACCTGATCGACATCACGCGGGTTGCCAAGGTGATCGAACGCCATGGCGAGCGCTTCCTGGACCGCATCTTCACCGACGCCGAGCGCGCCAAGGCGGCGCGCCGCGCCAACAACGAGAAGATGGTGATCGCAACCTATGCCAAAAGGTTCGCGGCCAAGGAGGCCTGTTCCAAGGCGCTGGGTACCGGCATCCGCCAGGGCGTCTGGTGGCGGGATATGGGGGTGGTGAACCTGCCGGGCGGCCGTCCCACCATGAAGCTGACCGGCGGGGCGCTGGCCCGGCTCGAGAAGCTGACGCCGGAGGGGTTCGAGGCCCGGATCGACCTTTCCATCACCGACGACTGGCCGCTGGCGCAGGCCTTCGTCATAATTTCGGCGGTCGTTCCGGGCAAATCATAGGGCAGGCGGCCGTTCGCGCCGGGGACCGACATAAAACTAAAAAACATTGATTTATCAATGGATTACGAAGTTTTATCGAGGCGCTTGATTGCACGGCCGCGAACAACCGTCTAAAACGCCGCTGCGACACTACCGAGCCAGGGCGAATTCGGGTTTTGCGCCGGAATTTGCCTTCAACATCAGTATCGAAGACCATTTTCTTGACGCGAACGGAACTGTTCGATTCGCGTGAGGAAAACGTTCTGCCACCGTGCAGGCCAAGCCTCTGTTTAATACTTGCCTTGCTTGAAGCAGCCTTGCGGGAATTGGGAAAGCGATGAGCGTGACATCCGGGACAAAAACTGAAAGCGGCTTGGGCGAAACCATCCGTGTCGTCATCCACGCCCTCCTGATCGCGCTCGTGATCCGCACCTTCCTGTTCCAGCCGTTCAACATTCCCTCGGGATCGATGAAGGCGACGCTCCTGGTCGGCGATTATTTGTTCGTCTCGAAATATTCGTACGGCTATAGCCACTACTCGATCCCGCTCTCGCCGCCATTGTTCTCGGGCCGTATTTTCGGCTCGGAGCCGTCGCGCGGCGATATCGTCGTGTTCCGCCTGCCGAAGGACGATTCCACCGATTACATCAAGCGCGTGATCGGCCTGCCGGGCGACCGCATCCAGATGCGCGAAGGACTGCTCTACATCAACGACGCCCCGATCAAGCGCGAGCGCCTGAGCGATTTCATCGGTGAAGACCCGTGCGGCTCCGACGCCACCGCGCGCGTCAAGCGCTGGAAGGAAACCCTGCCGAACGGCGTCTCCTATGAGTCGCTCGATTGCGTCGACAACGGCTTCTACGACAACACCACCACCTATACCGTGCCGGCCGGCCATTTCTTCATGATGGGCGACAACCGGGACAATTCGACCGACAGCCGCGTGCTGTCGGCGGTGGGCTATGTGCCGTTCGAAAACATCGTCGGCCGGGCGCAAATGATCTTCTTCTCCATTGCCGAGGGCGAACATGCCTGGATGTTCTGGCGCTGGCCGACCGCAGTGCGCTGGAATCGCATTTTTTCAATCGTGCGATGAACGACGAAACGCCCGTCATCAGGAATACCCCGCCACCGGGCGAGAGCCCGCAGCCTGATGCCGGTGGCGAACCTGCGCCCAAGAAGAAGCGCGGCAGGGGCTCGGCCAAGGAATCGGCCAAGGCCGCGGCTGCTGCGCTCGAGGCGCGCATCGGCCACAAGTTCGGCGATCCCAACCTGCTGACATCAGCGTTCACGCATGTGTCCGCGCTGAAACCCGCGCGCAATCGCGCCGAAAGCTACCAGCGCCTCGAATTTCTCGGCGATCATGTGCTCGGGCTGATCGTGTCCGACATGCTGTACCGCGCCTTTCCGAACGCCGACGAGGGCGAGCTGTCAAAACGCCTCGCCGATCTCGTGCGCAAGGAAAGCTGCGCCGACGTCGCCAAGTCGCTCGGGCTGGTCGACGACATCAAGCTCGGCCAGGTCGGCGCCAGCGCCAGCGCCCGTTTGCGCAAATCCGTGCTCGGCGACATCTGCGAAGCGGTGATCGGGGCAATCTTTCTCGACGGCGGCTACGGCGCCGCCGCCCAGTTCGTCGAGCGCAACTGGACCGAACGGATGCGCAAGCCGCGCCGGCCGCTGCGCGATCCCAAGACGGTGTTGCAGGAATGGGCGCAGAGCAAGGGGATGCCGACGCCGGTCTATCGCGAGGTCGAGCGCACCGGACCGCATCACGATCCGCAGTTCCGCGTTTCCGTGGAACTGCCGGGACTCGAGCCGGCCGAAGGCGTCGGCGGCAGCAAGCGTGCGGCCGAGAAGGTTGCGGCGTCCGTGATGATCGAACGCGAAGGCGTCGGCGGTGGTGGCAATGACAGCTGAATCTCCGGCCCAGACCGCTTGCGGCTTCGTCGCGCTGATCGGCGCGCCCAATGTCGGCAAGTCTACCCTGGTCAACGCGTTGGTCGGCTCCAAGGTCACCATCGTGTCGCGCAAGGTGCAGACCACACGGGCGCTGATCCGCGGCATCGTGATCGAGAACAACGCGCAGATCATCCTGGTCGATACGCCCGGCATCTTCGCGCCGAAACGGCGGCTCGACCGCGCCATGGTATCGACCGCCTGGAGCGGGGCGCATGACGCCGATCTGGTCTGCGTGCTGCTCGATGCCAAAGCCGGCATCGACGAGGAGGCCGACGCGATCCTGAGCAGGCTTGCGAGCGTGCAGCATCCGAAAATCCTGGTGCTGAACAAGATCGATTTGATCCCGCGCGAGAAATTGCTGGCGCTGGCGCAGGCCGCCAATGACCGCATGAAGTTCGAACACACCTTCATGATCTCGGCGCTGTCGGGCGACGGCGTCGACGATCTGCGCGCCGAACTCGCCAAGATGGTGCCGGCGGGCCCGTTTCACTATCCCGAAGACCAGATGTCGGATGCGCCGATGCGGCATCTGGCGGCCGAGATCACCCGGGAGAAGATCTACCGCCAGCTGCACCAGGAGCTGCCGTATCAATCCACCGTCGAGACCGACAGCTGGACCGAACGCAAGGACAAATCGGTCCGCATCGAGCAGACCATCTTTGTCGAGCGCGAGAGCCAGCGCAAAATCGTCCTCGGCAAGGGCGGCGCCACCATCAAGTCGATCGGCGCGGATTCGCGAAAAGAGATCGCCGAGATACTGGGCCAGCCCGTGCATCTGTTCCTGTTCGTCAAAGTGCGCGAGAACTGGGGCGACGACCCGGAGCGCTACCGCGAAATGGGAATTGAATTCCCGAAGGAATAATTCGGCAATGCATGCGATCGTCATTGTCTGCAACAAACGCGAAGCGTTTGTGCATAAGAGCGAAGCGAAGCAATCCATCTCGCCGCGTTGGCGAAAAGGTATTGCTTCGTCGCTCGGCTCCCTTGCGCAAACGCGGCGCGTTTGTCGCAGGCAATGACGGAATTGGAAGTCCGATGACCCTGCCCAGGAACGTAGTTTGGTTTGAAGTGCTGCTCTATCTGTCGCTGACGCTGGATGCGGTGTCGGTCGCGTTCCAGGACCGCACGCCGAAAGCCGACATGACCGAGCAGATGATCATGGTCGCGACCCTGATGGCGGCCGGCCTGATCCTGCTGCTAGTGTATTTCGTCCGGCTCGCGGCGCGGGAGCGCAAGAACTGGCCGCGCTGGGTGCTGGCCGCGGCGCTGGTGCTGTCGGTGATCTCGCTGGCGCAGGTGATCGGCGCGAACGGCCTGCAACTGGACAGCGCCATCGAGGTGGTGTCCTGCGCGCTGACGACGGCGGGGCTGTATTTTTCCTTCACCGGCGATGCCGTGGGCTGGTTCAACGCTTGATAGTTCGGCTGCGTAGGGTGGGCAAAGGCGCGATCTTCGCGCCGTGCCCACCAACCCATCGCGACACCGTTTGTCGATCGTGGTGGGCACGCTACGCTTTGCCCACCCTACGTGATAAACTTCCGCCCATGGAATGGACCGACGAAGGCATCGTGCTGGGGGTGCGGCGGCATGGCGAATCCTCCGCCATCGTCGAACTCTTGACGCGCAGCCACGGCCGGCACCTTGGGCTGGTGCGCGGCGGCGCGGGTAAAAGGATGCGGCCGCTGCTGCAGCCCGGCAACAGCGTCACCACGGTGTGGCGGGCGCGGCTCGACGAGCATCTTGGATATTATGCCATCGAAGGCACGCGGCTGCGCGCGGCGACGTTACTGGCGTCGGCGCATGCCACCTATGGCGTCACCCACCTGGCCTCGCTGGTGCGGTTGTTGCCGGAGCGCGACCCGCACGAGGACATCTACGAGATGTTCGAGCGCACGCTGGACGATTTCGACGATGTCGGCGTCGCCGCGGCGCATCTGATCCGGTTTGAGCTGGCGATGCTGGCCGAACTCGGCTTCGGGCTCGACCTGGAAAACTGCGCCGCGACCGGCGAGACAACGGAATTGATCTACGTGTCGCCGAAATCCGGCGGCGCGGTGTCGCGACGCGCCGGGGAGCCCTACCGCGACCGGCTGCTGCCGTTGCCGGCATTTTTGCGAGAGGGCGAGGGCGGGACGAATGGCTGGTCGGACCAGGACCTGCAGGACGGCTTTCGGTTGACCGGCATGTTCCTGCTCCGCCACGTACTGGAGCCGCGCGGGCAAGGCCATTCCGACGCCCGCGATGGATTCATCAACGCGGTGACCAAATACCGGGCGCGAATCAGTTCCGCGGTTTGACACGAGCGCGCGTCGTCCCGGCCTTGAGCCGGGACCCATACGCCGCGGCCTATCAATAGGAGCTGTGGCCCCAGCCGTTTTTCGCCACAAACACCTGTGTTTATGGGCCCCGGCGTTCGCCGGGGCGACGGTTGCCCCGATTCGCGGCTTGCCCGAGTCAGCCCAAAAGTTTAACCCGTCCCCATGGGAAAACGAACGTTACCGCCGGAAGAGCCGGCCGAAATCCATGAAGTCATGCTGCGGGATGCGCTGGAAGAGCGCTATCTCACCTATGCGCTTTCGACCATCATGCACCGCGCGCTGCCGGACGGCCGCGACGGCCTGAAGCCGGTGCATCGGCGCATCCTTTACGGCATGCGGCTGCTGCGGCTCGACCCCGGCACGGCGTTCAAGAAATCCGCCAAGATCGTCGGCGACGTGATGGGCTCGTTCCACCCGCATGGCGACCAGGCGATCTACGACGCCATGGTGCGGTTGGCGCAGGATTTCTCCTCGCGCTACCCGCTGGTCGACGGCCAGGGCAATTTCGGCAATATCGACGGCGATAATCCGGCGGCCTATCGGTACACCGAAGCGCGCATGACCGCGGTGGCGCAGCTGCTGCTGGAGGGCATCGACGAGGACGGCGTCGAGTTCCGTCCCAATTACGACGGCCAGACCAAAGAGCCGGTGGTGATGCCGGGCGGCTTCCCGAACCTGCTTGCGAACGGCTCCCAGGGCATCGCGGTCGGCATGGCCACGTCGATCCCGCCGCACAACGCCGCCGAGCTGTGCGACGCCGCCCTGCACCTGATCGACAAGCCGGATGCCAAATCGAAGTCGCTGCTGAAATGGGTCAAGGGGCCGGACTTCCCGACCGGCGGCATCATCGTCGATTCCAAGGAAGCGATCGCGGAAGCCTACATGACCGGGCGGGGCTCGTTCCGCACCCGCGCGCGATGGACCCAGGAAGAGGGGGCGCGGGGTACCTGGGTCGTTGTGATCACCGAGATCCCCTGGCTGGTGCAGAAATCCCGGCTGGTGGAGAAGATCGCCGAGCTGCTCAACGAAAAGAAGCTGCCGCTGGTCGGCGACGTCAGGGACGAGTCTGCCGAAGACGTGCGTCTCGTGATCGAGCCGAAATCTCGCGCCGTTGATCCCGCGCTGATGATGGAATCGCTGTTCCGGCTGACAGAGCTCGAAAGCAAGATTTCGCTGAACCTCAACGTGCTGATCAAGGGCAAGATCCCGAAAGTGGTCGGCCTTGCCGAATGCCTTCGCGAATGGCTCGACCATCTGCGCGACGTGCTGCTGCGCCGCTCGAACTACCGCAAGACCCAGATCGAGAACCGGCTGGAAGTGCTCGGCGGCTACCTGATCGCCTATCTGAACATCGACAAGGTGATCAAGATCATCCGCACCGAGGATGAACCGAAGCCGGAGTTGATGAAGGCGTTCAAGCTGACCGAGGTCCAGGCCGACGCCATCCTCGACATGCGGCTGCGCCGTTTGCGCAAGCTCGAGGAATTCGAGATCCGCACCGAGGACAAGAACCTTCGCGCCGAGTTGAAGGGCATCAAGTCGCTGCTCGGCTCCGAGACCGAGCAATGGTCCAAGGTCGGCGATCAGGTCCGCAAGGTTCGCGACATGTTCGGGCCCAAGACACCGCTCGGCAAGCGCCGCACCACCTTCGCGGATGCGCCCGAGCACGATCTGGCCGCGATCGAGGAGGCGTTTGTCGAGCGCGAGCCGTGCACGGTGGTGATCTCCGAAAAGGGCTGGGTGCGCACGCTCAAGGGCCATGTCGAGGATATTTCGGGACTTGCCTTCAAGACCGACGATAAGCTCGACCACGCTTTCTTTGCCGAGACCACCTCGAAGCTCCTGGTGTTCGCGACCAACGGCAAGTTCTATTCGCTCGACGTCGCAAAGCTGCCGGGCGGCCGCGGCCATGGCGAGGCGATCCGCATGTTCATCGACATGGAGCCGGAAACCGCGATCGTATCGCTGTTCGTCAACAAGGGCGGCCGCAAATTCCTGATCGCAAGCCTCGAAGGGCAGGGCTTTATCGTCAACGAGGACGATTGCGTCGGCAACACCCGCAAGGGCAAGCAGGTGCTCAACGTCGAAATGCCGAACGAGGCCTGCGCGATCACGACCGTGGCCGGCGACACCGTCGCCGTCATCGGCACCAACCACAAGATGGTGCTGTTCCCGCTCGACCAGGTGCCGGAGATGGCGCGCGGCCGCGGCGTGCGGCTGCAGAAATACACCAGCGCAAAGCTCTCCGATGTCGCGGTATTCGAGTCCAAGGCGGGGCTGAACTGGAAAGATTCCGCCGGCCGCGACCAGAGCATGAGCTGGAAGGAACTGGCCGATTGGCGCGGCAACCGCGCCGACGCCGGCCGCCTCGCGCACGGCCTGCCGAAGTCGAACAAGTTCCTGCGGGGCGTGGAGTAGGGGACTTATACCCAGACGTCGTCATGCCCGGCCTTGCCGCCTTCGCTAAAGCTCCGGCGGGCCAGCGACTCGTGGCCTCGTCGAAGCCTTGGCGGAGACGGGTGCCGGGCATCCACGTCTTGGCGGCGGATTACGATTTCGTTATCTGCTCGCGGTTTTGCTGGATGCCCTTTGACTGCTTCAGGGTTCTCGCCGATGCTCTCCAAAAAAGGGGAGGCGGCATTGCGCAAAGCGGAATGGCAACGACTCATCGCAACGATCGGCGGAGCAGTCCTGATGCTCGCCATGCCGTCTTTGCTCAACGCTCAGCCTATCCCCGGTGCGCTGCCTGAATCGGCCAAGGCCTTGTCGCAAGGGGAATGGCCGGCCTATGCCGGGACCTACGCCGTGTCGCGCTATTCGCCGCTCACGCAGATCGATCGGAGCAACGCGAAAAACCTGCATGTCGCCTGGCGCTGGAAGTCGCCGGACATGGCGGTCAAGCAAGCCAATCCGTCCGTCGGCCCGACCCGCGCCAATGAATCGACGCCGCTGATGGTCGGGGGCGTGCTTTACACCTCGACGTCGCTGTCACAGGTTGCCGCCGTCGATGCCGTCACCGGCGAATCCAAATGGGTGTTTGATCCCAAGGTTTACGAGAACGGACTCGGCATGCCCGCCAATGACGGCTGGCTGCATCGCGGCGTCGCCTATTGGCGCAATGGCGAGGACGAGCGCATCATCATGCTCACAGCATTTGCGCAGATGATCGCGCTGGATGCGAAGACCGGAAAGCCGGTGCCGGGCTTCGGCAATGACGGCCGGATCGATCTCACGCAGGGTCTGCGCCGCGAGGTCGACCGCGACTACTACACCATGAGTTCACCACCGGTGATCGTACGCGGCGTCATCGTGGTTGGGTCGTCCGTCATGGATTGGTGGCGGAAAAGCCCGTCGCCGCCCGGCGACGTACGGGGCTTCGATGTCGTGACTGGCCGGCTGCTCTGGACCTTCCACACCGTGCCGCAGGGCGAAGAGGAGGGCGTCGAGACCTGGCAACGGGGTTCGTGGCGCGAGGCGGGTAACGCCAATGTCTGGGCGCCGATGAGCGCGGATGAAGAACTCGGCTATGTCTATCTGCCGGTGAGCACGCCGACCAACGATTACTATGGCGGTCATCGTCCCGGTGACGGGCTTTACGGCGACAGCATCGTGTGTCTCGAAGCCGCCACCGGCAGAAAGGTTTGGCACTACCAGCTCGTGCATCATGGATTGTGGGATTACGACACCCCGGCGGCGCCAACCCTGATCGACATCACCGTAGGCGGCAAAACGGTCAAGGCGGTGGCGCAGGTGACCAAGCAGGCGTTTGTTTACGTATTCGATCGCGTCACCGGCCAGCCGGTGTGGCCGATCGAGGAGCAGCCGGTGCCGGCTTCGACCGTTCCCGGTGAAAGCGCATCGAAGACCCAGCCTTTTCCGACGAGGCCGGCCCCCATCGACCTTCAGGGCGTGCGCGACGAAGACTTGATCGATTTCACGCCCGAACTCCGTCAGGAGGCAAGAGACATCGTGGCGAAATACGATCACGGTCCGCTGTTCACCCCGCCGTCGGAACGAGGGACCATCCAGGTACCGGGCGTCGCCGGCGGCGGCAACTGGGCAGGTGCGGCGATCGATCCGGACACCGGCATGCTCTATGTCGGCACCTACCGGCTGCCGTTTGTGGTCACCGTTCGCAGGCCGGCGCCGGGGGAGTCGCGCTACGACTTTATCGGCGAATTCCGCTACCTGTCCGGGCCGCGTGGCTTGCCGCTGCTCAAGCCGCCATTCGGCAGCATGCTTGCTATCGATATGAACAGCGGCGAGCATCGCTGGCGGATTCCGATCGGGCGTGCCGAGCTTATTCCGACCATTCAAGCCTTGGGCATACGTGAGCGGCTGGGATTTCCCGCACGCAGCTGGGCGCTGATCACGAAAACGGTGATGATCGTTGTACAGTCAGGCTATTTCGGTGCGCCGCGACTGCCTGCGGGTGGAACGCGCCGGATCGCCGATCTCAACAATTTCAGTCCGCATCTGTGGGTCTACGACAAGACCTCGGGCGAGATGCTGGCAGAGATCGCGGTGCCTGCCAACGCCGTCGGCGCGCCGATCACCTATATGGCCGGCGGCAAGCAGTTCATCGTGTTTCCGGTCGGCGGCGGTCCTCTGGTGGAGGAACTGATCGCGGTCTCGCTCTGACGGGCAGGGCGCTGTGATAGTATTCGCATTTCCGCGCGCTATAAATCCGCCATGGCGCACGATCACCACCACCATCACGACCATTCCCACGGACATGACCACGCCGGGCACAGCCATGCGCCCGACAGTTTCGGATGGGCATTTGCCGTCGGCGCATCGCTCAATGCGGCGTTCGTCGCCGCCGAACTGGTCTTCGGCTATGCCGCCAATTCGCTGGCGCTGATTTCGGACGCCGTTCACAATCTCTCCGACGTGATCGCGCTGCTGCTGGCCTGGGGCGGGGCGTGGCTCGCGCAGAAGCAACCGACGCAGCGGCATACCTACGGCTACCGGCGGGCCTCGATCCTCGCGGCGTTGTTCAACGCCGGGCTTCTGCTGGTCGCCGTCGGCGGCATCATCGTCGAGGCGATCAATCGCTTCTCGGCCCCCGCGCCGGTGGCCGGCTGGACCGTCGTGGCGGTCGCGGCACTCGGCATCGCCATCAATGGCGGCACGGCCCTGTTGTTCATGCGCGGCCGCCATGGCGACCTCAATGTTCGCGGCGCCTATCTGCACATGGCCGCCGATGCCGGCGTGTCATTTGGCGTGGTGGTGGCGGCCCTGGTGATCATGTTCACGGGATGGCTGTGGGTCGATCCCGCGATCAGCCTTGCCATCGCCGGTGTGGTGCTCGTGAGCGGCTGGGGGCTGGCGCGCGACAGCGTCAATCTCGCGCTCGACGGCGTGCCGCGCGGCATCGAGCTGGCAAAGGTCAGGGACTATCTCGGCGCACTCGACGGCGTCTCTGAAGTGCATGACCTCCACATCTGGGCCATGAGCACCAACGAGACCGCGCTGACGGCGCATCTGGTGCGGCCTGACGGCAGCGACGACGCATTCCTGCATCGGGTCTGCGAGGAGCTGTCGCACCGTTTCAACATTCACCACGCCACGCTGCAGATCGAGTCCAGCGGCGCGGTCTGCAAGCTGGCGCCGGCGGAGCGGGTGTAAGGCGATCCGCCCCGGTCCGTTTGCGGTTTGTACGCCGCGAGGGGGCCATCCTGGCGCAGAAAACCAAATAATTGGCGCAGGATCGCAAGTCGGACGCGGGCTATCTGCTAGATAGGCATTGCCGCTTCGAGCCGGCCGGTTTCGGTTGCGCGATTTTTGCTGCGGCATCTCTCAGGTTTCAAAGCAGGCGAGCGGACGAAGGTGCGTGCGGCCATCGCTGCGTTCGACGACATGGTTTCAAGGCGAAACGTTGAAGAGGCACGTGAACGGGAAGCCGGTGACCGGCTGGCCTGAACTCCGCCCATTGTTTCTCGATTCAAGGACGGTCATATGTTGCGATCTGAGCCCGGCCGAATGGCGATCTTCATCGACGGCCCCAATCTTCATGCAACCGCCAGGGCGCTCGGTTTTGATATCGACTTCAAGCGCCTGCTCATGGAATTTGAGAGCCGCGGTTCGTTGTTGCGGGCGTTGTACTACACGCCTTTCAGTGAGGATCAGGAATTCCCCTCGATCCGGCCCTTGATCGACTGGCTTGGTTACAACGGCTACACCGTCATTACCAAGGCGTCGAAAGAGGTCGTCGACGCCGGTGGCCGCCGCAAGTTCAGAAGCAGCCTGGATATCGAACTCACGGTCGATGCAATGGAACTTGCCGTGCATCTTGACGAAATCGTGCTGTTCTCCGGGAATGGCGCTTTCCGCCCGCTGGTTGAATCGCTGCAGCGGCGAGGTCTCCGCGTCACCGTCGCCTCGACGATTTCGAGCCAGCCGCCGGTCGCTGCGGAAGAATTGCGTCGTCAGGCCGACGGATTCATCGACATTGCCGACCTGCAAACCAGAATCGGTCGGGAGTAAGCCTGACTTCAGACGTCAGCGCCGCGCCTCAAATCAGCCCCGTCAGCCGCAACGCCACGCCGGCCGCGCAGGACCCCGCCAGCACCCAGAGCATGCCGATGTTGAGTCGGAAGATCGCGGCCGCCGCCGCAGCAGACAGCACGAAGGCGGCGATATCGATGCTCGACAGCACGGGCATGTCGAACGACAGCCCGAACGATCGAACCGGCGTCGTCTGCCGGAACAGCGTATGCAACGCGAACCAGATCGACAGGTTGAGGATCACCCCGACCACGGCGGCGGTGATTGCGGTTAGCGCACCTGCAAGCCCCTTGTTGCCGCGCAAGGTCTCGATGAAGGGCGCGCCGAGGAAGATCCAGAGGAAGCAGGGCATGAAGGTGACCCAGGTCGCCAGCAATCCGCCGAGCGTCGCCGCCATCATCGGCGACAACGTGCCGGGATCGCGAAAGGCGGCCATGAAGCCGACGAACTGCAGCACCATGATCAGGGGGCCCGGCGTGGTCTCGGCCATGCCGAGGCCGTCCAGCATCTCGCGCGGCTGCACCCAGTGATAATGCTCGACTGCCTGCTGGGCGACATAGGCCAGCACAGCATAGGCGCCGCCGAACGTCACCATCGCCATCTTCGAGAAAAACAGCGCGATCTGGCTGAACACATTGTCCTGGCCGAACGCGATCAGCAGCGCGGCGACCGGCACCAGCCATAGCAGCAGCCAGACCGAACTTACTTTCAGCGCCTTGGCGACGCTCGGGCGGACATGCTCGGGCAACTCCTCGCCGAGCAGGCTGTCGACGACGGCCGTCTTCTTGCCGCCGCCACCATGTTCGACCGCGGCGAATTCCGGCCGGCCGCTGCGGGCGCCGAGATAACCGATCACGCCGGCGGCAATGATGATGATCGGGAAGGGGACGTTGAAGAAAAAGATCGCGACAAAGGCGATGCCTGCCAGCGCGATCATGATCCGGTTGCGCAACGCGCGCTTGCCGACCCGCACCACCGCCTGCACGACGATGGCGAGCACCGCCGCTTTCAGCCCGAAAAACACCGCCTCGACGAATCCGACATTGCCGTAGGCGGCGTAGATATAGCTCAGCCCCATGATAGCGATGACGCCCGGCAGGATGAAAAGCCCGCCGGCCACGATGCCGCCGGCGGTCCGGTGCAGCAGCCAGCCGATATAGGTGGCAAGCTGTTGCGCTTCCGGCCCCGGCAGCAGCATGCAGTAATTCAGCGCATGCAAAAACCGGCTCTCGGAGATCCAGTTCTTTTCCTCGACCAGGATGCGGTGCATTACCGCGATCTGGCCGGCGGGCCCGCCGAAACTCAGGCACGCCACCCGCAGCCAGACCCGGAACGCTTCGCCGAAGCTGATGCCGTGCGCATATTCGCTGTTGGCACCGGCTTCGGCTGTCTTGTTGATGGTCGCATCCATTACGGCTTCGCCTTGTTGGTCGGCCAGTTATGGGTCTCTCCGGTCGCATCGCGGCACCAGCGATAGAAGGCGTCGTACAGCGTGATGCCGGCCTCCAGTTGCTCGAGATCGTCGTCGAACATCCGCGACAGGCCGAGCGAAGCCGCAAGCAGCCCCGGCGCTTCCGGCGAAAGGTCGAGCCGTTCGGTATCGGCGGCGCGGACCATGGTCGCCAGCCGCAGCAAGGCCGGCGTTGCCAGGCCAAATTCCTCGACCATCACATCGAAGGTGCAGAGTTCACCGCGGTGGCTCCAGAACACGTTCTCGACGTCGAAGGGCGCCGCGTTAAAGCGCTCGCCGACCGCAAGCACTTCGGACGGTGCGACGAACAGGAACACCGCGTTTGGATCGACAAATCTTCGAATTAGCCAGGGGCAGGCGATGCGGTCGATCTTCGGCCGCGCCCGGGTGACCCAGACGGTGCGGCCTCGCGCATCGCGCGCGGGCAGCTTTTCGGCCGGCACCAGCGGCAGCTTGGCGGCCTTCCAGCCTTCAAAGCCGCCTTCAAGCGTTTCGGCCGACACGTCGAGATGCCGTAGCCAGGCGGCGGTGCCTTGCGCGAGCTTTTGGCCGCGCAGGCAAGCCACGATGGCGGGACGGCCGGAGAACTCCTCGCCCCAACTGGCGGCGTCCTGATGGCTGCGCCTGACGGCGCCCGGAATTAGCCGCGGGTCGGCGGCGAAATCCTCGTCGGTACGGACGTCGATCAGGACAGGCATGTTCGCCGTGCCGATCAACCGTGCAAGTTTATCTGGAGATATCGTGGTGTAGGATGACATGGTTGCGCCCTCGTTAAGAGAAAACGGGCGCGATACTTGGGCATGTCGCCTCGTGGGGAGATCGCAGAGTCCCCATGCGCCGAATTAAGCGCTTGCCGGTTCCGCTGTCAACCTTGCAACCTTGCGCCGGTGCAGATTCCGACCTAGCCTGCTTGGCATCGGGGACAAAGCAGGCTCCCCGTCAGACGGTCCTCCGTCCAAGCTCTGCGCACCGCTCGACGTGTCGAGTTGCGCATGAAAGCATGGATCGATGGCCAGCATCCCCTCGGAATCGAACGTCTCGTCGGCAAATTCGCTGATCACGCTGCTCTATGTCGCGCGGGGCTTGCGCGGGTTCGGCGACGGTTTTGCGATCATTATCCTGCCGGCCTACATGACGCTGCTGGGTTACGACGCCATCGCGGTCGGGATCGTCGCTACAGCCTCGTTGTTGGGAACCGCGCTGCTGACCTTGATCGTCGGCTGGATCGCGCCCCGCCATGATCTGCGTCCGCTACTGATGTTCGGCGCCGGCCTGATGGCGGCCACCGGGATTGCGTTCCCGGGCGTCGAGCACTTTGTCCTGATCGTGCTGGTCGCCTTTATCGGCACCATCAATCCGTCCGGCGGCGACCTCGGCGTGCTGGTGCCGCTCGAACATGCGGTGCTCGCGCACAGCACGACCGACGAGCGCCGCACGCAGATCTTCGCCCGCTACAGCCTGATCGGGGCGCTGGCCACCGCGGCGGGATCGTTGGCGGCGTCGCTGCCAGATTTTCTCGTTGCCGGCGGCAGCACCCAGCTCGGCGCGTTCCGCCTGATGTTCTATGCCTACGCCGGGCTCGGTATTCTCTGCGCCGCGCTCTATCGTCGTGTCCCGCACACGCGCGGCGAGGAGCGGGCGCCGCAGACGCCGCTCGGACCTTCGCGCGGCACCGTCTACAAGCTCGCCGCGCTGTTCAGCATCGATGCATTCGCGGGCGGTTTCGTCGCCCAGTCGTTGCTGGTGCTGTGGCTGTTCGAGCGCTTCGATCTTTCACTGTCTGCGGCGGGATTGTTCTTCTTCTGGTCGAGCACGCTGAGCGCCTTCTCCTATCCGGTCGCCGCCTGGCTCGCGAGGCGCATCGGCCTCGTCAACACCATGGTGTTCACGCACATCCCCTCCAGCGTGTTCCTGATCCTGGCGGCGTTCTCGCCCAATCTTTACCTGGCGCTGGGCTTACTGTTGCTGCGCTCGGCGCTGTCGCAAATGGACGTCCCGACCCGCACGTCCTACGTGATGGCCGTCGTGACGCCCGCAGAGCGGCCCGCTGCCGCCAGCGTCACCGCGGTGCCGCGCAGCCTCGCGTCCGCGATCAGCCCGGCGATCTCGGGCGCGCTGCTGATGACGGCATTCTCCGGCCTGCCGCTGGTGGTCTGCGGCGCGCTCAAGATCGGCTACGACCTCGCGCTGCTGTTCTCGTTCCGCCACATCAAGCCGCCGGAGGAGAGCGCACGGGATTAGATTGTGCTGCTGAAAAATGCTGCCATCAGGCAGAAGGTTTTGCGCGGATGGCTGAGGTTATTCTGCTACGGATCGTACGTTAGCCGCATCTTCGGCCCAGCCGCGCAGGATGCGGGCGGTGGGGTCATCCAGGGGGAAGAAATTTTCGATGCGCAGTTCCTGCAGCGTAATGTCCTGGGGAATGCCCAGCGTAGCGATGGTCGTAAACAGCCGCAGGTCGATCCCGTCCTTGCGGAAATGCATGGGAAGGACCGGCGAGATAGCCAGTTCGGCAGGTGGCGCATGGACCGCCGCCTGCACGCCTTCATAAGCGAGCAGTCGCTTGAGAAGCGCTGCGGTCTCGGCTGATCCGTCAGCGGCAGCATCGGCTTCCACGCTTCGGATGAAATAGCCGACGACTTCGACCCAGTTCACCAAATGCGGCCGCAGCACATCAGGGGCAACCAGCGCGTCGGCCAGATTGACCGGCGTATCCGGCGGGAGTGGCCCGACCAGAAATTCGACCAGCCGGACGGCGCCGGAATTGCTCTGCAGCAGATTCCAGTGCCGATCGACTGCGACGGCTGGAAACGGCTCCTGCTGGGCCAGCATGAAATCGAGCGCAATGCGGATCTGGCCGAGCTCGGGAGCTGTGAGGTTGGTCTGCCGCCACACCGGCGCAAACCCTGCCGCGATCAGCAGCGAATTGTGCTGGCGCAGCGGCACATCGAGGGCAATGGCAAGCCGTATTACCATGTCCCGGCTCGGCGCTGCACGGCTGAGTTCTAGGAAGCTTAGATGCCGCTGCGAAATTTCGGTGCGTCCGGCGAGTTCGAGTTGCGACAGGCCTCGCTTCCGTCGCCACCAGCGCAGGCTTGCCGCGAAATCCTGTTGAAGCGCCATGAGTACCTGCCAGGTAGTTGCCGAAAGCCTGCTGACCGGCAAGATGCCACAAGCAAGCTTGGCAAGACATGGGAGACAGGCATTGGGCGGCGAATGGGTCGGTGTCGCAATCGCATTGGTATCGAGCTCTCTCGGCGGGACCGCGGCGGCGATCACGCGCTATCTCGCCGGCAATGCCGATCCGATCACGATGGCGATCCTGCGCTGGGGCATCGGCTTTTGCTGCGTGTTGCCTGCCGCGCTGCTCCTGAAGGCGCGCTGGCCGCAGCGCCGGGATTGGCCCGCCGTCGCCGCGCTGGGATTCTGCTTCTTCGGCGTGTTCTTCGTCCTCTACAACATCGCAATGTCCTATACGACCGCGGCGCGCGCCAGCCTTGCGCTGGCGACACTGCCGCTGCACACGATGGTGGTCGGCGCCATGCTCGGCATCGAGCCGCTGACGAAGCGGAAGTCGATCGGTGTCGGCATTGCCGTGCTCGGCGTCTTCGCAGCCCTGGCGTCGGGGCTTTCGAGCGCGCCGGCGGGCGCGTGGCGTGGCGAACTGATCATGACGGCTGCCGTCCTGTGCATGGCGTTCTACAACGTCTGGTCCCGTCCGTTCATCCAGCGCTCGAGCGCGCTCGGCTTTCTCACCGTCGGCATGGGCACGGGTGCCGCCGCGCTGATCCTGGTAGGCTCCCTGACCGGGAGCGTCGCGGTCCTGAGCCAGTTCGGAACGGCGCAATGGATCGCGGGCCTCTATCTCGGGATCGCCGGCGGCGCGCTGGCGTTCATCCTGTGGGTGCTGGCGCTGGAGCGGGCGTCGCCGACAAGGGTGGCCAACACCATGACCGTCAACCCGCTGGCAGCAGGATTGCTCGCCACCCAGCTGGTCGGCGAGCCGATCACGCCGAACCTCGTGCTCGGGCTGGTCGCGGTGTTCGCCGGCATCTGGATCGCGACGTCGGCGGCGAGCAAACGTTGAACGCGTGACGCTCATGCAGCGGCGATGGCCTCGATCTCGATCAGGAAATCGGGGCCATAGAGCTTCGACACCTCGACCAGCGTCACCGCGGGCGCGGCCGGCGGCGCGACGGAGGCAAAGAAGCGGTTACGGGCTTCCCGGTAGCGGCCGAGATTGTTCATGTCGGTGAGGAACACTGTGAGTTTTACGAGATTGGCGGCCGTGCATCCGCTCGCCCGCAGCGCGATGATGAGGTTCTCGAACACCTGATCTGCTTGCGCGGCAAAATCGTTCTTGCCGACCACGTTGCCGTCGCGGTCGAGCGCAGTCTGACCGGCGATAAAGATGAGGCGACCCGGACTGACGTCAACGATCTGCGAATAGCCGGGCGGGGTGCCGAGTTCGGGTGGATTGATGCGCCGGATCGATGGTGGTGTGTCATCTACCATTGGGAGTCCTCATGATGGCTTTGTCATGGGCGGATGGCTGCGTACCAAGAACAGCGCGAATAGCGCTGCGAGGCTGAGCGCGGAGGAGACGATGAGAACGCGGCTGCCCATGATGTCGATCAGGAGGCTGAACAGCAATGGCGCAGCGGCCTGCGCCATCCGCGCCGGCGCGCCGATGATGCCGAGGCGATAGCCGTAATTCTGGGGGCCGAAGATCGCCAGCGGCAGCGTGCCGCGCGCGATGGTGAGGATGCCGTTACCGGCGCCGTAGAAGATCGCGAACACGCTGGCCGCGCCGCCACCGGCCAATCCGAGGATCGCCGCGCCGATCGGATTGGTGACACATGCGAGCTTGGTCGAGACCAGCGGATGAAAGCGGCTGAGGAAGCCGGCCTCGAAAATACGCGCCGCCACCTGCGCCGGGCCGAGCAGGGCGCCGGCGAACACGGCCTGCGCGGTGGTGGCGCCGGCCGCTTCCATGATGCGCGGCAGGTGCGCGGCCATCGCACCGGTGACGGTCCAGGCGGCGGCGAACACGAAGGCCAGCAGGATCATGGTGCGGTCGATCGCGATGTGCGGCTTGACGGCGTTCGCCACCGCCGCCTTGGCGCCCTTGACCGCCGGCAGCATCAGCAGATTGATCGGCAGGCCGATCAGGATATGCGCCGCCGCCCAGGCAAAGCAGGTGTTGCGCCAGCCGATGGTCTCCAGCCCCCAGGCCGACAGCGGCCATCCGACGGTCGACGCAAAACCCGCGAGCAACGTGATGCCGGTGATCGAGCGGCGCGCGTCATTGCCGTAGATGCGCCCGAGCGCGGCGAACGCCGCATCGTAGAGGCCCGAGCCCATGCCGATGCCGAGCAGGAGCCATGCGATGGCCATCACCGGAATGGAGTAGCTGAACCCAAGCAGCGTCAGTCCGGCCGCGAATACCATGTTGGACATCGACAGGACCGACCGGCCGCCGACCAGGTCGATCTGCCGGCCGACACGCGGGCCGAGCAAAGCCGAGAGCACCAATGCTGCGGAGAAGGCGGCAAATATCCAGTTCGAGGAGACGCCGAGATCGCGCGAGATCGGGTCGGCCAGGATCGCCGGCAAATAATAACTCGACGCCCAGGCCAGCGTCTGCGTGGTGCCGAGCGCGATGATGATGGGGAGGGGACGTGCGCTCATGGCTTATCTTTTTCGTTGCGCCTGCTTGTTGTCGCTGGCGTCGTTCCAGCATGCCGGAATCAAGTTGTCTATGATAATAGACAACTTGGAACCTAGGCGCCATGACGCCAGGTGGCAACAGGCTTGTGTCGCACTCATGCCTGAACCGCGGTCCGTCTCGACCAGAAGAGTGCCAAAGGCCCGAGTAGAATGCCCACCGCGAGCACGGCAAACGCCGCCGTCCAGGCCGAGGCGCTCGACGGTCCACCGGCCGCATCCAGCGCGACGCCAAGGGCCCAGGCGCCCAAAGCCGAAAGGCTGAAGCCGACGGTCGAATGCACGGCCATCGTTGCCCCGCGGTATTTCGGGTCCGCCGCCATCGTCATCCCCGATGTCAGCGCGCCGGAATCGGCGGGCACGGTGATGGCGTAGGCCAGGATCAGCGGCAGCAGCAGCCATGGCGATTTGTCGGCGAACGCGGCGATCAGCAGCGCGACGACGGCAGAACTGAACATCACGGCGGTGATGGCGCGATGGCGGCCGAACCGGATCGCGCATTCATTGCCGAGAATGCTGGCGGGCATTGCGAGCACGGAGAACAGCACGCTGACCACGACGGGGGTCAGGATCGAGCCGTCCGAGCTCCTCGCCGCCACGAACGTCCAGAACGCCACCAGCCAGGTTCGGATGCCGTAAAGCTCAAAGCAGTGCGCGCCATAGCCGAGAACGAAACCCATCGCGCTGGTGTTGCGGAACACCGGCGCAAAATCCAGCAAACGGCCTTGCGCGGGTTTTGGCGTCACCGGTTGCAGCAGGAAGCAGACCGAAAGCATCACCAGCGGGCCCAGCGCCGTCACCAGGAAGGCGGCGCGCCAGCCCCAGGCGTCCGCGACGAGCTGCGAGATGAGGAACGACAGCCCGACGCCGAACGAGAAGCTCGACGTGTAGAACGTGACCGCGCGCGATGAATCGCCGGGCGCAAGCCGGTCGGTCAGCGCCTTGAGGCCGGGCATGTAAGCGCCCGCAAATCCGATGCCCGCGATGGCGTTGAACAACGCGCCGGACCAGAGGCCGGTCGCAAACAGGCCGAACAGCAATGTACCGAGCGCACTGACCGCCGAACCCGCGATCAGGATTTTGCGCGCATCGATCCTGTCGGTCAGCGTCGCCAGCACCGGCACGGTCAGCATGTAACCTGCAGCGCCCGAGCCTGCGAGCAGGCCGGCCTGCGCGCCGCTCAGCTGCCATTCCGGGATCAGGAACGCCGCGAGAATGGAAGGCACCACGACATGCGGAAGCAGGCTGCCGAGCTGCCCCACACACATCGCGACGATGACGGATCGACCGTTTAAGGAAATGCGCTTCACCCCGGTTCGTTCAGGACGCGCAGCCGCAGCCTGATTTGCCTTCTTGCTTGGCATTTGCGTCCGCTACACAACAGGCGTCAACGGTGGATGGCGCCGGTCCGCCGCAGCACTGGTTTGCGCCAGGCGCGGCCGCGCGGCTGCAAACGCCGGTTTCGGGCAGCACCAGTTCGACACGCTCCGCCGCCGCGTGATCGCCGGCAATGTCGGCGGCAATCGAACGGACCTGTTCATAGCCCGTCAGCATCAGGAACGTGGGTGCACGGCCGTAGGACTTGATGCCGGCGAAATAGAAGCCGGGTTCGGCCTGCGCCAGTTCGCGCGCGCCGTGGGGCCGCACGGTGCCACAGCTATGCTCGTTCGGATCGATCAGCGGCGCCAGCGCCACCGGACATTCGATCGCCGGATCAAGCTGGATGCGAAGCTCGCGCACGAAATTCAGGTCCGGCCGGAAGCCCGTGGCAACAATCAGCTCATCGACGGCGATCTGGCGGCAGCAACTGCCCGCGCTGGTCGCGACGGTGAGGCGAGGGCCATCCGCCGTGATGTGCGAAACCCGAAACTCGCTCTCGACCTTGATGCGGCCGGCCGCGACCAGCGATGCAAAGGCGGCGCCAAGCTCGCCGCGCGCAACCAGCTTGTCATTGGCGCCGCCGCCAAAGGCCTTGGCGGGATCATTGCCCCGCAACAGCCAGACGGGCTGTGTTCCTGGCATCTCAGCGGCGAGCTGGGCGAGATCGGTCAGCGTACCGATCGCCGAATGACCGGCACCGAGCACGGCGACGGTCTTGCCGGCGTAGCGCGCGCGATCTCGTCCCAGAACATCGGGCATGCCGTAGGCGATCTTGGCCGCAGCCTGCGTCTCGCCGATGGCGGGGAGGCCGTTGGCGCCCGCCGGATTGGGCGAATGCCAGGTGCCTGACGCGTCGATCACGGCGTCAGCCTTCACGACCTTCGGGCCTTGCCCGTTCTGGTAACGAATTTCGAACGGCGCGGACTCGCGTCCTTTGGTCTTGAGCTTGTCGAAACCGGCGCGGCTGATGTCGGTGACGCGGCTGGAGGTGTGGATGTGATCGGTGAGGGCGGTCTTGGCCGCGAGCGGTTCGAGGTAGCCTTCCAGCAATTCCGCGCCGGTCGGATAGTGTTGCGGATCCGGCGAATTCCACCCCGTTGCCGCAAGCAGACGCTCCGCGGCGCGGTCGATGTTGTATTCCCACGGCGAGAACAGCTGGACATGGCTCCATTGGCGAACGGAATGCCCGACGCTGTCGCCTGCTTCCAGCACGATCGGCCGAAAACCCCGCTCCAGCACATGGGCGGCGGCGGCAAGGCCAACCGGGCCGGCGCCGATGACGGCAACTGTCTTCGCTTCGCTCATGGCATCCTCCTATTAAACTAGAAATATCGAAATTACGGGCGGCGCAAATTCACGCCGCGGTCTTGGTATCGTTGCTTTCGGTGGCGCCGGTGCAGCATTCCGCCACCAGGAACTCCACCAATCCTCGCATCACGTCGTAATTGGCGTGGCACACCAGCGTGGTGGCGTCCCGCACCTGGTTGATCAGGCCCACCACCATCAGCGTCTTGATGTGGTGGGAAAGGGTGGATGGCGCGATCTTCAGCTTGTCCTGCAGGCGACCGACGGACATTCCGGCGTCGCCGGCGCGAACCAGCGTACGATAGATTTTGAGCCGGGTCGGATTGCCCAGGGCTTCGAGGTGTGCGGCTGCGTCATCGAGTTTCATGACGGTAGAATGACATCCGAATCCGGGGCTGTCAACTGTATTTCTAGAATTATGGAAATAGCGAGTTCTGTCCGCAGTGAACGCTGTCGTCCTCCGCGAAAGCGGGGGACCCAGTACGCCGGGGCTTTTCGGTTCAATCATGGTCGTCTCTTATCTCGACCCGTCATCCCCGCGCAACGGCTTCGCCGTTGTCGCTGGAGGTGCGCGCTCTTGCGCGCCTCGAAGGACGACGGCCCGTCTGTGGCCGATTCATCCTTCGAGGCTCGCTACGCTCGCACCTCAGGATGACGGGGAAGCACACCTTCGCTTTCTCGCGGCGCGATGGGCCCGAGGTTTGCCAGAAACTTCCCGCCCTCAAAGAGAGGGCGCAGGGAATGCCGGATGCGCGCTGCACCCGCGGTCCCGTGTGCGGTTAGTGCTAAGTAGGCTGCACACGAGCATACAGGGCAGCGGAGAACATCCGACATTCCCTGCGCAGTGGCTTTACGGCTTATGCCGTGATCTCCCCGGAGACGAGTTCTTGGTTGACTCCGTCACTGCCGTTTCCGCTTGCGCTTCTCCGACAGCTTGACACCGGCAACGGGTGCCAGGACCACACGGTTTTGCCGTACGCTCGATCCACGCCGTCGTCAGACGTGAACCCAGCGTCCACCGCAACCCGTCCAACGTCCGTGACGACGGCCGACGCCCTTCTGATCAGGACGGGATGGGCATACAGGAGCACTGATTTGGGGTTCTTGAAAACCGAAATATTTTTTGTTCCGGGGCTTGACATGACTTCCGTAAATCGGAAGTGATTTGCCCGTCGGGTTGTTTTGTCGCACCCAGGCCGCAAGGTTGCGCTTGCGCGCGAGGCGACGCAGTTGGCGTTGCGCCGGTACACGAGAGCAGGGAATGCTGCTAGCTAGCGACTGCAGCCGGGTGCGACCCGATCAATTCTCTTTCGATTGCTCGCTAATGAAGAATCCGACTGCGAGCATTGCGAGGCAGCCCAATGTTGCGCCCGTCAATGACTGGATGGCGATTGTCTCGGCGTTGGTCGGGACATTCAGACTCCCGCTGCCGGTTACTACTGTCATGGCATAGACCTGGAGAAGAGAGCCACCCAACGCGCCGCTCATCAGCCCGACAAGGCTGTGTCCCCAGAAGCCGAACCGGTGCTCGTGGGCCGCGGCCGCGGCGATGTGGGCGCCAGCCAGACCGGCAATGATTTGAACGATCAGGTTGGTTACGGTCCACGCCATGTCGCAGCTCCAGTCTCTTGGTAGCGCCCGGGTGTGTTCGTTTTGGATTGAGGTCGAATGCAGCTCCGCTCGAAGTTCGCTTTCGATCAGACCGAGGCCGGCTTTGCGGTCGACAGGGGAGCGTTCAGCGGAAGCAGGAACGTGATGAGGCAGCAGAGCAGCAGCATGACCGCAGAGCCGATCAGGCAGCCGGTGATGCCTGCGACCTGATAGAGCGCTCCGGATAGCATGATGCCCAGCAGGCGGCCGGCGGCATTGGCGGCATAGTAGAAGCCGACGTCCTCGGCGGCCTTTTCGGAGCCCGCATAGGCCAGAATGAGATACGAATGCAGCGATGAATTTACGGCGAAGGGCAGGCCGAAGAGCGCCAGCCCGACTACCAGAACGAGATCGGGACGCGCGATATCGGTTGAGTTCATGATCAACGCCAGCGCAAGGGGCACGGCAGCCAGAACGGCCGCCCACACCCGGGCGGCCGGCACCTCGCGACTTAAGCCGTCGGCGCTGCGGTTCACCAGCGAGGGCGCGAGAGCCTGTACGCCGCCATAGGCAATGGTCCAGGCAGCCAAGAAGCCGCCAACCTGCAAGAACGTCCAGCCATATGCGTAGAGAAATACCGGCAGTCCGACCACGAACCAGACATCCCTCGCGCCGAACATGAAGATGCGCGCGGCTGCCAGAAGATTGACGCCGCGCGATTTGCCGAACAGTTCGCGGATGGTCTTCGAGGATTTCGCCTTGCCAAGCTGCGAGGGCAGAAGCAGCAGGCCGGCGACGAAGACCACGGCCAGCAGCGCTGCCATCAGCCATAGCGCGTGGACAAATCCCACCGAGTCCAGCAACAGGCCGCCGACAAAGAAGCCGATGCCTTTCATCGCATTCTTCGAGCCGGTGAACCACGCGACCCATCGGAAAAGCTGCCCGCTGCCCTCCGCAGAAGTTGCCTTGATCGCCGACTTGGATGCGGTCTTGGTCAGATCCTTGGCAACACCTGCAACGCCCTGGGCGACGACGACCCATGCGACCGATGCGGCGGCTCCCCATCCCGGGTCCAGCGCGGACAACATCAGCAAGCCGGCAATCTGGAGTAACTGGCCGATCGCGAGCATGCGAGGAATGCCGAAGCGCGACGCGAAGTAACCGCCTGCGAGGTTGGCGGCAATTCCGGCGGCCTCGTACAGCAGAAACAGGAAGGCCAGCGTGAACGGCGAATAACCCAGCCGAAAAAAATGAAACAGCACGAGCATGCGAAGCGCGCCATCGACCAGGGTAAAGCCCCAGTAGGATGCGGTAACGATGACGTAGTTTCGGACCATGGCGTTATACGCCTGCGCGTTGCACAATGTTGGCGAGATCGACCATCCGGCAGGCGTACCCTACCTCGTTGTCGTACCAGGCGTAGACCTTCAGCAGTGTTTCGTCCGTGACCAGGGTGCTCAAGGCGTCGACGATCGAACTGCGCGGATCGTTGTTGTAGTCGGCCGAGACCAGTGCCCGGGTCTCGAGGCCGAGGATACCAGCCAAATCCCCTTCCGAGGCGGATTTGAAGAGCGCGTTGACCTCTTCGACCGTGGTCGGGCGTTTCAGCTCGAATACGCAATCGGTCAGGCTGGCGTTCAGCACCGGCACCCGCACGGCGTGGCCATTCAGCTTGCCCTTGAGCTCCGGATAGATCAGGGCAATAGCCGTGGCGCTTCCCGTGGTCGTCGGTTGCATCGAGAGCATCGCCGATCGCGCGCGCCGTAGGTCCTTGTGCGGGGCATCGACGACGACGTTGGTGTTGGTCGGATCATGGATAGTCGTGATCTGTCCATGTTTGATGCCGATTGCTTCGTGGATGACCTTGACGACGGGCGCCAGACAATTCGTCGTGCACGAAGCGGCCGTCAGCAGCCTGTGTCGGGCCGGATCGTAGAGGCGGTCATTGACGCCGACGACAATGTTGAGGGCTGCCTCGTCCTTGACCGGCGCCGCGACGATGACGCGTTTGACGCCGCGGTCGAAATAAGCCTGAAGCTGATCCGGCTTGAGGAATTTTCCGGTGCACTCCAGCACGACATCGCAGCCGAGATCGCCCCAGGCAACTTCACCGGGCGACGCTTGCTCGCTGAATCCGATCCGGGCTTTGCCGATGGCAATTGATTTTTCGTCCTCGACGCCGATGGATTGGTGCCAGCGGCCGTGGATGCTGTCGAACTCGATGAGATGCGCCGTAGCGGCGATGCCGCCTTTCAGCTCGTTGATGTGGACGACGTCCAGCCGGTTGCCGGCGCGGGGGTCGCTCTCAGGGCGCCGTGTGCCGCCGAGTGCCGAACGCAGCGCGAGCCTGCCGATGCGGCCCATGCCATTGATGCCAACCTTCATGGAAAGTCCTCTTAGGGTGATACGCGCGTCGTGTCGCCGATCTCATCCAGGCGAGCCTTGACGGCCATGCGGTCGAGAGAATCGAACGGCAGGCTCGTGAAGATCTCGATGCGTCGCCGGATCATTGCGTAAAGCTCATTCAGCAGCGTGGTCCGCTCGGTCGCCGAACCCTTGAATTGCATGGGGTCGGGGAGGGGCCACGCGCCGGTGACGAATTGGCCGCCGAGATCCGGACAAAATTGACCATTGGGTGCGTCGCAAAGCGCAATGATGAAATCCATCCGGGGAGCGTCCGGCCCTTTGAACTCGTCCCACGACTTGGAATGCAAGTGCGACACGTCGTGTCCGAGCGCCTTCAGCCGGTCGATGACTTCCGGAACCGGTTCTCGGGCCGGCTCAGCTCCGGCCGAATAGGCCCGGAAGCGGCCGCGGCCGATCTTCTCGAGCAGGGCTTCTGCGATGATAGAGCGGGCAGAGTTTTGGGTGCACAGGAAAAGCACATTGAATGCCGGCGTCATGAACTTCTCCGACGGTTCGGTAGCGATGGCTTCGAATGGCAGATCGAAAGCGGTGCCGCAGAGTTCGGGACGGCCGTTGCAGCAGTCCCGAGAGAGAAAATCGAGCAAGCTTCGAAAGCCTGTCACGTCTGCCCGATAGTTCATCGAGCGGCCGTCCTTCTCGACGGAGATCAAGCCAGCCCGGCTCAAAATGCCGAGATGCGTCGACATGGTATTGTGCGGCACCTCGCAAAGCCGGGCGATCTCACCGGCGGGCAGGCTTTGCGGATGGACTGCGAGCAGGTGGCGAACAGCGGCGAGGCGGGTCGGCTGCGCAAGCGACCCAAAGCCTTCAATGGCACTCGATTCCCGGCTGCTTTCGCTCATCTGATTTTCCATAAGGTAGTCGTGTCCATATTTATCGACATATTTTGATGACACGAAGATGACAATAAGCCACATTTTGTCTAGAAATTGCGTATTTGGTGGCTCATTCAGCGATAGTGTCTATTCTATATGTCGAGAAATCAAGACAAATAGTTGTGGATGATGCGATTCTGCTCTATCGACAAGCGATGGTCGGGGCGCCGGTGGGCGGGATCGGCCACCACGCCACCGGAATGACCTCACCATGAATCTGTTCGAACGTTATCTCTCGCTGTGGGTCGCCCTTTGCATTGTTGCGGGCGTCGCGCTGGGCCATCTGCTTCCCGGGTTGTTTGCAACCATCGCCAGCGCCGAAATCGCCCGGGTCAATTTGCCGGTGGCCGCGCTGGTCTGGCTGATGATCATCCCGATGCTGCTGAAAATCGATTTCGGCGCGCTCGGCCAGGTGCGCGAGCACTGGCGCGGTGTCGGCGTCACGCTGTTCATCAACTGGGCGGTCAAGCCGTTCTCGATGGCTTTGCTGGGTTCGCTGTTTATCGGACATTTGTTCGCGCCGTGGCTGCCGTCGGCACAGATTCCGTCCTATATCGCCGGCCTCATCCTGCTGGCCGCAGCGCCTTGCACCGCCATGGTGTTCGTGTGGTCGAACCTGTGCGAGGGCGAGCCGCATTATACGCTCAGTCAGGTGGCGCTTAACGACGTCATCATGGTGTTTGCGTTCGCGCCTCTGGTCGGCTTGCTGCTGGGAGTTGCTTCGATCGCGGTACCCTGGGCGACCCTGCTGATCTCGGTGGTGCTTTATATCGTCGTGCCGGTCATCGTCGCGCAGCTGTGGCGCCGCTGGCTGTTGAGCACGGGACCGGCGGCGTTGCAGCGGAAGCTGCATGTCTTGCAGCCAGTGTCGCTGGTTGCGCTGCTGACGACGCTGGTCATGCTGTTCGGCTTTCAGGGCGAACAGATCATCTCGCAGCCGCTGGTGATTGTCCTGCTGGCCGTACCAATCCTGATCCAGGTCTATCTCAATGCCGGACTGGCCTACTGGCTGAGCCGGCGCTTCGGCGTGGCCTGGTGCGTGGCGGCCCCGGCGGCGTTGATTGGCGCCAGCAACTTTTTCGAACTCGCGGTTGCCGCCGCGATCAGCTTGTTCGGTCTCAACTCCGGAGCCGCGCTGGCTACCGTGGTGGGTGTGCTGGTCGAGGTGCCCGTCATGCTTTCGGTCGTCCATTTGGTGAAAGCGTCGCGCGGCTGGTACGAGGCGGGCGCCGGAGCCTCGTTGGTACTCAAGAAGTAAGCTCACACATGAGCGTGACCATTTATCACAACCCGTCCTGCGGCACTTCACGCAATACCCTGGCGATGATCCGCCAGAGCGGCGAAGAGCCCGAAGTGATCGAATACCTGAAGACCCCGCCGAGCCGCGCCCGGCTGGTCGAACTGATCGCCGCGTTGGGCATTTCCGCACGCGAGTTATTGCGCGAGAAGGGTACGCCCTACGCGGAGCTCGGCCTTGCCGATCCCAAATGGAGCGACGACGAACTGATCGATTTCATGCTCGCCCATCCGATCCTGATCAACCGGCCGATCGTGGTGACGGGCAAGGGCGTGCGGCTGTGCCGGCCGTCGAAACTGGTGCTCGACCTGCTCGACCGTCCCGTCGACTCCTTCGTGAAGGAAGACGGCGAAGTCGTCGCAGCGGGGAAGACGTAACGGGTTGCGGCAGGCTTCCGTCTGTCACGATTGCGCGGCATAATAGCGGCATGGAACTCACGCCCCGCCTGCGCCTGATGAACTGGATCGCCCACCAGAGCCTGACAGGCCTGCCCGAAAACGATCTGCTTCGTGGCTTTTGCGAGCGCTGCCGCGCCCATGGCCTGGAGCTGTCGCGCGCAATGGTCATCATTGACACGCTGCACCCGGTGTTCGAGGGCCGCGGATTTCGCTGGAGCCATTCCCAAACCAACGAGAGCGACAGTTTTGAATATGGTTCGAGTAGCGAGGGCGGCGCCGTTGCGGAAAACTGGCGGCGCTCGACATTCTACCATTTGCTTGAAACCGGTGGCGACGAACTGCTGATCGATCTGTCCGATTGCGAAGGCCTCGATTTCAACATGATCGAGGACCTGTCCGCCAAGGGGCACAAGCATTTTCTCAGTATGGTGCACCGCTTCGGCGAAGCCGGCACCATGGGCCAGATGGACTGCTTTTACTCGACATGGGTGACCCGGCGCGACGAAGGTTTTGGCGAGCAGGGGCTCGCCGCCTTGCGCGAGTTGGTGCCGGTGCTTGGGCTTGCGGTCAAATCCGCCGCACAGGCCGAAGTCGCGCGGACGCTGGGGCGGGTCTATCTCGGCCGGGACGCGTCCGAGCAGGTGCTGCGTGGCCGCATTGCCCGCGGCGTCACCGAGCGCATCAACGCGGTGCTGTGGTTTTCGGATCTGCGCGGCTCTACCTCGATCAGCGAGAGCATCGAGCCCGGCCAGATCATCCCGTTCCTGAACGATTATGCGCAAGCCTCGATCGACGCCATCCATGATGCCGGCGGCGAGGTGCTGAAACTGATCGGCGACGGTGTGCTGGCGATGTTCACCAACGAGAACATGGCCGTTGCCAAGCGCACAGCGCTGCGCGCCGAACACCATTTCCGGCGCAACATGGCTGCGGTCAGTGCCCGCCGTGCCGCCGAAGGCGTGGCGGTGACGACGGCCCATGTCGGCCTGCATGTCGGCGAGGTCTTTTACGGCAATATCGGCAGCGATGACCGGCTCGACTTCACCGTGGTGGGGCCAGCCGTCAACGAAGTCAGCCGTATCGCCTCGATGTGCCGTTCGGTCGACCGCGAATTGCTGACCTCGGAGGCGTTTCGCACCGGACTGGACGCTGCGGGGCGCAACTATCTGGTTTCCACCGGCCGCTACGCGCTGCGCGGCATCGGCCGCGCGCAGGATCTCTTTACGCTGGATCCAGACATTGCGTCGGATGAAGTTGTGGCGGGGAAGTACGAGCGGTATCTCGGAAGCTAGGCCGCTTTGGCGCGCAGCGTATACAGCCCGACCGCGACAAAGGAAAACACCGTCAGCACCACGCCGAGCGCAAACAGCGCCTCACGCGAGATCGTCGCGGCCAGCCAGACGCCGATCGCCGCTGTCATCATCTGCCAGAACCCGACCAGCGCGGAGGCGGCGCCCGCTTTCTCGCCGAACGGGGAGAGCGCCTGCGCGGTGCCCAAGGGGTTCACGATGCCCATGCCGAGCAGGAATACGCTCATCGCCCCCAGAAACGGCAGGAAGGTCGGGCTATACAGCGACACCAGCAGCATCGCTAGGCTGCCGGCAGCGGCCGCGAATAATCCGCCGCGGATCGAGCGGTCGAGCCCGTAGCGCGGCGCCAGCTTTGTCGCCAGCATGCCTGAGGCGAATACGATCAGCACAGTGCCGGCGAAGAACAGGCCTAACTGAATAGGCGTAAAGTGCATCGCTTCGATCAGCACGCGGGGCGCGGCCGAGAACATCGCGAACAGACCGCCCATGATCAGGCTCACGGTCGCGGCCGGCACCACAAAACGCCGGTCGGCGATCAGGCCAAGATAGTTTTTGGCAATCGCGAGCGGGTCGAGCGGCGTGCGCGTCGCATGATGGGTCTCGCCCAGAACCATGCTGTAGGCGAGCGCGCCGAGCACCGCAAAGACGGCGACAAGCGCGAATTCGGAACGCCAGCCGAAATAGTGGTCGAGCGCGCCGCCGAGCAGCGGCGAGAAGCCGGGTGCGGCCGCCATCGCAATCATGATCAGCGCCATAGCGCGCGCCAGTGCGGCGCCGGAGAACAGGTCGCGCGCAATGGCGCGTGACAGCACGGAGGTGGCGCAGGCGCCGGCGGCCTGGACCACGCGGCCGGCGAGCAGGTTGGGCAGGTCGGTGGCGAGGCCGCACCAGACGCTGCCGGCGAAAAACACCGCAAATCCGATCAGTACTGGCCAGCGGCGGCCGTAGCGGTCTGAAATCGGCCCGACCACCAGCTGGCCGACCGCGAACACCGCGAGAAAGATCGTGATGGCGGATGTGACCGCGGCGCTGGTGACGTGCAGCGAGGCTGCCATCTGCGGCAGCGACGGCAGCAGGATATTGGTCGCCAGCGTCCCGGTGGCGGCCAGCGCCGCCAGCACCGCGATCTGCAGCACGGTGGAGGAGGCCTCGGGACGGGGGCTTGCGATCGCTACGGTCTGGTCGGCCATGGAGGGTTCCCGTTTTTCTATAAAATGATGAGTATCATATAAAACCGGATTAAGAAATGCCAGTGGCAGGGTTACGGTAATTCGTTCGTCATGGCCGGGCTTGACCCGGCCATCCACGTCTTACTTCGGGGTTTGCCGCCAAGAGAGACGTGGATGCCCGGGACAAGCCCGGGCATGACGAGAAGTTTTTCCTTGGGAACCTGCTTGAAGAGATCATGCTTCCCTAATCAACACGCCCGCAGCGCCGGTCCGTCGCCGACCATGTCCGGTTGCCGCGTCAGCGAGACGGCTGGCGACATCAGGATGACAAGCGCTTGGGCGGCGAAGATCGCGGCCGCCAGATAGAGGCAGGCTTCGGCGCTGTAGAGGCCGCCGACGATGGCGCCGAGCGCCGAGCCGAGCGGGCGGGCGCCATAGCTCATGATGTTGATGGCGGAGACGCGCCCCAACAGCGAGGGCGGCGTCACCGATTGGCGCAGCGTGGTGGTGGAGATCACCCACAGGATCGGACCGACGCCGAGCAGGAAGAAGCTCAGGCCCGCGAGCAGCGGTGATGGAACGATGGTCGTCAGCGCCATCACGGTGGCGGCAACGAACCCGGTCACCGGGCCGAGCCCGATCACGGTGCCGAAGGCGAGGCGCTTCATGACGCGCGTCGCCAGCAGCGCGCCGACCACCATGCCGACGCCGTACATCGCGAGCGTGGTGCCGACGCCGGTGGCGGAGAGGCCGAGATGGCGCACGGCATAGGGCACGAACACGGCGAGCAGCAGGAACGAGGCCGTGTTGAAGATGAACTGGGTGATGAACACCGGCCGCAGAAGCTTGTGGTGCAGCACGAAGTCAGCGCCTTCCTTGATCTCCTGCAGCGGATGGCGGCGGGGCGCGGGCGCGCGGGCGGGCTCATAGATGCCGGACAACAGCACGACGGCGAGCACAGAAAGCGCCGCGGCAAACCCGAAGGCGGGCGCCGCACCGACCCATCCGACCAGCACGCCGCCGAGCGCGGGGCCGCTGGCAAAGGCGACTGTGCGCGCCAGCTCAATCCGCGCATTGGCCGCGGGCAGTTGCTCCGGGTTCACCAGCGAGGGCACCAGCGCCGGTGCGGCGACGCTATAGGCGACCGTGCCGCACACCGCGATGAAACCGAGCAGGGCCAGCAGCGGCAGCGTCATCCAGCCGAGCCAGATCAGCAGCAGGATTCCGCAAAGCGCCGCGGCACGCAGCGCTTCGGCGCCCGCCATCAGCCAGCGCCGCGAAATGCGATCGGCGAGCAGGCCAGCAGGGATCGCAAACAGGATGAAGGGCAGCGTCAGCGCGGTCTGCAGCAGCCCGGTCTGGCCTTCGCCGACGCCCAGCAGCAGCACCGCGACGATGGGGGCGGCGGCCAGCGCAATCTGCTCGGCCGATTGCGCGGCGAGGTTGGACCAGGCGAGGCGGTTGAAGGTCGGCGGCAGGTGCGGCGTATCGGCGGCGGACATGGGCGGATTCCTTGGGGCGATTCCCTGATGGTTCGATTGACCAACAGTGTCCGACTGCAAGACGGTCCAACCCACCCGTTTCCCGACAAGCGGTGGGACAACGAAAAAACCTCCACACGCGAACGTGTGGAGGTTTCTCACCTTGACGTGTCAGCGATGTCTCCCAACACCCGTCAGTGATCTGTCCGGGCCAAACACTTGTCCCGGCCATCCACGTCTTGCTGACCCATCAGACGTCGAACAGAAAGTCGTGCTTGCTGAGTTCATAGGGCCGCACGCCCGTCAGTTCGATCCAGTCGTCGCCGACCTGCACGATCGTGTTGCCGTGGTTGCCCGAGATTTTCACATCGCGAAAGTCGAGACGGCCGGCGTGTTTGAACACCAGCAGGTCGACGTCGGGATCGAAGTCGGTGATTTTGGCTTTGGTGGCGCCGAGATCGAACACGAAACGATCCGCGCCGGCATGGCCCGTCATGGTCTGCTTGCCGGTGCCGGCGAACAGGTAATCGCCCTGCGGACCGCCGATCAGGGTGTCGGTGCCGTTGGAACCGATCACGATCTGACGGGCGTCGGGATCTTCGGACTCCACACCGCCGGCAAGCCCCGTGTGACGGACATAGGTGACGAAGACGTCGTCCTGGATATGCTTGGTGTCGGTGTTGCGCAGGATGATGTCGGCGAGCGTCGTGCCTTTGATCTCGGACAACGTCCTGGCGTCAAAACCCTGGTTCTCGAACCAGAGCCGGTCGCCGTCGCGCAGCGCCTCGAACTGCATCGTCAGGATGGCCTGGAAGGTTTCACCGACCAGCGCGCCGGTGACATGGTTTTCCGACAGGCCGCCGGTCCACAGGCCGACATTGTTGACGTTGCCGTAGGCCGCCTTCAGTCCGGCCAGCGTCTGCGGGTCGCTCGTGATCTGGCTGAAATCCGTGTATGGGTCGAGCCCGAGCGCTTCGCGGGTCTGGTTCAGCGTGCCGAGGCCGAGGTCGCGTGCGCGCTGGATATTGATCGCGGCGAGATCCATCGACACCGGCGCATCGACCAGAAAATTTCGCAGGTCCTCGACGATGCGCGCATCGAGCGCCTGCGACGGATCGGCGGCCAGATGGCGCAATTGTCCGTCGGCGCCGCCATTGTCGATGAAGTCTGCCGCCGGCTGGAAGAACACGTCTTTCAGGTCTTCCTCGGAGCCGGCGATGACCTCGCCGTTTTCCGCAAGGCCTTCGGTTTCGCCCGAGACGATCGAGTGCCCGAAGCGGAACGCCGCGGCGACGAATTCCAGCGTCAAATGCGGATCGACATTGGGATCATAGCCGTCATAGGGCGTGAGCGCGTCCTTGCCGACGAGGTTCGGCAGGAATTCGGAATAGGTAATGTTGGCGATTTCCGCCGACACGATGGCGCGGGCGTAATTGTAGAGCTGGTCGCCGCTCCAGTTCGGATGCTCATGATGCAGTTTGTCGACCTGGTAATTGTGCTCGCGCACGAACAGCGTCTGCAGCGCGGTCAGCGCCGGATTTTCCGCGGCACGGCCGTCGCCGGCCACCACCATGCCGTTGACGATCGGCAAATTGTCGCCCGCCGACGTCTTCATATGGCCGTCGGCAGTGCGCAGGCTGGCCGCGACCGCCGCACTCGACCCGTAGACCATCGAGGCGTCGAGCCAGGCGGAATTGGAATTGACCGCCATCGCCGGATTGGATGTGCCGGCACCGGTCGTGGGATCGGTGACGGCGCGGGTGATCCGAATGATGGTGCCGGCGGGGAAGACGGGATCGCCGGCGGGGACCACGACGCTGATGTCGTTGACGCCGTCGGTTCGGGTCAGCGTCATGTCGTGGTCGATGAACTGGCCCCAGGCGTACATGAACGCGGAAACACCTTCCGGGTTCGCCACGTCGGCATCGCCGGCGCCGACCACGAGATTGCTGATGGTGCGCGGATTGTTGCCGCCCAGCGGCACGGAAATGCCGTCGGCAAAATGCGCGGTGCCGATGCGCGCGAATTCGGTGCCGGCGGCGTTGAGGGTGGAGTCAGACCGGTTGTTCTGTGAGCCGTCGAAGCTGCGGTACTCGATTTTTGCCGGCTGCGGACCCGGTTGGCACGACGGGCCGTCATGCGAGCCGTGACCCCCGTGAGAACCATGGGATCCGTGAGAGGGGTGCGAGCCATGTGAACTGTGAGGCTGGTGCGGCTGGAAAAACGGCTGGGAAAAATTGCCGAAGTGGAAATCGTCATGGTCTCCGTCCTTGCCGCCAAAAGCCCGCTTGAGCTGACGCATCGACCGCCTCCCTTGACTTGCAATTGCGAATTATTCGCAACTAGTGTCACTAATGAGAGGCATTTGCAATAAGGAAATGAAGAGGGAGCGACGCGCCGTGCCCGGCAGGCGTAAAAAAGCCCGCCGCATCGACTGCGGCGGGCTTCTCTCTGCTTGCGATCTAACGGCGGATCAGGCCGTCACGACGACTACGACTACGACTTCGGTCCGAGCGTCGCCTTGCCCGTGCCCGAGATGGTGGCCGGCGGCGTTGCGGGGCTGTCGGCAGGCGCCGGCAACTCCGCTTCAGTCGGCGTTCCGCTGCCGGCACGCAGCGCATTCAACAGGCTGGTCATGCCATCGGGGCCAGCCGGGAAGCCGGCCTCGCCGAGAATCTTGTCGATCATCGGCTTGAACGCCGATACCGACAATAACTGTGCGGCGAGACCGTCGCCGAGTCCGAGACCGCCATTGCCGCCGTTCATGGCGCCGTTGCCGCCACCGCGACCGAGCATGCCGCCGGTATCGAAGATCCGGATGTCGGAGATCTTCTCGATCGGTTTGACTGCTTCGGCCAGCGCGCTCGGAATGATGTTGATGCGGGCGAGGTTGAGGTCGTATTCGATTATCTCGGCGCCGAGCTTGTTGCGGGCCTCGGCCTTGAGCGCCGCCACCTCCGCCTCGGCCTCGCCGAGCGCCTTGACGCCGGTCGCACGCGTGGTTGCGGCGTCGGCGTCGGCCTTGGCGAGCACGTTGATCGCTTCGGCCTTGTTGGCGGCGGCCTGCCGTTCGGCTTCCGCCATCACGGTGATCGGCATCGCATCGGTTTCCGCCACCTTGCGCGCCGCGATCACGTTGATGATCTTGTCGCGCTCGGCGATTTCGGTGGCGCGTGCCGTCGTGACCTTTTCTTCGGCTGCGATCGCATGTGCGCGCGCCGTCTCGGCGATGGTCTGCGCTTCGGATTGCTCCTTGTTCTTGGTGGCGACGACGATCGCGGCTTCCTGCGCCACGATCTGGAGATCACGCTCCATTTCGGTGGTGCGGCGCTTCACCGCCAGATCAGCCTCGATCTTCTTGGTGTCGCGGGCCTGGTTGGCCTCGGTCTGGACGTTGGCGACGGCCAGTTCCTGCTGGATGCGGTATTCGGCCTCGTTCTGCAGCGCCGTCTGCTCGACCTGCGCGGTCTGCGCGCGCATCGCCGCGGTCTTGTTGGCGATGTCGCGCTGCTGCGCCAGTTCCGCCTCGCGCTTGGTGCTCTCGATCGTCAGTGTGGTCTGGCGCGCGACCAGGTCCTGCTGCGCGATGTTGACCTCGGTGGTGCGGACGATCTGGTTACGCTCCTGCTCACGCTCCTTGGTGATCTTGGTCAGCGTGGTGAGGCCGTGCGCGTCGAAGAAGTTGCTCGGATTGAAATGCTTGATGTCGCTCTGGTCGAGCCTCGTCAGCGAGACCGATTCGAGCTCGAGGCCGTTGTTCTGGATGTCGGCGCCGACCGCGTCCTGCACCGATTTGACGAAGGTCGCGCGCTGTTCCTGCAGCTCCTCGAGATGCATGGTGGCGGCGACCGAGCGCAGGCCGTCGACGAATTTCGCCTCGATCAGTTCGCGCAGTTCAGCAGCGTCATTGGTGCGGTTGCCGAGCGTCTGCGCGGCCAGCGCGATCGACGACATGTCCGGTTTGACGCGGACGTAGAATTCGGCGCCGATGTCGACGCGCATGCGGTCCTTGGTGATCAGCGAGTCCGGGCCGCCGCGGGCGACCTCCAGCCGCAACGTCTTCAGATTGACGGCTGCCGTCGAATGGAAAACCGGAAGCACGACGGAGCCGCCGTCGAGAACGACTTTCTGGCCGCCGAGACCGGTCCGGACATAGGCCTCGTCGCGGGTCGAACGCCGGTACAGCGTCGCGAACATGAAGCCGATGATGACAAAAAGAAGGACGCCGATAGCGATCGGTACTGCAAGTTCCCACATGTTCATTCCCTGTCTGGTGACTATTGTTGCGCAATGAGGTTGGCCGGTGCGGCAATCGCGATAAAGCTCCTGGTGTCGCGGTCGACCAGCAACACGCTGCTGCCGACCGCGAGCGCTTTCGAATCGGGGCCGGCGCGCGCCGGGACAGAGTGCCAGTTGCCGAAGACATCCTTGAGACGGACGCGGCCGGGCAGTCCCTGATCGAGCGGACCGATCGAGACCACGGCGACCTGGCCGACGAAGTCGGCTTCATCGACTGCATAGGTCTCGTCGCGCGGGATCACGCGCGAGATAGCTCGGCTGGTAACCCGGACCGCCGGAATGGTGCCGATGATGGCGCCGACGGCGGCGAGCGAAACCGGGAGAGAAATTCCGACGCTGTGCGCGAGGGCCTGCAGGAAAAATCCCGCGATCGAGAACATGCCAAGCGTCAACATCAAAAGAATCAAGAGCGGGACGCGCCCCGCGTTGATCCAGAGAAACAGTCCGGAGATGGCGCTGTGGCCGTCGGCCTCGATCTCGACGTCCTTGCCGACGATGTGGCTGAGCGAAAACCCAACCATCGTCGACAGCAGTTCGATGACGGCAAGCACGGCCACGATCGCCGCGGCGATCGTGAAGGGGCGGACGTCCGCCGCCAGCAGGAGGTCGATGACGGCGCTCATTGTGAGGACTTGATCCGCGCGAGACGTTCGGTGATCGCCGTTTCGTGGGGCATGGTCTTCTCCGGTTGGGATTTGACGGCGATGTCGATCTCGTAAGCCTGGCCGTCTGAGACCAGGTGAGCCGGGAAGGGGACTCTCCCACCGGCAAGATAGCCCGGGACTTCAAATGGAACCAAGACACCCCTCCGACGGTGTTGATGGTCAGGGTTATCGACCACTTGATCTCAAACAGTTTGTCGTCGGGGGGAATTCGGGGGTTCACCGCCGCGGCGCTGGCGCAGGCCCGCCTCGACACGATGCCGGTATTATTCACGATCACTAGATGCAGTTGCAAATGAGTTGCAATAAGAGCGAATATCGACCATCTTGTTGAGATGGATGCGCGAACGCCCGAATTGGGCCGAAAGACTTATTCGGAGAGATTGCCTTTGGCCTTGCAAGACGCCGACGCCGGCTGGCGCGCCGACGCCGCGGCGAACAGGCAGCGCAGTCTGGCCGAAGTCAACGCGACCATCGCGGTACCGCTCGGTGGCCATTGGGCGCGCCGGCTGCTCGCGTTTCTCGGGCCCGGCTATCTGGTTTCCGTCGGTTACATGGATCCCGGCAATTGGGCGACCGATCTCGCCGGTGGATCGAAGTTCGGCTACACGCTGCTGTCGGTGATCCTGCTGTCGAACCTGATGGCGATCCTGCTGCAGGCGCTCGCCGCACGGCTCGGCATCGTCACCGACCGCGATCTCGCACAGGCCTGCCGCGCCAGCTTTTCACGTCCGGTCAATTTCATGCTGTGGCTGGCCTGCGAGGCCGCGATCATCGCCTGCGATCTGGCGGAAGTGATCGGCACCGCGATCGCGCTGAAGCTATTGTTCGGCATTCCCCTGATCGGCGGCGCGCTGATCACCGCGCTTGACGCCTTCCTGCTGCTGCTTCTGATGAACAGGGGTTTCCGCTTCCTCGAAGCCTTCGTCATTTCGCTCCTGATCGTCATCGCGGTCTGCTTTGCGATCCAGATCTTCGCCGCAGCGCCCCCGGTTGCCGCGCTGCTGCGCGGCTTCCTGCCGTCGACCGAAATCGTCACCAATCCGGCGATGCTCTACATCGCGATCGGCATCATCGGCGCCACCGTGATGCCGCATAATCTCTATCTGCACTCCTCGATCGTGCAGACCCGCGCCTATCCGCGCACCGACGAGGGCAGGCGCGACGCGATCAAATGGGCGACGACGGACTCGACCATCGCGCTGATGCTGGCGCTGTTCATCAACGCCGCGATCCTGATCGTGGCCGCCTCGACCTTCCATTCCAGCGGCCGTACCGACGTCGCCGAGATCGAGCAGGCGCATGAGCTGTTGTCGCCGCTGTTGGGGCTCGGGATGGCCTCGACGCTGTTCGCCGTCGCGCTACTGGCGTCCGGCCTCAACTCGACGGTGACCGCGACGCTGGCCGGCCAGATCGTGATGGAAGGCTTTTTGCATTTACGCCTGCCGAACTGGGCGCGGCGGCTGATCACCCGCGGCGTCGCCATCGTCCCCGTCGTCATCGTCACCGCGCTCTACGGCGAGAAGGGCACGGCACAGCTGCTGGTTTTCAGTCAGGTCGTCCTGTCGATGCAATTGCCGTTCGCGGTCATCCCGCTGGTACGGTTCGTTTCCGACCGCCGCAAGATGGGTGATTTCGCGATTTCCCGTTCGGTCGCCACGCTGGCGTGGGTCGTGGCCGGGATCATTGTGATCCTGAATGTGAAGCTGCTGTTCGATACGTTTTTCGGCGGTTGAGTCGATCCTCATGGTGAGGAGCGCGCATCTCGCGCGCGTCTCGAACCATGTGGCCCGTGGCCATCCTTCGAGACGCGCGCAAGAGCGCGCTCCCTCGGTGAGCGCAAAGCTCTCATCCGGGGATGAGGTCCGTTCCTAATCCTGCGGCTCGGTCAGTACTTCGCCTGACGCGTCGATGCGCAGCCAGCCTGAGGGGGCCAGCCGCTGCTGCGGCAGGAAGCGGCCCTTGTAGTCCATCTTCTTGGAGCCCTCGATCCAGTAGCCGAGATAGACGTAAGGCAGCCCCAGCCTTCTCGCGCGCGTGATGTGGTCGAGGATCATGAAGGTGCCGAGCGAGCGGCTCTGCTCCGACGGCTCGAAGAACGAATAGACCATCGACAGCCCGTCGCTGAGCACGTCGGTGAGGGCGACGGCGATCAAATCTTCGCCGCGACCGGTGATGCCGGAATCGACGTTGCGCTTGCGGTATTCGATGATGCGGGTTTCGACGTGGCTGTCTTCCACCATCATGGCGTAGTCGAGCACGGTCATGTCGGCCATGCCGCCATGGCGGTGGCGCCGGTCGAGATAGGCGCGGAACACCGAATATTGTTCCGAGGTCGGGACCGCGCTGCGCTGCTCGCCGATGATGTCGGCGTTGCGCGCGAGGATCTTGCGGAAGTTGCGCGAGGGCCGGAACTCGTTGGCGACGACGCGCACGGAAACGCAGGCGCGGCACTGGTCGCAGGCCGGCCGGTAGGCGATCGACTGGCTGCGGCGGAAGCCGCCATGGGTCAGGAGGTCGTTGAGGTCGCCGGCCTTGTCGCCGACCAGATGCGTGAACACCTTGCGCTCGTGCCGTCCCGGCAGATAGGGGCAGGGCGAGGGCGCCGTCAGGTAAAACTGCGGGGTATCACGCGAATGCTGGGTCACGTCGGGTCGTCAGGCCTCCGAAACACGAACGATAACGCTATCCGGTGAACAATTGGTACCGGTGGCACAAAGTTCGGCCCCGATCCTGATCCGGGCCGAACAAACCTCAGCATCGCGCCGCGGGGGCTGACGGTCAATCCATTTGGAGTGTGACATCCCTTCAATAGGCGCGCGCCGGAGGTACAACCTGTGTGCGAATCGAACTGTTGATGACGACGGTTCCCAGCACGATGTCATGCAGCAGCCGTCGGCGGCCGTTGAACAAGCCGATCAGGAGCACCAGCGGCGTCAGGAACGAGATCGACACCCAGAACAACACGGCGTGGGTGGTGCCGA
Source organism: Bradyrhizobium sp. JYMT SZCCT0180 (assembly GCF_018130165.1). GTDB lineage: Bacteria > Pseudomonadota > Alphaproteobacteria > Rhizobiales > Xanthobacteraceae > Bradyrhizobium. Next base: position 61,141 of record NZ_JAFCLZ010000027.1, on the reverse strand, counting down.
GCACGAAGTAGCCCGGCGCGCCGTACCAGGTGCGCAGTTCCAGATCCATCACGCGCATGCCCACTGTCGCCGAATGCGGCCCGCCGAGGGAAGAGCCGTAATAGACGATGGCCCAGACGATCGTGGCCGGCCAGGCCAGCCAGAACAGCGCCCAGCCGAGCCCAAGCGTGATCAGGCCGAACACCGCGATGAAGACGTAGCCGAGGATCACCGGGACCGACAGCACGACGAGGTCGATCAGGAAGGCGAACACCCGCCGCGTCAGCAGCCCGCGAAACAGTTCCGGCTGCAAATCGGGGTCGAACGCATGCGGCTGCACGCGGCCATCGTTACGCCAGGCGCCGCCAGCATTTGAAGGGCCGCCACCGCTATTACCCGAACCGCTATACGACATGATCAGTCCTCCAGACCGTGCATATTCCCGCAAGCGGAAACATGGGAACCGCGCCCGGGCACGCAAGCCCCTGCGGCAGTCACGAAACGGCAATATTCAGGCGATTCCGCGGCCATGGCCTTGCCATGGGATGAGCGAGTTGAGAATGGAGTGCCGGTGCCGGCTGAATGCCCGGGCACGATTCGCGGTAGCCTTGTGGGAGGGGAGATGAGCAAACAAGCGGAGTTGCGATGCCGTTGCGGGGAGGTGGTCGGGGAGATCACCAACGCTTCGCCGCGGACGGTCAATCGCGTGGTTTGCTACTGCGATGATTGCCAGGCATTTGCGCATCAGCTCGGCCGCGCCGACCTGCTCAATGCCCAGGGCGGCTCCGATATCGTGCAGGTAGCGCCCGCGTCACTGACGTTTGTGAAGGGGCAGGATCGTATCGCAGGCGTGCGGCTGACCTCAAAAGGTTTGTTCCGGTGGCACACGACCTGTTGCAACACGCCGGTCGGCAACACGCTGGGTCCGGCGATTCCTTTCGTCGGAATTGTCGCGCAGGCATTCAATACCGGCACCCAGCGTGCCGATCAGGTGTTCGGCACGCCGGCCGGCGCGATCCTGGGGAAATACGCCATTGGTGAGCCCCCGGCTGGCTCCACCGGATTGAATCTGCCGCTCATCCTGCGTGCGATCGCCAAGGTGATTGGCTGGCGCCTGCGCGGCCGGACCTGGCCGCATCCCTTCTTCAGGCAGAACACGCGCGAGCCGATCTATCCGGCGACCGTGCTGTCGCCCGAGCGGCGGGAGGCCCTGCGCCAGCATTGCGGGCCACATCTAGCGACGTAGCGCGGATCAGCTCTCCGCCTTGATCTTCTCCGCCGCCTTCGGCGCAAAGTACGTCAAAATGCCGTCGGCGCCGGCGCGCTTGAAGGCGAGCAGGCTTTCCATCATCGCGCGTTCGCCGTCGATCCAGCCATTGCCCGCGGCTGCCGCGATCATCGCGTATTCGCCCGACACCTGGTACACGAAGGTCGGCATCGCAAAGGTGTCCTTTACCCGCCGCACGATGTCGAGATAGGGCATGCCGGGCTTGACCATCACCATGTCCGCGCCTTCGGCGATGTCGAGTTCGACCTCGCGTAGCGCCTCGTCGGAATTGGCGCTGTCCATCTGATAGGTGCGCTTGTCGCCGGTCAGCGTCTTCGCCGAACCGATGGCGTCGCGGAACGGGCCGTAGAAGGCGGAGGCATACTTCGCCGCGTAGGACATGATCTGCACGTCGGTAAAGCCTTCATCGTCCAGCGCCTCGCGGATGGCGCCGACGCGGCCGTCCATCATGTCGGACGGCGCGATCACATCGCAGCCGGCTTCGGCCTGCACCAGCGCCTGGCGGACCAGCACGGCGACGGTTTCGTCGTTGAGGATCTTGCCATCCTCGATCAGGCCGTCATGGCCGTGACTGGTGAAGGGATCCAGCGCCACGTCGCAGAGCACGCCGAGCCCCGGGAATTCCTTCTTGATCGCGCGCACCGATTGGCAGACGAGGTTGTCGGGGTTCAGGGCCTCTGACCCCTGTTCGTCGCGCAGCGAAGGGTCGGTATAGGGGAACAGCGCGATGCAGGGGATGTTCAGCTTCGCGGCGCGTTCGGCATCACGGACCGCCTGATCGACGGTGATGCGGTCGATGCCGGGCATCGAGGCGACCGCGGTGCGGGTATTGTGGCCGCCGACGATGAACAACGGCCAGATCAGGTCGTCGGTCGTCAGCACGTTTTCCCGCACCATCCGCCGCGCCCATTCGGCCTTGCGGTTGCGCCGGGGGCGGATCGCGAGGTCGAGCGGGGCCGAGGTGAGGGCGGTCTGGTGCCGCGGCGCGTCGCGCATTTCGATCGGACGCCCGAATTTGATCGCCATATGATGGTACTCCCGCAGCGGAAGGCTGATTTGGCCTGATTTGGACCTGGTCTAATTCTAGCATTCCGGAACGGCCGCGTCACCGCGGCTTGATTTGCGCCAGCGGCAATTGATTTTGCCGACCCGGCGGGCCAAGAGTCCGCCTATAAGGACCCGTTTTCGCCTGTGAGCACCGATTCTCATGTCTGACACCTCCGCGCGCGACCCGTCGCGGGATAACAGGGACAATGCCCGGGACAATGCGATGTCGGTGGCGGCGATCTCGTCCGAGCGGATCGAGCCCGATGACAACGCGTGGACCCGGCGGCTGGTGCTGTTCCTGCGCATCATGGCGGTCATCTCGATCGCCAAGGGCCTTTACCATTGGGCGCAGGTGACCGGTTTCATCGGCGGCGAGGAAGAGGCGTTCGAAAACCAGTCGATGGCCTGGCAGACCGCGACGATTTATTTCGCCGTGATTGAACTCGTCGCCGCTGTCGGTCTGTGGCTTGCCACGCCCTGGGGCGCGGTGGTGTGGCTCACGACAGTAGTCTCGATGGCCGTCATCGAATTGATGTTTCCGGGCATCTACGGCGGCAGCCTGACGGTGGTCGGTGTCGAAGCCGTGATGCTGGCAGCTTACCTCGCACTCGCCTGGATGGCCGCGCGCGAACGGCCGCCATAGCAGTCGTGCGCGTCTGCTTGAATGATGGTGGCATAAACGTTGGCCGCATGGTTCGAGATGCACGGCGTTGCCGCGCTTCCTTACCATGAGGGTCTCAAGAGCGCGCCCTGAACTGCTCGACCTCATCCTGTGAGCCTGACCGAAAAAGCAGCCAGCATTTTCGAGCACTCCCAAACTGCCGGAAAATGATTCGCTTTTCGTCATGGCCGGGCATAGCCGTCTGTAGGACGGCGTCGCTTCCGCTCGCCTATGCCGGCCATCCACGTCTTTCTTGCTTAGTGGAAGCCAAGACGTGGATGCCCGGCACCCGTCTCCGCCAAGGCTTCGACGAGGCCACGAGTCGCTGGCCCGCCGGAGCTTTAGCGAAGGCGGCAAGTCCGGGCATGACGACGTTCGGTGCAAGTGGCGTGTCGAAGGATGACGCCCGAAAGGATGCCGCCCGAACTGTTAATTGCGCCAGCGCATCTGCGTCCCAGAATGGGCCGCGCCATTCCCGTAAGATTTTCGACGATTTTCGCGGTAACTTTTCAGTCACCGTAAAGGGTTCCCTCACGTCGGTTACCCAGGCGTTTCGAATTCAAACGAACCTGTTTTGGAATGCGACAACCCTGCCAGACGAAGCGTGAACAGAGGCCTGCCACCGTCAATGAAATCTTGCGAAAAGCCCTTTATCCATGGGCTTAATCCGCGATTCACTGTCTTAAATTCATGATCTCTTTATTGTCTTATTTAAGCGGATCTTCAAACGGCCCCCTTAAGTTGAAGCTATCAGGCGGGACAAAAGTTTCGTCGAATAAGTCGATAAAAACGACAACAGGGGAATGTCATGATGAAAGCCGTTGCAACGGCGGTGGAAACCGCTGAACGCTCTGCCGGTCAAGCTCCGGTGCAGCCGCTCTATCTTGAAGCATTGACTTTGGTGGAGCGGCTGCATCGCCGGCTGCTTGACGTGATCAAGGATGAATTCGATCGCCGCGGTCGCGCCGATATCAACTCGGTGCAGGCGCTGCTGCTCTATAACATCGGCGACAAGGAACTGACCGCAGGCGAGCTGCGCACGCGCGGCTACTACCTCGGCTCCAACGTCTCCTACAATCTGAAGAAGCTCGTCGAGCTCGGCTTCCTCGATCATCAGCGTTCGCGCGTTGATCGCCGCTCGGTCCGCATCCGTCTGACCTCGCAGGGCCAGGAAATCCGCAAGATCGTCGACGCGCTCTATCAGAAGCACGTCAAGACCGTGGAGCAGGTCGGCGGCATTTCGAACGAGGAGTTCGCGACGCTGAACAAGTCGCTGCATCGGCTCGAGCGCTTCTGGACCGACCAGATCCTGTATCGGCTTTGAGATTTACATAGCGTTTTCGAGCGAAGCGGACTTCCGGTTCGCGTGAAGAAAACGCGTCAAATAAGAATTCGAATCCGCGGCCAAGCCGGCCACTCAAAAGACCGGCAGCCCACAGCGGATCATGAACTGGCAAGGCAGTAAGCCCTGCCCAAGGCGCATCGGCTCCGGGTTACCGGATCCGGTGCGTTTTGCTTTTTGGGGCCGGAGTATTGAGTGCAGCGGCTTCATCCTTCGCGACGCGCGCTAGAAGTGCTTCGGGCATAGCTGCTTCGAGTGATGGCGAACACAGTTTCACCTGATAAAGCGCATCAAAACAACAAGCTGCACCTCGATTCTAAGGTCACGCGGGCATAGGCGCGCGCCCAGCAAACCGCCGGTTTCCCCGGATGGAACTTGTGCCGGGCTCGCGCGTTATTGCTCCTGACACGGGGACCGAAGAACATGCTCGTCGAGCGCGGATTGCGGGTGATGAATGTCGAGGTGGTGGGCGACGCCTACGCCATCGCTTCGAACTATCTCCGCAGGACCGGCGCCCTCCCGGACACTTTCGCCACCGACGAGCGGCTGCTCGAAATCATCGTGCAGATGTTTCAGCGCGGCGAACTCAACAAGATCCGCCTCGCCAACAAGGCGATCGCCAAATTCGAAGCCGAAACCTACATCGCCTGACCCCCACCGGAGAACTTCATGGAAGCCGCCATCGACCGCATCATGCACACCTACGACCTGCTGGTGAACCGCAGCGCCGCCGCGAACGATGAAGCGCGCGAGAAGGTGACCGACTATGTGAAGACGCTGTTCGAGGCCGGCGAAAAGGACACCCACCGCCTGACCGTGTGCGGCCTCACTTATCTGCGCCAGCTCGACGGCTCCACCGACCCGGTGAAGGCAGGCTATACCGGGATGTGACTTGGCTCAGCCCGCCTTGCGATCCGCTTCGAGCTTCCGCAACGTGGCCGACTTGAGACTGGCGCCGGCCAGCATGTAGGCGTGATCCGATCCCGTCAGGATGAACTGCGCGCCGAGGCCGGCGTAATGCTTCATGGCGTCCGGTTCGTAGACGCCGCCCATGCCGAGGAATTTGCCTGCCTTGCGGCATGCCGCGCCGACGCTGCGATAGACTTCCTCGATGCGCGGATGCAGGATTTGACCGGAAATGCCCATCGCAGCCGTGAGGTCGGATGTGCCGATCAGCAGGCCGTCGATCCCATCGATCGCTGCAATGCCTTCGGCGATGGCGACACCCTCCGGGCTCTCGATCATGGCGACCACAAGGATTTCCGGATTGATGGCAGCCTGCGCCTCGGCGTTCCCAGGCGCCTTGTAGCCGAACAGCGCGGGTGGTCCGCCCCAGCTCCGTGAGCCCAAAGGCGGGTAGCGGAAGGCGTCCGCAATGCGACGGGCCTGATCGATCGTATCAACGTGGGGCACGACAACGCCTGCGGCCCCGTTGTCGAGCGCCCGCGTGCCTTCATCGAGCGCGTCGGCGCAAATCCGCACAATCGGGGTGATGCCGGTCGGCAGCGCTGCGATGCAGATTTGCGCCACATCGTCTTGTGAGAATGCGCCATGCTCGGTGTCGATGAACAGCCAGTCGTGCCCGGTCGCGGCAGCGATCATGCCTGCTGCGCCGGTACGCAAATGGTGCACGCCGAATCCGAGAGCGAGCCCACCCGAGCGCAATTTCCTGATCGTGGCGTTTTCGATAAGCGGCATGTGCGTCTCCGTGATGTCGCGCATCGAGGCGCGTCGCGAAATGGTGGCTACACAGGCGTGCGCTCTGTCAGCCGGCAGGCTTGCCCATGATGTACGGCTTCAGCATCGCATACATCAGGCTGTGCGTCGGCGTCGGCACGCCGAGCTTTTTGCCGAGCTCGACCACCTTGCCGCCGAGCCAGGGCAGTTCCAGCCGGTTGCCGCGCTCGAGGTCGAGCGCCATCGACGGCTTTTGGTGGGCGGGCAGGCTGTCGGAATATCCTGATATCGTCTCCACCGCGTTGTCCGGCAGCGCCACGCTGTAGGCGCGGCCGACATCCATCACCTCGCGGTAGGCCGACATCAGCACCGGGCGAATATCAGGATCGTCGCGCAACGCACCGATCGGCTGGCGCGCCAAGGCCACCGCGCTGGCGTTGGCGGCGAGCAGGATGAACTTCATCCACAGTTCAGTGAGGATCGCATCGCTCAGCTTGGCATCGAAACCGGCCTTCAGACACAGCGCGAGAAATGCCTCGCCGCGCGGGCTGCTTTTGCCGTCGAGTTCGCCGAACACCATGCGCATGAAGGTGCCGACCTGCTGGATCACGCCTGATGCTATGATGTTGGCGCTGATTTGCGCCACGCCGCCCATCACGGCGTTTTCGCGGAGGATCGGGATCAGCCTTTCTGCGGCATCGACGCCGTTCTGCAGCGGGATCACAGCCGTATCAGGGCCGATCAGCGGCTTGATACTCTCGCCGGCGCTTTCGACGTCCCACAGCTTGACGCAGAACAGCACGAAATCGACCTTGCCGATGTCGGCGGGATTGTCGGTCGCCTGTGTCGGCACCAGGTGGATGTCGCCGCGCGGGCTTTGCACCTTCAATCCGTCGCGCTTCATGGCTGCCAGATGCGCGCCGCGCGCGATGAAGGTGACATCCGCGCCGGCTTTCGCCAGCGCCGCTCCGTAACCGGCGCCTACGCCGCCGGTGCCGACAATCGCAATTCGCATCGTTCTCTCCTCGCTCGCCGAAAGCCTAGCATCGCAGGCGGACGGTGGGCGAGGATAAAACTTCGGGCATGCATCAACAAACAGCAGGAAGAACCGGACACGCTAAATCCGGTTATTCCTCAATCTGTTTGGCGACGGCGGTTGCTTATTTGGGGCAGTAAGCGATGGCGGTGCCGCCAAGCCAGCCGCCGATGCAGCCCGCGCCGACGAAGATGCCGCCGACGCCTTTGATGCCGATCGCGAGAATGCCGTCTTCATAGGTGATCGGGCCGATCGTCAGGCCGCCTGCGGCGGCATCGAGTTGATCGAGCGACAACTCGCCGTTGATTTCGTGCGCAGCATTGCCTTCGTTCATAGCCGTTCTCCATTGGTTGCGATTGGCTCGAACATGCCAACCCGGATGGAGCGTAGCGACGGAGAGAAAGCAGCTCAGTGATTGCGATCACGCATCATGACGATGCTCCAAAGCTCTGCTAACGTGCGCCTCCAAACAAAGAAAACCCTCGAGGAAACTGCCATGCTCACGGTTCATCATCTCAACGACTCCCGCTCGCAGCGGATCCTGTGGCTGCTCGAAGAGCTCGGCACGCCCTATGAGATGAAGCGCTATCAGCGCGATGCCACGACGCGGCTGGCGCCGCCGGAACTGACGGCGATCCATCCGCTTGGCAAGTCGCCCGTGATCACCGATGGCGGCACCACGATCGCGGAGTCCGGTGCGATCGTCGACTACATCATCCGCAAATACGGAAAAGGCGCGATGATGCCGGCGCCCGGCAGCGCCGACTATGAGGCGTATAATGAGTGGCTGCATTATTCGGAAGGCTCCGCGATGCTGCCGCTGATGCTGAACCTCTATGTTGGCAGGCTGAAGGAGGCGGGCGCGCCGCTGCATCCGCGCATCGACAGCGAGTTGGCCAACCATCTCGGCTATGTCGATGGCGCACTGAAGGGGCGCGAGTTCTTCGTCGGCCAGTCGCTGTCCGGTGCCGACATCCAGATGAGCTTTGTCGGCGAGATGGCAAAGGTGTTCGAAAAGCTTGGGCCCTATCCGAACCTGGCGGCCTGGCTGACGCGCATGCATGCGCGCCCGGCGTTCCAGCGCTCGATCGAAAAGGGCGGGGCGTACCGGTTCGCCAAGTAAGGATTGGGGCGTCGTGTCCCGGGCGCGGTGCAGCATTCGCGAAGCGAATGATGCTCCGCAGAACCGGGACCCAGCTCTGTCCGCGGCTCCGATGGGTCCCGGCTCTGCGGCGCACCGCCAAGCGGCGCTGCACCGCGTCCGGGACACAAGACAGTCCCCTTGTCCCCCGCCATCCCCACCATATCTTGCATAAATATCAGACGGATACCGCAAGTGCTTGGCCGGCCCGGGCCGATGTGGTATCTCGCAAGCGCTTCTTTCGACCGCCACACGTAACCGACCGCTGTGCCGCTTAAGGCCTTGCGGCGGTGGAGATATTCGGCCCATGACGTCCAGCAGCAAGACCGCCTCCGCGCCCGACTCGTTCTTCACGGCAACCCTCGCCGAGGCCGATCCGGAAATCGCCGCCGCCATCAAGGGTGAACTCGGCCGGCAGCGCCACGAGATCGAGCTGATCGCCTCGGAAAACATCGTCAGCCGCGCCGTGCTGGAAGCGCAGGGCTCGGTGATGACCAACAAATACGCCGAGGGCTATCCGGGCGCGCGCTACTATGGCGGTTGCGAATGGGTCGACGTCGCCGAGACGCTGGCGATCGATCGCGCCAAGAAACTGTTCGGCGCCCAGTTTGCCAACGTGCAGCCGAACTCGGGCAGCCAGATGAACCAGGCGGTGTTCCTGGCGCTGTTGCAGCCCGGCGACACCTTCATGGGCCTCGATCTTGCCGCCGGCGGCCATCTGACCCACGGCGCGCCGGTCAACATGTCCGGCAAATGGTTCAAGGCGCAGCACTACACGGTGCGCCGCGACGACCAGATCATCGACATGGACGACGTTCAGCGCCGCGCCGAGGAAGTGAAGCCGAAGCTGATCATCGCCGGCGGCTCGGCCTATTCGCGCGCCTGGGACTTCAAGCGCTTCCGCGAGATCGCCGACAGCGTCGGCGCCTATCTGATGGTGGATATGGCGCATTTCGCCGGCCTGGTCGCCGGTGGCGTCCATGCTTCGCCGGTGCCGCATGCCCATGTCACGACCACGACCACGCACAAATCGCTGCGCGGCCCGCGCGGCGGGTTGATGCTGTGGAACGACGAGACGCTGACCAAGAAACTCAACTCGGCGATCTTCCCGGGCCTGCAGGGCGGTCCCTTGATGCACATTATCGCCGCCAAGGCGGTGGCATTTTCCGAGGCGCTGCGTCCGGACTTCAAGATCTACGCCAAGAACGTCGTCGAGAACGCCAAGGCGCTGGCGGAGGCGCTGCGCGCGCAGGGCCTCGACATCGTCTCCGGCGGTACCGACAACCATCTGATGCTGGTCGACCTTCGGCCCAAGGGGCTGAAGGGCAACGTCTCGGAAAAGGCGCTGGTTCGCGCCGCGATCACCTGCAACAAGAACGGCATTCCGTTCGATCCCGAAACGCCGTTCGTCACGTCGGGGCTTCGCTTGGGCACGCCGGCGGCGACCACGCGCGGTTTTGGCGTTGCTGAATTCCAGCAGGTCGCCTCCATGATCGCCGAAGTGCTGAGCGCGCTGGCGCAGTCGCCCGACGGCAAGGCGCCGCTGGTGGAAGCCGCGATCAAGGAACGCGTCAAGGCACTCACCGACCGCTTCCCGATCTATCAGTAAGGGTCACAGGTAAGGGATTCTTGGGATGCGCTGCCCCAGCTGCAACAGTCTCGATACGCAGGTGAAGGATTCGCGCCCCACCGAGGATTCCGCTGTGATCCGGCGGCGGCGGGTCTGCATCGCCTGCAATTTCCGCTTCACCACCTTCGAGCGGGTGCAGCTGCGCGAACTGACCGTGATCAAGCGCAACGGCCGCCGCGTGCCGTTCGACCGCGACAAGCTGGTGCGCTCGCTGCAGATCTCCTTGCGCAAGCGCCCGGTCGATCCGGAGCGCGTCGAGAAGATGGTCTCCGCCATCGTGCGCGAGCTCGAAAGCGGCGGCGAGGCGGAGGTTTCCTCGGAGGCGATCGGCGAGATCGTGATGGAGCATCTGCGCCAGCTCGACGATGTCGCCTATGTGCGTTTTGCCTCGGTCTATCGCAACTTTCGCGAGGCCAAGGACTTTGAAGCCGTGCTCGGCGAGCTGTCCGGCGAGGAAGACGCACGGGTCACCGCGTTGCGCAAATGATCTTCCGCATTCTGGAAGACCAGTACGCGCAGAAATCCAGAGAAGCCAAGGCCGCGGACGCGCGCTTCATGCAGCTCGCGCTGGCGCTCGGCCGGCGCGGGCAGGGACGTACCTGGCCTAATCCCGCCGTCGGTGCCGTCATCGTCAAGGACGGCGTCATCGTCGGGCGCGGCTGGACCCAGCCCGGCGGCCGGCCGCATGCCGAGCCGGATGCGCTTCTGCGCGCCGGTGACGCCGCGCGCGGCGCCACGCTCTATGTGACGCTGGAGCCGTGCTCGCATTTCGGCAAATCGCCGCCCTGCGTCGATGCGGTGATTGCATCGGGCATCGCCCGCGTGGTGTCCGCGATCGAGGATCCCAATCCGGAAGTGGCCGGGCAGGGCCACGCCAAACTGCGCGCCGCCGGGATTATCGTCGATGTCGGTCTCAATGCCGCGGAAGCAGCATACGATCATGCCGGGCATTTCCGCCGCATCCGCGACAAGCGCCCGCATGTGATCCTCAAGCTGGCGGTCTCCGCCGACGACAGGATCGGCGCCGCCGGCCGCAAGCCGGTCGCCATCACGGGCGAGGCCGCAAGGACGCGCGTGCATCTGCTGCGCGCGCAATGCGATGCCATCCTGGTCGGGATCGGCACCGTGCTGGCCGATGATCCGGCGCTGACCTGCCGCCTGCCGGGGATGGAGCATTTGTCGCCGGTACGGGTGGTGCTGGATCGGAGCTTGCGGATTCCCGGCAACAGTGTGCTAGTGCATTCGGCACGTCGGACGCCATTGTGGATAGTGACTTCGCAACTCGCCGAAGCCCCCGCTATCGCGAAGCTAGGCGCTGCCGGCGCTGAGGTGATACGCATCGCTGAGTACAGGGCGCGCCCGAGTCTTTCCGTCGTCCTGTTGGCGCTCGCGGAAAACGGCATTACGCGGCTCATGGTCGAAGGCGGGGCGCGGGTGGCGTCGTCCTTCATTGCCGCGGGCCTAGTCGATGAGGTCTGGCTGCTGCGGGGGCCTGATATGGTCGGCGCCGCCGGTGTTCCTGCGCTAGACGCAATGCCGCTCGCTGCCATCACGCAGTCGCCTGCGTTCAAGGTCCGTGCTAGCGAAAGCGTCGGTAAAGACATACTTACGATCTACGAGCGCACATAGCCAAATTCGTCATGCCCGGGCTTGTCCCGGGCATCCACGTCTTGGCTGCAAATGAAAGAGAAGACGTGGATGGCCGGGTCAAGCCCGGCCATGACGGAGCTAGAGGGACTTGTTGTGTTCACCGGAATAGTCACCGATATCGGCGAAATCGTCAGCCTGACGCCAACGGCGCAGGGGCAGTTGCATCGCTTGCGCATCGCCTGCCGCTACGATCGCGCCACCATCGCCGATGGCGCCTCGATCGCCTGCAACGGTGTCTGTCTGACCGTGGTCGCCTCCGGCGTCGAGGGTGGCAAGACCTGGTTTGACGTCGATGCCGCGGCCGAGACGCTCGGCATGACCACGGCCAAGCACTGGGGCAAGGGCACAAAACTCAACCTCGAGCGCGCGCTGAAGATCGGCGACGAACTCGGCGGCCACATCGTGGCCGGCCATGCCGACGGCATCGCGACCGTCGTCAAGCGCGACGATCTGCCCGATATGGCCAGGTTCGAACTGCGCACCACGCGGGAACTGGCGCGCTTCATCGCCGCCAAGGGCTCGATCACGCTGGATGGCGTGTCATTGACCGTGAATACGGTCGAAGACGTCGTATTTTCGGTGCTGATCATTCCCCATACGCTCAGCGTCACGACACTGGGCGGCTGGAACGCGGGCAGCGAGGTCAATATCGAGGTCGATCTGATGGCCCGCTATGCGGCGCGGCTGTCGGAAATGAAGTAGGCGTAACCCTTGGCTTTGGACGTCGCTGCGCCTAAAACGCCGGCCAAACCCTCATGGTGAGGAGGCGCTTGCGCCGTCTCGAACCATGAGGCCACAGACGGGCCTACATCCTTCGAGACGCGGCCAAGGGGCCGCTCCTCAGGATGAGGACAAACGAGACGGAAAGATTGATGGCAGACGCACGGCGCGCACCCCTGAAGGACCAGACCGACATCACAGGCGCGCGCGCGCTGATCGTTGAGGCACGCTTCTACGACGATATCCAGGATGCGCTGCTGGAAGGCGCCATCACCGAACTGAAGGCAGCCGGTGTCACGCATGACGTCATCACCGTGCCCGGCGCGCTGGAAATCCCCGCCGCGATCGCGATCGCGATCGACGCCGCCGAGAAAAACGGCAAGCCCTATGACGCCGCGATCGCGCTCGGCTGCGTGGTGCGGGGCGACACCATTCATTTCGAGATCGTCTCGATGGAATCCTCGCGCGCGCTGATGGACCTTGCGGTCGCCAGAAAGTTCCCGCTTGGCAACGGCATCATTACGGTCAACACCGAGGCGCAGGCCTGGGCGAGGGCGCGCGCCAGTGAACTCAACAAGGGCGGCGACGCCGCCCGCGCGGCGCTCGCGATGCTGCGGATCAAACGCCGGCTGGCAAAGGCCTGACGATGGCAGACAGCAAGAAGCCCGCTCCGAAAAGTCCGGACAAGAAAGCCAACCGGCGCGGTGCGGCGCGGCTCGCCGCGGTGCAGGCGCTGTACCAGATGGACATTGGCGGCGCGGGGATCAACGACATCTTCGCCGAGTTCGAGAGCCACTGGCTCGGCAACGAGGTCGAGGGCGACAAATATCTGCCGGCCGAAGCCGCGTTTTTCCGCGACGTCGTCTCGGGCGTGGTGCGGGATCAAGCCAAACTCGATCCGCTGATCGACGATGCGCTGTCGAAGGGCTGGCCCTTGAAGCGGATCGACGCAATTTTGCGCGCGGTGCTGCGGGCAGGGTCCTATGAACTGGAGCATCGCAAGGACGTGCCCGGCCGCGTCGTCGTGTCCGAATATGTCGACGTCGCGCACGCCTTTGTCGAAAAGGACGAGACCGGCATGGTGAACGCGGTACTCGACCAGATCGCGCGCCAGTTCCGCGCCGACGAGTTCGCGCGTGGCTAGCGCGCCCGCGTCCGGCGAGGACTCGCTGATCGCGCGCTATTTCAGGCCGATCGCGACCGACCCTGGCGCCTTCAATCTCGATGACGACGCGGCGGCCCTGAAGCCTGATGGCGACGACATCGTGGTGACGACGGACGCCATCGTTGAGGGCGTGCATTTCCTCCCCGACGATCCGCCTGATACCGTTGCGCGCAAGGCGCTGCGGGTGAACCTCTCGGATCTCGCCGCCAAGGGCGCGGTGCCGGCCGGTTTCGTGCTGACGCTGGCGCTCCGCGATACCGGCGAAGCCTGGCTCAAGCCGTTCGCGGCCGCGCTTGGCGAGGATGCCGCACAATTCGGCTGTCCGCTGCTCGGCGGCGATACTGTGTCGACACCCGGGCCGCTGATGGTCTCAATCACCGCGTTCGGGCGCGTGCCGTCAGGCAGAATGGTCCATCGCAGCGGCGCCAAGCCTGGCGACCGGGTGCTGGTGACCGGCACGATCGGCGATGCCGCGCTCGGGCTTGCCGTGCTCGGCGGCGGCAAGGTCCATGCTGCGGTGAGCGATATCGCCGCGCGCGATCTGCTGGTCGGGCGTTATCGGGTGCCGCAACCGCGCGTGGTGCTCGCGGAAATCGTTCGCGACCATGCCGGAGCGGCGATGGACGTGTCCGACGGGCTCGCTGGCGATCTCACCAAGCTGTGCGGCGTGTCCGGTGTTTCCGCTGCGATCGACCTGGAATCGATTCCGCTGTCGGATACCGCGCGCGATCTGCTGTCGCGCGGCATCGTCGGAATCGAAACGTTGATCGCCGGTGGCGACGATTACGAAATCCTGTGCACGGTGGCGGAAGACCGTGTCGATGCGTTCGTGCAGGCCGCACAGGGCGCCGGTGTGGCGGTAAGTTCCATCGGAACCGTGCTCGCTGGAAGCGGCGCGCCAAAATTCCTCGACGGGCAGGGCGGCGAAATCGTGCTGAAACGGCGCTCCTACAGCCATTTTTGAGCGTCGCAGCGCTGCCTGCGGGCCCTTATTTGCAACCGGCCATTGCAATTTCCCGAAAAATCTATAGTTGTGCGCGCATTCGATTGCCGCCGTGCCTTGCTGAACGCGCCTGTTAGGGCATTTTCCAGAGACATCGTCGATTGGATTTGAATCCGTGCGATCGCCGTACGGAATGAAAGCCTACGTGCTTTGGAGAATAGAAAATGGCTACGGGAACTGTGAAGTGGTTCAACGGTCAAAAGGGTTTTGGATTCATTCAGCCGACCGACGGCAGCAAGGATGTGTTCGTTCACATCAGCGCCGTTGAGCGCGCAGGCCTGACCGGTCTGGCCGAAGGCCAGAAGGTCGAGTTCGAACTCAAGACCGACAAGATGCGGGGCAAGGTAAGCGCAGAGAACCTGTCGCTGGCCTGAGGCCTCGAAACGGTCGTTTCACGGATGTACTGAAATGGATCGCGGGCCCGCTCGACCCCCACGGGGGTTGGGCGGGCCCATGTATTTTCGGGCGAATGTATTTTCAGGCCCAGACATTTCTTGGTCGCTATTTGGGGTTGCTGTACCCGCAGGATCGCTGTCGGCAGACGATTCGAAGGTTTGCCCCGCGGGCGCCTGACAGGCCTCGGATTTTCCGCCGGACGGTCCAGCCGCCAGCTAGGCCCCGCCACCAGCCCGTCGTTCCCGGGGATTCCTTTCAAAAATAGACGGTTTCTGGCCTCCGCGGCGTTGCGCCGGGGAAACGATTTTGGCAAGGTCCCGGCGATTTGAGGGGCCACCCTTTTGGGCGGGGAAAGGCCTCCTTTTTATGCGCTTGCCGCGCTCGCGGTGTGGCGGGGGAACATCAAGGTCTGAGGCAAATTCAATGACAGCATTATGGGTGATTGTGCTCTGCGGAGCGCTTTCGATTGTTTACGCGATCTGGGCGACGGCTTCGGTGTTGAAGGCGGACGCCGGCAATCCGCGCATGCAGGAGATCGCAGCCGCGGTGGCCGAGGGCGCACAGGCTTATCTGAAGCGGCAGTACATGACGATCGGCATGGTCGGCGTCGTGATCTTCGCCCTGCTGGTCTGGTTCCTCGGCATGAAGGTCGGCGTGGGCTTTCTGATCGGCGCGGTGCTGTCGGGCGCCGCCGGCTTCATCGGCATGAACGTGTCGGTTCGCGCCAACGTGCGCACCGCGCAGGCGGCGACCACGTCGCTGGCCGGCGGACTTGAACTCGCCTTCAAGGCCGGTGCGATCACCGGCATGCTGGTGGCGGGTCTGGCGCTGCTCGGCGTCACCATCTACTTCGCCTACCTGACCCAGATGCTGGGTCTGAAGGCCAACGACCGCGTCGTGGTCGACGCGCTGGTCGCACTCGGCTTCGGCGCTTCGCTGATCTCGATCTTCGCCCGTCTCGGCGGCGGCATCTTCACCAAGGGTGCGGACGTCGGCGGCGATCTCGTCGGCAAGGTTGAGGCCGGCATTCCCGAGGATGATCCGCGCAACCCGGCCACCATCGCCGACAACGTCGGCGACAACGTCGGTGACTGCGCCGGCATGGCCGCCGACCTGTTCGAGACCTATGCGGTGACCGCGGTCGCCACCATGGTGCTGGCTGCGATCTTCTTCGCGACCTCGCCGCTGCTGGTCAACATGATGACGCTGCCGCTCGCCATCGGCGGCATCTGCATCCTCACCTCGATCGCCGGTACTTTCTTCGTCAAGCTCGGCGCCAGCCAGTCGATCATGGGGGCGCTCTACAAGGGCCTGATCGCGACCGGTGTCCTGTCGCTCGTCGGTGTTGCCGGCGTCATCTACTGGCTGATCGGCTTCGGTCCGCTGGCGGGTGTGAAATACACCGGCATGGCGCTGTTCCAGTGCGGCGTCGTCGGTCTGGTCGTTACCGGGCTGATCATCGTGATCACCGAATACTACACCGGCACCGATTATCGCCCGGTCAAGTCTATCGCGTCGTCGTCGGTCACCGGTCACGGCACCAACGTGATCCAGGGCCTCGCGATCTCGATGGAATCCACCGCCGGTCCGGCGATCGTCATCATCGCCGGCATCCTCGTCACCTACAGCCTTGCCGGCCTGTTCGGCATCGCGATCGCGACCACCACCATGCTGGCGCTGGCCGGCATGATCGTCGCGCTCGACGCCTTCGGTCCCGTCACCGACAACGCCGGCGGTATCGCCGAAATGGCCGGCCTGCCGAAGGAAGTCCGCAAGTCGACCGACGCGCTCGACGCGGTCGGCAACACCACCAAGGCGGTCACCAAGGGCTACGCGATCGGCTCGGCCGGTCTCGGCGCGCTGGTGCTGTTCGCGGCCTACAATGAAGACCTCAAATTCTTCATCGCCAATGCCGCGAAGTATCCGTACTTCCAGGGCGTGCTGCCCGACTTCTCGCTGAACAACCCCTACGTCGTGGTCGGCCTCTTGTTCGGCGGCCTGCTGCCGTATCTGTTCGGCGCGATGGGCATGACGGCCGTCGGCCGTGCGGCCGGCGCGATCGTCGAGGAAGTGCGGCGTCAGTTCCGCGAAAAGCCCGGCATCATGCAGGGCACCGACAAGCCGGATTACGGCCGCGCGGTCGACCTTCTGACCAAGGCGGCGATCAAGGAAATGATCATCCCGTCGCTGCTGCCGGTGCTGTCGCCGATCTTCGTCTACTTCGTGATCTTCGCAATCGCGGGCGGCGGCGCGGCCGGCAAGTCGGCGGCGTTCTCGGCCGTCGGCGCCATGCTGCTCGGCGTGATCGTGACCGGTCTGTTCGTCGCGATCTCGATGACCTCGGGCGGCGGCGCCTGGGACAACGCCAAGAAGTACATCGAGGACGGCCATTACGGTGGCAAGGGCTCCGACGCGCACAAGGCGGCGGTGACCGGTGACACCGTCGGCGATCCCTACAAGGATACGGCCGGCCCCGCCGTCAATCCGATGATCAAGATCACCAACATCGTGGCGCTGCTGCTGCTGGCGATCCTGGCGCACTGAGCGGCGCTGACCTGATCAAAATAAAAACCCCGCGGTGCGAGCCGCGGGGTTTTTCTTTGTCGTCCGATCTATCAGCCTGCGTTCCCCGGATGCTGCGCAGTGCGCCACCCTTGTGGCGTAGTGCGCTGCTGATCCGGGGTCTATCGTGAGAGTGGGTCCCCCGATGCGCAATTGCGCATCTGAGCTCTGCGGTGCACCGTCGGAGTCGCGCAATGCGCGATCCTGAGGGCGCTGCACCGCGTCCGGGACACGGGATCAGCCGGCGTCCATCTGCAGGCCTTCCTGCTTGATGATGGCGCCGAACTTGTCCGTCTCCGCCTGGATGAAGTCGGAAAACTGCTGCGGCGAGCCGTAATCGGTGCGCGCGCCGATCTTGGCCATGTTTTCCTTGATGTCGTCGCGCTCCAGGAACACCTTGATTTCCTTGTTGAGGGCATCGACGACGGGAGGCGGGCAGGCCTTGGGCAGGAAGATTCCGAACCAGGACGAAACGTCGAACTTGGCAAGCTCCGGTGCGCTTTCGCGCATGGTCGGAATGTTGGGTGCCAGCGCGCTGCGCTCCGTCGTGGTCACCGCCAGCGCGTTGAGCTTGCCATCCTGCACCTGCGGCAGCGTCGGATAGAGATTGTCGAACAGGACCTGGATGTCTCCGGCAAGCGCGGCCTGCAGCGCCGGCCCGGCGCCGCGGAACGGCACGTGCACCATCTTCAATTTCGTCAATTGCAGGAACCAGGCGCCGGTGAGGTGAGGGCTCTGCCCAATGCCGGATGAGCCGTAGGTCAGCTTGTCCGGATTGGCCTTGATGTAGGCAATCAGGTCGCCGATCGACTTGATCGGTACCGACGGGTGCGCCGAGATGATGTTGGGGATCCGGATCAGGTTGGAGACCGGCTGCAGCTGGTCGGCCTTGTAGGTCATGTTGCGGAAGATGGTGTAGGCGATGGCGTTGGGGCCGGGATTGCCGACCAGGATGGTGTGCCCGTCGCCCTTGCTCCGTACGGCTTCAGCGGTGCCGATGGTGCCGCCGCCGCCGGAGCGGTTCTCGACCACCGCGGACTGGCCCCACGCCTTCTGCAAATGCGCCGCCAGCAAGCGCCCCATCACGTCCGTAGTGCCTCCCGGCGCGGCCGGCACGATCAGGCGGACGGTTTCGGTGGGCCGCCAGTCGGCGCCCAGGCTGCTGCGCGGCAGAATGGCCGCAGTGGAGAGCGCGGCGGCTCCGGTCAGAATATGGCGGCGGGAAAAAAATCGGCTGGTCACGAGGTCACTCCCTGCGGGTTTTTTATTTTGCAGGCGACCGTAGGCAGCGCGCACGCGCAGGGCAAGCGGGCGACTTGGCGCAGGGCTGTAAGGTGTTCGATCTATCCCCGGATGCTGCGCAGCGCGCCACCCTTGTGGCGTGGTGCGCTGCTGATCCGGGGTCTACACCTCGGCCGCATGGGTCCCGGCTCTGCGAAGCGGTACTGCGCACCGCATCGCGTCCGGGACACGAGGCTTAGTTAAAGCTGAGCAGCTTGAACAGCGGCGTCAGGTAGCTGAGCTCCTGGCCTGAGGTCGGCGTGGTGCGGCTGATGAAGTCGAAGATCTTGCCGTCCTGCAGCCCGTAATTGGCGAGCCGCTGCACCTGGCGATTCTTGTCGAAATAGATCGCGATCACCCGCTGGTCGACGACCTGCTGGTTCATGAAGGCGACTTTGCGCTCGGAGCGCTGCGAAATGTAGTAGAACACCTCGCCGTTCAGGGTCGCGACCGTGGAGGGCGTGCCCATCACGATCAGCACCTGGTCCTGGCTGGCGCCGATCGGGATCTGTTCGAGCGCGCCGGGGGGCAGGATATAGCCCTTCTGGAATTGCTCGCCGGTGCAGCCGCCGAGCGCGGCGCAGAGCAGCGCCATGGCCGCAAAGCCGCGAAAACCGCGCCAGCGCGTGGTCAGGCGGCGCGGCGAGGGCGCGCATGAGCTTGAGTGGCCCGTCTCGGTCATTCCGGAATCGATCCCGTCCCCTTGCATCGCGCGAGGCGTTGACGTACCGGGCAGCACGCAGGATTGCAACATGCGCGGGCGCCCGAAGCTGAAACCCTGAAGGCTGGAACCTTCATGGCGGAAACCTTTGGGGCTCGCATGCGGAACCCACAATGCTTTGGCCGTTCAATCACTTCAGGAAACCCCGGTCCGCCCCGCGCGGCACCATTGAAGCCATCTATGGCATGATCGTGACGCAGGCGCGAGAACCGTTGTTTTATCGGGACTTGGCGGTCCCGGACACGGTTAACGGCCGTTTTGACCTGCTTCTGATGCATTTGTGGCTGGTATTGCGGCGGCTCAAATCGGTCCCGGAGGGCAAGGTCCTGTCGCAGGCGCTGTTCGACCATTTTTGCAACGATATGGACGATAATCTGCGCGAACTGGGCGTCAGCGACCTCAAAGTGCCGAAAAAGATGCAGGCCTTCGGCGAGGCCTTCTATGGCCGCACCGCGGCCTATGATCTGGCGCTGACCGAGGGCCGCGAGGCCCTGGCGCAGGCGCTGTGCAAGAACGTCCTCAACGGTGAGAACATCGAAAAGGCACGCCAGCTCGCAGCCTATGCCGAGGCCGTCATGGCGGCGCTGGACCGGCAGGACGAGGCGGCGCTGGCCGGCGGCACTTTCAAGTTTCCATCGCCGGAGCAAGCCGGCGCACAAGCATGAGCAAACGGCGATGACCAAGAGTGCCATGATCGAGAAGCCGGACCCGTGGCGCGTTCCCGTCGCGGTGGAGAAAATCCCGGACACGGGTCTGCATCGCGACCTCGAGGCCGATCAGGCCACGCGTGCTGCGGTGGCGGAGATGGGAAGCCTGCGTGAAGTGCTTGTGCTGCAGGCCTCGTTCGATGTGACGCCCAAGAGCGGCGGCCGCTTTCAGGTCGAGGGGCGCGTGCGGGCCCGGATCGGGCAGACCTGCGTGGTGACGCTGGAAGAGATGGAGAGCGATATCGACGAGCCGATCGATCTGATCTTCGCGCCGCCGGACCAGATTCCGGAAATGGCCGCGCTGGTCGACGAGGCAGAAGAGAGCGACGAGGACACACCTGATCCTCCGGAGCCGATCGACAACGGCATTATCGATCTCGGCCGGCTTGCGACCGACGCGCTGTATCTCGCGGTCGATCCTTATCCGCGCAAACCGGACGCGGTTTTTGAACCGTTGGTCGAAGCCCCTGATCCCGAGGATCACCCGTTTGCGGCGCTCAAGGCGCTGAAGGTTACGCCGAAAAAGTCGGGCGCGAAGAAGCCCAAAGACAAGTAACCGACACTTAAAGTGGCCGGTGAAGCAGGATTTCACTTGATGTGGCTCTAATGCCTCATCAGGAATCTTGCATAAGATATTGAATTTGCTAATATTGCACTGTATTCCCGCTTGCGGGCGGTGCTGGGTCCCATTCCCCAAAGCCGTGGTCAAGAGGTTGTGTCAGAACGGGGACACGCTATTGTCGCGGCCCGGCGGGGGCGATAGCGATGCGCTCGGCCGAGCACCGCTATCGGCGGATGCTTCCAGCGCGCGGCCGGGCTCTAACAGGGCTGCAAGAGATCAGGTTTCCGGGACGTTCATGCCTCAAAAGGTTCGAATCGCGCTTGACGCCATGGGTGGCGATGTCGGCGCATCGGTCGTCATTCCCGGCGCTGCAAGGGCGTTGGCCCGGCATCCCGACATCGAGTTTCTGCTGTACGGCGACAGCGCGCTGATCGAGGCGGAGCTCGCCAAGTATCCGGCTTTGAAGAAGGCCTCGCGTGTGACCCATACCGACGTCACCGTCGCCATGCACGACAAGCCGAGCCAGGCCCTGCGCCGCGGCCGCAAGAAGTCGTCGATGTGGTTTGCGATCGACGCGGTGAAAGAGGGCAAGGCCGACGTCGCGGTATCTGCCGGCAATACCGGCGCGCTGATGGCGATGGCGCGTTTTCATTTGCACACCATGCCGGGGATCGACCGCCCGGCCATCGCCGGCGTGTGGCCGACCAGCCGCGGTGAGTCCGTCGTGCTCGACCTCGGCGCCAGCATCGGCGGCGACCATCATCACCTCGTGGCGCTGGCGGTGATGGGCGGCGCGATGGCGAGCGTGCTGTTCGGCAAGCCGCGCCCGACCGTAGGCCTGCTCAATATCGGCACCGAGGAAGTGAAGGGCGGCGAGGAGATTCGCGCCGCCTCCGAGCAGTTGCGCGCGATGAACCTGCCTGAACTCGATTATATCGGCTTCGTCGAGGGCGACGGCATCGGCAGCGGTGCGGCGGACGTGATCGTGACCGAAGGCTTTTCCGGCAACATCGCGCTGAAGGCCGCCGAGGGAACCGCGCGCCAGATGTCGGAGTTCCTGCGAAGCGCCATGGCGTCGAGCTGGCGCTCCCGGATCGGCTATTTGTTCGCCCGCAACGCCTTCAAGGCGCTGCGGCACAAGCTCGACCCCAACAAATCCAACGGCGGCGTGCTGCTCGGCCTCAAGGGCGTGGTGGTCAAAAGCCATGGTGGAACCAACGCCGAAGGCTTTGCTTACGCGGTCGATGTTGGCTATGAGATGGTCCGCTGCGATCTCCTCACCAAGATCAATCAGATGCTTAATCGCGACGGCAGTGCGCTGGCTCAAGCGCAAACCGCGCAGGAGGCTGTCTCGTGACTGCTAAACGTTCGGTCGTGCTAGGCTGCGGCTCCTATCTGCCGCGGAAGGTCCTGACCAATGCCGAACTGGCTGCTCGGATCGATACCTCGGACGAGTGGATCGTGCAGCGCACCGGTATCCGGCAGCGCCACATCGCCGCGGATGGCGAGTTCACTTCGCATTTGGCGATCAACGCCGCGCGCGCCGCGCTCGACCATGCCGGCATCGACGCGCAGCAAATCGATCTGATCGTGCTGGCGACCTCGACGCCGGACAACACCTTTCCGGCGACCGCGGTCGCGGTCCAGCACGCGCTGGGCATCAATCATGGCGTCGCCTTCGACCTGCAGGCGGTCTGCTCCGGCTTCGTCTTTGCGCTGGCGACCGCCGACAATTTCCTGCGCTCCGGCTCGCACAAGCGGGCGCTGGTGATCGGCGCGGAGACGTTCTCGCGCATTCTCGACTGGAGCGACCGCGGTACCTGCGTGCTGTTCGGCGACGGCGCCGGCGCCGTCGTGCTCGAGGCCCAGGACCAGCCCGGCAAGCCGACTGACCGTGGTATATTGACGACGCATCTGCGTTCCGACGGACGGCACAAGTCAAAGCTGTTTGTCGATGGCGGGCCGTCTTCGACCCAGACCGTCGGCCACCTCCGCATGGAGGGCCGCGAAGTCTTCAAGCACGCGGTCGGCATGATCACCGATGTGATCGTCGATGCGTTCAACGCCACCGGGGCTTCCGCCGAGCAGATCGACTGGTTCGTCCCGCATCAGGCCAACAAGCGAATCATCGATGCTTCAGCGCACAAGCTGCATATTGCGCCGCAGAAGGTGGTTCTGACCGTCGACCTGCACGGCAATACGTCGGCGGCATCGATCCCGCTGGCGCTCAACGTCGCGGTCAAGGATGGACGCGTCAAGAAGGGCGATCTGGTGCTGCTGGAAGCGATGGGTGGCGGCTTCACCTGGGGTTCCGCGCTCGTTCGCTGGTAGGCCCGCAAAATAACTCGGTCAAATTTGTCGCGTTGTTCCATGCGTGTGCATGATGGTCGCTGTTGACCATTGCGTGCTAACCTCATAATTTCAGAGAATAAATTGTTCGCCGAGAGTGCGGGGCAGGCGATGACCGGGACCGGAAAAACAGTCACACGTGTCGATTTGTGCGAGGCGGTCTACCAGAAGGTGGGCTTGTCGCGAACGGAGTCGTCTGCGTTTGTCGAACTCGTTTTGAAAGAGATCACCGATTGTCTTGAGAAGGGCGAGACGGTGAAGCTGTCGTCGTTCGGCTCGTTCATGGTGCGCAAGAAGGGTCAACGGATCGGACGTAACCCGAAGACCGGCACCGAAGTACCAATCTCTCCGCGACGCGTGATGGTGTTCAAGCCGTCGGCTATTTTGAAGCAGCGCATCAATGGTCACGCGGTGACGAACGGCGACGCCAAGGACGATTGAGGCGTTTTCAGCGCGAGGCGAAGTTCAGTTCGCGTCAAGAATGCGCGTGAAGATAGTCATGTTAAGCGTTTAGAGTTTCTCTTCATTCTCTTGAGCTGAGAGGAGCTGGCATTTGGACAAAGCGCCGGATGCGTTCCGTACCATCAGCGAGGTCGCGGACGATCTCGACATTCCCCAGCACGTGCTGCGATTTTGGGAAACGCGATTCACCCAGATCAAGCCGATGAAGCGAAGCGGCGGGCGGCGCTATTACCGCCCCGACGACGTTGATCTGCTCAAGGGCATCCGCCGCCTGCTGTACGGCGAGGGCTACACCATCCGCGGCGTGCAGCGAATCCTCAAGGAACACGGCGTCAAATCGGTGCAGGGTCTGAGCGACCAGAACTCCGCCGTCTCGTTCGGCGCGGTCGAGGAGGCGATTGGCCTCAGCCTGCAGGAGCCGGAAGAGGGCGCAGGTACGCTCGCCGGATCCGATGACGATGATTACGAGGGAGAAGCCACGGAAATCGACTACCGCTTCGTCGATACCGATGAGGATGGTTTCCTCGCCCCGTTTGGCAAGGGCAAGGCGGCTGCCGTGCCCGGCCCGGTAGGCGGCCCCGACCGCGAACGCCTCGAACGCGTGCTGCAGGACCTGGTGGCCTGCCGGCAATTGCTGGACACCGCGCTGAAGGACGGCTGAGGGCAGGGCCGGAACCGGCGCCAGAGCGTTTTCGAGCGAAAGCCTGCCCCGCACTTGATGCGGGGCGTGAAGAAAACGCGTCAAAACAGAAGACCGGTGGGTCGTTTCGGGGCCGACTCCAGTTCGTTTGCGGATCGGATCGCGCGCCTTGCGCAGGGCGCCGATCGCAGCTAATGGAACGGCATCGGAGCGTGGCGCAGCCCGGTTAGCGCACTAGTCTGGGAGACTAGGGGTCGGAGGTTCAAATCCTCTCGCTCCGACCAATAAAAGCCCCCAACGTGGAGCTTTTTCATACCTGAAACCACCGGAGAGCTCCCAACTCCTCCGTGGGCGGTATGATTTTGTAGCACCAAGAATTTATTTCGCTTTGGCGTATCTGGGCTAGTCTGATCCATCAACGTGGAGCGCAGGCTCATGCGTCGATCGATCGCCCGCCGCCGAATGCTGACGGCTTGTCTTGGTCTCTTAGTGGCCGGAGCGGCGAAGGCGGATCGTTCGCGGCAGTGGCGCGTGGCCTACGTCGGCTCTGGCAGAACCACAGTAGCCGTACCGATCTTAAGGGAAGCGCTTCGGCAGCTGGGCTATGAAGAGGGTAAGAACCTTATCCTCGATATCCGCGCCGCGAATGGGCACTAGGGCCGATCGACATTCATTGCCCCCAAATGATTGCTGCGGCGAGGTGGACGAAGCCGGCAAAGTGGGAAGATCGTCTGTCGTAGCGTGTGGCCAAGCGCCGGAAGTGCTTGAGGCGACAGAAGCAGCGCTCGATGCGATTGCGCAGTTTGTAGGCCGTGGTGTCGTGCGGGATGATGATCCTGCGGGTTCGGTTGGACGGGATGACCGCTGTTGCGCCCATATCAGCGATGATCGCGCGCATGGCGTTGCTGTCATAGGCTTTGTCAGCGAGCACGGCATCGCCGTTCTGACCGTGAAGTAAGGCAGGCGCCTGGGTGACGTCGCCAGTCTGGCCGGCCGTAATGACGAAGCGGAGCGGGCGACCGAGCGCATCGGCCAGCATGTGGATCTTCGTCGTCAGTCCGCCTCGGGAGCGCCCCAACGCCTGATCTTTGGCCCCCCTTTTCCGCTCGCTGCCTGCTGGTGGGCACGAACGATGGTGCTATCGATCATCAGATACTGATTGTCACGGTCCGCCGTCAGGGCAGTGAACACACGTTCCCAGACGCCCGCATGGCACTAGCGGCTGAACCGCCGGTGCACCGATTTCCACTTGCCGTACCGCTCCGGCAGGTCGCACCAATGCGCCCCTGAGCGCAGAACCCACAAACATCCGTTCACGAACAGACGGTTATCCGCGGCCGTCCGGCCAGGATCGCCACCCTTGCCCGGCAGCAGTGGTGAAATCTTTACCCACTGCGCCTCGTTCAACTCGTATCTTCTCGTCGCCATCATGCGCTCCGTGCAAATCACGGAACCCTATGAATCAGCGATTACACCTCTTGGGAATCCTGAATGTCGATCGGCCCTACGCCATCCTACCCGATCTCCTGAAAGAGGTGGTTGGCCTGAGGCCAGATGTCATCGTTGCAGAGGCCACACCAGCCGTCGCGGCCGCACAGAAGGCGACGTCGACTATTCCGATTGTGATGTCCCCGGCGAGCGATCCTGTTGGCTCCGGATTCGTCGAGAGCTTTGCTCGGCCGGGCGGAAACATCACTGGCGTGGCAAACATGTTCGGCGATGCCACGACGAAGACGCTGGACATAATTCGCTTGGTTCTTCCGAACGTAAAAATGATCGGAGTCTTGATCTCGAATAATCCAACCCATCCGCGCCTGTTGGAGGTCGCCAAACAGGCCGCCGCCTCAATGGCCATTTTCGCAGAGGGCTTTGTCGCGCCAAATCCCGACGACCTTGAAAGGGCATTTGCGGAAATGAAGTCCGCTAACTGCGACGCTGTGTATGTTCTGGCGGACCCGGTGCGTCCGGCCATTCCTGGTATCGCCCTGAAATCCGGATTGCCGACCATTTATCAGGTGAACACCTACGTGACGGAGGGCGGCCTGATGAGTTACGGCCCTGATGTCCCGGTTTTTTTTCAGTTTAGCCGCCCGATACGTCGACCGTATTCTCAAAGGCGGGAAGCCAGCCGAGATACCGGTCGAGCAGCCCACAAAATTTCTGTTCGTCGTGAACCTCCGCACAGCCAAAGGGCTTGGATTGACCATTCCGGAGTCGGTGCTGCTCATGGCGGACAAGGTGATCGAGTAGCGGATTATTCAATATGAGGCTGCTCGGGCCGAGGCGTAATACGGAAGTAACATCTGTGCATGCACGGACTTGGCAATGTCTGGACTGCATCGCCTAAACTGCCCATGTCCGGTCCGGGTCATTCGCGTCGACTTGACGCGCCGATGACTTCCGATTTCGGTGTTGGACTTATTCTCGCTGCCGGTCCGCTGATGAGCGCCGCCGTCCTCCGCCTCACTCGTCGCTGAAAGCAAGCAGGGGAACGTCCACGTCGAACACCAATTCGAGCACCAATGCGACCGCGCAAACGACCACGGCCAGTTCGACCATCATGAAAGTGAAAACCGTGGTCAGCCCCACGACGGCGTTTTTGCGTCCGTTGATCATGATTCCCTCGTTAAGGAATCATTAGCATCTGGCTGTTCGGCTCGGTCGATGATGTGATTTTAACGTAAACGGGGAACTCGCGCGGAACCGACACGCCCGGATACGGGCACGGATTCACGAAGCGGGCATATCCTGCGCCGAGGTTGTGGAAGGCGAGCAGGGGGTGGGAGGGCCGAATCTCAGCCGGACTTGTTCATCTTCTTCACTTTTGCGTCGGTGGCTTCGATTGATGCCGCCAATTCCAGGATCGCCTTTGCCAGAAGGTCGGCGGCTTCCTTGGCGTCCTGGCAGCGTTCGGCGCGCAGCGCATAATTCTTGGCGGATGATAGTGACATTGGCGACGCCCTTCCGACGGAAAAACCCACCGGGTTGAGGCGGTGGGTTTCCCTACGCTTTTACGTCTCGTGGGGGCTTTGGGAGCCGTCCGCGATTGCCCGAACCATAGCGCTCGCTGGTTAATGAATTTTCTGGCCGCTAAGGCCCACGTCAGCTTGCCGGCAACGCCGGTGAGTCCGCCGCTGCTAAAGAAACTCGCGCAGCCGCACCAGCTCGGCGACGTGCTCGGCGGACAGGACCTCGGGGATCATTGGCGGCTGCGGCGCGGTCAGAATCTCGTAGAGGTGCCGGGTCGTTTCAGGCTTGGCCATGAATTCCTTCATGCATTCATCGAGCGTGCCCTCGAACACCATATAGGGGCCGGAGCTGTCGAGGCGGCGGGCGTTGTGGAGCGACGGCCATTTTCGGATGATCGCAGGAACATCAAAACTCACTGGAACCTCAGCACCATCCATTCGTCGTCGAGCTCCTCGGTCACAGAAAAGCGGCCCCAGCCGCTAGATGATGATGGGCATCCCACCACGAAACTCATAACCCGCGACGTCGCCGTTGGTTCCCGGCCGATGCCCCCGAAATTTTTTCCACCGCCGTCTGTGGGGAACAAACTACTGCCGGGGAGCTTAGTCGGGCACGCCCGGACGCGAACTAGCCCCGTCGCGTTCGGCAAAAGGCGGCCTCAGCTCTCCCCCCGTGCTGGGGCCGCCTCTTTCAACAGCGTTGCTGCGGCGCAAAAGATCGCGCCGCATCGCTGCGGACGGCGGAAGCTGGTTCTTGAACGGACTACTTCTTGATCGGACTACTTCTTGAAGAAGCCGACAATGATCAGGAGGATCACCGCGCCAATGACTGCGTTGACGATCGCGGCCAGATAGCCTCCGACCAGGACAAACCCGATCATCGGCAACAGCCAGCCGGCGATCACGGCGCCGACGATGCCGACCACGATGTTGCCGACCAGGCCGAGGCCATAGCCCTTGACGATCTGCCCGGCCAGCCAGCCTGCGATCGCGCCGATGATCAGCCAGACGATGAGAGATTCAATCACGACCATCCTCCCCATTGCTGAGCGCCGCGGTGTCCCGCGATCGCTGCCCTCGAAGCCAACACGTTCAGGAAGCAAGACGTTTAGGAAGCAAGACGCTTTGGGAGCTTGGCATTGCGCCAGCGCTGCCGTTCGCCGTTGATCGATCTTAGGTAGTATTACGATCCGCTCTCGTTGGCTTGTCAACCAGTAGCTGGCTCCGGTTCGGTCAATCGCACCGCAACAACTTCTTACCGAATATTCCCGGCGATGGATTTGAGCGTCTCGTTCTGCGCTTTGAAAATATTGCTCAGGACTTCAAACCAGGACGTGCCGCCAATCACCGCATCCAGTTCGGTCGCGCAAAGTTCGTTGGTCGCGGCGGCCCGTTGGTCGACGCTCGGCAGTGTTTGAAATGCGGTCATGATGCGCTCCGGTGGCTGGATGATGCCAACCATCCTGACCCCGGTGAGAGGCTCGTGACTGTGATTGATGTCACAGCGACGGCGACGGCCGGGCGGCTAAATCGCCTTCATCAGCAATAATCCGACCTTGATCGAAAGGGAGCCGTCACCATGAGCACCATCGTCAATCGCGCTGAAGCATGCGAACGGGACCGTCAGGCCGACGCGCTGTCTGATCGCGAACTCGCCAATGTCAGCGGCGGCAAGGGAAAAGCCACGCCCAGCCCGTTCGTGTTTATCAAGCATTACGACAAGGCAAGCCCCGTCCTGGCCTGAATCCCGAACCCGCCAGCCACGGATTGCCGTCAGGCCGGCGTTCGCGCGTGCTTGGCCGCTTCAAAGGCGGCCAGCCGTTCGGCGAACTTGCCGTTCGCCGCACCGGCGCGTGCGACAATGGTCGGGGCCTGAATCGTCTCGAAGAAATGACAGGCGACGCGATGGCCGGGCGCTGCCTCGCGCAGCTTCGGCTCCTCGGCCGAGCAGCGCGGCTGGGCGTGCAGGCAGCGGGTGTGGAAGCGGCAGCCGGACGGCGGGTTGAACGGGCTCGGCACGTCGCCTTGCAGCATCACGCGCTTGGTGCGCAGGCTCGGGTCCGGTTTCGGGATCGCCGACAGCAGCGCGTGGGTATAGGGGTGCAACGGCTTTGCGTAGATCGTCTTCTTGTCCGCGATCTCGACCAGCTTGCCGAGATACATCACAGCGACGCGATCGCTGATGTGTTTTACGACCGCCAGATCATGCGCGATGAACAGATAGGACAGACCAAAACGCTGCTGCAAATTCTGCAGCAGGTTGACGATCTGCGCCTGGATCGAGACGTCGAGCGCCGATACCGGCTCGTCGCAGATGATCAAATCGGGATTGACGGCCAGCGCCCGCGCAATGCCGATGCGCTGGCGTTGCCCGCCGGAGAATTGATGCGGATAGCGCCGTGCATGTTCGGGCAGCAGGCCGACGATATCGAGGAGCTCGCTCACCCGCGTCTCGCGCGAGGCGGGATCGCCGATGTCGTGCACCCGCAACGGTTCGGCCAGAATCTCGCCAACGGTCATGCGCGGATTGAGCGAGGCGTAGGGGTCCTGGAAGATGATCTGCATGTGCCGCCGCAGCCGCCGCAGTTCATCCTTGCCGAGGTCAGCGATTTCCTCGCCCTTGAAGCGGACCGAGCCGGCCGTCGGGTCCATCAAGCGTAGCACCAGGCGTCCGGTCGTCGACTTGCCGCAGCCGGACTCGCCGACCAGCGCCAGCGTCTCGCCGCGGCCGATCTCGAAGCTGACGTCCTCGACGGCGCGCACCAGGCCCACTTGTCGGCGCAGGATGATGCCGCGGCTGAGCTGAAAATGTTTTACGAGGCCATCGACCTGTAGCACCGGGACCGCGCTCATGACGCCACCTCGACCGGGGCCTTCCAGCAGGCGACCAGATGACCCGGCGCGAGTTCGCGCAGCGGCGGCGGCGCCTCGCGGCAGCGCCGGTCGGCGAACGGGCAGCGCGGCCCGAAGCGGCAGCCCTTTGGCTGGTTGTTGGGGCTCGGCACCGTGCCTTCGATGGTAGCGAGCCTGATACGGTCGACGTCGAGGCGCGGGATCGAGCCGAGCAGACCGATCGTGTAGGGATGCTGCGGATCGGCAAACAGATCGGCGACGTCAGCGCTTTCGACGATCTGTCCGGCGTACATCACCAGCACCTGGTCGGCGACCTCGGCAATCACGCCGAGATCGTGGGTGATGATCAGGATCGCCATGCCGAGCCGGCGCTGCAATTCGCCGAGCAGATCGAGGATCTGGGCCTGGATGGTGACGTCGAGCGCGGTGGTCGGCTCGTCGGCAATCAACAGCGCCGGCTCGCAGGACAGCGCCATCGCGATCATGACGCGCTGGCGCATGCCGCCTGACAAATTATGCGGAAAGTCGTCGATGCGCTGCTTCGCTGACGGAATCCGCACCAGCTCCAGCATTTCGATGGCGCGCGCTTTCGCGGCCTGCGGCGACAGCTGAGTATGGGCGAGTATAGCTTCGACGATCTGCTGACCGATGGTGTGGACCGGGTTCAGCGAGGTCATCGGCTCCTGGAAGATCATCGACATCTTGCCGCCGCGCAGCCGGCGGCGCTCGTCGGCCGACAGTTTCAGCACGTCGCGGTCGCCGAACATAACGGCGTCGGCCTCGACCTTGCCCGGGCTCGCCACCAGGCCCATCACCGAGAGCGACGTCACGCTCTTGCCGCAGCCGGATTCGCCGACCAAACCGACGGTACGGCCGCGCGGTACGTTGAAGCTGATGCCGTCGACCGCGCGAAACAGGCCGCGGTCGGTGGCAAAATGGGTCTTCAGGCCGCGGACCTCGAGCAGGTTTTCCATCAGAACGAGTAATCCAGGCCCTTGTAGAACGTGTTCTGGTAGAGCATGTGCGGCCGCACGCCCTTCAGCTTCTTTTGGCTCGTCGTGTACATCGCGATGTTCATCACGGGCATCCACAGATGTTCCTCGGTGACCCGCTGCTGGGCCAACGAGTAATATTTGGTGCGATCGGCCTCGGTCAGCGACGCGCGGCCCATCTTCAGATACTCGTCGGTCTTGGGATCGTTCCAGTTCATCCGGTTCGGCGCCGGCATGTTCTTCGAATCGAAGTAGAAGTTCAGGAGGTCGCCTGCCGATATGTAGGGGAATGTCACCGTCCACAATTCGTAGTCCTGCTTGGCCATCTCGGCCGGCGCGATCGTGGAGTCGAAGCCGACGATCTTCCAGTCGATGCCGATCTTGCGCATGTAGCCCTGGATCGCCTCGGAGACGCGGCCGAAATAGGAGACCTGGGTGAACAGCACCTTCGGCGCGAGCTTGACACCGTCCTTTTCTCTGATGCCGTCGGCGCCGACCTTCCAGCCGGCTTCGTCCAGCAGCTTCTTGGCGCGCTCGATATCCTCCTTGATGATGCCCTTGGTGGACGCGGCGAAGTCGAGCGCCTTGTCGTCGATGAAGGTGTAGGCCGGTTCGGCATTGCCGAGCATGATGCCCTTGACGATATCTGCGCGGTTGATCGCGATGTTCATCGCCTCGCGCACGCGCTTGTCGGCTACCATCGGCCGCGTGGTCTTGTAGCCGTAATACATCAGCTGGAAGTTCGGCTGCGCCTCCTGCACGTTGAGGGTGGGGGCGGCCTTGACCTGCTGGATGAACTGCAGCGGGATCTGATGGCTGACATCGAATTGTCCGCCCAGCATCGCGGCGACGCGGCTGGAGTCCTCCGGCACGATCTTGATGCTGAGTTTTTCGAATTTCACCGGGCCCTTGTTCTGGTACATCGACGGGCCCCATTTGTAGGCGTCGTGGCGCTTGAGCACGATCTCGGTGCGCGGCTGCCAGTTCTCGAAGCACCAGGGACCGGTGCCGTCGATCGCCTTGATGCCGTAATCCTTGCCGAGCGCCTCGACGCTCTCCTGGTTGTGGATCGCGGTGGTGAACATCGTGAGCTGGAGCAGCAGGTCGGCGAACGGCTCGTTCAGTTCGTATTCGACCGTGTAGGGATCGGGCGCGCGCAACTCCTTGATGTTGCCGGCGCGCCAGGCCAGCGGCGCCTTCAGCTCGGTACTGGTCAGGCGCTTGAAGGAATAGATCACGTCGGCGGCAGTGAATTTCTTGCCGCTGCAGAATTGCACGTCATCGCGCAGCTTGAAAACGTAGGTCTTGCCATCCTCGCTGATGGTCCACGACTTGGCCAGATAGGGGATCGCCGTCTTGCCGTCCCAGTCCATCGCGACCAGCGTATCCTGAATCATGTTGACGATGTCGGAGGAGGGCGACCACGTCGTGCGCTGGCCGTCATAATGCGGCGCGTCGAGCGACTTCATCATCTTCAGGGTCTGCGCCTCCAGCGGGGAGGCTCCCGCCAATCCGAGCAGCACTGCAACCGTCGTGAACAATCCGCGCATCGTCGTTTGCTCCTGTTTGTTATAGCGACGCGTCCAACCCCTTGTAGAACGTGTTCTGGTAGATCATGTGCGGCCGCGCGCCCTTGATCTTCTTGTTGGCGACCTGGTCCATGTTGATGTTGAGGACCGGAATCCACAAATGCTCCTGCATGACCTTCTGCTGCACCATCGCGTAGTATTTGGCGCGATCGGGCTCGGTCAGCGCGGAGCGGCCGAGTTTCAGCCACTCGTCGGTTTCGGCGTCCTTCCAGTTCATCCGGTTGGGCGTCGGGATGTTGCGTGAATCGAAGTAGATGTTCATGAGGTCGCCGGCCGACAGATACGGCACCGTCACTGACCAGATTTCGTAGTCCTGCTCGGCCATCTTGGCCGCCGCGATGGTCGAGTCCTGCGGGTTGAGCCGCCAGTCGACGCCGATCTTGCGCAAGTAACCCTGGATCGCGTCGGCGACCTTGGCCGAGTTGGCGTTCGCGGTGTAATAGACTTTCGGCGCCAGCTTGGTGCCGTCCTTTTCGCGCACGCCGTCGGCGCCGACTTTCCAGCCCGCGTCGTCGAGCAGCTTCCTGGCGCGTTCGAGGTCTTCCTTGACGATTCCGGCCGTCTTCGGATCGTGGTCGAGCGCATCCTTGTCGACGATGGTGAAGGCCGCCGTGGCGTTGCCGAGCAGGATGCCCTTGGCGATCTCGGCGCGGTTGATGGCGATGCTCATGGCCTCGCGCACGCGCTTGTCTGATACCATCGGCCGGGTGGTCTTGAAACCGAAATAAAGCAGCTGGAAATTCGGCTTCGCCTCGCTCACGTTGAGCATCGGGGCGGCCCTGGCCTGGGTGATGAACTGGTGCGGAAACTGGTGGGTGATGTCGAACTGGCCGGCCATCATCGCCGCAACCCGGCTGGATTCCTCGGGCACGATCTTGACCACCAGCTTCTCGAATTTCACCGGGCCCTTGTTCTGGTACATCGACGGGCCCCATTTGTAGGCGGCGTGGCGCTTCAGCACGATCTCGGTGCGCGGCTGCCATGAATCGAAACACCACGGCCCGGTGCCGTCGGCGCCCTTGATGCCGTAGTCCTTGCCCAGCGCCTCGACGCTTTCCTTGTTGTGGATCACGTTGGTGAACATGGTGAGCTGCAACAGCAGCTCGGAGTAGGGCTCCTCGAGTTCGTATTCGACGGTGTAGGGATCAGGCGCGCGCAACTCCTTGATGCTGCCGGCGCGCCAGGCGTACGGCCCCTTGATCGCGGGATCCTTCAGCCGCTTGAAGCTGTAGACGACGTCCTCGGCGGTGAATTTCTTGCCGCTGCAGAACGAGACGTCGTCGCGCAGCTTGAAAATATAGGTCCGGCCGTCCTCGCTGATGGTCCAGGATTTTGCGAGATAGGGGATCGGCGTGCGGCCATCCCAGTCGAGCGCCACCAGCGTATCCTGGAACATGTTGACGATATCGGACGTCGGACCCCAGGTGGTGCGCTGCGCGTCGTAATGCGGCGCGTCGATGCCCTTCATCAATGTTAGCGTCTGGGCCGATGCGGCCCCCGCGACGCCTATTGCCAATGCGACACCCAGAACGGTTCTGATCATGTCTGCAGCCTCGGATCGAGGACGTCGCGGAACGCGTCGCCCAGAAGGTTGGCGGCCAGCACGATCACGAAGATCGCGCAGCTCGGGATCGTCGCGATGTGCGGCGCCATGAACAGGAAATCGCGCCCCTGGGCCGCCATCATGCCGAGTTCGGCGGTCGGGGGTTGCGCGCCCATGCCGAGGAAGCCGAGCGCCGAGCCGATCAGGATGATCTGGCCGAAGCGCAAGGTGAGGAACACGAAGATCGTCGAGATGCAGTTGAGCGTCAGATAGCGCCAGATCAGTGCGCCGTCGGTGACGCCGACCGCGCGGCCGGCTTCCATGAATTCCTGGCCCATGACGCCGACCGCCGCCCCGCGCGCCACCCGCGCGACGTCGGGCACGGTGGCGACCACCAGCGCGATGACAACGGCGGTGAGGCCGGCGCCGAAGATCGCGGCGACCGCGAGCCCGATCAGGATGGCGGGGAATGCCAGCATGACGTCGACCAGCCGCATGATCCAGCCGTCGAGCCGCTTGTAGTAGGCGGCGAGAATGCCGAGCACGCCGCCGAACAGGCCGCCGATGATGACGCCGACCAGCCCGAGCATCAACGTGGCGCGGGTGCCGAAGATGACGCGGCTCAATACGTCGCGGCCGGTATTGTCAGTGCCGAACCAATGCTCGGCGCCCGGCGGTTGCATGACCTTGGTGAGATCAGTGAAGTAGGGGTCGTAGGGCGCGATCCATGGCGCGAAAACCGCCGCGGCAACGATGGTGGTGAGCGTCAACGCCGCCCCGGCCGCGACCCGGTCGCGCGCGAGGCGCCGCAGCACGCCGGCACGGGCGAATGCGCCGGTTTCGGGCTCGGCGACAAAGACGGGTTCGAGGGCCTGAACGCTCATCGGCGCGCCACCCTGGGATCGAGATAGACGTAGAGCACGTCGACGATCAGGTTGATCGACAGGAAGGCTATGGCGAGGATCATGATCGCGCCCTGCGCGGTCGGGAAATCGCTGGAGACGATGGCGCCGACCGCAAGCCGCCCGACGCCGGGCCAGGAAAACATCGTTTCGGTGACGACTGCGCCGCCGAGCAGGAAGGCCGCCTGCAGTCCTATCAGGGTGACGACCGGGATCATGGCGTTGCGCAGCGCGTGATGGACGATCACGACCGTCTCGCGCAGCCCCTTGGCGCGCGCCGTGCGCACGAAATCTGCGCTGAGCACTTCCAATACGGCGGTGCGTGTCAGCCGCGCGATCGGTCCGATCAGCACGAGGCCGAGCGTGGTCGCGGGCAGGATCAGGCTCGGCAATCCGCCGTCCCAGATCGGCCCGGTGCGGCCCGTGAACGGCAACAGCGCCCATTTGAAGCCGACATACTGGATCAGGATCAGGCCGATGAAGAACACCGGCATCGACACGCCGGCCACCGAGCAGGCCATGATGATGCGGTCGGCGAGGCGGCCGCGATTGACGGCGGCCAGCGTTCCGAACGCAAGCCCGCTCGGCACCGCGATCAGCATCGCGCCGAGCATCAGTTCGACCGTCGGACCGATCGTCATCGCAAGTTCCTCGCTCACCATCCGGTTCGAGATGATCGAGCGGCCGAGATCGCCGCGCAGAACCCGCATGATGTATTCGAAGAACTGCACCGGGATCGAGCGGTCGAGGCCAAGCTCGAGCCTGATCGCCGCGATGGTCTCGGCCTTGGCGTCGGGACCGGCGATGATCATCGCAGGATCAGCCGGCACCACCTGCAACAGACAAAAACAGAGGAAAAGAACCCCGAGCAAAGCGGGGAACGAAATCAGCAGACGATGGACAATCTGTTGTCCCATGCGGCGCCAACGGACCGTTAAGCCAACGGACGGCGCGTCCGCTTGCGCAGACGTTTGCAGCGCGTCCGCTTACGCGAACGCTTCGCAGTCCCCTCCCTGGCAGCGGCGCTTCGTCCGACGTGCGCGCGCTTTGATTATTCGACGATACTGGCATGCACCGCGCGCGCCGTCACGCCCATTTTGCCGAACCGTTTCCGCCTGCGCTCCCTTGTCGCGTACAGGCGTAATGCCTTGTCGCGGAATATGTGAGCGGCGACCGCTATGCGGAAGTTGCCACAATCAGCGCGCGGTCTCGCCGTCGTCGCGCTGATCGGCAGGCTTTTCATTGTTGATCGCGACGAAGGGCAGCTGTCGCGTTGCCCGCGAGGGCCGTCCAATCCGCGCATCGTAACTTTCTGCCAGCGCCAGCAGACGTTTTTTCGTGAAGGGATCGGCCATGTCCGCAATCGCGCGGACGCGCCGGGACTGCTCCTTGAAATACGCGTCGTTCATAAGGCACCAAAAATTAATAATTCCAATAAGCGCAAACATACTACAGGCGCACTCCCGCCGTCGCCCTGAGTTTTCGTATGGTTAAACGCGAAAGCCCGTGAGTCCTTGCAAGTGACGACGATCTGGAAAGGCCAAAGGAAAGGCCAAGGCCACTTCCGTTCTGGCGCGGCTGTCACCTGGGGAACAGCGCGGCCGTCGCCGATCAGTCATTGTCCCGGTCATACCGAGGCAATGTTGCACCGGGACAGCAGCAGGAGAAGCACCATGGAACGCAGGACTGACAAGCCGGTCGAACTGACGACACACCAGCTGGATATCGTGACCGGCGGCAGGCTGGGCACCGGCCCCACGCACCTTCCGCCCCGTAACCCCTTTGGTCCGCCGAAGCCGCCGGCCCGTTGAGCGAGCGAATAGCCCCGGCATCAACTGTCGGGGTTTATTCGTGCAAAGCTTCAGATGTTGCGCCGCTCGAACCTGGAACTGCGGCTTCGCCCGTTATGACGCCGCCACGACCCAGCCCACCGATGTCCCAACTGGATTGCCCATCCGGCAGCGGTTAGGCTTCACCCGCCGATCGAGAATATCCGCCAAAGAGCGGGGTCGGATTTGGGAAACGGAAACGCAAGGGGTCGATGATGAAAATGCGCCCGACAGGCGTGATACCGCCGATGACAACGCCGTTTCGCAAGGACGGCGAGATTGATTTCAAGCAGGTCGCACCGCAGGTCGACTGGCTGATCGGCGCCGGCAGCCATGGCATGGCGGCGGGCGGTTCGACCGGCGAGGGGCATACGCTCGATCATGAAGAGTATCGCGACCTGGTGGCGGCAACGGTGGAAGCCGCCAGGGGCCGCGCGCCCGTGATTGCCGGCATCATCGTCGACTCCACGCGCGATGCGATCCGGCGCGGCAAACTGGTGCGCGACATGGATGTCGCGGCGCTGCAGGTGACGCCGGTGCATTATCTGTTCAAGCCGGACGATCAGGCGATGGTCGATCATTTCCGCCGGATGGCCGACGAGACCGGCATGCCAATCATCATCTACAACGTGGTGCCATGGTCGTATCTGTCGCCCGCGCTGCTGACGCGGATCATGAACGAGGTGCCGCTGGTGGTCGGCGTCAAGCAGAGCGCCGGCGATCTGAAACTGTTCGCCGATCTCATGATGATGGCGCCGGACAAATTGATCTACAGCGCGGTCGACGCGCTGATGTATCCGTCCTACGCGCTCGGCGCGCACGGCTCGATCGCCGCGATCCTCACGGCCGCGCCGCATGCCTCGGTCGAGTTGTGGGATGCGGTCAAGGCCGGCGATCACGTCCGCGCGCTCGACCTGCACAAGAAGCTGCTGACGCTGTGGAACGCTGTAGTCTCAGACAATCTGCCGGCTTGCACGCGCTACGCGCAGTCGCTGCAGGGACTGCCAAAAACCTATCCGCGCGCGCCGATGCCGGAAGCATCGGTAACGCAACAGGCCGCGATCAAGAAGGCGTTGGAGGGGTTGGGGGCATCGGCCGGCCAGCGCGTTGAGGCGGCGGAGTAGGATAAGTGTTCAATGCGTCGTCATGCCCGGCCTTGTGCCGGGCATCCACGTCTTTACAGTCTAACATCAAGCAAGACGTGGACGGCCGGGACAAGCCCGGCCATGACGGCACCGTTTCGAAGCGTCGTGAAAAAGAAAAAGGATCCCCATGAAGGAATTCGCCGGAAAGATCGCCGTCATCACCGGAGGCGGCACGGGCATGGGCCGCGAGCTGGCGCGCCAGCTCGTTGCCGAGGGCTGCAATGTCGCGATGTGCGACGTCTCCGCCGAGGCGATGGCTGAAACCAAGCAACTGTGTGAGGCAACCAAGCTGCCGCAGGGCCTGCGCGTCACCACGCATATCGCCGACGTCGCGATCGAGGACCAGCTGAAGCGGTTTCGCGATGAGCTGATCGAGCAGCAGGCGACCGACAAGATCCATTTGCTGTTCAACAATGCCGGCATCGGCGGTGGCGGCAGCCTGTTCACCAACACGCGCGAGCAATGGGAGCGCACCTTCAACATCTGCTGGGGCGGCGTCTATCTCGGGGTCCGCACTTTCATGCCGCTGCTTTTGAAGGCCGACGAGGGCCACATCATCAACACGTCCAGCGTCAACGGCTTCTGGGCGTCGGTCGGCCCCGGCGTGTCGCACACCGCTTACGCCGCCGCCAAGTTCGCCGTGAAGGGATTTTCCGAGGCGCTGATGACGGACCTGCGGCTCAACGCGCCGCATATCAAGTGCTCGGTCGTCATGCCCGGCCACATCGGCACCTCGATCGTGTCGAACTCGCGCAAGATCCAGAGCGGCAGCGAGACCGAGCGCCTGACCGATGTTGAAATCGGCGTGACCCGCGAACGGCTCAAGGGGATGGGCACCGACACCTCTGCCATGTCGGATGAGGACATCCAGCAACTCGCGCTCGACCGCGCGCGATCGTTTCATGATGATGCGCCGACCACGGCGGCGGCCGCCGCGAAAATTATCCTCGACGGCGTCAAGGCCGACCGCTGGCGCATCCTGGTCGGCGACGACGCCCACAAGCTCGACGAGCGCGTGCGCAAGACGCCGGAGGAGGCGTATACGCTCGATTTCTACCAGAGCTATCGGGACGAGGTCGGCTGGAAGCTGGCCTGAGGGGCCGATCTGAGTAGCGACCAGAGCCGGAACTCAACAAGAGTTGTTGGCTCACCTAAGCCTGCCACGCTGACGGAAAACGCCGCGTGGCGGTACGGTCTACCGGGTCTCGCTGGCTCAGCTTGGTAGTCCGACCTGTACCTTGGGATAGTATTCTGCGGGTTCGAAGCGGACCTAAGCTGATACGACAAGGGAGCATCAACATGAAGATCGTCGTGATCGGTGGCACCGGCCTGATCGGCTCGAAGACAGTCGCCATTCTGCGCCAGGGCGGCCATGAAGTCGTCGCCGCCTCGCCCAAGAGCGGCGTTAACGCGGTCACCGGTGAGGGACTCAAGGAGGTCATGGCGGGCACACAGGTGGTGATCGACCTGGCCAATTCGCCCTCATTTGACGACAAGGCGGTGCTCGAATTCTTCGAGACCTCCGGCCGCAACCTGCTCGCCGCCGAGGCCGCAGCGAACGTCCGGCATCATGTCGCATTGTCGATCGTCGCGATCGACCGGACCGACAATGGCTATTTCCGCGCCAAGGTCGCCCAGGAGAAACTGATCGAAGCCTCCGGCATTCCATACACCATCGTTCGCGCGACCCAGTTCCTGGAATTCGTTCGCGGTATCGCGGATTCAAGTGTGGACGGAAACACAGTGAGGCTCCCGCCTATCCTGTTCCAGCCCATCGCGTCGGACGACGTTGCTGCCATCGTTGCCAATCTGGCACTCGCGGCGCCGCGAAGCGGCATCGTGGAGATCGCCGGACCGGAACGAGCGCCGCTCAATGACATCATCGCTCGCTATCTGAAGGCGGTTGGCGACCCGCGCGAAGTCGTGAGCGATCCCGAGGCCCGATACTGGGGCGGTCGGGTTGACGAGCACTCGCTGGTGCCGTTGGGCGAGGCGCGCCTCGGCCGCATCGGTCTCGACGAATGGCTTCGCCGCGCAAAGGCCTGATCCCGCATCAGCTCCTGGGCAATGAACGAAAGAGGCGATTATGACAAACAAACTCGTTGCGCTGGTTCTTCTGTGCTTGATGACCGGAACGGCGGCAGCTCAGGCCCCCAAGGTGACGCCGCTCATGTCCAAGGATCTTCCGGATAGTCCCGGCAAGGAAGCTTTGATGATCATGGTCGAGCATGCGCCCGGCGGGTCGAGTGCTGTCCACCGACACAACGCACATGCGTTTGTTTATGTGCTGGAGGGCTCCGTCGTGATGCAGCTGAAGGGTGGACAACCCGTGACACTGACAGCAGGACAAAGTTTCTATGAAGGCCCCGATGATATTCATGTCGTCGACCGGAACGCGAGCAGCACCCAGCCGGCGAAATTCCTGGTGCTCTTGATCAAGGACAAGGGAGCGCAGGCGCTGTTGCCCGCGCAGTGACTGCGGCGCTTTAAGCAGAGAGTGCTTCAGACAATGTCAGGCACGGGCCACGCGCTGGCGCGAACCGGGCTTGTAGGCGAGGCGGGTGTGGCCGACGCAATAGGGCATACCCTTGAGCGGTGTGTTGCCGCAAAAGCAGAAATCTTCCGCGCCGGGCGTGCTGATCGGCCAGCGGCAGCGCTCATGGCT
The DNA here is from genome assembly GCF_018130165.1 of Bradyrhizobium sp. JYMT SZCCT0180. Taxonomy (GTDB): domain Bacteria; phylum Pseudomonadota; class Alphaproteobacteria; order Rhizobiales; family Xanthobacteraceae; genus Bradyrhizobium. Next base: position 20,635 of record NZ_JAFCLZ010000027.1, on the reverse strand, counting down.
GAGTTCGAGCAGTGAGCAGGGCCGCTCGCTGGCGATCGGGGCGTCGGGGGCCGGTTGCCCGTTCTGGTAGACCACTTGCAGCATCCGGTACTGCGTGCGGGGAACGGATTTCGGGCTGCGTTCCTTCGTGGCCCCTTGCAAATGCTGTTCGATGTTGGTCGGCCCGCGGGTCAGGCCGAGCCGTGTCAATTTGCCAATCACGGCGTTGCGGCTGACGCCGATGTGCGCGGCGATCTCGCGGCAGGAGAGGCCGGATTCGAAATGTTGCTTGAGGAGTTCGACGCGCTCGGTGGTCCAGGTCGGTATGTTTGCGAACATGCTTGCGGTCCCAAATTCTTTGAGGAACCGCCGCGTTCCTGTCTCCCGTCAGCGAATTTTCCGCTGGCGTGCCATCAAGGCCTGCCATTGTCGCGGATCGACAGCAGCCCATCCTTGATGGCGAGCCGGATGCCTTCCTCGATCAGGGTCTTCGCAACGCCGGGAACGCTAGTGCCGTGGGTGCCCTGTCTCACCAGTTTTTCGAGATAGCTGATGGTCGAGATCGCCAACGTCACGGGAATGCGGTCGGTTTCGGCTTTTTCTGTAGCCATGCAAGAACGCTAACTTTTAAACGCTGTACTGAAAAGTATCTATTTAGACTCTATTAAGTTTCATGGGGATAAGTCAATTGCCGCCAAGGTCGCAGCCTATCTCCTTGTAACGGCGTCGAAAAATTCGACTGGCGCCACACAGGCTCTAATGTTGGACAGCGCTGCGCGACCAGCTACCGGCCTGACGGCGGCCACGCAGCCGCGGCGAAACGATCCAGTTCCTCCACCCATTTCCCGATTGCCTCAGGTGGTCTGCACGGTCGATGCTGCTTCGACGAGGGGCAATCCTGCGATGACGATGACCAACGGTCTCTACTCAATCCTGACCGAAATGATTGAGGGCGGGCATGGCCATGCCAGCGGCGTCATCGTGCTGCTCGACGGCAAGATCGCCGGCGGCGACTCGCATTTCTATTATACGGGCTCCTACACCGCCGATCGCGGCAAATGGCGCGGCGAACTGACCACCAACCAGCACACCAAATCGGCCGGCGTGCTGCCGCTGTTTGGCGGGCGCGAGGTCACCACCGGCTTCAGCGGCAGCTATGCCGCCGATCGCGCGGAAGTGCAGGGCGCGGCGCTGGTTGGAAAGACCAGCGTCAGGATTCGCTCCACATTGGAGCTGCTTTCGCCGCTGTGACGGCGCACCGCGTTACGGCTATCAGTCGTGCACGACACTCTTTGCGATCATGCAGTGGATGCCCTTGGAGCCGTTGACCGTCTGCGTCACCCGCAGATCGGCCGCAAGGCTGCACAGCGTGTAGGCGTCCTCGCGCGACAGATTGCGCTTCTCGCCGAGCAGCACGATCATGTCGCGCAGCGCGCGCACCACGCATTGGTCGAGGTCGGGGTCCATCGCCATCGTCATGTAATGGTCAGCCGTTTCCGCGCGCGGATAATCCAGTTTGATGTCCTTGCGCAGCGTCAGGCGGAAGCGCCCCTGCAGCGCGGTCTCGATCGCGGTGACGCAGACTTCGCCGTCGCCTTGCACGCCGTGGCCGTCGCCACAGGAAAACAGCGCGCCGGGCACGAACACCGGCAGATAGAGCTTGGCGCCAGCCCCTAACTCCTTGTTGTCCAGATTGCCGCCCATCGCGCGCGGGATCAGCGAGGTGATGCGGCCCCAGGCCGGCGGCGGCGCCACGCCCATCACGCCGAAGAACGGCTTTAACGGCAGGTCGAGCCCCCACGGCATCCGGCCCACCATCCGTTCGCGGTCGAGCGGAATGTTCAGCAGCCGCGTCTCGTGGAAATCGTCGGGCAGGGTGCCTGACAGCGGCTTGATCAGATTGTAGCCCCAGTCCTGCCGGAGCTGGACGTCGAGAATGTCGACCTCGAGCACGTCGCCGGGCGCGGCGCCTTCAACCGCGATCGGCCCGGTCAGGATATGGCCCGGCACCATCCGTTCGTTCTGGGCGTGCACGTCGGCAAGCTCCGGCGGCACATGAAATTTGCTGCGGTCCGGCACCACGTCGGGTCCGCCGGTGATGGTATCGACCGTGACCTCATCGCCGCTGGCAATGGTCAGGACCGGCTTCAATTTCGCTTCGAAAAAGCCCCAGTGGCAGGTTTTGGGGCTGGAATGCAGGTGATGATGGGTCATGGGGGGCTTTCTTGTCTGACGCTCGTTCACCACTCTGTCATTGTCGGGCTTGACCTAGGTGCCCGGTCCGCGGACCTCATAGCATCGCTTAGCGCAAGTGACAAAGCTGGGGATAATTCGCTTGCTCAGCGTCGCGCCCGGCCCCTGCGTGCCGTTGCAGGGAATCGCGCGGCGTAGCACCACATGCGCTCCGTAGCCTCGGCGCAGCCCCAGGATGATAGCTTCAAAGCATGTCACTAGCCGTGCCCCCCGGGAGGGAGAACGGACCAAGTGAAGCGAGCGCAGTCTTAACCGACAAGTATATTCGCCGTCTGCGCCGCCGCGCCGCACGGCAAGCGCGTCGAGCACTGGGACACGAAGGTGCCGTGCTTTGGCGTTTGTGCGCGACTACGCCGACGAGAAGCAGCTGGAATTCGGGCTGTGGAATGTGCGGCTGCGCGGCATCCTGCAAGCACGATCCGGACAACGTGGTGGTCGCTGCAGTGCACTATCCGGCCTCCTACAAGATCGCCGCCGTACACACCACCGCCTCACGGCGATGGCTAGGCCTTAGGGGGCTTGCACGCTTCAGTTGCAGCGTTAATACTCCACCGAAATAAACCTGCTATTGATGGCGATATGGGGAAAGCGAAGCCGCTTACGGTCGGCACGGAGGTGTTCGCAAAGCAGGGGGACGCTCTGCTGTTTTGCAAAAGCATGCTTTCGAAGTACCGCCCCGATGATTGGGTGTCAGAGTCCGACGCGCTATTTTTGAGTGCTCTCTTGGAGCGGCATCCTAATGTGAACGAGAAGATCGGGAATGGCGTCCACCATTTCGAGGTGATGCGAGCAGATTTCAATACCAAGTGCTTTGCGGTCGTTAGACGTGATGGGTCGCGTGTCGATTTCTCCTACTTAGTCTGCATAAGATCCGCGAGTAAGCGGTAAAACTTGGGGCAAGTAGCTCAACTGATAAGGAGCTAACGGGTCGATTGTGTCTAACAACAACAATATCAGCACTGCAGATATAGTATCTTCGCTGCAGGGCGATTTCTCGTCGCTAGCGAAGTTGATACGCTCGCTCAAACCTGAGAGCTGCGGCAACGACTACATTACAATCCGGGGTCACTATCTTCCATTTCAAGGCGCGATGCCTCGATTAGGTGAGTTGCTGGAGCATATTTCGATTTATATTTGCAACTTTGCCCTAAGTCGCTCCGAAATCGAAGCAGTGCATCAGAAAGTCCAAGCCGCTAGCGATCAGGACAAGCTGCTCGCTTACGTTCGTTTGCGCGACACCGCGGCCGAGCTATTTATCAAGGCGCAGGAATCAACGAACAGAAATGGGGAATGCGGTGAACTATTACTGTACCTTTTGACAGAGTGGATTCTCGAAGCGCCGCAATTGCTGGCAAAAATGTCGATGAAGACCACCTCATCGATGCCGGTTCATAGTTCTGATGGAATCCACGTCAAGTTCGACGCTCAATCAAACAAGCTGATTTTCTTCTGGGGTGAGGCAAAGATACACAAAACGATCGGGAGCGCTTTGAGCGATGCGGTGACTTCCATCTCCTCGGCGCTGGAGCATTCCAAACTGAAAGAAGATATTAGATTAGTGCGACGTTTTATCAACACAACCGGATTGACGGCTCAGGCTCAGGCCAAAATTGTTGAGTATCTGGACCCGTTGAGTGAGAGCTACGATCAGAAGCTCTACGCATCGACTTGCTTGATTGGCTTTGACTTCGCTGCATTCAGTAAGCTTGCTGGAGTCAAGCCTGACGAGATCGAGTCATTCTTTGTTAAGCAGTTGGAAGCGGAGCTGAAGAAAGCATCGGATTCTCTGCAGTCGTTGCTAGCGTCAAAGAAAGTGAGCCATCACAGACTGGAGGTCTTCTTTCTCCCGGTGGAATCTGTAGCAAAGCTGCGAGACGAATGGCAGCTTCGGATAGGATGGGCGAAAAAGAAATGATCGACGCACTGATCGAACGCGTGTGGTCTAGCCCGCGACTGCCTGTAGCAATGGAGGCACTGGAGCGGCTCTGGATAGCAAGATCCGCTGGCGTCGAACCTTCTGGGCCCAGCAGTTCTATCGATACCGATAATGCGATTCGGTACGTCGAGGCTGCCGCGATCCTTGCTTGTTCGTCACAAAGTGCTCATCGGCTGACCGCGTATCGCCTAGCGACCTATGTCCACGAATTGTTCGCCGGCAGTATTGATGGATTAGACGCTGCGGTTCGTGCAGTTCTCGTTCGACTAGGCAATTTCCCAAGCGTATTGACAAATGCCTCCATTGATCAGGCTCTGGTTTCAACTCCTTGGGCAATCGCTCAGGAGGAGCTCGTTAGGCGTCGCGGGAATGAGGTTTTGATAGCCCGACAGTCGCTTCTGCTGACCGACTTTCAGAAGAAGCTCTGGGACAACCTTAGCGGTGGAGCGTCGATTGCTATTTCCGCACCGACATCGACTGGGAAGTCCTTTATTCTGCAAGCATTCATTTCGAATGCATACGCTTCTCGTCCAGGATTCTGCGCTTGTTATGTCGTCCCAACGCGAGCTTTGATCTCGCAAGTGCAGGCCGATATGAAATTGGCGCTTGGTGATGCAGGGGCGAACGATGTCGAGGTCATAACCGTTCCTCCGGAGCCCGACGAGCAGCTTCCCGCCAAGGTCGTCTTCGTCTTCACTCAGGAGCGCCTCCAAATCCTTTTGAATAACGACCCAAATCGGAAAGTCCATTTCCTCGTCATTGACGAGGCGCACTCCGTGCAGGACGGCGACAGAGGAATATTGCTTCAAGGCGTGATTGACGAACTCGTTGCTCGCAAGATCGACACGCAGTTACTGTTTGCTAGCCCGACAGTCTCAAACCTTGACATCTTCGGGCGGATGACCGGCCGATCAGATATCAGCCCACAGTCGACCGATGAGGCCACGGTCTCCCAAAACTTTATCGAGGTGGAAGTAACTGGCGTAAAGCGCGGCGACGTTGCTCTATATGCCAGAGACGGCGCAAGTCGCAACGAGATTGGCAAAGCCCAACTCGGGCAAACCTTGGCATCGAGAACCGACTGCCTTGTCCATCTCTCTCATCGATTCGGATCAGAGAAGCAGTCGATCGTCTATGCGGACGGACAGGCAGACGCAGAAAAGATCGCTCTACAAATCAGCACATTGCGCGGAGCCGACCATGAGCATCAACCTGCTTCTGATTCGCTGCAAGAACTGTCAAATTTGGCGAAGGAGGCGGTGCACTCAAAATATGTCCTGGCCGCGACGGTTTTGAACGGAGTTGGATTTCACTACGGTAATATACCAACGGTCCTAAGAAACGCGATCGAAGAGGCCTTTTCTGTAGGACAACTCCGATATCTCGTCTGCACAAGTACGCTGCTGGCCGGTGTGAATATGCCGGCGCAGAACATCTTCATGCACACGCCACAGCGAAAGAAAAGCACGCCGCTTGAGTCAATTGACTTTTGGAATCTATCCGGACGAGCGGGTCGGCTACGAAAGGAGTTTCAGGGGAATATTTATCTGCTCAACTATCGGGAATGGAAAGAGCAGCCGCTCTCTGGTCCACGCCTCTCGCCGATAGTCCCAGCGATGCAGCAGGCAATTGACCTTCGCAGTTCCGACCTTAATGCCGTCATCGATGATGATTCCACAGCCGCAATTAGCGCGAGGGGCGAGTTAGAGACGGCCTTTGTTCGATTGCTCAGTGATTATAAGAGTGGACGAATAGCCGCAACACTCGATCGCTCGTATCCGGCTCCCAGCCCAACATCGAGGCATCAACTTGAAAATGCACTTTCGAATGCTGACAAGCGAATCTCTAACGGGTGAACTCTTGCGATTGTCACCCACGATTTCTGCACACCGCCAGCAGGAATTGTACGACGTCTTGGCTTCGGAGATGGCCTCTGGCCTCCAGAGTGTAGCTCGCAATTTCATCCCAGCCCACCCGCGTGAAGGTTCGGCTTTTGATTCCTACGTAAAGGTGCTCGAGCTTCTCCATCGGACCATATTGCCGAAAGCGAACAGTGAAAAGCAGAATCGGTTTTTTGCTGTCATGCTTTTAAAATGGATGCAGGGAATCCCTATTCCAGAACTAATCGATGATCGTGCTCGATTTCAGAGCGCGTCTATCAGTACACATATCCGAGCAACACTCGACTTGGTCGAGAAGGAGTTGCGCTTCAATTATGTTAGAGCGTTTGGCTGCTATAATGCGCTTCTAGCCGACGTTCTTTCAAGGGTTGGCCTCGCCGATCTTGCGGCGAGCATACCAGCGCTTTCGCTATACTTGGAGGTTGGTGCGTCGGATCGAACGATGATCAGCTTCGTCGCACTCGGTCTTTCTCGAATGACCGCAAAGCGGTTGAATAGTCTTTGCCCAAACAAATCGCTCGGCGTGGTGGATTCGCGAAATTGGCTGGCAAGTCAGGATTTGGACTTCTTTGGCTTCTCGACGCATATTCAACGCGAAATAGAACTGGTGTTGGGTTCACAGTTGTCAAGCTGATCGGCGTCGTGGATCGCGGTGGACGATTGCCGACGTCGTCGCGGCTCCTGTCCTGCCAGCCCCGTCCGTAGCCCCGGGGGTGGCGGACCCCGAAAATCCCCGGTAAATATTCGCAAAAGCAACCGGGCTTGACCCGGCAATCCATCATTTGTCGGACAAGGTTTATGTGAAGATAGATGGATACGCGGGTCAAGCCCGCGTATGACAGTGCTTGCCACAAACGCCGGTCTGTAAGGTAGTCGCCCCTTGTTCTTCGTTCTCTCCAAGACGCTCGGCTACATGCTGATGCCGACGAATTTCCTGATCGGCGTCGGTTTCGTTGGCGCTATCCTGCTGCTGACGCGATTTGCATCGCTTGGCCGCAAGCTCGTGATGGCGGCGGTGATATTGCTGGTGATCTGCGGATTGTCGCCGCTCGGAAACCTGTTGCTCTATCCGCTGGAGCAGCGCTTTCCGCGATGGGAGGCCGGAGCGGGTGCGCCGCCGGACGGAATCGTCGTCCTCGGCGCGTCGATCGAGGCGGATCTATCGGCCGCGCATGGCACGCCGGTGGTGCGCAGCGCACCTGACCGTATCATCGCGGCGGCGGCGTTGGCGCACCGCTATCCGAATGCACGCATTCTGTTCACCGGCGGCAGCGCCAATCTGATTTCGAACGATGCGCGGGAGGCCGATTTCGCCGGCGCGATTTTCGAGAGCCTCGGCATCGCAAAATCGCGGCTGATCATGGAGCGGGCATCACGCAATACGCTGGAGAATGCCCAGTTCTCGAAAGCGCTGGTGGCGCCGAAGGACGGCGAGCGCTGGCTGCTGGTGACCTCGGCCTTTCATATGCCGCGATCGGTCGGCCTGTTCCGCAAGGCAGGATTTACGGTCGAAGCCTATCCGGTCGATTGGCGGGTCGGCGGCCACAGCGATTTCACGAAGTTCTCGAACTCCATTCTTGATGGTCTCGGACGGACCGAAACCGCGGCGCGCGAATGGATGGGACTGGTTGCGTACCGGGCCACCGGCAAGATCGACGATTTGCTGCCGGGACCAGCGCCGAAGTAGAGGTCGCAACAGCCGGGCGACCGGGCTAGAATTGACGCCAACAACAACATGCGCACCGCGCCGATTTGGGAGTTTACGCCATGCAACAGCAAACGCCGCCGGAAGCGTTCGATTTGAACGGCATGGCCGCCGACCTGATCAGCCTGTTGCGGCTCCGGACCACCGTGATCGGCATCAAGATGTTCACGACCGTCGAGGAGATGGCGGCAATCCCTAAGATCCGGCGCCCCAGTGCGGTCCACACCACCGACCAGATCGTCAGCATGGCTTCAAGGCTCGGCTGGACCGTCGGCATCACCGGCGAAGACCTCGTCGGCGCGCAATGCCGCGCGGTGATTGGCCTCGCACCGCAGGACGAAAAATTCCTGGAAGGAAAAAACTATGTCGGCGTCTGGCACGGCACCGAGGAGGACGCGAGGCTGCGCCAGGAAGCGCTCGACGTCGTGCCGTACGGCCAGTACCAGGCGATGGCGGTGAGCCCGCTCACCAGCGGACGGCTCAATCCGCCTGATATCTGTCTGGTCTATGCGACGCCGGGCCAGATGATCATCCTGATCAACGGGCTGCAATATACCGGCTACAAGAAGTTCGAATGGGGCGTGGTCGGCGAGACCGCCTGCGCGGATTCCTGGGGGCGGGCGCTCAAGACCGGCGAGCCCTCGCTGTCGCTGCCGTGTTTCGCGGAACGTCGCTATGGCGGCGTGCCCGACGAAGAGATGTTGATGGCGCTGCAGCCCGCCCATCTCGCCAAGGCCATTGTCGGCATGAAGCAACTGGCGAAAAACGGCCTGCGCTATCCGATCGCGCCCTATGGCATCCAGGCCGACGTCCGCGCCGGCATGGGCGTTTCGTATGCGAAGAAATAACCTTGCGAAATGAGGTAGAAACCGTCATTGCGAGCGCAGCGAAGCAATCCACAGCGACATAGGAAGTATGGATTGCTTCGTCGCTTCGCTCCTCGCAATGACGAGTCTTAAGGAATCGAACATGTCTTCGTCGAAATTCGACATCGTTGTTTACGGTGCCACCGGCTTCACCGGCCAGCTCGTCGCCGAATATCTCGCCGCGCAGTACAAGGGCGACAGCAGCCTGAAATGGGCGATGGCCGGACGCAGCAAGGACAAGCTCGCTGCCGTGCGCGACGCGATCGGCGCGCCGTCGGATACGCCGCTGATCGTGGCCGACGCGTCAGATGCTGCCTCGCTGAAGGCGATGGTTGGGCAGACGAAATCCGTGATCTCGACGGTCGGCCCGTATCAGTTTTATGGCAACGAGCTGCTCGCGGCCTGTGTGGAAGCAGGTATCGACTATTTCGATCTCTGCGGCGAGCCGCTTTGGATGCGCGAGATGATCGACAAGCATGAAGCCGCGGCGAAGGCGAGCGGCGCGCGCATCGTGTTTTCGTGCGGGTTCGACTCGGTGCCGTTTGAACTCGGTGCCTTCTTTGTGCAGGAGGAAGCCAAGCGGGTGTTCGGCGCGCCGGCTTTGCGCGTCAAGGGCCGCGTGCGCGATATGCGCGGCACCTTGTCCGGCGGCACTGCCGCGAGTGCCAAGGCGACCTTCGAAGCCGTAGCCAAGGATCTCAGCCTCGTTGCGATCCTCAAGGATCCGTTCGCGCTGACGCCCGGATTCAAGGGGCCGAAACAGCCGCCGGGCAGCAAGCCGTCCTATGAGGAAGACCTGCAGTCCTGGATCGCGCCCTTCATGATGGCGCTCATCAACACCCGCAACGTCCATCGCTCGAACATGCTGATGGGCTTTCCGTACGGGCAGGAATTCGTCTACGACGAAATGGTGCTGACGGGCGCCGGCGAGAGGGGCGAGGCCAACGCCAAGCTCGTGATGGCCGCAAACACCGAAAAGACCGGCCCGGGTGCGCCCAAGCCGGGCGAGGGGCCATCGAAGGAAGAGCGCGAGAACGGCCTCTATGACCTGCTTTATGTGGCGATCGCTCCCGATGGCCGCCAGGTCCGTGCGGCGGTCAAGGGTGATCGCGATCCCGGCTATGGCTCGACCTCGAAGATGATCTCGGAATGCGCGATCTGCCTGCTGCGCGACACGTCTGATGTGCCCGCCGGCATCTGGACGCCGGGGGCGGCGATGCAGCACAGGCTGATCAAGCGGCTGGTCGACAACGCTGGCCTCACGTTCACCGTGGAGAAATAGCTCCAGCTCGAGCATCATCTTCCCGGAAATCAGGCAATGTCTTCGTCGAAATTCGACATCGTCGTCTATGGCGCCTCCGGCTTTACCGGCCAGCTCATCGCGGAATATCTCGCCGCGCAGTACAAGGGCGACGGTAATCTGAAATGGGCGATGGCCGGGCGCAGCCTGCACAAGCTCGCTGCCGTGCGCGACGCGATCGGCGCGCCGGCTGATACCCCGCTGATCGTTGCCGATGCCGACGATCCCGCCTCGCTGAAGGCGATGGTCGGCCAAACCAGATCGATGATCTCGACCGTCGGTCCGTATCAGCGCTATGGCTCCGAACTGGTCGCAGCCTGCGTCGCCGACGGCACCGACTATTTCGACCTCTGCGGCGAGCCGCTCTGGATGCGGCAGATGATCGACGCGCACGAGGCGGCCGCAAAGTCGACCGGCGCGCGCATTGTATTTTCCTGCGGCTTCGATTCGCTGCCGTTCGAACTCGGCGTGTTCTCCGTCCAGCAAGAAGCGAGAAAGATTTTTGGCGCACCGGCCAACCGCGTCAAGGGCCGGATCCGCGACATGAGCGGCACGTTGTCCGGTGGTACCGCCGCGAGCACCTGGGCGACGTTCGCGGCTGCCGCGCAAGACCTCAGTCTGGTCGCCCTGTTGAAGGATCCATTCTTGCTGGCGCCGGGATTTGAAGGTCCGAAGCAGCCGCGCGGCAACAAGCCGCTGTTCGACGATGATCTGGGCTCGTGGACCGCGCCCTTCGCCATGGCGACCATCAACACCCGCAACGTGCACCGTTCCAATTTGCTGATGAACTTTCCGTACGGCAAGGACTTCGTCTATGACGAGATGGTCCTGACCGGTGCGGGAGAGCAAGGCGAAGCCAACGCCAAACAGCTCGTCGCCGCCGTCAATGCCGAGCGGATGGGCGGCGCAAGCGGGCTGAAGCCCGGCGACGGTCCCTCGAAAGAGATACGGGAGAGCGGTTTCTTCGATCTGCTGTTCGTCGCACTCTCGCCCGACGGCAAGCAGGCGCGGGCTGGCGTGAAGGGCGACCGCGATCCCGGCTATGGCTCGACGGCGAAGATGATCACCGAATGCGCGATCTGCCTGCTGCGCGATACGCCTGAGGTGCCCGCCGGCATCTGGACGCCGGGGGCGGCAATGCAGCACAGACTGATCAAGCGGCTTGAAGATCATGCCGGGCTGACGTTCAGCGTGGAGGGGTAGCGGCGTCTTGTAGGGTGGGCAAAGCGCAGCGTGCCCACCATGCAGAGCACGGTTGCGACGGTGGGCACGGCGCCTGTGCGCCTTTGCCCACCCTACAAATCGCCACTACGCCGCGCGGGGATCGTATCTGTACATCCAGTCCATGCCCCTGGACGTAACCGGCAGCAGCAGTTTCAGCATGCGGTCTCGGATCCAGGCGCCGGTCGGTGAGAACTCGCGCTTGCTGTTGCCGTTGCGGCGCGCCAGCGCCACGATCTTTTCCGCGCGCGGACGGCGCTCGGCCTCGAAATTCTGGAACGTCAGGGACAATTCCTGTTTGGCCTGCATCAAGCGGCCAAGCCGCATCGCGTCCTCCAGCGCCAGTGAGGCGCCCTGGCCGGCATGCGGGCTGGTGGCGTGCGCGGCGTCGCCAATGAGCAGCGTCCGCTGGCGCGACCAGGTCGGCAGGGTCGCGACATCGAGCGTGTCCGTCACCACGATATTCTCGGCCGCATCGATGATTTGCAGGATCGGATCGTGCCAGCCGGCGTGGAATTTCCGAAGATGCTGCCGCAGCTGGTCCTGGCTCATGGCGCGGTAGGTCGCGGCGCTGACGCCGTGCGAGGGCTGCGTGCTCCACCACATCAGGCCGTCGTCGGGATCTGAGCTGCAGAAGCCATAGCCGAAGAATCCACTCTGGCCGAACGTCGTCACCACGCGCTGGCCGATCGTCGAATTCTCGATTACGGCGCGTGGGACAAAACCGCCGAAACCGATCAGGCCGGTGTCGAACGGCTTTGGTCCGTCGGGAATGACGTGGCCGCGGACGGCCGAATGCACGCCGTCGGCGCCGATCACAAAATCGCCCTCGGCAAAGCTGCCGTCGGAAAAATGCGCCACGACCGGCTGGTCGGCGCGATCCTCGATTCCAACCAGCCGCTTCTCGAACCGCAGTTCGACATTCGAGCACCAGGCCTTGTTGACCAGCAATTCGTTGAGCGTGGCGCGGCACATGTTGACCGCGGGCTGGCCGAAGCGTTCTTTCATGTTGCGGTTGAGCGAGCCGAGGCGGTCGCCTCCTTGCGAATAGAAATCGAAGGATTCGGCGACCGAACCGCGCGCGATCATGTCGGAGGCGAGGCCGATCTCGGCCAGCACGTGCATGCCGTTCGGCGCGATCTGCAGGCCGCCGCCGATCCCGGCCGCGTAGGGCCAGGCCTCGAACACTTCGGCATCGATGCCGGCCTGCTTCAGGAAGATTCCCGTCACGGGACCTGCGATGCCGCCGCCGATGATCAGGGCTTTGGGACGTTTGGTCATGCCTTGCTCCATGCATCCGTCGGGTGGTAGGAAATATCAGCTGCTAATTATCTTAGTAGCTAAGATAGTTGTGGACTAAGATATGAAATCGACGGTGTCAAGGCCGAAGGCGCGGGCTGCGCTGTTGCAGGAACTGGAAGAGGCGATGCGGCGGTCGTCGGCGCAGGGCGTGATCTTTGGGCAAACCGTTGCCAACGTGGCCGGAATTTCTGGTTCCGACCTCGAATGCCTGGACTTTCTCAATCTGGAGGGCCGCGTCACCGCCGGCCGTCTCGCCGAGGTCACGGGGCTGACGACGGGCGCCATCACCGGCGTGGTCGACCGGCTGGAGAAAGCCGGCTTGGTGCGCCGTGAGCGCGACGAGACCGACCGGCGCAAGGTCTTTATCGCGACCGTGCCTGATAGCATCGCGCAGATCGGACGCTTCTACGTGCCGATGCAGCAGGCGATGCACAAGCTATGGAGCACCTATTCGGAAGCGGAGCTGCAATTGCTGCTGCGGTTTGCGAGCGAGAGCTACAAGTCAGTGCTGGAAGCGACCGAGGCGCTGAAGGGATTGATCGACGCGCCGAAGGCGAAGGCGCCTAAGAAGCTGGGACGGCCGCGCCGTTGAAGGTCTGGCCGGCGCGGGCCTTGTAGTGCTCGGCGGCGACGAACATGCCCCACATCAACCCCAGCATCATCCAGAAATGCCGCCAATGGTCGGTGTCGATGATGAAACTCTCGCCGACCGTGCCGAGATAGGCGGCGAAGATGGCGAGATAGGCGCGCTGCCAGGGCGCGCGGACGAAGATATAGCGAAAGCCGTTCAGCGCCGTGACGAACACCAGCGCCGGATAACACACGCCGGAGATCCAGCCGCCTGACATGAACGCGTTCAGATAGGAATTGTGGGTGTCCTCGGGAAAATAGCGGGTGAACTGCAGCGGACCTATTCCGAACGGCAGGTCGAGCGCCATGTTGGCGCCGAGGACGTAGCGCCCGAACCGGCCGAAGCGGCCAGTATCATAGCTTTGATCGAAACTGGCGCGCTGCTTGAACATCTGCGCGATCGAGTCGAACGACAGCAGCACCGCCACCAGCGCTGCCGCGAGGATCGCAGCGACAAGCGCGATCATGATGATACGCGAGCGCTGCGCCTGCGACCGGCTGGTCAGCACCATCAGCGCCAGCATGAACATCGAGGTCAGGATCAACCCGCCCCAGGCCGCGCGTGAAAACGCCAGCAGGATCGCCAGCGACATGATGCCGAAGGCTATGGTGTTGCGCAGCGACTTTCCGAGCTTGTCCGAGACGACGCTTTGCAGGCAAAACAGCGCCGGCAGGATCAGGAACGCGCCGAGCACGTTCGGGTCCTTGAAGGTGCCGCGGGCGCGATCGTACAGGGTGAGGAGGTCGCGTCCGCCCGGGACGAGGTTGAAATAGCCGGCGACACCCAGGCTCGCCGCGATCACCGCGCCGACGACGAGGCCGCGCCTGAGCATGTCGAGCCGTGCTGCGGTGTCTTCGGCCACCACCATCGCGAACAGCATCACGGTGATGGCCATGTACCAGGAGGTCGCGATCCACATGCTGACATTGGGCCGGTCGATCACGGCAATGGCGCTGATCGTATAGCCGGTGTTGAGCAGGAACAGCGCCAGCAGCAGCGGAATGAACGCCAACCGCATCCGCAGACCGCCGGTGGCAAAGAACACCAGCGAAGCCAGCAGCGTTGCGATCTCATAAGGGCTGGGCTCGATGAAGACGATGGCCCCGGACGCGCCGACCAGCCATACCATCGCGCGCTGCACCGCGAGCACGCCCGGCGCGGCCGTCAACGATGGAAGGGATCCCTCGGCTGTCGCCGCATACGCCATTCGATACTCACGCACACACTAGACACTACAGTACGCAACCACTGCTGCTTTCGTCATTGCGAGCGCAGCGAAGCAATCCATCTATCCGCTATGCCGCGCTATGGATTGCTTCGCTGCGCTCGCAATGACAGCAGTTAGCCTCAGAAACTCTAGTATGCGTTCTCGTTCTTCGTCATCAGCGCTATCGGCGTCCTGAGCAGAATGAAGAGGTCGAACAGCACCGACCAGTTCTCGATGTAATAGAGGTCGAACTCGACGCGCTTCTGGATCTTCTCGTCGGTGTCGACTTCGCCGCGCCAGCCGTTGATCTGCGCCCAGCCAGTGATCCCGGGCTTGACGCGGTGGCGCGCGAAATAGCCGTCGACGGCCTCGTCGAACAGCCGGCTCTGCAATTTGCCCTGCACGGCGTGCGGGCGCGGGCCGACCAGCGACAGATTGCTCTTGAACACGACGTTGAACAGTTGCGGCAGTTCATCGAGGCTGGTCTTGCGAATGAAGCGGCCGACGCGGGTAACGCGGGCATCGTTTTTGGTCACGACCTTGGAGGCGGTGGGATCGGCAAGATGGTGGTACATCGAGCGGAACTTGAAGACGTCGATGCGCTCATTGTTGAAGCCGAACCGCTTCTGGCGGAAGATCACCGGCCCCGGGCTGTCCAGCTTGATGGCGAGCGCGACCAGTCCCATCACGGGCAGCGCCAGCATCAGGATCACGAAGCCGACGACGTGGTCGAACAGCCACTTCATCACGAGGTCCCAGTCGGTGATCGGCGCCTCGAACACGTCGAGCGTCGGCACCTCGCCGAGATAGGAATAGGAGCGGGGACGGAAGCGCAGCTTGTTGGTGTGCGCCGAAAGTCGGATGTCGACCGGCAGCACCCACAGCTTCTTCAGCATTTCCAGGATGCGCGTCTCGGCCGAGATCGGCAGCGCGAACAGCACGAGGTCGACGCGGGTGCGGCGGGCGAATTCGACGATGTCGTCGACCTTGCCGAGCTTCGGGCTGCCGGCACAGGTTTCCAGCGCGCGGCTGTCGTTGCGGTCGTCGAACACGCCGAGCACATCGATATCGGAATCATGCTGGGTCTTGAGCGCCTCGACCAGCTGTTCGCCGTTCTGGTCCGAGCCCACCACGATGGTGCGGCGGTCGAGCCGGCCCTGCCGCGCCCAGCTGCGCACCAGCGTGCGCAGGAAGGCGCGTTCGATCAGCAGGGCCACAAGGCCGACGAAGAAGAACGATGCGAGCCAGATCCGCGAGATCTCGCTGCCGAGCTTGACCAGGAAGGAGGCGCCGATGAACAGCAGGAACACGAAGGCCCAGGACGAAATCATCCGCGTCATCTGCCGCAGCTGGCCGCGGAACACCTGGACTTCGTAGATGTCGGCGGCCTGGAAGCAGATCACGGCGGTCGCCGTCATGCCGACGATCGCCGCGACATATTCCCAATGGAAACCCTTGAGGCGCACGACATAGGCGAAATAGAGCGCAAGGCCGATCAGGCTGAGCATGACGAAATCGACCAGGCGCACCGCGCCCGCGATCACGATCGGCGAATAGGCGCGGCTGACTTTCTGGTTGGTGACGGCAAGGGCTGCCGGCGACAACCGGCGGCGCCGTTCGATCGGCGGGCGTTCACCGGTAGCGGTCGCCGCGGCCGTTGCTGCGGCGGCGTCTAACATCGAGCGAGCGTTAAGCGGTTCCACTGTTCCAAGTCCGATTCTGATTCCGTTCTTAGGCCGGCACATAGGGATGCGCCTGCCGATGCGGAATTCCCTGCCATCCGGCTTAAGGGACAAATCGGAAGAAACAGTTACGTAGGTAAAGAACGGTTAACGATTGGCAAACGCGTCGCGGTAGCCGGTCAATACGCCCTCGACCATCGCCTTCTGCGAGAAGTGCTGGAAAATCCGCTCGCGCAGGGATTTGGCCCGCTCCAGCGTCACGGCCGGATTCTCCAGCGCAACCTCGATCGCGTCCGCCATCGCCGCTGCGATGTTGGGGGCGAACAACGCCTCGGTATGGGAGCCGAAAATCTCCGGAATACCGCCGACATTGGCAGCCACCATCGGAATGCCCGCCGCCGCGGCCTCGATCACGACATAGGGCATGGAATCGCCGCGCGAGGGAACCACCAGCAGCGAGCCCTTGGAGAAGCCGTAGCGCGCCTTGACGTGGCCGATGAAGCGGATGGCCTCGCCGAGGCCGAGCCGCTGCACCTGTGCCTTCAGGCTCGCGCTTTCCTCGCCGTCGCCGGCGAGCGTCAGCGTCACCGGCCGGCCGTCGGTACGCAGCCGGGCCACCGCGTCGATCAAAAGGTCGGCGCCCTTGATGTGCCGGAACTCGCCGACATAGAGCACGTCGGTGGCGTCCGCGGCCTTGACGACCGGGTCGAACTCATTGGCGGTGACGCCGTTGAAAACGCAGCGCACCAGCCCTTTCGGGGTGCCGATGGTGCGCTGATAGGTGTTGCGCGCAAACGCGCTTTCGAACAGGAACAGGTCTGTCGAGTCCATCAGCGCGCGCTCGAGGCGGGCGTAGATGTTGCCCTTGAACGTCGACAGTGGGTAATGCAGCGACCCGCCATGCGGCGTATAGACCCGGATCGTATTCCTGGCGGCGATCCCGGCGCGTATGAACACACCGGCCTTGGCGCCATGGCCGTGCAGCACGTCCGGTTTCAGGTTCCGGACCAGGCGCAGGAAGCGCACCCATGCCAGGGTGTCGCTGGGGCGCGGTTCGCGGTGGATGGCGACGCGATGAACGCCGAGCTTGAGGCGGGGGGCGATTTCCGCCAGCGCCTGCTCGGCGCGCTCGCCGCCGGTGAGGCTGTCGGCGATGATGCCGACGTGATGGCCCTTATCGGCCTGGCCGTTGGCGAGATCCAGGATATGGCGAAAAATACCGCCCACCGGGGCGCGCGTCGCGTGCAGGATACGAAGGGGCTGACCGTCGGCGACAGGCATAATCAGAACCAGCGTTCGCCAACGAGCACCGTATCGCCCGGGCTGATGGACGTTCCCGGCGGCACCACGTAGCGCGCCGTTCCGGCTCCGTCGGTGTGCGTGACCGTCACCCGGTCGCGCAGCGCCCGCGGCGAGAAGCCGCCAGCGATGGCAACGGCGCTTTCAACGGTCATGTTCGGTACATAAGGATATTGTCCGGGCGCCGCCACTTCGCCGAGGATGAAGAAGGGCCGATAGGCCTCGACCTCGACGGCGACCGAGGGCTCGCGGATGAAACCGCGGCGCAGCCTGGCGCCGATATCGGCGGCCAGCCCCGCGGGCGTGCTGCCGCGCGCCGGGACCGAACCGATCAGCGGCATCGTGATCGAGCCGCTGGCATCGATCGCATAGGTGTTGGTGAGGCCTTCCTGGCCGTAGACCACGACGCGGAGTTTGTCGCCCGTATCGAGATGATAGGCCGCGTCAAAGCGCGGCGGCGCCGGTTCGGCATAGGCGACCGCCATCGGGGCGGGCGCCACGGCAACCGGCGTGGTCCGGCCCATGCAGCCCGCAAGCGCCAGCGCAGCAACCAGACATGGGATCGGGGCGAGCGCGCCTCGCATGGGGGAGAATCCTGAAAAGCTATCCGCCCGATTAAGGGCGTTCATGGTTAACAAAACATGACCGCGGCCCTGCGGGGCAGTCATTGCAGCCCGCAATTCGCGCGGATTAACTCAGCAGCAACCTTAATGGAGTGTAATCGCCGGGGTCGAGGTAGGGTCGTGGCGTTTTCGAGCGAAAACGCGTCACGATTTTAAGTGGCGTCCGCGGGAGTGTGCGATGCGTTTTGAGTTTTGGCGTACGGACCGGATCAAGGCCGTGTTGGAGCGGGCGCTTCCAAAGCCCGCACCGGCCGTCACCAAGACCGTCGCCACAGAGCCCGTCGTCGCCAAGCCTGCCGTCACCAAGCCTGCCGTTGCGAAACAGGTTGCCGCGTCCGAATCCGGCGATCTCGACCTCCACGCGCTCGGTCAGGCCCTGATCCACAAGCGCGCCTGGATCATCGTCCCGACGGTGCTGGCGCTGGTGCTGTCGATCGCCGCCGTCAACATGATCACCCCGCGCTACAAATCCGAAGCCCGCATCCTGGTCGATGGCCGCGAGAACGTGTTCCTGCGGCCGAACGGCGAGCGCAATGAAGAGCGCAACACGGTCGACGCCGAGGCGGTGACGAGCCAGGTGCAGCTCTTGTTATCGCGCGATCTGGCGCGCGAAATCATCAAGAAGAACAAACTGGCCGAGCGCCCGGAATTCGATCCGGTGCTGCAGGGCTTTTCGCCGCTGAAGTCGCTGCTGGCGCTGTTCGGCATAGGACGCGATCCGTTGTCGCTGACGCCGGAAGAGCGCGTACTGGACGCCTATTACGAGCGCTTTACGGCGTATGCGGTGGACAAGTCGCGCGTCATCGTCATCGAATTCCAGTCGCGCGATCCGGAGCTGGCCGCGCGCGTCGCCAATTCGATCGCGGAAGGGTATCTGGCGTTGCAGCAGGGCGCGCGCCAGGACCAGGCGAAATCCGCCAGCGGCTGGCTGTCGGGCGGTATCGAGGATCTGCGCAAGAAAGTCGCGGAAGCCGAGCAGCGCGCGGAAGATTTCCGGTCGAAGTCGAGCCTGTTCATCGGCACCAACAACACTTCGCTGTCCAACCAGCAGATGGGCGAGATCAACACCCAGCTCAACAACGCCCGCGCGCTGAAATCGGACGCCGAGTCCAAGGCGCGCATGATCAAGGACATGCTTCAGAGCGGCAAGCCGATCGAGGCTTCCGAGGTGCTCAATTCCGAATTGATCCGCCGGCTGTCCGAACAGCGGGTGACGCTGCGCGCGCAGCTCGCCGAACAGTCGTCGACGCTGCTCGACGGTCACCCCCGCATCAAGGAATTGAAGGCGCAGCTCGGCGATCTCGATCGTCAGTTGCGCGAGGAGGCGAGCAAGATCTCGCGCTCGCTCGAGAATGACGCGCGCCTCGCCAGCGGCCGGGTCGATAGCCTGAGAAACGAATTGGATCTGGTCAAGAAGCAGGCCTCTGCGTCCAACGGCCAGGACGTTCAGCTGCGCGCGCTGGAGCGCGAAGCCAAGGCGCAGCGCGATCTCCTGGAATCCTATCTGGCGAAATACCGCGAGGCGGCCGCCCGCGAAAACATCGAGGCCGCGCCGGCTGACGGCCGCATCATCTCGCGCGCCACCGTTTCCAATACGCCGGCCTATCCGAAGAAGCTCCCGATCGTGCTGATCGCGACGCTGGCGACCTTGCTGCTGACCTCAGGCGCGATCGTGACCGGCGAGCTGCTGCGCATGACCGCGCCGCGCGCGGCCGCCGCAGCCATGCCCGCTGCCGTGACTTCGGCCGCGGAACCGGCTGGCGTCTCCGCGCCTCCGACTGCACCGTATTTCGAGCCGCAAGATGATTTCGGACCGGAACCTGATCATCCCGTGACGGACGATTCAAAGCCTGCCTTCAGCGAACCTCGTGCCGAGCTCGCGGCAGGGATCGACGAGATCGAGCAACTGGCCGACCGGCTCGGCCAGGCGGGGGAGGCCGCGCGCAAGGTGACCGTTCTCGGCACCGCGTCGAGCGAAGGCATCACGCTGACCGCCTTGACGCTGGCGCGCCTGATGGCGCGGCAGGCCAAGATCGTGGTGGTCGACCTGACCGCGTCTTCGCCGACGATGACGGCGGTCTCGGTCGATCCGGCA
Source organism: Bradyrhizobium sp. JYMT SZCCT0180 (assembly GCF_018130165.1). GTDB lineage: Bacteria > Pseudomonadota > Alphaproteobacteria > Rhizobiales > Xanthobacteraceae > Bradyrhizobium. The sequence continues at coordinate 635 of NZ_JAFCLZ010000027.1, read as the reverse complement.
GCCCCCGGGCTCGCCGAACTGATGCAGGGCGAAGCAACTTTTGCGCAGATCATCACCAAAGACCGGCTGTCGCGCGTCCATCTCGTCAGCGCCGGACGTCCGGGTTTTGATCGATCCCAACTGCAATCGCCGCGGCTGACGCTGGCGATCGACGCGCTGCTGCGGGTCTACGACCATGTGTTGCTCGATGCCGGCTCGGCCTCCGACCTGCCGGCGGAACTACTGACCGCGCATGCCCGCGCGGTCGTAGTCCCCGACGCCTCGATGGATTCGGACGCCCGCAGCATCATGTGCGATCAGCTCCGGGCGGTCGGCTTCTCCGACGTCACGATGCTGCGCAAGCCGTGCCAGCCCTCGGACGCCGCCGAACGCGCCCCGCGCGTGGTGGCGGCGTAAGGGGGCGGTAAGCCCGACTCTCTCGTCATTCCGGGGCGCGCGCAGCGCGAGCCCGGAATCCATCAGGCCGCATGCTCTGTTGCACGATGGATTCCGGGCTCGATGCTACGCATCGCCCTCAGATGCGCAATTGCGCATCGGGGAATGACGGCGGATGGATTGCTCGCGCTGCGACAAATTAACCCGACGGGCAAAATTCCGCTTTCCTCGTCGGGCAAATCAGCGGTTTGAATTGTCGC
>NZ_JAFCLZ010000026.1 GCF_018130165.1 Bradyrhizobium sp. JYMT SZCCT0180 | reverse complement strand
TGCGGTGGACGCTTGCTCACGTCTGACGACGGCGTGGATTAAGCGTATGGCAAAACCGTGTGGTCCTGGCGCCCGTTGCCGGCGTCAAACTGTCGGAGAAGCGTGAGCGGAAACGACAGCGACGGAGTCAACCCAGAACTCGTCTCCGGGGAGATCACGGCATAAGCCGTAAAGCCATTGCGCAGGGAAGGCCGGATGCTCTCCGCTGCCCTGTATGCTCGTGTGCAGCATTTGTTGTGCTAACCGCACACGAGACCGCGGGTGCAGCGCGCACCCGGTCTTCCCTGCGCCCTCTCATTGGAGGGCAAGGAAGTTTCTGGCAAAGCTCGGGCGCAATGCGTCGCGAGAATGCGAAGGTGCGTTCAGTGCAGCAACAACAATGCTGTCGTCCCGGCCTTGAGCTCAGATGCGCAATTGCGCATCGGGGGACCCATACGCCGCGGCCCATCGATTAGAGCGTTGGCGTTAGAGACCTTCTGCAAACAACAGCCGCCGCGGCGTATGGGTCCCGGCGTTCGCCGGGACGACGAGTGGTGGTGATGAGACAGTGTGCCCGCTCACCCCTTCTTCTTCCGCATCGCTTCCGGTGTATCGGGCTGCATCGACGGATGCGCGCTTGCGAATTCCGGCAGCGCCATCGCGGTCTCGAAGATGCGCTTCACGGCCGGATAGGGCGCGAGATCGATCTGCTGATTGACCGCGGCGGTGACGTGGGTGACCAGGCAGATGTCGGCCATGCCGGGCGCATCGCCGTGGCAGAAGCGCCCCGTGTCCTTGTGGTCGGCAAGATGGCCTTCCAGCGCCGCCAGCGTCTCGACCGTCCAGTGTCGCCGCCATGCGGCCTGCTGGGTGTCGCGCAAATTCAGTTCGTGATCGAGATAGCGCCGCACCCGCGGCGTGAGCAGCGGATGGCCTTCGCAGGCGACCATTTGCGCGAGCCCGCGCACCCGGGCACGGCCGCGCGGATCGGAGGGCAGCAGCGGCGGGGCGGGGTGGGTCTCCTCGAGATATTCGAGGATCGCGAGCGACTGGAACAGCACGGTGCCGTCATCCAGCACCAGCGACGGCAGCGCCATCTGCGGATTGACGCGGCGATAGTCTTCGCCGCGCTGTGCGTTGGCGTCGAGATCGATGAACACGACTTCCGCCGGCAGGTTTTTCAGATTGAGCGCGATGCGAACGCGAAAGCTCGCCAGCGATCGCCAGAAGGAAAAGAATTTCATGGGGCCTCGGCACACTCTGTCATGCCCGGACTTGATCCGGGCATCCATCACCTTCGAAAGAGTCTCCAGAAGATGGATCACCGGGTCAAGCCCGGTGATGACAGCGGTATGTGCCGGGAAGCCTTACGCCCCGACCGCCTTCTTGCGATACGCCAGATGCACCGCGCAGGTGCAGCCGGGCGGATGCGAGGCGACATCGTTCGCCGGGACCGCCGCGATCAGCGCAGGCGCCGGTGCCGCCGGTTGATCCTGCGACGGGATATAATTCAGCACCGGCGCCAGCCAGCGCTCGGTCTCGGCGACGCTCATGCCCTTGCGCGCAGCGTAGTCCTCGACCTGGTCGCGCTCGATCTTGCCGACGCCGAAATAGAAACTCTCGGCATGGCTGAAATAGAGCCCGGACACCGACGAACCCGGCCACATCGCATAACTCTCGGTGAGCTTCACGCCTGCCGTGTTCTCGGCGTCCAGCAGCCGGAACAGCGTCGCCTTCTCGGTATGATCGGGCTGCGCGGGATAACCGGGCGCGGGACGGATGCCGGCATATTGTTCGAGGATCAGCTGATCCGGCGCCAGCGCCTCGTCCGGCGCGTAGCCCCAGAATTCCCGGCGGACGCGCGCGTGCATCCGTTCGGCAAAGGCTTCGGCGAGACGATCGGCCAACGCCTTGCACAGGATCGAGGAGTAGTCGTCATTGGCGTTCTTGAAGCGGTCGGCAACGACGTCCTCGCCGATCCCCGCGGTGACCACGAAGGCGCCGATATAGTCGGGCACGCCGGAAGCAACTGGCGCGATGAAATCCGACAGCGCCGAATTGAAGCGGCCTTCGCGCTTCTCCAGCTGCTGGCGCAGCGTGTGGAAGGTCGCGATCTCGGTCTTGCGGGCATCGTCCGCGTACACCTTGATGTCGTCGCCGACAGCGTTGGCCGGCCAGAAGCCGATGGTGGCGCGCGCCGTGAACCATTTCTCCTTGATGATCAGGTCCAGCATCTTGCGCGCATCGTCATAGAGCGAGCGGGCCACTTCGCCGATCTTGGGATCGTCGAGAATGGCCGGGAACCGCCCGGTCAACTCCCAGGTCTGGAAGAACGGCGTCCAGTCGATGTATTCGGCCAGCTCCGCCAGATCGTAGGCGTCGAAACTCTTGATGCCGAAGAATGCGGGCTTCGTCGGCGGCGTCTTGGCGAAATCGATAGTCATCGCGTTGGCGCGCGCATCGGCCAGCTTCAGCCGCTTCTTGTCGGCCTGGGCGCGGAAATGCGCCGCGGAGATTTTCGCGTATTCGGTCCTGATGTCGGCGGCATAGGCCTCGCGGCGGTCCGGCGACAGCAGCGAGGAGGCCACGCCGACAGCGCGGCTGGCGTCGTTGACATGCACCACCGGGCCGCCCTTGTAGTTCGGGTCGATCTTGACGGCGGTGTGGACGCGGCTGGTGGTGGCGCCGCCGATCAGCAGCGGCATGTTCATGCCCTGCCGCTGCATCTCGCCGGCGAGAAAACTCATCTCGTCCAGCGACGGCGTGATCAGGCCGGACAGCCCGATGATGTCGGCGCCCTCGGCCTTGGCGGTCTCGATGATCTTGGCGGCCGGCACCATGACGCCGAGGTCGATCACCTCGAAATTGTTACATTGCAGCACGATGCCGACGATGTTCTTGCCGATGTCGTGGACGTCCCCCTTGACGGTCGCGAGCACGATCTTGCCGGCGGCGTTGCGGCCGCCGTTGCTGGTGACGCCATTGGCGAGGTTGCGGGCCTTCTCTTCTTCCATGAACGGCATCAGATAGGCCACCGCCTGCTTCATCACGCGGGCGGACTTCACCACCTGCGGCAGGAACATCTTGCCGTCGCCGAAGAGGTCGCCGACGATGTTCATGCCGTCCATCAGCGGGCCTTCGATCACGTTGAGCGGCCGCTCGACGGTCAGCCGCACCGCTTCGGTATCGGCCTCGATATATTCGGTAATGCCGTGCACCAGCGCGTGGGAAAGCCGCTTCTCGACCGGCCATTCGCGCCAGGCCAGATCCTGCTCCTTGGTCTGCTTCTCCTTGCCGCGGAATTTCTCCGCCAGCGCCAGCAGTTTTTCGGACGAACCAGGATCGCGGTTGAGGATGACGTCTTCGCAGACCTGGCGCAGCTCGGGGTCGATGTCGTCATAGACGATCATCTGCCCGGCATTGACGATGCCCATGTCCATGCCGGCCTTGATGGCGTGATACAGGAACACCGAATGCATTGCTTCGCGCACCGGCTCGTTGCCGCGGAACGAGAACGACAGGTTCGACACGCCGCCGGAAATATGGGCATGCGGCAGGTTCTGGCGGATCCAGCGCGTCGCCTCGATGAAGTCGACGCCGTAATTATTGTGTTCTTCCAGCCCGGTTGCGATCGCAAAAATGTTCGGGTCGAAGATGATGTCTTCGGGCGGAAAGCCGAGCTGGTCGACCAGGATGTCATAGGCGCGTTTGCAGATCTCGGTCTTGCGCGCGAAAGTGTCTGCCTGTCCGACCTCGTCGAACGCCATCACGACCACGGCGGCGCCATGGCGCTGCGCGATGCGGGCCTCGTGGATGAATTTCTCCACGCCCTCCTTCATCGAGATCGAGTTCACCACCGGCTTGCCCTGAACGCATTTCAGGCCGGCTTCGATCACGCTGAATTTCGAGGAGTCCACCATGACGGGGACGCGGGCGATATCGGGCTCGGCGGCGACGAGGTTGAGGAACGTCACCATCGCGGCTTCGGAATCCAGCAAGCCCTCGTCCATGTTGACGTCGATGATCTGGGCGCCGTTCTCGACCTGGTCGCGCGCGACCTGCAAGGCCGCGGTGTAATCGCCGGCGGTGATCAGTTTGCGGAATTTCGCCGAGCCCGTGACGTTGGTGCGCTCGCCGACGTTCACAAACGGGATCGCGGGTGTGAGCTCGAACGGCTCCAGGCCGGAGAGCCGCAAGCGCGGCTCGATCACTGGAATGATGCGGGGTTTGTGCGGGGCGACGGCCGCCGCAATCGCCCCGATGTGGGCGGGCGTAGTGCCGCAGCAGCCGCCGACAATGTTGACGAGACCCGCGGCTGCGAACTCGCCGATCAGGCCCGCCATGAACTCCGGGCTCTCGTCATACTGGCCGAATTCATTGGGCAGGCCGGCGTTGGGATAGGCGCACACCAGCGTGTCCGCGACGCGGCCGATGTCGGCGATGTGGGCGCGCAGATCCTCGGCGCCGAGCGCGCAGTTGAAGCCGATCGTGGCCGGCTTGGCATGCTTGACCGAATTCCAGAACGCTTCCGGCAATTGCCCGGAGAGGAGGCGGCCGGATTTGTCGGTGATGGTGCCCGAGATCATCACGGGCACGTCGATATTACGTTCTTCGCAGATTTCGGCGATGGCGTAGAGCGCCGCCTTGGCGTTCAGCGTGTCAAAAATGGTTTCGACCAGCAGCAGGTCGGCGCCGCCGTCCAGAAGACCGTTGATCTGTTCGCCATAGGACTTGCGCAGATCGTCGAAGGTGACGGCGCGGTAGCCGGGGTTGGAAACGTCAGGCGAGATCGAGGCGGTGCGGTTGGTCGGGCCCAAGGCGCCCGCGACGAAACGCGGCTTGCCGTCCTCGGCGGTGACGCGCTCGGCGGCGTTGCGGCAGAGCCGCGCGCCATCGCGGTTGAGTTCGTAGGCGAGATCCGACATGTCGTAGTCGGCCTGCGCGATCGAGGTCGAGGAGAAGGTGTTGGTCGCGACGATGTCGGCGCCGGCGCGCAGATAATCGGCGTGGATGTCCTCGATCGCCTGCGGCTGCGTCAGGATCAAGAGATCGTTGTTGCCGCGGACGTCACGGTGGAAATCCTTGAAACGCTCGCCGCGGAACGCCGCCTCGTCATATTGCAGGCCCTGGATCATGGTGCCCATGGCGCCATCGAGCACCAGGATGCGTTCGCGGGCAGCCGCGAGCAGGGCGGTTCGCTTCGGGGACACAGGTACGGTCATCGGATCAGGCAGCTTTCTGTGCGCCATTGGGACGGATGCCCAGCAAATGGCTGATCGCGAACACGAGGTCCGCGCGGTTCATGGTGTAGAAGTGAAAGGTGTCGACGCCCTGTTTTGCCAATTTCTGCACCTGGCCCGCCGCGACAGTTGCGGCCACGAGCTTTCGCGTCTCGGCGTCGTCGTCGAGCCCTTCGAACTTGTCGGCGAGCCAGGACGGCACGGTGGTGCCGGCGCGGGTCACGAAGCTGCGGGCCTGCTTGAAATTGTGCATCGGCATGATGCCGGGCACGATCGGAATGTTGATGCCGCGGGCGCGGACGCGGTCGAGGTAGCGCAGATAAAGGTCGTTATCGAAGAACACCTGGGTGATGGCGCGCGCCGCACCGGCGTCGACCTTGGCCTGCAGCGTGTCGATGTCAGCGTCGAGGTTCGGGCTCTCCGGATGCTTCTCCGGATAGGCCGAGACCGAGATTTCAAAATCGGGATAACGCTTCTTGATGCCGGCGATCAGGTCGGGCGAACTTTGATAGCCGTCGGGATGCGCGTTGTAGGCAGTGCCGATGCCGGTGGTGGGGTCGCCGCGCAGCGCCACGATGTGGCGGACGCCGATCTCGTGATAGCGCGCGACCACGTCGTCGATCTCGCCCTTCGGCGCGCCGACGCAGGTCAGATGCGCGGCCGGCGTCAAGCTGGTCTCTTTCAGGATGCGGGCGATGGTCGAATGGGTGCGCTCCCGCGTGGATCCGCCGGCGCCATAGGTCACCGACACGAAATTGGGGGCAAGCGGCGCCAGCCGGTTGATGGTTTCCCAGAGCGAGCGCTCCATCTCCTCGGTCTTCGGCGGGAAGAACTCAAAGGAGATTTTTGGCGATTGCAGCGCGCGGTGAATGGACGCGGCGGACGTAACTTCGGTCATGGCACTCACAGGCTCCACAGGCGGACGGGCATCAGGCCTAGCGGCCATCAGCTAAAATAGGCCAAACGAGGCCGTCTCAATAGCCCATCAGGGATGGGAACTTGCCCACTAAATACATGAATAGTGAAATTTTAGCCCGTAATAATAGATTGGTGGGCCGAATGCTCCTTCGGCCCAATAGAACAAAAGTTGTATATAATACAGCTAGTTGATCCGTTTTCGGTTCCTGGCAAGTCTTCAGGAGGTCGGTGGGCTATGTCGATATCGAACCAGTATATGGCGTCACGTCCCACGCAGCGAGCGTCGAGTCCTGATCTCCGTCCCCGGAAGCGCGGGCCTGATCTGCGCAGGCCGGGCCTTTGTCGCTTCCACCGGCCGCACTAGTCTAGCGCGATGATCCCGCTTTCAGTCCTCGACCTCTCCGTCGTCACCACCGGCACCAAACCCGCCGCGGCCTTGCGCAACAGCATCGATCTGGCGCGCCATGTCGATGGGCTTGGCTATGTCAGGTACTGGCTCGCCGAGCATCACAACCTCGCCTCGGTCGCGAGCCCCGCGCCCGATCTGATGATCGGACAGATCGCGGCGGTGACGAAAAACATCCGCGTCGGCTCCGGCGGCGTGATGCTGCCCAATCACGCGCCGCTGGTGGTGGCCGAACGCTTCAAGATGCTGGAGGCGCTGTTCCCAGGCCGCATCGATCTCGGTCTCGGCCGCGCGCCGGGCACCGACGGCGCCACGGCTTACGCGTTGCGCAGCCGGCTCGACAAGCGCGAGGGCGACGATTTCCTGGAACGGCTGCAGGAGCTCATTCTGTGGGAGACGCGCGATTTTCCGGCCGGGCACCCCTACAACAATGTGGTGGCGATGCCGGACGATTCGCCGCTGCCGCCGATCTGGCTGCTTGGCTCCAGCGACTACAGTTCCGAACTCGCCGCCCAGGTCGGCATGGGCTTCGCGTTCGCGCATCACTTCGCCTCCTATGACGCGATCGCGGCGATGACGCATTACCGCGCGCGCTTCAAGCCGTCGGGCTGGCGCCCGGCGCCGCACGGCATTTTGGCGATCGCAGCCGTTGCCGCCGAAACCGACGCGGAGGCCGAAAAGCTGGCGTCCTCGATGGATCTCAATCGCCTGCGCCGCGACCGCGGCCAGTATCTGCCCTTGCCTGATGTCGAGGAGGCGCTGGCCTATCCCTATTCGGACGCCGAGCGGGCCTCGATCACCCGCAACCGCTCGCGGCTGTTCGTCGGCAGCCCGGCAACGCTGATGGCCAAGCTGCAGCCGATGATCACGGCAAGCCAGCCGGACGAACTGATGATCATCACGGCGGTCTACGACCACGACGCGCGCAAGAAGTCGTATAGTTTGCTGGCGGATGCGTTCGGGCTAGGCAAAAAAGCCGCGGCGTAACGCCTGTCGTCCCGGCGTTCGCCGGGAAGACAACTGAGATTAATCCACCATCTCGCTGAACGTGGCGCGGAACGGCTGCGCCGGGTAGACGCCGACGATGCGGAATTCGCGCGAGAAGAATTTCAGCTCCTCCAGCGCGAACGCCAGGCCCCGGTCCTCGGGATGGCCGTCGACATCGGCGTAGAATTGCGTGGCGGAGAATTCGCCGTCGACCATGTAGCTTTCCAGCTTGGTCATGTTGACGCCGTTGGTGGCGAAGCCGCCGAGCGCCTTGTAGAGCGCAGCGGGAAGGTTGCGCACCCGGAAAACAAAAGTCGTGACCAGCGGCCCCGATCCCTGTTCGGCCCATTTGGCCTCGCGCGCCAGCACCACGAAGCGGGTGGTGTTGTGGGCCTCGTCCTCGACGTCCTCGGCGAGAATGTCGAGACCATAGATATTGGCGGCGAGGCGTGACGCAATCGAGGCGCAATGCTTGTCGCCGCGTTCGGCGACGATGCGCGCGCTTCCGGCGGTGTCGCCCGAAACGACCGGCTTGATGCCGAGCTTGCGGATGATGCGGCGGCACTGGCCGAGCGCGTGGACGTGGCTCTCGACGGTCTTGATGTCGGCGAGCTTGGCGCCGCGCGGCGCCATCAGCTGGTGGTGGATCGGCAGGAACCATTCGCCGACGATGAACAGCCCGGAATGCGGCAGCAGATGGTGGATGTCGGCGACGCGGCCGGCGACCGAATTCTCGATCGGGATCATCCCCAGATCCGCTTCGCCAGAGGAGATCGCGGCCAGCGCGTCCTCGAAGGTCGGGCACGGCAAGGGCTCGGCGTCCGGATAGGCCTCGACGATAGCGATATGGGAGTTGGCACCAGGTTCGCCCTGGAACGCGATTTTCAGCTTGCTTGTCATGTCGTCTTTCTGGGGGCCTTGTATCAGCCGTTCAGGTTTTGGCCAGGATCTGGCGGGCAGTTTCGAGGTCGGCCGGGGTATCGACGCCCCGAGGGACCGTGTCCACGATCATGACGTCGATCCGCATGCCGGCTTCCAACGCGCGGAGCTGCTCGAGTTTCTCCTGCTGCTCGAGCGGCGAGGGCGGCAGCCCGACGAAACGCTCCAGCGCGGCGCGGCGGTAGGCGTAGAGGCCGATATGATGGTAGCGCGGCCCGACGCCTGTGGGCGCCGTGGCCCGCGTAAAATAGAGCGCCCGCAACCGCCGCGGGCCGATCGGTGAGCCGACCGCCTTGACCACACTCGGCGCGAGGTCCTCTTCCTCGGTATGGATTTGGGCCGCCAGGGTCGCGATATCGACCGCCGGATCGGCCATGGGCGGCAGCACGTCGCGGATATTCTCTGGCGAAATGGTCGGAAAATCGCCCTGCAGATTGACGATGATCTCGGCTTTCCCATCGGGATCGAGCGCCTTCATCGCCTCGTAAATCCGATCCGAGCCCGAGGGGTGTTCGGGGCGGGTCATGACCGCCTCGCCGCCATGGGCCGTCACCGCGGCGGCGATTTCCGCCGTGTCGGTGGCGACCGCGACCCGGCCGATGTTGGCGGCTTCCGCCCGCCGCAGCACATGGACGATCATCGGCACCCCGCCGATGTCCAAGAGCGGCTTGCCGGGCAGCCTTGTGGCGGCCATGCGGGCGGGAATCAGCACCAGGTTGCGGGTTTCGGTCATCGGGCGCGAGGTCACGTTCTAGCGAAAACAGGCCGGAAATAATGGGGATTGGCGGAAAGTCGGGGCGTTTATACGGGTTGCCAGAGCCCGGGCAAACCGATATCTCAACCCTGCTGAGGGTGCGGCGCGAAAGCCTGATTCCTGAGGCTAAACCGCGGCCGTTCTGCCGGCCTTTAAGTCGATCCTTTAAGGCCTGGAGCCTGATCCGCTATGGACTCCTTCGAACTCAACAAGATTATCGGCGCCGTTCTCGCCACCTGCCTTCTCGTCCTGGTGACGAGCTTTGCCGCCAACGCGATTTTCGCGCCCCATATGCCGGAAAAGCCGGGCTTCGAGATTGCTGTGAAGGAAGTGGCGAAAGGCGGGGCCACGGAAGCCGCGGCGCCGTCCGAGCCGATCGAAAAATTGCTGCAGACCGCCTCGGTTGAAAAGGGTCTCGGCGCCGCCAAGAAGTGCGCGGCCTGCCACACCTTCGAAAAGGGCGGCCCCAACCGGGTCGGTCCGAACCTGTTCAGTGTCATCAACGAGAAGAAGGGCGAGGGGCGCGGCGGTTTCAATTTCTCTGCTGCGATGAAGGGCAAGGGCGGCACCTGGACCTTTGACGACCTCAACAAGTTCCTCGCCAATCCGAAGGGCTTTATTCCGGGCACCGCGATGGGCTTTGCCGGTATCACCAAGGACAGCGAGCGCGCCGACGTGATCGCTTATCTGGCCACGCTGGCGGACAAGCCGGTGCCGCTGCCGACGGCGGCGAAATAACATTTCGACAGTCCTGCACGGACTTCGGCGACACGACGGCCAGGCATTGCCTGGCCGTTTGCGTATCGCGGATACGCAGTTTGCGTATCCTGGATCGCGTTGTTGTTATCGGGACCTTTCGCCGCACCGGCGCGTTGCGTTGGCTGATAACATGAGGAAAAAGCAACGTAATTTGTCGAACCCTTGCCTTATATTGGGTCCTCACTGGAGCATGATCCGGAAAAGCGGGCGCCGGTTTTCCGATTAGGATCATGCCCTCGGCCCGCAGCACAGGAATTCCGCATTGGCGATCACCCGACGACATCTCCTGCAAGGCGGCGCGGTCGCCGCGATGGCTCCGGCGCTGGGGCTCAACACAGGTCTTTCCGCGATTGGGACCGCGCATGCGCAATCCGCGCCGGACGGACTGAAATGGCGCCACGGCGTCTCCACCTTTGGCGACATCAAATACCCCGCCGGCTTCAAGCGCTTCGACTACGTCAATCCGGATGCGCCGAAGGGTGGCGTCGCGCGCCTGTTCGAGCTCGGCACCTATGACAGCTTCAACATTGTGGTTGCCGGGGTGAAGGGGTCGTTCCCCGCCGGCGTCTCGCGCATCTATGAATCGCTGATGGACTCGGCCTCGGACGAGCCGGACAGCTATTACGGTACGGTGGCGGAACTCGTCACGTATCCCGACGATTTTTCCTACGTGATCTATCGCCTGCGTCCGATCGCGCGGTGGCATGACGGCAAGCCGATAACCCCGGAAGACGTGATCTTTTCGTTCGATGTGTTCAAGAAGAACAGTCCACGGGCGAGCTTCTACTACCAGCATATTGTCAAGGCCGAGAAGGTCGGCGACCACGACGTCAAGTTCACCTTCGACAGCCCTGGCAACCGCGAGCTTCCGCTCATCACCGGCCAGCTCAACGTGCTGCCGAAGCATTGGTGGGAAGGCACCGACGCGCAGGGCCGCAAGCGCGACGTGACGGCGACGACGCTGGAGCCGCCGCTGGGGTCGGGTCCATACCGCATCAAGGATTTCGTCGCCGGGCGGACGCTGGTGCTGGAGCGCGTCAAGGAGCACTGGGGCAAGGACCTGCCGTCGAGCGTCGGCCAGCACAATTTCGATGAACTCCGCTACGAATTCTTCCGCGACGACGTCGTCGGCCGCCAGGCTTTTCGGGCCGACCAGTTCGACTGGTACGCCGAGCGCAGCGCCAAGGAATGGTCGGTGGCGTACGATTTCCCGGCGGTGCACGACAAGCGGGTGATCAAGGAGAAATTCCCGGTGCTGAGTTCGGGACGGATGCAGGGCTGGGCCTTCAACCTGCGCCGGCCGCTGTTCAAGGATGTCCGGTTGCGCCGCGCCTTCAACGCTGCGTTCGATTTCGAGGAGATGAACCGGGTGCTGTCGACCGGCGAATATCATCGCGACAGCAGCTATTTCGATGGCATCCCCGATTTCATGGCCACCGGACTTCCCGAGGGCCTCGAACTGCAAATGCTGGAGCCGCTGCGCGACAAGGTGCCTGCCGAGGTTTTCACGACGCCCTACAAGGATCCCGTCAACGGCAGCCCCGAAAATGTGCGCAACAATTTGCGCGAGGCGACGCGGTGGTTGAAGGAGGCCGGCTTCGAGGTCCGCGACCGCAAGCTGGTCGATCCTGCCGGACAGCCTGTCACCGTCGAGATTCTATCTCCCGACGAAGGCAATGAGCGAATAGCGCTGTTCTACAAGCCGTCGCTGGAGCGGCTCGGCGTCACCGTGAACATTCGCCGGGTCGACGATGTGCAGTTCCAGAACCGCACCCGGGATTTCGACTTCGACATGACGACCGTGGTCTGGCCGCAATCGCTGTCGCCCGGCAACGAGCAGCGCGAATGGTTTGGCTCGCAAGCAGCCGACAAGCCCGGCTCGCGCAATATGGGCGGGATCAAGAACCCCGCGGTGGACGCGCTGATCGAGCGCATCATCTTTGCCAAGGACCGCAAGGAACAGATCGCGGCCTGCAAGGCGATGGACCGGGTGCTGCTCTGGAATTTCTATTGCGTGACGCAATTCAACTACGGCTTCCAGCGCTATGCGCGCTGGGATCGCTTCAGCCGTCCCGACCCGTTGCCCAAATACGGCGTTTCCGCTTTCCCGGACGTGTGGTGGTATGACGCCGAAAAGGCAGCCAAGATCGGAAAGCGCAGTTGAAGGAAAAGTGCAAGGAACCTTGGATGGCGCACCTCAATCGCCGGCACGTGCTTGGCCTCGGCGCCGGCGCCCTGAGTGCCGGCATGTTTCGTCCCGCTGCCGCCGACAATGGCGGCACCGAAATGCACGGCATGTCGGTCTTCGGTGACCTGAAATATCCGGCTGACTTCAAGCATTTCGACTACGTCAATCCGGATGCGCCGAAGGGCGGCTTGTTTTCAACGATTCCGTCGATCCGCGCCTACAACCAGTCCTTCCAGACGTTCAATTCGTTCAACGCCTTCGTCCTCAAGGGCGAAGGCGCCAAGGGCATGGAGCTGACATTTGATACGCTGATGGCGCGCGCCAATGACGAGCCCGACGCGATGTATGGCCTTGCGGCGAAGTCGGTGCGGATCTCGCCCGACAAGCTCACCTACCGCTTCACCATGCGTCCCGAGGCTCGCTTCCGCGATGGCTCGAAGATGACCGCGCATGACGTCGCCTTCTCGCTCAACACGCTGAAGGAAAAAGGCCACCCGCTGATCGTGGTCCAGCTGCGCGACATGGTGAAGGCCGAGGCGCTCGACGATGCGACGGTGGCGGTGATGTTCGCACCAAACCGCGCGCGCGACGTCCCGCTTTATGTCGCTGGTCTGCCGATCTTCTCCAAGGCCTATTACGCGACGCGGCCATTCGAGGAATCGACCACCGAAATCCCGCTCGGCTCGGGACCGTACAAGGTCGGCAAATACGAGATCAACCGCTTCGTCGAATACGATCGCGTCAAGGACTGGTGGGCGGCCGATTTGCCCGTCAATCGCGGCAGCTACAATTTCGACACCGTGCGCTATGAATTCTATCGCGACCGCGACGTCGCGTTCGAAGGCTTTACCGGCAAGAATTATCTCTACCGCGAGGAATTCACGGCGCGCATCTGGGCCACCCGTTACGATTTTCCCGCGGTCAAGGACGGCCGGGTCAAGCGTGAAACCCTGCCGGATGAGTTGCCCTCGGGTGGACAGGGCTGGTTCTTCAACACCCGCCGCGACAAGCTGAAAGACCCCAGGGTACGCGAAGCGGTCATCAACGCGTTCGATTTCGAATGGACCAACAAGACCGTGATGTACGGCGCCTATGCGCGCACGGCTTCGCCGTTCCAGAATTCGGACATGGTGGCGACCGGGCTGCCGTCGCCTGAAGAGCTGAAGCTGCTCGAGCCGTTCCGCGGGCAGGTGCCCGACGAGGTGTTTGGTGAGCCGTTCGTGCCGCCGGTGTCGGATGGCTCCGGCCAGGACCGCACCTTGCTGCGCAAGGCCGGGCAGTTGCTGCTGGACGCGGGACTTGTCGTGAAGGACCGTAAGCGCCTGCTGCCGAACGGCGAGGTCTTCAAGATCGAGTTTCTGCTCGACGAGCCCTCGTTCAAGCCGCATCACGCGACCTTCATCAAGAACCTGGAACTGCTCGGGATCGAGGCGGAAATCCGGCTGATCGATGCCGTGCAGTATCGCGCGCGGGTGGAGTCGTTCGACTTCGACATGACGACGATGCGCCTCAGCATGTCGCCGACGCCGGGCGACAGCCTGCGGCCTTACTTCACATCGCATGCGGCGGCCACCAAGGGCTCGTACAATCTGGCTGGTGTAGCTAATCCTGCAATTGACGCGCTGGTCGACAAGGCCATCGGCGCCGAAACGCGTGCGGATCTGACGATCGCGTGCCGTGCGCTCGATCGGGTGTTTCGGGCCGGCCGTTATTGGGTGCCGCAGTGGTTTCGCACCAATCACCCGATCGCCTACTGGGATCAATTTGCCCATCCGCCCAAGCCGGCACGCTACACGCAAGGCACCGGAGCGCCCGAGAACTGGTGGTACGATCCGAACAAGGCTGCGAAACTCGAGCAGGCGAAATAATCCATGGCCGCTTACATCGCCCGCCGTATTTTTCTGATGCTCCCGACGCTGCTCGGCATCCTGTTCGTGTCGTTCATCGTCGTGCAGTTCGCCCCCGGCGGTCCGGTCGAGCGCGTACTCGCGCAGCTCTCCGGCGCCGACACCGGCGGCACTTCCAGAATATCGGGCGGCGGCGGCGATATGGGCCCGCGCGGCCAGGTCGGCGCGTCGGCGGATGCCGTCAGCTCGAAATACCGCGGCGCGCAGGGGCTCGATCCGGAATTCATCAAGAAGCTGGAAGTTCAGTTCGGCTTCGACAAGCCGGCGTATGAGCGCTTTGCGCTGATGGTATGGAATTTCGCGCGCTTCGATTTCGGCAAGAGCTATTTCCGAGACGTCAGCGTGATCCAGCTGATCAAGGAGAAACTGCCGGTCTCGATGTCGCTCGGGATCTGGATGACGCTGCTCACCTATCTGATCTCGATCCCGCTCGGTATCCGCAAGGCCGTGCAGGACGGATCCCGGTTCGACACCTGGACCTCGGCGATCATCATCGTCGGATTCGCGATTCCCGGCTTCCTGTTCGCGATCCTGCTTATCATCCTGTTTGCCGGCGGCTCGTTCTTCAACATCTTCCCGCTGCGCGGGCTGACCTCGGACGGCTGGGCGCAGTTCCCCTGGTACTGGAAGATCATCGATTATTTTTGGCACATCACGCTGCCGCTGATCGCGATGGCGCTCGGCGCCTTCGCCACCATGACGCTGCTGACCAAGAACTCGTTCCTCGACGAGATCCGCAAGCAATATGTGATGACGGCGCGCGCCAAGGGCTGCGGCGAACGGCAGGTGCTGTACAACCACATCTTCCGTAACGCCATGCTGATCGTGATCGCAGGCTTCCCGAGCGCGTTCATTCACGCCTTCTTCTCCGGCTCGCTCTTGATCGAGACCATCTTTTCGCTCGACGGGCTCGGCCTGCTCGGCTTCGAAAGCGTGCTGAACCGCGACTATCCCGTGGTGTTCGGCACGCTGTTCATTTTTTCGCTGGTCGGTCTCGTGGTCAATCTGATCTCCGACCTCGCCTATATGTGGGTCGATCCACGGATCGACTTCGAGGCGCGTGAAGTCTGATGACCATCACCGCGCCCCAGCCGGTCGAGACCACGACGCAATCGCCGCTCGGCGAGGCCGTGCCGATGACGCGCCATGCCTTCACGCCGTCGCCGCTCAACCGCCGCCGCTGGCAGAACTTCAAGGCCAACCGCAGGGGTTACTGGTCGTTCTGGATCTTCATGGTCCTGTTCGTGGTCTCGCTGTTTGCGGAGCTGATCGCCAACGATCGCCCGTTCCTGATCAAGTACGAAGGCCATCTCTACTGGCCCGCCTTCTTCAGCTATTCGGAGACCACTTTCGGCGGTGACTTCGAGACCGCCGCCGACTACCGCGATCCGTACTTGCAGAAGCAGATCGCCGACAAGGGCGGCACCATCGTCTGGCCGCTGATCCGCTATTCCTACAGCACGCATAACCTCGATCTGCCGACGCCGGCGCCGTCGAAGCCGACCTGGATGCTCACTGAAGCCCAGTGCAAGGAAGTGGTGACGAAGAAGGGTCTGAGCGGCTGCCGCGACCTCGAATACAACTGGCTTGGCACCGACGACCAGGGCCGCGACGTGGTCGCGCGCCTGATCTACGGCTTTCGCATCTCGGTGCTGTTCGGCCTGACCTTGACGATCTTCTCCTCTATCATCGGCATCGCCGCTGGCGGCGTGCAGGGCTATTTCGGCGGTATGACCGATTTGCTGTTTCAGCGCTTCATCGAGATATGGAACGCGATTCCCTCGCTCTATCTGCTTCTGATCATTTCGGCGGTGCTGCCGCCGGGTTTCTTCATCCTGCTCGGGATTCTGCTGCTGTTCTCCTGGGTGTCGCTGGTGGGTCTGGTGCGCGCCGAGTTCTTGCGCGGCCGCAATTTCGAATACATCCAGGCGGCGCGGGCGCTCGGCGTCTCCAATGCCAGGATCATGTTCCGCCATCTGCTGCCGAATGCGATGGTGGCGACCATGACGTTCCTGCCGTTCATCGTGTCGTCGTCGGTGATGACGCTGACGGCGCTGGATTTTCTCGGTTTCGGCCTGCCGCCGGGCTCGCCGTCGCTGGGCGAATTGCTGGCGCAGGCAAAGGCCAACGTGCAGGCGCCCTGGCTCGGCCTCACCGGTTTCTTCTCGGTCGCGATCATGCTGTCGCTCCTGATCTTCATCGGCGAAGCCGCCCGCGACGCCTTCGATCCGCGCAAGACGTTCAGGTAAGGGCAGCATGGACGCCATCAACCAGCCTCTGCTCGATGTCCGCGATCTCTCGGTGGCGTTCGGCGACAGCCTTGCGGTGGATCATGTCTCGTTTTCGATTCGGCGCGGCGAGTGCGTGGCCCTGGTCGGCGAATCCGGCTCCGGAAAATCCGTCAGTGCGTTGTCGATCCTGAGGCTGCTGCCTTATCCGAGCGCCTCGCATCCTTCCGGCAGCATTCGCTTCCGCGGCCAGGATCTGTTGACGGCGCCCGAGAACGAGATGCGCGGAATCCGCGGCAACGACATCTCGATCATCTTCCAGGAGCCGATGACCTCGCTCAATCCGCTCCATACGATCGAGGCGCAGATCGGCGAGATACTGTTTCTCCACAACGGCGTCCGCGGCACGATGGCGCGGGCGCGCACGCTCGAACTCCTGACCCAGGTCGGCATTCCCGATCCGGAGCGGCGGCTGCAAAGCTATCCGCACCAATTGTCCGGCGGCCAGCGCCAGCGCGTCATGATAGCGATGGCGCTCGCCAACGAGCCGGACCTGTTGATCGCGGACGAGCCGACCACGGCGCTGGATGTCACGGTGCAGGCCCAGATCCTGGCGCTGCTGGCTGAAATTCGCACCCGGCTCGGCATGAGCATGCTGTTCATCACCCATGATCTCGGCATCGTCCGCCGCATCGCCGACGTCGTCTGCGTCATGAATGGCGGCAAGATTGTCGAGCAGGGGCCGGTGGAACAGGTTTTTACGGCGCCGAAGCATTCATACACACGAGACTTGCTCGCGGCCGAACCAAAGCCGGACCCGGCGCCGCCGCGGCCCGATTCTCCGGTGGTGATGTCGGCGGATAATTTGAAGGTCTGGTTTCCGGTCAAGCGCGGCCTGCTGCGCCGGACGGTCGACCACATCAAGGCGGTGGATGGCGTCAGCCTCGCGGTGCGCAAGGGCGAGACGCTCGGCGTTGTCGGCGAGTCCGGTTCCGGCAAGACCACGCTCGGCCTCGCGCTGCTGCGGCTGATCTCGTCGGACGGGCCGATCGTGTTCCTCGGCAACAACATCCAGGGCCTGCGTTTCAAGGCGTTGCTGCCGTTCCGCCGCGACATGCAGATCGTGTTTCAGGATCCGTTCGGCGCGCTCTCACCGCGCATGTCGGTCGGCGATATCGTCGCCGAGGGCCTCACCGTACATCAGCCCAAGCTGACATATGAGGAGCGCAAGGCGCGCGTCATCAAGGCCCTCAGGGAGGTCGGCCTCGACCCCAAGACCCGGTTCCGCTACCCGCATGAATTCTCCGGAGGCCAGCGCCAGCGCATTTCCATCGCGCGCGCGGTGGTGCTGGAGCCGGATTTCGTCGTGCTGGACGAGCCGACCAGCGCGCTCGACATGCTGTTCCAGGCCCAGATGGTGGATCTCTTGCGTGAGCTGCAGCGCAAGCGCGACCTCACCTACATGTTCATCTCGCATGATCTGCGCGTGGTCGCGTCGCTTGCGAGCCATCTGATCGTGATGCGCCACGGCAAGGTGGTGGAGGAGGGGCCGGCCGCCGAGCTGTTCAAGAATCCGCAGAGCGACTACACCCGCGCGCTGTTCGCCGCCGCGTTCCGGATCGAAGCCGTGCCGGACGGGACGGTGGAGGTCTAGATAGCGTTTTCGAGCGAAGGGTTCGCGTAAAGAAAACGCGTCAAAGAACTAAAGCCGCTTGATCGCCATCACTTCGCTGCCTGCCGCCTTGATGCGGGCGATGGCCTCGGTCGTATTTTCAACCACCGTGGCCATGTGATGTGCATTGGCGTGGACGATGGTGTCGGCGTCGCGCACGATCGCGACATGGCCCTTCCAGAAGATCAGATCGCCGCGTTGCAGCTTTTTGGTCTCCGAAGCATTCAAGGCGCGGCCGAGGCCGTCCTGCTGCATGTCGCTGTCGCGCGGGCAGCCGGTGCCGGCGGCTGTCAGCGAGATCTGTACGAGGCCGGAGCAATCGATGCCGAGGCTGCTCTTGCCTCCCCACAGATAGGGCGTGCCGACGAATTTTTCTGCGACCGCAACGAAATCCTTCTCCATCGCCTCCAGACCGCCGACATGGCGGCGCGGCAGGTGCCAGCCTTCACGCGTCACGGCGAACGCGCCGTCTTCGCGCGCCACGTTGAGCAGCGCGCCCAGCGACAGCGTCTCCACCGGCGGCAGCTTGATCGACGCGGCCGGAAACGCAAAGGTCCGCAAGGCCGTGACCTTGTGGGTCGGTGCAGCAGATGGTTTGCCGAGCGCGGCATCGGGAATCCAGCCGACATAACCGTCGCTGTTCAATTGGCCCCAGGCAAAGCCTTCGCCATTGCGGTCGTAGATCCTGACGCGTTCGCCTTTCAGCGCCTGCGTCAGCAATGGGGCATCGGCGGCCGGCGCCTCGCGCAGCGGCGCGATCGCATCGATCACACAGTATTCTTCGCCCGTCACGAAACGCGCTGCCTTGACCTTGCCTTCGAGATATTTGGCGGCGAGATCAGGGCGTGCAGGCGTCAGGCGTGGATCATCCATAGCGTTCGCTCAACAGTTTGTAGATCGCGCGCGCGGCCTGGCATTCGCCGCCCTCGGGGCGCGCGGGTTTCGCCGACGGGGTCCAGCCGTAGATATCGACATGCAGCCAGCTTTTGACGTCGGAGACGAAGCGCTGCAGGAACAGCGCGCATGTGATCGAACCGGCAAAACCGCCGGACGGCGCGTTGTTGATATCGGCGACTTTCGAATCCAGCCATGAGTCATAAGCCGGCCACAGTGGCATGCGCCACAGCGGATCCCGCTCTTCCACCGCGAAACGCGCAACGTCCTGCGCCAGCGTCTCATCATTGGTGTAAAAGGGCGGTAAATCCGGCCCCAATGCAACACGCGCCGCACCGGTCAGGGTTCCCAGATCGACCAGCAGGTCCGGCTTCTCTTCGCAGGCAAACGCCAGCGCATCGGCCAGCACCAGCCGGCCCTCGGCGTCGGTGTTGCCGATCTCTACCGTTGGCCCCTTGCGCGACTTGAAGATGTCGAGCGGGCGGAAGGCGTTGCCGGCCACCGCGTTCTCGACCGCGGGGATCAGCACCCGAAGGCGGACTTTCAGTTTGGCGTCCATCACCATCTGGGCCAGCGCCAGCACGTTGGCCGCACCGCCCATGTCCTTCTTCATGATCAGCATGCCGCTGGAGGGTTTCAGGTCGAGCCCGCCGGTGTCGAAGCACACGCCCTTGCCGACCAGCGTCACCTTGGGATGCGAAGCGTCGCCCCAGCTCATATCGATCAGCCGCGGTGCGCGCGTCGAGGCCATGCCGACGGCGTGGATCAGCGGGAAATTCTGTTGGATCAATTCGTCGCCGACGATGGCTTTGAAGCTGGCGCCGAAACGATCCGCGAGTTGCCCGGCGGCGGCCGCCAGCTCTTCCGGACCCATGTCGTTCGATGGCGTATTGATGAGGTCGCGCGCCAGCGCGGCTGCTTCCGCCATCCGTGCGATGTCCGATATGTCGACGCCATCGGGCGGCACCAGCCGCACATCGGGGCTATCAGCCTTGCGATAGCGGCCGAAGCGATAGCTTCCGAGCGCGAAAGCGAGCGTCGCGAGGCGCGTGTCGTGCGGCGCATTGGCGAAGCGATAGATTCCCGGCGGCAGCAGCCCCGGCAGCGCGCCGGGCCGGAACAGGTCACGGGATTTGCTTGCCTCCTCTTCGAGGCCGAAAATGACCTGCGCAATCTGTCCGTCGGGCGAGGGGAGCGTCAGGCACTTGCCGGGCTTGGCGGAAAAATCGTTGGCCAGAGCAAATTGCTGGGCGTGCGGAGGAAGCTCCTTGCTGACCGTGGCCCATGTCGCCTTGGTGGCAAAATAAATCGGAATGCTGGAGGCGGCGGGCGCGGTCTCGAACGGGGATTGCATGCTTGTCTCGCGGAATGGAGCGGGCTCGGTCAGCTGCCGAGCTTGCAGGATATTCGTGTGACTTCAATGGTGAAGCCACAAAATTGTGGGTCAAAACCCCGTCGGTGCCGCAGCGCTGAGCCGCAGCTCCCACCTGCCGATTAACCAGCCGTTAGGGTTAACAGTCTATTGCTGGCGTGTTCGGCTCCACCCGAAATCGTGAGTTGAAGTGCCATGCGTGCATCATCCAGCCTTGTCCGGCCCAATGTGGCCCGGTTTCTCGCCTCCGCGGCCGTGACGGCGATTTTGGCCGCAGGCCTTGGCGGCTGCCAGACCATGTCCGATGTGACGGGCGCGCTGACCCAGAAGTCCAACAGCAGCGCCGCCGCTCCTGCCATTCCCGACGATCCGCGCCGTGCCGTCGAAGTCTATGGCGAGCGCTATCGCGCCAATCCCAAGGATGCCAACGCCGCCCTGGCCTATGGCCAGGCGCTGCGTGCCACAGGCCAGCGTTCGCAGGCCGCCGCCGTTCTCGAGCAGGCCACCATCGCCCATCCCGGCAACAAGGCGCTGCTCGCCGGCTATGGCCGCGCGCTTGCCGACAACGGCAATTCGCAGGCCGCCTTCGACGTTCTCAGCCGCGCCCATTCGCCCGACAATCCCGATTGGCGCATCCTCTCGGTGCAGGGCACCGTGCTCGACAAGCTCGCCAAGCATGAGGAAGCCCGCCGCTATTACGCCAGCGCGCTGAAGATCGCGCCGGAAGAACCGTCGGTGCTGTCCAATCTCGGCCTCTCCTACATGCTGACGCGCGAACTGCCCGACGCCGAGGCGACGCTGCGGCGGGCCTATGGCAATCCGCGGGCGGACGCGCGGGTGCGGCAGAATCTGGCGCTGGTGGTCGGCCTGCAGGGCCGCTTCGCCGAGGCCGAGACCATCGCCAAGGGCGATCTGCCGTCCGAGGAAGCCGCGGCGAACGTGGCCTATCTGCGCGAAATGCTGAGCCGCAAGGATCCGCGCGGCGGCAAGACGGTTCCGGTGGCCGCACTCAACCGGCCCGACTGACAGCTGCGCGGTGGGTCGATCGGCCGGACCGCTCAATCCACATTTTTCCGGCGGACCAATCCCGATCTAGAACGCTTCCGAGCGAAGCATGTCCTCGGACTTGATCCGGGAGCATACCGGTTCGCACAGCAATCGAGTTTACGCCGCTTGCGTAGGCCCATCTGCGCTAGAAACCAAAGCCAAAGCAGCTATCGGCTCTGATTTAATCAGAACCGATGATGCCTTAGAGGATCGGCGTCGTCTGCAGCTTGATGTAGGTCGGCCCGAGAATGACGATGAACAGGCAGGGCAGGAAGAACAGGATCATCGGCACGGTCAGCTTCGGCGGCAAGGCGGCCGCCTTCTTCTCAGCCTCGGTCATGCGCATGTCGCGGTTTTCCTGTGCCATCACGCGCAAGCTCTGGCCGAGCGGCGTTCCGTAGCGTTCGGACTGCTGCAAGGCCAGACAGACCGATTTGACGCCGTCGAGGCCGGTACGCTTCGCCAGGTTCTCATAGGCCACCTTGCGGTCCTGCAGATAGGACAGTTCGGCCGTGGTCAGCGCGAATTCTTCCGACAGCGCCACCGATTGCGAGACGATTTCGACGGAGACCTTGCGAAAGGCGACTTCGACCGACATGCCGGACTCGATACAGATCAAGAGCAGGTCGAGCGCGTCGGGGAACGCGCGTTTGATGGAAAGCTGGCGCTTGGTGATCGCATTCTGCAGGAACAGCATCGGCGCCTGCAGCCCGAAATAGGCCGCGCCGAGGCAGATGCCGATCTTGACCGGCATCGATTTGTCCATGTGCGTGATCACGAAGACGTAGAGGACCGCGCCAATGAGACATACCAGCGGCGCCACCGCGCGGGCGAACAGGAACGTGACGTAGGGTGCGTGGCCGCGGTAGCCGGCCATGATCAGCTTGTCGCGCGCGGCTTCCTGCGCCAGCCATTTGGTCAGGTTGAAGTCTTCCACCACCTTGGAAACCAGCTGCTTCGGGCTCTGGCGCAGCGATACCTTTTCCGTCTTTGCAAGACGGTCGCGCTCGCGCTGCCGGATCCGTTCGCGCTCGCTGGCGACCGCCTTCATGCGCTTGGCGAGGCCTTCGCCGGCAAACAGCGGCGTGACCAGCGTGTAGGCGGTCAGGGTCGCGGCAATGGCGGCCAGGAACATGGTCATGAACCGGGCGTCGTGCATCTTGTTTATGAGGAACTCAACCATGCTACACCGTCAGAAGTCGAAGTTGATCATTTTCTTCATCACGAGGACGCCGATCGTCATCCAGCCAACGCAGCACACAAGCATGAATTGGCCGAGCCGGTCGGTCCACAGCAGCGAGATGTAGTCGGGCGTTGTAATCCAGACCAGCACCATCACGACCGGCGGCAGAGAGCCGATGATGGCGGCGGAGGCCTTGGCTTCCATCGACATCGCCTGAATTTTCTCCGCCATCTTCTTGCGGTCGCGCAGCACCTTCGAAAGGTTGCCGAGCGCTTCCGACAGGTTGCCGCCCGACTTCTGCTGAATCGCGATCACGATGCCGAAGAAGTTGGCTTCCGGCACCGGCATCCTTTCATAAAGGCGCGCGCAGGCTTCGCCGAGCGGCATGCCGATGGTCTGGGTCTCGATGATGGCCAGGAACTCGCTCCTCAGCGGCTCCGGCGAGTCGGCCGCGACCACCTTGATCGATTCGAACAGCGGCAGTCCGGCCTTGATGCCGCGGACGATGACGTCGACGGCGTCCGGCAGCGCTTTCAGAAATGCCTTTTCGCGCTTTTTCTTGAGATAGCCCAGCAGCCAGCGCGGCAGCCCGAAGCCGGCGCCGAAGGCCATGCCGACGGCGCCCAAAACTCCGCCGCCGGCGCTGAGCGCGGCGAAGCCGGCGACCGCGGCCAGGACGCCGGAGATGATCCAGAATTTCTGCGTCGACCAGGAAAGTCCGGCCTGGGTGATGCGGGTGCTCAGGGGAACGGATTTTTCCTTCAGCCGGCGCGACTCGAGATCCTTCAGCGATCCCTCGACCTGTTCGCGGCGTGAACGCTGGCTCTTGTCGGCCTGACGCGCGGCCGCGGGTTCGGACCGCGCGATCGAGGCGCGGCGCGATTCCGCTTTCTTCTCGCCGGACAGCATCGGATAGATGAAAACCCAGGCGATGCCCCCGATCGCGGTGAATGCGAGAAAGGCCAGCGCGAGCGCTTGCATGGACATCAGCGTGCTCCGGGTTCAGCAGTGACTTCGGCGGCATCGAGCGCGGCCGCGAGACGCTTCTCCTCGCCATAATATCGTGCGCGTTCCCAGAACCGCGGGCGTCCGATGCCGGTCGAGCGATGCTTGCCGATGATCTTGCCGTTGGCGTCTTCGCCGATCAGGTCATACACAAACAGGTCCTGGGTGATGATGGTATCGCCTTCCATGCCCATCACTTCGGTGATGTGGGTGATGCGCCGCGAACCGTCGCGCAGACGCGCGGCCTGCACGATGACGTCGATCGAGGCGCAGATCATCTCGCGAATGGTGCGGGACGGCAGCGAAAATCCACCCATCGTGATCATCGATTCGCAGCGCGACATGGCTTCGCGCGGGTTGTTGGCGTGCAGCGTTCCCATCGAGCCGTCATGGCCGGTGTTCATCGCCTGCAGCAGGTCGAACGCCTCGGGTCCGCGGACTTCGCCGACGATGATGCGTTCGGGCCGCATACGCAGGCAGTTGCGGACCAGTTCGCGCATCGTGACCTGGCCTTCGCCTTCGATGTTGGGCGGCCGGGTTTCGAGCCGCACCACGTGCGGTTGCTGCAGCTGGAGCTCGGCGGCGTCTTCGCAGGTGATGACGCGCTCGTCATGCTCGATGAACTGGGTCAGGCAGTTCAGGAGCGTGGTCTTTCCGGAGCCGGTGCCGCCGGAGATCAGCACGTTGCAGCGGACGCGGCCGATGATCTGGAGGATTTCCGCGCCTTCCGGCGAGATCGCGCCGAACTTGACCAGCTGCTCGAGGGTCAGCTTGTCCTTTTTGAATTTGCGGATGGTGAGCGCGGGCCCGTCGATCGCCAGCGGCGGCACAATGGCGTTGACGCGGGAGCCGTCGGCGAGACGCGCGTCGCAGATCGGCGAGGATTCGTCGACGCGCCGGCCGACCTGGCTGACGATGCGCTGGCAGATGTTGAGCAGCTGCTGGTTGTCGCGAAACCGGATGCCGGTCTTCTGGATCTTGCCGGCGACTTCGATGAACACCGTGCCGGCGCCATTGACCATGATGTCGGCGATGTCGTCGCGCGACAATAGCGGTTCCAGCGGACCGTAACCCAGCACGTCGTTGCAGATGTCGTCGAGCAGTTCTTCCTGCTCGGCAATCGACATCACGATGTTCTTGATCGCGATGATCTCGTTGACGATGTCGCGGATTTCCTCGCGCGCCGACTCGCCGTCGAGTTTGGCGAGCTGGGCAAGATCGATCGCTTCGATCAGGGCGCCGAAGATCGTGGCCTTGACCTGGTAATAATTGTCGGAGCGCCGCGCTTCCATGGCGGGCGCCGGCGGCGGTTTTGAGGGCGCGATCGGCGGTGAAGAGACGGTCGGCGCGGCTATTTCGCGCGAAACGGCCGCCATGCCGGAGGGCTCCGGCGCGTGAATGGCGGGCTTCGGCGCCCGCGTGTCGTTGTCTCCGCTACGCTTACCAAACACGATCGTACTCCACGCGGACGGCTTACTTCTTGGCCCGCAACTTCTCGATCAGGGGCGACAGGAACGACCCCTTCGGCTTCTTGGTCTCGCCGCGGCCTGTCAACCGCTGCGCAATCTGCAGGAACATCTCGGTGGTCCGGTGATTGGCGGAGATTTCCGCAATCATCTGGCCGTTGTTGGCGGCCGAGCCGAACATCTGCGGCTCGAACGGGATCGTGGCGATCGGCTGGCTCTCGATGGCCTTGGCGAACTCGCTGGCCGGGATCTCGGGGCGCTTCGGAATGCCGACCTGGTTGAGGCAGTAGAGCGGCGCGCGGTCGTTCGGCCGCGACGCCTTCAAGAGGTCGTAGATGTTCTTGGTGTTGCGCAGATTGGCCAGATCGGGCGCCGCCACGATCAGAATATCGTCGGCTGCGATCAGCGCGCGCTTGGTCCATCCCGACCACTGATGGGGGACGTCGAGCACGATGCAGGGCATCGTGGTGCGAAGCGTGTCGAAGATCGCATCGAAAGCGTCAGCGCCGAAATCATAGACCCGGTCGAGCGTCGCCGGCGCCGCGAGCAGGCTGAGATGGTCGGTACATTTCGACAGCAGGCGGTCGATGAAGGCGGTATCGACCCGGTCGGGCGAGAACACCGCGTCGGCGATGCCCTGCGGCGGGTCCTGGTTGTAGTCGAGGCCGGCGGTGCCGAAGGCAAGGTCGAGATCGGCGACCACCGAATCCAGCGCCAGATCGCGGGCGATCGCCCAAGCGACGTTATGCGCGACGGTGGACGAGCCGACGCCTCCCTTGGCGCCGACCACGGCAATGATGCGGCCGACCGCCTTGGCTTCGGGCGCCGAGAACAGGTTGCATACCGAGCGGACGACGTCGATGGCGGTGACCGGGGCGATGACATAGTCGCTGACGCCGCGGCGCACCAGCTCGCGGTACAGCGTGACGTCGTTGATGCGGCCGATCACGATCACGCGCGTTCCGGCGTCGCACACGGTGGCCAGCTGATCGAGGCCGAGCAGGATATCGTTGCGGCCCTCGGTTTCCAGGATGATCACGTTCGGTGTCGGCGCGGAGCGATAGGCCTCGATGGCCGCGGCCATGCCGCCCATCTGGATCTTCAAATGAGCCTTGCCGAGGCGGCGGTCTTCGCCGGCCGACTGCACGGCGGCAGCGGTTTCCACCGTCTCGCAGAACGCCTGGACGGACACCCGCGGCGCCGGCGCGATATGATCTTCCGTCGACGGCGGCGGGCCGTCCGGCTGCTGTTCGGGGGTCTGGCGCGAGTAGCTGATCATTTGCCTGTATCGCTGAGTTTGGCCTTGTCGGCTTCGGGATAAACGGTCGTGGTTGACGTACCCTTGCGATATTTGTCGAAGGCGATGTTGCGCCGCGGCGTATAGGCGGGTGTCTCCTCACGCGGCTGCACGAGATCCGACGGATTATCGACCATCGCGGCAAGATTGCGCTGATTGGAGCAACCGAGATTGTAATAGGGCTTGTTTTCGAAATAGCCCCTGTTGTTGACGGACGGTCCGAGGTCGTCGGGCCACAGGCCGCAGGGGCCGGCGGTGGCCGAGATCTTCGGATAGGTCAGCCGGATCGCCGCCATGTGCCTCGGATCCTCGGGACGGTACTGGCGTATGGCGACCGCGCGCGGCGGGACGCCGGCAGCGGCGAACGTCGCCTGGATCTCGCGCAATGATTCGCTGGCAGCGCGCGCGTTCGGCGTATCGGTGGGCATGTCGATGGTGATGCCGCCGGTGCCCTCCTTGAGCCAGGTCTGCGCCATTCCCATCACATCGGAGCGCTGGTTCGCGGAAATTCCGCCGCGGCCACGGCCGACGAATACGATCACCGTGCGATCGGCTTCCTGAATCGCGATCGGATGGCGCAGGCGATAATCGTCCGGCACGCTTGCCGTCGCCACCGGGTCGGTGTGCTTGCAGGCGCCCAGCACCACGGCAAGACCGATCAGCGCTCCCGCGAGTCGGAGAGCGCGCTTGCGGTCGGCGGTTAATGCGGATGTGCTTTGTCGTGTCATCGTCCCGCCTCAGTCCGTAATAAAGCCGTAGGTGCCGCGATATTTCCGTCCCGGCTCATTGCTGCGGCCCGGAACGCCGTAGACGCGATTGATGCTGCCGAGCAGATCGGTCTGCGGATCGGAAGCGTTGGCGAACCCGTCATCGGGGCGCGAGAGATCCTTCTGCGCCACCGCGCGAACCACGTAGGGGGTGACCAGGACCATCAGCTCGGTCTGGCTGTTGACGAAGTCGCGGCTGCGGAACAGCGTGCCGAGCACCGGCAATTGCGCCAGACCCGGGAAGCCATTGATGGCCTGCTTGGTCTGCTCCTGGATCAGGCCGGCCATCGCCATCGCGCCGCCCGACGGGATTTCCAGCGTCGTCTCCGCGCGGCGGGTCTTGATCGAGGGAATGGTCAGCGAGTTGGTGCCCGCGGAGCTGAGCGACTGGGTCAACGTGATCGAGTTGTCGTTGGACAGTTCGGATACTTCGGTCATCACGCGCAGGCTGATGCGGCCTTCGGTCAGCACGACCGGCGTGAAATTGAGCGAAATGCCGAACTTCTTGAACTGGATCTGGGTCGTACAAACGCGCGTGACCGGGTCGCAGGAATAGCCTGCGGGAACCGGAAACTCGCCGCCGGCGATGAAGGTGGCGGACTCACCGGAAATAGCGGTCAAATTGGGTTCGGCCAGTGTCCGCACCACGCCGGCGCTTTCCATGGCGCGAAGGGTAGCCGTCACCGACGGGACGTTGCCGCCGCCGAACGTTCCCGATGCGACGTTGCCTGGGACCAGCGGACGGCCATAGGCGGTGAACGGGTTGGCGTTGCTGAAGTTCACCACCGCCGTGCCGTAGGTCATGCTGGCCGTGAGGTCGATGCCCATCTGCTTGATGATGTTGCGCGCGACTTCGGCAACCGTCACCTTCAGCATCACCTGGTCGCGGCCGCGGACGGCGATCGAATTGACGACCTTGTCCGTGCCACCGGCGAGGCGGGAGGCCAGATCGAAGGCCTGCTGCGCGTCGATCGGGCTTGCCGCCGTGCCGGTCAGCACCACGCCGTCGCCGACGCCGTCGATACGGATGTCCGAGTTCGGCAGCGTCTGCTTCAGCGCCGCACGCACGCCGTTGAGGTCGCGCGTGACCGCGATGTCATAGGCCGCGATCTGCTGGCCCGCCGAATCGAAGAATACGATGTTGGTCTGGCCCACCGCCGCGCCGATGATGTAGGCGCGCTGGGCGGAACGGACGACGGCGTTGGCGATCTTCGGATCGGCGACCAGCACGTCCTTGATGTCGCGCGGCAGGTCGATCACGATCGACTTTCCGATCCCGAGCGAAACCGCGCGCGCGTTCATCTGCCCGTCCATGGCGACCGGCGCCGCGGCGCGATAGTCGCTTGCCTTGACCGGGGTCAGGGCCGGATTGAGCGTCAGTGCTGCGACCGCCGAAAACGACAGGGCACGGACGATAAACGTCCGCAGCATCGGCTGATTTCCCCTGCACTTCATAACGAGCGTCCTTTCGGTCACGTCTGCACCGACTGCTGGCTGGCCACGCCGTATCTGACGAGGCTGATGCTGTCGCCGCGCCGGTTGGGCTGGTCGTCTGTCTTGTTTCCGGCCTTGTTGGCCCTGCTGATGAAACTGCCGCTGGCGGTCGCGGCCGGCCAGGTCTGCCATTGCGCATTCTCAGCCTTGAGCGACTGGCCGAGGCCGATGTCGCCCTTGGCGACCAGAATACCGGTGGTCTGCAGCTCCGCGACCGGATCCGGCGCGGCGGATCCGCTGGCCGGATATGGGGCAATGCCGCCAGCGCCGATGGCGATGGTCAAAACGACAATGCGAGCGGTATTCATACGCTTCACTTTCCACATTACGCCGCGACGCTTCCGTCGCCGTGATGGGAGTTGACCAGCTATTCGTCAAAGCATGGTTAATGAGGCGTGAGTAAATTGCCTTAACGGTGCGTTACCGTTCGAAGGATCAACGCATTGCGAGGTGCGTGACGTCGATCGACTTGATCCACTCGGTCTCCGGATAGACCATCAACGCGCCGATCGCGAGCGCGATGCCGTAGGGGATTCCGGTCTGCTTGTCGTGGAGGCGGAGCAGCCAGGCCTGGCCCGTGAGCGGCCGGGGGAGCGGCCATTGCCTGGCATAGAGCAGCAGCAGCGTCAGGGCGCCGCCGAGCAGCGAGGCATAGAGCAGATAGTTGAGCAGGTGCTCGAAGCCGAACCAGAGCGCCACCCCGGCCGCGACCTTGGCGTCGCCGCCGCCGACCCAGCCCATCGCGAAACAGCCAAAGGCCACGACGAGGACGGTGGCGCCGGCGCCGAGATGCATCAGGAAATCGTGCAGGCCCATTCCGCCCAGCGGCGCCAGAACCAGAAAGCCGGCCACCAGGGCCAGCGATATCCGGTTCGAAATCGTCATGGTGAAAAGGTCGCTCGCGGCCGCGAATGCCATCAGGGCCGGAAACAGCATGAGGCGGGCAATATCGAGGATCATGGATTCACACAGCCCGTGCTGCCAACGCGAAGGCCCGGAAGACCTGAAAGAAGACGTTCCAGCATCCGGCAAACCTATCGACGAGAAGTGAACAATCGGAAAACGGCCTGCACGAGACGGCCCCCGCAAAAACCCCGGGTCTCGAAAACGACCCCAGTCCCGCAAACGACAAAGGCCCCGGGTGACCGGGGCCTTTGAAGCAGATTGCGACGATCGCTTATTTCAGCGAGGTCGAGATCGTGCCGAAGTTGGTCGACAGCTTGCCGCCGACGCCCTGAACGGCGGTGATGATCGCGATCGCAATACCGGCGGCAATCAGGCCGTATTCGATGGCAGTCGCGCCGGACTCATCCTTGACGAAACGCGAAACGAGATTCTTCATAATAGATAACTCCTGTGTACACGTGGCTGGTCGAACTATCATTTGGTCTCGCCGGCGTTCTCAGCACCGTGACCATGACGCCACCCTAAAACCCGACCATTGCGGCGCAGTTAATTCGATTGCGCAAAACCGGGGGGAACTCGCTGTTCTCACTCAGAGTAAACGCGGAATTAAGCCAGTTGATAAAATGCGCGTAGTATTGCGGGCCTTGTTGTCGCAGCCGCGCAGGGCCTGGACAATGCCGGATTCACCGCTCCTTAAGCGCGAGGGTGATACCCCCTAAATCTCCCCATCAAGCGAGGCCGTCATGTCGGGTATGCCGTTGGAAGTCATCGAGATGATGGGCCAGACGATGGCGAAGGTGGTGCCGGTTACGATCGGCCTCGCCCTGGTGTTCACGGTGCTCTCGCATTTCTGGGCCTGCAATCCCGGCAAGCCGTGGTGGCGCAAGCGCGAACTCATCACCGACATCTGCTACTGGTTCTTCGTTCCCGTGTTCGCCCGTGTGCTCCGCATCGGGCTGCTGGTGCTCGGCGCCGGTGTCGTCTTCAACATTCATGATGTCGACGCCCTGATCGCATTCTACGACAATGGCCATGGGCCGCTGGCCGCGCTTCCGCTCTGGGTGCAGGCGTTGCTGTTCCTGGTTGCCTCCGACTTCATGCTGTATTGGCTGCACCGGATGTTTCACAGCGGCGGCTTCTGGAAGTACCACGCGATCCATCATTCATCGGAAGATCTCGAGTGGATTTCCGCGGCGCGGTTTCACCCCGTCAATCTGTTCATCGGAACGATCATGGTGGACGTCATCCTTTTGATGGCGGGCATCTCGCCCAACATCATGCTCTGGGTCGGGCCGTTCACGACCTTCCACTCGGCCTTCGTCCACGCCAATCTGAACTGGACGCTCGGCCCGTTCAAATATGTGCTGGCGACGCCGGTGTTCCACCGCTGGCATCACACTTCGCAGGAAGAGGGCGGCAATACCAATTTTGCCGGCACCTTCCCGCTCTGGGATATTATGTTCGGAACGTTCCGGATGCCGGAAAACGTGATGCCGGACAATTACGGCGTCGACGCCGATCAGTCGGTCCCGACCGAAATCGGCGGGCAATTGGCCTATCCGTTTCGCCACTAGCGCGCGTTGGAGCGAAGCATGCCCTCGGACTTGATCCGGGGATGGACATCCGTCCGGAAAGATCTGGCGCGGGGCTCGGCAGATTCCTGCCGGAAGTTCTCCCGACGACGGAATTGACCGCCCAACGCAATCGCTGCACGCTGCGTGCCGTGAGCCTTGCAGAGATCGAGTTCTGCGGGGCGCTTTATCGCGCAAGGTGCTAAGAAGCGGCAATGTTCCTGGGCCTGGAAATCGTCGAGATGCTTGGCCAGACGATGGCCATCGTGGTGCCGGTGACGATCGCGCTCGCGCTGGTGTTCTCGGTGCTGGCGCATTTCTGGGCCTGCAATCCCGGCCGGCCGTGGTGGCGCAAGCGCGAGCTGGTGACCGATCTCGCCTACTGGTTCCTGGTGCCGCTGTTCGCCCGCGTGTTCCGGATCGGGCTATTGGTGCTCGGCGCCGCCCTGGTGTTTCAAATTCATGATGCCGACGAACTGATCGCCTTCTATGACAATGGCCATGGGCCGCTGTCGACGCTGCCGCTGTGGCTGCAGGCGGTACTGTTCCTGGTGCTCGCTGATTTCATGATGTACTGGCTGCACCGCATGTTCCATGGCGGCGGCTTCTGGAAATACCACGCCATCCATCATTCCTCCGAGGATGTGGACTGGATTTCGGCGGCGCGCTTTCACCCCGTCAACCTGTTGCTCGGGACCATCGGGATCGACGTCGCGTTGCTGATGGCGGGTATTTCGCCGAACGTGATGCTGTGGCTTGGCCCTTTCAACATTTTCCATTCGGCGTTCGTTCACGCCAATCTGAACTGGACGCTCGGCCCGTTCAAATACGTGCTTGCCACCCCGGTGTTCCACCGCTGGCATCACACCGCGCAGGAAGAGGGCGGCAATACCAATTTCGCGGGCACCTTTCCGCTCTGGGACATCCTGTTCGGAACCTTCCGGATGCCCGAAGACCGTTTGCCGGACAATTACGGTGTCGACGATCAGTCGACCTTCCCGCGCGAGATCGCCGGGCAACTGGCCTATCCATTCCGGAAATAGACTCGGAACGCGAAGCGTCAGGTGTCGGTCCGGTTCCGGACAACGGGGTTTGTTAACGCGACTTCGATGCGCTCCCTTAACCTTGCTTTGACCTATATCCGGCAGACTCGCTTCAGCGCCGGAAGCGTCGCTGCGTCATGTATGAGTAAAAGCGTATGAATACCGCCCGAATTGTCGTTCTGGCCATCGCAATCAGTGCTGGTGGTGTTGCCGCATACCTTGCAAGCGGTATCGACAAAGAAGCTCCCGCACCGGTCGCAGCAGTACCGCAACTGCCGACGGTGGATGTGCTCGTGGCCAAGGACGACATCGGCCTTGGCCAGACTGTCGCCGCCGAAAACCTGCAATGGCAGACCTGGACCGAGTCGTCTTCGAGCGGCAGCTTCATTCGCAAGAAGGACCGGCCCGAGGCCATCACCCAAATCGTTGGCTCCATCGCCCGCATGCCGTTCATCGCGGGAGAACCGATTCGCGAGCAGAAGTTGGTCAAGGCGAACGGTTCAGGGTTCATGGCGGCGATCCTGCCGACGGGAATGCGGGCCGTCTCGACTGAAATCTCGGCCGAAACCGGGGCAGGCGGCTTCATTCTGCCGAACGACCGCGTCGACGTGATTCTGTCGAAGCGCGAGAAGCAGCAGAGCATCGATGGCGCGGGGCAGCCGCCCGATATCATCTCCTCCCAGACCGTTCTGACCAATGTCCGGGTTCTCGCCATCGACCAGGCCCCCAAGGAAAAAGAGGGCCAAAACGCGGTGCTGGGAAAAACGGCGACGCTGGAAATGACGCCGGATGAAGTCGAGGTTCTGGGAAAAGCACGCCTGAGCGGGACTTTGTCGCTGGCGTTGCGCAGCATCGCGGACAGCAAAACGACCGCCGTTGCTTCAACCGGCAACAGCAAACTGGTCACGGTTTACCGCGGAAGCACCAGCGCCGACGTGCTGAGCTGCACGCCGCTTTGCGCCCGGCGATAGAGGGTTAACACCCGCTTAACGGCGCGGGTCGTTCTGCTTCTATCCGGCGAAACACTTCGACAATCTGTTTCGGCTACTTATGACGGCAGTTCCGCTCGCGCCTGAGGTCGCTTCGATGCCGTCGCATATCCGCTCCTTCAGCCAGTTGTTGCGCCGTTTTCGCCGCAATCGCGGCGGCTCGGTCGTCGTCGAGTTCGCGTTTGTCGCGCCGATATTCTTTGCGCTGCTGTTCGCGATCATCGAGACGGCGTTGATGTTCTTTGCCAGCCAGGTGCTCGAGACGGTGACGCAGGATTCGGCGCGCATGATCATGACCGGACAGGCGCAGAACCAGCAGCTCAATCAGGAGCAGTTCAAGGCGGTCGTCTGCGGCAAGGTCGCCGCGCTGTTCGACTGCAACAAAATTGAAGTCGACGTACAGAGCTATACGCAGTTCGGCAGCGTCGACGTCGGCAACCAGATCACCAAGAAGGCATTCACCAATCCGAACAATTACAAACCCGGCGGCGCCGGCGACATCGTCGTGGTGCGGCTGTTCTATCGATGGCCGATCCTGGTCACCAAGTTCGGCTATGACATTTCGAATCTCTCCGACGGCACGCGGCTGTTGACCGCAACTGCTGCGTTCCAGAACGAACCTTTCAATTAAGGGCAGGGCGATGAGTCTGATGACCAGAGTTTGGCTTCGCATGCGGCGTTCGGCGCGCGCTCTGCCCGGTGACACCAGGGGTATCGCGGCGGTCGAATTCGCCATGGTCGTGCCGGTGATGCTGGTGTTGTTTTTCGGTACGGTCGAGTACTCGACGGCCGTCGCGGTCGACCGCAAGGTGACGTTGGTGGCGCGAACGCTGTCCGATCTGACGTCGCAGAACGTCTCGGTGACGGCTGGTCAATTGAGTAACATATTCAATGCCAGCACCGGCATCATGACGCCGTATCCGTCCTCGGAGGTGAATGCCAGGATCGTGGAGCTCTACATCGACAAGGATCTTGTCGTGCGTCAGATATGGACCGCTACGTCGGGGTCATCGCCGCCGGCGGGTGCCGTGACTGTACCTGCCGCACTCAAGGTCGCCGGCTCGTATCTGATCTATAGCGAGGTCACGTACCAGCATAAACCGATCATCGGCTATCTGATGCCGAAGGCCGGGAAAAATTTGAGCGACCTCACCTATACCCGTCCGCGTCAGTCGCAGTGCGTTTTCTATCCGCCGCCCAGTGGCAGCTCCACTGGCAGCTGTCCTACTTCATAGGCCGCGCTGAGCAAGGATAGCGCTTCCGGCACGCACGCAAAAAAAAAAGGCCGCGCCATGGGCGCGGCCTTTCGTTATTTCGAAGCAATTTTCAAGGGCGCGCCGGGCGTCCTGAAAAATCACTCATCCAGCGGCGCGCAGATTGTCGGCCGAAGATTTGCCAGAGCGACGATCGGCCACGATTTCGTAGCTGATCTTCTGGCCTTCACGCAGCGTACCAAGACCGGCACGTTCGACAGCGCTGATGTGCACGAACACGTCATTGCCGCCGTCATCCGGCTGGATGAAGCCATAGCCCTTGGTTGCGTTAAACCACTTCACGGTTCCCATGCTCACGGGGGTAGTCCCTTCTCAGATATACTAGTCGTAGCCCACCTCTCGATGGGCTGGTGAGATCGAATTTTTGGAAGGGTCGTCAGCGTCTAAACCGGCTGTACCGGTGGATAGCTAATGTCGTCCGGCCGAAAATCGATCCCCAATATTATTCGATCAAGGGGTCCAAAACAATCCTGACGTGCACGATTTTTTGATCAGGGCAAGCCCGGACCATCGCGCACCGACATCATCTGTCGGGCACGATGGCAATCGGTCGCTGGAAGCCCGTTACCGGCGGCGGAACTGGCCGCCACGCGGCGGTGCACCACGCGGCGGACCGCTCGAGGGACGCTCATCCTTGTGCCGGAAAATCAGCCGGCCCTTCTCCAGATCATAGGGCGACATTTCGATCGTGACCCGATCGCCTGCCAGCGTCTTGATCCGGTTCTTCTTCATTTTACCGGCGGTGTAGGCAACAATTTCGTGTCCTGCGTCGAGCTGCACGCGGTAGCGCGCGTCGGGGAGGATTTCGGTCACCAGTCCTTCGAACTGGATCAGCTCTTCTTTAGCCATATTTGTCTCCAGATCGATCGAGGCTAGCGCTGCGGCCGATGGGTACGGTTGGGTTGGGTATTCGGGCGGCTCTCGCGATGCAAGAAGGCGACGCCTTGAATGCTTTCGCTGTTGCCACCCTGCGCCGGACGCGGCGACTCATGCCGGGTCGGCTGCGACGCGGCATTATTACCACCACCGCGGCGGGGACGGCGAGGGCCTTTTGAGCCCGGCGATTGCTCGTGGGAACGGCCGCCATGGCCATGGCCGTGGGCGGAATGGCCGCGCGGAGCGGAGCGTCCGCCCCGGTTCTGGGACGGCTTCTGGGACGGCGCAGGCGCGGTATCGCGCGTGCCCGGTGTGCGACGATCTTCGCGGGGCAACGCCACCCGGATCAGCCGCTCGATGTCGCGCAGATAACCCATTTCCTCGGCGCCTGCGATCAGCGAGATCGCAACGCCTTCGGCGCCGGCACGCGCGGTGCGGCCGATCCGGTGGACATAGGTTTCCGGCACGTTCGGCAGATCGAAATTCACCACATGGCTGATGCCGTCGACGTCGATGCCGCGGGCGGCAATGTCGGTGGCGACCAGGGTGCGGATCTCGCCGGTGCGGAACGCCGCCAGCACGCGCTCGCGGTGGTTCTGCGACTTGTTGCCGTGGATGGCGTTGGCGTTGATGCCGGACTTGGCAAGCGCCTTCACCACCTTGTCCGCGCCATGCTTGGTACGGGTGAAGATCAGCGCGCGGTCGACCGGTTCCTGCTTCAGGAGCTGGGCCAGCACGCCCTGCTTGGCCGCGAAATCGACCTGGATGATGCGCTGGGTGATGCGATCCACGGTGGAGGCCACCGGCGTCACCGCCACGCGGGCGGGGTCGCGCAGCATCGCTTCGGCGAGCTCGGCGATGTCCTTGGGCATGGTGGCCGAGAAGAACAGCGTCTGCCGCTTGATCGGCAGTTTGCCGACGATTTTGCGGATGTCGTTGATGAAGCCCATGTCGAGCATGCGGTCGGCTTCGTCGAGCACCAGGAACTCGACCTGGTTGAGCTTCAGGCCGTTGCTCTGCACGAGATCGAGCAGGCGGCCGGGGGTGGCCACCATGACTTCGACGCCCTGCATCACGGAGCGGACCTGACGGCCCATCGGCACGCCGCCGATCGCCAGTGCCGAGGAGAGGCGGATGTGGCGGCCATAGGCGTTGAAGCTGTCGAGGATCTGACCCGACAATTCGCGGGTCGGCGAGAGCACCAGCACGCGGCAGCTCTTGGGCTGCACCCGGACGCGGTTCTCCAGAATGCGGTGCAGGATCGGCAGCGCGAAGGCTGCGGTCTTGCCGGTGCCGGTCTGGGCGATGCCGACGACGTCGCGGCCGGTCATGGCGAGGGGGACGGTCTGG
This sequence comes from Bradyrhizobium sp. JYMT SZCCT0180, assembly GCF_018130165.1. Taxonomy (GTDB): domain Bacteria; phylum Pseudomonadota; class Alphaproteobacteria; order Rhizobiales; family Xanthobacteraceae; genus Bradyrhizobium. Next base: position 81,712 of record NZ_JAFCLZ010000026.1, on the reverse strand, counting down.
GCTTGGATGGGCGTCGGGGTGAGGTAATTTTCTTCCTTGAGGGCACGCGAAATGGGATCGGCAAGGCCGAAATCCTGAAAGGAGGTCAAAAGAGGGGTTCTTTCCATTAAAAAGGCAGGCGCCCGGCCGATACAGCCAGGAGCGCGCGAGGGGGTGTCTGAGACACCCGCGTGTTTGGGGCGTCGGTTTTGCTAGGCTGAAGGGGCAAGCCAGAAACCGTTGAACGGGATCAGAACACGCGGCTCGCAAGGACCTGATGATTCTCTAGGTCACGGGGCTCATATGGAACATGAACGCGGCGCTTTCAAGGTAAATCGCCGGATATGCTTGGCGCGGTTAAGAAACAGCCGGAAATTCGCTCGTTCCACTGGCCATGCGCGCCTCTCGTTGGCCACTGCATCGCCAAATTTTCGTGCCGTAAAATTAGACAAATGGCCTATTTTGCCTAAAATATAGACTGTTTGCCGCAAAAGAATACATTTCTCAGGTCCAAAAAATAGGCAGGTTTCTCGGCGATTTCCCCACAAGCGGAAGATTCCGCTGCAGTTCTATAGGCTTACCCTGTGCTCAGACCGTGGCATGGTTCTTGCGATTCCGTTAACGCAGGCGGCCGTTGGGGCCGTTTCGCAGCGTTTCACGCCTGCGTCAGGGAGATGACATTTCATGCTTACACAACTTACCCACGATATAGCGACGCTGAGCCGCCGCCGTTGGCTGGCGGCGACCGCTGGTCTGGTTTTGGGCCTCGCTGCGTTCACCAATGCCAAAGCGGCCGACGACACCATTAAGGTCGGCGTCCTGCATTCACTTTCCGGCACCATGGCCATCAGCGAAACCACGCTGAAGGATACCGTCCTCTTCCTGATCGACGAGCAGAACAAGAAGGGCGGCATACTCGGCAAGAAGCTCGAGGCCGTCGTGGTCGACCCGGCGTCGAACTGGCCGCTGTTTGCGGAGAAGGCCCGCGAGCTGATCACCAAGAACAAGGTCTCCGTCGTGTTCGGCTGCTGGACCTCGGTGTCGCGTAAATCCGTGCTCCCGGTGTTCAAGGAGCTGAACTCGATCCTGTTCTACCCCGTGCAGTACGAGGGTGAGGAGAGCGAGCGCAACGTGTTCTACACCGGTGCGGCGCCGAACCAGCAGGCGATCCCCGCGGTCGACTACCTGATGAAGGACGAGAAGGTGAAGCGCTGGGTGCTGGCCGGCACCGACTACGTCTATCCGCGCACCACCAACAAGATCCTCGAAGCCTACTTGAAGTCGAAGGGCGTCAAGCAGGAAGACATCATGATCAACTACACGCCGTTCGGTCACAGTGACTGGCAGACGATCGTCGCCGACATCAAGAAGTTCGGCTCGGCCGGCAAGAAGACCGCTGTTGTCTCCACCATCAACGGCGACGCCAACGTTCCCTTCTACAAGGAACTCGGCAACCAGGGTATCAAGGCGACCGACATTCCGGTTGTCGCGTTCTCGGTCGGTGAAGAAGAACTCGCCGGCATCGACACCAAGCCGCTGCTCGGCCATCTGGCCGCCTGGAACTATTTCCAGTCGATCAAGGATCCGGCCAACGAGAAGTTCATCAAGGCCTGGCAGGCCTACACCAAGAATCCGAAGCGCGTGACCAACGATCCGATGGAAGCGCACGTCATCGGTTTCGAAATGTGGGTCAAGGCGGTCGAGAAGGTGAAGTCGACCGACGCCGACAAGGTGATCGACGCGCTGCCCGGCATCGAAGCCAAGAACCTGACCGGCGGCACCTCGAAGATGCTTCCGAACCATCACATCACCAAGCCGGTGTTCATTGGCGAAATCAAAGCCAACGGCCAGTTCGACGTGGTGTGGAAGACCCCGGGCCTGGTGGCCGGCGATGCATGGTCGAAGGAGCTCGACGGCTCCAAGGACCTGATCGGCGACTGGGTTGGCAAGAAGTGCGGCAACTACAACACCAAGACCAACAAGTGCGGTGGTCAGGGCTCATAATCCCGGACTAATCCGAAGGATTATGTCCCGATTTGATCCGACAGGATCATGGTCTGACTGCAACAAGAAACTTCCAAGAGAAAAAGAAGACCCGGAAGGCGGCGATGTCGCCGCCTTCCACTTACTCCTGCCGGGGTCGTAACGTGCCTGCCAATTTCCTTGACCGTCTTCGCGCTATTGTTCTGTCATTTTTCCTGATCGCAGCGTTCGCTGTGCCGGCGCTGGCGGGTCCGTTCGAGGACGCGGTCGCCAAATTCGCCAATGACGAATTCTCCGACACCGACGAGGCGATTGGCCTGATCGCATCGTCAGGCAACGCGCTGGCCTTTCCGATCATCAGCGCGCTCCAGGATGGCCGGCTGTCGGCCGATCCGGAATCCAAGAGAGTTTTCGTCACGGGGGCCGACGGCAAGATCGTCGATGCCGCGACCGGGGCTGCGGTGGCCAGCCTGCCTGCCGGCGCGTCCGCCGTTCGCCTCAACAACCGCCTGCGCCGCGCGGTGGAGGCTGCCCTTGGCAGCCTGACCCTGCTGTCCCCCGATCCCGCCAAGCGGATCGCGGCGGCGCAACAGGTGTTCAAGAGCCATGACGAGGCTGCGCTTCCGGTGATCGACGGCGCGCTGGCGAAAGAGACCAACAAGGCTGCGAAATCGGCTTTCGCCGAGGCCCGCGCCGCCATCCTGCTCTACAAGTCGGATGCGTCAGACGCCGAGAAGCTGGAGTCCATCGCCATCATCAAGGCGCGCGGCGATCAGGAAGCCCTCGCGCTGTTGACGGGCCTTGGCAGCGACGCGCCGCCGCTGGTGGCGCAGGCTGCTAGCAGCGCCATCGCCGCGATCCAGAGCAATCTTGCGCTGTGGTCGATGGTGCAGAACGCCTGGTACGGCCTGTCGCTGGGCTCGGTGCTGCTGCTCGCGGCGATCGGGCTTGCGATCACCTTCGGCGTGATGGGCGTCATCAACATGGCCCACGGCGAAATGGTGATGATCGGCGCCTACACCACCTTCGTGGTGCAGGAGGTCATCCGCACCAGCTATCCCGGATTGTTCGACTATTCGCTGCTGATGGCGGTCCCGCTGGCCTTCCTTGTTGCCGGCGCGCTCGGCGTGGTGATCGAGCGCAGCATCATCCGCTTCCTCTACGGCCGCCCGCTGGAAACCCTGCTCGCGACCTGGGGCCTCTCGCTGGTGCTGCAGCAGGCGGTGCGCACCGCGTTCGGCCCCACCAACCGCGAGGTCGGCAATCCCTCCTGGATGAGCGGCGCGTTCGAACTCGGCCAGATCACCATCACCTATAACCGGCTCTGGATCCTCTGCTTCACGCTGGCGGTGTTCGCGATCCTGCTCGCGATGCTGCGCTACACGGCGCTCGGGCTCGAGATGCGCGCGGTGACGCAGAACCGCCGGATGGCGGCCTCGATGGGCATCGCTACCTCGCGCGTCGACGCGCTTACCTTCGGCCTCGGCTCCGGCATCGCCGGGATCGCCGGCGTGGCGCTGTCGCAGATCGACAATGTCAGCCCCAACCTCGGCCAGAGCTACATCATCGACAGCTTCATGGTGGTGGTGTTCGGTGGCGTCGGTAATCTCTGGGGCACGCTGGTCGGCGCCTTCACGCTCGGCATCGCCAACAAGTTTTTGGAGCCGGTGGCGGGCGCCGTGCTTGGCAAGATCGCGATCCTGGTGCTGATCATCCTGTTCATCCAGAAGCGGCCGCGCGGCCTGTTCGCGCTCAAGGGACGGGCGATCGAAGCATGACGCCGCATGTCCTCACCCGCTCGCTGGATCGCAGCGCGACCGTCTTCCTGCTGATCGTCGCCGGTCTCGGCGTGCTGATCCCGCTGTCCAACCTGCTGCTGCCGTCAGGTTCGATGTTCCAGGTGCCGACCTATCTGGTCGCGCTGTTCGGCAAATATGTCTGCTACGCCATCCTGGCGCTCTCGATCGACCTGATCTGGGGCTATTGCGGCATTCTCTCGCTCGGCCATGGCGCGTTCTTCGCGCTCGGCGGTTACGCGATGGGCATGTACCTGATGCGACAGATCGGCAGCCGCGGCGTCTACGGCAATCCGGTCCTGCCCGACTTCATGGTGTTCCTGAACTATCCGGAGCTGCCCTGGTACTGGTACGGTTTTGATATGTTCTGGTTCGCGGCGCTGATGGTCTTGGTGGTGCCGGGCCTGCTCGCCTTCTGCTTCGGCTGGCTGGCGTTCCGCTCACGCGTCACCGGCGTTTATCTTTCGATCATCACGCAGGCGATGACCTACGCGCTGCTGCTGGCGTTCTTCCGCAACGATTTCGGCTTCGGCGGCAATAACGGCCTGACCGACTTCAAGGACATTCTGGGCTTCAACGTTCAGGCCGACGGCACCCGCGCCGCTTTGTTCATCCTGAGCTGCCTGGCGCTGATCGTCGCGTTCCTGATCTGTCGCGCGGTGGTGACGTCGAAACTCGGCAAGGTGCTGATCGCGATCCGCGACGCCGAGTCTCGCACGCGCTTCCTCGGCTACCGCGTCGAATCCTACAAGCTGTTCGTGTTCACGCTGTCGGCTTGCATGGCCGGCGTCGCCGGTGCGCTCTACGTGCCGCAGGTCGGCATCATCAATCCCGGCGAGTTCGCGCCGGGCAATTCGATCGAGGCGGTGATCTGGGTGGCGGTCGGCGGCCGCGGCACGCTGATCGGGGCTGCGCTCGGCGCCATCGTGGTCAATTACGCGAAAACCGTGTTCACCTCGGGCCCGCTGGCGCCGTATTGGCTGTTCATGCTGGGCGCGCTGTTCATCCTGGTGACGCTGCTGCTGCCGAAGGGCATCATCGGCACCTTCAATGCCTGGTATGAGCCATGGAGCGCCAAGCGCCTCAACGCCGAAAGTGCCGCCCGCGAAGACGGCATCAGCGAACCGAAGCCGGCGGAGTGAGCGCATGAACGCGATGAACACCAGGACGACGTCCGCGCTGCTCTATCTCGACGGCGTGCACGTCTCGTTCGACGGCTTCCACGCCATCAACAATCTGTCGCTGACGCTGGAGCCGGGCGAGATGCGCGCCATCATCGGCCCGAACGGCGCCGGCAAGACCACGATGATGGACATCATCACCGGCAAGACCAAGCCGGACGAGGGGGTGGTGCTGTTCGACGGTGTCACGGACCTGACGCGCCTCGATGAAACCCGCATCGCCGAACTCGGCATCGGCCGTAAATTCCAGAAGCCGACGGTGTTCGAGAGCCAGACCATCGAGGACAATCTGCTGCTGGCGCTCAATGTCGATCACAGCGTCAAGGGCACGCTGTTCTGGCGCGGCAGCAAGCCCGACGCCGAGCGCATCGAGCGCGTGCTGGAAACCATCCGGCTGAAGGATTCGCGGACCAAGCTCGCCGGGAGCCTGTCGCACGGCCAGAAACAATGGCTCGAGATCGGTATGCTGCTGGCGCAGGATCCGAAACTGCTGCTGGTCGACGAGCCCGTTGCCGGCATGACCGACGTCGAGACCCATCAGACCGCCGAGCTGCTCAAGGAAATCAACAAGGACAAGACCATCATGGTGGTCGAGCACGACATGACCTTCGTGCGCGAACTCGGGGTCAAGGTGACCTGCCTCCACGAAGGCACCGTGCTGGCCGAAGGATCGATCGACCAGGTTTCAACCAATGACCGCGTGGTCGAAGTCTATCTGGGGCGGTGATCCATGCTGAACGTTGATAACATCAGCCTCTATTACGGCGCTGCGCAGGCGCTGCGCGGCGTTTCGATCAAGGCCGAGCCAGGCAAGGTGACCTGTGTGCTCGGCCGCAACGGCGTCGGCAAAACCTCGCTGCTTCGCGCCATGGTCGGCCAATACCCGATTGCCTCGGGTTCGATCACGCTCAACGGTGACGATATCACCGGCCTCAAGCCGTATGAGCGAGCGCGAAAAGGCATTGGCTTCGTGCCGCAGGGCCGCGAGATTTTTCCGCTGCTGACGGTGGAGGAAAATCTCAAGACCGGCTTTGGCCCGCTGAAGCGTGACGACCGCAACATTCCCGACGACGTGTTCTCGCTGTTTCCGGTACTGAATTCGATGCTCGGCCGGCGCGGCGGCGACCTCTCCGGCGGTCAGCAGCAGCAGCTCGCGATCGGCCGGGCGCTGGTGATGCGGCCGAAACTGCTGCTGCTCGACGAGCCGACCGAGGGCATCCAGCCCTCGATCATCAAGGATATCGGCCGCGCCATCTCCTATCTGCGTAGCCTCGGCACCATGGCGATCGTGCTGGTCGAACAATATCTCGACTTTGCCTGCGAGCTCGGCGACAATTTCGCAGTCATGGACCGGGGCGCGGTGAAATATGCGTGCGACCGGAGTGCGATGGATCCCGCCGAGATCAGCCGCCAGATGGCGCTGTAACTTTAGAACGGATTGAGCCGCGGCGGCCGGTTTTGGGGAACGGATGCGGACCGAAACGACGGGCGCAGCTTCATCGACTTTCGCTGACAACCGGGCCCGGGGCGCGGTGAAGTTCGACGTGCGGCTGCAGGATGGTGTCACCCGCCGCGGCGTCTTGCATGAATCCGACTCGCTCCGCGTCAGGTTTCCCTCACCCGAGGACGACGGCCTGTCCGGCGTGTTCGTCAACACGGCTGGTGGCATCGCCGGCGGCGACCGTTTCGACATCGACATTGTGGCCGGTGAGGGCGCGCGGCTGACGCTGACGACGGCGGCCGCCGAAAAGGTCTATCGCGCGCCGGGGCCGGCAGCCGCGCTCAACATTGTGCTGAAGGCCGAGGCGGGCGCGCACCTTTCCTGGCTGCCGCAGGAGACCATCCTGTTCGACCGCGCGCGGATCTTGCGGCGCATCGACATCGACCTGGCCGATGACGCCTCGCTTCTGCTGTGCGAAATCGTGGTGTTCGGCCGCGCCGCGATGGGTGAAAAGATGCTGCATGGCGAGTTCGTCGACCGCTGGCGGCTGCGCCGTGGTGGTCGGCTGGTGTTTGCCGAAACCATCCGGCTCGACGGCGATATCGGCGCAAAGCTCGCGCAACCCGCCATCGCCAAAGGCGGCGTCGCGATCGGCACCGCGCTGATCGTGCCCGGCGACGAAGCTGTGGTGGAGCGGATCCGCGAAGCTGCCGACAGCTTTGGTGGTGAGGTCGGAATCTCCGCATGGAATGGATTTGCAATGGCGCGCTTCTGTGCCCAAGATGCGGCGCGGCTCCGCGCCGACATGATGACCGTGCTCGGCCGCGCCTCCGGCGTGCCGCTGCCAAGACTCTGGCTCAATTAACGTCTCTGGCTCAACTATACATCACTCGAGTGCCCGCATGAATCTCTCCCCCCGCGAAAAAGACAAGCTCCTGATCTCGATGGCCGCGATGGTGGCGCGCCGCAGGCTGGAGCGCGGCGTCAAGCTCAACCACCCCGAAGCGATCGCGATCATTTCCGATTTCATCGTCGAAGGCGCGCGCGACGGCCGCACGGTGGCTGACCTGATGCAAGCCGGCGCGCAGGTGATCACGCGGGCGCAGTGCATGGATGGGATTCCCGAGATGATCCACGACATCCAGGTCGAGGCGACCTTTCCGGACGGCACAAAGCTCGTCACCGTGCATGAGCCGATCAGGTGAAGAGCATTGTCCATATCCGTCATGCCCGGCCTTGTGCCGGGCATCCACGTCTTTCGAACCGCAAATTAAGACGTGGATGGCCGGGACAAGCCCGACCATGACGCAGCAAAGTGTTGTGAGGTGAAAAAGATGATCCCCGGTGAACGCTTCATCCAGGACGGCGAGATCGAACTCAATGCCGGCCGCAAGACCGTGACGCTGACGGTCGCCAATACCGGCGACCGGCCGATCCAGGTCGGCTCGCACTACCATTTCTTCGAGACCAATCCGGCGTTGAAATTCGACCGAAAGAAAGCCCGCGGCATGCGCCTCGACATCGCCGCCGGCACCGCAGTCCGCTTCGAGCCCGGTCAGACCCGCGACGTGCAACTCGTCGCGCTGGCGGGCAAGCGTGTGATCTACGGTTTCCGCGGCGAGGTTCAGGGCAAGCTGTGATCGCTATTCGCCACCCCCACCGCCGTCATCCTGAGGTGCGCGCTCACTTGAGCGCGCCTCGAAGGATGGGCTACGCGCGCAAACCCAATCATCCTTCGAGGCTCGCCCAAGAGGGCTCGCACCTCAGGATGACGACCTGCTTTCTGGAGCTAAGTTCATGTCCGTAAAAATCAAACGTTCCGTCTATGCCGACATGTTCGGGCCCACCACCGGCGATCGGCTGCGGTTGGCCGATACCGATCTCATCATCGAGGTCGAAAAGGATTTTACGATCTACGGCGAGGAAGTGAAATTCGGCGGCGGCAAGGTGATCCGCGACGGCATGGGGCAGTCGCAGGTCACCAACCGGCAGGGCGCTGTCGATACCGTCATCACCAACGCGCTGATCGTCGATCACTGGGGCATCGTCAAAGCCGACGTCGCGATCAAGGAAGGCATGATCTCGGCGATCGGCAAGGCCGGCAATCCCGATATCCAGCCGGGCGTGACCATCGTGGTCGGGCCCGGCACCGACATCATCGCGGGCGAAGGCAAGATCCTCACCGCCGGCGGTTTCGACAGCCACATTCATTTCATCTGCCCGCAGCAGATCGAACACGCGCTGATGAGCGGCGTCACCTCGATGCTGGGCGGCGGCACGGGTCCGTCGCACGGCACCTTTGCCACCACCTGTACGCCCGGCCCGTGGCACATGGGGCGGATGATCCAGTCGTTCGACGCGTTCCCGGTCAATCTCGGCATATCGGGCAAGGGCAACGCGGCGCGCCCGGCGGCGCTGGTAGAGATGATCAAGGGCGGCGCCTGCGCGCTCAAGCTGCACGAGGATTGGGGCACCACGCCGGCCGCGATCGACAACTGCCTGTCGGTGGCCGATGATTACGACGTCCAGGTGATGCTGCATTCCGACACGCTGAACGAATCCGGCTTTGTCGAAGACACGGTGAAGGCCTTCAAGGGCCGCACCATCCACGCCTTCCACACCGAAGGCGCCGGCGGCGGCCACGCGCCGGATATCATAAAAATTGCCGGCCTGAAGAACGTGCTGCCGTCCTCGACCAATCCGACGCGGCCGTTCACGCGCAACACCATCGACGAGCATTTGGACATGCTGATGGTGTGCCACCATCTCGACCCGTCGATCGCGGAAGATCTCGCGTTCGCCGAAAGCCGCATCCGGAAAGAAACCATCGCGGCGGAAGACATTCTGCACGATCTCGGCGCACTCTCGATGATGTCGTCGGACTCGCAGGCCATGGGCCGGCTCGGCGAGGTCATCATCCGCACCTGGCAGACCGCCGACAAGATGAAGAAGCAGCGCGGCTCGCTGCCCGAGGACAAGGGCAACAACGACAATTTCCGCGTCAAGCGCTACATCGCCAAATACACCATCAACCCCGCGATCGCCCACGGCGTGTCGAAGCTGATCGGCTCGGTGGAGAAGGGCAAGCTTGCGGACCTCGTGCTGTGGTCGCCGGCGTTCTTTGGCGTCAAGCCGGATTGCATCATCAAGGGCGGCTCGATCGTGGCAGCTCCAATGGGCGATCCAAACGCGTCGATTCCGACGCCGCAGCCCGTGCATTACCAGCCGATGTTCGCGGCCTACGGCAAGGCGCTGACCGCCTCATCCGTGGTGTTCACGTCCAAGGCAGCAATTACAGGCGGGCTCGCGCGCAAGCTCGGCATCGCCAAAAAGCTCTATCCGGTGAAAAATACCCGGGACGGCATCTCCAAGAAGAGCATGATCCACAACGGCGCCACCCCCAAGATCGAGGTCGATGCCGAGACCTATGAGGTACGCGCAGACGGCGAGCTTCTGACCTGCGCGCCGGCCGAGGTGCTGCCCATGGCGCAGCGCTATTTCATGTACTAGGGTTTCTCCCAGGCAGTCTTAGCCAGAACAAAAATCCGGGAGGATTCTTCATGATTTACGTCGTTGCCACGCTCACCATCAAGCCTGAAACACGCGCCGATTTCATCGCGGCGGCCACCGCCTGCATCATGGAAACCCGGAAAGAGCCGGGCAACATCGCCTATGATCTGCATGAAAGCGTCACCGACCATTCCAAGATGGTGTTCGTGGAGCAGTGGGAGAACATGGAGGCGCTGGGGCCGCACCGGACCGCCGAGCACATGAAAACCTTCGGCCGCGTCGCGGTCAAATGCATGAGCGCGCCGCCGAAGATCGAATACATCACCCCCGAAAAAGTCGAAACCCGCTAATCAAGAAAAACGAGGGAGAGAATCCATGATCTACGTCATCGCCACCACGCCCATGAAGCCGGAAAACAAGGACGACTTCATCAAGGGGCACAAGGCCTGCACCGTTGAAACGCTCAAGGAGAAGGGCTGCCTCTCCTATGACGGCAATGTCAGCGTCAACAATCCCAATCTCTATGTGGTGGTGGAGCGCTGGGAAACCCGCGACGACCTCAATGCGCACGGCAAGGCGCCGCACATGAAGGTGTGGCGGGAGTATTCGTCGCAGATGAAGACGGCGCCGACTGTGATCGAGATCATCAGCGACGGCAAGGTGGAGAAGTTTTAGTGCGCATGCTGCATCGTCGCGCATTCGGTGGCTTCATCCTTCGAGACGGCGCGGAGCCTGTCATCGGGCCGTGCGTCGCACGGACCCGTTGGCGCCTCCTCAGGATGAGGTCTAAAACCCTCATGGTGAGGAGCGCGGCAATGCCGCGCGTCTCGAACCATGCGGCCCCCTTGCTCGATCTTGCGTCAGGTATTTTAGCATGATCCGCGCCACCAAAGTCCTCGGCCAGCATCGCTGGACGGAAGCCGCCGCCGATACCGTGGTGCTCGATTTCGACGATCGGCACCGGCGGCGGATGGCGATGACGGGCACGCGCGGGCTCGAATTCCTGCTCGACCTGGAAAACGCCATCGCGCTTCGCGGCGGCGATGCGCTGGTGCTGGAAGACGGCCGCCTGATCGAGGTGGTTGCCGCCCCCGAGCCGCTGATCGAAATCCGCGGCGCCGATCCGCTGCACCTGGTTCGCGTCGCCTGGCATCTCGGCAACCGCCATCTGCCGACCCAGATCATGCCGAAGGGCCTTCGCATCCGCAGGGATCACGTGATCGAGGCGATGGTGAAGGGCCTCGGCGCGCGCATCATCGAGATCGAGGCGCCGTTCGATCCCGAAGGCGGCGCCTATGCCGGCCACGCCCACGCACCGGAATCCGCGCACGGGCATACCGGCCACGACCATTCTTCGCATGACCATGCCTCGCACGGTCACGCGCACGATCACGACCACCACCATCATCATGACGAGCATTGCGACCACGATCATCACCCCCACGATCATTCCCATGCTCATGACCACAAGTGAGCCCGTCCCGGCTGACGGGATGACGGCAGACGAGGGCGCGGCGCTGTACCGGCTGATGACGTGGCTCTCGCCGGCCTTTCCGGTTGGCGCGTTTTCCTATTCCAGCGGCATCGAATGGGCGGTGGAGGCTGGCGACATCACCGATGCCGCCTCGTTGCGAGCGTGGCTGACAGCGATGCTGGCCGACGGCTCGGGCTTTTGCGACGGCGTGTTTCTGGCAAGGGCGTACCGGGCGGCGACTGCAAACGACACGGCCGCGTTGGGCGAGATCGCGGAGCTTGCCGCGGCCTTCGTGCCGTCGCGCGAGCGCCAGCTCGAAACCTCGACGCAGGGCCGCGCCTTCATCGACATCGCGCGCGCGGCCTGGACCTGCGACGGCCTCGACGATCTGGTTTCAGCTTGCGGCGGCGTCACCATCTATCCCGTCGCGGTCGGCCTCGTCAGCGCCGCGCATAAAATTCCGCTGGCGCCGGTGATGCATGCGTTCCTGCATGCGGTGGTCTCGAATTGGATTTCCGCAGGCGCGCGGCTGGTGCCACTGGGGCAGACCGACAGCCAGCGCATCCTGGCAGCACTGGAACCGGTGGTGGTCGCGACCGCGTCGCGTGCGCTGCAGGCCTCGCTCGACGATCTCGGCAGCGCGACGTTTCGCGCCGATCTTGCGAGCCTCCGGCATGAGACACAATACACCAGGTTGTTCAGGTCATGATAACGACGACAATTGAGGGGACGATTTAAATGGCAAGTTCTCACGGCCCCCTGCGTGTCGGCGTCGGCGGTCCCGTCGGCTCCGGCAAGACCGCGCTGATGGACCTGCTCTGCAAATCGATGCGCGAGCGTTACGACATCGCCGCGATCACCAACGACATCTACACCAAATGGGACGCCGAGTTCCTGGTGCGCTCGGGCTCGCTGACCGCGGACCGCATCGCCGGCGTCGAGACCGGCGGCTGCCCGCACACCGCGATCCGCGAGGACGCCTCGATGAATCTCGCCGCCGTTGCCGACATGCGCGCGAAATTCCCCAATCTCGATCTGGTGCTGATCGAGTCGGGCGGCGACAATCTCGCCGCCACCTTCTCGCCCGAACTCGCCGATCTCACGATCTACGTCATCGACGTCGCCGCCGGCGACAAGATCCCGTCCAAGGGCGGGCCGGGCATCACCCGCTCGGACCTGCTGGTCATCAACAAGATCGATCTGGCGCCGCATGTCGGCGCGTCCCTGGAAAAGATGGATACCGACGCCAAGAGGATGCGGGGCGAGCGCCCCTTCGTGATGACCAATCTGAAGAAGAGCGAGGGGCTCGAGCGCATCATCGGCTTCATCGAGACCAAAGGCGGCCTGCGCCCGGCGCCGAAGGCTAAGGTTGGCTAGAGGCAAGGTAGAGGAAGGTTAACGCCGCCGGATTTGGTTAACGGCCGCGGCCCACGGCCCTGCGTCGGGGCGCCTTCTTAAATCCGCCATCCCGGGGCGCGACGGTGACAGGATGTCGCTTCGCAAGATATTGCCGGGATGCCTGGAACCAAACGGGTCCGGCTTCATTAGCATCTTCTGGCCCCGCGAAATCAGCGTTAACGGCGGCCACTTGTTGCCCGCTGCCAACCCGTTAGTTGCGTGCTGATGATCGCTCATTCATATTCGACCGCGATCGGCCGTCGTCCGGTTTACATTTGTTGCCGCCCCGGCAGACCTCGAATGTTTTCTTCTCTTCGCCAACACATTATTCCCGAGTAAGCGAGTGGTCCGGCTGGGTTTCATTATCGGCTTCATCGCGCTGATCGGAGTTCTGCTCTCCGGTCTTGCGGCCTATCGCGTTCATGAACAGGAAGTGACTCTCGACGGCATCGCGCTGGCGCGCGCCATCGACGTCCACGCCAGCCTGGTGCAGGACCGGCTGACCGAACGCGAGCTGCTGGCGCGCGTCGCCTCCGGGCTTTTCCGCGCGCCGTCGGTGCTCAAGGCCAACATGCTGCAACCGCTGCGCGCGTCGATCTACGCCTTCAAGACCGATTTCGTGGTCGCCAACTGGATCGCGCGGCTCAAGCCGGACGAACTGGAAGCGGCGCGCGCGGTGCTGAAGAGCTCGGGGTTCACCGATCCGACGATTCGCGATTTCGACGACCAGCCGCTGGATATGAAGGCGATCGACAAGCCGATCAACGTGCTGATGGACCTCGAGCCGCGCAGCGCGGATACGCTGAGCTTTCCGGGCCGCGCTTACGACCGCCACTCGATCATCGGGCCGGTGCTGACGCAGGTGATGGAGGGCGGCAAGCCGGTCGCGTCGGACCCGATCCCGCTGTTGCGCAAGGATGGTCCGGTCGGAATCGTGCTCGCCGCGCCAGTTTATCAGGAAGGCTCCAGCGAGGCCGCAGGCTTCGTCACGTTTTCCTACGAACTGGCGACGCTGATGCTGACCAATGACGACCGGTCGCTGTTTTCGGTGGTGCTGAAGGACCCGACTGACGTCAATGACGAATTCGTCGCCAACGACCAGGGTGTCGTCACCTTGCAGCCGGTCAAGCCGGGAGGCCCGGCGCCGTCGATGGTTCGCACCGTGACCTTCGGCGGGCGCGACTGGTCGCTCGGCTATTACGCCAAGACCAACGTGGCCGTGCGGGCGCAGCAGACGGCGGCGATCGTGGCGGCGATCGGGCTGGCGCTGACCGGCATCGTCTGCGGCCTGTTCGGCTATGTCGCCTACAACAATCTGCGGCTCAGCCGCGAGATCCAGGTGCGGATCGGCTTCGAGCGGCGGCTGACGGCCGTGATCGACGAGCTCAACCACCGGGTCAAGAACATCCTCGCGGTGATCCAGTCGATCGTGACGCGAACGCTGCGCCACGGCTCCGACATCGACGTCTCGCGCGAGCTTTTGATCGGGCGCATCCATGCGATGTCGAACGTGGTCACGCTGCTGAGCGAGAGCCAGTGGCAGGGCGTCAAGCTGAAGGGGCTGTTCGAGGCGCGCGCGATTCCGCATGCTGACCGCATCGCGGTCAACGGTCCTGATATCGCGGTGAGCGCGCGCGCCGCGCAATCGCTGTCGCTGTTGTTCTTCGAACTGGCGTCGCATTCCGACGAGGGCCTGTCGCTGGTCGGCAAGCATCCGCATATCGTTGCGAACTGGGAAATATCGGGCGAGGAGCCGGATACGGTTTTCCATTTCCGCTGGGAAGAGTTCAACACGTCAGCGGCGACCCGGCGCGAGGACAGTGATTTCGGCCTGATCCTGCTCGACCGCGTGGCGCCGGAAGCGCTCGGCGGCACCGCCAAGCGCTTCTTCACCGACGTCAGCTACGTCTATGAGCTGATCGCGCCCATGGTCACCGTCGTCGACATGACCGAACGCGACCGCACCGAACAGCTCTCCGCCCCGGTGCGGCCGGTGAAGTCGTGACTTCGTAGGGTGGGCAAAGCGAAGCGTGCCCACCATTCAAGCGACGAATTCGATCGATGGTGGGCACGGCGCAAGCGCGCCTTTGCCCACCCTACGACGTGCGGAACCACCCGTGTCCCCCGCGCATCTATCCGTATCAATCAGATGATGGACGGAGACGCACCATGGGACGCTATCTGCTGTTGTGGCTGCTCGGCATACCCTTGCCGATTCTCGTGCTGATCTACGCCTTTGGCGGCCTGAACTAGAAACCCGGAACTTGCCGATAAACAAAAAAGGCGGCCCGGTCGGGCCGCCTTTTCGTCATGCGAACCGGTGCATGTCAGCTGTTGCCGCCGATCACCGCACGCACCGTGTTGTCGGGGCCGAAATCCTCGGCGCCGTCGACATAGAGCAGGGCGGAAAGCTTCGAGCGCGCGCGGTTGACGCGGCTCTTGATGGTGCCCACCGCGCAGCCGCAGATGGCGGCGGCGTCCTCGTAGGAGAAGCCGGAGGCGCCGACCAGGATCAACGCTTCGCGCTGGTCCTGCGGCAGCTTGTCAAGCGCAACGCGAAACTCCTCGAACTCCAGATGCGCGTTCTGCGCCGGCTGGGTCTTCAGGGTCTTGGCGTAATTGCCCTCGGCGTCCTCGACCTCGCGCCGCCGCTTGCGATAGTCGGAGCGGAACAGGTTGCGCAGGATCGTGAACAGCCAGGCCGGCAGGTTCGAACCGGGCTGGAAGGAGTCGATGTTGGCGATCGCGCGCAGCAAGGTTTCCTGCACCAGATCGTCCGCACGGTCGCCATTACCGCTGAGCGAAATGGCGAACGCGCGCAAGGACGGTACCGACGCCAGGATGTCGTCGCGGAGTGAATCGGTGAGAGGCATTAGCTACCTCCATTGTTTTTGTCAGGTTCGCCGCCGCCCTGGGCGGCGGTAGCCGCCTCCGGACCGTCGAGCTTCCGGATCAGCTCCGCAAAGCGGTCTGGCACCCCTTGCCGCACCACGTCATCATACATGGCGCGCAGCTGGTGGCCGATTCTGGACTGGATCTCTGCATTGAGACCGCCCTGCTTCTTTGCTTCTTTCATGATGTCATCCACGCTTCCCCGAGTGTTAAGTACCTTGTATTTCAAGACTTTTCCTCGAAATTAGGCCTTGGCCGCCCGCGCTCTTGGTCAAAGCCTAATGCGATGGGTCCCGAAAAGTTCCGAAATTAGGGAACTGTTTGAAGGAACTTTTTCGCCCCTCAGGCGTATTCGGGATGACAGGGGAACCGGGTCGCCCCGTTTCAGGATAGGTTACGCCGGACCAGGCGTTCAGGTTCGACCCAGATGTGGCCCGCACAGGGCCTCAGACAAGGATGGAGTGGGGATGTCCCGATCACAGCTCGTTGCTGAACATTTGCCGCTGCTGCGGCGCTACGCCCGCGCGCTGACCGGAAACCAGGCGTCAGGTGACGCTTATGTCGGGGCCATGCTGGAGGCCCTGCTGCAGGATGGCTCGCTGCTCGACGAAAAGCACGGTCCGCGCGCCGGACTGTTCCGGCTGTTCACGCAGATCTGGAATTCAGTCTCGGTCAACGAGAACCCTGATGTCGCGACGCTGGCCCTGCCGTCGGAGCGCCGGCTCTCGAACATCACACCTCTGCCGCGCCAGGCCTTCCTCCTGCTGTCGCTGGAAGGCTTTTCCGAGGAGGAAGTGGGTTACATTCTCGGCACCGACATCGCCGAGACCCGCAAGCTTGCGGACGCCGCCGGCCGCGAGATGGCGGCGGAAATCGCCACCGATGTTCTCATCATCGAGGACGAGACCTTCATCGCGATGGACCTCGAGAGCCTCGTGAAGAATCTCGGCCACAACGTCATCGGCGTCGCCCGCACCCATGCCGACGCGGTCGCGCTGGCCAAGAACAAGAAGCCCGGCCTGATCCTCGCCGACATCCAGCTCGCCGACGGCTCTTCCGGCCTCGATGCGGTCAACGAGCTCTTGAAGGTGTTCGAGGTCCCCGTGGTGTTCATCACCGCCTACCCCGAGCGCTTCCTCACCGGCGAACGCCCCGAGCCGGCGTTCCTGATCTCAAAACCGTTCCAGCCGGCGATGGTCTCGGCGGTGGCGAGCCAGGCGCTGTTCTTCCAGCGCAACTCCCGCAACCGCGCGCCAAGGGCCGCGACGGGCTAGGCTGGGATTGATGTGTTGAATCGAAACGGCGCGCTTAACGGCGCGCCGTTTTTTTACGCGCTCTTCCGTCGTCCCTGCGAACGCAGGGACCCATACTCCGCGGCCCGCATTATTGCGAAAGGAAGACAACGCTCAGCGAGCAAACAATTGCCACCGGTGGTCATGAATCCCTGCGTTCGCGGGCTCGACGAGACAACCGTTCAGCAACTATCGTCGCAGTGCGGCGACGATGGTGCGATCGACAAAATCTCCGATTGCATCCACAATGCTAACGTCAGAAACAGTGTCTTGCTGCACGATGATGGCTGGCTGAGTTTCGCGATCTTGAAATACGCCATCTGCCGACACCCCGCCGGCTATGATCAAATTCCAGTCGCGCCCATCTATCTTGATCTTTAGTTTTTTGACCGTAAGAATCATTCTTAGCTGACGATCATATCCTGGTTGGTCAGGCTTAATGCAGTTTGGTTCTGCTCGAACAGTCCTGACCGGTCGAAATGCTCTAAGCTTGGCTTGAAGTGAACTGCCGACGCGATCAGCGAAATCGTCACGCGTTCTAAAGCTCCGATCCTCGGTCAACTCGTAAACCCTGATGCATATGGGGCCCTGCCCGCCCAACTGCAGGTGCGCATTCGCCGACGTAATGCCGATCGCATTCACCAACAGGACCGAAACGAGAAGCGACCAAATTCCCATTCGCAGGAGCTTTCGCACGCCGACCATCAGCCTTTTCCTTCGTCAATTACAGTCCGGTTAAGAAGGAACTCTTCGCGCTCTCGACGCCTCATCGATACGCCCCACTCACCTCCCTGATATCGCCAGCGCATCGATCGCGCCGGGTCGTCAATTCAACAGCCCCGGCACAGGCTCCGTAGCCTGGCGTTGATCGCCGAGTTTTCCTCGCGGATGGCGCCGTCCTGCTTGCGGATTTCGGCTTCCCTAGCAGGGTCGATGGTTGTCGGTGGGCGTTGAGTAGAAAAAATTACCGGCAAGACAAAAGTCAGGTCGTCTGCTTCGGGCGGTGCTGCCGGAAAAGGTCGCGCCCGGTCGATCATCGCCAGAGCTTCGGCATCCAGGATCGGCGAACCGGTACTTTCCTTGAGCCAACTCGAAACCAGTTCGCCCGAGCGGTTCAGGACGAAGCCGACTACCGCCGAACCGGCCTGCTTCCGCGCCTCAGGCGGATATCGTCGGTTCGCCATCAAACGATCGCGGATTTGTTTCGTCCATTGAGCGGCAGGATCGGCCTCAGCGTAAACAGGCACTGCAGCGCAAATCAAAAAGATCAGGCAGCCGAGTCGTATCCACATCGATAATTTAACCGTTTTCGCATTTCGCCGCGTGCACCCTTCAGTTGATCGCAAGGCGAACTAACCGCGTCAAACGAAATCTACCGATGCGCCTCACTCACCTCCCTGATATCCCGCGCCAGCGTATCGACCCTTGCCGGATCGGCGTCCCAGGCGAACATGAAGCGCGCGCCGCCGCCGATGAAGGTATAAAACTGCCAGCCGCGCTGGCGCAGCGCTTCCAGGTGGTCGGCGGAGGCGCGCAGGAACACCGCGTTTGCCTCCACCGGAAACATCAGCTTGAAATCCGGCAAATCGGCCACCGCGGCAGCGAGCCGCGCGGCGCCGGCGTTGGCATGCTGTGCATTGCGCAGCCACGTGCCGTCCTGCAGCATGCCGACCCAGGGGGCCGCGAGGAAGCGCATCTTCGAGGCAAGCTGCCCCGCCTGCTTGCAGCGATAGTCAAAATCTTCGGCGAGACGCGGATCGAAAAACAATATCGCTTCGCCGACCGCCATGCCGTTCTTGGTGCCGCCGAAACACAGCAAATCGACGCCTGCCTTCCAGGTCATCT
This sequence comes from Bradyrhizobium sp. JYMT SZCCT0180, assembly GCF_018130165.1. GTDB lineage: Bacteria > Pseudomonadota > Alphaproteobacteria > Rhizobiales > Xanthobacteraceae > Bradyrhizobium. The sequence continues at coordinate 62,921 of NZ_JAFCLZ010000026.1, read as the reverse complement.
CCGCCGGCGAACAATTCAGCGACGCGCAGGCGTTGGCAAAGCGCGCGCCGTCCATGTGCAGCCGCAGGCCGATTTCCTGGCAGGTCGCCGCCAGCGCGCGGATTTCACCCAGCGAATACACCTGGCCGGTCTCGGTCGGCTGCGTGATCGTGACCACGCGCGGTTTTGGGAAATGGATGTCGGATCGGCCGGTGGCGAGGCCTCGCACCAGTTCCGGCGTCAGCTTGCCGTCCTCGCTCGCCGCGATCAGAAGTTTTGAGCCGTTGGAAAAGAATTCCGGCGCGCCGCATTCGTCGGTCTCCACATGGGCCGAGGAAGAGCAGATCACGCTGTGATAGGACTGGCACAGGGACGCCAGCGCCAGCGAATTGGCCGCGGTGCCGTTGAAGGCAAAAAACACTTCGGCGTCCGGCTTCTCGAACAATTCCCGGAACGCGTCCGAGGCGCGTTGGGTCCAGGGATCGTCGCCATAGGCGGTCGCGTGCCCCTGATTGGCCTCCGCCATCGCCGCCCACGCCTCCGGGCAAATGCCGGCATAATTGTCGCTCGCAAACTGCTGGGGGTTGGGGGTCATGGCGGGTCGCTTTCCTGATGTCATGGGCGCCATCGCTAGCATGAGGCCGCAACAGGCGCGAGGTTTGCTCCCCCCGAAAATCGCCAGAGAAAACAACGACTCGCAGGCGATGAACGCTTTGCATGGCTGGCGCCACTAAGCTCAGGACGGGCACTTGAGCCCAGCCCTCTCAACACCGGAAATCCATCCAATGGAGCGTCGAACGAAAGTTGTTTTGCTGGTCAGCGGCCTGCTGGTTGCGGCGGCCGCTTCCACGGTAGGCGTGCTGACGGTGGCGCTCGCGAAAGTGCTGGATCCCTATGATTATTGCGCGACCGGCTATTCACCGTTGGTCGTCCCGTGCGCCCTTCATTGGTCATCGCGGACCACCACTCAGGGGACTCCGGCAATCCCGTCGAACACGCCGCCCAAATTCCAGGGGAGCTATACCGACAAGACGGCATGGGCCATTGCTGACTGTCCGCAGAATGCCATCGGCAGGCGGCTGCTCTGCAGCGTCAGCTCGGACGCCAAGCCCGCAGAGGCCGCGAGCGACGATCTAGCCTCCGGCTTGCCGCGGCCCAAGCCCTGGGTTGTCACGACGGGCAAGAGTTCACGGTTCATTGACGCGGTTCACGTCGAAACGCCGCTCGATCTCGCAGGCACACTCCGCTTCTATCGCGAGGCACTCGCCAAGCGCGGCTGGACGGAAAATGAAGGCGCGGTCATCGAGCGAGACAAGGCCACGATCACGTTCGCCACCAAGGATGGACCGGCGCAGCTTCGGCTCACCCGCCAGGGCGACAGGACGATCGCCGATTTGTCGCAGCGCAAGCCTGCGGACGCGGATGGCGACATCCTGCCGATGCCAGGGCAAATGCGGCTGCGGCTTGGCAACGGCGCGAAGGAAGCGGCCGTCATCACCGTCAACCAGCAGATCATCAATTTGGCCGCTGGCGCCGGAGAAAGTTTGACTGACGATGCCCATAGCGGACGCAAATCGCCCAATGGTCAGGAAGTCAATCTGCCGCCCGGCAAATACAAGGTCAGCCTCAAGCTCGCGAGCGGCACGGCGCACAACCGGGAGTTCGAGTTCGCTCCCGGCGAGACTTGGGGCCTCGTGGTCGGCAAGGACGGCACCCCGCTCCCTGTGCAGCTTTATTGACGTGGGTGGCTCGGCTCGCGCCGATGTTCCTGAATTTTCAAAAAAAAGCGGGGCGCGACCGGCATCACCACGGTCGCGCCCCGCATCACCGGTCTATGGGGCAGGGGGAATGACCGGCTGTTGGAAAGACTCACAAGCCGGGAAGTCGTTCCAGGCGCCTTCAAATATTTTCGTACACGGTTAAGTGATCGATTGTCCGCCGAACCCGGACGGCCCGGTTCGTGTTGTGTTCATGATCGCCATGGGGCGAGGGACACACCAACATGTCACAGATTCATAAGGGAATTTTCGGCTCGCTCGCGATCGCCTTGACCCTTGGCGCGGGCGCGGTCCAGCTCGCATTCGCCCACGACCTGATCGGCAGTCGCCAGGCTACGGCCGCGGCGCCCGAAACCGGGGTCAATCGCGCCGGCAAGTCCGATCGCGCGTCGGTTCCCGCCTCGGCCGGGCAGACACAGACCATTGTGCTGCGGCACGACGGCGTCGCCGATACCTCGGTCTTGGTCCGCGTGCCTGTTGCCAAAGCGGCGCGCAACGAAACGCGCAACGGCCCGGTGCCGACACCGCCGGCGACCAAGCCCGCATCCAAAAAAATCGCCATCGCCTGCGAGCCGCCGGTCAGCGTGCTGACCGATGTGGCCAAGCTGCTCCAGCCCGGGCGGTGCGTGACGTAAGGGGTGCTGAGTAGCCACCTCTCGCTCTCCCTCTCGTCATTCCCCGATGCGCAATTGCGCATCTGAGGGCGCGCCGCTTGGCGCGAGCCCGGAATCCATTTGACCGCATGCGCTGTCGCCCGATGGATTCCGGGCTCTCGCTTCGCGAGCCCCGGAATGACGAGGAGGGATACTCGAACTGCGGCAAAACGACCCGACGGGCAAATCAGTTGCGATTTACCGAAATCATGTCAAGCCTCGAAATAAAAAATATTTCGCTTTTACAGAACGCAAATCAGGTGCATATATTTGCCCATCCCGTCCCACTCAGAGGGCGTCGGCCGTCGTCACGGACGTTGGGCGGGTTGCGGTGGACGCTGGTTTGCGCTGAGACGATGGCGCGGACTAAGCGTACGGCAAAACCGTGTGGTCCTGGCGCCCGTTGCAGGCGTCAAGCTGTCGGAGAAGCGCGAGCGGAAACGGCCGAGCGGAAACGGCAGCGACGGAGTCAACAAGAACTCGTCTCCGGGGAGATCACGGCATAAGCCGTAAAGCCATTGCGCAGGGAAGGCCGGGTGTTCTCCGCTGCCCTGTATGCTCGTGTGCAGCCTACTTAGTGCAAACCGCACACGGGACCGCGGGTGCAGCGCGCACCCGGTCTTCCCTGCGCCCTCTCGAGTTTTGGGGGCAAAGTTTTCTGGCAAAGCTCGGGCGCAATGCGTCGCGAGAAGGCGAAGGCGTGCATTCCAACCAAAACTGTCATCGCCCGCGAAGGCGGGCGATCCAGTATTCCAGAGACGCCAATGATCGAGACGATAGGCCGCGGCGTACTGGATCCCCCGCTTTCGCGGAGGATGACAGCTTTCATTGGGGCGCGATGCGCGAACACTCACGAACGGCCTTCACTCCGCCGGCGCTTCGCCGCCCGCCTGGCTCTGGCCGCGGCTCGCCAAGAATCCCAGCGCCAGGCCGCCGACCGCCAAAATCGGAATCAGTTTCTTGATGCCGATCGCGCGCACCACCTGAATGCCGGCCGCGACCAGCATCGGATCGGCCAGCATGGTTTGGGCGGCGGATTTCGTGGTTTCCTTGACGCGCTTCTCGATCTGTTTCTTGCGCACCAAGTAGGAGATCGCCGCGATCATCGTCACCACGAAGAAGATGCCGGCGCCGGTCAGGCAAGCATAAACGGAGCCGTACCTCTCCAGCACGAAGATGAAGGCGGCCGCGCACAGAAACGATGTGGTGACGAGCAAAGCAATCGCGGCTGCTGCCGCCAGCGAGGTCAGCCGGAGCGCAGTGCCGGTCGAATCCTTGAAATCATCGATCAGTCGCTGAAACATGGGCCCGCCTCGATCTGAAAAGAACATCAATAAAAGAAACGACCTCGCGCCAGCGCCGCCATCGGGAGATGAAGGATGGCTTTCCGGCGCGGGTCATCATTGCATCATCGCCGGATTACCGGCGCCACATTGCGCCGAGCAGGAAACCCACGCCGAGTGCGAGACCGACGGTTGCCAGCGGCCGCTGCGTGATGACGTCCTCCAGCGATTCCTCGATCGAGGAGGCCGCATCCTGCGCCGCGTCCATCATGGCGCTGCCGCGCTCGGACATGTCGTCCGCCGCCTGCTCCGCATTGGCGCGCGCCTGCCGGTAGCCGCGGCGCGCCTGCTTGCCCGCGGTGCCGGCGAAACTGTTGAGCGCTTCGGTGATCTGGTCGGTGAGGGCTGCGATATCATTTTTCACGGCGGTTACATCCTTTTCCAGGCGTTCGTAGGTGGCGTTGTCGGTCGGCGACATCGAAAGCTCCCGGGCATTCAATTCAGCTATCGGGGAAACGTCCGCCCGAAGCGGAAGTTCCTGCTGCGAAACCCCTTGATTCTAGGGCAACTGCGGCGAATTGACCGGCATAAGGTGCTCCTTGAGGATCAGCGCGACGATCAGGATCGGCGACGCCAGGAACGCGCCCATCGGTCCCCACAGCCAGGTCCAGAACGCCAGCGCGATGAAAACCGCCAGCGCGTTGAGCTCGAGCCTGCGGCCCACGATCATTGGCGTGAGGAAGTGGCCTTCGAGGAAGGTCATCGCGGCAAACAGCAGCGGCGCGAGCATCCCTGCGCTGATTGTCGGGAAGGCGACAAGGCCGACCACGATCAGCACGACGAACATCGCGACCGGTCCGATGATCGGAATGAAGTTCAGCGTCGCGGCCAGCGCGCCGAGGCCGGCCGGATTGGGCATGCCCGTGACCGCGCAGATGATGCCGGTTGCGATGCCGACGCCGACATTGATCATCGTCACCATCAGCAGATAGCTCCCCAGATGCTCTTCGATCTCATTGAGGATCCGCAGCGTTCGCAGCCGCACCGGCCGGTCGCCGAAATTCATCACCAGAGCCCGGCGCAGATCCTTCCAGCTCGCGATGAACAGGATCAGCGTGGCGACGAACAGCAGGAACTCGGCGAAGGTCGGCGACAGGAATTCGAGCGTCGGCTGCACCCATTCGAACTTCGGCATGTGGAAGGTCGCCAGCGTGTCGGAGCTGCCGAGCATGCCTTGCAGCTGACGCCACAGCGCCAGCGGCCGGTCGAAGACGTGCATCTTTTCCTTCAGCTCCGCCCCCAGTTCCGGAAGCTTGCTGCTCCATTCCATCACCGGCGATGCAATCAGGCCGACCATGAAGGCTGCGCCGGTGACGACGGCGGCCACGATCAGGACGGCGCCCAGCGCACGGGGAATGCGATGGCGCTCGAGGAAGTTCGCCGCCGGCGACAGCATCGTGCCGACGATGAACGCCATCGTGACCGGCAGGAAGAACGCTTTCGCGGCGTAGAGCACGGCGACGAGGCAAATGATCAGCAACGATACCAGCGAGAAGGCGACGATTTCGGCGCGGCTGATCAGCGGGGGCAGTTCGACATTGCTGTCGGGCACCGGTGCGCCTTCCGGCGCATTGCTTTTCTGGCGTTCGCCCGGCGAAACCTTGTTGTTGGAGGCCTTGCGGTCGGATGGCTTTCGGTCGGTTGGCTTGTGCTCGCCTTGCGCCGGCTTGCGTTCCGCCGGCTTGCTTTCATTGGATGCCTTGCGATCTTCAGGCGCCCTGCGTTCTTCAGGCAAAGGCTTGGGGGGCAATACGCGCACAACGATTCTCCCCCGCGCGAGGCGGTGTTCACATGGCAGCCGCGACATCGCCCCGCGAACCGAAATCTCAAGCCACACAACGGGCGGCTGAGGCAGAAGTTCCATCGCGGAAGCGTGAGCGCCAGCGCGCTTGACAGCAGGCCTATCAAACCGAGTCGCAGGGAACTGTGCAGCCCCGGTCGCGTTGCCAATTCAGTGCATCACACGATGCGTATCCAACCGGGGCAGTCCCATGACACAGTCCTCTCATCGCCGGCGTCAGTCGCGCGTAACTCACGCGCTCGTCTTCATCAGCACCGTGCTGCTGGCCCCCTCGGTATTTTCCAGCGCGGCGAGCGCGCAGCTGCTGGGTTACGCGTCCACCCAGCCAAACTCGTTTCCCACCGATGAGGTGATGATTGAGCCGGCAACGCCCGACGCGGGCGTCGTGCCGGAGCGGCTGCGCCGCGCCGTCGTTGCTTTCAATACCAATGAAGCGCCCGGTACCATCGTGATCGATACCGGCAACACCGCGCTGTATTACGTGCTCGGCCAGGGCCGCGCCGTTCGCTACGGCGTCGGTGTCGGCCGCGAAGGCTTTACCTGGTCCGGCGTACAGACCATCAGCCGCAAGGCGGAGTGGCCGGATTGGCATCCGCCGGCCGAGATGATCGCGCGCCAGCCCTATCTGCCGCGCTTCATGGCCGGAGGCCCCGGCAATCCGCTCGGCGCGCGGGCGATGTATCTCGGCTCCAGCCAGTACCGCATCCACGGCACCAACGATCCCTCGACGATCGGCAAGTTCGTTTCCTCAGGCTGCATCCGCCTGACCAATGAGGACGTCAGCGATCTCTTTGGCCGAGTCGATATCGGTACCAAGGTCGTGGTGTTGCCGAAGAGCGCGCCGCACATGGAGACGCGCACCACCATCAGCGTGCGGCCGGCGCGTCCGGCGCTGACGCCGCCGCCCTCGGGGCGGCAGGCAATGAATTTGACGGCGTCGCAGCTCAACTGAGCCGACGACCTGACGGGAGATGCGAATGCACGTGCGTAGAATGGCAATCCTGGGCGCGGCGGCCTTGGCGGGCGTTTCCGCGCTGGCGCCAACGGCGCAAGCCCAGGACTTCTTCTCGGCCCTGTTCGGCGGCATGGGCCGGGCGAGGGCTCCTTATATTCCGTTGCCGTTTGCGAATGACGACGGGTCGGTGCCGGTCCAGCGCGGCGAGACGCGTCGCTACGGCGGCGGCCAGGCGTTTTGCGTGCGTACCTGCGACGGGCGCTATTTCCCCGTGACGGCCTCCGACAATGCCAGCCGTGCGGCGTCCTGCGACAGCTTCTGCCCGGCCAGCGAGACCAAAGTGTTTTATGGCAGCAGCATCGACAACGCCGCCGCCGACAACGGAAAGCCCTATTCGGAACTGCCGAACGCGTTCCGCTATCGCAATGAACTCGTGGCCGGGTGCACCTGCAACGGCAAGGATCAGATCGGCCTCGCGCCGATCAAGATCGAGGCCGATCCGACCTTGCGCAAGGGCGACATCGTCGCCGGTGAAAACGGTTTGCTGGTGGCCGGCCGCAGCGCCGACAAACGCGGCGCCGAACTGAACTTCTCACCCGCCTCGGACAAGGTGCGCGCCAAGTATGAACGCGTGCCGGTGGTGGCGCGGGAGTGATTGACGGCGGTCAGGGACGCGGCTCTCACCTTCCGTTATGGCCGGGCTTGACCCGGCCATCCACGCTTTGGTGGCGAAGGAAGAGTAAGTCGTGGATGCCCGGGTCAAGCCCGGGCATGACGAGGTCGTGGAGGCGACTACGCCGCGCGGATCTTGCCGAGGAACTGAGTGACCTGAGTACCTAATTGCTTGCTCTGCGTTTCCAGCGTCTCGGAGGCGTGCTTGACGTCGTCGGCGGCGGCAGCTGCCGCATCGGCGTCGGTCTTCACGCCCGAGATGTTGTCGGAGACGTTCTTGGTGCCCTGGGCGGCGAATTGCGTGCTGCGCGTGATCTCCTGCGTCGCGGCGCCCTGTTCCTGCACGGCGGCCGCAATCGCGGTCGCGACCTCGTTGACCTCGCCGATGATGCCGCCGATGCCCTTGATGGCCTCGATGGCCTCATTCGCGACCTTCTGAATGTCGGAGATCTGCTCCGAGATTTCCTCGGTCGCCTTCGCGGTCTGGCTTGCCAGCGATTTGACTTCGGACGCCACCACCGCAAAGCCGCGGCCGGCTTCACCGGCGCGGGCGGCCTCGATGGTCGCATTCAGCGCCAACAGGTTGGTCTGCGCGGCGATCGAGTTGATCAGGCCTACGACTTCGCCGATCCGGCCTGCGGATGCGGCAAGGCCCTGCACGGTACCGTCGGTCTCACGCGCCTGGCTCACCGCGCGGCTGGCAATGCCGGCGGCGTGCGCGGCCTGCTGGCTGATGTCGTTGATCGAGGCGCTCAGTTCTTCCGACGCGGCCGCGACCGTCTCGACGCTCATCGAGGCTTCGCTGGAGGCCTTTTCGGCCACCTCAACCCGCGCGTTGGTCTGGCGGGAAACCGCTGATAGCCCGTCCGAGGTGGTCCGCATCTGGCCGGACGCGTCGCCCAGCTGGTTGAGCGATTGGCGCACCAGGCTCTCGAATTCGCCGACATAGCTTTCGATCGCCTGCTGCCGCGCGGTGGCGCCGGCATTGCGTTCGCGCTCCTGCGCCTCGATCCGGACCTTGTCTTCGGCCTGCTGCTTGAACGTCTCCAGCGCGCCGGCGAGCGCGCCGATTTCGTCCTTGCGCACCGCATAGCCGGTGTCGACCGTCAGGTCGCCGGCGGCGACCTTCAGCATGGCGTCGCGCATATTGTGCAGCGGCTTGATGACGCGGCGGGTGACCAGAATCAGCGCGCCGAACGTCAGCGCCAGCGCGCCGACCAGCAGCACCAGTTGCACCACCAGCGCACGCCGCGCCGAGGAATACTGCATCACGGTGTGGTCCCGGGCAGCGTCGAGCGCCGTTTCGGCGACCTTGACCGCGCTGCCGAGGCGCCCGACCGTAATCGGCGTCCACTGGTTTGCGGTCAATTCGGGCTTTTCGCCGGCGACCAGCGTCGTCATCAGGCGATCGCGCAAAGCGATGTAGTCCGGTTCGAAATAGGCGGTCTTGGTCGCGGCTATCGCGGCGGCAAGCGCCGGCGGCAACTGCATTCCCGAGGCGGACAATTCCAGCGCGTTCCAGGCGGCCTCGATGCCGCCGGAGTATTTCAGATATTTCAGGTGTGCTTCCGGCGCCGCTTTTCCCGCGGAGAGCCCGACGGAAACCAGCAGCGACGCCTCACCCGCGGTATTGCGGAGCAGCCAGGCGGTCTGTTTGATCGCCAGCAATTGGTCGATCATCGGGTCCTGATGGTTGACCACGGTGGAAAGCGCTGCGGACAATTTGTCCAGCGTCTCCAGCAGCGCGGTCGCGGTCTCCATGTATTCCTTGCCTTGCGTCGGACGGCGAGAGGCCTTCGGCTTGCTCACCTCGTCCCAGAACTCCCTCTGTTGCGTGCTCAGCTTCTTGAACAGGCGATCGAGCTCGGGGACCAGAGTGGAGGCTTGTGCGAATTCAATCGACGGGAGCAACGTCAGCGCGTTGTTCAAGGCGGGCATTTGCGTATCGCGGATGTTGCGCAGATACTTTTCGATATCGCTGTCCATCGGCGCATCGGCATTCAATAGCCGGTTGGTCGTGGATCGGTCGGTGCGCAGATTATGCATCGCCTTGAACATGTTGGCGGATGCGTCGGTGACCACCGAGATGCGGTTTGCCACCTGCAGGCGGCCCCAGGCATCCCAGGCGTTGAGCGAGAAACCCACCACGATGCAGAAGGCGGTCGCCAGGATAACGGTCTTCAGCAGCGCGGATACGGTCAGACGGTTCAACATGATGCTCCCCAAAGCCGCGGTCATTTGGGGGTAAAAGGGTAAATACTTTAGGCAGCGCCGGCGTCGTAGAACTACGGGGCATTGAAATGGTTGTAGTTTTTCTGTTTGCACGCGGGTTCCCTGTCCGGAACCCAATGTGACCTGACACGTTAACAAAATACCAACAGCGCTATTTCAGCCGAGGGGGCCCGCATGCTTGTCAGCGTACTCGTCACGTTTCTCGTCGTTATCCTCGTTCTCTATCTCATCAACCTGCTGCCGCTTGATGGCCGCGCCAAACAGATTGCGCGCGTCGTCGTGATCATCCTCGGCGTGATCTCGCTCTTGAAATACATCGCGGTGATCTAGCGCCGCCCAAACAAAAGCCCCGGCACTGCCGGGGCTTTTCATTTTGGAGGATTCTATTTCAGTGTCCCGAACCAGTCGTCCACGTCCTTGCGGATCTGGTCCTTGGCGAAGCCGTAGCGCTGCTGCAGCTTGCCTTCGAGTTGCTCGCGACGGCCTTCGATCACATTGAGATCGTCGTCGGTGAGCTTGCCCCATTTCTCCTTGGCGGCGCCCTTGAACTGTTTCCAGTTTCCTTCAACCCGGTTCCAATCCATCGTCATTCTCCCTGTGAGTTGAGATGAATTCTCAACGAGCGCACGATCCAAACGTTCCTGCGTGCGGCAAAGCGGCATCAGCCCTGCGACAGATCGCGCGCGCCGATCTCACGGATCCTTCGACGCCCAGTAAATTTTCCGGATCGGAGTACCGAAGACAAACTGAACGTTAACGCGAGTGGTGAACAGTCTTCGCGTTTCAAGCGAATTTAAGTTCGGCTCGCCAAGAGCGGAACCGAATCGATTTTGAGGAAACGTTGGCAATGAAGCTTCGTTTGACGATCACGCGCGCAATAGTCCTGTTCGGCCTTGTCACGGCCATCGGTCTCGGGGCCGTGGTGTTCACCGGTCTCTTCGCGCTCAGCGAGGTCAAGGTCGGCGGCCCCCTCTACAACAAGCTCAAGCTCGGCAACGATCTGATCGCCGACATCCTGCCGCCGCCGGAATATGTGATCGAATCCTATCTCGAAGCCACCCTTGCGCTGAATAACCCGGCTGAACTCGCCAACCGTCGCGATCGGCTGAAGCAATTGAAAAAAGAGTATGACGAGCGCCACGAGTTCTGGGTGAAGTCGGACCTCGAGCCTGTGGTCAAGGCGAAGTTCGTCGTGGATTCGCATCGCGAGGTGCAGCGCTTCTGGAACGCCATCGAGCAGGCGTTCCTGCCGGCCTTGGCCAAGGCAGATACCGCCGCCGCGGCCAAGGCGTATTCGGAGATCTCGGCCGCCTATCTGGCGCACCGCGCCCTGATCGACGAAATCGTCAAGAAGACCACGGACGACAACGCGGCCATTGAGAGTGCCGCGACCCAGCGTGTCGGCACGTTCAACGCTATCCTGTGGGGCATCTCGGGCCTGGTCTTCCTGATCATCGGCGGCGGCCTTGTCGGCGTCGGCCTCGGTGTGATCCGGCCGATGACCCGCATGACCGGCGTGATGGCACGGCTCGCCGGCGGCGGATTGGATATTGAAATACCGTCCCTCAAACGAACCGATGAGGTCGGTGCCATTGCCCGCGCCGTCCAGGTGTTCAGGGAAAACGCACTGCGCGTTCAGGCCATGGAATCCGAACAGGCCGATCTCAAGCTCAAGGCGGAGGAGGAACGCAAGCTGGCGATGAGCCAGGTCGCCGACGGCTTCGAGCAGGCGATCGGCAAGATCATCGAGGCCGTCTCATCGGCGTCTTCCGAGATCGAACTCGCCGCCGGCAGCCTGACCAGGACGGCCGAAACCAGCCACAAGCATACGGCAGAGGCGGCATCCGCTTCCGACCGTTCATCGGCCAATGCGCAATCGGCGGCCGCCGCTTCGGAGCAGATGGCTTCCTCGGTGACCGAAATCAGCCGCCAGGTGAAGCAATCGGAAGACATCACCCATGCGGCCGTGCGTCAGGCCGAGCAGACCAATGAGCGGATCGCGGAATTGTCGCAGGCGGCCGGCCGCATCGGCGAAGTCGTCAAGCTGATCGCGGCGGTGGCCGAGCAAACCAATCTGCTGGCGCTCAATGCGACCATCGAGGCGGCGCGCGCCGGCGAGGCGGGCCGCGGCTTTGCGGTGGTGGCTTCCGAGGTCAAGGCGCTTGCCGCGCAAACCGCCAAGGCGACCGAGGAAATCAGCGCCCAGATCACCCAGATGCAGTCGGCAACGGAGCAGTCGGTGTCCGCGATCAAGGCGATCGGCGGCACGATCGGGCAGATCTCAGAAATTTCAACGGCGATCGCCGCGGCTGTCGAACAGCAGGGCACCGCGACGCAGGAGATTGCGCGCAACGTCCAGCAAGCGGCCGAGGGTGCCATCGAGGTCGGCGGCTGCCTCGCCGATGTCAGCCGTGGTTCGGCCGACACCCAGGCGGCGGCCGAACAGGTTCATGGTTCCGCCCGTTCGCTCTCGCAGGAAGGCCATTCCCTCAAGCTCGAGGTCGGAAAATTCCTGCAGACGATACGCGCGGCCTGATATCCGAACGGAATTCAGGCCGGCCGGTCAGCCGGCCGCCTTGGCTTCGCGGCGGCGGGCGGTGAGGATGTATTCGGTGTACCCGTTCGGCTGCTCGCGGCCCTTGAACACCAGGTCGCACGCCGCCTTGAAGGCGATGCCGTCGAAGCCGGGCGCCATCGGCTTGTAGAGCGCATCGCCCTTGTTCTGGCCGTCGACGACGACCGCCATGCGCTTCAGGGATTCCATCACCTGGTCCTTGGTGATGACGCCTTGATGCAACCAGTTGGCCAGATGTTGCGCCGAGATGCGCAAGGTGGCGCGGTCTTCCATCAGGCCGACGCCGTGGATGTCAGGCACCTTCGAGCAGCCGACGCCCTGGTCGATCCAGCGCACGACATAGCCCAGAATGCCCTGGCAGTTGTTGTCGATCTCCTGCTTCACGTCGTCGGGCGCCCAGTTCGACTGCGACACCGGAATGGTGAGGATGTCGGAGAGCTTTGCGCGCTGGCCGCCTGTGGTGAGCTCCTGCTGGCGCGCCTGCACGTTGATCTGGTGATAATGCAGCGCGTGCAGCGTGGCGGCGGTCGGTGACGGCACCCAGGCGGTGGTGGCGCCGGCCGAGGGGTGGCCGATCTTCTGCGTCAGCATGTCGGCCATCTTGTCGGGGGCTGCCCACATGCCCTTGCCGATCTGGGCATGCCCGGGCAGGCCGTCGATCAGGCCCATGTCGACGTTCCAGTCTTCATAGGCCTTAATCCAGGGCTGCGCCTTCATGTCGTTCTTGCGGATCATCGGACCCGCTTCCATCGAGGTGTGGATCTCATCGCCGGTGCGGTCGAGGAAGCCGGTGTTGATGAAGCAGATCCGCTTCGAGGCGTTCTGGATGCAGGCCTTGAGGTTGACCGTGGTGCGGCGCTCCTCGTCCATGATGCCGACCTTCATGGTGTTCTCCGGCAGCGACAGCAGCTTCTCGACCTCGCCGAACAGCTCACAGGTCAGCGCGACCTCGTCGGGGCCGTGCATCTTCGGCTTGACGATGTAGACCGAACCGGTGCGGCTGTTCTTGGTCTTTGAGCCGCCCTTGAGATCGTGGATCGCCAGCAGGCCGGCGACCGCGGCGTCGAGCAGGCCTTCCGGAATTTCCTCGCCCTTGGAGTCCAGCACGGCGTCGGTGAACATGTGATGGCCGACATTGCGCATCAATAGCAGGCTGCGGCCGTGCAGCGTCAGGTCCTTGCCGTCCGGCGTCTTGTAAACGCGGTCGGGGTTGAGCGAACGCTTGAGCGTCTTGCCGCCCTTGTCGAAATCCGCCGACAGCGTGCCGTCCATCAGGCCGAGCGTGTTGCGATAGACCAGCACCTTGTCCTCGGCGTCGACGGCGGCGACGCTGTCTTCCATGTCGAGGATGGTCGAGACCGCCGATTCCAGGATCATGTCGGCGACCCCTGCCGGATCGTCCTTGCCGATGGTGCTGCTGCGATCGATTTTGATTTCGACATGCATGCCGTTGTTGACCAGCAGGATCGCGGTCGGCGCGTCAGGGGCGCCCAAATAGCCGGCGAACTGTTCGGGTGACTTGAGCGCGGTGGCGTTGCCGCTCTTCAGTTTGACCGCGAGCTGGCCCGCGATCACGCTGTAGGAGGTTACGTCGGTGTGGCTGCCGGTCGCGAGCGGCGCGGCGGCGTCGAGGAACGCCTTGGCCTTGGCGATCACCTTGTCGCCGCGCGCCTTGTTGTAGCCGCGGCCAGCCTCGCTCGGATCGTGCGGGATCGCATCGGTGCCGTAGAAGGCGTCATACAGGCTGCCCCAGCGGGCATTCGCCGCGTTGAGCGCATAGCGGGCGTTGGTCAGGGGGACGACGAGCTGCGGCCCGCAGATCTCGCCGATTTCCTCGTCGACATTTGCGGTCTCGACCTTGTGGGTCGCGGGCTCCGGCAAGAGATAGCCGATCTCCTTGAGGAAAGCGGTATAGGCGTTCATGTCGAACGCCTTTCCCTTGTTGGCGCGGTGCCAGCCGTCGATCTTGGCCTGCAGCGCGTCGCGGACGGCGAGCAGCTCGCGGTTTTTCGGTCCCAGTTTGGCGATGATGGCGGCAAGCCCGGCCCAGAATGCGTCGGGGGAAATCCCGGTCTTGGGGGTCGCCTCCTTGGCGATGAAATCGAACAGTTCAGGGGCGATCTTCAATCCGTGGGCATCGACACGATTCATGATGGGCTTTCTCGGGGTAGAAACGGCGAACAGGAAGGCGTTTTCAGTATGAAAACAGCAAAAAGCGCGCCAAAAGGGGCGGCGTCGGCCGCCCTTTTAGCCCTAAAGCCGGGTCGATGAGAAGGCCCCAAAAGCCTAGATATTGGCCGCCAGATCGACCAGTTCGTCGAACAAAACGCCGGTCTCAGCCAGCATCCGTTCGATCGCGTCGGTGGCGTCGGCCACTGTCCGGGTTGAGGTGTCGAGCCTCAACTCGCATTCGAGCGGGGCCTGATAGTCGTTGGTGATCCCGGTGAACGAGGGGAGCGTACCGGCGCGGGCCTTGGCATAGTGGCCTTTGGGATCGCGGCTCTCGCACACCTCGGCAGGAGCGGCGACGTGGATTTCGCGGAAGGCGGTATCGGCGATGCGGCGCGCCACTGCGCGATCCGCAATCGCGGGCGAAACCGCGGCGACGATGGCGATGTGACCGTTGCGCGCCAGATGGGTGGCGACTTCCGCGAGGCGGCGAATGTTTTCGCTACGATCCTGTGGTGAAAAGCCCAGATCGTTGTTGAGGCCGGCGCGCAGGGTGTCGCCGTCAAGCAGGATCGGTGAACCGCTGCGAGAGAACAGCCGTCGCTCCAGCGCGCGGGCCAGCGTCGATTTGCCCGAGCCGGGCAAGCCCGTCAGCCAGATCACCGCGCCGTTATGGTGATAGCGCGCCGAACGCTCTTCGGGGCGCAGCGCTGACTCAACGGGAACGATGTCGATTGGGACGGCGCGTTGTCCGGCATCGACCGACAGCACGAGGCCGCCGCCGGCAATGCGGCCGTTGACCTCGATCACCAGCCGTCCGGTGCGCGGATTATCCTGATAGGGGTCGGCCGCAACCGGCTGCGCCAGCGAAATGTCGATTTCGCCAACGTGATTGCGCGCGATCGACTTGGTCTCCTCATTGGAGAGTTCGCCGGGATCGACCGCCTTCTCGATCGCGACCACCTGAGCGCGGCTTTCGCGGGTGCCGAGGCGGATCAGGATCTGCTCGCCCTTGGCGAGCGGCTTGTCGTGCAGCCAGAAAATCCGGGCGCGAATCCGCCGCGTATCGCGCGGGGTCGCGCCGGCATGGGCGATCACGTCGCCGCGTTCGATGAACAATTCGCGGTCGAGCGTGATACCGACCGACCTGCCGGCGCCGTGGCTGCCGTTGACAGGGGTTACCGGCCAGCTCTCGACGGTCTTGATCTTCGCGATCTTGCCGGCGGGCATGATGACGATCTCGTCGCCGGCGCTGAGACTGCCGGATTCGATGCGGCCGGCGACGATGCGGCGGTCGTCGAATTTGTAGATCGCCTGCACCGGCAGCCGCAGCGCGAGCTGCTCCAGCGGCCGTGCCGGTTCGAGCGCATCGAGCGCCTCGACGACGCTCGGCCCCTGGTACCAGGAGATCCGCGGCGTGCGTTCGGCAACGCCGTCGCCGTCGCGCGCGGAAATCGGGATCACCGCCGACGGGGTCACGCCGAGGCCGATCAGATGCGAAGAAATCTCGTCGCTGATCTCCTTGAAACGTTCCGCGCTGAAATCGACGCGGTCCATCTTGTTGACGACGACGGCAACCTGCTTGATGCCGAGCAGATGCAGCAGATAGCCGTGTCGCCGGGTCTGGTCGCGCACGCCTTCCAGCGCGTCGATGATCAGCACCGCGCCGTCGGCCTGCGAGGCGCCGGTGATCATGTTGCGCAGGAATTCGGCGTGGCCGGGCGCGTCGATCAGCACCACGTCGCGCGAGCGGGTGCGGAAACGGATCTGCGTGGTGTCGATGGTGATGCCCTGGTCGCGCTCGGTTTGCAGCGCATCCAGCAGAAACGACCATTCGAACGGCATGCCGCGCCGCGCGCTGACGGCTTTCAGCATTTCCAGCTTGCCCTCGGGCAGGCTGCCGGTTTCATGCAGCAGGCGGCCGACCAGGGTGGATTTGCCGTGGTCGACATGGCCGACGATGACGATGCGAATCTGCGGCCGCGTCGTGCCGTTGGGTGTCGCCAATACGCTTGAGGGGAGGATCATGTTCATCGCAGCACTCACACCTAATGTCCATCAGAGATAACCGGCGACACGCAGCCGCTCGAATGCATCTTCGGTTTCGTGATCGAGCGCGCGGCCCGCACGTTCCGGCACCTTGGTGCCGTCGAGTTCGGTCAGGATTTCATCGATGCTGGAAGCGGTCGACGCCACCGGATTGGTGATGTCCTGATCGCCCAGCGAGCGATAACGCTTGCCGTCCTTCGACAGATACAGCGGGATGATCGGAATGTTCTCGCGCTTGGTGTAGGCCCAGATGTCGGCCTCGGTCCAATGCAGGATCGGGTGGATGCGCAAATGCGCGCCTTGCGGCGGCGAGGCGTTGAAATGGTCCCAGAATTCCGGGGGCTGGTCGCGGACGTCCCAGCCGCCTTCAATACCGCGCGGCGAGAACACGCGCTCCTTGGCGCGGGTGGCTTCCTCGTCGCGGCGAATGCCGGCGATCAATCCGTCAAAACCGTATTTGGTCAGCGCCCATTTGAGGCCTTCGGTCTTGCGGGCGGCGGAACGCGCGGCCGGCGGCAGTGTCGGATCGACGGCGTCGATCGGCGGGCAGGGCTCGATCTTGAGATCGAGTTCCCATTCCTTGCCGAAGCGATCGCGGAACGCATACATCTCGGCAAATTTCTTGCCGGTGTCGACATGCAAGGCCGGGAACGGCACGCGGCCGAAGAACGCCTTGCGCGCCAGCCAGATCATGACGTTGGAATCTTTGCCCAGCGACCACAGCAGCGCCAGCTTCTTCAACCGCGCGAAGGCTTCGCGCAGGATGTAGATGCTCTGCGCCTCGAGCTCGTCGAGGTGGTCCATCGAGGGCGGCGGCAGCTGCCCATGGGCCAGAATTTTGGGCGCGGATGAGGCCTGGTTGAAGGCCGCGGGCTGCAACCCGTGTCCGCCGGATTCCTTGTTGAGAAGATGCATCTCTTGGCCTTGGACTTGAGAGTGGAAAAATTCTAAAGTTGCACCGCAATAGAGAAGAAATAATTTTCTCTTTGCAGGCCTTGATCGAGAGATAAATAGAAAATAATTTCAGTCAACCCCCAAGTTGGGGAAGCGAGTATCTGATGCGCTATCTGCCTGTGTTTCTGGATCTGCAAAGCGGCAAGGTGCTGCTCGTTGGAGCGGGCGATCTCGCGCGCGCCAAATTGCGGTTGCTCGCCGCCGCCGGCGCGCAGGTTCGCTGGTTCGCGACCGACGGCGATCAGGACCTCTCCGGCCTTGCCGCTGAGGACGTGGCGCGGATCGAGCCTGATGCCGGTGATCCGCTCACCGCCGATCTGACTGATGTGATCGCGATCCTCTGCGCCGGTGCCGGCGACATTGGCGTGGCGATGTCGGTACGCGCCAAGGCGGTCGGACTGCCCGTCAATGTGATGGACGACCTCGTCCATTCGACTTTCATCTTTCCCGCCATCGTCGATCGCGGCGACGTCGTCGTTGCCGTCGGCACCGGCGGCACTTCCCCTGTCGTGGCGCGCCGCGTGCGCGAGCGCATCGAAGCTGTCCTGCCGGCGCGGATCGGCGATCTCGCCGGTTTCATCGGCGGCTTTCGCAAAGCGATGCATGCGCGGATCCCCGAATTTTCGTTGCGCCGGCGTTTCTGGGAACGCGTGATCGACGGACCGATCGGCGCGCTTGTTCTGGCCGGGCGCAAGGACGAAGCCGAGAAGGAACTGCAGGCGATCGCGGACCCTTCCGCTTTCGCCGGTGCCAATGATCAGGGCAAGGCCGACGGCCGGGTGACGCTGGTCGGCGCCGGGCCGGGCGATCCGGACCTGCTCACCATCAAGGCGCTGCGCGCGCTGCAGGACGCCGATGTCGTTTTTTATGACGAACTGGTATCGCCGGAAATTCTCGATCGCGTACGCCGCGATGCTTCGCGCATTCCGGTCGGCCGCCGCGTCGGCAAGCCCGGTATCGGCCAGGATGCGATCAACAAATTGTTGATCGAGGCAGCGAGATCAGGCCAGCGCGCGGTGCGGCTGAAGGGCGGCGACCCCTTCATCTTCGGCCGCGGCGGCGAGGAAATCGAAGTGTTGCGCGCGGCCGGTGTCGCCTATTCGGTGGTGCCGGGCATCACCGCCGGATTGGGCGCCGCGGCGCAGTTTGAAGCGCCGCTGACCTATCGCCACGAGGCGCTGCGCATCACGTTCCTGACCGCGCACAAGGCGCGGGACGCCGAGACAGTCGACTGGTCGGTGCTGACAGACAAGAAGATGACCATCGTGGTCTACATGGGCATGACCGCGGCACCCGCGATCCGTGCGGGCCTGCTCGCCGCCGGACGCTTGCCGCAAACGCCGGTCGGCGTGTTCGCGCGGGTGACGCGGCCGGACGCCCAAGCGGTGGTCGGCACGCTCGAACATTTGCCGGCGCTGGTCGAACAAATCGACGGCGGTCCCGCCGTCCTCATCATCGGTGACGTGGTCGCGCATTCCGCACCATGGCGCCAATCAGATCTCGATCAAGTGATCTCCGAATTGAGGGATGCTGCAGAATGACTTCTCCGTTACAACAAAAGATCAAGATCACGGGACCTTCGATGGTCACCGCCAACCGCACCTGGGATGGCGTTGTGATCTATCGCACCGCGCAACAAGGCTGGTCGGCGAACCTGTCGGACGCCGCGATCGTGCGCACCTCGGATGAGGCGCGAACACTGCTTGGTGAAGCCACCGCCGATGACGTCGGCGCGATCGGCCCCTATATCGCGCCGGTCGAGCTCAAGGACGGCGGCGAGATCAAGCCCGGCAATCTCCGCGAACATATCCGGTCGGAAGGCCTCACCATCGATCTGCTTCCGGTTCCGGCGTAAGGCACATCCATCATGTACGCATATGACGAACTTGATCGCACGCTGATCAACGAACGCGTGTCTGAATTCCGCGACCAGGTGAAGCGCCGCCTTTCCGGCGAACTCACCGAGGACGAATTCAAGATGCTGCGCCTGCAGAACGGCGTCTATCTGCAACTGCACGCCTACATGTTCCGCGTCGCGATCCCCTACGGCACGCTGTCGTCCAAGCAGTTGCGCGCGCTGGCCCGCGTCGGACGCCGCTACGACCGCGGCTATGGCCATTTCACCACAAGGCAGAACATCCAGTTCAACTGGATCAAGCTCGCCGAACTGCCGGACGCGCTCGCGGACCTTGCCGAGGTCGGCATCCATGCGATGCAGACGTCCGGCAACAACATGCGCAACGTCACCTCGGACCAGTGGGCCGGCGTCGCGCCGGGCGAGGTCGAGGATCCCCGCATCTGGTCGGAGATCCTGCGCCAGCACACCACGCTGCATCCGGAATTCTCGTTCCTGCCGCGCAAATTCAAGATCGCGATCACGGCATCCGAGCACGACCGTGCCGCGATCAAGGTGCACGACATCGGGCTGCGCCTGTACAAGAACGCGGAAGGCGAAACCGGCTTTGAGGTGCTGGTCGGCGGCGGTCTTGGCCGCACACCGTTCATCGGCAAGACCATCAAGCCGTTCGTGCACGGCCGCGACATCCTGAGCTATGTCGAGGCGATCCTGCGCGTCTACAACCAGTACGGCCGCCGCGACAACATCTACAAGGCCCGCATCAAGATCCTGGTGCACGAGCTCGGCATCGAGAAGTTCGCGCGCGAGGTCGACGAGGAATGGAAGCAGATGGGCGACGTCGGATTGACGCTCGACCATTCCGTCATCGAGGAGGTGCGTTCGCGCTTCTCCTATCCGGCCTATGAAAAGCTGCCGCACATGCCGGACGAGCTGAAACAGGCCGCGCATGATCCGCTGTTCGAACGCTGGCGCAGGAATTCCGTGTTCCCGCACAAGGTCCAGGGCTATTCGATCGTGACGCTGTCGCTGAAGCCGGTGGGCGCACCGCCCGGCGACGCCACCTCCGACCAGATGGACGCGGTCGCCGATCTCGCCGACCGCTATTCCTTCGGCGAAATCCGTGTCGGCCACGAACAGAATCTGTGCCTGCCGCATGTCGCCAAGCGCGACCTGCCGCAGCTATGGAAGGCGCTCGACCGCATCGGGCTCGCGACGCCGAACGTCAATCTGGTCACCGACATCATCGCCTGCCCCGGGCTGGACTATTGCTCGCTGGCCAATGCGCGCTCGATCCCGATCGCGCAGGAGCTGACCCGACGCTTTGCCAATCACGACACCGCCGAGCTGATCGGCCGGCTGCACATCAACATCTCCGGCTGCATCAACGCCTGCGGCCATCACCACGTCGGTCACATCGGCATTCTCGGCGTCGAGAAGAACGGCGAGGAGTTTTACCAGATCACCATCGGTGGTCGCGCCGACGAGGGCGCGCAGATGGGTACGCTGATCGGCCCGGCGATTCCCTATGCGGAAGTCGCCGACGTGATCGAGGATATCGTCGAAGCCTATCTCGCACTGCGCGACCGTCCCGAGGAGTTGTTCGTGGATGCGGTGAAGCGCCTGGGTGTCGAGCCATTCAAGGAGCGGGTCTATGCCACTCGTTAAGCAGGGTAGAATTGCCACCGATCTGTTCGTCCATGTTGCCGACGGCGCCGAGTTGCCCGGCGATGGCGCGATCTTCGTTCCGGCGGCGCGGTTCCTCGAGGATCCGGAAGCCTTTCTGAAGCGCGCCGGCAAGGTCGGCGTGATCTGGCCGAACAACCGCGATCTCGACGATCTCGTGCCGTATCTCGGCCGGCTGGCCGCGGTGGCGCTGGTGTTTCCCTCGTTTCGCGACGGCCGCGCCTACAGCCAGGCGCGCCTGCTGCGCGAACGGCACGGCTTCGACGGCGAACTGCGCGCCACCGGCCAGGTGCTGCGCGATCAGTTCGTGTTCATGCTGCGCGCCGGCTTCGACACGTTCGAAGTGAAAAAGGACAGCGACGCCGAGGCGTTTGCCTCTACCGCAAAAAGCTATTCGGTGTTCTACCAGCCGACCGGCGATGGCCGCCTCACCGCGCTGCATCGGCGGATGCTGCTGCGTCATTCGGAGAGTGCCGGCCAGTGAACGCGCTCGTACCCCAGGCCGTGATAGAGAAAACTTTGGACCTGTCGCCGGCGCAGGCGCTCGATCGCGCGCTCCGCAGCGCGTCATCAGCGGAAGTCATTGAAGCGGCGTTGAAGGCCGTCGGCCGCGAGAAGCTGGCGGTGGTCTCGTCGTTCGGCACGGAATCGGCGGCCTTGCTCAAGGTGATGGCAGACGTCGATCCGGCGATTCCGGTGATCTTCCTCGACACCGGCTGGCTGTTTGAGGAGACGCTGGCCTATCGCGACACGTTGATCGCAACGCTCGGCCTGCGCGACGTCCGCTCGATCAAGCCGCTGGAAGAAACCTTGTCGCGCGAGGATCCGGACCGCGAATTGTGGTTCTCCGATCCCGACGCCTGCTGCCGTATCCGTAAAGTCGAGCCGCTGGCGCGGGCGTTGGCGCCGTTCTCGGCCTGGATCAACGGCCGCAAGCGCTTCCAGGGCGGCCTGCGCGCCGAGATGGCAGTCGTCGAAGACGACGGCGCCAGGCTGAAATTCAACCCGTTCGCCAATGTCGCGCGCGAAGAGATCGAGGCGATCTATAAGCTCGCAAATCTGCCGCCGCATCCGCTGCTGGCGTCGGGCTACCTGTCGGTCGGATGCATGCCGTGCAGCAGCCGGACCTCGCCTGACGAGGACGCGCGTGCCGGTCGCTGGCGCGGAAGAGCCAAGACAGAATGCGGCATCCACACGATCAAGACTTCATAGGACAATGACGCTGCACCGCCGCAAACAATGAAAAGCGGTTTCGTTGACTAAAGGCCACTTCACCGCGAGTTATGTCCCGCGTGTTCCGGTGATATCGTTCACCAGGCCGAATGGAGATTGAGATGTTCCGTCGTATTCTGCCCCTCGTCGCGGGACTGCTCTGGGCAGGTTCTGCGCTCGCCGCCGATGTAACGCTGCTCAACGTGTCGTACGATCCGACGCGCGAGCTCTATGCCGATTTCAACAAGGCGTTCATTGCCGCTTACAGCAAGGAAACAGGCAAGACCGTCGAGATCAAGCAGTCGCACGGCGGCTCCGGTTCGCAGGCGCGTTCTGTGATCGACGGATTGCAGGCGGACGTGGTCACGCTGGCGCTGGCCTATGATATCGATGCGATCGCCGGCAAGGGCCTGGTGTCGCCGGATTGGCAGAAACGTCTGCCGCTCAACGCCTCGCCCTACACGTCGACGATCGTGTTTCTGGTGCGCAAGGGCAATCCCAAGGCCATCAAGGATTGGGACGATTTGATTAAACCTGGCGTCAGCGTCATCACGCCGAACCCGAAAACATCAGGCGGTGCGCGCTGGAATTATCTGGCGGCATGGGGCTATGCCGAGAAAAAGTTCGGTTCGTCCGACAAGGCCAGAAAATTCGTCGGCGATCTCTTCAAGAACGTGCCGGTGCTCGATACCGGCGCGCGGGGCTCCACCGTGACCTTCGTCGAGCGCGGTGTCGGCGACGTGCTGCTGGCATGGGAGAACGAGGCGTTCCTGGCGCAGCGCGAGTTCGGCAAGGACAAGTTCGAGATCGTCTCGCCGCCGCTGTCGATCCTGGCCGAGCCGCCGGTCTCCGTGGTCGACAAGGTGGCCGACAAGAAGGGCACCCGCGCGGCGGCTGAAGCCTACCTGAAATACTGGTATACCAAGGAAGGTCAGGAAATCGCCGCACGCAACTCCTACCGTCCGCGCGATTCGGAAATCGCCAAGGAATACGAAAAATCTTTCGCCAAGGTCGAACTTTTCACGATCGACGACGTTTTCGGTGGTTGGGCCAAGGCGCAGAAGGAACATTTCGCAGAAGGCGGTATCTTCGACCAGATCTACAAGAACTGAGTTCTAGAACGGATCTGGGCGATTTACCGAGCAATCAGGGGGACTTGTGAGCATAGCGGTGGCACGGCGGAGCAGCTTGCCGGGGTTTGGTCTCACCATGGGACTGACCCTGACATGGCTCTCCATTATTATCCTGTTGCCGCTGGCCGGCCTGTTCCTCAAGACGTTCGAGCTCAGCCTTGATCAGTTCTGGGGCATCGTCACCAGCCGCCGCACGCTCAATGCGCTGAAGATTTCGTTCGGGCTTTCGTTTCTCGCCGCCCTGGTTAATCTGGTGATGGGGACCATCATCGTCTGGGCGCTGGTGCGTTATCGCTTTCCCGGCCGCCGGCTGTTCGACGCCATCGTCGACATCCCCTTTGCGCTGCCGACCGCGGTTGCCGGCGTCGCGCTCACGCAACTGTTCGCGCAAAAAGGCTGGCTCGGAGCCCCGCTGGCCGAACTCGGCATCAAGGTCGCGTTCACGCCGATCGGGATCTTCATCGCGATGGTGTTCATCGGCATCCCCTTCGTGGTGCGGACGGTGCAGCCGGTCCTGCAGGATCTCGACGTCGAGATCGAGGAAGCGGCGGCGAGCCTCGGGGCCAACCGCTGGCACACGGTGTTCAGGGTGATCCTGCCCAGTTTGATTCCGGCGCTGTTGACCGGTTTTGCGCTGGCGTTCGCGCGCGCGGTCGGCGAGTACGGCTCCGTCATCTTCATTGCCGGCAACCTGCCGAACGTGTCGGAAATCGCGCCTCTCCTGATCGTGATCCGGCTGTCCGAGTTCCGCTACGCCGATGCGACCGCGATTGCGGTTGTCATGCTGCTGGCGTCGTTCCTGATCATCTTCGCGGTCAATCGCCTGCAGCGCTGGGCCCAGACCCGTCTTCCGGCGCATTGAGGGACCGATGTCGACGCAATCGAGTGTGGTGACGTCAGCGACCGAGTTGCGGGCCTATGCCCCGACGGCGGACCTCACCGTTTCCCCGCCGCCCTCCCGCATCGAGCGCGCGCGCCCGCGCACCGGCACATCGCCGGACAATCTGCGCACCGAGCCGGGGCCGATCCGTTTCATCATCATCGCCCTCGCGGTCACCTTCCTGTCGGTGTTCGTCGTGCTGCCGCTGGTCGTGGTGTTCGCAAGCGCCTTTTCCAAAGGCATCGGCGCCTATCTGACGGCGCTGGGCGAGCCGGAGGCGCTGGCGGCGATCAAGCTGACGCTGCTGGTGGCGGCGATCTCCGTCACCCTCAATCTGGTGTTCGGCATCATCGCGGCATGGGCCATCGCCAAGTTCGATTTCACCGGCAAAACCTTCCTGATCACGCTGATCGATCTGCCTTTCTCGGTCAGCCCCGTGATCTCGGGTCTCGTTTTCGTGCTGCTGTTCGGTGCGCAGGGCTTTTTCGGGACATGGCTGCAGGCAAATGACATTCACATCCTGTTCGCCGTCCCCGGCATCGCACTGGCGACCATCTTCGTAACCTTCCCCTTCGTGGCGCGGGCGCTGATCCCGCTGATGCAGGAGCAGGGCACCCAGGAGGAAGAGGCGGCGATTTCGCTCGGTGCGTCAGGCCTGCAGACCTTCTTCCGCGTCACCCTGCCCAATATCAAATGGGGCCTGCTGTACGGCGTCTTGCTGTGCAACGCGCGCGCCATGGGCGAGTTCGGTGCGGTGTCTGTCGTGTCCGGCCATATCCGCGGCGAGACCAACACCATGCCGCTGCTGGTCGAAATCCTCTATAATGAATATCAATTCGTGGCGTCGTTCGCGATTGCGTCGCTGCTGGCGATGCTGGCGTTGATCACGCTGGTCGTGAAGACCGTTCTCGAGCGACGTCTGGACGAAGGACAAGAGCCAAGTGACCATTGAAGTCAAAAACATCGTCAAGAAGTTCGGCAGCTTCGCAGCGCTCGACAATGTCGACCTGAAGGTCGACCAGGGCGAATTGCTGGCGCTGCTCGGCCCCTCCGGCTCGGGCAAGACCACGCTGCTGCGGATCATCGCCGGGCTCGACTGGCCGGATGCCGGCGAGGTGTTGATCGACGGCGAGAACGCGCTGGCGCGCGGCGCGAGCGAGCGCCATGTCGGTTTCGTGTTCCAGCATTACGCGCTGTTCCGCCACATGACGGTGTTCGAAAACGTCGCCTTTGGCCTCAGGGTGCAGCCCCGCGCCATTCGCAAGGACGAGGCCACCATCCGCGCCCGCGTCAAGGAATTGCTGGATCTGGTGCAACTCGACTGGCTGTCCGACCGCTACCCCAGCCAGTTGTCCGGCGGCCAGCGCCAGCGCATTGCGCTCGCGCGGGCACTGGCGATCGAGCCGCGCATCCTGCTGCTCGACGAGCCCTTTGGCGCGCTCGACGCCAAGGTGCGCAAGGAATTGCGGCAATGGCTGCGCTCGCTGCACAATGAGATCCACGTCACCTCGATCTTCGTCACCCACGACCAGGAAGAGGCGCTCGAAGTCGCCAACCGCGTGGTGGTGATGGACAAGGGCCGTATCGAGCAGATCGGCTCACCCGGCGAGGTCTATGACAACCCGGCCACCGCCTTCGTCCACGGCTTCATCGGCGAATCCATCGTGCTGCCGGTCGATGTCAGCGGCGGCTCGGTGCGGCTCGGCGGCCGGCCGCTCAATATCGCCGCCAACGGCGCGGCTTCCGGGGCCTCGAAACTGTTCGTCCGGCGTCATGACATGCAGATCGGGCCGGCCGGCTCCGGATCGCTGGAGGGCGCCGTGCGCCACGTCCGTTCGTTTGGTCCGATCCAGCGGGCCGAGGTGGCGTTGTCAGGCGGCGAGGGCAAGACCATCATCGAGATCGACGCCCCCCGCGACCGGGAACTCCAGGCCGGCGAAATCGTCAGCTTGCAGCCCCGCCGCTACCGTATTTTTGCGGCCCACGATTAGTGCAGTCATTCCGGGGCGGTTCGAAGAACCGAACCTCAGGTGCGCAATTGCGCACCGGGGAATCTCGAGATTCCGGGTGCGATGCTCCGCATCGCCCCGGAATGGCCGCAAAATTAGCCCCGCGTTCACCATTCAGCCACGGTTGGTATGCAACAACTGCGTGACATCACGGGGGTTGATTCATGCGCGCCGCGGCCGCGATAGCTGGACTTTTGTTGCTGGGCGGCTGCATGGCCGACACCGCCAGGGCGCCGGACCAGCCGACCATGTATCTCAGCATGGCCAATGGCGGCGCCACGCTCGATCCGCAGGCCGCGGCCTCGATGATTTCGCTCTACCGCCAGAACAACGGCCTTGCCGCCGTGGCTGTCGACCCGGACCTGATGAAGCTCGCCGAAGCGCAATCGCAGGCGATGGCCAAGCGCAACAAGCTCGATCATGACGTCAAGGGCCCGCTGGAAAAGCGCCTCGGCGCATCCGGATATCCGGCCAAACTCGCGGTTGAAAACGTGTCGGCCGGCTATCACACGCTGGCGGAAGCGTTTTCGGGCTGGCGTGACTCGCCGCCGCACAAGGCCAACATGCTCAAGAACGGTGTCACAAAATTGGGCATCGCGGCGATTTATGCCCCCAACACCAAATACAAGGTGTTCTGGACGCTCATTCTGGCGTCAACCTAAACCCGATAAATTAGGCGTGATCTTTGCTTAGGTCTCGCCAGAGCTTAGGTCTGGCTGATTGACGCCGTCGCGAACTGCCGCCACGGTATCAAGATCATTGCCCTCTGGTTGACGGTCACGATGGATACATCCAACCCCGCGCCCGCAACGAAGCCCGTGGATGCGCAACGCGTGCTGGTGCTGCAAGGCGGCGGCGCGCTCGGCTCCTACCAGGCCGGCGCCTTTCAGGCGCTGTGCCGATCCGGCTTCGAGCCGGAATGGGTGGCGGGCATCTCGATCGGCGCGATCAATGCCGCGATCATTGCCGGCAACGACCCTGCGACACGCGTCGATCGCCTGAAGGAATTCTGGGACATGGTGTCGTCCCCGGTGTCGTGGAGTCCGATCACGCCGGGTGACCGCGCGCGGTCGCTGTTCAACGAAACCAGCGCCGCCTTGATCGCGACCTTCGGCGTGCCCGGATTTTTCACGCCGCGGCTTCCGCCGGCGCCGCTGTGGCCGCAGGGCAGCGCGCAATCGCTGAGCTATTACGATACCGCACCGCTGAAGAAGACGCTGGAACGTCTCGTCGACTTCGATCGCATCAACGATCTGAAGATGCGGCTTTCCGTCGGCGCCGTCGGCGTCACCTCGGGCAATTTCAAATATTTCGACAATGTGGAATTCAAGAAGCTCGGCAAGAAGATCGGGCCGGAGCACATCATGGCGTCCGGCGCGCTGCCGCCGGGTTTTCCCTCCATCCTCATCGAAGGTGAGCATTACTGGGACGGCGGCATCGCCTCCAATACACCGCTCGATTTCGTGCTGGACGAGGAAACCAACCGCGATCTTTTGATCTTCCAGGTCGACCTGTTCAGCGCGCGCGGCGATCTGCCGGCCACGCTGCTGGAGGCCGCCGAGCGTGAAAAAGACATCCGCTTTTCCAGCCGTACCCGGATGAACACCGACAAGAACAAGCAGGTGCACAACACACGCAAGGCGCTCCGTGAGTTGGTCGCCAAATTGCCCGAGGACCTCAAGAACGATCCGACGGTGGCGGTACTGTGCAATGCGGTCAAGGAAAACACCGTCACGGTCGTGCACCTGATCTACCGCAGCAAGAACTACGAATCCTCGTCCAAGGATTACGATTTCTCGCATGTCGGGGTGGTCGAACACTGGAATGCGGGCGCCCGCGACGTGCATTTGTCGATGCGTCACAAAGAATGGCTAGAACGGCCGCAGTCCGGGGAGACCATGGTGACCTACGATCTCACGAGGGACGTTTCCAGCGCCCCCGAAAGCAAGAAACAGGAGTGACCAGAATGGGTATTTTGAAAGGCAAGACCGCCGTCGTGACCGGCTCGACCAGCGGCATCGGATTGGCTTACGCGCGCGCTTTCGCCGCCGCCGGCGCCAATGTCGTCATCAACGGCTTTGGTGCACCGGCCGATATCGAGAAAGAGCGTTCCGGCATCGAGACCGATTACAAGGTCAAGGCCCTTTACTCGTCCGCCGACATGACCAAGCCCGCCGAGATCGCCGAAATGATCGCGCTCGGCGAGAAGACCTTTGGTTCGGTCGATATCCTGGTCAACAATGCCGGCATCCAGTTCGTGTCGCCGATCGAGGAATTCCCGATCGAAAAGTGGGATGCGATCATCGCGATCAACCTGTCGTCGGCATTTCATGCCATCCGCGCCGCGGTGCCCGGCATGAAGAAGCGCGGCTGGGGCCGCATCATCAACACCGCGTCCGCCCATTCGCTGGTGGCCTCGCCGTTCAAGTCGGCCTATGTGTCGGCCAAGCACGGCATCGCCGGCCTCACCAAGACGGTGGCGCTGGAGGTTGCGACCCACAAGATCACCTGCAACTGCATCTCGCCAGGCTATGTCTGGACGCCGTTGGTCGAGCACCAGATCCCCGAGACGATGAAGGCGCGCAACCTTACCAAGGAGCAGGTCATCCGCGACGTGCTGCTGGACGCCCAGCCGACCAAGGAATTCGTGACCTCCGAGCAGGTCGCCGCCCTGGCGCTGTTCCTGTGCGGCGACGACGCTGCCCAAATCACCGGCGCCAACCTCTCGATCGACGGCGGCTGGACCGCGGAGTGATCTGTCATGCCTCGCGAAGGCGGGGCATCCAGTACGCCGTGGCTTATCGATTGAAACTGACTTCTCTGGAATACTGGACCACCCGCCTTCGCGGGTGGTGACAGCAGAATTGCTTTAAGTCGATCGAAATTTGGCGAAAGCTGCGCGTATCTCTGCGGCGGTCGCAGTTTCCCCAGCGTCGATGGATGCCATGGCGGCATCGATGATCCGCAACTCGTCGGGGGTGGCAACATAATCGTTGCCCCGTCGCCTAGTCTCGTTCGATTTCTCCGTCGCCATCGTAGAACGATAACACGCGAGGGTTCGTACTCCAATCGCTACGACAGATTGCTAAGCTCCGCGCTTCCCGAACGCCAGCACGTGCAGGCCGAGCCGCTGCCGGACGATCCAGAACAGCAGCACGGTCTCGAACGCGAGCGAGATCGTGGTTGCGGCCGCGGCGCCGTGGCCGCCGTAGCGCGGCACCAGCAGCAGGCACAGCACCACGTTCATGACGAAGGCGAGCGCATAGGCCAGCGCGCAGATGTGCTGGTGGCCGAGCATGTTGAGCAGCCGCTCGACCGGGCCGATTGCGGAGCGCACCACGAGGCCGACAGCGGCGATGAACATGATGTCGTAGCCGACCACGAATTGCGGCCCGAACAGCCACAATAGCGGCTTGCCCAGCGCCAGCAGCGCGATGGTGGCCGCTAGCGAGGGCCAGAACGTCCATTGGATCGCGTGCGCCACATAGGCCGACAGCCGCGCCTTGTCGCCGAGTGCGTGATACTCCGCAAAACGATGCGCTGTTGTTGCCGACATCGCGTAGTGGATGAAGGAAACCAGCGCGAGCGTCTTCACGACCGCGAAATAGACGCCGACTTCTTCCGATGAGCGAAATTGCTGCAGCATCAGCACATCGGTGTAGGAGAGCAGCAGATAGAAGCTTTCGACCAGCAGGATCGGTAGCGAGACCGCAAGCCAGCCGCGGAAATCATAGGCCTTGGCGCCGGCCTCAACGTGGCCGGCGAGCCTTCGGTTCAGCACCACCATCTGACCGATCATCGCGAGCCAGACCGCGGCGGCGCTGGCCAGCATGGCGACCGTGGCGCCGAGATTGAAGCCGAGCGCAAAGGCGCCGGCGGTGAGGCCGATGATCAGCGACTGGCGCACGATGAATTGCGGCATCAGGCCGAGCCGCATCCAGTCATGCGAACGCGCGATGCCGTCCTGGGTGTTGGCGACGACGAAGGCCGGCAGCGTCAGGCAGCCGATATAGAGCGGGACAACCGTGTTGGGCTCGATCCATGGCGACAATGTTTTCACCACGCCCGCCAGCGCCAGCGAGACCAGCGACGACACCGCAAACGTCATCCAGCGGCTGCCGGAGAGGAAGCCGCGCAGCAGCGCGTGCTGGCCGCTGGTGCGGTATTCCGGAATGATCTTTTGCGCCGACGCCGAGATGCCGAAATCCATCATGCTGCCGAGCAGCAGCACCCAGGTCCAGACATAGACATAAACGCCGTAATCCGAACCGCCCATCCAGCGCGCCAGCAGGATCTGCGAGAAATAGGCCAATGCCGCACTGATCACGCGGATGATGAAGATCGTGCCGGCCAGCCGCTTTGTCAGGGAAGCTTCGCCCGAACCACCGAAGAGACCGCGAAGCAGCGATCGCAGGCGCGCGATCGGGCCGGCAGGCGAAGCGGAGGTGGATTCGGTGTCCATCACGGCCACAGCAAGGCATCCTCGAAAGGCCGCGAGGCGGCGGCGATGCTCCGATGTATCAACGATTCGTTAAGATTCGGTTGGGTGATCGGCACCTACGGCGTCGTCCCGGCGAAGGCCGGGACCCATAACCACAGGGCGTAGTAATCTAAAACGGTGTCCACCACCTGCGTCTTAAGCACCCGCCGCGGCGTATGGGTCCCGGCCTTCGCCGGGACGACAGTTAGCGCCGGGGCGACGGCTACTGCAAATTCACATTGAACTCATAGGCGCGGTCGCCGCCGACCAGCGTCAGTTTCAGCGCGGCGCCGTCGGCGCTCGCGCCCGGCGGCAGGCCGTCGAGCTCGAAGGCAAAACGCTTCACGCCGGGCGGGCCGCCCTCGATCAGCTTCGGAATCGGCAACGCCCAGTCCGGCGTCGGACCCTCGACGAACAGGCTGACATCCTTGCCGCCGGGCGCGGTGACGTCGACAAGCACGTTGGCCTTGCCCTCGCGCTTGACGTCGCGAATGGTGAGGGGATTGGGATCGCCGACATTGGCCGGCTTCGGCACCGCGTTGAGCGCATCGGACAGATTGCCGTCCTCGGTGCTCGCCACGCTGGCAAAGGCCAGCTCCGCCTTGGCGTCGACCGGGATGCAGAGCTTGTCGCACACCGCGTAGTTGATGTCGGCGCGCAGCGTCACCGGCTTGTCGGTATTCTTGGCGACGATCCGCAGCGGCAGCACGACCTGCTGCTTGTAACCGAGCGAGAAGCCGCCCGCGCCGTCAGCGAACTTCATCGGCGCCGGCCACAAAACCGTCACCGCCTCGACATTGTCGGACTTGGAGAAATCGAAGCGGGGCGGAACGCCGGAATCGCCGGGCGTTCGCCAATAGGTTTTCCACCCCGGCTGTAGCTGGATGGCGATACCGCCGAGCAGCACCGCGCCGCTGCGCGATCCCGCCACCAGCCGGATCGCGGAATGGGTGTCGCGCTGCCAGGGCGAGGCATCCTCGGCGCGAACCTCGACGGCCGTGCATGCGACAGCCAGAGTGGCGGCAATGCCGAGCGCGGCCCGCATGGGAACAATGACGGTCATGAGATGTCTTTACAGGCAAGCTTGGCCGCAAACCATTGAATTGCTTGTGATCCGCGGTCGAATACAACGCACGGCTTGATTGACAGAACCGCCACCCGATATCAGGATATGAATCAGCAAGAGAGGCCTTTGCGGATGAGCCCTGAAGGCAAGACACCGAAGACGGCACCAAAGCCTGCTCGCCGCAAAGTCGGCGGCATTGGCCACAATTCGCCCAATGAGGGCTACCTGGACGGCCAGCTGCTGATTGCCATGCCGGTCATGGGCGACCCGCGCTTCGAACGCTCGGTCATCTACATGTGCGCCCATTCGTCCGAGGGGGCGATGGGTATCATCGTCAACCGTCCGGCCGGCAGCATCGATTTCCCGGGGCTGCTGGTGCAGCTCGATATCATCAAGACATCGGACCAGATCACGCTGCCGGAAAACGCCGAGACCATGAAGGTGCTCAAGGGAGGTCCGGTCGACACCGGCCGCGGCTTCGTGCTGCATTCCAGCGATTTCTTCATCAAGGATGCCACGCTCAATATCGACGACGGTATCTGCCTGACTGCGACCGTCGATATCCTGAAAGCGATCGCCAAGGGCTCGGGACCCAAGCACGCGATCCTCGCGCTGGGCTATGCCGGCTGGGCGCCGGGGCAGCTCGAGGACGAAATCCAGCACAATGGCTGGCTGCATTGCGCCGCCGACGCGGACCTGATCTTCGGCGACGACGTCGACGAAAAATATCAGCGTGCGCTGCGCAAGATCGGGATCGATCTGGCGATGCTGTCGAACGAAGCCGGGCACGCGTAGCACCGCGGTCACCGCACCCTCAGCGTCGTCCCTGCGAACGCAGGGAGCCACCGGCGGCCATTGCTTTGCGCGCCGGTCATTACCTCTCGTCTCCAACCATACAGGCCGCGGAGTATGGGTCCCTGCTCCCGTGCGCAATTGCGCACTAGGCAGGGACGACGATAGATTATTAGCGGCTACTCCTTCGCCTGTTGCGCCACTCGCGGATGCGTGCCCTTCGCCGGCAGAGGTTGTTGCCTGTCCGAAAATCTGCCTCTATGGGGGCGCGACGGCCCTTGTTCGCCAGTCTGCGCGCCTTCGAGGCTGAGCCGGCTTCGCAGGGAGGTCTTCAGTACGCGGGAGTGACGAGATGGCTGGTTTGGTAATAGCGGGTGGCCGGGTGGTGGATCCGGCCAGCGGGATGGATGCCATCGGCGATGTGGCGGTGCTCGACGGCAAGATCGCCGCCGTCGGCACCGGGCTTGGCAGCGCCGAGCGCACGATCGACGCAACGGGACTGGTGATCGCCCCCGGCTTCATCGATTTGCACGCGCACGGCCAGTCGATCCCGGCCGACCGCATGCAGGCCTTCGACGGCGTCACGACGTCGCTCGACCTTGAGGCCGGAGTCTTGCCGGTTGCATCCTGGTATCGACGCCAGGCCGAAAAGGGCCGCGTGCTGAACTACGGCGCCGCGGTCAACTGGGCGTTCGCGCGCATTGGCGCGATGACCGGCTCCAACGCGGAAAGCTCGCTGGAGGCGTTCGGCAATGCGATGCGCGACCGCCGCTGGATCGACAACGTGGCCAGCGATACCGAAGTGGCGGGGATCCTCGAGCGCATCGCAGGCGGGCTGAGCGAGGGTGGCATCGGCATCGGCATCCTCAACGCCTATGCCCCGGGCGCCGGCGTGCAGGAGCTGACCGCCGTGTGCCAGCTGGCGGCGGCGCGCGCGGTGCCGACCTTCACCCACGTCGCCTACATGTCGCGCATCGATCCGGAGAGCGCCGCGGAAGCCTATATCCGTCTGATCGGCTATGCCGGCGCCACCGGCGCGCACATGCACATCTGCCATTTCAATTCTTCCAGCAAGACCGACATCGAGCGCTGCGTCGCGCTGATCGCCAAGGCGCAGGCGCAGGGGCTTCCCATCACGGTCGAAGCCTATCCCTACGGTACCGGTTCGACGGTGCTGGCGGCGGCGTTCTTCAGCGACCCCGAATTCGAGGCGCGCAACGGCCTCGGCTATGATTCGGTCCAGCGGGTGACCGACGGGCATCGCTTCCGCGACCGGCAGGAGCTGATGGCGGCACAGGCCGCCGAGCCTTCCACGCTGGTTCTGTGGCACGTTCTGGACATCGACAATAACGCGCATCATCGCGACCTCCTCGACATGGCGGTGCTCTATCCCGGCGGCGCGATCGCCTCCGACGCCATGCCCTGGACGCTGACGGACGGCCGCCCCTACACCGGCGACGCCTGGCCGCTGCCCGACGACGCGACCTCGCATCCGCGCTCGGCGGGTTGCTTCACGCGCTTCATCCGCGAGTGGGTGCGCGAGCGCCGCAAAGTGTCGCTGCTCGAAGGCATCCGGAAATGCGCGCTGATCCCGGCGGAAATTCTAAGCGCCTCTACACCGGCGATGCGCGCGAAAGGCAGGCTGCAGGCGGGTGCGGATGCCGACATCGTCGTGTTCGATTACGAAGCGCTGAGCGACCGGGCGACGTTCACGGCGATGAACCGTCCCTCGGAAGGCGTGCGGCATCTGGTTGTCAGCGGCTATCCGCTGATCTCGGATGGCGTGCTCGATGTGGCGGCGCGGCCGGGCCAGCCGGTGCGCCGTCCCGTCACCGGGGGCTAAGCGTGCCGGTCCCGGTCGTGCTCGTGGCCGGCTTCCTCGGGGCGGGCAAGACCACGGTCGTGAACCATCTGCTGGCACATGCCGGGGGCAGGCGGATTGCCGCCGTCGTCAACGATTTCGGCGCGATCAATATCGATGCGGAGCTGATCACCGGCGCCGCCGACGGCGTGGTGAGTCTCAGCAATGGCTGCATTTGCTGCACGCTGGAAGGCGATCTGTTGCGCACGCTGGCCGGCTTGCTGCGGCGTGATCCGCGGCCGGAATTCATCGTGATCGAAACCAGCGGGGTCGCCGATCCCCAGGACATCGTGCGCAACCTGATGGATCCGGTGATCTGGCGCGAGGCGCCGCTCGAAACGGTGCTGTGCGTCGTGGACGCTACGACTTCGCTCGCCAGGTTCGACGACGCCCTGCTGCGGTCCCAGATACGGGCGGCCGATGTGATCGCGCTGAGCAAGGTGGACCTCGTGGACGCGGCCAGCCACACGCCGGTCCGCGATGCGATCCGTGCGATACGTCCGGCTGCGGTGCTGGTCGATGCGCCGCACGGCGAGGTTCCGATGGCGCTCCTTTTTCCTTCGGATCCGGATCGAGCGCCGGCGCCACGCGAGCCGGGGCAGCGACGGCCAAGGGCGGATCGCTTCGAGGCGCTGAGCTGGACGTCGGAACGGCCGCTGACGTTGTCCCGATTGCAGGCAGCGATCAATCGGCTCGCGCCGAAGCTGGCGCGGGCGAAGGGGCTGTTTGAGGCCGTCGAGCAGCCCGGAAAAGCGATGTTGCTTCAGTTCGCCGGTGGACGCGCGACGCTGGCCCCTGGCGGGACGCTCGCCGCAGGAGTGCCGCGGACGCGCATTGTGTTCATTGCCGAGATCGGCGTGCTCTCGCGCAACGAGATCGATGCCATCATGGAAGGGTGCGTTGCAGACGGGCGCGCGCCTAACCGCGACACGTAGGGTGGGCAAAGCGAAGCGTGCCCACCAATCGACACTCCGCTCTGGATGGTGGGCACGCTTTGCTTTGCCCACCCTACGGTTCTTGACTGCTACTCCGCCGCCTGTTGCGCCACTGTCGGCGCTGTCCCCGCCACCGTGGCGCGGCGCATGTCGCGGGGCTGCGACTGGTCGTAGCGGCGCACGCGATGCATGGTCTGGCGATTGTCCCACATCACGAGGTCATGCAGCGTCCATTTATGGACGTGGACGAATTCGCTCTGCGTGGCGTGCTCGTTGAGGTCGCGCAGCAAGACCCGCGCTTCCGGCATCGTCATCCCTTTGATGGCGCCGGCATGCGACGACAGGTACAGCGATTTGCGGCCGTGTACCGGATGGGTGCGCACCAGCCGCTGCAGCACCGGCTTGAACAATACCTTTTCTTCATCGGTGTAATCGAGGAAGCCGAGCGAGCCGCGCGAGTACATCAGCGAATGCTCGCAGATCATGTCCTCGATCTCGGCCTTGGTCTCGTCATCGAGCGCATCATAGGCCGCGCGCATGTCGGCGAATTCGGTGTTGCCGCCCTTGGGGTTCACCACCCGCGCCGACAGCAGCGAGAATTTCGCCGGGATCGGGCGGAACGATGAGTCGGAATGCCACAGGCAATTGCCGAGGTTGAACAGGTTCACGCGGCTGTCGCGCGGCAGCGGCTTGCCGTCCTTGCCGAGGTTGGAGACGTCGTTGAGCCCGGTCTGAGCCAGCCGCGAATCCTCCGGCTTGACGACACTGCCGCCGCGCGGATTTTCCCGCTCGCCGAAGTTCAGCGCGAACGCCATCTGCTGCTCGTCGGTAACGTCCTGGCCGCGAAACAGCAGCACGGCGTATTTGTCCATGCCGGCTTCGATGTCTTGGGCCTCCTGCGGCGTCAGCGGCTTGCGCAGATCGACGCCGGAAACCTCGCCGAAAAAATGCTTCCCCAGCTGCCGGATCGTGACCGTCATGGCGTTTCTCCGTAAAGCGGCGGGCGGTTTGTCCCGCTTCGTTTTGTAAAAAACTACTCCGTGATGGGCTCAAGTCAACGTTTCGGCTGCATGCCCGCTACGCGTTTCGCGCCATCAGGCCGCCATCCACCGGAATAACCACGCCGGTCAGGTATGATGCGGCCGGCAGGCACAGGCTCAACGTCATGTGGGCGACTTCCTCGGGATCGCCGTAGCGGCCGAGTGCGGTGCGGCGTTTGGCGAAGATGGTCTTGTGCTCCTCCGCAATCCGCTCGGTGATTCCGGTCCGGATCGGTCCCGGGCAGATGCAGTTCACCGTAATGCCCTCGCGGCCGAGTTCCACAGCGAGCGCGCGGGTCAGGCCGGTGACGCCGGCCTTGGCGGCGGCGTACGGGCTGTTGGTGGCGGTGGCGCCGAGCGCTTCGGTGGAGGCGATGTTGACGATCCGCGGGCATTTTGATTGGCGCAAATGCGGCAGCGCGGCACGGATGATGCGCGGATGCGCCGTCAGCATCACCGCCAGCGCCTTGGTCCAGGCCTCGTCATAGCCGTCCGCGTCGATCGGAGCGCGCAGCGACAGGCCGGCATTGTTGATCAGGATGTCGAGGCCGCCGAAATGCGCCGCGATCCCGCCGACGACCTTGATGATGTCATCGGCCTTGGCGACGTCGAGCGTCCAGGCCTTGGCGCTGCCGCCTCTTTCCTTGATTTCATCGGCAACGGCCTGCGTGGCCTCGGCGTTGATGTCAGTGACGGCAACATTGGCGCCTTCGGCGGCGAACACCAGCGCGGTGGCGCGGCCCATGCCGCTGGCGGCGCCGGTGACGAGAACGGTCAGGCCCTTGACCGAACGGCTGAGCTCTCTGAAGTCTGACATGGTGTTACCCGCGGGTGTTGTGCATGGCGTTGCAGGATTGACAAGGCTGGCACCGATCCGCAGACAGGTCAAACCAGAGCGTTTTCCAGCGAAGTGGACTCCGGTTCGCGTGAAGAAAACGCGTCAAAACAAGATTCTGCAGTAACAGGGTGCAACGTGGCCAATATTCCCGATCTGCAAATTCGCCGCCTGGAGATTTCGGACGCTGCGCTCTTCAGGGATATCCGGCTGGAGGCGCTTGTGAAAAACCCTGAAGCCTTCGGCAGCACGTTCGAGCGCGAAAACGCGCAGCCGCTCTCGTGGTTTGAGGAGAGGCTCGGCGCTGCGGACATCTTTGGTGCGTTCCTCGATGGGGCGCTCGCCGGAATGGCCGGATATTCCGCGCGGGAAACTTCGAAGCAGGCGCACAAGGGGCTGCTTTGGACCATGTATGTCCGAAACACTGCGCGAAATTTGGGGCTTGGAAGAAAGCTTGTTGCAGCAGTGCTCGATCACGCGCGTGGCCGCGTCGAGATGGTTCAACTGACCGTCGTCAGCGAGAACGAAGCGGCGCACCGGCTTTATCGCGCGATGGGGTTTGTCGAATACGGCTATGAGAAGCGGGCCCTCAAACACGACGGGCGATATTACGACGAGATCCTCATGGTCAACGTCCTCGACCAAGGCCTAAGCTAGGACATAACCAGAAAAGGATGCAGGCGATGAACGAACTCGATTTCAGCGGCAAGCAGGTGCTGGTGGTCGGCGGCTCCAGCGGGATCGGCAACGGCATCGCGCAGGCGTTCCGCGCCAAGGGCGCGCGCGTCGCGGTGTGCGGCACCCGCGCCAAGGCGGCGGATTACTTCGCCGGTGAAGGATCGGATCTTCAAGGCCTCGAATATGCGCAGCTCGACGTCAGCAACGCGCAGGCGATCGAGCAATTCAAGCCTTCGTTCGACAGCCTCGACGTGCTGGTGCTGGCGCAGGGCGCGGTGATCTACCGGCGCGGCGAATTCGAAATGGATGGCTTTCGCAAGGTGCTCGAGGTCAACCTGATGAGCCTGATGGCGTGCGCGACGAAATTTCACGCGATGCTGAGCGCCAGCAAGGGATCGCTGATCATCGTGAGTTCGACCGCGGCCTATCATTCGACCATGGGCAATCCCGCCTACAACGCCTCGAAGACCGGCGCGGTCGGCTTGACGCGCACGCTCGGCGAGGCATGGGCCGAGAACGGCATCCGCGTCAACGGCATCGCGCCGGGCCTGGTCGACACCAAGATGACCAATGCGACGACATCAAATCCGAAGCGGCTTGAAGGCGCGCTTGAACGGATTCCGCTGAAGCGTCTCGGCACGCCTGCCGACATGGCCGGCGCCGCCTTGTTCCTGGCGTCGCCGCTGGCGTCCTACGTCATCGGGCAGACCATCGTGGTCGATGGCGGGCTCATCCTCTAAATAGCGTTTTCGAGCGAAGTGGGTACCGGTTCGCGTGAAGAAAACGCGTCAAACTATAGACGTCTGGAAGACATCGGAACTTGCCAGCGTCTCGTCGGTTACTTCCTCTGAAACAGGGAGTGATCGTGATGGACAAGGATCGAATTGCAGGTTCGGCCAAGGATTTCGCGGGCAAGGTCGAAGGCGCCGTCGGTAGTATGACGGGCGATGCCAAAACGCAGGCCGAAGGCCGCGCGCGCGAGGCCGCAGGTACCGTGCAGAATTTGTACGGCCAGGCCAAGGACGCCGCGCGCGACGCCACCGATGCGGCGGCCAACTACGCCAAGGATGCTGTGGACACCGTCAAGGACGCCTACGGCAACAGCGGCGACACCATCCGCGACGGCCAGAAGGCGATGGCGAAAACCGTGCAGGACAATCCGCTCGGCGCACTGCTGGTCGCCGGCGGGATCGGTTTCGCACTGGCGCTGTTGATGACCCGACAGCCCCGCCGCCCGCCGCCATCGCGCTGGCGGTATTACGGCTAGTTTCAGCATCAGGGGCCCTATGGTTCGAGACGCGCGGCTTTGCCGCGCTCCTCACCATGAGGGTTCAACACCTGATCCTGAAGAGCTCATTTCAAAAGCCCGACTCTCTCGCCCTCATGGTGAGGAGCGCGTCTTCGCGCGTCTGGAACCATGAAGCCACAGAGCACGGCGTGCAGAACAAAACTATCGTGTGAACGCGCCTGCGGGGGCTTCCGCCGCTCGTCCGACGTTACCCGGCGGGCGCGGCACGCCCGGGGCGATGGGTCCAGGCGCGCGCGGCGGCGCTGGTGCAATCTGGCGCGGCGGCGGCGCACCGAAGCCGCCGAAGAAATCGCGCAATGCCGGCTGTTCGGTCTGCGCGGGACGGAATTGCCGCTTCGGTGCAAGGGGTTTCGGCGGCGCGGCGGGCGCGGCTGCCGGGACCGTACCATCAGGTGAGGTAGCAGCGACCGGCGATTCACCCTTGGCTTGGTCCTTGCCGGGTTCCTTGGCCTGTTCGCGGCCGATCTCGCGGCGCGGCCAGGCGAAATCATCGGCGCGGCCGGCCGGCGCCGCCAGCGGTTCGCCCTTCACCAGCGTTCTCGCGGCAAGCGCATCGACCGCGGCGGGACGCGTGCCCGGTCCGCCGAGCAATTGATCGGTACCGACGGAGGAGGCGATCAGCGGCAAAATAGGTCCGGCCAGCGGCCGCGGCGCCGGTTGGCCCGGCACGGCATTGGCGTCGGGCGTCGCCGGTTCGACCGGCAGCGCGATCGGTCCCGAGCGGGAGGCCAGCAGGCGGCTGACTTCACGCTCGACATAATGCGCGAGCTTGCGCGCGCCGGGCTTGGTGAAATACACGCCGTCATAGGAACGCAGTTGGCGGATCTGGCCTTCGAAGTCGGGACCCTTCTGCAAGAAGCGGCCGGCCTCGTCGACAAAGCCATCCCAGATATCGACATAGGTGATGCCGGCCTTGGCCGATGCGTCGCGATAGAGCGCATTGAGGAACAGCGAGTCGGACGTGCCCTTGACGCCGCGCACAGCGGGTAGCCCGACCCACAGCACCGGCACGCCCTTGGATTTCAGGATGCCGATCATCTCTTCGATTTTCTTGGCGTAGAGCTCCACCCAGCGCTCGTCGCGGAATTCGTAGAGCCCGCCCGCCGAGCGCGAACTCTTCTCCGGTGCTGCGACCTGCGGCGCATCGCTGTCGGCGTCGTCGGCCGCTTCGGCATCGGCCGGCTTGTCATCCGGCTTGGCAGCGGTCTCCGCCGTGCCATCCGGTTTCGCGCCGGGTTTGGTGTCGGCCGGCTTGGCGGTCTTCTTGTCGTCTTTCTTCGATTTATCAACCGCCAGCTCGCGGATCGCGACGCGGTCGTTGAGGCCGAGCATGACGACGATGGCGTCCGGCTTCTCGTTGGCGAGGATGCTGCGCGCGGCGGCAGCCCAATCTGACGGCTCGCCCTTGGGCTGATACTTGATCAGGCCGGATACGGTCCGATGCTTGCGGATCACGCCCATGTCGGGCTGTTCGGAGTAGGCGTCTTCCAGGCCGTAGGCGAGCCAGTCCGCCATGGCGTCGCCGAGCACCAGCACGTTCCGTTCGGCCGCGGCGTCGCGCTTGGCGGGCGCCGGCGCCCTGGAGAAATCCTGGCGCGGCGCTTGTTGCGGGGCCTGCTGCTGGAACGGCGTAAAGAAGTCGCCGCCAAACCAGCCGCCGTTGTTGCGCGGCGCCTGCCGCTGCTGCTGCGGCGGACCACCGAAGCCACCGAAATTGAAGAACTGCGCGGACGCCGGTCCCGCGATCCCGATCAACAGCGCGATCGCCACCGCCACCGCCGTCAGCGGACCGGTTTCGGTGAACACGCGGAAAAAGGACTTTGGCTTTTGCATCCGGCTCGGTCGCAATGGGTTGTGAAGGCGCGGTTATAATAGCTGAATCAGGCCGCAAGCGGGCATATTCCTTGCCATAAATCGGGCAACGGCCACACCCGTCAAGGGCGGCACGAAAATGTGCTGTACAGGGTTACTTTTGGAGCCGAATCCCGTTTCAGCGCCCCCTAAGCCGCTCCAGCACGTCGGAGGAGGCGAAACCGTCCGCAGGGGCCCCGATCGAGGCCTGAAAGCCGCGCAGCGCCTCGCGGGTCATGCCGCCGAACTGGCCGTCCGGGGTGCCCCGGTAGAAGCCGCGCTGGGCCAGCAGCTGCTGCAGCTCCAGCCGCTCGGCCCGCGACAGCACCCGTTCCTGCCGCGGCCAGGGCTGCACGAACGGCGCGCCACCGCGCAGGCGGTCGGCGAAATGCCCGATCGCCAGCGCATAGGCCTCGGCCGGGTTGTATTTCATGATCACCCGGAAATTCTGCAGCATCAGGAAGCCCGGCGCGTCAGCGCCGGCCGGCGCTAGCAGATAGGCCTTCTCGGTCGGATTCGGGAACGGCTTGCCGCCGGCGCGCGTAAGGCCCTGCTGTTCCCACTGCGCAACCGTCATCGCCTTGGCCTTGTCGGCCAGCATGAAGTTGAAACCCTTGGGCAGCACGACCTCGTAGCCCCAGGTCTGGCCGGACTGCCAGCCGTCTTTCCTGAGGTTGTTGGCCGTCGAGGCGATCAGGTCGGCCGGATTGTCGACGACAT
Organism: Bradyrhizobium sp. JYMT SZCCT0180; assembly: GCF_018130165.1. GTDB lineage: Bacteria > Pseudomonadota > Alphaproteobacteria > Rhizobiales > Xanthobacteraceae > Bradyrhizobium. The sequence continues at coordinate 21,419 of NZ_JAFCLZ010000026.1, read as the reverse complement.
CGCGGCGGCCGTCGCCGTCGGCATCGACGGCGTAGCGCTTGAAGGCGGTCGGCATGAACTGCGTCGGCCCGAACGCGCCCGCCCACGAGCCGCGCATCTGTTCGGGACGCAGATCGCCGCGGTTCAGGATCTCCAGCGCGGTCAAAAACTCGTCCTTGAAATAGCCCTGGCGGCGGCCGATGCAGGCCAGCGTCGCGGTCGAATTGAGCACGTTGCGATCGCCCATCTGCGTCGAGTAGTTCGATTCGATGCCCCAGATCGACGCGATGGCGTAGCGGTCGACGCCATAGGCTTTTTCCACCGCGTCGAATTGCGGTTTGTACCTGGCGAGGATCTCGCGGCCCTTGGCGAGCCGGTTTTCATTCACGAGGATGTCGAGATAGTCCCAGATCGCCTTGGTGAATTCGGGCTGCGAATCCATCAGGTCCATGATCCGCAGGTCGGGCGAAAGGTCCGCGGTGAAGCGCTCGAAATTCGCTTGCGTCACGTGACGCCGTGCGGCATCGGGCCACATCGCGGCGACGCAATTTGGAAAATTCGCGGCCGCCTGCCGGATTGCAGCTGCGGTCATCAGAGGATGGCCCGAACCGCCGTCTTCGCCGCTCCAGGGCGGCGGTGCGGATGGTGCTGATGGCGCGGATGGTGCGCCTTCCGGGGCAGGCGCTGCCTGAGCCTGCGGCGAGGTGGCTGATTTCTGGCCGAAGATGTTGCCGAGGAAGTTCGAGACGCCGTTGTTGCCGGATGATTGGGCAAAAGCCTGGGTGCAAAAAACAGCATGCAGCAGCGTCACCGCAATGATGATCGCGGCGGTCCGGTAGGTCACCGCGGTTCCCGTCCAACGCATGTCGTCTCCGCCCTTCAACATCCCCGTTTCACAAGGCCCTGTCACGGTTTCCAACAGCTTAACAAAGGCCGGAATTTGTTGCTTCCCCTTTTCCGCCGCAAGGGGGCGCAAAGCGGGAAGCGGACTTTGTTGCACCACACATCCGCCTTTGTTCCCGGCTGCAAACGGGCTACCAACGTGCCATCAGACGCATACTCCTCACGCTTAAGGGACTTCCGATATTCCCATGAAAATCCGCAAAGCCGTCTTCCCGGTCGCCGGTCTCGGCACCCGCGTCCTGCCCGCCACCAAGGCGATGCCGAAGGAAATGCTGACCATCGTCGACAAGCCGCTCATCCAGTACGTCTATGACGAGGCCAAGGAAGCCGGCATCGAGCATTTCATTTTCGTCACCGGGCGCAACAAGGGCGTGATCGAGGACCATTTCGACCGCATGTTCGAGCTCGACACCACGCTGGCCGCGCGCGGCAACAAGAAGGCCGAGCAGGACATCCTGGCGCGCGACCAGCCCGCCGCCGGCGCCACCAGTTTCACCCGGCAGCAGGCGCCGCTGGGTCTTGGCCATGCGGTCTGGTGTGCGCGCGACATCGTCGGCGACGAACCGTTCGCGGTGGTGCTGCCGGACGAACTGGTGCTGAACACGCCGGGCTGCCTCGCGCAGATGATCGAGGCCGCAAACAAGCTCGGTGAGAAATCCAATGTGCTCGCGGTCGAGGCGGTGCCCGAAGAAATGACCCATCAATACGGCATCTGCGGCGTCGGCAAGCGCACCGGCAAGATGTTCGAGGTCGACGGCATGGTGGAGAAGCCGGCCAAGGGCACCGCGCCGTCAAACCTGTCGATCACCGGGCGCTACATCCTGCAGCCGGAGATCTTCAAGATTCTCGAGACCCAGGAACGCGGCGCCGGCGGCGAGATCCAGCTCACCGATGCGATGCGAGCGCTCGCCAACACGCAAAAATTCTACGGCCTGGAGTTCGAGGGCGAGCGGCACGATTGCGGCTCCAAGCCCGGCTTCCTGCGCGCCAACATCGCCTACGGCATGGCTCGCGCCGACCTGCGCGCCGACCTGCGCGCGGAGATGAAGAAGTATTTGGAGAAATAAGCGAGGGAGCGCTGGTGGTCGTCATCATCCGCGAAAGCGGATGATCCAGTATTCCGTGACGCTGGCGACTGATCCGAAACAGCACGGCGTACTGGATGCCCGCCTTCGCGGGCATGACACCGGTACTGATCAGCTCAAGCCACCATCGCCAAATGCGGAACGTTGGCGACCACGGTCTGGTTGCGGCCATTGGCCTTGGCGGCATAGAGCGCCTTGTCGGCGGCCGCGATCAGGTCAGGCCAGTCCAGCCCCGCCGATGGCATCATGCTGGCGACGCCGATGCTGACGGTCGTGACTTCCGGCTCCTCCGACCAATGCGCGACCTTGTGCCGGATGTTTTCGGCGACTGCGTGCGCCTCGGTGACCGAGAACCCCGGCAATAGCACCGCGAATTCCTCGCCGCCGAACCGTGCCCCGCAATCGCCGGCGCGCCTGACCGAATCCGAAATACAAATCGCAATGCCGACCAGCACCTGGTCGCCGGCCTGGTGGCCATAATTGTCGTTGTAGGCTTTGAAGTGATCGGCATCGATCATCAATAGCGCGACCGGCGTCCTGCTGCGCACCGCGCGCCGCCATTCCATGTCGATCTCGAGATCGAACTTGCGCCGGTTCTTCAGGCCGGTGAGCGCGTCGGTGGTGGCGAGTTCCTCGAGCTTGTCCTCGGCCTGGGCGCGGCGGCTGATTTCGCGCCCGAGGAAGAAGGTGGTGCCGAGCACGAACAGGATCAGCGCGGTCATGATGGCGCCGATCCGGATCACTTCCCGTTGCCAAACGTGGAAGATGGCTTCGAGCGGTTTTCCGACCACGACATAGAGCGGACCGCCGCTGTCGCGCCGGACATAGAGCCGGGGTGTCGCATCGACGGGGCCTTGCCCGGCATAGGACCCGGTGGGCTTCAGATTGTTCGCGCTCCAGGTTCGCACCGTCGCCAGGTTCTTGCCGATGACGTCGAGGTTGAACGGCTTGCGCATGATGATGGTGCGGTCGCGGCGCAGCACGGTGATCGTGTCGTCGGCACTGAGGTTCAATCGGTCGAACAACTCGTGGAAGTAACTGAACCGGATCGAGCCCGCGGCCACACCGAGAAAGCGGCCTTCGGCGTCGGCGATGCGCCGGCTCAGCACGATCGAATAGGCGCCGCGATGCAGCATCGGGCGGCTGACGAACAGGCCCTCGTCCGGATTGCCGCGATGGACCGCAAAATATTCCTCATCGGCGCGGTTCTCCGGCCGCGGGTCGAGCGAGGAAGCATCGATCCACAATCGCCCTGACGCGTCGAATACCTGGATTGCGCCGAAATGCTTGGCGGAGGCGGCGCGGTCGAACAGGATCAGATGGCGGATTTCCTTGCTGACGTCCTTGAGCTCCGGCATCACCAGATTGCTGGCGACCGCACGCAGCGACAGGTCGTAGAGCTCGATGTTGCGTCCGATGTCGGCGTCGATGCCGGCAGCGAGGTTTTCGAGCATCTGGCGGGCCAGCTCTTCCTCGCCGCGCCGCATGTCGAGCATGACGTTGGCGCAGATCGCGGAGAAGCCGATCACGGTGGCCACGGAGGAGGCGATCAGCAACTTGGCTGACAGCCGCCAGGGCCGATGGGCCCGTTTTTTGGCCAAGTCTATGCGCCGTCCGAACAACATCGTCCGCTCCCCGGCCTCCTGAATGCACCGGAAACCTTGTCGCGGCCTTAAATGGCGACAACGATGCGCCGATCGGTTAACGCTTGGTTGCCGGGATCGGCAGCATTGCGCAAAACGACGGGGACGAGCGATCTGAACTTAAGAGGTTCCTTGACCATACTACGGCATTGCCGTAGTATGGTCTCCAATGCAAACCGTCGTGGAAACGCCGTCTTATCTGGCCGACGCGGAGCGGTTGTTTTCCCCTAGCGAGCGCATGGCCATCGTGGATCGCCTGGCCTCCGATCCCACATGCGGTGTGGTCATTCCCGGGAGCGGCGGCATTCGCAAGGTCCGGTTCGGCTTCGGCGCTCGCGGCAAGAGCGGCGGCGCACGGATCATTTATCTGTTTAGTGGGAGTAGTCTGCCTGTGTTTGTTCTGGCGGTGTTCGCCAAGAACGAGAAGGCCAACCTTTCGCAGGCGGAGCGAAATGCGCTAGCCAGCATGGTCGGCGACCTGATCGAAGACTACAGGAGGGAAAAATGACGAGATCTGCGTTCGACAAGATCAAGGCCGGGCTTGGCGAGGCCAAGGCCTACATCGATGGATCGGAAAGCAAGCGTGGCTACGGAATCCATGTTCCGGCGCGTGTCAACGTGAAGAAAATCCGCACCCGGCTCGGCCTCTCCCAGGAGAGTTTTGCGCAGACCTACGGCTTCGCGCTGTCGGCTGTGCGCGACTGGGAACAGGGCCGCCGCCAGCCCGAACGCAGTGCACGCATCCTGCTCAAGGTTGTCGAAAAAGAACCCGATGCCGTAACGCGAGCCTTGGCAAAGACTGCTTGACCCTCTGACCGAGTACATCCGTGAACGACTACGACCTGCTGCGGGACTACCTGAAGAAACAGAAGCTGCCCGAATTCGTGCTGACCTTCGAACAGATCGAGGAGATCATCGATGCCGCCCTGCCGCGCGCGGCGCACCGGGCCTCGTGGTGGGAAACCGAGCGCAGCCCGCAGGAGAAGATGCCGCAGCGCGAAGCCTGCCTCGAGGCCGGTTACATCGCGACAAGGCAGGCGGACGGCAAGAGCGTGAAGTTCAAGAAGATGAAGGTGAGGAGATAGGTTGGCCACGCGGACCATCCGGATGTCAGAAGATGGCGAACATCTGTTCGCGCGCCCCTCTTTTTACGCCGAGTTCGCGCCGCTGCAGGACCACAGCAAGTTTGTAGATTCAATCTACGTCCTGAAGGACCGGGGGCGGTTGACGGCAGACCGCCTGACGTTTGCCTCTCCGCTCAGGGAACTCGCCTTCAGCTTTCGAGAAAGCGTCCCGGGATCGGGACATAGCGGCAAAGTGGTCGTGAACGAACCGAGCTTTGGTCATCGGAAGAAGGGCAGGGCGTTTTCCGGCTGGATCATCGGCATCAAGTTCAAGCCGAATTGGTCGGGTCCGTTGCGCACGGAAGACCCGACGATTGTCGCCTGCCAGGAGACCCTGGCGCGCGTCATCAGTACAAGTCGATCGTGTCTCGACATCCTGAATTCCCTGGACCAGGTCGTGCTTGCGCTTTCGCAACACGCGCAGCACGGCTCACTCATCAGTAGCGATTACTTTGAGACGTCACGCGACCGGGTTGGCAATCTTGCAAACCACGTAGGCGGCTCGGTCAGGACGCTTCACCGGAGGATGAGAACAGCGACCGGTTTTCCGCCGAAGCGCTTCATGGCAATGCAGCGGTTCCGCCGCTCAGTCTACGAAATTGCGACCCGAGGTGCCGGGCTGTCAGCGATCGCCTTTAATCTCGGATTTTCCGACCAGGCTCACCTGACCAGGGAGTTTCGGCGGCACGCCGGTGTTACGCCCGGTGCATTCAAGCAGGCCTGGCGCGGGCGTCACGCGCGGGCTGTCCGATTTCTTCAAGACGTCGGTCCGTCCAGCCGTCTAAGGATCGCAGTATGGCCCCTTGAGGCCACAACTAAAGCTGGTTGAGCCGGTTCGCGTTCGCCATTGGGCGGCACGCGCATTCGGGCGCAACAGGCTCGATCCTCGTCGGCGCGGACACTACAACATGATCATCGATGCCTGGATGCAGCACCCGAATGCGGACTGGATCGCAAATCCGATGTTCGAATCGTTGCGTCGCTGGAGACCCGGCAAATGGTCGGAAACGGCCCCTCCCATCGAGCACACGCTTGCCGAGATGGATCGTGCAGGCGTTTCCGTCGGCATGCTCTGCGCGTGGCATGGTCCAAACGGCCCGATGATCAGCAACGACGAGGTCGCGCAATACTGCCGGGCATATCCTGATCGCTTCATCGGTATCGCGTCCGTCGATCTTTTTCGTCCCATGGAAGCGGTGCGGGAGTTGAGGCTTCGGGTGAAAAGGGACGGTTTCAAGGGGCTGCGGGTTTTGCCCTGGGTGTGGGGTCTGCCGCCAGACGACCGTCGCTATTATCCCTTGTTTGCCGAGTGCTGCGAGCTCGACATCCCGTTCTGCACGCAAGTCGGACACGCAGGACCGTTACGCGAATCCGAGCCCGGGCGACCCATCCCCTATCTCGACAGGGTTGCGCTCGAATTTCCGGAGCTTCGCATTCTCGGTGGCCATATTGGCGTGCCGTGGCTCAATGAGATGCTCTCCCTCGTCATGAAATACCCGAACGTTTTCATCGACACATCGGCTTACAAGGTGAGCCGGTATCCAGCTGAGCTCGTCGAATATATGCGCGGCAACAAGAGGCATCGGGTTCTCTTCGGGTCTAACCACCCCTTCTGGCCCGCGGGCGAGTGTATCGCCGGACTGGATAGTCTGAGCCTTGGTGTCGACGCTCAGTCGGCATTCCTGGCGGACAACGCACGGCGCTTGTTCAAGCTCACCTGAGAGGATTGCCCGATGCCCTGGACCATCGAACGCCAGCACCCGCATGTCGCCGTGGTGACCATGAACACCAACAAGGTCAACGCACAAAATCCGGCTTTCTTCGCCGATCTCCATTCAGCATTCGACCGTCTCGAGACCGAATTCGGCGATTGCGCCGTGGTCTTGACCGGATCGGGTGCGGTTTTCACGGCCGGGCTCGACTTTGATCACCACTTTCCGCTATTCGCGCGCCGCTCGCTCAAGGAGATCGACGCCTGGTTCGACGCTTACCGGGCTACGAACCTGCGTCTGTTCACCTACCCACGGCCGACGGTGGCGGCAATCAACGGTCATGCCTACGCCGGTGGGCTGATTACTGCGCTTGATTGCGATCACCGCATAGCGGGCGAAGGTCCGCTGCAATTCTCATTGAACGAGGTGCCTATCGGCATCCCGATGCCGGCCGTCTACTGCGAGATCATCAAACACGCCGTCGGTCCGCGCGCGGCATTCGAGTTGACGCTGTTCGGTCAAATCCATGATCTCGCGGCCGCGACTCGATTGGGCATTGTTCAGCAGACGGTCGCGCCGGATCAGGTGCGGGATGCGGCCATCGCCTGGGCGGCGCTGGTGCCACCGGACTGCTATACTGCTTATGCCTTTTCGAAGCGCGCGCTTCAGGCGACCACCATGGCAGCAATCGACAATGCCGCACGCCTTGATCGAGATTGGCTGTCGCGCGGCATGTCCGATCCCGGAAGCATCCGTGCTCACGCGCGACGCTACAAGGAATTGAAGGGCAAGGATATCACCTGGCCATTGCCTGTCTAAGGGTGGCGACCACGACCGCGTAGGCCGCGTCAGCGCAGCGAGCCGGCGGGCAAAGCTCAACGAGCGAAGCGGCTCGGGTTTGGCAGAGACGCCAGCGATGGATCGCCACGGTGTACTGTATGCCACGGCGCTCGGCTCGCTGCCTCAAGCCGCTCTGACATCAACACCGGCGCGCCGCATACCCGGGGAGAGCGGGTTGCCGGAATCATTTTCCACACGCGGCCCTATCGCCGCCCCAATTTAGGAAGAATTGGAATACCCAAGGGCGTAATCTAAAACGCAAGAAACAAGAAAAGATCGTGGGAGGATGGCGCCGATGAATCGGACAGCCTGTTCCTTTAGGCATCCCTTGCCTGCAAGTCCCCGCTGGCCGCTGCTGGCGCTTGGACTTGCTGCCGGGCTTGGGTTGGAACTTGCGCTGACGCCCGGCTTCGCCGCTGCCGGTGATGCGCTGCAGGTGACCAACGCTTCGGTGCCCGCGTCCGACGAGATCGGCATCAATCTTCCGCTGCTGATGACGATCAAAAACGATGCGGCCGAAGCCGACGCGCTGCTCCGTGTCCGTTGTCCGTTTGCAAACTTTTCCGAGAAACACACCGTCGATCGCGGCGAAGGCGCGCCCGCGAAGCGCGAGATCAAGTCGATACCTATACCGCAAGGCAAGACGATCGAACTCAAGCCGGACGGTTATCACGTCATGCTGCTGCAGACGCGGCAGAAGCTCGTCCCCGGCGAGGCCTTCACCTGCACCATCGTTTTCCAGAAGGCCGGCACCAAGGAAACGGAGGTGCAAATTTCGCGAACGCCCTGATCGCGAAGAACTGCCGACAAGTACTGCCAACAAGAATGCCAACATGAACTGCCAACAACAACCCTCCAACAAGGAAGGCAATAATCATGGCGCGATCTTCAGGTCACACGAAAATGTCAACGCGAGCCTGTTTGCTTGCCGTTGCATTGGCAGCCGCAAGCGCTGCGGGCACACTGCCTGTCTCCGCCGCGGACGAGGTCAATCAGGAACGGCTGCTCAACGTCGACAAGGAAGCCGGCAACTGGCTTCATCATCATCAGAATTATGCGGCTCACCGGTTCTCCACGCTGAAGGAGATCAACCGCGATACCGTAAAGAACCTGAAGGTCGCCTGGACCATGCACCTTGGCGGCATCGAGCCCGGCGGCATCTGGAGCCATGGCGGCCTGGAAGGCACGCCGATTGCCGAGAACGGCTTTCTTTACGTCACCGATGGATGGGGCTCGGTCTACAAGATCGATGCGCATGGCGGCAAAGGCGCGCTGGTCTGGAAGATGGATCCCAAGACCGACCGTGACTGGGCGGGTGCCGTCGCCTGTTGCGGCGTCGATAATCGCGGCGTCGCGTTGTGGGGCGATCTCGTGATTTCTCACACGCTGGACGGCCGGCTGATCGCAACCAAGAAGGACTCCGGCCAGGTCGCCTGGCAGCGCTCCGTGGCCGACCCGGACAAGGGCGAGGTCATCACCGGCGCGCCGCTGATCGTCAAGAACATGGCGATCACGGGCGTGGCCGGCGCGGAATACGGTATCCGCGGCTGGATCGCCGCCACCGATCTTTCGACCCAGAAGGAAGTCTGGCGCACCTATACGATCCCCGGCAAGGGCGAGCCCGGCAGCGAAACCTGGAAGGACAACAACAACGCGATGGCCGCCGGCGGCGGCTCGACCTGGGTAACCGGCACCTACGATCCCGCGACCGACACCATCATCTGGGGCGTCGGCAATCCCGGACCGGATTGGGATAACGCGTACCGGCCGGGCGACAATCTCTACACCGACAGTTCGCTGGCGCTCGACGCCAATACCGGCAAGATCAAGTGGCACTATCAGCACACGCCGAACGATCCCTACGACTATGACAGCGTGGCGGAAAACGTGCTGGTCGATATCCCCGGGCCGAACGGTACGCGCAAGCTGGCGCTCGAAGCGGACCGCAACGGCTTCGCCTATGCGATCGATCGAACCAACGGCAAATTCGTTTGGGGCCTGCCGTTCGTCAACAAGGTCACGTGGACCAAGGGGCTCGACCCGGAGAGCGGCAAGCCGATCGAGTATGACCCGAACAAGTCGGTGCAGACCTATGTCGCGTCGGTGACGCCGAGCCGCACCAATATGGAAACCGACATCTGCCCCGGCAACATGGGCGGCAAGAACTGGCCGCCGACGGCCTACAATCCGGACCTCAAGCTCTGGTACATCCCGGTGATCGAAAGCTGCAACCGCATCAAGGTTGAGGTGATGACGCCGGACAAGCTGAAGCCCCGGGAGTTCTGGACCGGCGGCGGTCCGAGCCAGCCGTTCCGGATCACCGGCAGCGTCACGGCGATCGACGTCACGACCGGCAAGATCGCCGGCAAACTGGAAACGCCGTTCCCGAATCTCGGAGGAATGCTGGCGACGTCTGATCTCGTCTTCACCGGCCAGCCATCCGGCGAGGTGATGGCGCTCGATGCCAAGTCGTTGCAGAAGCTCTGGGAGTTCAACACCGGCGGCGGCGTCAACGCACCGCCGATGACGTTCTCGGTCGACGGCAAACAATATCTTGCCATCCTGGTCGGCCTCGGCGGCGCCTGGGACAAATGGTTCATCGATTCGACGCCCGAGCTGAAGAAGATACAGCCGGGATCGATGCTCTACGTCTTCGCGCTCTGACATTCCCCGAAGGAGGGCCTGCTTCTGGCGGGCCCTCCCGCCTCCCCGACAAGAGACACCATGATGATGTCAAACAAACTGCCGGCGGCGGGCATGCTGCTCGTGAGCGTCGTCGCGCTGAATTTTTCTGCCTATGCTCAGTCGGCGCAGGTTTCGGATCCGACCAGCGCCGGCAAGGCGGTGTTCGGCCGCGCCAACTGCATGGGCTGCCACAAATGGCACGGCAATGGCGGCGGCGGTTACGGCGGCGATGCGCTGTCGCTGCGCAAGACCGAGCTGACGCGCGAACAGATCATCGAAACTGTCGGCTGCGGGCGGCCGGGCACCGGAATGCCGTTCTTCGTACGCGGCGCCTACGATGAGGTGAAATGCTTTGACATGAACCGCGGGGATGCGGGGGCGCAGATGCCGCCCGAGGGCGGAACGTTCCTGCGGCCGAAGGATATCGAAGCCGTCGCCGATTACGTGATCGCCCACATCAAGGGAGCGGGCGAGCCCACTTACGCCGAATGCGTCGCCTTCTTTTCGAGCTCGTCGCGGGTCTGCGACGTCTACAAGGCCGAGGCGCAGAAGCCGGATCATGCCACCGCCAACACGGGGAAGAGCCAGTGATGAACAGATTGAAGCTATCGGGTGTTGTTGCTGCGGGCCTGCTGGTCTGGCAGGCGGTCGCACTGGCGCACTCTCCGGCACATACGGAAGAATTCGGCGGCAACGACCTGCGTGACATCCGCCTCGGAATGGCCGCGGGCGAACTGCCGGAAACCGGCTATGTCGATTTTTCTTGCGCAGATGATCTAAAGCGAACGCTGGCCGGCTGGAACAACTGGCGCGATTGTCCTGCCGACGCGAAGGCGATGCGCGCGATCCGGTTCGGCTATGATCCCTTCACCAGCCGCGATGGCACGATGGTGGCGGGGCATCCGGCGATCCTGACCCTGCTGATCGACGACTCCGGCCATGTCGCCGGCTTGCAGATCGAGACCGATCCGAAGGCGCGGCTCTATATCCGGAAGAAGGCGTTCCTGCTCGGGATCCAGGCCAAGTCACGCTACGGCCAGGAAGGGTGGACCTGCAGTGAAGGTCAGCCCGGTGCGGGAGACCAGCCGGTCGGCGGCGTCTACCTGAAGGAGCGCTGCACCAAGACGGTCAGCGGCCGTTCGCTCACGGTCGAACGCAACCTGTTCCGCCGGCCCGATCAGGACATCAAGAATTTCGTCGACGAAACCCGGATCAGCATCGTGCGGGCCAGGGATTAGGGAGCAAACGATCAGGGAGCAAACTTCGGCCGCGCAAAGAGCGGTCTCACCAGGAAGAAAAGCTGTTTCCGAACGGCGAGCCCCAAAACGGCGAGCTGCGTGGGCGCGCGTAGCGAAAATCGGTCCCCGGACTGCGTCGCCGTTTCTTGATGCCGCCTTGGGGCTCGCCGCTCAACAGCACTACGAAATCCGTGCCCTTGCCGGTTTCCGTGCTCAACGGCTCGTCCGTGACGATCAGGGAAGATCGCGGCGTCATGTTGCCGATGCGATCCAATGCGTCCTGCGGAATGCTGATGCGGTCGAGCGCAGCCTTTGCGGTGCCGGGGTCCGTCGGCACCGGCTCAGCGTCGCGACCACGCTTCGCGCGCGCCCGGTCATCCGGCTCAAGCGTGGCGCCGGGCGGTCGACCGCCGCCCATTGAGACGGCGCTCCATCGCAACCTGGTATCGTCGCCCGAGCGCTCGACGGCGGTGAAGACATGCGTGCCGATGGGACGATCGGGATCCGCGATCGTCACCGCACTTTCATGGATGGGCTTGAATGCCTGACGGACATATAGCCGCTGGGTCTTGCGGCTGATCAACACCGATATCGGCTGCTGTTCGCGTTCGGCCTGGCGGGCCGCCTCGGCCGCCGCGGCCCGCGCCGTCTCCGCCGCGGCGGCAGCTTCACGCGCGGACGTGACCGCATCGAGCCTCGATTGCAGCTCCGCGCTGGCGGCGTCCGATTGCAGCTGCAGCTCCGCGACCTTGACGGCGGCCTTTGCCTTGTCCTCCTCAGCCTGCTCCTTTGCCTCCGCGGAGCCGGGAGCCCCAAGTCTGGTCTCGGCAGCCGCCAATTGCACCTCGGCTCTGCGCTTCAGATTTTCCGCCACGCGAACCGGCTCTCTGGCGCGCGAGGCCTCTCGCAACGCCGTCTCCGTGGCGAGCCTCGCCTGGGCCGCCTTCCTCGACGCCTCCTGTGCCTCTGCGGTGCGGGCGGCGGCCATGGCGCCGGCGCCCGGTTTGGCTTGGAACAGCAGCGGATGGGCAAGCTCAACGGGCGTTACATCGGTTGGCGCCACGATCACACGCATGCCCATTTTTGTCGCGTCGAACAGGCGTTCGGCGAATTCGAATGGCAGCCGGATACAGCCATGGGACGCCGGCCGCCCCGGCAGGACACCGCCATGGAGTGCGATGCCCGACCAGGTGATGCGTTGCATGTGCGGCATAAAGGCATCGTCATACAGGTTCGAGTAATGCTCCTCGACTTTCTGGATGACGCTGAAGATTCCGGCGGGCGTCTCGCGTCCCTTCGAGCCGCTCGACACCGGCGCCCGCAGGATCCATCCCTTGGCGTCGTAGACGGTGATCCGCTGGTCGCGGAGCGAAACGATGGCGATGAGCGGCTCGCTGGCACTGCGCGTCTCGATGGACTCGATCAGGCGTTCGCCGCTTTTGGCACACGCATCGTCCCCTGCCGCGATCAGCACGGCCAGACCCGCAACGGCAAGCAACACGGGCCGCGGCCGCGTCCGCCTGTGCTTCGGATTCACACAACGAGAGGTCATGAGCGTCCCGCGACGGGGCCCATCCACGCTGTCCGCCCGGGCGGCAGGACGACGACGATCGCGCCTGCCTGCACCCGACTCACGAGATCGATGACATCCTCGTTGGTCATGCGGATGCAGCCGGACGAGATGGCATGGCCGATATATTCCGGCTGGTTGGTGCCGTGGATACGGTACAGGGTGTCCTTGTTGCCCTCGTAGAGGTAGATAGCCCGCGCGCCGAGGGGATTAGCTGGACCGCCGGGAACGCGCTTGGGGTAGGGGCCGAGCCTGGCCTGGATCTCCGCCGTCGGGATCCAGTCCGGCCATTCAGCCACACGGCCAACCGTTGCGACGCCGGACCAGGCCTGCGCCTCCTCTCCCACCGTCACGCCATAGCGGATCGCCTTGCCGCCCGGCAGAACGTAATACAAATAGCGCGCGCTGCTATCGACCAGGATCGTGCCCGGCTGCTCCTTGCGCATGTAATCGACAATATGCCGGCGATAGGTCTCGGGAATACTGGCCTGCGCATATGGCGTGTGGGCCAGCAGCTGCCGGTCCCTCGGGGTCAAACCGGCATTCGACGACGGCGCGAGCGTCGATTGCATGCAGCCGCCGAGCCCAAAGCCGAGCAACCCTAAAAGCAACAACGCCAGCCCGGACCTCGGCATGGCCTGTCCTCCAAAGCGTTACGTTGACCATCTGCTTCTCAAAAAGTGCAGAAATCAAGGCGTCGCTGGAAAGTAACCGCGCAATAACGAGAGCAGGTGCCTGTCCATGGAATCGCGCTCAGAAAAAGTACGATAACGACCTGCGTGCAAGAACAGTTCGCGTTGGTGGTTATGGGTCCCGCGAAGGCCGGGACACCTCATGCGATCATCTCATCGGCACGAGAGAGGTGCGCCTCAGAGATTCGAAATCTGCAACAGCTTGCGATCGCCGATCCAGGTTCTGGCAAGATCGGCCTCGGCCTTGCGGGCTGCGGGGCCGTTGCCGCGTGACTTGTGCAGTTCCGCCAGCCCGAAATACGACCAGCCATTGGCGGGCGCCCGGCTGAGCGCGCGCTGGAATTGCCGCTCCGCCTCGGCGTAACGGCCGGCCTGCAGCAGGGCAGCGGCAAGCGACTGCCGGATCGGATAATACCAATAGGGCGGCTCGGTGTAGGCCAACGCGTCCTGCAATGCCGCCGCCCGTTCGAACCGGATGATGGCGGTGCGGTAGTCGCCCCTGGCCTGGGCTACGCGTGCGAGGATCACCGTGCGTGCGATGCGGAGCACCTCCTGCGCCGGGATGCCTGAATCCTTCAGCAGCTTGAAGTCCGCGGTGCGCTCGATCGTCTCGATGGCGCTTGCTGCGGCAGTAGCGCCCGCGAAGTCGCGGTTCGCCACCAGCGCGACGCCGCGCACGTAGAGCCACATCGCCTTGACATAGGGGATCGCATCGCCGGGATCTTGCAGCGCCAAAATGGTCTCCGGCGTGCTGAACTGCGCGTGCGCGAAGTATGGCGCCGCCTTGACCGGCTGCACCATCGCAATGCCCTTGGCCGCCTCGCTGGGAATGAGCTGGCCGAGCTTCTCCGCAGCCGCAATCACGGTCGGGCCGTCGCCGGCCATCTGCGCCGACGCCATCACGAAGTGCACGTTGTGCGGATAATAGCCGAGCCTGTAGACGCCCATCGGTGCGTTGGTCTCGGTCAGGTATTTTTCGTCGACCTTGACCGCGGTCTTGTTGTCTTCCAGCGCGTCCAGATAGCGGCCGACCCGATAATAGATGTGGCTCGGCATGTGCACGAGATGGCCTGCGCCGGGAACCGCGCCGCGCAGTTTGTCGGCATAGGGCTCGGCGCGCTTGGGCCGGTCCGACGCCTCGACGGCATGAATGTAAAGGTGAATAGCGCCGGCATGATTGGGATTACGCGCCAGCACGCGCTCCAGCGTCGGCACGATCGGCACGCTTTGTGGCTTGGCGTCGCGGCCGCCCGGCTTCCAATAATCCCAGGGGCTGAGATCCATCACCGCCTCGGCATAGAGCGTGGCAATCTCGTCGTCCTCGGCAAACTGTTTTGCTGCCTTCGCCATTTCGGCCGCGTAGGCCGCGTCGAGTGGCGCGCGAGCGGCCTTGGGATCGCTGCCGTAGCGCACCGCGATGGCGCTGATCAGCGCCTGCTCGCGCGGGCTCGCTTTGCCGGCCAGCGCTTTCGCCTTCTGCGCGGCGGCATAGGCGGGCGCGGCCGCGTCCTCCGGCATCGGGAGGTTGATGTTGGGACCGAGCACCAGCGCCTCCCCCCAGAAACACATGGCGCAGTCGGGGTCGAGTTTCTGCGCCATGCGAAACGCGCGTCGCGCCTCATCGTGATTGAAGGCGTAGGCGAGACGCAGGCCCTGATCGAAATAAGCCTGCGCGCGCTCGTTCGCGGTCGTGATCTTCCAGGTGGTGGAGCCGATGCCGGTCCACAGCGGCGGCTCGATGTCCGCGAATGCCGGCGCGGGGCTGGCTGCGCTCATCTCGGCGCGCGGCACTTCCGTCTGCACCAGGCGGAACATCATGTTCGGCCGGGTGGTTCCTGTCGGCGGCCCGCAGGTCGGAATATCGGCGTCGGCGATCGGCAGTGATGCATCCACGGCGGTTGCGCGTGCGTCCGCGAGAATAAGGCCGCTCCCGGCGAGCAGCGTCGCCAGTGCCGTGCCGCCCAGTGCGGCAAGACTTGCGGAAACCAGCAGGCTTTGCGATCGCGTGAATGTCGCCATGGTGGGCTCCAAAATCGGCGGAGAGAAAAAATCTGCCGGATCCGCGACTTCGTCGGAACCGGGTCCAAAGAGGCCCTGAAACGAATTTTCAGACGTTCCCGTCCATTCCGCAAGACGACTTGCAATATCTGCAGCTGCGACATGTTAGCGTCGGCGGAAGGCTCGCCGTAATGGGTCAGTAGTGCTGCTCTTGTCCACTTCAGGGCCAGAAGGCGACAACTGGATGCCGCGACGTGCCGACGGCTCACAGAGGTAGGCGCGGCTCAAGCGAGCCGCGTCTCCACGTAGCAGAGCTACTGGCAAGGATACATCCTGCCGTCGTCGAGTTTTGTCATGGTGCCAGGCCGGCACGTAAAGCCGTTGCGGGTCGCGTAGTCCTGCACGGGGTACCCGTAGGCCGCGTAAGCACCACCTGCACCCCGGTAGTAAGGACCGCCGGAGTAATAGCCCGTTCCTCCGTAGTAAGGCGCGGCAGCGACGGCAGCAGCCGTGCCGACGACGGCGGCGCCTGCAAGGCCAGCGCCGACTGCCCCGGCCCCATACCCGTACGCAGCTCGCCGCGCCTGTCGGCGCGCAACACCGGCGACGCTCACAGGGGTCAGCGGGCGGCCGACCCTTGCCTGGGCGCTCTCGATTGACAGTGAGATGCCGTCTTGCTCAGACCAACCGAAGGAGAACAATGCCGCACACGTGAAGGCGGAACCTACAAGGACAGCCCTTGTTACATGTTTCATGGGTTACTCCATTGCGCAAAAGAGCCCCCACGACGGCACGTACTTGCTGGCCTGCGTCGCTTCTTTGACCCAGATCAAGCTCGGCCCGCTCTATTGGCAGCGATGATTGAAGTCGGCCATCTGCAACGTCAGGCGCTGGTAGCGATCCTCGCCGCGCGAGCACCGCGGAACAAGCTCGAGAAGGCAGCCAGGAAGCTGCCTTCTGCAGTCCGCTAGGTGAGCACCAGAGCCATCAGGCCTGAGCACAGCAGGACGATACCTGCAGCGGTCACAGCAAGAAACGCGTATGAGGCAAATTCGTCGCGCATAGTGCACCTGTGAAACTGTCGTGCCGTCGAACTTTCAGCAACGGCTGATGCACAAGTTACCTGGAAATCGTGTTGGGCCGATTTCGAGCTGGCGACAAAATGACTTCAGGACAGTTTCGTGGGTCGTTACCGATGAAGTTTAACGACGCAAGCGCGATCAGGGTGGATGGGCGTCGCTTTTTGCGACATGGAGCGCGTACTCTGTATCAGCTGGCCCTTCGACCCACGTTTCATGGCTGGCGGCCGGTTAAACCATTGACTTCACGGTGATCCAAATTGCGAACAGTACGACGAGAAGAATTAGCCCGGCGACAGCGACAAGTTCAGGGTCTAGATCGATGTCCCCGTTTGGAAGTCGCCTGACACCGTACCACGGCAGTTTTTGGCCGGAGAATTTGAGGCGTTTACCAAAGAGCAGATAGAGCGCGCCGAACCCGACGAGCCCCGAAACGATTTCCAGAATTATTTCCCACACTTGCGCCATGCAAACGATCTAGGTTGCGGATTTCGACTTTAAAGCTCCTGCGAGAGGCGCGACGCCAGAATGTTTGCCGCTTTGTAGTCGGCACCGACCGTGAGAACCACCGCTGGCTAACGGGCATCATCACTGAGGCTCGACTTCTTCGCGATCGGGGTCCCCGCCACTCGGAACACTGAGGTCTAAGATTTCGAAGTTGTGAGCGGCTACCGAAAATACTCATGGTAGGTTGGCGCATGACGTCCATGGAACCACGGCTGTCAACCGGTGGCGATGCAACCGCTGCAGCGCCACTCATCATCAATGGCTTGACCGTCCGCCCGCGAGAGAAGGTCAACCTGTGGCGCTACGGAATTCTCTTCCTGCCGGATTTTGCGATGCTCCTCGTCATCGCCGGTGTCGGCATGCGCCGGCTGTTGCGTTATCTTGACGCCAAGGAAAGCCCATCCACTAACTAAGGCAGGCGGAGAACTTCGCTCGTGAGATCCTTGGGTATCGCATGTCGTTGAAGACCGCCGATAACATCCTGAGCGTCTTCGAGATCGTCTTCTATGTTTTGACGTTTGCCGTTTGGGCGACCATGGGTTTTCCAGCATTCAACACAGTCGCGGTGTGCGTACTGTTGTTCATCGTCGCTGCCATCGCCTGTCGTTGGATTGTGTCTCGCCAGCCCTGACGTCCTCAGCCTCGAAGTCTGCGTCGGAATGTCTCAAGAGTGCCACAGCGGGCCAGTTGGCTGTTAAAGCCGACGTAGGCGATTGGGCGCTCAACGGACGTGGGAAGTTGCCCTCGCTCCTCGGACGGGCTAAGCGCAGCTTTCTCTATTCCAGCCTTGGTTCTCCGTGCATCCAGTACTGCGGATGCGTAGCTGCATCGCGGCACCGTGGGCCGATAGATTGATCTATCGCAAGACTGTATCCGAAGCGCGGCCCAGCTTGCATTCGGAAGGCAACGCCATGTCCAGGAAAGTGGGAGGTGAAGCATGTACCGGCATATTCTCATTCCGACGGATGGGTCGAATCTAGCGCAGCGTGGCGTGGCGCATGGGTTGGCGTTGGCCAAATCCCTGGGAGCGAAGGTGTCCGTAATCTTCGTTGTGGAACCGTTTTCAGAAATGACAGGGCGATTCCAGGAAGCAGTCGCAAGATATGCTGAGCTGCGCAAGGAACAGGCCGCGAGCACGTTGGATGGCGCGGCAAAGTCGGCCAGGGAGGCTGGTGTTGCCTGCGAGACGATTCAAGTGGAGAACGGGCAACCCCATCAGGCCATCATCGCAGCAGCCGAGGACAAAGGCTGCGATCTCATTGTAATGTCATCGCATGGGCGCAGCGGACTTCCCATGCTTCTAATCGGAAGTGTGACAAACAAGGTGCTGGCGCAAGCGAAAACCCCCGTACTGGTATGTCAGTGAATGTGCAGGCCGCGGTCTCAGGACCGTCGTTTGGTCAAGCCGGCGTAACTCCGCTGGCTACCGATTTCGCAACCTCGACAACACCGTTGACGATGATTTGCACGCCAATGCAGAGCAGGAGAAACGCGGACAATCTCGTCACCACGCTGGTGCCCTCTTCCCCGAAGAGCCGTGCCATGGCGCTCGACTTGCGGTACGCATGATAGATCGTACCCGTCACCGCGCAGGCGACGACGAACGACACGATGTACGATGGGAACATGCCGTTCAGGTCCGCGGGCCTGGCGGTACCAATTGCTATTGCTGTTGCGATCGTTCCCGGCCCGGTCGTCAGCGGAATGGTTAGTGGAAAGAACGCCATCCTTTGAATTGTCGAGAAGTTGGCACTCGAAGCCGCATGAGCTCCTGTTGCAGCCGGTGCGGCGTGAAGCATCGACCATCCGGTCGCCGCAACTACGAGACCGCCGGCGATCCGCAACGCCGGGATCGTGATGCCGAAGAAGTTGAGTATCTGACTTCCAAGGAAAAGAGACACCAGCAACACGCAGAACGCATAGGCCGCAACCCGCAGCGCGACGCGCGCGCGCTCACTTTCGGACAGTCCCATTGTCCTGTCGAGGAAGATGAAAGACAGCCCATAGGGGTTGATAATGGCAAACAAGGCGCTGAAACCGAACAGGAAGTCGCCAATCCATCTGGATGTCACGAACTCGGTCATGATGTTTTGATCATGCAGCTGCACCTCGGAGCGGCCATCTAGCCGGCGACGACGAGAACGATTATCGAGCCCCACATCGTCAGTAAGATGTTGGCGACCGGATAAGCCGTCGCATATCCAAGCACTGCCACGGGGCTTCCGGAGCGTTCCTGCACCGCGGCCATCGCTGCCGTCACGGTCTGCGCTCCGGCGAGTGCCCCGAGAAGCAGGATCGGGTTCATGCGCAGCACCAGATGGCCAAAGAGCAGACCGATGAACTGCGGCAATAGCGTTACGATGACGCCGCCGAGGAACAGCCCCAGACCGGTTTCTCGAAGTGCCGAGAAGAACGTCGGCCCGGCCTGTATCCCGGTCAGCCCGACAAATGCCGCCAGACCCAGCGAGGTCATCAATCCAATGGCGCCGTCAGGAATCCGCCCGAACAGGGGATGCCGCGTGCGGAGAAAACCAACCAGCAGCCCGGCGAGCAGCACTCCAACGCTCGTGCTTAGGCTTATTTTGACGTTCCCCACCGGAAAGGTCACGAGGACACCGACCAGTCCGCCCAGAAATATCGCGGCTCCAAGCACCACGAAGTCAATGCTTGCACTTGGTGCGATGGTGGCGCCGATCCTCGAGGAGGCGGATTGTACGAGTGCGTCGGGGCCAACGATGCGAAGGATGTCGCCACGCTCGAGAGTGACGTTGGCTGCAACGGGAATCTCCTCGCCGCCGCGCTTTATCGACCGCAGGTAGACGCCGCGCGTCCATTCCTGCTTTGAAATGTCGCCAAGGGTGGACCCTGCGAAGTTCGCATTGATTACGAGAACGTCGGCACTTGCGACCGGAACATCCAGAAGCTCTCTGTCCTCACACTCATCAGCGAGCGGGCCGATCAACTCGACGATGGCCTGACGTGGTCCGGACAGAGCGACCATGTCGCCTGCTTCGAGCGTCACGTCGGGTGCCGCGTCGATGATGTGCTGCCCGCGACGAATGCGGTGAATGAAAAGACGCTGGTTCGGCACCAATGTTTCGGCCACTGCCGCCGACATCCCGGCCAAACGCATCCCTTCAGCCAATCGATACGCGCGCAGTTCAAACTTCCGCCAGGCCGACGCGAGGTCCGGCTTGGCAGCCGTCATACCCAGGGAATCTTCGAGCTTTCGTGCTTCGATTTTGAGGTCGATCTTCAAGAGTGCCGGGGCAATTGTTGTGCAGAACAGGATCACACCGGCGTAACCGAAAATGTAGCAGACAGCATCCGCGACAGCCATGTGAGCTATCAGTCGGGCGCGATCAGCTTCAGGCAATCCCAGCCCATTGATCGCATCTGTCGCCGTTCCCATGGCAGCGCTCTGCGTGAGCCCGCCCGATAACAGCCCCGCCGCGAAGCCGGCATCGAAACCGAAAGCCTTGGCGACCAAGATTGATGTTGCTAGCCCTGTCAAGCTTACGCATAGCGCCAGCAACAGCGGCCTCGCGCCGTTCCGCTTCAAGGCAAGTACGAATTGCGGCCCAACGGAGTAGCCAACTCCAAACAGGAACAGGAGGAAGAGAAAGGACTTGGTCATGCCCGAGACCGGGATGGGGGCGAAATGTCCTGCCAGTAGCCCGGCGAACAGAGCACCCGTGACCGGACCGAGGGTGAGCGTCCCGATCCTGAAGCTTCCGATCCAGTACCCAGCCGCAATGACCAGGAACAGCGCAAGCTCGGGGTAGCGAACCAGGAACTGCTCCAACCAGACAAGCACTGTGTCCCCCTAAGCGGTTTCTCGGCAAGATCAAGAAACGAAAAGGGGGTGGGCGCTGGACGTCCTGTTGATCTAGATCAAATGTCTTGCGGGTCGGAGCGGCGAGGGGGCCACGGAGCCAGTTGCGCAGCGGCTGCGGCCGTAACATCCAGCCCGACGGGCAAATCAGTTCGGATTTACGGAAATGATGTCAAGTAGGAAATTTCTGTAAATCAAAAATAATTCTGTTGTCGGCCGACCCAAATCAGTGCGCATCTATCGACATCCCGTCCCACTCAGAGGGCGTCGGCCGTCGTCACGGACGTTGGACGGGTTGCGGTGGACGCTGGTTTACGCCTCGACGACGGCGTGGACTAAGCGTACGGCAAAACCGTGTGGTCCTGGCGCCCGTTGCAGGCGTCAAGCTGCCGGCTAGGCGCAAGCTGAACCGGTGGCGACGGAGTCAACCCAGAACTCGTCTCCGGGGAGAGCACGGCATAAGCCGTAAAGCCATTGCGCAGGGAAGGCCGGGTGTTCTCCGCTGCCCTGTATGCTCGTGTGCACTTTG
>NZ_JAFCLZ010000025.1 GCF_018130165.1 Bradyrhizobium sp. JYMT SZCCT0180 | reverse complement strand
TCTCATGTGCGATTGTGCATAAGAATGCTGCACATGAGCATACAGGGCAGCGGAGAACATCCGACATTCCCTGCGCAATGGCTTTACGGCTTATGCCGTGATCTCCCCGAAGACGAGTTCTTGGTTGACTCCGTCGCTGCCGGTTCAGCTCGCGCTTCTCCGGCAACTTGACACCTGCAACGGGCGCCAGGACCACACGGTTTTGCCGTACGCTTAATCCACGCCATCGTCTCAGCGTAAACCAGCGTCCACCGCAACCCGTCCAACGTCCGTGACGACGGCCGACGCCCTCTGAGTGGGACGGGATGGGCAGATATATGCACCTGATTTTCATTCTGATAAACAGAAATATTTTTTATTGTGGGGCTTGACACGAATTCCGTAAATCAGAACTGATTTGCCCGTCGCGCCAATTTGCCGCGCTTCCTCCGTTCCCTCTCCCCTTGCGGGAGAGGGTTAGGGAGAGGGGTGGCGTCATCGGGACTACCCGTGTGAACCCCTCTCCCCCGCCCTCCCCCGCAAGGGGGGAGGGAGCCGACCATTCGTGTGGCGCAAGCTCGGCATCATTGCGTAGGATATAGATCAGCATCAATTGGCCCCGCTGCACTCTCATCCAAAGTGCAGAGACAGCCCGCAGGAATTCCGCATGACCATTCCGTTCAAGACCATTCGCGCGCGCGCCGAGAAGCGCAAGGGCGAGCCGAAGGCGCTGCAGAAGCTGCTGCCGCCGAAGCCGGAGGCGAAGGCGCTCGCCAAGCTCGGCGACGACCGCGTTCTCGCCGAGATGACCAAGCGGGTGTTTTCGGCCGGCTTTGCCTGGAGCGTGATCGAGAACAAATGGCCCGGCTTCGAGAAGGCGTTCCTCGGCTTCAAGCCCGGGCCGCTGACGCTGCAGGCGGATGAATTCTGGGATGACCTGATGAAGGACACGCGCATCGTGCGCAACGGCGCCAAGATCATGTCGGTGCGATCAAATGCGACCTTCGTGCGCGAGATCGCCAAGGAGCACGGCAGCTTCGGCAAGTTTCTCGCGAACTGGCCCTC
Organism: Bradyrhizobium sp. JYMT SZCCT0180; assembly: GCF_018130165.1. GTDB lineage: Bacteria > Pseudomonadota > Alphaproteobacteria > Rhizobiales > Xanthobacteraceae > Bradyrhizobium. The sequence goes on along the minus strand of NZ_JAFCLZ010000025.1, from coordinate 123,231 downwards.
CTCCGACCAGATCGGACTACTCGACCTGCTGGCCAAGCGCGGCAGCCGGCTCGGCGGCAACACCGGGCAGATGATGCTGCGCTTTCTCGGCTTCGACGGTTTCGTCACCTCAAAGGACATGGTGGCAAGCCTGCGCGAGGCCGGCCTCGATATCGCGGAGACAGTGACGTCGAAGCGCGACCTTGCCAAGGTGCAGGCGCAGTTCAACGAATGGGCCGAGGAAACCGGGCTGCCTTACGTTCAGCTCTCACGCATCTGTGCGATGTCGGCCGGGGAGAACTACAGTAACGAGACGCTGGCGCGGTTTTTGGGTGGCGAGGATTGACAACCCGATGTCGGGAGGAACCAGCCGTGCGCATTCCAGCCTTGACTGTCGTAACCGTCGCGGCACTTTTGACCGCAGCGCCCGTTCGGGCGCAGACCTATGATCCGGCCTACCCGATCTGCATCCAGACCTACAGCCACAACGGCAGCGCCATCATATGCCGTTTTACCTCGATGGCGCAGTGCGCCGCGACGGCATCGGGGCGCGCGGCCCAATGTATCACCAATCCATATTATGGCGTGACGCAGGCGCCTGCGGGACGGCGACCGCGCGGGGCGTATTAGTACGACTTGATCGCCGCCATCAGCCCGCCGCGCGCCGCGGCATCTGCTCCGGCGCCACCTCGGAAGGCTGCGGGATCTGCATCAAGATGGTTTGTCCGGCGGAGGCGATTTCGATTCCGGCGTCCTGGAATTTTTGCTTCATGCGCCGGTTGAACTCGCGCTGCACCGGCCAGCGGCCGCTATCGGTGCAGCGGATCTGGCCGACGATCGACACCATCGAACCGTCGACCTTGTCGATACCCCACAATTCGAGATCGCCGCGGATCGCGTGGCGGTACGCGTCCTCGCGGCGCATTTCGGCGACGATGTCCTTGAGGATCTGTCCGGCGCGGTCGGTGTCTTCCTTGTAGGATACATTGACGCTGACGGACGCATTGCCGGCGCCGCGGCTCGAATTGGTGAGCGTCGTCACCGCGCTGAAGGGAACGATGTGCACCGAACCGTCGCCGGCCCGCAGGCGGATGGTGCGGATCGAGACATTCTCGACCGTCCCTGATAGCCCGGAGACCGTGACGTTGTCGCCGACCTGGACGGTGTTTTCCAGCAGCAGAAACAGCCCGGTGATGAGGTCCTGCACCAGCTTCTGCGAACCGAAGCCGATGGCGATACCGACGATGCCGGCGCCGGCCAGCAGCGGCGCGACGTTGACGCCGATTTCGCTGAGCGTGGTCAGACCGACCACCGTGACGATCAGGCACAGCAGCGCCGTCCGCAGCATCGGCTGAAACGTGCGCAGCCGCGCCGCGCGCGCGTAATGCCCCTCGCGCGACAGCGCATTGACCTGACGATCCATCAGCGCGTTGCTGATCTCCCAGATCGCCGCCGCCGCGAGCGCGGCGATGCCGATCGTCACCACCGCGGACAGCAGCCGGCTGCCGATCTGCCCGCCGTAGAACCAGACGATGGCGTCGATGCCCCATACTTCGAGCAGTGCGACGAAGCCCATAAAGGCGATGACCGAAGCGACGATCTTGCGCAGCAGCGGCAGATAGCGATTGGCGCGGGTCTCCAAACCCGGGAAGCGCTGCAGAATCTCGGGGCGGATGCGGAAGCCGCGGTCGATCAGGCTCAGCACCACGATGATCGCTAATCGTGCAATCAGGATGACGGCGATGCCGCCCACGAAATACTGCAACAGCAGCGAATAGCCGTTGCGGATGTGCAGCGCCCACACCGTCCAGAGCGCAAGGTCGAGCGCGATCGCGGGATAGTGCCACACGCCGGCAATGCGGTTGCGTATCTGGGCGGCGGCGCCGGTGCGACCATGCGGCGCGCGAATGGCGTCGGCGATCGGGCGGCGGCATTGCAGGATGATGACGACGATAAAGAGATGCACGACCAGCATCACTAGGCGCAGCAGCGCGGCATAACCGCCGCGGCTCAGCCCGAGCAGCAGCGCCACGTTCGCAAAGGCGATGCCGGACACGCCGACCGCGACGATGCGCCGGACCCAAATCTCGATATAGGCTGCGGTCTCGGCGCGGACCCGAAACAGGCCGTACGGCCCGGCCAGCGCCCGCGCGGCACAGATCAGCGCGCGCGAAAGCGCGTAGCCATTGACGACCGCCTGGATGGCAAGCCGGACCGTCGGGCGATCGCCGATCTCGGTGCTCAGCAGCATGGTGGAAACGCCGACGAAGATCAGCACCGGCAGCAGTTCGAGCGCGAGCCGCCCCAGCACGAACGGCAACCGGATCAGCGACTGCCAGGCCCGCGCCAGGCTGAGACGCCGCCGGTGCAGCGCCGGCTCCACGGTGACGTCAGCGGCGGAGGATGGCGGATCGACCATTGCCAGCGTCTGCGCCGGCGCGCGCGCGGTTTGCGGCAGGCGCGCTTCCAACAGCGCCACCGGCCGCTTGATCAGGCGGAACACCAGCCATTCGGCGGCGAAGGCGCAGCCGAACACCAGCGCCAGCTTCCATGCGATGTCGAAGATCTGGCCGTAAGCCGCGGGATCGTTGACGGTTCGCAGGAACCAGTAATAGAACGCCGGAAAATGCGTCACCGACCGCACCAGATAGGTGACTTCGCGCGAAAGATCGCCGACCTGTTCGGAGACCGTCAGCAGCAATTGCGCGCCAAGACTATCCGCGGTGAGCGGGATGGCCGGCTTCGCTTCGGGCGCCGGCTCGGCGGCCTGCGGCGATGAAGACGCACCGGCAATCGCCCGCAGCGTATCGATCATCTGCGCGCGCTTCTTGTCGTCCTGCAACGTCTCCAGCGCCCGCTTCGCCTGATCAGCCGTCAGCGCTGCGGCGTTGTTGGTTGCCGGGGCAGTGGCGGGCGGCGCCGCATTGGTCTGCGCCAACGCGGGGAACGCAAACAGCGCACAAGCAAGCAACAGCGAGGGCAGGAATTTGTGCGACATCGAGGCCCCTTTTAAATGCGCACGACGGCAAAACCGGAACCGGTTTGCCGCCGCGCCAGCGTCATGTCGGAGAGCCCCTTTTCGCCGCCATCATGTGTCGGAAGTTTGCCAGCGAGACGACTTTCTCTTGGCATTTGCGCGCAGCATTTGCCCTCGGCATTTCTCGCATGCCGCGTCACACAAATGTCGCAGCAATTAATCGCGCGACGTCGCCTGTCTGCGGATGGTGTAGAAAAAATACAGCAACACCGGCAAGGACAGCGAAGTCCATGACAGGCCGTCCCACCAGCCGTCACCGACGAGGGCCGCGACAAGGCCCACGGTGGAGAGGATGCCGATCACAATAGGCAGCGCAAAGATTTGCCGCAGCGTCCGATGGTTTCTCAAGCGATCACCGCGACAGCACGGGCGTATCGAGGGCGGAACCCTGGGCGATGGCGCGATCGACGCTGACGCCGGTCTTGCGCCGGCGCAGCCAGAGATAAACGCCGGTTCCCAATACGATGATCGTCAGCACGTCGAGCAACGCCCAGAGAGTCTTCAGCGGCATGCCGCCATAGTCACCGAAATGCAGCGGTTGCGAAATGAACAGCGTGGTGACGTACCAGGGCATGTCGCGGCTGTCGGTCAGCTTGCCGGTTTCCGCATCGATCAAGGCCGGCTTGAGCAGGCGCGAGGTCACCGGCGTGTCGCCCTTCAGGAACACCGCATAGTGGCTCTTGCTGCTGAACAGCGTTCCGGGGAAAGCGACAAAGCTCGGCGTCATGCCCGGCACCGTGTCCGTCGCGACGGTCACGGCCGATTGCAGCGAGGTCAATTTGGTGGGCGGCGCGCGATCCTTGTATTGCGACGTCATCTCGGCGAGCTGGCCGTATTGCCACATCTTCAGGACGAGATCGGCCCAGGTGTTGATCACGCCGGTGAAGCCGACCACGAGCGTCCACATCACGAGCAGAATGCCCGCCAGATTATGGATATCGAGCCAGCGCACGATGCGCGGGCGATGGCCGCGGTAAGCGCCGAAGTCCAGCTTCCGCATCGACGGCGCGTAGACCACGATGCCGGAGATGATCGCGACACAGAACAGGATCCCCATCAGGCCAAGGAACAGTTTTCCCGGCAAACCCGCGAACATATCGGTATGCAGCTTCAGCATGATGTAGGTGAAGCGGCCGGTGACGTCGGGAGAGTCGAGATAGGCGCCGGTATGCGAATCCATCCGGACGAAACGGTTGTTGGTCGGGTCTGACGTGAGGGACTCGCCGACGCTGACGAACATCGCGTTGGGATCGTCGCGGTCCCAGATCAGGAAATGCGGCACCGGCATGTTCTTCGGCGCATTCGCCATCGCGTTGGCGAGCAGCTTGTCCAGATCGGCGAACGGCGTGCCGGGCGCGACCTCGGCCGGCTTCACCTCGCTGTGCAGGAGCTCGTCGATCTCATGATGAAAGATCAGCGGCAGGCCCGTGATGCACAGCATCAGCATGAAAATCGTGCAGATGAGGCTCGTCCATTTATGGACGGCGCCCCATCTGCGAAGGGATCGTGTCGCCGGCGTCAATTGACTCTTCCTCCGTCCCGATACGGTGCCGCGATGCCATTCACACCCGCGGCATCCCGACGTCCGAGCTCAATACTTCGTCACAAGCACCGGCGGCTTTGGGGTTTCCCCCCAGCGATAGGTCAGTGTCGCAAGGACGGTGCGGGGCTGACCCAGCGCGCAGAAAGCAAGGCCAGTGAAGCAGTTCGTCACGTGATATTTGTCGGCGATGTTGATGGCGTTGACCCGCAGATGAAGACCACGCCAATCACGGTTCAGATAGCTGAAGTCGTACGTCAGCACCGCATCGAACAGCGTATAACCGGGGACCCTGATCAGGTTGGCGTCGTCGCCGAACAAGCTCCCCGTGTATCGGACGCCCCCTCCCAAACCAAGGCCGGCGACCGGTCCCCCGGTAAACTTGTAGAGGCCCCACAGGAATGCACTATCGCGATTCACGCTCGCAACATCCTTGCCGATGATGGCAGGATTCACGTGATCCTCCACGATCGGTATGAGATGGGAGCCGCCAGCGATGATGTCGAAATTGTCCGTAACGCTCGCGCGGAAGTCGGCTTCCACGCCCTTGACGCGGATTCCGCCAACCTGGAACGGAACGAATGTCGGCGTGTTCACCACGACATTCTTCTGGGTCATGTCGAAGATCGCGGCCGTGAACAGCATACTGGTGCCGGGAGGAGCGAATTTGATGCCCGCCTCTATACCCTCGCCCGTCGTGGGCTTGAAGGGTTGTCCCGTTGCCGAAGTAAGCGACAACCCTGCGACCGGCTCGAACGACGTCGAATAGCTGATGTAGGGAGCCAGGCCGATATCGAACACGTAGTTGAGGCCAACCCTTCCGGTGAAGGCGGAATCATCCTGCGGGACAATCTGATTGGCCAGCCTGTTGGTTGTCTCGGCAGTCGCACGGTCATGACGTCCCGTCAGCACCAGATTCCAGCGATCCAGCTTGATCTGGTCCTGAATGTAGACGCCCATCTGGTCCTTGCTTGTCGACGTATTGATGAACGGGATCAGCCCGGCCTTGGTCGGCAGCGGCGTCGCATTATAGACCGGATTGTAGACATCGATCGGGAAGCCGGGGAAGGTCCCGCGGTAATCCGTATCGATCGAGGTTTTCTGGTAGTCCAGGCCGGCCAATACCTTGTGACGCAGCCAGCCCGTGTTGAAATCCGCCTGCAGTTGGTTGTCGATCGCGAAGTTCTTCGTGCTGCCACCAACAAAATTCGCATCGCGCAAGGTGATGCGTTGCGCCGGATCGAAAGCACCCGCGCAGGCGGGATGGCCGCCCGCCACAGGGCAAAGCGTCCCGGCATTGCGCATCGAAAACATATCAATGTCGACCGACGCCACCCGCATGTTCTGGCGGAACTCGAGGGCCTCATTGAAGCGATGCTTGAACTCGTAGCCGATCATGGCCTGGTCATACCCGATCCGGTCGAACGCCGGTTCGCCGGTGTAGGTGTTGACGGGAATTCGACCGTTGGGGTTGGCGAGGAGCGTACCGTACGCCGGCAAATATTGGTGGACCTGGCCGTTGAGACGGTCGCGCTGCGCGCTGGCCAGCACCGTGAGGCTGGTGTCGGTGGTCGGCTGCCACGTGAAGCTCGGCGCGATGAAATAGCGCTGCTCCTTGTTCATGTCGATAAACGTGTCGCTTTCGCGCGCCAGGCCGACGAAGCGATAGAGAAACTCGCGATTCTTGTCGATGGGACCGGAGACGTCGAAGGCCCCCTGAATCCGATTGAAGCTGCCGGTTTGTGCCTCCACCTCGCCGCGCTGCTCAGTGGTCGGGCGCTTGCTCACCATATTGAGAATGCCGCCGGGAGACGCCTGGCCGTAAATGCCCGATGCGGGTCCTTTGAGAACCTCGATTCGTTCGAGCCCGTACGGCTCTGTCCTCGGCTGAGCGAACTGGATCGTCGTATCGTAAGGCAGGCGCAGGCCGTCAAGATAACGCGGTGCGATAAAGCCACGGACCTTGACCTCGGTGTCGAACACGGAGGCCGCGCCGTACAAACTGCCCTGCGTGCCTGACGTATACCGAATGGCCTCTGCGACGCTCTGCGCGCCTTGTTGCTCGATCTGCTGCCTGGGTATGACATTGATCGATTGCGGCGTTTCGAGAATCGGCGTGTCGGTCTTGGTTCCGGTTGCGCTCTGCCGCGCGACAATCCCGTTAACCGGGCCGCTGGCGCGTTCTCTCGCCGGACCGCCACCTGCGTTCTGTTCCACCACCTGCTGCCTTGCAGGTGCCGCGACCTGCCTGGTCGCGCGTTGCGACCTTGCGGCCCTTCTCGCCGGCTGGGTTGGACGTGCCGCCTGCGGCTTCGGTGCATCGACGGTGACAGGCGGCAAGGTTTGGCCGGACTGCGCGCGAACTTCCCCGATCTGCATGCTCAACCCGAATACGGTTACGCAGAAAAACGCCTTCGCCGCGCCCCACGCCGACGGCTTTACAGAATCACGCATCATCCCATCCCCGTTAACTAATCCCCATTCACGAGAGATCAGATTTGATTTTTGGACGCCTTTGCGTATGCGCAAAAAACCTTTGATCGTGCGTCGACACTCTCCAAGTTCAACGTTGGAACTCGCCGCCGGTCACGCATCGGCGCAGCATGATGCCGCCCGCCGCGACGCAGGCGGCCCGGCTCCCCCCTTGGGAATGCGGTGATGTCAGGACAGTCCGTCGCGCTGACAGCTGCTCGGCACGTAGCCAAAATGCCGGCGGAACGCCGTGGAAAAATTCGCCGGGTTGGCGTAGCCGACGGCATAGGCGGCCTCGGTGACCGACAATCCCTGATGCAGCAAGGCTTCGCGCGCCGATTTCAGCCGGCTGGTTCGAAGATATTCCGTTGCGCTGACGCCATAGACCCGATGAAATTGCGCCGTGAACGACCGGCGGCTGACGCCGGCATGCCTTGCCAGCTCGGCAATCGTCCAGGGATGCCGCAGATCGGATTCGATCAGCTCCCTGACCGCCTGCAGGCGTAAACGCTTATGGTCGGATACCAGACTGACGCCCTCGTTGCCGCGCAGCGCCAGCATGGCTCGGGCCAGCATCTCGGTCGCATGCGCCGACAGCAGCAGCTCGGCGGTCCGGCCGTCGGCCGCCGGGGAAATCATCTCTATGGCGATCGCCTTGATCCGGGGCGACGCCTTCAGCGACGTGACGAAGACGTTCTGGTCCCTGGTGTCGAACAGTCCGATGAATTCATCCATCAGTCCGAGCCGCTCCAGGGACGCGAGGGGAAAGGCGACGCCGGCCGCCTGCATGTGCGCGCCGCGCGGCGCATCGCCGTCCCACAGCGTCGGCTCTCTGAGCGCCATGACTACGATGGAAGCATCCGAATAGCTGATCCGGGTGGTGCCCTTGCGCGCCCGGCCGCTCCCTGCCCCCTTGAGTATCACGGAGACAAAAAGCCCTGCCTTGATGACACCTTCAGTACGAATCCGGGTGCCCAGCACCATGTTGTTGCGTTGGAAAAGACAGCCCGGCGTCTCCAGCCATTGCGTGCGGCTGGCAAAATCTTCCACGATCGACCTGTCGCTGTCATCGGGATCGACGATGCGGAACTGCTCGAAAATGTGGTCGTAGATATGCGGCATCAACGCGGTTCGGAAACGTTCATGGCGCCACTATGCAATCCGCGCACATCGTCCTCAACGATGATCGCCGCATCCAGTTTAGAAGGCTTTGAAAATAGAATCGTTTTAATCAGCTTGCGATGGATGTGGGCACAGCCGCGTGCACTCCGCACGCGGCAGCAAGCAGACGCCGGCCGGTTCGAATTTCATTCGCCCTCGGCGAAGCCGGCCCGGACGACTTCCTCGCGCTTTCGCCGCAGATGGTTACGCAGGATATGGGCGAGCCCGCCGGCGTCGCGCCGCTGCAGCGCGTTCAGGATTCCTTCGTGCTCCTGAATGGCGAGCGCCCAATGCTCCGGCGACATCGGCGTGATGAACCGTGCCCGCCGTATCCGCGCGGCAATCGACTCATAGAAGCCGGCAAGCACCGCGTTATCGGCCGCGCGCACGATGGCCTCGTGGATCAACCGGTTGCAACGATAGTACGACAGCAGATCCTGCGCGCGATAATGTTCGACCATGCCGGCCTGCAGCTCGGCAATTTCGCGCAGTTGCGCGTCGGAAATGCGCGGACATGCCAGCTCACCGGCCGCGGCCTCGAGCGCCTCGCAGACCTCAAACAATTCCTTGACGTCCTTCCGGGTGAGCTTGGCGGCGCGCGAACCGCGATTGGGCAGTAGCACCACGAGCCCTTCGGCCGCGAGCACCTTGAGCGCCTCGCGTAGCGGGGTCCGCGATATCGCGAACGACGCGCACAGCTCGCGCTCCGGAATGCGCGCGCCCGGCGGGATTTCGCCCTCCGTCAGGACATGCCTGAGGCGTGAAACCACCTCGTCATGCATCATATCGAGGTTCTCCTCGGCGACTCATGGAACCATTTTGAATGCAAAAATGATCCGGACCAAGCAAATTAGACCAGAATTCTGTTGCACTAGATAGTTTTTGCATTCAAAAATGCCCTCCACAGCCAAACTGAGGTTCCATCCTGAGGGGTCTGTCAAGAAAATGAATGAAAACGTCACCCCCGGCACAGACCTGCTTTACGAGGTCCGCGACGGCATCGGCCGGATCATCTTCAACCGGCCGCAGGCGAGAAACTCGCTGACCTTCGGCATGTATGAGCGGCTGTCGGCGATCTGCGAAGCCGCCGCCGGCGACCGCAGCCTCAAGGTGCTGATCCTGAGCGGCGCAGGCGACAAGGCTTTTGCGGCCGGCACCGACATCAACCAGTTTCGCGCGTTCAAGACTCCGCAAGACGCCATCGGCTACGAGGCCCGGATCGACCGCGTGCTGACCACGCTCGAACAATGCGCCGTGCCGACCATTGCGGCGATCAACGGCGCTTGCACCGGCGGCGGCGCCGCGATCGCCGCGTGCTGCGACCTGCGCATCGGCACCAGGACCGCGAAATTCGGGTTTCCGATCGCGCGCACGCTCGGCAACTGCCTGTCGGCATCCAGCATCGGCCGGCTCTCGGGCCTGATCGGGGCGACGCGGCTCAAGGAGATCATCTTTACCGCGCGGCTGATCGAAGCCGAAGAGGCCGCCGGCATCGCACTGCTGCACGAAGTCGTGGAGGATCTTTCCGCCCTCGAACGGCGGGCCGATGATCTGGCGCGGCTTGTCGCCAGCCATGCACCGTTGACGCTGCGCGCCACCAAGCAGGCGCTGCTTCGCGCGCAGCCGAAGCCAGCCGAAGACGAGGACCTGATCCTGATGTGTTACCAAAGCCGGGATTTCCGGGAAGGCATGGACGCGTTCCTGGGTAAGCGCCAGCCGCAATGGACCGGCGACTAAGCAACAAAAACAACAACAAAAATTGCGGGAGAAACAATGGGTCCGCTGAGTGGATTGAAGGTTGTCGATCTGACGCACGTCATGGCAGGCCCGACCTGCACGCTGATGCTCGCCGACATGGGCGCCGAGGTCATCAAGATCGAAAAGATTCCGGCCGGCGACGACACCCGCTACATGGTTCCTCCCAAAATCGGCGACGTCGCGGCCTCGTTCCTGATGATGAACCGCAACAAGAAGGGCATTGCGCTGGATCTGAAGACAGCGGGCGGCGCAAAGGTGCTGCGGCGCCTGATCGGATCTGCGGACGTGCTGGTTGAGAATTTCGGCCCCGGGGTGATGGACAAGCTCGGTTTCGGTTACGCCGACATCAAGAAGGCGCACCCTGCCCTGATCTACTGCTCGCTGTCAGGCTTTGGCCGCACCGGCCCCTACAAGCATCGCCGCGGCTTCGATCTGGTGGCGCAGGCGATGAGCGGCATCATGAGCTTCACCGGCGAGCGGTCCGACGGACCACCGGTCAAATGCGGCGCGCCGCTGTCCGACATCACCGCGGGAATTCTCGCGGCCATGGGCATTCTCGCCGCCTATGCGCACCGTCTCAAAACCGGCGAGGGGCAATGGGTCGAAACCTCCCTGTTCGAGGCCGCCCTCGTTCAGACCTACTGGCAGGCTGCGATTGCGATGGCCACCGGCGTGGCGCCGCAGGCGATGGGTTCGGCCCATCCGCTCAATGCGCCCTACCAGGCGTTCGAAACATCAGACAAGTGGATCGTGGTCGGCGGCGCCAACCAGAAAAACTGGATGCGCACGCTCGAAGTGCTTGATGCAACCGAACTGGCGCGGGATCCGCGGTTTGCGACCGGCGCCGATCGAATGGGGCATTTGAAGGAACTGGAAGCCGTCCTCACGGCGCGCTTCAAAACCAAATCCGCCGAATACTGGCTGGCTGCGCTCGAGGAGGCCGGCGTCCCCTGCGGGCCCGTCAACGACATGCTGCAGGCGCTCGCCGACCCGCAGACGATCGCGCGTGAAATGGTAGTCGAGGTCGGGCATTCCACGCTCGGCCAGGTGAAGACGATCGGATTGCCGATCAAGTTCTCGCAGACGCCCGGCAAGGTGCGGTCGGGCGCGCCGCTCTACGGCGAGCATACCAATGCAATCCTCGGCGCATACGGCTTTGACGCCGACGAGATTGCCGCGCTTCACAAGGAGGGCGCAATCGCCGCGCCGGAGTTTGCCGGGGATGAAGTAGGCTGACGCAAAAGCCCCGCAAACGCCAAGACCAAGAAAACAAAAATCAAAAGACACATGGCAAAACATTTGGGAGGACTAGATGTCTCAGAAGCCGACATTCGCTGCGATTGCCTTCGGTCTCGCAATCGCCTTCACGGGAGCGGCCAATGCCGCCTGGCAACCGGCCAAGCCGATCGAATTCATTGCAACGGCAGGCCCGGGCGGCGGCACGGACAACTTCGCACGTGCCGTCCAGAACATCGTCACCAAATACAAGCTGGTCGAGCAGCCGATCGTCGTCGTCAACAAGGCCGGCGGCAGCGGCGCAGAAGGCTACACCTACACCAAGGCGATGGCGGGCGATCCCTACAAGGTCGTGTTCGGCACATCGAACGCCTGGAACCAGCCGATGGTCTCCAAGGTCGCCTATAACTACACCGACCTGACGCCGATTGCCGCGATGGTGCAAGACGAATTCCTGCTCTGGGTGAAGCAGGATGCGCCCTACCAGAACGTGCAGGATTTTCTCAAAGCCGTTGCCGCCAAGCCGCCGGGCGATGTCAAGATGGGGGGCGCGCAGTCAAAGGACACCGATGAAACCCTCACCCGCATGATCGACAAGGCGGCCAAGGTGAAATTCGTCTACATTCCCTTCAAGAGCGGCGCCGAAGCCGCGGTGCAACTGGCCGGCGGCCATATCGACGCCCATGTCAACAATCCCAGCGAAAGCATCGGACAGTGGAAGGGCAGCACGCAGCGTCCGCTATGCGCCTTCAGCCCGCAGCGCCTGCCCGACGGGCCGAAGGTCACGGCAACGCAGAACTGGCACGATATCCCGACCTGTGTTGAATCCGGCCTTGCCATTCCGCAATTCCAGCAACCGCGCACGGTGTGGCTGCCGGGAAAGGTGACATCAGATCAGACCGCCTTCTATGTCGACCTGATGAAGAAAGTGCAGGCCACGCCGGAATGGAAGGAATATATCGAGCGGACGTCGCAAACCGACACTTTCCTGATCGGCGACGCCTTCAACAAGTTCATCAAGGAAGACATCGAACGCACCCGCAAGGTTGCGGTCGATGAAGGTTGGCTGATCTCCAACTAGAGTTTTGGTCATGGTCTCTGGACGCAGCCTGGAAGCGGCGACGGCGCTCATTACCGGGGCGTTCGGCGCCGCCGTGATCGTCTCCAGCCTCGACAACGGCATCGGCTGGTCCGCAGCCGGCGTCGAGTCCGGCACCTTTCCGTTGATCGTCGGCGTCGTCATTTTGGCCGGCAGCCTGTTCAATCTCGTGCAGGGATGGCTGCACGCCCGCGCCGTCATCCTTGGTCCAAGCGAACTCCGGCGACTAGCGATCCTGTTCGTCCCGGCCGCGGTCTTTGTCGGGGTCATTCCGCTGATCGGGATGTATGTGGCGGCGGCCTTGTACATTTTTGGTGCGATCGCCTGGAACAAGCGCGGATCATTGCTGCTTGCGGCGGCCGCCGCGATCGGCACGGCGCTGGCGCTCTATCTGATGTTCGAGAAGACATTCCAGATCTCGTTGCCGCGCGGCGCGCTCGGCACCTGGCTCGGCTTCTAGGGGAGCGCTTCGTTGGAAAATCTCGAAGCCCTGATGCACGGCTTTGGCATCGCGCTGTCAGGCAATCATATTTTCCTGATGGTGATCGGCGTGCTGCTCGGCATTCTCGTTGGCGTGCTGCCCGGCCTCGGCGCCCCCAACGGCGTTTCGCTGCTGCTGCCGCTCACCTTCGGAATGCAGCCGGTATCGGCCATCATCCTGCTCTCGTCGATGTATTGGGGCGCCTTGTTCGGCGGCTCGGTCACATCAATCCTGTTCAACATTCCCGGCGAACCCTCCTCGGTCGCGACCACGTTCGACGGCTATCCGATGGCGCGCGACGGCAGGCCGACCACGGCGCTGGCGACGGCGTTCGGCTCGGCTGCCTTTGGCGCGCTCGCCGGTGTCGTTCTGATTACGCTTGCGGCGTCATGGGTGGCGCAAGTGGCGCTGGCGTTTGGACCACCGGAATACTTCGCGGTCTATTTTCTGGCGTTTGCGAGTTTCATCGGCATGGGCGGCTCGCCGCCGATCAAGACGCTGGTGTCGCTCGCGATCGGCTTCGCGCTGGCGGCCGTCGGGATCGACACGGTCTCCGGCAGCGTGCGGCTCACCATGGGCATCGACGAGATGGTGAAGGGCGTCAGCTTCGTGGTCGCCGTCATGGGGCTGTTCGGGATCGGCGAGTTGATGATTGCCGTGGAAGAGGAATTTCACGTCAAGGCGATCTCCTCCAAGGTGGAGTGGCGCGAAGTCTTCCGTACGCTCGTGGGCCTTCCAAAACATGGCTGGGCGCTGCTGCGCAGCGCGGCGATCGGCTGCTGGATGGGTATCACGCCGGGAGGCCCGACCGCCGCATCCTTCATGAGCTACGGCATCGCCAAGCGTCTTTCGCCCCGGCACGCGAATTTCGGCAAGGGCGAGCCGGAAGGCATCGTCGCTCCGGAAGCCGCGGATCATGCCGCCGGCACCAGCGCCCTGCTTCCGATGCTGTCGCTGGGCATCCCGGGATCGGCGACCGCGGCCGTCATGATGGGCGGCCTGATGATCTGGGGCCTCAATCCCGGACCGATGCTGTTCGTCGAGCAAAAGGACTTCGTCTGGGGACTGATCGCCTCGATGTATCTCGGCAACGTCGTCGCCGTGGTGCTGGTGCTGCTGACGGTGCCGATCTTCGCGGCGCTGATGCGCGTGCCGTTCTTCATCATCGCGCCTGTGATCGTCATCATCTGCACCGTCGGAGCGTACTCGGTTTCCAATTCCTACCTCGACGTCATGTTGATGATGGGATTCGGCGTGCTCGGATATCTGTTCAAGAAGCTTCATTATCCGCTGGCGCCACTGGTGCTCGCGATCGTGATTGGCGACAAGGCGGAAGACGCATTTCGCCAATCCATGCTGATGTCGAAGGGCTCGCTTGGAATATTTTTTGCCAAGCCGCTGGTGACAACGCTGATCCTGCTTGGCGCGGCGCTGCTGCTGATGCCGACAATCTGGCGAACGATCGGCCGGATGATGCCGCGATCGGAAGTAAAGCCATGATCGTCGCACCGAACAAATTGACCGCAGATAAGGCCCGGAGATCCTGATGAGACCGATCATAGCGCTTGCGATGGGCGACCCCGCCGGCATCAGCCCGGAACTGACGGCCCGGCTCCTCGCCCTCGATGACGTCGCGGCCCGGGCCCGGATCGTCGTCATCGGCGACCGCCGCGTCCTCGATGATGGCGCGCGCGTTGCCGGCGTGAAGCTCGACCTGGTAACCGCGTCGCCCGACGCCGACCTGTCGAAGGAAGAGCGGGCCCCGGTTTTCATCGATCTCGGCCACCTCGATCCGGCATCGGTCGCGCGAAGCACCGCGACAGCCGAAGGCGGCCGGTTTGCGCTGACGAATTATCGTCAGGCGCTGACGATGGCACGCGACGGCCGGGCCGACGCCGTTTGCTTTACGCCATTCAACAAGAACGCCATGCGGCTCGCACATCCCGTCTATGACGACGAGATCAGCTTTTCGGCCGACGTGGTCGGGCTCGACGGCCCCGCAAGCGAATTCAACGTGTTGGATGGGCTTTGGAACGCCCGCGTCACATCGCATATCCCGCTTGCGGAGGTCGCTTCGCACATCACCCGGGAACGCGTCCTGCGTGCGCTGCGGCTAACGGATGCCTCGATGCGGTCAGCCGGGTTCAATCGTCCGCGCATCGCGGTCGCCGGCCTCAACCCCCATGCCGGCGATGGCGGGAATTTCGGGCGGGAAGAGATCGACGCGATCGGCCCCGCGGTAGATGAGGCCCGCACAGACGGGATCGCAACCGAAGGCCCGTTTCCCGCAGATACCGTGTTCCTCCGCGCCAAAGCCGGCGCATTCGATGCGGTGCTGACGATGTATCATGACCAGGGCCAGATCGCGATGAAGCTGATGGGCTTCGATCGCGGCGTGACGCTGCTGGGCGGCTTTCCGTTTCCGATCTGCACGCCGGCCCACGGAACGGCCTACGACATCGCCGGGAAGGGAATCGCGGGGATCGGAGCCGCCCATGCGGCGATCCTGCTTGCGGCGGAAATGGCGCAGAGAAAGCTGCAGGCTTGAATCAGTGTTGGGCAACCAACTCGTACGGGAGAAGCCACGCGCCAGCGGCTAGCGTCTGGTCACGACGCGAGGCCTATGCGCGTTCGCCGTCGTTCTGCAGTTCCCGGAATATCTGCTGATCTTGCAGGATGACATCAGCCGTTTGCTGGTAATGCGTCGTGAGCAGGGCCACGGCATCGTCCGCCTCCTTGCTCAATACGGCTGTCATGATCGCCTGATGTTCGTCGCTCACGTGCCTCGATGGAAAGGCCCTTTGGATCGACAGGCGCCGATACCGGTACAGCTGGTCGGCAAGTTGTCCGCAAAAGGCCATCAGTGACTGCGACCCGCAATTTCCGATCAGGGTCCTGTGGAAGACGCGATGCAATCTCTCCCACTCCGGATTGTCTTCGAAATGCTCTGACTTGAGCGAACGAGGTGTCCTGGCGAGACGGTGCTGCGCGAGCAGCAGCAGCTCTTCCCATTGCGGCGTCGAGGCCGCCATGGATTCCCGCAGCGCAAGGCTTTCGACCCAGCACCGGGTCTTGGTCAGTTCGATCAATTCGTTCCGGCTGATATCCGCGACGTAAAACCCGCGCTGTTCGCGGCATTCGACCAGGCCATCGGCGGTCAGGCGATTGAGCGCCTCGCGCAAAGGCGTCTGGCTGGTCTGATACGTCTCGGTCAGGAAGCGCATCTGCAACTTCCGGCCTGGCTCAAGCCTCCCGGAAAGCAGGTCTTCCCTCAGCCGATCATAGACCGTGCTCGCTTGCGTGGAGGATGGCGTAACTGACGCCAAGCGAAGCGCTGATGTGGTGACCACGCCCAAATTCTCCTTTCGGTCCTCAACCCGGTGACCGATTCTTTCTATATACACTCTATCGCATTTCCAAGAAATATATAAATTATTGTTGCCAAGATCATTTTTTATAGGTTAGGAGTCTCCGAGAACCTAGGAAACGGCCAGCGGGACCGAAAGCCACGCGGTTTACGACAACGCTCATCGTTTCCAGGATTTGGGAGCACGCTACGGAATGACCCATTTTCCCGTCACGGCATTGCGCAGCGTCGAGCTCGAAACGCCTGAGATCGGCCGGTCGGAGCAGTTCTACACGTCCGTCTGGGGGCTTGATCTCGTGACGCGCCATGAGGGCGTGACGTATCTGCGGGCCAGCGGCACCGATCATCATGTGGTCGCCTTGCGGCAGGGCGATCGCCCTGCGCTCAGGGCTGTCACCTTCCGACTCGATTCCGATGCGGAGTTCGACTCGATCGTTGCGGCATCACAGCAGCAGGGCGCGACACTGCTGCACGGTCCCGTTCAAAATCCCGCTCCCGATGGTGGGACGGTCATGGCCATTCGGGCACCCGGCGGCGGCGTGCTGCGCTTCGTTTACGGAGACCTGCAGCATGCCGCATCTCTTCCGTCCTCGAACCGGCCGACGAGACTGGCTCACGTCAACCAGAACGCCGCAGATGTCGACGGCCTGGCCTCGTTCTATCAGCGCGCGCTTGGCTTTCGCCTGACGGATCGCACCAAAGCCATGGCGTTCGTCCGCTGCAATGACGACCACCATGCGATCGTCATCGCCGATGCCGCCGTGAACGGACTCAATCACGTCGCCTTCATGATGCCGGACCTGGAAGCTGTGATGCGGGGCTCGGGCCGCATGATCGACGCCGGATTTCCAATCGCCTGGGGCGTCGGCCGCCACGGCCCTGGCGACAACGTCTTCGCTTACTTCATCGATCCGGTCGGGATCGTCATCGAATACACCGCCGAAGTTCTGCAGGTCGACGACAACTACGTGGTGCGCGGACCGTCGGAATGGGTCTGGCCACCGGGCAGGACAGATCACTGGGGCATCGCCCCTCCCAAGGCCGATCACGTCAAGGCGGCCCAGACGGCCGTGCCCTACGCCGATGCTTAACCGCGCGATCCGCTTCGTCTTAAAATCTCGACTGGAGTCCTGAGTGACGCTTTCATCGGAGCAACACCGCAGCGATTACAGCGTTGTCGTGGTCGGTCACGGCCCGTCGGGCGCGATCGCGGCCAGCCTGCTCGGGGACAGGAATATCCGTACCCTCGCGATCGACCGCCAGCGCGACGTCTACGACAAGCCGCGCGCGATCGCGATCGACCATGAGATCCTGCGCCTGCTCGACAACCTCGGCGCCGCGGAGCGCGTGCTGCCTTTCATCGCACCGTTTCCTGCCTCCCAGCATTTTGGCGCCAAGGGTCAGTTGATACGCCGGATCGATATGGTCCCCGAACCTTTTCCGCTTGGCTACACCCCCAGCATGGTCTTCACGCAGCCGCCGGTCGAGGCGGCGCTGCGCGCGCACGCCGCGGCCTATGACAGTGTCGACGTCGAACTCGGAACAGAGCTAGCCGGTTTCGATCAATCGCCGGACCGTGTGACGCTGCAGCTGCGCGACGACAAGGGAGCGACACGCGTCGTCACCGCCGACTATATGATCGCGTGCGACGGCGCCTCGAGTGGAACGCGCCAAGCGCTTGGCATCACCTTCGAAGACCTCGTATTCGACGAACCCTGGCTTGTCGTCGATCTCCGGGTCAACGATGCCGCACTCGGCAAGCTGCCGGAGACGGCGGCGCAATTCTGCGATCCGTCCCGGCCGACGTCCTTCATCGTCGGCCCCGGCAATCATCGCCGGTTCGAGATCATGCTGCTGCCGGGTGAAGATCCCCGTGAGATGGAAGCGCCTGATCAAGTCTGGCGGCTGCTCAGCCGATGGATCGGGCCTGATGACGCTACGCTGTGGCGTGCCGCGAGCTACCGGTTTCATGCGCTCGTCGCCGAGGAGTGGCGGCGGGGCCGCATATTCCTGGCCGGCGATGCCGCGCATCAGCAGCCCCCCTTCATCGGCCAGGGCATGTGCCAGGGCATTCGCGATGTCGGAAATCTGGTCTGGAAGCTCGATCGCGTCCTGAAAGGACAATCCGGCGCCGCGCTGCTCGACACCTATGGCGAGGAGCGAAGTGAGCATGTTCGCCAACTCACCACCCGGATCAAGGCGATCGGGCACGTGATTTGCGAGCGCGATCCCGTCGCGGCCGCAGCGCGCGATATCCGCATTCTTGCCGAAGGCGGCGGTGTTCCCCGCACCTTCACCCGCCAGGAGATCGTCCCGCCGCTTCAGAAAGGCCTGCTGGCGTTCCCGCTGCATCCGGCGCACGGCACGCTGTTTCCGCAGCCCTGGATCAGAACGGCAGAAGGGCGGCGCCTGCTCGATGTTGCCGCAGGGACCGGATGGCGGCTCGTGCTGGACCAGCGCTACGCGCCGGACCTGACCGCTGATCTGCGGGCGCATCTGACCGGGCTCGGCATGCGCCTGATCCGAATCCGTCCTGCTGACGCGGCGGATCAGACCGGGCACGACGCATTCGCTGAAGAAGATGGCGTTCTCGCCGCCTGGTTCGACCGCCACGGCTGCCGCGCCGCGATCGTCCGGCCGGACCATTACGTCTTCGGTGTCGCGAACGACGAAGGTGAGCTCGGCAGGATGCTGTCAGAGCTTGCGACGCGGCTTCAATGATTTCATCGGGGTTCAAACACTCACACCGTTACGCGGTTCCAAAAGCGAGGACATCACAATGAAATTAGCCAGTTTCAAAATCGGCAACAGCCGCACCTGGGGCGTGATCGAGGGCGAGGAAGCGATTGACGTCGGCGCGCTGCTTGGGGATCGCTATCCCGATCTCAAATCGGCGATCGCCGCCGACGCATTGCCGGCTGTGCGCGACACCATCCGCACGGCAAAGCGCACCCCCACGGCCGAGATCATTTGGCTGCCGGTCATTCCAAATCCCGACAAGATTCTCTGCATCGGCCTGAACTACGAGATGCACCGCAAGGAAACCGGACGTGCCGAAGTCGAGAACCCCACCGTGTTCGGCCGCTTCGCCAACAGCCAGACCGGGCACCTCGCCAACATCATCCGGCCAAAGCTCTCACACGATCTGGACTTCGAAGGCGAACTCGCGATCATCATCGGAAAGCCCGGACGCCATATCGCGCGTTCTGACGCGTGGAACCACATCGCCGGCTATGCCTGCTACAACGAAGGCAGCGTGCGCGATTTTCAACGCCACACGCATCAGTTCACGCCCGGCAAGAACTTTCCGGAGACCGGCGCTTTCGGTCCCTGGATGATGACGCCGGACGAACTCGGCGACGTTGCGCCGCTGCGGCTGCAGACGCGCGTCAACGGTCAGATCGTCCAGGACGCGACGATCGATCAGATGATTTTCGATATCCCGCGTCAGATCGAATACTGCTCGTCCTTTACGCGCCTCGAACCGGGCGATGTGATCGTAACGGGGACGCCCGGCGGTGTTGGCGCCAAGCGAACCCCGCCGCTCTGGCTGAAGCCGGGCGATACCGTCGAGGTCGAAATCGATCGCCTTGGCGTGCTGCGCAATGGCGTCGCCGACGAAATTTGATTTGTCCGAGAGAACGCCGCCTCAAGCGATCAGAAATCGCAGGCGAATATTTCAGGGAGGATCACCATGCCAAAACTATCCCGCCGCGTGCTGTTGACCGGCATTGCGCTTTGCCTCTCGGTCCCTGTGTACGCGCAATCATGGCCGCAAAGGCCGGTGTCGGTCGTGGTGCCGCAGGCGGCGGGCAACAGCCCGGATGTGCTGTGCCGCCTGATCGCCGAAAAACTCTCGCGGGCGCTCGGGCAGCAGTTCGTCGTCGAGAACCGCCCAGGAGCTGCGAACCTCGTTGGCACGCAGGCCGTCGCCCGCGCCGCCCCCGACGGATACACCTTCCTGTTTGCCACGTCGGCCGCGCTGGTCACCAACCCCTATACGTTCAAGAAGCTTCCCTACGATCCGATGAAGGATTTTGTGCCGGTCGCGATGATGGCCCGCAGCAACCACGTCCTTCTCGTCAATCCCGAGGTCAAGGCGAAGACGCTCGCAGAGCTGATCGCGCTGGAAAAGTCGGCACCGGGTTCGCTGAGCATGGCGGTCGACGGCCCGCGCAACCTCTCGGGCCTGATCGCACAATCCATCAACAAGCAGGCCGGGACCGGCTTTGTTCTGGTCCCCTACAATACGACCACGAACGCGGTGCAGGACAGCATCACGGGACGGGTCCAGGTGACGATACAAGCCGCATCGATCGCAGAATCCTTCATCGCGGCGGGCACGCTTCGACCTGTTGCCGTTGCGGGCAGCAAGCGCATCGGTTCGTTGCCGGACGTGCCGGCGATCGCGGAAACGTTGAAGAGCGTCGACCTGCAAGGCTGGTTCATGTTGATGGCGCCTGCCGGCACGCCCACCGACATCATCCAGAAACTCAGCTCCGAGATTGCGGGCGCACTAAAGTCCCCCGAGGTACAGGAGCGCGCTCCCGCCCTCGGCTTTGATGTCGGCATTGGTGACGCGGTGACGCCTGCGGGTGCGAAGCGCTTTCTCGATGCCGAGCATGCGTCCGCAGGCAAGGTCATTCAGGACCTCGGCATCCAGCCTGAATAGCAAGCAATTGGGGTGCGGACTAGCGCGCAGCATGAGCCGCCCGGTCAGGAGATGAAATCAGGTCTGACTCCGGGCGAAAGCGGACACCGGACCTGCCTGGCGGCAAGCACAGGTTAAGCGATTGACCCAACCCGGACATTGGGCCTAGCGGCCGTGTAGCCATTCATGCTTTGATGGATTTGGCTGAACCTACCAAGTTCGAGGCTCTTTTGACCGACGAGCGTGTAGTACGGCGGCTGGCGGCGGTGCTGGCGGCGGATGTCGCCGGCTACAGCCGTTTGATGGGACGCGACGAAGAACGTACGCTTGCTGACCTGAAGTCGTTGCGGAAGATCCTCTTCGATCCGGCCATCACTGCGCATCACGGCCGTATCGTCAAAACCACCGGCGACGGCATGCTGGTGGAGTTTGCCAGCGCTGTCGATGCTGCGCGCTGTGCGATCGAAGTTCAGCGTGGCATGGCCGCCCAGAATGCTGGCGTCTCACAGGACGTCAGGATCGAGTTTCGCATCGGCATTCACGTCGGCGACATCATCATCGACGATAACGACATTTTCGGCGACGGCGTCAATATTGCCGCGCGTGTCGAGAATGAGTGCGAACCGGGCGGTGTTTACGTCTCTGGAAATGCCTTTGAGCAGATTAGAGGCAAGACCAAGTTCGAATTCGATGATTTGGGCGAGCGCACACTGAAGAATATAGAGCGCCCCGTGCGGCTATACTCTGTACGAGGCGCGAGTATATCTGCGACAACGACCACCGAAGCAGCTTCGACGATGCCGTCGAATGCCAATGATCCTTTGCCGCTTCCTGACAAGCCATCTATCGCCGTCCTCCCGTTTCAGAACATGAGCGGCGACCCCGAGCAGGAGTATTTCGCTGACGGCATGGTCGAGGACGTCATTACTGCGCTGTCGCGGTTCAAGTCGCTGTTCGTCATCGCGCGCAACTCATCGTTTTCCTACAAGGGAAAGTCTCCCGATATACGACAAGTGGGTCGCGAGCTCGGTGTGAGGTACGTTCTCGAAGGCAGCGTGCGTAAAGCCGGCAGCCGAATAAGAATCACCGGCCAGCTTATCGACACCAGCACCGGCGCGCATCTTTGGGCGGACCGCTTCGACGGCGCCCTCGAAGACGTCTTCGAATTGCAAGACAAGGTCACAGAGAAAGTCGTCACGGCGATTGCGCCGCGTCTCGAGCAAGCCGAGATCGACCGTTCGAAGCGCAAGACGGCTGGAAACCTCAGCGCCTACGATTGCTACCTTCGAAGCCTCCCCTATCTGCGGCTTCCATCAAAGCAGAGCCTTGAAGAGGCGATGCCGCTGCTGAGGCAGGCCATTGAGCTCGGCCCGGAGTTTGCCCCCGCCTACGGCCTGCTTGCTCAGTGCTATGCCTACCGGAAGGGCGCCGGGCTAGTGTCGAGTCCCGACGAGGAGAACGCCGAAGTCGCCCGCCTGGCCCGAATCGTTTTGCGTATTGGCCAGGACGATGCGGCCGCTCTCAGTAGCGCGGGCTGGGCCATCGCTTACGTTCTGCGCGACCTTCCTCATGCGCAATCACTCGTTGATCGGGCTTTATCAATGAATCCCAATCTGGCGCATGCCTGGGGAATCAGCGGATGGCTCAATGTGTGGTCAGGAAATCCGGCCGTGGCGGTGGAGCATCTGACCCGGGCCATGCGGCACGACCCACTGCACGGCCGTCATCATGTATCCATGCAGAACGCCATGGCGCATGCCCTTTTCTTTCTCGACAAGTACGACGAGTCGATGGCCTGGGCTGAAAAAATTCTTCGGGAGAATTCGGAATCGCATCCAGGGCTTCGCATCTTCGCCGCGAGCGCCGCTTTTGCCAACATGACAGACACCGCTGTGAAAATGTGTGCGCGATTGCACGCCATCGATCCGGAGTTTCGCATGTCGCGTGTGGCGTCCTACCTCGGCCCCTACCAGAAGCCGGAATTTGTCGAAAAGTATGCCCAAGGACTGCGGCTCGCGGGCTTGCCAGAATGAGCAGCTGTTCCTTTCGAACGCAACTGCCGGCTGACGAATTTTCGCGACGATGAATTCGATCGCGGCCTAAATATTTGATGACAGTTTTATGACAGCGGCGTCCATCGGCGCCGGCAAGACCGATTCTTCAAGCGCAGAGCGCCGACGCGCTCTGCATCACCCCGCAAGACTCCTGACGCACGCATATTTTTGTCGTGATTCGCTGCGATTCATGACAGAAGTAAAACAATCAGATGTCAGTTCGATTAAATGCGGAGCGGTGAATGAGCTTGGAATGGCGCGCGCAACCAGCCTCCCTGGCCTGGTCTAACCCGGTGATCCGGTGGTGGGGCATGCTGACGTTGGTCAGCGGCGCCAATATCGCGGTTTGGTTCGTGCTGTACCGCCAGCTCCACGGACAGCCGATTGGAAGTCCAGCCAGCGCGTCCGGCGTCGAGCTGATGCTCGCGCTCAGCGCCGCCTATGTGTTCGGCTGCGCCTTCCGCTCGATCCTGCCGCGCGCCGACGTGCAGCGGATCTGCCTGTTCGACACCTGGCTGTCGAGCGTGTTCGTCGGCCGCTCGGTCGCGACCGTGGCCGAGATCGCCTTCGCGGCGCAATGGGCTGTTATCTTGCACCAGCTCGGCACCGTGACAGGCGCGGACACCACCGTGAACGCCGCCTGGGCGATCGTGCCGCTGATCGTGATCGCCGAGTGCTACTCATGGCACGCGGTGCTGACCACCAAATATCTAAACAACGCGATCGAGAATTCGATCTGGGCCGTCGTCTTCTTCATCATCGGCGTCGGCCTCTGCCGCCTGCTGCCGGAGTTCGACGGCGCGGTGCGCGCGATCCTGGTCGTCACGATCGTCGGGATCGCGTTCTATCTGGCGTTCCTGATGACCGTCGACGTCCCGATGTATCTGAACCGGTGGCGGGCCGATGTCGCCGACGGCAATACGCTGCTGCACCCGCTCGAGGGTCTGCGCGACGTGCGCACGCGCTGGATCGTGACGCACGACATTGCCGAGTGGAAGGAAGAGATCGCCTGGATGTCGCTCTATTTCAGCCTGGCGGTCTGGTCGAGCCTGGCGCTGTGCGTGTTCTACTCGCTCGAGGATCATCTGCCGCGCTATCGCACCCCGGCGCCCGTCGCGAGCATTTCGTCGCAGGCGCCTGCGGTTGTCGCCGGGCTTGATCCCGTCATGGTGCACCACCGCAATTAGTCGCTGACGCCGCTTTTCCCAACGAACATGCGCGGCTGCGGCGGATAGCCGGTCGTTTGGCGTAGCCGTTCGCCTGATCAGCCGGGTCAAGCCGGACTTTTGGTCAAGACGGTTTTGGCGAAGCGTGGCCCAGTTCCTGCTTTGACAGTCTGGTACTAACCTGATCCATTTCCTTGGCGATCCAATCATTTGGGTCCAGCCCCCGCGGCGGCGGGGGCGCCAGGGGGCGCAAGTCAGGCATTCAGCACCAGCCGAGGAGTCAATCCGATGCAAGAACGGGAACTTCGAGATCTCATTGCAGACGTCAAGACCGGACGCTTGTCGCGGCGGTCCTTTGTCCAGCAGATGATCGCCGTCGGCCTGACCGCGCCGATGGCCGGCATGATGCTGGCCCAATCCGGGGTGGCGATGGCCCAGACTACGTTCCCCTACAAGCCGACCAAGGCCGGCGGCGGCGGGCTTCTGAAGCTGCTCTATTGGCAAGCGGTGACCCTGCTTAACCCGCATTTCGCCATCGGAACCAAGGATCAGGAAGGCTCCCGAATCTTTTACGAGCCGCTGGCGGGATGGGACGCCGAGGGCAATCTGGTACCCGCGCTCGCCGCCGAGATTCCGAGCAAGGAGAACGACGGGCTCGCCGAAGACGGCCGCTCGGTGGTGTGGAAGTTGAAGCGCGGCGTCAAATGGCATGACGGAAAGCCGTTCACGGCTGACGACGTGGTCTTCACCTGGGAATACGCGCGAAACCCGGAGACCGCCGCGGTCTCGATCGCGAGCTACAAGGACGTCAAGGTCGAAAAGATCGACGACTTCACCGTTCGCGTCGTGTTCGCCAAGCCGACGCCGTACTGGGCCGATGCCTTTGTCGGCAATTACGGCCCGATCCTCCCAAAACACGTGTTTGCGGATTATATCGGCAGCAAGTCGCGCGAAGCGCCGGCCAACCTGAAACCCGTGGGCACCGGCGCCTACATGTTCGTCGATTTCAAGCCGGGCGACATGGTGCTGGCCAAGCGCAATCCCGACTACCACGTCCCCAATCGACCGCAGTTCGATACGCTGGAAGTCAAGGGCGGCGGCGATGCAGTGTCGGCCGCGCGCGCGGTGCTGCAGACCGGCGAATATGATTACGCCTGGAACATGCAGGTGGAAGACGAGATCCTGCTCAGGCTCGAGGCTGCGGGCAAAGGCAAAGTGACCATTACGCCGAGCGGCAACGTCGAGTTCATCCAGCTCAACGCGACCGATCCATGGACCGAGGTGGACGGCGAGCGCGCCAGCGTCAAGACCAAACATCCGCTGTTCAGCGACCCGGCGGTGCGCCAGGCCATCGGCCTCCTGATCGATCGCACCTCGATCGAGAAGTTCATCTACGGCCGGACCGGTACCGCCACCGCGAACTTCCTCAACAATCCGGAACGCTTCCGGTCGAAAAACACCAAATTCGAATTCAACATCGAGAAAGCCAACGCGATCCTGGAGGCCGCCGGCTGGAAGAAGGGCGCCGACGGCATTCGCGCCAAGGACGGCAAGGCGTTGAAGTTCGTCTACCAGACCTCGATCAACGCCCCGCGGCAGAAGACGCAGGCCATTATCAAGCAGGCCTGCCAGAAGGCCGGCATCGACGTCGAGCTGAAGTCGGTGGTGGCATCGGTGTTCTTCTCCTCCGACACCGCCAACCCGGACACCTACCCGCACTTCTATTGCGACGCGCAAATGTACAACACCACCATGCCGCAACCCGATCCGCAGCTGTTCATGAACCAGTACGTGTCGTGGCAGATTGCGAACAAGGAGAACAAGTGGCAGGGCCGCAACATCTGCCGCTGGCAAAACAAGGAGTACGACGAGCTTTACAAGCAGGCCGAGCAGGAGCTCGATGCGGTGAAGCGGGCGGCAATGTACATCAAGCTCAACGACATGGTGGTCGGCGACAATTACATCCAGCCGATCGCCGCCCGGTCGAGGGTCTCAGCGGTAAAGGGCGGCGTGACTGCGCATTTCAGCGGTTGGGACAACGACCTGTGGCAGCTTGCAAACTGGTACCGGGAAGCGTGAGATCAGACGTGAGATTTGTGATGCGCAAAAACTGAACGGGCGGCAGCAGGACGAACAATGGGAAAATATATTCTCAGACGCCTGACTATCGCCCTTCCCAGCCTGCTCGGCATCAGTGTCATTCTGTTTGTGCTGCTGGCGCTGGCGCCGGGAGATCCGTTCGGCGAACTCGCTACCAACAGCAACATTCCACCCGAGGTGGCCGCGGCGCTGCGGGTTAAGTTCGGGATCGACGATCCGATCTACATCCGTTATTTGCGCTGGCTCGCCGCGATGCTGCAGGGCGACTGGGGCTTTTCGTTCGCCAGCCGCATCGACGTCGACCAACTGATCCTGCAACGCGTGCCGACCACGCTGTTCGTGGTCGGCTCGTCGCAGATCCTGGCGTTGGCGGTGGCGCTCCCCGTCGGCGTTTATGCGGCGATGCGGCCCTATTCGATCTTCGACCAGATCGCCAACACCTTTGCGTTCGTCGGCTTCTCGCTGCCGACGTTCTTCACGGGCCTGCTGCTGATCCTGGTCTTCAGCGTCAATCTCGGCTGGCTGCCGTTCGTGTATCGCGCCGACATAGCAGCCACCGGCTGGCAATGGGCCTGGGAATACTTCAAGCAGGCGATCATGCCGATTTCGGTGCTCGGCCTGTTTCAGGCCGCCTCCTATACCCGTTACGTGCGCTCGGCCGTGCTCGACGTCATCAGGCTCGATTATGTCACGACGGCACGCTCGAAGGGCCTCAATGAAGGCAAGGTCGTCATCAAGCACGTGGTGCGCAACGCCTTGATCCCCGTGGTGACGCTGGTCGCGCTGCAGATGCCCGCGGTGTTCGGCGGCGCCATCGTCACCGAACAGATCTTCCGTATCCCCGGCATTGGTTCACTGCTGATCAGCGCCATCCTCGCCAACGACACGCCGGTCATCATGGCAGTGACCTTCGTGTTCGCCTGTCTCGTCGTCCTCTTCAACCTTTTGGCCGATATCATCTATGGCTGGCTCGACCCACGCATCTCCTACCGCTGACGTCGTCGTTCCGCTCGAGGGACGCCCGCGCCACATCTCGCCCGGCTTTGACGCCTGGCGAAAATTTCGCCGCCATCGCATGGCGGTCGCGAGCATCGGCATTTTAACGTTGCTGACCGCGGCCGTTCTGTTCGGGCCGCTGATCTGGCGGATACCGATCAACGAAATCGATTTCACCGCGCGGCTCGCTCACCCGTCGTGGGATCATCCGTTCGGCACCGACGATCTCGGACAGGACCTGTTGGCGCGCATGCTGTATGGCGGCCGCATTTCGCTGGCGGTCGGGTTCGCGGCGATGGCGGTCGCCATCATCGTCGGCGTCCTGATCGGGGCGATCGCGGGCATCTCCCGTGGCAGCGTCGACGCCGCGCTGATGTGGATCACCGATCTGTTCCTGGCACTGCCGCAACTGCCGCTGCTGCTATTGGTGATCTATCTGTTCCGGGATTTTCTCAAGAACTGGGTCGGCGCCGAAGGCGGCGTCTTCATCCTGATCGTGCTCGTGATCGGCGCGTTTCGCTGGATGCCGGTGGCGCGATTGGTGCGCGCGCAGTTCCTGTCGCTGCGCGAAAAAGAGTTCGTCGAGGCGGCGCGCGCGCTCGGCGCCACCACGCCGCGACTGGTGATCAGGCACATCCTGCCGAACTCGCTCGGGCCTGTCATCGTGGCCGGCACCATCGACGTCGCGGCGGCGATCATCGCGGAATCGACGCTGTCGTTTCTCGGCCTCGGCTTTCCGCCTGACATTCCGACCTGGGGGCGGCTGTTGTTCGACGCCAAGGACTATCTCGACATCGCACCGCACTGGGCGCTGTTCGCGGGCGCCGCGATTTTCCTGACCGTGCTCACCATCAATTTCATCGGCGACGGATTGCGCGACGCGCTCGACCCCCGGAGAGTCATGTAATGTTGCGTCCGGAGGATACCGCGAGCGTGGGTGCGAAACCGACCGACGAAGCGCCGATGCTCGACATCAGGGGCTTGAAGACGCATTTTGCGACCGATGACGGCATTGTGCAGGCGGTCGACGGTGTCGATATTGCCGTCCGGCGCGGGGAGACGGTCTGCGTGGTCGGCGAGTCCGGTTGCGGCAAGACGGTCACGGCGCTTTCCGTGCTCAAGTTGATCGCCATGCCGCCCGGGCGGATCGCCGGCGGGCAGATCCTGTGGCAGGGCCGCGACCTGGTGCCGATGGCGGCGGACGAGATGAACCAGATTCGCGCCAAGGAAATCGCCATCGTGTTCCAGGAGCCGATGACCTCGCTCAATCCGGTCTACACCATCGGCGATCAGATCGGCGAAGTGATCGCCCTGCATGAGGGCTTAGGGCGCCGCGCCGTGCTGGAGCGGACCATCGACATGCTGGCGCTGGTCCAGATCCCGAACCCGGCGCGCCGCGTCAACGACTACCCGCACCAGTTTTCCGGCGGCATGCGCCAGCGCGTGATGATCGCGATGGCGCTGTCGTGCCATCCGAAACTCTTGATCGCGGACGAGCCGACCACGGCGCTCGATGTCACGATCCAGGCGCAGATCCTCGATCTGCTGCAAGACATGAAATCGCGCCTCGGCATGTCGATCATGCTGATCACCCACGCCATGGGCGTCGTCGCCGAAGTCGCCCAGCGCGTCGTGGTGATGTATGCGGGCAAGGTGGTGGAGGAAGCCGCGGTCGATCAGCTGTTTGGAAACCCGCGCCATCCCTATACGCAAGGCCTGATCCGCTCGATCCCGCGCGTCGACAGGGGCGGCGGCCGCAAGGCCCGGCTGCAGACCATCGCCGGCACGGTGCCGAAGCTGATCAACCCGCCGCAGGGCTGCCGCTTCGCACCGCGCTGCGGTTTTGCCACCGATGAATGCGTGCGCGCGCAGCCTGCCTTGCGCGAGCTCGAACCTGGCCACAAGGTGGCCTGCATCCACGCCGAAACGACGGTGGTTCAATGAGCGAGCCGCTGCTCAAGGTAACTAAACTCACCAAGGAATTTCCGCTCAAAGGCGGGCTGTTCAGCGGTCAAGTCGCCAGCGTTCATGCGGTCGACGGCGTTGACTTCCACGTCGACCGCGGCGAAACGCTTGGGCTGGTCGGCGAATCCGGCTGCGGCAAGTCGACCACCGGCCGCTGCGTGCTTCGCCTGATCGAACCGAGTTCGGGCGAAATCCATTTCGACGGCAAGGATGTCCGCTCGCTCAGGGCTGACGACCTTCGCATCCTGCGCCGCGACATCCAGATCATCTTTCAGGACCCCTACGCGTCGCTCAATCCGCGCATGAATGTCGGCGCGATCGTCGGCGAAGCGCTGATCATCCACCAACTGACCAAGACCAAACAGCAGTTCGAAGAGCGCGTGGTGGACCTGCTGGAAACCGTCGGCCTGCGGGCGGACCATATGGGCCGCTATCCGAACGAATTCTCCGGCGGCCAGCGCCAGCGCATCGGCATCGCGCGGGCGCTTGCGGTCGAGCCCAAGCTGATCATCTGCGACGAGCCGGTCTCGGCGCTGGACGTTTCGATCCAGGCCCAGGTCATCAACCTGCTTGAAGATTTGCAGGAGAAGTTCGGGCTCGCCTATCTCTTCATCGCCCATGATCTGGCGGTCGTCGAGCATATCTCCAAGCGCATCGCGGTGATGTATCTCGGGCGCATTGTCGAGATGGCGTCGGCCCACGAACTCTATGCCTCGCCGCGCCACCCCTACACCGAGGCGCTGCTGTCGGCGGTGCCGATACCGGATCCGAAAGTGAAACGGCAGCGCGTCCGGCTGTCGGGCGAAGTGCCGAACCCGATTTCTCCGCCGACCGGCTGTCACTTTCACACCAGATGCCCGATCGCGCAGTTTCCGCTGTGCAAGAGCGAGGCCCCACCGCTCAAGCAAAGCGCCGACGGCCACTGGGTCGCCTGCCATTTCCGCTGAAGGCTAGTCTGCGCGAAGCACCGTTCCACCGAGTTGATCCGCCGATGGGCCCCATCCGGGCGACGCCGCAAAGCGCACGCTCATTCCTGTTTCCAGAACCGGTCGTTTGGCATTACCCCGGCTGGATCAGAGGAAAACTCGGGCCTGATGCGGTTGAGATAATACATATTCACCAAACCCTGGTGCTTCACTTCAACGGCGCCACGGGCGTCGGTCTCGAAGCGCGTCTTGATGTGCTGCCAGGTCGATTCGGCGATGCTGATGCGGCCGGGAACGCCGGCAGCCTCGACCCGCTGCGCGATATTCACGGTATTCCCCCAGATATCGTAGGTGAATTTGTGTTTCCCGACGACGCCGGCGATGACTGGTCCGGTATTGATTCCAATCCTCACCTGCCACGCCGGCAGGTGCAGCTTCTCGCGTTGCCGATTGATCCTGGCCAGGTGATCGATGACCTGCAGCGCAGCCAATGCGGCATCGACGGCGTGCGAGCGGTTGGGCTCCGGCACGCCGCCAACGGCGAGATAGGCATCCCCGATCGTCTTGAGTTTTTCCAGGCGATGCTTGGCCATGATGTCGTCGAACACGGTGAAGTGCTGGTCGAGCTGGTCAATGACGCTCGCCGGCTCCATGGTCTCGACCAGTCGGGTGAAGCCGGTGAAATCGATCAGGATCACCGTTGCAGAGTCGAAGAAGCGCGGCTGAATGCGGTCATTTGCCTTGAGCTCGGCTGCGATGGATGACGGCAAGATGTTCAGGAGCAGTTTGTCCGATTCGGCTTTGCCGGCAATTGCGAGGTCGCGCGCCCGCTCCAACTCACGCAGCATCTCGTTGCGCACGAGCAATTGCCGACGCAGTTCGAGATGAACCATCGTCTGCCGCGCCAGTCGTCTGAGGGCCTCCTGCTGCTCGAAGGTAAGCTCTCGCGGCTCGAAGGCGATCACGCACAAAGTGCCCAGCGCATGGCCATCCTGCGTGATGAGTGGAACGCCGCAGTAGAAGCGGATGTGCATATCGCCCGTCACCAGCGGGCTGGTATTGAACCTTTGATCCTTGCTCAGGTCGGGAACGTAGAGGATGTCATTGTTGCAGATCGTGGCCGTGCAGATCGAAATTTCCCGCGGGCATTCGGAAAGATCTGCTGGAAGCGGGCCATACTTTGCCTTCATCCATTGCCGCGAGGCGTCGAGGAAGCTGACCAGGGCGGCGGGGCAGCCGCAGATCTGCGCCGCCAGTTCGGTGATTTCGTCGAAACCGGCTTCCGGAAGCGTGTCGAGGATTGCGTAATTTGTCAGCGCGACAAGGCGTCCGGACTCGTTGGCTGGCAGCGTCTGGTTCATGACAAGCCCTTCGCGTTAGCCGGGTCATCAAGTCTGGTCGCGACTCCTGGAGCTATCCTTGTTGGCTCAAATTAGCACAATGGGGTCTGGAAGACGAGCGATGGGAAGAGCGCAGCGGGAACGCGCGTGGCCGACATCGCCATTCGCCGATTCCGGATTGCGCCGCGAGCGGATCTGCACAGACTGGACGTGAAGCCTGGCCGCCAGCATGATCCCGTGAGAGCTGGCCCGTGCCGGCACGGGAAGCCGCATGGCCGCCCGCCGGCGGAATTTCGCCCCACCAAGGAGACCAACATGTCCGATCCGCAACGCCGGGAGTTTCTCGCCGCCGCGGCCGCCATCGCCTCGATGGCGACGCTGGCCGGAACGCAAGCGGCGGTCGCCGGCGATCCCAGCTTCATGAACAACGTCCCCGATCCCGCAGTGTCGGGAAAGGACCTGCCGACGTTCAAGTTCGCGCTGGAGAAATCGGGCGGCAAGGTGATCGGTAACAGCTACGGTAAGGAAGCCACCGTTACGCAGCTGCCGATCTCCAAGGGAATCGCCGGGGTTTCGATGCGGCTCGAGCCAGGCGCGATGCGCGAGATGCACTGGCACGCCACCGCGGCCGAATGGGCGTTCGTGTTCGAGGGGCGCGTCCGCACCACGGTCGTCGATCCCAACGGTTTTGCGGAGACCAACGATTTCGATCCGGGCGACGTCTGGTACTTTCCCCGCGGTCACGGCCACATGCTGCAGTGCCTTGGCGACAAGCCCTGCCATTTCATCCTGATCTTCGACAACGGCTATTTTTCCGAGTTCGGCACCTTCAGCATCACCGACTGGATCGGACACATCCCAAAAGCGCTGTTGGCGAAAAACTTCGGCGTGCCGGAATCGGCGTTCGACAACTTCCCAAAGGAAGAAGTGTATTTTGCCCGCGGCAAGCCGCCATCCACCGAGCCGTCGGTGCCGCTGCAGGGCTGGAAGCTGCCGCCGCAAACGCACAAATACCGCCTGCTGGCGCAGACGCCGAACGGCACCTTTCAGGGCGGCCGCGAATGGCGCGTCGATTCAAGTCGCTTTCCGATTGCGAAAACCATCACCGGCGTCGTGCTCGATCTCGATCCCGGCGCGTTGCGGACGCTGCACTGGCATCCGAACGCCGACGAATGGCAGTATGTGCTCGACGGCACGGTCAGCGTCACCCTGTTCGGCTCGCACGGGCGCACCAGGACCGAGCAACTGCAGCAGGGCGACGTCGGCTATATCCCCCAAGGCTACGGGCACTCCATAGAAAACGTCGGCGACAAGCCCGCGCGCATCCTGATCGGCTTCAATTCCGGAATCTACGAGACCATCGACCTGTCACAATGGATCGCGGCCAACCCGGCCGACGTGCTCGCCACCAATTTCAGCCAGCCGCCGGAATTGTTCGGGAAGTTTCCCCATCGCGACGTGTTCGTCACGGGCAAGGATGGACCCGGCAAATAGGCCGGGAATCGGAAAGCTCACGCCGGCAGGGGTTTTGGCACAGGCGCGCCGTTGAGCAGCTTGCCGATCTCCGGCTTGCATGCCCCACAATTGGTGCCGGCCTTTAATCGTTGACCAATGGCTTCGACGTTTCTCGCGCCTTTGTTGATTTCGGCCGCGATTTGCCGTTGCCCGATGCCGAAGCACGAGCAGACGATCGGCCCGATATCTTCGCCGGCTTCCAGCGGCTGCCCTGTAAGCAGCGACATCCGCGCCTTTGGCGAGAGCGTGTTTTCCGCGAACAGATTGGTCAGCCATGAACGCGACACCAGCCTGTGGTCCGAGGCAATGAAGATGCATCCCTCCAACCGTCCGTCGCGAATGCTCGCGTAACGATACCGGCCGATGCTCGGATCGCGATAGGCGAGCCACTCAATATCGTCCTGCTCGGCGCGAAGCTGCGCGCGCGCCCAGTCGCGCCAGCTCGCCGGCCGTTCCTCGATCGCCAGCTCCATGCGCCAGCACATGCCCGACCGTCCGGAGACCCAGTACCCCTTCTTCGGGCGCTCGATCTCGTGACGGCTGAGAATGAAGGCATGCCATTTCGGCAAGTATGGCTCGGCCTTCACGGGCGTATGCTTGGATTCCGGCTGTCCGGATATCGGGTCGGTCGCGGGATTGACCAGCGCGTTGATCAGGCCGTCGCCGGCATACTCGCCATTCCAGTGCATCGGCACGAACACGCAGCCGCGCCGCTGTTCGGCGGTGACGGTCACGCGCGCCACCATCTGGCCCCACGGACTGGTCAGCCGGGCGAGCGCGCCATCTTCGATACCGGCCTTGCGCGCATCCTCGGGGTGGAATTCCGCACAGGGCTCGAACATGTGCAGCATCAGTCGCGGCGATTTCCCGGTCCGCGTCATGGTGTGCCACTGGTCGCGAATCCGGCCGGTGTTGAGAATCAGGGGGTGCTCGCGACTGGTCGGGTTCTTGGGCGGGCGTGGCGTGACCGGAATGAAGCGCGCCTTGCGATCGGGGGTGAAGAACCCTCCGGTCTCGAACAGCCGCGGCGTGCCGGTCGGATAATCCCGCGTCACCGGCCATTGTACCGGGGCCAGCGTCTCGTAAGCGCGATCATCGAGCGTGCTCAAGGCGGAGAGATCGAAGTCCCGCGCACCATTATTCTCAAAGCCCGAGAGGCTGGCATGCTCCCGAAAGATCTCGGCCACGCTCGTATAGTCGAAGCCCGAAAACCCCATGCGGCGGGCGACGTCGCAGACGGTCCGCCAATCTGGACGCGCGGCGCCGGGCGCTGGCATGAACGGCCGTTGCCGGGAGATGCGGCGCTCGGAATTGGTGACCGTGCCGTCCTTTTCGCCCCACGCCGTCGCTGGCAGCAGCACATGGCCGTGACGCGTCGTATCAGTGTGGCGCATGCAATCCGACACCACGACGAGATCGCAGGCATCCAGCGCGGCGCGCGCGCGCGTAACATCCGGCAGGCTGACCAGCGGATTGGTGGACATGATCCAGACCGCCTTGATGCGCCCGTCGGCCATCGCGTCGAACATCTCGACCGCCTTGAGCCCGGTCTTGTCGGCGATGACGGGCGAGCGCCAGAACCGCTGCACGATGTCGCGATGGCGCGGGTTCTCGATCTCCATATGGGCGGCGAGCTGATTGGCGAGACCACCGACCTCGCGTCCGCCCATCGCATTGGGCTGGCCGGTGAGCGAGAACGGCCCCATGCCGGGTTTTCCGATCCGGCCGGTCAGCAAATGGCAGTTGATGATCGCATTGACCTTGTCGACGCCGCTGCTCGACTGGTTGATGCCCTGCGAATAGAGCGTGACGACGCGCTCGGTCTTAGCGAACCAGCTGAAGAACTGCTCGACCGCACCGCCCGTCAGCCCGCAGACATCCGCGGTGTGCGCCACGGTCTGGCCGGCGACTTGCGCCAGCGCCGCCTCGGCGCCGGTGGTGAAATCGCCGACGAACGCGCCATCGGCCGCCTCGTTCTTCGCAAGATAGGCCAGCAATCCGTTGAACAAAACGGAGTCGCTGCCGGAACGAACCGGCAGATGCAGATCGGCGCCCTCGCAGGTCGCCGTCCGGCGCGGGTCGATGACGACGATGCGGCAAGCGGGATTTTTCGCCTTCGCCGCCAGCATGCGCTGGTGCAGGATGGGATGGCACCAGGCGGCATTCGAGCCGACAAGGACGAGCAGGTCGGCCAGTTCCAGATCTTCATAACAACCCGGAACGGTGTCGCTGCCGAAGGCGCGCTTGTGACCGACCACGCTGGAGGCCATGCACAGCCGCGAATTGGTATCGATATTAGCGGTGCCGACAAAGCCCTTCGCGAGCTTGTTGACGACGTAGTAGTCCTCGGTGAGAAGCTGGCCCGAGACGTAGAAGGCCACGGAATCCGGCCCGTGCTCCCGGATCGCCTTGCTGAATCCATCGGCGACATGGCCGAGCGCGGCATCCCAGGTCGCGGCTTGGCCGTCGACCATCGGCTCGAGCAGGCGTCCTTCCAGATCGATTGTTTCAGCCAGCGCCGATCCCTTCGCGCACAGCCGCCCGAAATTTGCCGGATGCACCGGATCACCCCGGACCGTGACCGCCCCCGCCTGATCCCTGTCGGCCACGACGCCGCAGCCGACGCCGCAATAGGGACATGTCGTCTTGACTGGCACGCGTCGTTACCCTCAATCGGCGGAAGCGGTGACTGCCTCACGAACGGACAGCCACACGGTGCCGTTCTCCACCTTGGCCGGATACGAGTGCGCGCATCCCTCGTCGGGAGCGACCGCCTCGCCGTTCGCAAGCTCGATGACGAAATTGTGCAACGGACAGGTGACGCGCTTGTTGTGCACGATGCCTTGCGACAATGGTCCGCCCTTGTGCGGGCAACGGTCGTCGAGCGCGAATACCTCGTCGTCTTCGGTCCGGAATACCGCGATGTTTCCCGACGCCGTGCGCACCACGCGGGCGCCGAGGCGCGGAATCTGGTCCAGCGCTCCGATTTCAATCCAGTTTGTCATGCGAGCTCCGGTCATGCGAGTTCGAGCTCCGCCATCGGCGCAAACTCGTTGCGATCGACACCGCGTTGGGCGCGTTCCGCCCACGGGTCGCTTTGCGAGAATTGCTGCGAATACACGAAGCGGTCGTACAGCGCCTTGCGGTTGGTGAGATCATCGACCACCTGCTTGCGGATGGCATCGAGCCCGACACGATCGCACCACTTGTACATCCGCTCCAGATACCAGCCCTGCTCGCGATAGAGCTGCGTCAGTGCCGCGATCAACTCCAGCGTCTCCTCCTCGCTCGCCACCTTGGCGAGGAATTCGGTTCCCTTGATGTGAAGGCCGGCGGCGCCGGCGAAATGGATCTCGTATCCGGAATCGACGCAAATCACGCCGACATCCTTGCAGGTCGATTCGGCGCAGTTACGCGGACAACCCGACACCGCCATCTTCACCTTGGCCGGGGCCCATGACCCCCACATGAATCTTTCGATCTTGATGCCGAGCCCGGTCGAGTCCTGGGTGCCGAAGCGGCACCATTCCGAACCGACGCAGGTCTTCACCGTGCGCAGCCCCTTGGCGTAGGCATGCCCTGACACCATGCCGGCGTCGTTGAGGTCGGCCCATACCGCGGGCAGATCCTCCTTCTTGACGCCGAGCAGATCGATGCGCTGGCCGCCGGTGACCTTGACGGTCGGAATCTTGAACTTGTCGGCGACGTCGGCGATTGCGCGCAATTCGTTCGGCGTGGTCACGCCACCCCACATCCGCGGCACCACCGAATAGGTGCCGTCCTTCTGGATGTTGGCATGGACGCGTTCGTTGATGTAACGCGACTGCTGGTCGTCGCGATATTCGCCGGGCCAGGTGGCGAGCAAATAATAGTTCAGCGCCGGCCGGCAGGAGTGGCAGCCGTTGGCGGTCTTCCAATCCATGAACTTCATGACATCGGGGATGGTCTTCAGCTGCTGCTCGACGATGACGCGGCGCGCGTCGTCATGGCTGTGATCGGTGCACTTGCACATCGGCTTGACCTTCGGCGCCGTCGAGTAGTCACCGCCGAGCGTGAACGCGAGCACTTGCTCGACGAGGCCGGTACATGAGCCGCATGACGATGATGCCTTGGTGTGGGCGCGCACGTCATCGATCGTGAACAGCTTCTTTTCGGCAATCGCCTTGACGATGGTGCCCTTGCAAACGCCGTTGCACCCGCAGATCTCCGCCTCGTCGCCCATCGCGGCGACCGAATTCTGGCCGGCGTGACCGCCGTCGCCGAGATTGGCCGCGCCGAACACCAGGCGCTCGCGCATCTGCGAGATATCGGTGCCGTCGCGCAGATGCTGGAAATACCAGGGCCCGTCGACCGTATCGCCGTAAAGCACGGCGCCGACGATCTTCTTGTCGCGCAGGACGATCCGCTTGTAGACGCCGCGCGCGGCGTCCTGCATCACGACTTCTTCCTTGTCCGCGCCGGGCGCGAAATCGCCGGCGGAGAACAGGTCGATGCCCGTCACCTTCAGCTTGGTCGAGACCACCGATCCCGAATAGCTGGCAAAGCCCTTCATGGCGAGCTGATTGGCGCAGACCTTGGCCTGGTCGAACAGCGGCGCGACCAGGCCGTAAGTCTGGCGACGGTGCTGCACGCATTCGCCGACCGCATAGATGCGCCCGTCATAGGTCTGCATGGTGTCGGAGACGACAATGCCACGCTCGCAATAGATGCCCGCCTTCTGCGCGAGCTCGATGTTCGGGCGGATGCCGACGGCCATCACGACCAGATCGGCCGGCAGCTCCACGCCATCGGCAAAGCGCACGCCCGTGACGCGGTCCTCGCCCAGGATGGCCTGCGTCTGCGCCGGCATCTTGAACACCATGCCGCGCTCTTCCAGCGACTTGCGCAGCATTCCGCCTGCAACCGGATCGAGCTGCCGTTCCATCAGGCAGTCGAGCAGATGCACGACGGTGACGTTCATGCCGCGCTTCATCAACCCGTTGGCGGCCTCGAGGCCGAGCAAACCTCCCCCGATCACGACGGCGTTCGGATGGCTCGTCGAGGCTTCAACCATGCGCTCGACGTCCTGGATATCCCGAAAGCCGATGACGCCGGGGAGGTCCTTGCCGGGAAGCGGCAACATGATCGGATTGGAGCCGGTCGCAATCAGCAAGCGGTCATAGGGAACGCGCGCGCCCTCGGCCGTGACGACTTCGCAGGTACGCCGGTCGATCATGACGATCGTCTCGCCCTTGCGCAGCGTGATGCCGTTGTCGTCGTACCATTGCTCGGTGTTGAGCATGATGTCATCGACGGACTTCTCGCCGGAGAGAACCGGCGACAGCAGGATACGATTGTAATTACCGTAAGGCTCGGAACCGAACACCGTGATGTCGTAGAGATCGGGCGCACGCTCCAGCAGCGTTTCCACTGTGCGGATGCCGGCCATGCCGTTGCCGATCACCACCAGCTTCTGCCTGCTAACTTTCTCGAGCATGATCTGCCTTTCGCATTCCGACGACACCGCGCGTCGACGCGACATGCGCCGTCGATCGGTTGAATTAGTGGTTGGGAGTTTTGAGGAGCCCATCCGCGGGCAGCTGACCATCATCAATGACGATCGATATCTGCTTGAATACAAAACGCGTGCCAACTCGGGCACAGCGATTCCGCCAGCGATATCAATAGCTTTATCGGCCGCCGCGAATTCAGGCGTTTGTGCGCACCGCACAAAAAAGCACCACCCTGCGCGTTTCAGTGGCGCGGTTTGCTGCCCGCGGCAGCAGACCGGGTCTTATTCCCTGGCGGTGGAATAGCGGTCAACGCGTTGCGATTAAAGGCAAAGTGCCGCTCGCAATCGAATGGCACGGTTATTGCTGCCTTTAGAACCAATCGAGACCGTCTCAATGACGAGTACGGCTCTCGCTTTCACCACATTCCATCAGATGTGCCGAGACCTGCCGCACCTGTGCGCATGCTCGGCCGCATGATCGCGAGGCTGTCGCAATGAAGTTTGCTGAGTTCAAGAAGGCTGGCCATTGGCCGACGCTGCTGGCTGCGTTTCTTTACTTCGACATCAGTTTCATGGCCTGGGTCGCGCTCGGCCCGCTGATGGTCTACATCGCGCACGACATGAACCTTGCGGTCAGCGAGAAGTTTACGCTCGTGGCCATCCCGGTTCTGGCCGGCGCGCTGCTGCGCGTCCCGATGGGCATCCTGGCCGACATCATCGGCGCCAAGCGAACCGGCATTATCGCGCAGCTCATCGTCACCGCGGCAACGGCCTGGGTATGGCGGTACGGGCTCGACAGCAAGCTTGCGATCATCATCTTCGGCCTGGTGCTCGGCATTGGCGGCGCGTCCTTTGCCGTCGCCCTGCCGCAGGCGAGCCGCTGGTACCCGCCGCAATATCAGGGCGTGGTGATGGGCATCGCAGGCGCCGGCAATATGGGCGTCGTCATCGATACGATGCTCGCACCGACGATCGCCGAGCATTTCGGCTGGCAGGCCGTGTTCGGTTTCCTGCTGATTCCGATGGTGCTGGTGCTCGCATACTACGTCTTTGCGGCCAAGGATGCGCCGGGCGAGCGCAAGCCGATCTCGCTGAAGGCCTATACCACGCTGCTGCGCGACCCTGATAGCCGCTGGTTCATGTTCTTCTACTTCATCACTTTCGGCGGCTTCGTCGGCCTCGCCAACGCGCTGCCGCTGTATTTCACCGTGCAGTATCACGTCTCCGGCGTCGCGGCAGGTCTGCTGGTCTCGCTGATCGTCGCGTTTG
Organism: Bradyrhizobium sp. JYMT SZCCT0180; assembly: GCF_018130165.1. Taxonomy (GTDB): domain Bacteria; phylum Pseudomonadota; class Alphaproteobacteria; order Rhizobiales; family Xanthobacteraceae; genus Bradyrhizobium. The sequence goes on along the minus strand of NZ_JAFCLZ010000025.1, from coordinate 83,628 downwards.
GCTCCGGCTTCCGCCCGGTCGGCGGGCTGATTGCCGACCGCATCGGCGGCATCCGCTCGCTGTCGGTGCTGTTCGCGGTTGTCATCGCGGCTTATCTCGTCATCGCCTTCATGCCGGAAGGACCGGCGGCGCCATCAGCGGCGGGCTGGTCGCTGCTGCAGATGCCGCGCATCGCATGGATGTCGGTGCTGCTGTTCTCGATCGGCACGCTGGCACTCGGCATGGGAAACGGCGCGGTGTTTCAACTCATCCCGCTCCGCTTCCGGCAGGACATCGGCCTGATGACCGGCCTGGTCGGTTGCGCCGGAGGCGTCGGCGGCTTTTTCCTGGCCCAGGCGCTCGGCACCGCCAAGGCCGCAACCGGCGGCTTCGGGGCCGGCTTCCTGTTTTTCGGGGCGCTGGCATTGCTTGGCTTTATCGGACTTGCCATGGTCAAGGTCCGCTGGCGCACCACTTGGGGCGCGGTTTCGGGGGCGCGGGTCTGACGACGCGCGCTTCCAGAGCATGATCCGGAAAAGTGAGGCGCGGTTTTCCGTAAGAATCATGCTTAAAAAGAAGGAGCTAACGCGATGACGATTCGAGTCAATCTCATCGCGCCGTGCTGCTCGGCAGGTCGCTGACGTGACGATCGGATCGCAGAGGAATCTTCAGGTTCGCGTCGGTTTCGTCAGCGAGACCGGCAAGCGGGCGACCAACGAAGACTACGTCGCGGCCTGCCTCGGTCAGACCGGCACATTCAACCGCGACATCGTTGCCGCGGTGGCGGATGGCGTCGGAGGCCACAAGGGCGGACGGGAAGCCGCCGAACTGACCGTGCGTTGTTTTCTCGACGCCTATTATTCGCTTCCCGAAACGCTGGGCGTTCGGCGCATCGCCTCGCGGGCGCTGGAGGCCGCCAACAGCTGGATCCATGCGCAGGGCCGCGTCGATTCCAGGCTCAGCGGCATGAGCTGCGCGTTCTCATCGATCATCCTGTCGCGGCGCACCTGTCACATCGTTCACATCGGCGACACGCGCGCCTACCGTTTGAGCGAAGGCCGTCTGGAGCGGCTGACCAAGGATCACGTCGCTGGACGCGGCGACCTCGCACACGTGCTCAACCGTGCCATCGGCTTCGAGGATTTCGCGCGCGTCGACCATACCGCGGTCGGGCTGCGGCAACACGACCGGTTGCTGATCTGCAGCGACGGCATTCACGGCGTCCTCGACGACGGCCGCCTGCAGGTACTGCTCGACGAGCGCGCTTCGCCTGAGGAAACCGCGCGCAAGCTGGTGGACACGGCGCTGGCCGCCGGCAGCAGCGACAACATGACCGCGTTGGTGCTCGACGTCATCGACCTGCCGCCGGCCGACCGCAACGAACTCACCCACGCCATCGAAACCCTTCCCATCCTGGAACTGCCGTCGTCCGGCGAGACCATCGACGATTTCGTGCTGCAGGAGGTGCTGTCCGACGGCCGTTATAGCCGGCTGTTCGTCGCCACCGACAAGCGGCAGAACCGCAAGCTGGTGCTGAAATTTCCGCACCCGCGCGTCGCCAGCGAAGGTTCATATCGTCTCGCCTTTGTGCGCGAAGCATGGGTGGCGGCCCGCGTCAGAAGCCTGTGGATCGGCGAGATCATCGAGGTTCCCGCCGGGCGCCAGACGCGGCTCTATTCGGTGATGCCGCTGTACGAGGGCGAAACGCTCGAGCAGCGGCTGAACCGCTCGCCGCAGCTCTCGCTGACCGAAGGCATCGGGATCGCGACCAAGCTGTCACGCGCGATCGCGACCTTGCATCGTGCGGGCATCATCCATCGCGACATCAAGCCTGACAACGTCATCCTGCTGGCGGCCGGCGGATTGCGGCTGGTCGATCTCGGCGTCGCCCGCGTGCCGCTGCTCGAGGATTTCCCGGCGCAGGACATTCCGGGCACCGCGAGTTACATGGCGCCCGAACTCTTCAGCGGCCGCGCGGGTGACGAATTTTCCGATCTCTATGCGCTCGGCGTGACCGTCTACCGAATGTTCAGCATCGCTTACCCTTATGGCGAGATCGAACCGTTTTCGCGGCCACGCTTCGGCAAGCCGGTTTCGCTGTCGCGTTACCGTCCCGATCTGCCGGCCTGGCTCGATGCTGTGATCGGCAAGGCGCTCGCCGTCGACCCCACCCAACGCTTCGGCGACGTCATCGAATTTGCCCACGAGCTGGAAAACGGCGCGATGTGGGCCAAACCCGCCGCCGAAAAGCGGCGAGCGCTCTATGAGCGCAACCCGCTGGTGTTCTGGAAAGTATTGTCGGCGAGCCTCGTCATCCTGGTCGCGATACTTCTGGCGTGGCGCTAACGCTCAGCGACGGCATCCGCCGGAACTGGCGTCCGAACCCCGACGAGTGGCAATGCGTCGTTTACTGCCGGTATTCCTGATGGCTATAATTTAAGAGGCTGCAAACTTGCCCTGACGTTTGGATACACAAGCGAGACCGTTCCGTGCAGATCCTTGAGCAACTGGGTTCCGGCGAGGGCCTGCCGACCGAGGCGATCCGCACCGCAACCGCCGATCGGACGATCGTGGCGCCGCTGCTGCTGGACGCCATCGATAGATGTGAGCCGAAAAGCGACGTCGAGGAGAATGGCCTCTTCATCGCGTTCCATCTTCTTGGCCAGTGGCGGGAGAAATCAGCGTATCGCACGATCGCGCGCTTTTTGCGCCGGCCGGACGTCGAATTGATTCTCGGCGACGCCACAACTGCGACCAGCCACAAGGTACTGGCAAGTGTTTTCGATGGCGATCCAGGTCCGATCTACGACATCATTCGAGATCCCAAGGCGGATGAGTTCGTGCGCTGGAGTGCCCTCGACGCCCTCGTGATACTCGTTTTTCGCGGCGAACTCGACCGGGCTGCGGTCGCCGATTTCTTGCGGTCGGCCTTCGACGATTTGCAGCCTCGGGATGTGTGTGCCGTGTGGGACGGCTGGCAGGGCACGATCGCTGTGCTGGGGCTGGTCGAGCTCGAGCCCCTGGTGCGCAAGATATTCCGGCTCGGCTTCAATGACCCGATGCTGAAGGATTTGAAGGATTTCGAGGATGATTTGAAGGAGGCCTGCGCCGGCGGCCCGCTTCCGCCATGGCGGCGCAAGGAGTACGAGCCGTTCGGCGACGTCATCGAGGAATTATCGGGCTGGGAGATGGTCAATCCGCAGGAATATCAGGATCAGATCGCTGACGACCCGAGCCTCGATCCGTGGCCGATAACGCCGGCGCACAACCCGCTCCGCAATGTCGGCCGCAACGACCCCTGCCCTTGTGGCAGCGGCAAGAAATTCAAGAAGTGCTGTATCGGCAAAGCCGAAACGCCGCAGATCGCGCCAAGCAGCGATCCTGTCGACATCGACGAGGTGTATGAATTCGACGGCACCGCAGACCGGATCCGAGACTACGATCCGCTGGTCTATCCTGATCCGGACGACTGGCTCGCGACCGACGAGCAACTGCGTATTGACGTGGTCGAACGCTACCACCGGCGCAAGGGTATCAAGGTGGAGCGCGCAGCAGCGCATGCGGCCATGCACGTGGTCGTTGAAAACCAGATCGCGGAAGGAGATCGATGGCCGGTACGCGGCACCCTGCTGCGGCTGATCGCCGAGGGACTCGATCGTCACGACGCGATCCATGCGATCGCCTCGGTCCTAGCCGTTCACCTCAACGAGCAGCTGCGCGACGTGGGTTCGCAGGCACGGCGGCCCGAGCAGCAGTCCGACCGCGATTTCACGGCCCGGTATTTTTCCGAGCTTGAAAAGCTGACGGCTGAAAGCTGGCTGCGCTCCGGATAATATTCGTAGGGTAGGTCGTGCTTGGGCAGCGTTACCTGCCTTACGTCTCGATCCCCCGGTCGAAATCGTCCTCGAAGCGCAGATGCTTGACGCTGCGGCCCCGGCGGCGCACCAGCTTCAGGGCCTCGATCCCGATCCTGATGTGGATCTCGACATAGTTCTCGGTCACCGTCCGGTCCGACGCTTCGGTCTTGACGCCCTCGGGGATCATCGGCTGATCGGACACGAGAAGCAGCGCGCCGGTCGAAATATGGTTGGCGAATCCTGCCGCGAAAATCGTTGCCGTCTCCATGTCGATCGCCATGCTTCGCGTGCGGCGCAGGATTTCCTTGAAGCGATCATCGTGTTCCCAGACGCGGCGATTGGTGGTGTATACGGTGCCGGTCCAGTAGTCGCGACCGAGATCGCGGATCATCGTCGACACCGCGCGCTGCAACTCGAACGCAGGAAGCGCGGGAACCTCCGGCGGCAGATAATCATTCGACGTCCCCTCGCCGCGGATGGCGGCGATCGGCAGAATCAAATCGCCGATCTGGTTTTTGCGCTTCAACCCGCCGCACTTGCCGAGAAACAACACGGCCTTTGGCGCGATGGCGCTGAGCAGATCCATCACGGTCGCGGCGTTCGGGCTTCCCATGCCGAAGTTGATCAGCGTGATGCCGTCGGCCGTCGCGTTGGGCATCGGCCGGTCGATGCCGTTGACCGGAACCCCGTTCCCTGCGGCGAACCATTCGACGTAATTGTCGAAATTGGTCAGGAGCACATAGTCCCCGAATTCGGAAAGCTGTGTGCCGGTGTAACGCGGCAGCCAGTTTTCCACGATGTCCTTTTTGTCTCGCATTGCCCTTCGACTCACCTCGCGGCGCCCAACAAAGCCAAGACTATCACGCCGACAACGACCGTGCCGCCGCCTTCGGCATCAAATTGCGAGGTAGCCATTCAAATCACGAAGAAGCCATGGCTGGCGTCGCGCCGGAGCTGGTCGACCAGGCCATATTCCCAGTCGAGGTAGGCCTGCATTGCAGCGGTCGAGACATCGGTGCCCTCATAGGGACGCCGGTAGCGGTGCGACGGATCGGGCTTTGGCAGGACCACGGGCGGGCCGACTTCCAGCGCGCCGTCATAGCCGCCATCGAGCACGTAGGTTTCCCATCCCATCTGCGCGAGCCAGGACGCGGTCATGTCGGCGCGGGCGCCGAGATTATCTGACAGAAGAATCCGCGCGCCGCGCACCGGCGCTGCCATGTCGATCTCCTGCACCAGCTGCCCACCGGCATAATGGCGGAAGCCCGGGAGGTGACCGGCGGCATATTCCTCGGCGCCGCGGACGTCGAAACGATAGAGTGTGCGGCTGGTCTGCGCCTGAAGCGCCCGCGTCTCTTCCGGGCCGACACGCCGCACGCCGGCGCGATACGCGACATCGCGCGCATTGGCTTTTGCATTCTCGGAAGCGCCGATGGCACCACGACGGCCAGAGCCGTGTTCGAGATCCTGCTTTGCCAACGTCCAGCCGATGGTGCCGTTGCGCAGCGCCACCACTTTGTTGGCGACGCCGGCATTGATCAGCGACTGGGTGCCGATGATCGAGCGGGTGCGGCCGGCGCAATTGACGATGATGGTGGTTTCCGGATCCGGCGCCGCCTCGCCGGCGCGCAGCACCAGTTCGCCCCCGGGCACGCTGATCGAGCCCGGGATGTTCATGGTCGCGTATTCATCGAAGCGGCGAACGTCGAGAATCCGGATATTGGCCTTGCGCGCAATCAGGCTTGCCACCTCTTCCGCCGCCAGCGACGGCGTGTGGCGGCGATGCTCCACCAGTTCGCCGAACGCCTTGGCGTAGGAGTTGACGTCCTGAAACAGCTCATAGCCCGCCGCCTGCCAGCCTTGCAGCCCGCCTTCGAGCGCGCGGACGTTGGTGTATCCCAGCGTTTTGAACTGATCGACCGCCTGCGTAATGAGGCCTTCGCCCGAGTCATAAACCACGACCGGCACGTCCTTGCGCGGCAGCCGTATCTCGGCTTCGAGCACGATGCGGCCGGCCGCCATGTTGGCGGCAAACAGCGGATGGCCGGTGGCGAAAGCCGCCTCGTGCCGCAGATCGAGCAACGCGATTTCGTCGCGCAGCAGAAGCGCGGTGCGGACTTGCGAGGGTGTGACGGTGGATTGGGTCATGGCAGGGCGGGTCTGGAGGTGGCGTTGCTGCCGTCATCGCACAATGCGGCCAGTAATTCACCAGCAAATAACGAATGGCGCACTACCCTTCACCATGCAGGAGTCTTGATTTGACGCGTTCTCTTGACGCGAACCGGTGTCCACCCCGGATCAAGTCCGGGGCAGGCTTTCGCTGGAAAACGCTCTTAGAGATAGACTTCGTCAATATTGACGGACGATTCGACGCCGAGCTTGACGAAATGGTTCGTCAGCCAGTCGTTCGCGCATTTCCGGCCCTGGTCGCGAAGAAAAACCAGAAAGTCCCAATCGGCGTTGTATTTGCTGGTCGGGCTGAGCGCCCCCATGAATTCATCGTCGGCGATGCTATGGATGAACATCTGCCGAATGTCTCCGCCCACGATACGGTTCTGCTTGACCAGCCTGGTGATGAAGCTGACCGCCCGCATCTCCCGCATCAGCGATGAATTGAAACTGATCTCATTGATGCGGTTCAGGATGTCGACTGCCGCACGCGGCAAATCCTTGCGGAACAGCGGATTGATATGAACGATGACAATATCGGAGCTCTTGCAGTTGTAGATGAGCGGGAACAGCGCCGGATTTCCCATGTAGCCGCCGTCCCAATAGGCCTCACCGTCGATTTCGACGGCGTGAAACATGGTCGGAACACATGCCGAAGCCATCACGGCCGAAGCTGAAATTTCAGTCCCCGAGAAGATCTTCACCTTGCCGGTGCGAACGTTGGTCGCAGACAGGAACAGCTTGACCGGACAATCCGGACGCCTCAGCACCTCGAAATCGATCGACTGTTCAACCACTTCACGCAACGGGTTATAGTCCGACGGGTTGAACTCATAGGGCGACAGCACGCGCGTCACGAAGCCGAGCAGCGAGAAGACCGGTGACCAGGTCAGCCTGTGGTTTCCCAGCAGCCGGTCGATCGGGCTTGGTTGCAACGGTCCCAACCTCGCGGCGTCACTGACACGCTTCCAGTAGTCGGTCAGCGCCTTGCGCGCCCCTTCGCGACCGCCGACGGAAAGCCCGTAGGCAAAGACCGCCGCATTCATCGCGCCGGCACTGGTCGCACTCACTCCCTCGAAGGCAACGTCCTTTTCGTCGAGCAGCCGGTCGAGCACGCCCCAGGTAAAGGCGCCATGGGCGCCGCCACCCTGAAGGGCCAGATTGATCGTCCTCACCTGGTTGGAGAGTGCCGGTCCGTCGCCGGCGCCCCCTGCCTCAGGCATTGCTGCCGAATAGCGCCCCGAAGCCGCTTCCATCGCAGAACTCCAGTTTCAATGGTGTTCGCAAACAGTCAGGAAGAAATGTGGCTCCCGAGGACGGCATCCGCAAGCAGACCCTGGTCAATAGATGTAAAACAGCCGCACCGCGCGGGGACGCTCCACGTCAAGACACCGCTTCTTCCGGGAGATCGGAAGGAAACTCGCCGAATGCCGCGACCATTTTTTCGGCATGCGGAGCACCTGCCACGGCCTCGACCAGTTCGAAGAACAGCGTCTTGTAGGACAGGATGATCACCCCCTCGGACCTCAGCCTCACCAACGCAGCATCGACATTGCGCGCCGACGAAAACAGCAGCTCCTCGACCGCGAAAACCTCAAAACCCATTTCGAGAAGGCCGAGGCAGGATTGCAGGACGCACACATCGGTCTCGCAACCCGCAACGATGATTTGCGTCTTCTTCAGCCGCTTCAGATGGGCCCGGATCGGCTTCTCCTTGGTGAGGTCGAAGAAATCCTTCTCGAAAACCTTTGCAGCGCTGCCGAGCGGCGCCTTGATATCCTGCGGCACCGCACCTTTTCGGTGAATTGGCCGCTCGAGCGTGACGACCGTCGGAATGCGCATATACGCAAGTAGGCGCGCGAAGTTGCGCATGTTCTTGCGCAGGCGAGAGCGGTTGCGCGGCTCGAGCTGCGCCAAAAAGAAATCCTGATAATCGATGATCGCGCCGCAACACTGATCGGCGTGGACGCGCTTTGGGGCTGACATGCCGCGACGATAGTTCGTCCGCCGCCGTTTGGCCAGAGACGGGCCGCGCGTGAACGCCGCAATCAGGGCGCTCCCGCGTAACGCGACTCATTCGCGGTGATACTTCCATGTCGGCTAGGTGAGATAGATCACGGTCCTATGTGGCCTGAGTGAGGTTGATCATTCGGCGACACGATCGGCACGGGCCGAATGTGCGACTGCATTTTCAGGTCACACTGCGCAACGCGCCTGCGGAGGTTCGACGATGAGACCGGTTTCGACGATCGTGGCAGCCGTGGTGCTGATGACATTTATGGCGGCTTCCACGCCCGGCCTGACGCAAGCCGGACCTGCCTCGCCACCAGACCACCCGGCCCTGCTCGAAGAAATCACCTTCCTCGATATTCGCGCGCCGGGTGGAAACTACCGGCTGGAAACCTTGATCGTACGGTTGGCTGCCGCGAAAGGACGGCTGCCGGTCGCTTTGCTCACGCATGGCAAGCCACGGCTGCCGTCCGAACTCGTGAACATGCGCGCCCCGTTGATGGCGCCGCAGGCCCGCGACCTCGCCTATCGCGGCTATCTCGCTGTCGCCGTGGTACGGCGAGGTTACGGGCTGTCGGGCGGGACGACGGGCCAGCCCGCCAATGCGGCCTATGCCAAATGCAATGATGCCGACCTGCGCCGCTACTTCTCGGTGGAGGCCGATGATCTCGAACGCGCGTTGCGCGTCGTGGCCGGACGCGGCGATGCCGATGCCACGCAGGTGATCGCGATCGGCGGCTCCGTGGGAGGCGGCGCCGCGCTCGCGCTAGCGGCGCGCAATACGCCGGGGCTGAAAGCGGTCGTGAATCTCGCCGGCGCCATGCGGATTACCGACGCCCAGGGACAGCTCGCCTGTCCGCAGGACATGCCGATCGCGGCGCTGGCGTCCTTCGGCAGCCAGACAAGGACGCCGACACTGTGGGTCTATTCGGAGAACGACGGCAATTTCGGGCCCGATGCCGCACGCAAGGTGCATGCGGCCTATGTCGCGCAAGGCGGCGTCGCCACTTTGAAAATCGCTCCGTCGCTGCAACCGGCCGACGGTCACAACATCTTCGAGCTTCCGGCAGGGCGGCAGCATTGGCTGGCGGCGCTCGATCCGTTCCTGCGCGCGCAGAACCTGCCGACCTGGAGCGCGCAGCAGCTCGATGCCTTGATGCGGAAATACAATATGCCGGCGACCCGCCGGCCGTGGCTCGAAGGATATTTCTCGCTCTACACCCCCAAAGTGCTGGTCCGCGCGCCGAACGGCGTCCCGAGCTATTCCGCGAGTACCGGCGGGCTTGAACCCGCGCAGAGATCCGCTTTGGAAAGCTGCGAGAGGGCGGCCAGGATGGCCTGCAATCCGGCGATGAAAAATTTCGATATCGTGGCGAACTGAGGGGCGTCGCCATCGCGGCATCAACACCGTCGCCTGAGTTTGCGGCGCGCGCAGCGCATGTGACGTCACGCGCGACGATCACGTCTTCCGCGCGCCGCTGCAATCAGCCGCGATCAGAGATCGGTTCGTTCCTCGGAGATATCGCGGCGCTTTTCCATGTTGAAGCGCCCGGCATAAATGGGTCTGCCGCCGGTGGTTGGTCCCGGATATTGCACGATCAGGATATCGCCACCCGTCGCCGTTTCGAACTTGCCTTCGAAATGCGGATCGGGATGAAAGATCATCGTTCCCTGCGTGTAGATGACGTCGTCGATCTTGAATTCGCCGGACAGGATGTACCAGACCTGCGCGAAATCGTGGTTGTGAATCGGATGATGGGCGCCAGGCTCCAGCCGCAAAATTCCGGCGTTCGGTTCGGTCGGCCGTTCCGGCCGCGGGTGAAACAGCATCTTGCCGGTTTCGCCCGGCCAGCGGATGGTCTCCCACTCGAAATCGTCGATGTGCTTGGCCTCGTACGGCAAATGCTTGCCGCCGGCTGAACTGGCCGCTGGTTGCATCGTCATTCTCCCTGGCTGGTTTTGGTCGTTTTTCGCGTGCTGGATGTTGTCGGGGCCGCGGCACCGGCCACGCGCCACCAGTCGAAATGCTCGGAAGATTTGCCGTGCGAGGATTTGGCAACCACCATCAATATCCGCGCTTCGTCGTCACCGATATTGTCGGCGCGGTGCGGCAGTTCGGAGTTGAGTAAAATGCCTTCGCCCGCTGCAAGCTCGAAGATTTCGGCGCCGACATGAAACCGGATGCGGCCTGAGAGCACGTAGCAATATTCCTGCCCCGGATGCGACACCATCAGATCCATCCGGTTCTTGCGCGGGAACGATAGATGAAAGACCTCGATGTCGTCGTTCGGCATGCCGCCGGCAAACAGCCGCCAGCGATAGCCGGTGCTCGGAATATCATGGTCTTCGCCGCCGTCGCCGTGGCGATGCACGGTGATATCGCTGCGCAGCCGGTCTGGCGGATCGGCGAACAGTTCACTGACGCCGATGTCGAGCGCCTGTGCAATCTGGATCAGGTTGGCGACAGAGCTTGAGACCTGGCCCCGTTCCAGACGCGACACGAACGCATCCGAGAGCCCGGTGGCATCGGCCAATTGCTTCAGCTTCATGCCGCGCGCCTCCCGCAACGTGCGGATCCGACCACCCAGCCTGACCAAGGCTTCGTCCTGGATTTTCATGGCATGGAGCATTTCCCGAATTTGCCTTGTCGTCAACAAAAATTGCTTCACGAGCAATTTTAGTTGCCAGCAGCGGTCATCTCAGGCCCGGCGCGAAGTGCGGCCTTCAGCGCTTGCGCTGTCGCGGCCGACGCTCCGTCGGCCGCATCGGCGCGTAGAGGCGGACGAGTTCCTGCACCATTGCGACCAGCCGCGCGCGCAGTTCCGCGGGTTCGACGACCTCGATGTCGGCGCCGAGCGCGATCAGACCGGTCGCGGCCCGCTCAACCGACTCGATCGGGATCGTGACGCTAATCCAACCGTCGGCATCAACAGGCGTTGCCGTCTCGGCCGCCGCCTGAGCGACGCGTGAGCCGAGCACGTCGAGCCTGGCGAGGCCGCGCGCCGTCACGCGCAGCGTGGCGTTGGAATGATAGACGCTGGTTTCGAACGCGCGTGACGAGGTGACCCAGAAGCGCGCCAGGTCAAAATTCTTCCGCCGTTCGAACGACTCCTCGGTCACGGCGAGATCGATGAAATTGGAGACGCGATAGGTGCGCGGCTGATCGCCGACCTGCGCGACGAGATACCAGATGCCCGCCTTGAGCACGAGACCGAGCGGCTGCAGCCGGCGCTCAACCGCGCCCTCGGCGCGCTTATAGTGCACGTCGAGGCATTTCTCGTTCCACACCGCGTTGGCGATTGCCGGCAGCAGCCTGGCGTCATCGGCACCGCGGAACCAGCCAACGGGATCGAGGTGGAAGCGTGCGGCGACGCGGCCTGCATTGGCGCGCGACCGTTCGGGCAATGCCGCGCTCAATTTCAGTTGGGCCGCCGTGAGCACGTCGGCGAGCCCGAGTTGCGCTGCGGGTCCCGGCAGGCCGGCGAGCGACAATGTCTCGGCCTCGGCGGGCGAAAGGCCCGTGAGCTTGGTGCGGTAGCCGTCGAGCAACTGAAATCCGCCGCTTGGGCCGCGATCCGCATAGATCGGCACGTCTGCGGCGCTGAGCTGATCGACGTCGCGATAGATGGTGCGAACCGAAACCTCGAACTCGCTCGCCAGCTCTTCGGCCGTCATCCGGCCGCGGGCTTGCAGAAGCAACAGGATCGACAACAGCCGGCTCGCGCGCATTTCCGCAGCCTAACAGAAAATACCTGACACATCCTGTCAGGTATGGCGGCGCATAATGAGACCAGCAATCGCCGACGCCGTCACGGGTCGACGAAACACTAAATAATACACTGAAATTACGACGATATTTCCTCGAATGGCCGCAACACAGAGAACAGGAGACGATCATGTCGACATTGGTGTCTGAACGCCGTCAGCCGATCATCACGCCCAAACTTCTGGACCGGGTACCGGCGCAACGCTCGACCCCGCGGACACCGGCCACGCACGAGCCGGCAGCCGCGGTCCCCGCTCACGCGGTGGTGACGCCGCGCTCAAGCTGGAGCCTGATCCTTGAATTGATCGTCGCAACGCTGCACGTGTGGCATTGCCGCCGCATGGCGCGCCGCGAACTCGCCAGCCTCGACGAGCGAATGCTCCGCGACGTCGGCCTCGATCCCGGCACCGTCTACTACGAGGCAAGCCAGTCGTTCTGGCGGACCCCTCGCGATTGGCGGAGTTGATAAGCGTAATCTTTGCTCATCCGTGATGGGCTGGTTTCATCGGCAGCTTGGCACGATCCATTTCTCTTGCGATGTCGCCGACACCGGTTTTTTGAGGACGGGAAACGGGTGGCTGCGCTGCGTCCCCAACTGTTAGAGCGCCCTGACACAACCTTCTGGAGCGCTCGTCATGGAACTGAAAAACAAGTCGATCATCGTCACTGGCGCAAGCAGTGGGATAGGCGCAGCGGCGGCTTTGCTGTTCGCAGCCGAGGGCGCCAAAGTGGTCCTTGGCGCGCGCCGATCGGCGGAGATGGAAACGCTTGCCGGGCAAATCAATCAAGGCAATGGCAGGGCTGTATTCCTTTCCGGCGATGTAAGGGATGAAAACTACGCCAATGCTCTCGTCGATCTCGCCATGAGGGAGTTCGGTGGGTTGGATGGCGCATTCAATAATGCCGGCATCGTGGGAGAGATGGGGCCGGTCGCCGATATGGGAATCGCCAATTGGAACGATGTCGTGTTGGTCAATCTGACAAGCGCGTTCCTGGCCGCGAAGGCGCAGATACCGGTCATGAAAAAGCGAGGGCAAGGTTCGATTGTCTTCACGTCTTCCTTTGTCGGATTCAGCAACGGGGGAATGCCGGGAATGGGGGCCTATGCGGCGTCCAAAGCCGGGTTGATCGGCCTGGTGCAATCGCTGGCATCCGACCACGCCGCAGATGGCGTCCGGGTCAATTCACTGTTGCCGGGCGGCACGATTACGCCAAGCGGCGGAGAGGGAAATCCTGCCGCTTTGGATTTCATCGCAAATCTTCATCCAATGAAACGAATGGCGAATGCAAAGGAGGTGGCGCAGGCAGCCCTTTTCCTGCTTTCCGATCGCTCGACCTTCATGACGGGAAGCCCGATGATCGTGGATGGCGGCATCTCCGTTCGACTGACATAAGCCACACGTCGTCCGAATGGCCAGGACGGCCGAGACGCATTCGGCCCCGCCTACGACAACGGATTGCTGCCGTCATCTTCTGGAGTGGCCGCTCGCGGGGAGGTCGTAGATTTGGCGAAGAAGAAATGGCGCGCCCGAAGAGATTCGAACTCCTGACCCCCAGATTCGTAGTCTGGTGCTCTATCCAGCTGAGCTACGGGCGCGTTTTTCGCTAGGGCCATCGTGGGCTGGTCGCCCCGATGCATCCGAATGGTGTCGGAAACGTCGCGAAAGAGCGCTTTAGCTACCCGCTCCGCGTCCGATTGGCAAGCTCCGGAACGCGGGTTTTGGCAAACGATTTGGCCGGGGCAAACCGGCCAGATCGGTCACAAAATGCAGCAAATAGCGTGATTTACGCCCGTGCCCGCTCGTTGCGGACGGTTTGCAGTTCCACCGGGCGGTCCGGAATCGAGATCCGGAAGGTGGCGCCGATGGTGCCTTCGACCAGATGAATATCGCCGCCATGGGCGCGAACCAGCTCGGCGGCGATGGCGAGGCCAAGCCCGCTGCCGCCGGGCCGGCCGGAGGTCTGGAAGGCCTCGAACAAATGCTCGCGCGCCCTCGCCGGCACGCCCGGGCCGGTATCGGAAACCTCGATGATCGCAACCGCGCCTTCGCGGCGGCCGGTGATGCGAATCTGCAGCGCCGCCGCATCGCCCTTCGGCCGGGACTCCAGCGCCTGCGCGGCGTTGCGCACCAGATTGAGCAGCACGCGAAACATCTGATCGGGATCGGCGTCCACGGTGAGCCCGCGCTCGATCGCGCTGACCCAGGCGATCGAGGCATCGGCGGCAAGGCCCGCGGATTCGCGCACTTCGGCCACGACAGGCTCGACCAGCATCATGCGGCGGTCGGGGGCGGCTTCCTGCACGCGGCCATAAGAAAGGGTCGACTGACAGAAATCGATGGCGCGCTCCAACGAGCGCATCAGTTTTGGCGCAAAGCGCTGCACCCGCGGATCGGGCACGCTGGCGAGCTGGTCGGACAATAATTGCGACGACGCCAGAAGATTGCGCAAATCATGGTTGATCTTGGAGACCGCAAGGCCGAGTGCGGCGAGCCGGCTCTTTTGATGCAGCATCGACACCAGGTCGCGCTGCATGTCGGACAATTCGCGCTCCACGACCCCGATCTCGTCGCCGCGCTGGCTCGGCACGATGATGCGCGCCGAACTTTCCGGGTTTTCATGGAAACCGACCAGGTTCGCGGTCAGCCGCCGCATCGGCCGCACGAACAGATGATGCATGGCGAAATAGACCAGCGCGGCCGTCAGCATGGCGATAGCCAGCGAGACCAGGAGCGTGTTGCGCGAGAAGCGGTACATCGCCTGCCGCAGCGGCGCCTCGTCGACGACGACCTCGATGAATTGCCCGCCGCTGGGCGCAGGTCCCACCACGCGGATCACATGGTTGTCCGTCTCCAGCATGGTTTCGATGGAATCGACGATGGCGGACCATACCGTGATGGTCCGCATGTCGATGTCGTGGTCGATCGCCGTCGGCAAATCGGCGCTGGCGAGCAGACGGCGCTGCTGCCCCATCTTGATGGCGACCGCGCGGGCGCCGACGCTCTTCAAAATCTGCCGCGCCAGCGATTCCGGGACCATGCCCGAGGGGGCGGCGTCCAGCACCAGCGCCGCGGTGCTCGCCGCGGCAATGCGGTCGTTCAGGCGGTTGATGCGGAAATTCGCGATCGCGGGCACGTAGATCATCAGGCCGGCGATCATGACGAGGGGAATGGTGAGCAGCAGCAGCTTGCCGGACAGGCCGAGCCGGCGCGGCGTCGGGGGCCGCGGCGCTTCAATGGTCGGCTGGTCGTCGGTCGCTGACACGAAATATCCGCCTTGATAACCTTGTTTCACGCGCACGACAGCAGCTCAAGATCGGCTTCATGGCCGCCGCCCGCGCGCTGATTTGCGAGGATGCGTTCCGGCCACCGACCGGTCAAATTACCGATCGCTAATGTCGGCCGGTTCCGATGTCAGGGGCGAGTTGCCGTCCCGTCCCTAAAAACCCCGCGAAAACAATAATATTCGCTCCAATTGTGCCATTTCAAAGAAGCCCGATTGTGGCACCGCGCAACATTGACGAAAACAGGTCGCTCCCGTATAAGCCGCGCAATTGTCCGCTATGGCCCGGTCTGACCGGGGGCGGCTCATTTGGGGCCGTCAATGGCCCGTCTTGGGCCGGCCAGCATTACCGGACTTACCATCAATTCAGCGGCAGTTTGCAATTCAGCGGCAGCTTGCCAGGTTAGCGGAGAACTACCCGTGAAGCGGACTTATCAACCCAGCAAACTGGTGCGCAAGCGCCGTCACGGCTTCCGCGCCCGTCTCGCCACGACCGGCGGCCGCAAGGTTCTCGCTGCGCGCCGTGCGCGTGGCCGCAAGCGTCTGAGCGCCTGAGCCGGACGTCTCCGGAGACCTTATTATGGATCGGCTAAGGCAGCGGGCGGACTTCCTCGCCGTTGCCAATGGCGCGCGAGCCAACAGCGCCGCCTTCGTGGTGCAGGGACGCTGCCGCGACGATGATGGCCCGATCCGGATCGGTTTTACCGTTACCAAAAAGAACGGTACCGCTACCGAGCGTAATCGTATCCGGCGCAGGCTTCGCGAACTGGTGAAGCGGCTGGACGTCATACCGATGCGACCGCACCATGATTATGTGCTAGTCGGGCGGCGCGCGGCGCTGCACCGCGACTTTACGACCATGCTCGACGACCTTCGCCAGGCGCTGCTCCGCCTCGACCGGCAGCCGGCAAAAGTGGCCAAAGCGCTTCCGCGTCAAGACAACGCGTCCAAAGACACCGAATAACGACGACGGCGCGAGCCGGAACCCGAGTTGAATGACGAGACCTTGAAACGATGACCGACAATCGCAACACCATCCTCGCCGTCATTCTGTCCGGCCTCGTGCTGATCGCGTGGCAATATTTCTACAACGCGCCGCAGATGGAAAGGCAGCGTCTGCAGTCGCAGACCCAGGCCGAGCTCGCAAAGTCCTCGTCGCAGCCAGCGCCGGGTTCCGCCACGACCACGCCGACGCCAGGTTCGACCCCGTCCGCCACCACGCCCGCCCAGCCGGGCGCGGCTGTGCCCGTCGTCAGCCGCGAGGCTGCGATTGCCGCAACCCCCCGCGTCAAGATCGACACGCCGCGGGTGACGGGCAGCATCGCACTGAAGGGCGCCCGCATCGACGATCTCGCACTGGTGCAATACCGCGACACGGTCGACCCGAAATCGCCTGCGATCGTGCTGTTCTCTCCGTCGAACACCGCGCATCCCTATTATGCCGAGTTCGGCTGGGTCGGGGCCGCAGGTTCGACGGCGCGGCTTCCCGACCGCGATACGGTGTGGCAGCAGGAAGGCTCCGGCGCGCTGTCGCCGACCCACCCGGTGACGCTGAAATGGGACAACGGCGAAGGCCTCACCTTCCGCCGCACCATTTCGATCGACGACCGCTATCTGTTCAGCGTCAAGGACGACGTCACCAATGTCGGCACCGCGCCGGTCACGCTCTATCCGTTCGCCCTCATCTCTCGTCACGGCACGCCTGAGGTCTCGGGCTACTACATCCTGCATGAAGGCCTGATCGGCTATCTCGGCGACAAGGGCCTGCAGGAACACGGCTACAAATCCGTCGCCGAGGCGCCGGTTCTGGGCAGTGGCGGCCGGGGCTTCGAGTTCAATGTCACCAATGGCTGGCTCGGCATCACCGACAAGTACTGGGCTGCGGCGCTGTTGCCTGACACGTCGGCGCGCCTGAAGGCCCGCTTCCTCGCCGAACCGGGCGCCAAGGTCCGTTATCAGACCGACTATTTGCAGGATCCGCAGACCGTCGCGATCGGCGGCACCGGCAGCACCAATGCGCGGCTGTTCGCCGGCGCCAAGGAAGCCAACGTCGTCGGCATCAACTTTCCCTTCGCCGGCCACGGCGGCTACAACAAGCAGCTCGAGCTCAACCATTTCGACCTGTTGATCGACTGGGGCTGGTTCTACTTCATCACCAAGCCGATGTTCCTGGCGCTGGATTACTTCTTCCACCTGGTCGGCAATTTCGGCGTCTCGATCCTGCTGGTGACGGTGCTGGTGAAGCTCTTGTTCTTCCCGCTCGCCAACAAATCCTACGCCTCGATGGCCAAGATGAAATCGGTGCAGCCGCAACTGGCCGCACTGAAGGAGCGCTATCCCGACGACCGCCAGAAGCAGCAACAGGAGATGATGGAGATCTACAAGAAGGAGAAGATCAACCCGGTCGCCGGTTGTCTTCCCGTCCTGTTGCAGATCCCGGTGTTCTTCTCGCTCTACAAGGTGCTGTTCGTCACCATCGAAATGCGCCACGCGCCGTTCTACGGCTGGATCAAGGACCTTTCGGCGCCCGATCCGACCACGATCTTCAACCTGTTCGGGCTGATCCCGTGGGATCCCATGGTGCTCGGACCGCATGTCGGCCCGTATCTGATGCTCGGCGTCTGGCCGATCATCATGGGCATCACGATGTGGTTCCAGATGAAGCTCAACCCGACGCCGCCGGATCCGACCCAGAAGATGATCTTCGACTGGATGCCGCTGATCTTTACCTTCATGCTGGCCGGATTCCCGGCAGGTCTCGTGATCTACTGGGCCTGGAACAACCTGCTGTCGGTGCTGCAGCAGAGCTTCATCATGCGCAAGAACGGCGTGAAGGTGGAGTTGTTCGACAATCTCAAGGCGACGTTCGCCAAGAAGGCCGATTCAAAAACCTGACGACCGGCATCTGGTTGTTGGACGCGAATACTCCCAACTCGTCATGCCCGGGCAGAAGCGCGAAGCGCGTCTTCGCGCTAGACGTCCCGGGCATCCACGTCTTTGGGTCCGAGAAAGCAAGTCGTGGATGGCCGGGACAAGCCCGGCCATGACGGAGAATAGAAAGCCTTCGCATGACCGCGGAAACCGATGCGAAGCTGATCGAAGAGGGGCGAAAACTTTTCGCCGGCGAATGGCAGTTCGTCTGGGCGTCGCCGTCGATCGAAACGCTGCCGCCGATGGCCAGCGTGGAGGTGGCGTTTGCCGGCCGTTCCAATGTCGGCAAATCGAGCCTCATCAACGCGCTGACCGGCCGCAACGCGCTGGCCCGCACCTCGCACACGCCCGGACGCACCCAGGAACTGATCTTCTTCGAAGGCCCTGAGAACGCCGGGCTGCGCCTGGTCGACATGCCCGGCTATGGCTACGCCTCGGCGCCGAAGGCCAAGGTCGCGTCCTGGACCAAGCTGATCCATCAATTCCTGCAGGGCCGCGCCACGCTGGCGCGGGTCTATGTGCTGATCGATGCCCGCCACGGCATCAAGGACGTCGACCAGGACGTGCTGAAGACGCTGGATAAATCCGCCGTGAGCTATCAGGTGGTGCTGACCAAGGCCGATCAGGTCAAGCGCACCGAGCTCGAAAAGCACATCGAAGAGACCACAACCGCACTCGCCAAACATCCCGCCGCGTTTCCGGACGTGCTGGTGACCTCCTCGCGCGATGGCAGTGGCATGCCGGAATTGCGCGCGGCGATGGTGCGTCTGCTCGGTGAGCGCAGCTGATGTCACGCGCCTGTCGCGTCCTGATCGTGCTGGCCGCCATCATGGGCGCCGATGGCGTGATGCTGGCGGCCGCCTCCGCGCATCAGGCCGATGCGTCGCGGCTGGCGTCGGCGTCATCGATGCTGCTGTTCCATGCCACCGCCGTTCTCGCTGCGGTGGCGTTGGCCGAACGTGGCCTCATCCATGTCAGGATCGGCATCGCGGCCGCCTTCGGCTTCGTCATCGCGGCCGGCCTGTTCGCCGGCGATCTGACGCTGCGGCAATACGCCGGACACGGCCTGTTTCCGATGGCAGCCCCCACGGGTGGGACGCTGTTGATTCTGAGTTGGCTGGCTGTCGCCGTGGCTGCGGCGTGGCCGAGGCGAAATTGAAGCGCGGCTAGTTATTCCGTGTCCCGGACGCGGTGCAGCGGCCCACCAGCGCGTTTACGCGCTGCTCCGCAGAGCCGGGACCCATTTTCGCTTCTCGATGGACCCCGGATCAGCAGCCCACCACGCCGCAAGAGCGGCGCGCTGCGCAGCATCCGGGGAACGCCCGGCACAAGCGGAGCAAAAGAGGGCAAGTGGTACTTTGCGCCCTGCCCGCCAATCAGCTAGAACCCGGCCCGACATCTGGAAATGACGAGAGCCGCTTCATGACCGACTCGCAACATATCAGCCCACTCGATCAGGCCCGCATCCTGTCCGAGGCGCTGCCGCACATGCAGCAATATGACGAGGAAACCATCGTCATTAAATATGGCGGCCATGCCATGGGCGCCGAGGATCTCGCCAAGGCTTTCGCCCGCGACATCGTGCTCCTGGAGCAGACCGCGATCAATCCGGTGGTGGTGCATGGCGGCGGGCCGCAGATCGCGACCATGCTGAAGCGGCTCGGCATCCAGTCCGAATTCGCCGCGGGCCTCCGCATCACCGATGCGGCGACCATCGAAATCGTCGAGATGGTGCTGGCCGGTTCGGTCAACAAGCAACTGGTCGGCTACATCAACGAAGCCGGCGGCAAGGCCGTCGGCCTCAGCGGCAAGGACGGCAACATGGTGAAGGCGTCGAAGACGACGCGCACCATGGTCGATCCGGATTCCAACATCGAAAAGGCCGTCGATCTCGGTTTCGTCGGCGACCCCGACAAGGTTGACCTGACCTTGTTGAACCAGCTGATCGGCTATGAGCTGATCCCGGTGCTGGCGCCGCTGGCGACCTCGCATGACGGGCAGACGCTGAACGTCAACGCCGACACCTTTGCCGGCGCGGTAGCCGGCGCGCTGAAGGCAAAACGCCTGCTGCTGCTGACCGACGTTCCCGGCGTGCTCGACAAGTCCAAGAAGCTGATTCCGGAACTGTCGGTGAAGGATGCGCGCAAGCTGATCGCCGACGGCACGATTTCCGGCGGCATGATCCCCAAGGTTGAGACCTGTATCTATGCGCTCGAACAGGGCGTGCAGGGCGTCGTCATCATCGACGGCAAGACACAGCACGCCGTGCTGCTCGAATTGTTCACCAATCAGGGCACCGGCACGCTGATCCACAAGTGACAAGCGCGATCTCCCCGCCCGCGAAGTTCACGCGCCGCTTTCGCGCCAGAATGCGGCGGTATGGGAGGCGCACGGTCCTGGCGCTGCCGGCCGCCGCGATCTCGCTGTTCGTCTCGTCGCTGCCGGCGCTGGCCGACCTGAAGCTCTGCAACCGCATGAGCTATGTGGTCGAAGCCGCGATCGGCATCGACGACAAATCGGCGACCGCCACAAGGGGCTGGTTTCGCATCGATCCCGCCGCCTGCCGCGTCGTGCTGCAGGGCGCGCTGACCGCGGATCGCATCCTCCTCAATGCGCGCGCGCTCGGCGTCTACGGCGCCTCGCCGATCCCGCAGGGCGGCAACGACACGCTGTGCATCGCGCCGGAGAACTTCATCATCGCCGCGGCGCGCCAGTGCCGGACCGGACAGACCCCGGCGCCGTTCACCCAGGTCACGCCGACGCGGACCGATGACGGCAATCTGGTCGCTTATCTCGCCGAGGGCAGCGAGTATGACGACGAACAGGCGCGCCTTGCCGGCATCCAGCGGCTGCTGGTGATCGCGGGCTATGACGCCGCCCCGATCGACGGCGTCGATGGCCCGAAGACGCAAGCCGCGCTGAGCGCATTCCTGAAGAATCGAGGGCTTAGCCCCGACATCGTGCAGTCGCCGAACTTCTTCACCACCATGATCGACGCGGTGCAGTCGCCGTCCGCGACGGGGCTAACCTGGTGCAACGACACCCCGCACAAGATCATGGCCGCGGTCGCCACCGACGACGGCAAGGCCGTGACCAGCCGCGGCTGGTATCGGATCGATCCCGGCAAATGCCTGCATCCCGACGTGATCGGCCAACCGAAGCAGGTGTTCAGTTTCGCCGAGGCCGTCGACGGCGAGAACCGCACGGTCAGGCTGAAGGACAAGCCGCTGAACTGGGGCGGCACCAAGGAGCTCTGCACCCGCGAGAGCAAATTCGAAATCAACGAACAGGGCGATTGTGGCAGCCGCGGCCTCAGCCCGATCGGCTTTGCCGTCGTCGACATGACGGGCGGCGGCAAGACGCTAAGGTTTGCAATGCCATGATGCAGTCTATCGTCGTCCCGGCGAAGGCCGGGACCCATAACCACCGATCCCAGCCTTGGCCACCGACTACACTACAACCAAAGGCAACTCACAGCGTGCACACCAATAGACTACTCGGCGTATGGGTCCCGGCCTTCGCCGGGACGACGGTGGAGAGCGAGTCATGACAACACCCCGCACCTTCACCCACATCGACACCTGGGTGTTCGACCTCGACAACACGCTGTATCCGCATCACGTCAATCTGTGGCAACAGGTCGACGCCCGCATCGGCGAGTTCATCGCCAACTACTTGAAAATATCGGCGGAAGAAGCGCGGGTGCTGCAGAAGGATTATTACCGCCGCTATGGCACCAGCATGCGCGGCATGATGACCGAGCATGGCGTGCACGCCGACGATTACCTGGCTTACGTGCACAAGATCGATCATTCGCCGCTGGAGCCGAACCCGGCGATGGGATCAGCGATCGCCAGGCTGCCGGGGCGCAAGCTGATCCTGACCAACGGCTCGACCGACCATGCCGGCGCGGTGCTGGCGCGGCTCGGCATTGGCGACCATTTCGAGGCGGTGTTCGACATCATCGCCGCCGAACTGGAGCCGAAGCCGGCGCTGCAGACCTACCAGAAATTCCTCCGGGTTCACGGCGTCGATCCCACGAAATCGGCGATGTTCGAGGATCTCGCCCGCAACCTCGTGGTGCCGCACGAGCTCGGCATGACCACGGTGCTGGTGGTGCCTGACGGCGCCAAGGAAGTGGTGCGCGAGGACTGGGAACTGGAAGGCCGCGACGCCGCCTATGTCGATCATGTCACGGATGATTTGACGGGGTTTTTGGAAGGGTTGCCAAAAGGCTAGGGCACGCATGCGCCACACGCGCAGTCGTCATACCCCGCGAAAGCGGGTACCCAGTACGCCGCAGCCTCTCGGCTCAATCACGAACGTCTCTGGAATACTGGGTCACCCGCCTCCGCGGGTGACGACAACAGAGCAAGCCTTGACTCTCCGCCGCCAAATCCCGAAAAAGCCTCCCAATTCACGTTACAACTGGCCCGATGTCCTAAGGAAATCCCGATGTCCCTGTCCGCGCTGGAATCCACCGTCAATACCGCGTTCGATGCCCGCGACGGCATCTCGACGTCGACCAAGGGTGAAGTTCGCGAGGCTGTCGATCATTCGCTCGAACTGCTCGACAAGGGTGAAGTGCGCGTCGCCGAGCGTGCGGCCGACGGCAAGTGGAAAGTCAATCAGTGGCTGAAGAAGGCGGTGCTGCTGTCGTTCCGCCTCAACGACATGGGCGCGATCCCGGGCGGCCCCGGCAAGGCGACGTGGTGGGACAAGGTGCCGTCAAAGTTCGATGGCTGGGGCGAGAACCGTTTTCGCGACGCCGGCTTCCGCGCGGTGCCCGGCGCGATCGTGCGCCGCTCGGCCTTCATCGCCCGCAACGTCGTGCTGATGCCGTCCTTCGTCAATCTCGGCGCCTATGTCGATGAAGCCACCATGATCGACACCTGGTCCACCGTCGGCTCCTGCGCGCAGATCGGCAAGCGCGTGCACATTTCCGGCGGCGTCGGTATCGGCGGCGTGCTGGAACCGCTGCAGGCCGAGCCTGTGATCATCGAGGACGATTGCTTCATCGGCGCGCGCTCGGAAGTGGCCGAAGGCGTGATCGTCCGCAAGGGCGCGGTGCTCTCGATGGGCGTGTTCCTCGGCGCCTCTACCAAGATCGTCGACCGCGACACCGGCGAGACCTTCATCGGCGAAGTTCCGGAATATGCCGTTGTGGTGCCCGGCAACCTGCCGGCGCGTCCCCTGAAGAACGGCCAGCCCGGCCCGTCCACCGCCTGCGCCGTCATCGTCAAGCGCGTCGACGAGCGCACCCGCGCCAAGACCAGCATCAACGAGCTGCTGCGCGACTAGGATAGCGGGCTGATTCTCAGCCATGCCTGAGGCACGCACGCGCTCCCACTCCCTGCGCGACATTCCGGGCGGGGTGTGGGCGCTCGGCTTCGTCTCGATGCTGATGGACATCTCATCGGAGATGATCCATGCGCTGCTGCCGATCTATCTTGTCACCGTGGTCGGCACCTCGATGGTGACCGTGGGCGTGATCGAAGGCATTGCGGAAGCGACCGCGTCGATCACCAAGATATTTTCCGGCGCGCTTTCCGATTGGCTCGGCAAGCGCAAATGGCTCGCGGCGTTTGGCTACGGCCTTGCGGCGCTGACCAAGCCGATGTTTCCGCTGGCGCCGACGGTCGGCTGGCTGGTCGCGGCGCGCTTCATCGACCGGGTCGGAAAAGGCATCCGGGGCGCGCCACGCGACGCGCTGGTGGCGGACCTTGCGCCGGCGCATCTGCGCGGAGCCAGCTTTGGCCTGCGCCAGTCGCTCGATACGATCGGAGCTTTCGCCGGCCCCTTGCTGGCCATCGGCCTGATGTGGCTGACCGCGGACAATTTCAAGGCGGTGTTCTGGTTTGCGGTCATCCCCGGCTTCCTGTCCCTGGCCTTGATCATCTTCGCGGTGCGCGAGCCCGACCGCCCCGCAGGCTTGCGCAAGGTACGCAACCCGATCAGCCTTGCCGAAATCAGGAATCTCGGCGCGGCCTATTGGTGGGTGGTGGCGGTCGCGACGGTTTTCACGCTGGCGCGCTTCAGCGAAGCCTTCCTGATCCTGCGCGCGCAGGGCGTCGGCATGCCGCTCACCCTCGTGCCCGTGGTGCTGGTGCTGATGAACGTGGTTTACGCCGCCGCCGCCTACCCGGCCGGCGTATTGTCGGACCGCGTCAATCGCGTCACCGTTCTGGCTGTCGGCATCCTGGTGCTGGTGGCCGCCGATATCGTGCTCGCCTTGCTGCCTTCGCTCACGGGGGTCGCGCTCGGCGTCGCGCTGTGGGGGCTGCACATGGGATTGACCCAGGGGCTGCTGGCGACGCTGGTGGCGGATACCTCGCCTCCCGAATTGCGGGGCACGGCCTTCGGATTTTTCAACCTGCTGGGCGGCTTTGCCATGCTGGCGGCCAGCGTCATGGCCGGGGCGTTGTGGGATCGTGCAGGGCCGGAAGCCACGTTCTTCGCCGGTGCCGGCTTTGCGCTGGTGGCGCTGGTGGGCCTGCTGGCGGTGCAGGGCCGAACCAAAGCAGGCCGAATCGAACCAAAATAGGTGGGAACGCGACCAATATTCCGGAACCGCGGCGTTTTTCTGCCGTCCGGAGGTTGTGATGGACTACGCCCGTTTACTGCTTGGTTTCAATGGCCGCATCAACCGCGCCAGGTACCTTGCTGTCCAGCTCGCACTCCTGACCTTCTGGCTGGTGCTTTGGCTCAAATCCCCGTTCGGGCAATGGGAGGTTTTGCAGGCCGGCGCCGTCATCGCGATGCTCTGGATCAACGCTGCCACGACCGCCAAGCGGCTTCACGACCGCAACAGGAGCGGCTGGTGGGCGATTGCGGTGCTGATCGTCAACCCTCTCTCCTACGTTTATTATGCTCTGTTCTTCGGGCTCTATTTCGGCGTTGATGTTTCGGCCGCGCGGGAGATGCTGCTCGTGATGGGTGCTGTGGCGCTATCGGTTCTGCAAACCTGGATTGTCATCGAGCTGTTTTTCCTGATCGGAACCGACGGCCGCAACCGGTTCGGAGCCGATCCGACGCGTGCTCCCAAATCGCCCATCATGTCGCACCCGCAGTCGTTCGGCGTTCCGGATTTTCTCCTGCACCGTGCCGGTCCGGTCGCACGTGGTTGATACCTGGCTGTTAGCCCGGAGTTTCGTGCATGAAATACGTCTGGTACCTGTTCAGCTTCGAAGGCCGCATCAACCGCGCCAAATGCTGGCTGGCGATGCTGATTGTCATCAGCTGGATGGTATTCCTGGCTGTGGCGGTGTCGAGCGTCGCCCATCTGTTCGGTGCGGTCACGCCAAAATCGTTCCACATTGGGACCGACCAGATCTTCAGCGTCATCGATCCCG
Source organism: Bradyrhizobium sp. JYMT SZCCT0180 (assembly GCF_018130165.1). GTDB lineage: Bacteria > Pseudomonadota > Alphaproteobacteria > Rhizobiales > Xanthobacteraceae > Bradyrhizobium. Next base: position 58,282 of record NZ_JAFCLZ010000025.1, on the reverse strand, counting down.
AAGCCTGGCGGTCGTTGTCGTCAGCCAATCGCATCAGCCTCTTGATCCAGGTGATCGGAATGCCGCTGTTCCTGTGGGTCTATCTTGCGACCTCGGTCAAGCGGCTGCATGACCGCAACAAGAGCGGCTGGTGGATGCTGCTGTTCTTCGTGATGCCCGGTCTTTACAGCCAGTTCGGTACCCGGCTCGAGGATTTGCTCGGCGATTCCTACTTCGTGATACCGCTGAGCCTGAACGCGTTCGTATTCACCGTGTGGGGTTTCGTCGAGCTGTATTGCCTCAAGGGCACCACCGGGACCAACGCCTACGGCGCCGACCCGCTGGCGCCGGTCGATACGCGGCCCGCATGGGACCAGCAAAGCGAGATCGAAATGGTGCCGCACAAGGCTGGCCCGCCGCCGGTTTGGCGTGTTAAGCCGGGGTATGAATGATGCCGTTTCCATTGCCCGCAACCTCGTCCGCTGCCCTTCCGTCACCCCGGCCGATGCCGGCGCGCTCGGTGTTCTCGAAAACCTCCTGAAGGCCGCCGGCTTCGAGGTGCATCGCGTTACATTCGGCGAGCCCGGCACAGCTGACATCGACAATCTCTATGCCCGCATCGGCGATAGTGCCCCGCACATCACCTTCGCCGGCCATACCGACGTGGTGCCCGCCGGCGATGAGGCGGCGTGGAGCCATGGCGCTTTCTCGGGCGACATCAAGGACGGCTTTCTCTATGGCCGCGGCGCGGTCGACATGAAGGGCGGCATCGCCTGCAGCGTCGCGGCGGTGTTGCAATATCTCGCTGACCATGACGGCAAGCCAAAGGGGTCGATCTCGTTCCTGATCACCGGCGACGAGGAAGACATTTCCGTCAACGGCACCATCAAGCTGCTGAAATGGTGCGCCGAGCGCGGCGAGAAATTCGACCATTGCGTGCTCGGCGAACCCTCGAATGTCGAAGTGTTAGGAGACTGCATCAAGGTCGGCCGCCGCGGCTCGCAATCCGGCACGCTGTTCGTCGACGGCGTGCAGGGCCACGTCGCCTATCCGCATCGCGCGGCCAATCCGGTGCCGGATATTTCGCGGCTGATCGTGGCGCTCTCCGACGAGCCGCTCGACCATGGCAGCGCCCAGTTCCAGGCCTCCAACCTTGAATTCACCTCCGTCGATGTCGGCAACACCGCGAGCAACGTCATCCCCGGACAGGCGCGCGCGAAATTCAACATCCGCTTTAACGACAACCACACGCAGGAAACGCTGCGGGCGCTGGTCGATGAGAGACTGGCGAAAGCCTGCGGCAACCGCATCCGCGCGCACATCAAATGGGAGCCCTCGAACTCCAACGTGTTCGTCACAAAACCCGGCGCCTTCACCGACCTCGCGGTCAGCGCCATCGAAGAGGTGACGGGACGCAAGCCGGAACTGAGCACGAGCGGCGGCACCTCCGACGCACGCTTCATCTCGAGCTATTGCCCGGTGATCGAATTCGGCCTGGTCGGCCAGACCATGCACCAGGTCGACGAACGCACGCCGGTCTCGGATATCGAGAAGCTGACGAAGGTGTATCGCGGGATATTGGATCGGTACTTTGCGTGAACCACCAGTGTCATCGTCCGCGAAGGCGGACGATCCAGTACTCCGTGACCTGTCGATCAACGACTGCGGCCGCGGCGTACTGGATACCCCGCCTTCGCGGGGTATGACCCAGACTATGGCGGGCCGGCTATTCCGGGATAGAGGTCGTCCCAGTTCGGATTGTGCTCCTCAATCAGTCGTATCTTCCAAGATCGATTCCATTTCTTGAGCCGTTTCTCGCGCTTTATTGCATTTTCGGCGTCGTCGAATTGCTCGTAGTATACCAGTTTCGCCACATCGTATCTCTCAGTGAAACTTTCCACCAACTTCAAACGATGCTCTGCGACACGACGAATGAGATCACTGGTCACTCCGATGTAGAGCGTCCCGCCGATCTTGCTCGCAAGAATGTAGACGTAGAAGTTCTTCCGTCCCATCGCTGAAGTTTCGGAGTACTGGATCGCCCGGTCAAGCCGGGCGAAGACTGCAACGCTGAGGTCATCGTCCGCGAAGGCGGACGATCCAGTATTCCGCAGCATCTCGGTCTATCGCTGAAGCTGCGGCGTACTGGATACCCCGCCTTCGCGGGGTATGACCGGTGGCTCACCTAATAATCCACACGCACCAGATATAGCCCGTCCGGCGGCGCGACGGGGCCGCAGGCGGCGCGGTTGCGGGCGGCGAGGGCTGAGGCAAGATCGTCGGCGCTCCAGCGGCCCTCGCCGACCCAGACCAATGAGCCCACCATCGAGCGAACCTGGCTGTGCAGGAACGAGCGCGCCGAGGTCACGATCGCAACCGCATCGCCGTCCCTGACGACGTCGAGCTGGTCGAGCGTCTTCTCCGGCGATTTCGCCTGGCACTCGGTGTCGCGGAACGTCGTGAAGTCATGCTTGCCAAGCAGCCGCTGCGCGGCGGTGTGCATCGCGTCGGTGTCGAGACGCCGCGGCACCCGCCAGGTGCGGCCGATATCGAGCGCGAGGTTGGCGCGATGGTTGGTGATGCGATAGCGGTAATGCCGCTTCATGGCTGAAAATCTCGCCTCGAAATCGTCGGCCACGATCTCGGCGCTGAGCACGCCGATCGGATGCGGCCTTAAATGCGCGTTCAGCCCGTCGCGCAAGCGCCCCGGCGGAAACGGTTTCTGGATATCGCAATGGGCGACCTGCCCCAGCGCGTGCACGCCGGCATCGGTGCGCCCTGCGCCATGCACGCGAACCTGTTCGCCGCAGATCGCCTTGACCGCGGTTTCCAGCGCGCCCTGCACCGTTGGGGCGTTGTCCTGGATCTGCCAGCCCGAAAAGGGCGTGCCGTCATATTCGATGATGAGCTTGTAGCGGGGCATCAGCCGAGCCGCGCCGGCGGCTTGAGCGGCGTGCCGCGCAAAAAGTCCGCGGCTTTCATCGGCGCCTTGCCGGCGCGCTGCAACTCGAGAATTTTTATCGCGCCGTCGCCGCAGGCGATCGTGAGCTGCTCGTCAAATACATCGCCCGGCGCGCCCGCGCCCTTGGCCGGCTCACAGCGCAGGATCTTGATACGCGCCGCTTCGCCATCGAGCGCGGCCTCGCACCAGGCGCCCGGAAACGGCGACAGCCCGTGAATGTGCCGCAGCACCTCGCGCGCCGGCCTGCTCCAGTCGATCCGCGCCTCGACCTTCTCGATCTTGGCAGCATAGGTGACGCCCTGCTCGCTTTGCTTGCGCAATTGCAGACCGCCGCGTTCCAGCCCGCCCATCGCGCGCACCATCAGATCGGCGCCCAATGGCGCCAGCGCGTCGTGCAGATCGGCTGCGGTCATGGTGTCCGATATGGCCAGCCGCTCGGCCATCGCGACGTCGCCGGTATCGAGGCCGACATCCATCTTCATCACCATCACGCCGGACTCGGCGTCGCCTGCCATGATGGCGCGGTTGATCGGGGCGGCGCCGCGCCAGCGCGGCAGCAACGAGCCGTGCAGGTTGAAACAGCCAAGCGGCGGCGCATCCAGGATCGCCTGCGGCAGGATCATGCCATAGGCGACGACGACGGCGGCATCCGCGTTGTGCGCGCCAAACGTCTCGAGCGCGTCCGGCGTCTTCAATGTGGTCGGCGTCAACACGGATATGCCGAGCCGCCGGGCTTCCTGCTCGACCGGCGTCACCTGCAGCTTCATGCCGCGCCCGGCCGGCTTCGGCGCGCGGGTGTAGACGGCCGCGATCTCATGGCCATGGGCCACGAGCTCCAGCAGCGTCGGCACCGCGAAATCGGGCGTGCCCATGAAGATCAAGCGGAGAGGCATCTCGGCAGCGTTTCCCTAGTCCGGCATCTAGATAACGAGCGTCATCCTGAGGTGCGAGCCCTTGCGAGCCTCGAAGGATGCGCAGGAAAGAAAGAATGTCGCTTGCGGCTGCCGTCGCCCTTCGAGGCTCGCAAGAGCTCGCACCTCAGGGTGACGGCAGAGAGAGAGCTGTAACTACTCCGCCGCCCTCTTCGCGGCTTTTGTGAATTTCTTCAGCACACGGTCACGCTTCAGCTTGGACAGGTAGTCCACGAACAGCACGCCGTTGAGGTGATCGATTTCGTGCTGGATGCAGGTGGCGAACAGGCCGTCGGCGTCCTCCTCGTGCACCTTGCCGTCCAGATCGGTGAAGCGCACGCGCACCTGCGCCGGCCGCTCCACTGCCTCGTAATATTCGGGGATTGACAGACAGCCTTCCTCATAGACCGAGAGTTCCTCGGACGAGGAGATGATCTCCGGATTGATGAAGACCCGCGGCTGCGGCCTGGTCTCGCCGTCCTCGGTCTTCTTGGCCAGATCCATGGTGATCAGCCGCAGCGGCTGCGCGACCTGGATCGCGGCGAGGCCGATGCCGGGCGCGTCGTACATGGTCTCGAACATGTCGTCGGCGAGCTTGCGGATCTCCGCCGTCACCTTCTCGACGGGTTTGGAGACGAGCCGCAACTGTTTGTCCGGCAGGATGATGATTTCTCGGATTGCCATGATGGGGCGATTTAAGCTGCTGGTTTGCCGCGGTCAATGCGCGGCGGAACCGGTTAAGGCGGCGTTAACCACGAAAATAAAGGGATCATTTACCATAAATGTTCCCTCTTCGTTCGCGATATCAGGCGAATCGGCTTACAAGCAACCATGAACGAGATTCTTTTTATCATCGGCGACCAGCCGATTCGTGTCGTCGACGCCCTGCTCGGCTTTGGCGTATTGGCGCTAATCCTGCTGCTCACCATTGCCATCGTCATTGCCCGATCTGGCCGCCGTGGCGCGGAACTCGCGATGGCACAGGCGATCCGCGCGGACGAGCTCGAAGAGCGCCTGAGCGAGATGTTGCGGGCACAGAGCGAATCCACCGGCCGGGTCGATGCGATGGGACAGGCGCTGGCCGGCCGTCAGGCCGAGATGGCCCGCGCCGTCAATGAGCGGCTGGATTCGGTGACCCACCGGGTCGGCCAGTCGATGGAAGCGACCACGCGCAACACCATGGACAGTTTGCGTGCCCTGCATGAGCGGCTCGGCATTATCGACAATGCGCATAAAAATCTCACCGACCTCACCTCGCAGGTCACCACGCTGCGCGACGTGCTCGCCAACAAGCAGTCGCGCGGCGCGTTCGGCCAGGCGCGGATGGAAGCCATCGTCCAGGACGGCATGCCGAAAGGTGCTTACGAGTTCCAGTACACGCTCTCATCAGGCAAGCGGCCGGATTGCGTGGTGTTCCTGCCCGACCAGCGCCCGCTCTGCATCGATGCCAAATTCCCGCTGGAGGCGATGACCGCGCTGCACGACGCCCGCACCGACGAGGAGCGCAAGTACGCCACAGGGCGCCTGCGCGCCGACGTGATGAAGCATGTCAACGACATCGCCGAGAAATATCTCATCACCGGCGAGACGCAGGACACCGCGCTGATGTTCGTGCCGTCGGAATCGGTCTACGCGGAAATTCACGACGGGTTCGACGACGTGATCCAGAAAGCCTACCGCGCCCGCGTCGTGCTGGTGTCGCCGTCGCTCTTGATGCTGGCGATCCAGGTGATGCAGCAGATTCTCAAAGACGCCCGCATCCGCGACGCGGCCGACCAGATCCGCAACGAGGTGATGCATCTCGGCGACGATTTGACCCGGCTGCGCGAACGCGTGGTGAAGCTGCAGAAGCATTTTGGCGACGTGAACGAGGACGTGCGGCAAATCCTGATCTCCGCCGACAAGATCGAAAAGCGGGCGGGGCGAATCGAGGAGCTGGATTTCAGCAAGACCGAGGCATCTGTGGAGGCCCCGCGCATCGTCAAGTCAGGTGCACCGGAGTTGTTTCCGTTGCAGCGCAAGCTGCAGGCGGGGGAGTAGCCGGGGCTACAATGCCGGTGTCATCGCCCGGCTTGACCGGGCGAATCCGCCCAGTATTCCAGAGGCGGCCCATGGGCACCCGCAGCTTCTACGTCTATATCCTCGCCAGCCGCATCGGAGGGACGCTTTACATCGGTGTCACCAACGACCTGATTCGTCGCGTTGCCGAGCATCGCCTGAAGTTGGTCAAAGGATTCACGAAGAAGTACGATGTCGATAAACTGGTCTATTTCGAGCAGTTCGATGACGCTGAAAATGCGATCAAGCGCGAGAAGCAATTGAAGAACTGGAATCGAGCCGGAAGATCCGGCTGATCGAGGAACTCAATCCCAACTGGGACGATCTGTATCCAAGCATCGCCGGCGCTTGAATAGCTTCCGCTCATCCCTCCTCGTCATACCCCGCGAAGGCGGGGTATCCAGTAACACGAGGGAGTAGTTGGTGAACTCGGGCTTCGCGGAATACTGGATCGTCCGCCTTCGCGGACGATGACAGCTTGGGTAGGCGATCTACCGGGCGATGACAGTATCATTTTTGGCGGCCGAATCTGCTAACACCCCTTCATGACCACACCCGAAGCCCCCTCGACATCGGCAACACCACCCCGCGCCTCCTGGCGCGAAGCGTGGGCGGTGTATCTGCAGCCGCGCGTGCTGATCGTGATGATGCTCGGATTTTCGTCCGGGCTGCCGCTGGCGCTGTCGGGATCGACGCTGCTGGTATGGGTCAGCGAGAACGGCGTCAGCCTCGGCACCATCGGGCTGTTCACCCTGGTCGGCACGCCCTACACGCTCAAGTTCCTGTGGGCGCCGCTGGTGGATGGCCTTAACATTCCGCTGCTGACGCGTTGGCTCGGGCGGCGGCGCGGCTGGCTGGTCTTCACCCAATTGCTGCTGATGGCGGCGATCCTCGGACTGGCGCTGACCGATCCCGCGCGCTCGCCGTTCTTCGTGGCGCTCGGCGCCCTGCTGGTCGCAACGACGTCGGCAACGCAGGACATCGTGGTCGATGCTTTCAGGGTCGAAAGCCTTGCGGAGAACGAACAGGCCGCCGGTATGGCGTCCTATGTCGCGGCCTATCGCGTCGGCATGGTGGCGTCCACGGCCGGCGCGCTGTTTCTCGTCACTGGCTTCGAATATGTCGGGCTGACCCGGCTCGATGCCTGGATGGCGAGTTTCGCTGTCATGGCGGCGCTGGTGCTGATCGGCATCGTCACGGTGCTGTGCGCGCGGGAGCCGGAGCAGTCCCGCATCGCTGACGCCGCAGCAGGCGGAAAGCCTTCGGTCAGCCGCATCGCCGAGGCCGCGATGGGCGCTTTCAGCGAGTTCCTGACGCAGCGCTATGCCATCGTCGTGCTGGTGTTCGTGATGCTGTTCAAGTTCACCGACGCCTTCGCCGGCGCGATGACAGTGCCGTTCATCATCGACATCGGCTTTACGCGCAACGACTACGCCATCATCGTCAAGGGCGTCGGCCTGGCCGCGACCCTGATCGGCGGTTTCGCTGGCGGCTTCCTCGCGCGCGGCACCTCGCTGGTGACGTGCCTGTGGATCGGCGGCCTGCTGCAGGCGGTGTCCAACCTCACCTTCACCTGGCTGGCACTGGTCGGGCCGCAGCAATGGGCGCTGACTATCGCCGTCTCGGTGGAAGCGTTCACTGGCGCTATCGGCACGGTAATCTTCGTCGCCTATCTCTCCGCGCTGTGCAAGAACCCGCTGCACACCGCCACGCAATACGCGCTACTCACCGCGCTGGCGTCTGTCGGCCGCATCTATCTGTCTTCCGGCTCGGGCTATGTGGCCGCGGCGACGGGCTGGCCGCTGTTCTTCGTGGTCTCCGTACTGGTCGCAGTGCCGAGCCTGATCCTGCTGGTGTGGCTGCAGCGGCGCGGGCATTTCGATGAACTGGGGCCGATGAAGGTTTAGCTCAGCTGTCGTCACCCGGCTTGACCGGGTGACCCAGTATTCCAGAGACGCCGGTTGCTGAATCGAGAAGCCGCGGCGTACTGGGTCGCCCGGTCAAGCCGGGCGATGACATCGGTTTTTGTGACAAAGACTCCAACTAATTCTTCGTCACGACGCTCCACTTGGTGATCACGGCTTCGCTCATTTGTCCGGCGGCCTCGGCACAGGCGACTTCATCGACCTTCACCGAAATTTCCTTGCCGACCTTGCCCTTCAACTGCGCGGCCTGCGCGTCGCTGGTGATGACGAGTTGGAAAGTCTCCGGCCCGGTCTCGAGGTTGCACAGACCGCTCGGTGGCGGCAGGCGACGCGGCTCGGACGTAATCTGGTAGGTCGCGATCTTCGCGCCACGCTTGCCGCCGCGCGTCTTCATGGCGTTGAGCTCGCCCGAGAGGACGTCTCCAACATTGATCAGCTTGCCTGCCTTGGCCGGTGCAGGCTCCTCCTGCTGAGCCGTCTGCGCGGAACCAGCAGGCGCCGCAAACGCCGTGACCATTACCAACACAAAAGCCGAGCGTGTGGCGAATCGTCGTTTCGTCATTTCCGATAGTTCCATGATAAAGAGAATCAGAACAGAGTTCGCTGTCGCATCGCAGCCGATAGCGTACCTTCATCGAGATAATCAAGTTCGCCGCCGACTGGAACACCATGGGCCAGCCGTGTGACCTTGACGTTGGCTTCCTGCAACAGATCGGTGATGTAATGCGCCGTGGTCTGGCCATCAACCGTTGCATTCAGCGCCAGGATGATCTCGCCGACCTGCTGGTCATGTGCGCGCGCCACCAGCGCGTCGATGGTGAGATCCTGAGGACCGACGCCGTCGAGCGGCGACAGCGTGGCGCCCAGCACGTGATAGCGGCCGTTGGTCGCATTGGCCCGCTCCAGCGCCCACAAATCCGCGACGTCGGCGACCACGACGATGGTGGTGGGATCGCGCCGCGGATCGGTACAGACCGTGCAGGGATTTTGCGTATCGATATTGCCGCAGGTCTTGCAGACCTGGATCTTTTCAATCGCCACCTGCAGCGCGCCGGCGAGCGGCGTCATCAGCGCTTCGCGCTTCTTGATCAGATGCAGCGCCGCGCGCCGCGCCGAACGCGGCCCAAGCCCCGGCAGCCGCGCCAGGAGCTGGATCAGACGTTCGATTTCAGGGCCGGCAACCGCAGTAGCCATTTCAGGTGAGACCAAGCATTTCAGTTAAGACCAAGACTTCAGGTAAGACCAAGGCTTCAGGTAAGACCAAGCCCTGGCGGCAGGCCGAGCCCGCCGGTCAGCGCCTGCATCTTTTCCTGCATCGCGGTTTCCGCCTTGCGCCGGGCGTCGTTATGCGCGGTCACCAGCAGGTCTTCGAGGATTTCGCGGTCTTCCGCCTTCATCAGCGACGGATCGATCTTGACGCCCTTCACTTCCATCTTCGCGGTCATCCGCACGGCAACCATGCCGCCGCCGGAAATACCCTCGACTTCGACATTGCCGAGTTCTTCCTGCATCGCCTGCATCTTGGATTGCAGCTGCGCCGCCTGCTTCATCATGCCGAGAAAATCAGCCATTTGGTTTTCCTTCGGTGCGTTCTCTCAAGATATCGATCAATCGTCGTCGCTGTCCGAACGCTCGGCCGGGTCCTCACCGATCGCGTCGGTTTCCGGCGGCTCGGCGGCAAGCTTGCGCACCTCGACGACTTTGGCGCCCGGGAACCGGGCCAGCACTTCCTGCACGCGCGGATCGGCCTCCGCGGCCCGCGCATGTTCGTTCTTCGCATGCTCGTTCTGCGAACGAACCGTCGGCTGGCCGGTCTCGTTGGAGACGATCACGGTCCAGCGCCGGCCGGTCCATAGTTCCAGCTTGCGGGAGAGATCGCTGACCAGCGCCCGCGCCGCGTGGCGCTCCAGCGCGACTTCCAGCCGCCCATCCTCCAGGCGCACGAGGCGCATGTCGGCCTCGAGTGCCGCCTTGATCAGCAGATCGCGCTTCTCGCCGGCCAGCGCGACGAGCTGCGCAAAACTGGAGATTCGCAAAGCGGGCGCGGACTGCGCCTCCGGCGCGGGCGCCGCCATTTGCGGGCGCGCGGACGCCTCGGCGCCGGACCTCTGTACCGTGGGCGCGCGCATCGGCGCTGACGACATGGAAGACACGGTCGAAGCCGGCGCCGCGCGCGAGGGCGCAGCACTTGCCGAAACGACCGGCGAGCCGCCGCCGTTTTGTTCGAGCATCCTGATCGCTTCGTCCGGCGTCGGCATGTCGGCGACATAGGCGATGCGCACCAGCACCATTTCGGCGGCAGCGGCCGGCCGTGTCGCGGTCTGCACCTCGGCGATGCCTTTAAGGAGCATCTGCCACATCCGCGACAGCACCCGCATCGACAATTTGGCCGCAAAATCGCGGGCACGCACGCGCTCGGTTTCGCCATAGGCGACGTTGTCGGCGGTGGCCGGCACGACTTTCACGCGGGTGACGAAATTGACGAACTCGGCGAGATCGGACAGCACCACGACCGGATCGGCGCCGACATCATACTGTTCGCGGAATTCCTTGAAGGCGCTGGCGATGTCGCCGCGCGCCAGCGATTCAAACAAATCAATCACGCGCGTGCGGTCGGCGAGTCCGAGCATCTGCCGCACCGCGTCGGCGCGCACGGTGCCGGCCGCATGCGCGATCGCCTGATCGAACAGCGACAGCGAATCGCGCACCGAGCCTTCGGCGGCGCGCGCGATGATGCCGAGCGCCTCGGGCTCGACCTCGACGCCCTCTTTGGTTGCGATGTTGGACAGGTGCCCCATCAGCACATCGGCCTCGACGCGGCGGAGGTCAAAACGCTGGCAGCGCGACAGCACCGTGACCGGGACTTTGCGGATTTCGGTGGTCGCGAACACGAACTTGGCGTGCTCCGGCGGCTCCTCCAGCGTCTTCAGGAACGCGTTGAAGGCGGCCGTCGACAGCATGTGGACTTCGTCGATGATGTAGACCTTGTAGCGCGCGCTCGCCGGCGCATAGCGCACGCTGTCATTGATCTGGCGGACATCGTCGACGCCGGTATGGGACGCCGCGTCCATTTCCAGCACGTCCATGTGCCGGCTTTCCATGATCGCCTGGCAGTGCACGCCGAGCGTCGGCATCTGGATCGCCGGCCCCTTCACCGAGCCGTCAGCCATTTCGTAATTGAGCGCGCGGGCGAGAATTCGCGCCGTGGTGGTTTTGCCGACCCCGCGCACCCCGGTCAGAATCCAGGCCTGCGGGATTCGCCCCGTTTCGAACGCATTCGAAACGGTGCGGACCATGGCCTCCTGGCCGATCAGGTCCTCGAAACTGGAGGGGCGGTATTTGCGCGCCAGAACCCGGTAGGGCTTTCCGGCCTCGGGCAGACCGTCTGCATTGTCGGGGGGAGCGCCAGCATCACTCATCGGTCGATCCGCAATTGATTGTCTCTCAAGGCCGGCTTGCGGAACGGAAGAGGAATCAAGCGCCAAAGGCGGCCTCGCCGCTTTCAGCGCGATTCGCTCGAAAAACAGGTAGGAGACTGACGAGCGACCCGATCCGGACCTCGTTAGGGCTGCTTCCTTCCGGACCTGACCCGGTTGGCGAGTGGCTCGTCCACCGCCAATCTCCCGGTCCTTATTTGGGGCCAAAAGGGCCGGAAAGCAAGCGGGGTGTCGGCTGTCATACCCCGCGAAAGCGGGGTATCCAGTAAACTCCGGCCTATCGATAATCGAGAAGCTGCGGGGTACTGGATCATCCGCTTTCGCGGATGATGACACCTTGGTAAGAAGCCAGACCGGTGCCCCAAGGAAGGCCCAATTTAAGCCCGACACGTATTGGGCATTCGGGAACCCCTAATGTCTGCTGACGCCGCCTGGTCGCTGCACTCCCAACTCCAGAAAGACACCATCGACATCGGCGACCTGCCGCTGTGCCGGGTGCTGGTCATCAAGGACGCGCATTATCCGTGGCTGCTGTTGGTGCCGCGCCGCGAGGGGGCGGTGGAAATCATCGATCTCGACGAGGTAGCCCAGGCGCAGTTGATGACGGAAGTTTCCCGCGTCGCCCGTGCCCTCAAAGAGATCACCAAATGCGACAAGCTCAATATCGCGGCACTGGGCAATCTGGTGCCACAGCTCCATGTTCACGTCGTCGCACGCCGCACCAGCGACGCCGCCTGGCCGCGGCCGGTCTGGGGCGTGATGCCGCCACTGGCGCATGACGCCGAGGAAGTCCAGAATTTCATCAGCGCGCTCCGCCGCAAGATTTGGCTAGGTTGAATTCATGTCAATTTTCGATTCGTTTCCGCTCGGCAAGCCGGCTTTCGTTACTCACATTCTCGACCGCGCCGCGCATCTGCGCAGCAATGACGAGAAACTGTTCGCGCTGGAAAGCCACCGCGACGCCGGCGCCTATGTGATCTACCGCGACTCGCTGGTGGTGCGGCAGGAGGCCGGCGGCTCTCGCGTCCTGCTCAGCGTCGACGAGGCCGTAAAACTGGGCGCCAATCCCGGCACGATCTTTTTGGGCCTGCGCGACGGTGCACCTGTTTTCGGCATGGGCATCGCCGCGGCGGCGGTGGAAAAGCTGCTGACGCGCGACGATGTCGCGGTCACCGAGCTGCGCGGCATGGTGATGCAGGGCGCGGTGCCGACCGAACAGCTCTCGGCGATCGCGACGGCGAAATCGATGGTGACTTGGCACCAGCGCCATGGCTATTGCGCCAATTGCGGCACCCGCACCGCGATGAAGGAGGGCGGCTGGAAGCGCGACTGTCCGAACTGCAAGGCCGAACATTTTCCGCGCACCGATCCGGTCGTGATCATGCTGGTCACTCATGGCGACAGATGCCTGCTCGGACGGCAGAAGCAGTTTTTGCCGGGGATGTGGTCGTGCCTGGCGGGTTTCGTCGAGGTCGCCGAAACCATCGAGGACGCGGTCCGGCGCGAGATTTTCGAAGAATCCGGGATTCACTGCACCGACGTGACCTATTACATGACGCAGCCATGGCCCTACCCGTCGTCGCTGATGATCGGATGCGCCGCGCGCGCAACCTCGGACGAAATCGTGGTCGACAAGGCCGAACTGGAGGATGCGCGCTGGTTCACTCGCGACGAAGTGGCCCTGATGCACAGCCGCACACATCCCGACGGCATGTTTGCCGCGCATCCGTTCGCGATCGCTCACCATTTGATCGGCCGCTGGGTGCATGGGGGAACCGACTCGAGCGCATAGCGGGAACTCACACATGGGCCAAATCATTACCCCCGGACTCTCTTCTGGGTTCCGGCATATGGCGGAGCCGGCATGACGGATTCCGGTATGAACTTTCAAGATAAAGCGCCGAAAACCCCGCCGCGGATCCTGTGCATCGGCATGCCGGTGCGCGACCTGACCTTTCATACGCCAGCTGTTCCTGGGCGCGGCTCCAAGGAGAACGCCACCGCATTCGACGAGATCTGCGGCGGCAACGCGCTCAATGGCGCGATCGGCATCGTCAGGCTCGGTGGCCGCGCCTCGATCTGCGGGCCGATGGGCGATGCCAAGGAAACATCTGCTCGATTCATCTTCGATCAGATGGCGCATGAGGGCATCGAGACGAAACATCTCATCCACATGCCGGGCCTGGTGACGCCGATCTCGGCTGTCATGATCGATCCTTCCGGCGAGCGCACCATCGTGACCTTCCGCGATCCGGAGCTGTGGAAGGTGAAATTGCCCGACTTCGACACGCTGCTGGACGATTGCGCCGCCATTCTCACCGAGAGCCGTTGCGCTGAATTCTGCACCGATCTCTGCGCCGAGGCGCAACGGCGCGGCATCCCCGTGATCGTCGACGTCGACCGCGCTATGTCGCTGCGCGAGGGCTTGCTCAATGCGTCTTCGCATCTGGTGTTCTCGAGCGAGCCGCTGCAGGAGACCGCTGATGTCGCCGACGACGCCCAGGCGCTGAAGAAGATCGCCAAACTGACCAAGTCGTTCCTGGCGGGGACCCGCGGTGCGCGCGGCACCATCTGGCTCGACGAGAATCAGGCCATCCAGGAAACCCCGGCGTTCCCGGTCCACACGGTGGACACCCTGGGCGCCGGCGACGTGTTCCACGGCGCCTTCGCGCTCGCGATCACCGAGGGGCAGGAACTGCGTCAGGCGCTTCGGTTTGCCTCGGCTGCCGCGGCCCTGAAATGCACCCGCTTAGGCGGCGCCTTTGCAGCGCCGCAACGCATTGAAGTTGAAGAGCTTTTGAGCCAAGGGCAAAGTACCAGTCCGGCCTCGCGTGGCCAATAAGATAGGCTTGCTATAGAAGAATTTTCTATATATGAGGAATGAAAGCCTCATTCATGGAACATTCTTCTCATGACCGACATTGCCGTCCAGCTTCACGAAGCCAATCGCCGCCTCGACGCCATTGACCGCAAAATCCTGACGGTGCTGCAGGAGGACGCCTCGCTGTCGGTCGCCGAGATCGGTGATCGGGTCGGGCTGTCCTCGACGCCGTGCTGGAAGCGCATCCAGCGGCTAGAGGCCGACGGGGTGATCCTGCGCCGGGTTGCGCTGGTCGACCAGAACAAGATCGGGCTCGGCATTTCCGTGTTCGTCTCGGTCGAAAGTTCCGACCATTCCGAGGCCTGGCTGAAGACCTTCGCCAGCGCCGTCAGCGCCATGCCCGAGGTGATGGAATTCTACCGGATGGCGGGCGACGTCGACTACATGCTGCGCGTGGTGGTCGCCGACATGGCGAGCTACGACGTGTTCTACAAGAAGCTGATCAGCGCCGTGCCGCTGAAGAACGTGACCTCGCGCTTTGCGATGGAGAAGATCAAGTCGGTCACCGCACTGCCGGTGCCGGCGGCGTAACCGCCGACCGATATTGCGCCGCGACAACGCTACCCTAGGCTGAAGGTTTACGCGCCGTTAGCTTCGTCACGATACTGTCTTGTGATGGAGCGGGGGGAAATCACTCCAACGACCCGACGGCCTGTCTGGCTGAACGCTGCCGCGCTGCTGATCGCGAGCTGGATCGGAATCGCAGCACTGTCGTTGCAGGTCAGGACCGGCGCCGAGGTCGTGGCGGTGGCCTTCCCGCCCTGGTGGAGCGACCGGCAAGCCTTCATTGCTACCGCGTCCGCCAACGCCGCCATCGTCAGGACGACCGCCGTTCCGGCCCTTCTGATCGTGCGACCGGACGACAATGACGGGCTGACACAACTGCACAAAGCAGGCGCCTGGCTGACCATGGACCCGCAGGCGATCGCGGCCTGCTTCGCGAAATAGACGCGTACTTCACGACCTGCAATTTCGGAGCTGGGAATGACCTTCGAAAGCGAAGACCTGGTAATCCTGCGCGAAACAGCCAGCAAGATACTGCTCGCGGTGCTCTGGCTGCATGTTCCGATCGCGCTCGTCATCGGCATGGCGCGCGATGCCGACTGGCTGGTACCGGCCGCATTCATGGCCGCAATGGCGCTGGCCGCGACCGTGTCGTGGCGCGTGTCGGGCAACGGACTTTCCACCCGCCTGATCGTTGCCGTCGCGTTGATGGCCGATGTCGCCATGTTTGTCTTCCAGCTTGCGGGACATCGCTGGCAGGTCGACATGCACATGTACTTCTTCGCAGCATTGGCCTGTCTGGTCGCCTATTGCGACTACCGGCCGATCGTCATCGGTACGGTGGCTGTCGCGCTGCACCACCTGACGCTGAACTTCCTGCTGCCGGCAGCGGTCTATCCCGGCGGCTCCGACTTTGGCCGCGTCGTTCTCCACGCCGTCATCCTCCTTATCGAGGCAGGCGTGTTGATCTGGCTCACGACCACGGTCACCCATTTGTTCGAAATGGCGGCACAGAAGACCGCGGAGGCCGATGCGGCAAGCGCTGCCGAAGCGCGCGCCACCGCCGACCGCAACATGGCCGAGCAAGCCAAGCGCGACCGTGATGCCGCAAGGCGCGAACTGTCCGCCGGCTTCGAGCGCAGGATCAGTGGCGTCGTCGAGGCCGTCGCCATGGCCGCCAGCGAGATGCAGGGCCTGTCGGCTTCGATGAGCGACAGCAACGCTGAAACCTCGCGGCAGACCGCCACGGTCGCCGCGGCATCGACGCAGGCCTCGGCAAACGTGGAAACGGTGGCATCGGCAACCGAAGAGCTCGCGGCTTCGATCAACAGCATCGCCCAGCAGGTGACGCGTTCCGCCGAGATCGCCAACAAGGCCGCCGAAGAGGCGCGCCGCACCAACGCCGTGGTCGAGGGGCTGGCCGCCGGCACCCAGAAGATCGGCGAAGTGGTGACGCTGATCCAGAGCATCGCCAGCCAGACCAATTTGCTGGCGCTGAACGCCACGATCGAAGCCGCCCGCGCCGGCGAACATGGCCGGGGATTTGCGGTGGTGGCGAGCGAGGTCAAGGCGCTGGCCAATCAGACCGCGAAGGCGACGGAGGAAATTTCCGCGCAGATTCAAGCCATCCAGACCGCCACCGGCGAGGCCGTCAACGCCATCCAGGTGATCAGCGGCACCATCGCCGAGATCGACGAGATCTCAAGCGGAATCGCCGCCGCGGTCGATCAGCAGGGTGCCGCCACGCGCGAAATCGCCGGGAACGTGCAGCAGGCCGCTGATAGCACAAGGGATGTCAACGACAGCATCCTAAGCGTCAGCCGGGCTTCCGATGAAGCCGGCCGCGGGACGGAACGGTTGCTCGATGCCGCGAATGGCCTGTCGTCGCAGTCGGGCCGGCTGAAATCCGAGGTCGACAGCTTCCTCGGCTCGCTTCACGCGGCGTAGGGCAGCTGTCGTTACCCGGCTTGACCGGGTAACCCAGTATTCCACCGACGTCGAGATTCATTGGAGAAGCCGCGGCGTACTGGATACCCCGCTTTCGCGGGGTACGACAGTTGTGGGCGGGGCGAGCTAAACCCTCAAATCGTCTGATTGTACTCGCCGACTTCGGGATGGGTGCGCAGCACCACATTCATTGCCTCGAACATGTCGTGCATCCGCTGCTCGGCAACGGGGCTCTCGACCACCACCACCAGCTCCGGCTTGTTGGAAGACGCCCGCACCAGGCCCCAGCTGCCGTCTTCGACGGTGACGCGCACGCCGTTGACGGTGACGAGATCGCGGATCTTTTGGCCCGCGACCTTCTCGCCCTTGTTCTGCATCGCCTCGAAATGCTTCACCACGGCATCGACGACGCCGTATTTGGTCTCGTCGGCGCAGTGCGGCGACATCGTCGGCGACGACCAGGTTTTCGGCAGCGCGTCCTTCAGATCCGCCATCGACTTGCCGGTGGCGCGATCGAGCATCTCGCAGATCGCGATCGCCGAAACCAGGCCGTCGTCATAGCCGCGGCCGAACGGCTTGTTGAAGAAGAAATGCCCGGATTTTTCGAAGCCCGCCAGCGCGCCAAGCTCGTTGGTGCGGCGCTTCATGTAGGAATGGCCGGTCTTCCAATACTCGGTTTTGGCGCCCTGCTTCTGCAGCACGGGATCGGTGACGAAAAGTCCGGTCGATTTCACGTCGACCACAAACAGCGCATCCTTGTGGATCGCCGACATGTCGCGCGCCAGCATCACGCCGACCTTGTCGGCAAAGATTTCTTCCCCGGTATTGTCGACCACGCCGCAACGGTCTCCGTCGCCGTCGAAGCCGAGGCCGACATCGGCCTTGTGCTTCAGCACCGCGTCGCGGATCGCGTGCAGCATCTCCATGTCTTCGGGGTTCGGATTGTATTTCGGAAAGGTGTGATCAAGCTCGGTATCGAGCGGGATCACCTCGCAGCCGATCGCTTCCATCACCTGCGGCGCGAACGCGCCCGCGGTGCCGTTGCCGCAGGCGACCACGACCTTCAGCTTGCGCTTCAGCTTCGGGCGCTGTGTCAGGTCGGCGATGTAGCGCGCCGGAAAATTCTCGTGGAATTGATAGGAGCCGCCGGCCTTGTTCTTGAAGTCGGCGTTGAGCACGATTTCCTTCAGCCGCGTCATCTCGTCGGGACCGAAGGTCAGCGGACGGTTGGCGCCCATCTTGACGCCGGTCCAGCCATTGTCGTTATGCGACGCGGTGACCATCGCGACGCAGGGCACGTCGAGGTCGAACTGCGCGAAATAGGCCATCGGCGTCACCGCGAGCCCGATGTCGTGCACCTTGCAGCCCGCCGCCATCAGGCCCGAAATCAGCGCGTATTTGATCGAGGCCGAATAGCCGCGGAAATCGTGCCCGGTGACGATCTCCTGCTTGATGCCGCGCTCCGCGATCAGCGCGCCGAGCCCCATGCCCAGCGCCTGAATGCCCATCAGGTTGATTTCCTTGCCGAACAGCCAGCGCGCGTCATATTCGCGAAAACCCGTCGCCTTCACCATCGGCTCGGATTCATAGGCATAGGTATTCGGAACCAGCACGGATTTCGGCTTCGGAAACATGGGGGATGGCCTCTTGAGACATAGAAGGGCAGCGCCGCAGGCTTAGCGAAAGCCTGACTGCAGCGGAAGGCGGGATTAGCGGCTTTTGGCGATTAATTGCGGCAGATTTGGTGGTTACTGTCGGCCGTTGAGCGAAATCAGTCCCATTAACCGGTAATTTCTTTCTCAATCGCGGCTCTCAAGGGCGGCAGCGAGTGCGCGATAGTGTCCCAGATAAATTGCGCGACAACATCTTCGTAGTCGTGACGATAAACGTTGCCCGCTCCCGCCATCTGCTTCCAGGCTATTTCGGGGTATCGGGCTTTTATTTCGTCCGGCAAGCGTCGTGATGCTTCGGATATGATCTCCAGACAGCGCGTAACGGCATAGACGGATCGCAAGTCCGCCTTGAACGTGTCGCGGTCTAAGCCCTCGACGAACTGCGTCGCCAACTCGATATGATGCAGGATGTCGCGGAGCGCGCTGTCCGTGCGGTCAGAAGGCATAGATAACGTCGGCCGTCACCGCCGGACGGACGTAGGATTTGAGGCCTTCGCGGTTCACAACATCAACCCGTTGATCAAAGAGCTTGGCAATGTATTCTTTGATATCGACATAATCGAAAACCGTGACGCGGGCATCCGGATCGATTTCGATCATGATGTCGATGTCGCTATCGGAGCGATTGTCCCCCCGAGCCACCGAGCCGAACAGGGCAGCATGCTTCACGCCACGCCCACGCAGGGCTTGTTCGGAGCGACGCAAAGTTTCAAGGGCTTCGGAACTGTTCATGGACGGAATATAGCACGCCGCCGGACCGTCCGGGAGAGGCCGACCCGCCGAAAAACGGCACGCCTATTGCTCCAGCACCAGTCGGCCATTGGCGTATTCGAAGCGTTTCAGCTTCGACAGGAACGACAGGCCAAGGAGATTTTCCGAAAGGGCTTCGTCGGGCAGCACCATGGCGTCGACGTCGCGCACCACGATCCCGCCGAGGTCAATCATGGCAATCCGGGCGCGTGCGGCCTTGATGGTGCCGTTGGCGGTGGTGACGGTCGCGTTGTAATCGCCGCGCGAGGGACGCAGGCCGAACCGCGCCGCGGACTTCTCGTTCAGCGCCACCAGCGAGGCGCCGGTATCGACCATGAAATCGACGCGCTGGCCGTCGATCCGGCCATCGGTCTGGAAATGCCCTCGGGCGTCTCTGGGAATGCTGAGGCTGCGGCTGCTGGCCTGCGCGACCGTCGCCGCTTCGATCTTCTGTGGCTTGGCATTGGCGGCCGCCAGCGTCGGCGCGATCTTGTCCGCCATCTGTCCCATGAAGCCGCCGAGGCCGACCAGAATGGCGGCGAAGATCATCAGGTTACGCATGACGCCACACTCGATACGCTACAATTTGGCGAGATCGCCAATAACACCACGGCGCCGGCCAAGCCGCGACTAACAACGCCGGCCGAGGCTGCCATTTTGGCGAAAAGGATGAGTGAAGTGTTAACGAAAGCGCGCAATTGCGCCCTTCACGTCCCCCGCGGTTTGACCCGTCGCGTCGGCAAGGCATTGGCCGGGTCTTCCGGCCAGGGATGCCGGGGATAGCGGCCGCGCAGGTCGGAACGCACGGCGGCGTAACTGCCGCGCCAGAACCCGGGCAAATCGCGCGTCACCTGCACCGGCCGCTGCGCCGGCGACAGCAGTTCCAGCACCAGCGGCACCGCGCCCTTGGCGATCGAGGGATGGCTGTTGAGCCCGAACAATTCCTGCAGCCGCACGGCAATCGTCGGCCCCTGCTCGGCTTCATAATCGATCGCCAGCATGGTGCCGGTCGGCGCTTCGAAATGGGTCGGCGCCTCGCGCTCCAGCCGCGCGCGCAGATCCCACGGCAATAGCGACATCAGCGCGTCCGAGAGATCGCCTGATGACAAGTCTTTCAGCGACGTCTTGTCGTAGAGAACGGGCTCTAGCCACGCCTCGCTTGTGGCAGCGAGCGCGTCGTCGGACAGATCAGGCCAGCTTTCACCTTCCGCCTTGCGCAGGAACATGACGCGGTCGCGCCATTGCTTCAGGGATTTCGACCACGGCAATTTGTCGAGCCCGGCCGCGACCAATCCGGCCGCAAATGTTTTCGCGGTTTCCGCCGAGGGCTGCAGCGCCATCGGCGCCTCCGACAGCGTGATGGCGTGCAGGCTGCGCTTGCGCCGCGCACGGAGCGCCATCGCGCCACGATCGAACGTGATCTCCTCGGCGTTCTCGATCTGGTCGGCGAAGCGCAGTTCGATCTCTTCCTGCGCGATCGGCGCCGCCAGCAGAATGCGGCCCTGTGCGGCGGTGCCGGTCAGTTCGGCAACCGCGATGTAGGGCGCGCGCGCCAGCGACGAAGTCTGCTCCACGGCCGCACCCCGGCCATTGGCGAGCACAAAACTGCCGTTGCCCCGGTTGCGGGCGACCCGGTCGGGGAAGGCAAAGGCCAGCATGACGCCGGTGCTCAGGTCGCCGTCCGCTTGCGCGGACGAAGCCGGCGCTTCGGCCGCCACTTGCGAAGCCCAGCGCTGCGCCAGGCTGCGCGCGCTGGCGGCTCGCGGTGAACGGTCGCGGCGGAATTGATCCAGCCGGTGATCGAGATCGACGCTGTCGCCGCCGAGACCGCGCTCGGTCAGAACAGCGGCGATATCGGCGGCCTCCTCGCCCGCGCCTGCGCGATGCGAATCCACGATCATGCGCGCCAGCCGCGGCGGCAACGCCAGCGCGCGCAGGCTCTTGCCCTCCGCGGTGATCCGGCCGTCGCCGTCGAGCGCGCCGAGTTCGGAAAGAAGACTGTTGGCCTCCTTCAACGCAGGCGCCGGCGGCGGATCGAGGAACGCCAATGTCGCGGGATCGCGCACGCCCCATTGCGCGAGGTCGAGCACCAGCGAGGACAGGTCGGCCGAGAGAATTTCAGGCTGCGTGTAGGCGGCGAGCGATGCCGTCTGCGGCTCGTCCCACAGCCGGTAACATACGCCGGGTTCGGTGCGGCCGGCGCGGCCGCGGCGCTGATCGACCGCGGCGCGCGAGGCACGCACGGTTTCCAGCCGGGTCAGGCCGATGTCCGGCTCATAGCGCGGGACCCGCGCCATGCCGGAATCGACGACAATCCGAACGCCTTCAATGGTCAGCGACGTCTCGGCAATCGAGGTGGCCAGCACCACCTTGCGCTGCCCCTTGGGCGCCGGCTGAATGGCGCGGTCCTGCACGGCGGCATCGAGCGCACCGTACAGCGGCACGATCTCGACGCTCGCATCATGGACCCGTTCGCCGAGAAAATTCTGCGTGCGGCGGATTTCGGCGGCGCCCGGCAGGAACGCCAGCACCGAACCGGGATCGGCGCGCAGCGCGGTTGCGATCGCATCCGCCATCTGCCGCTCCAGCGGCGCATCGGCCTTGCGGCCGAGATAGCGCGTCTCCACCGGAAAGGCGCGGCCTTCACTGGCGACCACCGGAGCATCGCCCAAGAGTTTGCCGACCCGCGCACCGTCGAGCGTCGCCGACATCACGAGGATGCGCAAATCCTCGCGCAGACCGGTCTGCGCATCGCGCGCCAGCGCCAGGCCCAGATCTGCATCGAGCGAGCGTTCGTGGAATTCGTCGAACAGCACCGCAGCAACGCCGCCCAGTTCGGGATCATCGAGAATCTGGCGCGAGAAAATCCCCTCGGTGACGACCTCGATCCGGGTCGCGCGCGATATCTTCGAGCCGAAGCGCACGCGATAGCCGACGGTCTCGCCCGCGCGTTCGCCGAGCGTCCGCGCCATCCGTTCCGCACTGGCGCGCGCCGCGATCCGCCGCGGCTCCAGCATGATGATCTTCTTGCCCTTGAGCCAGGGCGCGTCCAGCAGCGCCAGCGGCACCCGCGTGGTCTTGCCGGCGCCCGGCGGGGCCACCAGCACCGCGGCATTATTGTCCGTCAGCGTGCGCGCCAGCTCGTCGAGCACGACGTCGATCGGAAGTGGCGTGTCGAAGCTGCGGGGCAATTACGGCTCGGCCTGGTACTTCCCCTCTCCCCCTGTGGGAGAGGGTGGCTTCGCGCAGCGAAGACGGGTGAGGGGTTCTATCCGCGGATACAGACCCCTCATCCGGCGCTACGCGCCACCTTCTCCCACAAGGGGAGAAGGGAAGAAAGCGCCATCAACCCACCGTCTCGGAGCCCCGCCCCACGCTGTCATAGGTGAAGCCGTGCGCCGCCATGTCCTCGGGGCGATAGATGTTGCGCAGATCCACCACGACCGGCTTGGCCATCTCGCGCTTCACGCGCTCCAGGTCGAGGGTGCGGTATTGCACCCATTCGGTCACGACAACCATGGCGTCAGCGCCGCGCAGGCAGTCATAAGGGTCTTCGCAATATTCGATATCGGGCAATTCCTTGCGCGCCTGCTCGATGCCGACCGGATCGTGGGCGCGGACCTTGGCGCCCATGTCGAGCAGCCCGGTGATGAGCGGAAGCGAGGGCGCCTCGCGCATGTCGTCGGTGTCGGGCTTGAAGGTGAGGCCGAGCACCGCGACCGTCTTGCCACGCAGGCTGCCACCGGCCGCGTTCGACACCTTGCGCGCCATCGCGCGCTTGCGGTTGTCGTTGACCCCAAGCACGGCTTCGACGATGCGCAGCTGCACGTCGTGATCGAGCGCGATCTTCACCAGCGCGCGGGTGTCCTTCGGGAAGCACGAGCCGCCGAAGCCGGGGCCGGCATGCAAAAATTTCGCGCCGATGCGGTTGTCCAGCCCGATGCCGCGCGCGACTTCCTGCACGTCGGCGCCGACCTTTTCCGAAAGATCCGCGATCTCGTTGATGAAGGTGATCTTGGTGGCGAGGAAAGCATTGGCGGCGTATTTGATCAGCTCCGCGGTGCGCCGCGCCGTGAACATCAGCGGCGCCTGGTTGAGCGACAACGGCCGATAGATATCGCCGAGCACCTTGCGCCCGCGCTCGTCCGAGGTGCCGACCACGATACGGTCGGGGAATTTGAAATCGCGGATCGCCGCGCCCTCGCGCAGAAATTCCGGATTGGACGCCACCACCACGTCAGCTGACGGATTGACCTCGCGGATCAGCCGCTCGACCTCGTCGCCGGTGCCGACCGGCACCGTCGATTTGGTGACCACGACCGTAAAGCCCTTGAGCACCGCGGCGATCTCGCGCGCGGCGGCGTGCACGTAGCTCAAATCCGCGTGACCATCGCCGCGCCGCGACGGCGTGCCGACCGCGATGAACACGGCGTCCGCTTCGGCGACCGGGGCGCTCAGATCGGTGGTGAAATCCAGTCGTTTGGCCTTCACATTGGAAGCCACCAGCGTGTCGAGCCCAGGCTCGAAAATCGGGATCTCACCGCGCCGAAGCGCGGCGATCTTGTCGCCGTCCTTGTCCACGCAGGTAACCTGGTGACCGAAATCGGCAAAGCAGGCGCCGGATACCAGCCCCACATAGCCCGTGCCAATCATGGCAATTCGCATGGAAAACAGCCTGTTTTTGATGGTTAGCGACGGTTCGGATTCTGCCCGCCTCTTAAAGCATTTGGCGGCAAAGGGGAAACCGGAAAAGCGCCGGAGAACGGCAAGAACCGGCAAAGAAACCGGCAAGAAACCGGCATGTCATTTGTATGAATAAAGGAGAAAGCAACGGATCGGGCCGATGATGCGGCTCCAACGGACCAAAACAGGACAGCCATGACACCAAACGGCACATTGCCTGTCGCCGAACGCGCCACGTCTTTCGTGGCCGGACGCGTGGACTGGGTCGACTATGCCAAGGGCATCTGCATCGTCATGGTCGTGATGATGCATTCGGTGCTGGGGGTTGAGGCGGCAGCGGGCCAAACCGGCTTCATGCATTGGTTGGTCATGTTCGCCAAGCCGTTCCGGATGCCGGATTTCTTCCTGATTTCAGGCCTGTTCCTGGCGGTCGTGATCGACCGCGACTGGCGGACGTACCTGGACCGCAAGGTGGTGCATTTCGTCTATTTCTACGTGCTGTGGGTGACGATCCAGTTCGGTTTCAAGGCGCCGTCTTTCGCCGCCGGGACCGGTTGGGCACATGTCGGCTATCTGTATCTGGAATCCTTCATCGAGCCGTTCGGCACGCTGTGGTTCATCTATCTGCTGCCGATCTTCTTCGTCGTCACAAAACTGACACGCAGCGCGCCTCCGCCAGTGATCTTTGCCGCAGCCGCGTTGCTGGAAATGGCGCATGTCGCGACCGGCTGGACCGTGATCGACGAATTCTGCGCGCGCTTCGTCTATTTCTATGCGGGTTATTGGCTGGCTTCCTACGTCTTCGCCGTGTCGGATCGCGCGCGGGCGCAGCCCGCACTGGCGCTCGCGGGTCTGGCATTGTGGGCCATGATAAATGGCGGCCTGGTCATTGCGGGCTACAGCGACTTGCCGCTGGTCTCGCTCGCACTGGGATTTGCCGGCGCCGGCGCCATCATCGTGATGGGCACGCTTTTGGCGCGAATGCGCTGGCTGAATTTCCTGCGTTTTTGCGGCGAGCATTCGATCGTGATCTATCTCGCCTTCTTCCTGCCGATGGCGGCGACAAGGGCGCTGCTGCTACGCAGTGGGCTCCTCGACGTCGGCACGATCTCGCTGATCGTCACCGTCGCAGGCGTCGTCGGCGCGCTGGCGATCTGGCGGCTGGCGCTGGCGCTGCATGCCAACTTCCTGTTCGATCGCCCCGGCGCGTTCTGGATCGCGCCGAAAAAGGCAGCCCCGGTGTTGCAGGCGGCGGAGTAATTCTATCGTCGTCCCTGCGAACGCAGGGACCCATAGCCACCGCTCTCCGCGGTTGAATTTTGCTGCCTCTCCAGCCCGGTACAAAACTAACTCTCCGGGATTATGGGTCCCTGCGTTCGCAGGGACGACGAGAATTGGCAGCTGATGACAGCGTGGAAAATCGCCCGCCGAGGCTGTCAATCCGCGCAAAAATCCCTAAGTTTCGGCCATGCCGAGAACAGCCCCCAAAGCCGACAAACCCGCCCCCGCCAAAGCCGCAGCCAAGGCTGATGCCAAGTCCGAGACCAAGTCTCAGACCAAGGCGCCCGCCAAAGTTCCGGGCAAGGGCGACCATGTCTTTCTGGTCGACGGTTCCTCCTACATCTTCCGCGCCTATCACGCGCTGCCGCCGCTGAACCGCAAATCTGACGGGCTGCAGGTCAATGCCGTGCTCGGGTTCTGCAACATGCTGTGGAAGCTGCTGCGCGACATGCCCGAGGACAACCGGCCGACCCATCTGGCGATCATCTTCGACAAATCCGAGATCACGTTCCGCAACAAGCTTTACCCCGATTACAAGGCGCACCGGCCACCGGCGCCGGACGACCTGATCCCGCAATTCGCGCTGATCCGCGACGCCGTGCGTGCCTTCGACCTGCCCTGCCTCGAGCAGGGCGGCTTCGAGGCCGACGATCTGATCGCGACCTATGCAAGGATCGCGGGCGAGCGCGGCGCCACCACCACCATCGTCTCGTCAGACAAGGATCTGATGCAGCTCGTGACCGACAAGGTCGTGATGTACGACACCATGAAGGACCGCCGCATCGGCATTGCCGAGGTGATCGAAAAATTCGGCGTGCCGCCGGAGAAGGTGGTCGAGGTACAGGCGCTGGCGGGCGATTCCACCGACAACGTGCCGGGTGTACCTGGCATCGGCATCAAGACCGCGGCGCAATTGATCGTCGAGTATGGCGACCTCGAGCAATTGCTGTTCCGCGCCGGCGAGATCAAGCAGCCGAAGCGGCGCGAGGCGCTGATCGAGAACGCCGAGAAGGCGCGGATCTCGCGGCAGTTGGTGCTGCTCGACGACAAGGTCGCGCTCGACGTGCCGCTCGACGATCTTGCGGTACACGAGCCCGATGCGCGAAAACTGGTCGCGTTCCTCAAGGCGATGGAGTTCTCCACCCTCACCCGCCGCGTTGCAGACTATTCGCAGATCGATCCGTCCGACGTGGAAGCCGATGCCGCCAGCAAGAGTGCTGCCGTACCCGCCACGGCCAGGGCGGCCGGCGGCGCTACCGGCGACCTCTTTGCCAGCCCGCCCGCTACGGCAAAGCCGGGGGCCGACAAGCAGGACAAGGCCGCGAGCCCGAAGGGCACGCCGATTTCGCTCGCCGCGGCGCGCGCCGAGGCCGCGCGAAAAATTCCGGTCGATCGCACCAAGTACCAGACCATTCGCAGCCTCGATCAGCTCAAGGCATGGATCGCACGCGCGCATGACGTCGGACACTTCGCGATCGACGCGCAGGCCAATATTGATGATCCGATGCAGGCCGATATCTGTGGCATTGCGCTGGCGCTGGGACCGAACGACGCCGCGTACATTCCGCTCGCCCACAAACAGTCCGGCGGAGGCTCCGGGCTGTTCGACGCCGGCCTTGCGCCCGACCAGATCAAGCCGGGCGACGCGCTGGCCGCACTGAAGCCGCTGTTGGAATCAGCGGGCATTCTGAAGATCGGTTTCAACATCAAGTTCAACGCCGTGATGCTGGCGCAGCATGGCGTCACCCTGCGCAACGTCGAAGACGCGCAGTTGATATCGTATGCGCTCGACGCCGGCCGCAATGCCCACGGGATCGACGGGCTGGCCGAGCGCTGGCTTGGCCACGCCGTGATCAGCTATGGCGACCTTGTCGGCAGCGGCAAGAACAAGCTCACTTTCGACCAGGTCGAGATCGACAAGGCGACCGCCTACTCGGCCGAATATGCCGACGTGATCCTAAGGCTGTGGCGCGTGATGAAGCCGCGGCTCGTCGCCGAGCGCATGAACGTGGTCTACGAGACGCTGGAGCGGCCGCTGGTCAGCGTGCTGGCGCGGATGGAGCGCCGCGGCATTTCGATCGATAGACAAGTGTTATCGCGGCTGTCGGGCGAATTCGCCCAGACCGCCGCACGGGTCGAAGCCGAGCTGCAGGAGATCGCGGGCGAGCCGATCAATGTCGGCAGCCCCAAGCAGATCGGCGATATCATCTTCGGCAAGATGGGCATCACCGGCGGCACCAAGACCAAGACCGGCGCATGGTCGACCTCGGCGCAGATCCTCGACGAACTCGCCGAACAGGGCCACGAATTCCCGAAGAAGATTCTGGAATGGCGGCAGGTCTCGAAACTGAAATCGACTTATACCGACGCGCTGCCGGAATATGTCCATCCGCAGACCCATCGCGTTCACACCACCTACGCGCTGGCCGCGACCACCACCGGGCGGCTGTCGTCCAATGAACCGAACCTGCAGAACATTCCGGTGCGTACCGAGGACGGCCGCAAGATCCGCCGCGCCTTCATTGCGACGCCAGGCCACAAGCTGGTGTCGGCGGACTATTCGCAGATCGAGCTGCGGCTGCTGGCCGAGATCGCCGACATCCCCGTGCTGAAGCAGGCGTTCCGCGACGGGCTCGACATTCACGCCATGACGGCCTCCGAAATGTTCGGCGTGCCGATCAAGGACATGCCGAGCGAGGTGCGCCGCCGAGCGAAAGCGATCAATTTCGGCATCATCTACGGCATCTCGGCGTTTGGCCTCGCCAACCAGCTCGGCATCGCACGCGAGGAGGCCTCGGCCTACATCAAGAAATACTTCGAGCGCTTTCCGGGCATCCGCGCCTACATGGATGCGACACGGGATTTCTGCCGCGCCAACGGCTATGTCGAGACGCTGTTCGGCCGCAAGTGCCATTACCCCGACATCAAGGCGAGCAACGCCTCGGTCCGCTCCTTCAACGAGCGCGCCGCGATCAACGCCCGCCTGCAAGGCTCCGCCGCCGACATCATCCGCCGCGCCATGATCCGGATGGAGGACGCGCTGGCCGAGAAGAAACTGTCAGCGCAGATGCTGCTGCAGGTTCACGACGAACTGATCTTCGAGGTGCCCGAGAAGGAAGTCGCGGCGACGCTGCCGGTGGTTCAGCACGTGATGCAGGACGCGCCGTTCCCGGCCGTGCTGCTCTCGGTGCCGCTGCAGGTCGATGCGAGGGCCGCGAATAATTGGGACGAGGCGCATTAGTTGTTTACCTCTCCCCGCCTGCGGAACGCGTCTTCGCGGCGGGTGAGGGGGTACCGCTCTCACCACGTCAACGGATTTCGCGGATGCAGCCCCTCACCCCAACCCTCTAAGAGCGAGCTTCGCTCGTCTCGACCCCGCAAGCGCGGGGCGAGGGAGCGCAGCGCCGATGTCGCCACCGCTCAATTGCTCTCCGTGCAATTTCCGCAATGACATCGCGGCGTGACGCACGCTAAAACGCGCGTATCCCCTTCGCGAGTCTCCTCATGCCCCACACGTCAGCCCTGCTCGGTTTTGCCCTCGTCTCGCTCGGCATGGTGCTCACGCCGGGGCCGAACATGATCTACCTGATCTCGCGCTCGATCACGCAAGGCGCGGCGGCGGGGATCGTGTCGCTTGGCGGCGTGGCGCTCGGGTTTGTGTTCTACATGCTGTGCGCGGCGTTCGGGATTACGGCGCTGCTGTTCGCGGTGCCTTACGCCTATGACGCGTTGCGGTTCGCGGGCGCGGCCTATTTGTTGTGGCTGGCGTGGCAGGCGCTGAAGCCGGGCGGCCGCTCGCCGTTTCAGGTCAGGAAGCTGCAGGTCGATGGTCCGCGCAAGCTGTTCGCGATGGGCTTTGTCACCAACCTGCTCAATCCGAAGATCGCGATGCTTTATCTGGCGCTGCTGCCGCAATTCATCGATCCCGCAGCCGGCAGCGTGCTGACGCAGTCGCTGGCGCTGGGCGCGATCCAGATCGTGATCAGCGTCAGCGTCAACGCGATGATCGCGCTGGCCGCCGGATCGATCGCGCTGTTTCTCGGCACGCGGCCGAGCTGGCTGCTGCTGCAGCGCTGGCTGATGGGCACCGTGCTGGCGGGGCTGGCGGTGAAAATGGCGTTCGAGGCGAGGAAGGCGTAGCTGTCATGCCCCGCGCAGGCGGGGCATCCAGTACGCCGCGGCCTCTCGATCTTACCACTGCTTTCTCGGAGTACTGGATCACCCGCCCCCCGTGCGCAATTGCGCACTCGGGCGGGTGATCACAGCAATGCCCACTAATCCAGCTTGGCTTCCATCCCGCGCTTCGTGGCCGGGCGGGCCATCAACGCGTTGTACCAGCGCTCGACATTCGGAAAATCCTTCAGCTCGACCTTGTGACGCGGGTGGCGCCAGGCCCAGCCGAGGATCGCGAAATCGGCGACCGACAGCGCATCCGCGACGAACTCGCGGCCATCGAGCCGGCGGTCCAGCACGCCGTAGAGGCGGCGGGTCTCGTCCATATAGCGCTTCAGGCCATAGGCGCGGTCGGTCTCGTTCTCGAGCGCGATGAAATGGTGCACCTGGCCGGGCATCGGCCCAAAGCCGCCCATCTGCCACATCGTCCATTCATAGACCGGGATGCGGTCGCTGAGCGGTTTGGGCAGGAACTTGCCGGTCTTCTCGCCGAGATAGAGCAGGATCGCGCCGGACTCGAAAATGCTGACCCGCTTGCCGTCCGGGCCATCGGGATCGACGATCGCGGGAATCTTGTTGTTCGGGCTGAGTTTGAGGAAAGCGGGCGCCATCTGCTCGCCCTTGCTGATGTTTACCGGGATCACCTTGTAGGGCAGCCCCATTTCCTCCAGCGCGACCGAGATCTTGCGGCCGTTCGGCGTGTTCCAGGTGTGCAGTTCGATGGTCATTTACGGTTTCCCCCAATAAAGCTTGGACTTCCCGTAGCCCGGAAGCTTGCGGCCTTACAACCGCCGTTTCCGAGGGGGCTTCCCTGCGCCCGGCGGGGGCCCGGCACATTGCCGCGCCCTGTTGATTTGGCCAGATCGGCTCTGGAATGTGACTGCAAGCACCGATAGATTGCCGCCCGCCTCAAACCTTTGGGAATACGCCTTGTCCAAGTCAGCCTCCCGCGCCCGCCTCGCCGAGATCATCCGCAAGCGATCGTTCGGCCGCGGAGAGATCACGCTGGCCTCGGGCCGCAAGAGCGATTTCTACTTCAACCTCAAGCCGACCATGCTCGACCCCGAGGGTGCGGCGCTGCTGGCGGAATTGACCTACGAGGCGCTGAAGGACGACCAGCTCGACTACGTCGGCGGCCTGGAAATGGGCGCGGTGCCGCTGGCCGGCGCGATCGCGCAGCTGTCGTGGATCAAGGGCCATCCAATCGCGGCCTTCTTCGTGCGCAAGAAGCCGAAGGAGCACGGCGCCCGCCTTGCGGTCGAGGGCCTCGCCAAAGACGAGAGCCTGCAAGGCAAGCGCATCGTGATCGTCGAGGACGTCACCACGACCGGCGGCTCCGCGCTGAAGGCGGCCGAGGCCGTGCGCGAAGCCGGCGGCGAGATCGTGTTGGTCTTCACCATGGTCGACCGCGAGGAAGGCGCGACGGAAGCATTTGCCGAGGCGGGCATACAGTTTCGATCGCTCTACAAGGCCAGTGAATTTTTGAAGAGTTGATTGCTCTTTGCTCCCTCGCCCCGCTCTTGCGGGGAGAGGGTTGGGGTGAGGGGCTGTCTCCGCAAAAGTAGTGTCAGTTGATAGACCTGCACCCCCTCACCCGGATCGCATCTACGATGCGATCCGACCTCTCCCCGCAAGCGGGGCGAGGTAAGCAAGTAAGCAAGCCCGCAATTCTTTCCCGCCGCCGAGCGCTTGCTCATAGCTCGTTTACCATCCCGGATTATGGTGAATCCGCTGACGCCTGTCGCGCGTCGGTGGTTAAGTGTTGCGTTGGGTGGAGTTAGCGTTGCGTACAGAGTTGGTTTTTTCGCGCATGCGGCGCCGCGCGACCTCTATTGCCGCCGCCACGCTTGCAGCATCTTTCATGCTGGTGCCCGGCAGCGTATCGGCCGAAGGCCTGTTCGACATGTTCTTTGGCGGTGGCCAGAAACAGCAGGCACGGCAAGCCCCGGCACAGGCGAATTTCTTTGCCGATCCGTTCGGCCTCAATCAGCCGCCAGCGCAGCCCGCCCCGGCGCCGCGCGTCGCCGGCTCCGGACCCGCCTTTTGTGTGAGAAGCTGCGACGGCAAATATTTTCCGCTGACCACGCGCGGTAATGCCACGCCGGTTCAGATGTGCCAGGCGTTCTGCCCCGCCAGCACCACCAAAGTGTTCTACGGCAGCAACATCGACAGCGCGTCGGCCAGCAATGGCGAGCGCTACGCCGACAGTGAAAACGCCTTCGCATACCGCAGGGCGCTGCGCGCCGATTGCACCTGCAACGGCAGGAGCCCGTCGGGCCTCGCGCCGGTCGACCTTGCGCTCGATACCTCGCTGCGCTCGGGCGACGTCGTCGCCACCACGGACGGCCTCGTCGCCTATACCGGCGTCCGTCTCGGCGCCGAGCAGAGCGCCGAATTCACGCCCGTCGCCTCCTATCCCGGCCTCACCGCCAGCGTTCGCGCACGGCTCGGCGAAATGAAGGTCGCACCTGTCAGCGCTGAAATGGTCGGTGAAACCGTGATGCCCGAGACGCGAAACGAGATCGCGATGCCGGCGACGGTAGTGCCGAAGAGCACAGCCCCCAAGGCAGCGAAGCGGGCGGAAGTGCAATAGGCAACTGCTGTCATTGCGAGGAGCGATAGCGACGAAGCAATCCATCTGTCCCGACGCGGTGACATGGATTGCTTCGCTTCGCTCGCAATGACGGCGAACCATCACCGCCCGACGATCACCCCGATCACGTTCGGCGCCGACAGATATTTTTCCTCGATCGCTGCACGCGCCGCGGCGCGGTTTTCCGGCGTCAGCAGGCCGCGCTTTTCGGCGAGGATCATCCAGCAATAGCCCCACCAGTCCGACAGCATGCCCTGGTCGTCGACGAGGTCGTAGCCCTGCTCGGCGGCAAAGATCCGCGCATGGGCCTCATCGAGCGAATCGAGCCAGGCGTGATCGGCGATCGAGAACAGGTCGTCGCTGAAATCGTCGGTCGTGTAACCCCACACCGACATGCAGACGGCGTTGAACTCACGGTCGATGGCGTCGTCGTCAACCAGCTGGCGGCGCGAGGCCTGATGCAGCCGCGACAGCGAGCGCGCGAAATCGGCGATACGGGTGAGCGCGAATTGATCGAAGGCGATGGTGGACATGGACATGTAGTCCTCGATACCAGTGATAGACCATAGATATTGTGTCGGCACTGCGCCGAATCACAATGATATATCAAGTACTTGCTAAAGTGTTCTTAATTTGTTCCAGTAGAATTAATTTGCGAGATTGAGACATGGACCGGATGCAGGCCACGGAAATTGCCAGGCACTTGCACGATGCTGCAGAGGCCATTAACCGGGCGAGCGCTGTCATATCAGCACTTGATCAGGCGGATCGGGCAGCACTCGCCGATCCCCTTGGAGAGACCGTTTTCGCCCTGCATTTCGGCCTTTTGCGGGCTGTTTACGATCGCTATCCGGACTTGCGACCGCCATTGGACGAAGAGCCCTCCATCGATTCGACCCTGCAATGGGCGGATGTCGTGCTCCCCAAGTCCGTGTCCCAGGCCGATCTCGACGAACTGATCTTTTCCGCTCTGAAACCGAATTGGCAGAAGACCGCCCGGGTTATCGGCGACATTGCTATTCGCTGCGAAGCCCTTGCATGGCCCCTCGATGCGGAAATGCTGGCTGCGCGCATCCAGGCATTGGCCGAAGCCGGAAGTATCGAGAGCGCGGGCGATGTTCGCGCATGGCGGCATAGCGAGATACGATTGGCAGGTTGAGGAGTGCTGCGATGTTTCAGTGCCGCTGCCCCTTCACTGCGACGAAGCGCTCGAAAACAGATTGATTACAACCACCCCCGAGACGATCAGGCCCATGCCGCAGAGCGCCGCCGTGTCCAGCTTCTGGCTCTGGAACACCCAGGCGATGGTGGCGATGAGGACGACGCCGACGCCCGACCAGACGGCATAGACCACGCCGGTCGGCAGGCTTCGCAGCGTCAGCGACAGAAAATAGAACGCCACCGCGTAACCCGCGACCGTCACCAGCGATGGCAGCGGCTTGCTGAAACCATCCGACAGCTTCAGGAACGTTGTCGCCACGACTTCCGAGAGAATCGCGATGCCCAAATAAAGATAGGTCATGCCGCCTGCTAGCAGAGGCATGTGATGTTTTGACGACTCTGGCGGCCCCGTAGCCCCGATGAAGCGCCAGCGTAATCCGGGGAAACATTCATGTGTGGCTCGGCTGATCCAGCGCCTTGCTCCACCCTGGCTACGACGACGGCGGATCCGATGCCTGTTTCTCCCTCCTATTGGTAGAGGGGCAAGATTCAGGAGCGTCGAGAGATGGAACCGGACTTCATCCAGCGAATCATCGGACTTTATGGCGCGAGGGGATTTGTGACGTTCGATCAACTCGATGAACTGCTGCCGTCGGCAACGACCAAGGCGGAAGATATCGAAGCGATCATGCAGGCGTTGAGCGACGCAGGATTAAACGTTGTCGAGGACGACTCGTAGCCGGCGTGCATCGGCGGAACCATTCTCTCTGGAGGGCTGGCTTCGTCGTCGCTCACATCGCCGACAGCATCTTGCCGCTGCAATAATTGGCGTAGAATTTTCCGCCGCATTGCCGCTTGATCGCGGCACAGCGCGCCGCGGGCGAGGCGTTGGCCGGCACGCTGAACGAGCAGCCCAACCCGTCGGCGCTCTTGCTGCCCGGTTTGCCGGCGGCGAAAGCCGCGCTGGTGACGCTGATGCAGAACACCAGAAGCGTCGCGGCGGCGATCTCGATCATCAATCTCATGGCGCGTCCTCCTGGAGGTTCTGGCGAAACCTTTGCTGTCGGCCCGCTATTCTAACACCGAAATCGGCGCGCCGATGCCTCCAAATCGGCCCGGTCCTTGCATAAAAACATACCAGCGCGGTGCACAACAAACGTCTGGATGGTTTCGGTTGTGGTGCAAGGCGCGTATCGTTTTGTGAGTCTGAACTGCAGGGATTGACGCTTTGCAAGAACAAGCATTCGCAGGGAGTTTTCCGGTGCCGGGCCAACCGATCGACGAACTGGCGCTTTCCGAAATCAAGGGCGCGATCCTCGCCAAGCTGCGGCTTGCCATCGGCAAGGACACCGGCATGGCGACCAAGCGCGACTGGTACAAGGCCGCAGCATTGGCGCTGCGCGACCGCATCGTGCACCGCTGGCTGACCGCCGAGAAGGAGAACTACGACGCCGGCCGCAAGCGGGTCTATTACCTCTCGCTCGAATTCCTGATCGGGCGCCTGTTCACCGACGCGCTGAACAATATGGGCCTGCTGCCGCTGTTCGAGGCGGCGCTGGGCGATCTCGGCGTCGATCTCGACGACCTGCGCAAATGCGAGCCGGATGCGGCGCTCGGCAATGGCGGCCTCGGGCGGCTGGCGGCCTGCTTCATGGAAAGCATGGCGACGCTGGCGATTCCCGCGATCGGCTACGGCATCCGCTACGATTTCGGCCTGTTCCGCCAGATCATCGCGCAGGGCTGGCAGCAGGAATATCCCGACGAGTGGCTCGGCTTCGGCAACCCCTGGGAATTCCAGCGCTCCGAGGTGGTCTATCAGGTGCATTTCGGCGGCCACGTCACCCATGTCGCGGACCGCGGCCGCGAGCGCGCCAGCTGGCATCCCGGCGAAACCGTGCAGGCCGTCGCCTACGATACCCCGATCGTCGGCTGGCGCGGCCAGCACGTGAATGCGCTGCGGCTGTGGTCGGCGCGCTCGCCCGACCCGCTGCGGTTAGACGCCTTCAACACCGGCGACTATCTCGGCGCAATGGCCGAGGAAGCGCGCGCCGAATCGATCTGCAAATTCCTCTATCCGAACGACGAGAGCGCGGCGGGCCGCGAATTGCGGCTGCGCCAGGAATATTTCTTCGTCTCCGCCTCGCTGCAGGATCTGGTCAAGCGGCACCTCGCCGCCGATGGGCAGCTGCGCAGCCTGGCGCAAAAGGCCGCGGTACAGCTCAACGACACCCATCCGAGCCTTGCCGTCACCGAGCTGATGCGGCTGCTGGTCGATTTGCACAATTTCCGCTGGGAAGAAGCCTGGAAGATCACGGTCGCGACGCTGTCCTACACCAACCACACGCTGCTGCCGGAAGCGCTCGAGACCTGGCCGGTCGAACTGTTCGAACGGCTGCTGCCGCGGCATCTTGAAATCATTTACCGCATCAACGCCGCGCATCTGGCGCTGGCCGAGCAACGCGCTCCCGGCGATATCGACTTCCGCGCCTCGGTGTCGCTGATCGACGAGCGCTCCGGCCGCCGGGTCCGGATGGGACAACTGGCCTTTGTCGGCTCGCACCGCATCAACGGCGTCTCGGCGATGCATTCCGACCTGATGAAGGAGACCGTGTTCCACGATCTCAATCATCTTTACCCCCAGCGCATCACCAACAAGACCAACGGCATCACCTTCCGGCGCTGGCTGATGCTGGCCAATCCGAAACTCACCCGCCTGTTGCGCGAGACCTGCGGCGAAGCCGTGCTCGACGATTTCTCGCAGCTGCAGCGCCTCGAAGACCATTGCGGCGACAATTCGTTCCAGCAGCAGTTCCGCGACGTCAAGCTCCAGAACAAGCTGGCGCTGGCGCGGGTGATCGGCGAGCGCCTCAGCATCAAGGTCGATCCGTCGGCGCTGTTCGACGTCCAGATCAAGCGCATCCACGAATACAAGCGGCAGCTGCTCAACATCCTCGAAGCGGTGGCGCTGTATCAGGCAATCAAGGATGAACCCCAGCGCGACTGGGTGCCGCGGGTGAAAATCTTCGCCGGCAAGGCCGCGGCGAGCTATCGCACCGCCAAGCTGATCATCAAGCTGATCAACGACGTCGCCGAGGTCGTCAACAACGATCCCGTGGTCGCGGGCCGGCTGAAGATCGTGTTCCTCGCCAACTACAATGTCAGCCTGGCCGAAGTGATCATCCCGGCGGCGGACCTGTCCGAACAGATCTCGACCGCCGGCATGGAAGCCTCCGGCACCGGCAACATGAAGCTCGCGCTCAACGGCGCCTTGACCATCGGTACGCTCGATGGCGCCAACATCGAGATCCGCGACCATGTCGGCGCGGAAAACATCGCGATCTTCGGCATGGAGGCCGGCGACGTGATGGTCCGGCGCCGCCAGGGACTGGATGCCTCCGACGTGATCCGCCGCTCGCCGCGGCTGTCGCGGGCGATCAGCGCGATCGAGAGCGGCGACTTTTCGCCCGGCGACCCCGCAAGGTTCGAGGCGATCGGCCACACGCTGCGCCAGTTCGACCACTACATGTGCGCCGCCGATTTCGATTCCTATTACGAGGCGCAGCGCGGCATCGATGCGCGCTGGCAGGTGATGCCGGCGTGGACGCGGGCCTCGATTCTCAACGTGGCGCGGATGCCGTGGTTCTCCTCCGACCGCACCATCCGCGAATACGCCGAGGATATCTGGCACGTGCCGGTGCTGCCGACCGCGCCCGTGCAGGAGCAGGAGCAGGAGCAGGATGCCCAGCGCGGCGTGTCGGGCTGAATTCCACAATCCCTCTCAGTCGTCATGCCCGGGCTTGTCCCGGGCATCCACGTCTTTGTTTCTCGTAAGCAAGGAAGACGTGGATGGCCGGGCATAGGCGAGCGTAAGCGACGCCGTCCTTTGGACGGCTATGCCCGGCCATGACGGAGGGAGCCATTACCTGCCACGTCATTGAATTCGACCCGGTTGCGGTGATACTGCACGGCAGCACCCGGGGAATTCCATGCTCACCAAGACACCGCATCTGTTCGACGACGCCACGCAGGTCACCGCCGGCGACAGCCGCTGGCAGGGCAAGACCAGCGAGGACTACTGGGCCTTTGTCGGCCCGTTCGGCGGCTGCACGGCGGCCACAATCCTGCGCGCTCTCATGGACCACCCGCAACGGTCAGGCGATCCGTTGTCGCTCACCGTCAATTTCTGCGCGCCGGTCGCGCAAGGCGCCTTCGATCTCGACGTGCGGCTGGTCAAGGCCAACCGCTCGACGCAGCATTGGTGCGTGGAGATGACGCAAGGCGGCGGCGAGGTCGCGACGCTGGCGACCGCCGTGTTCGCCGAGCGCCGTCCGTCGTGGTCGCACGCGCAGGCGCCGTTCCCGTCGTCAAAACCCTACGAGCAGACGCTGCCTTACGGGAAGGTCGCCGCTCCCTGGGTCAAGCAGTATGATTTCCGCTTCGTCGAGGGCGAACCGGGCTGGGGCTCGACGTCGTCGGCGGAGCCGAATTCGTTCTCGAAACTGTGGATCGGCGACCGGGTGCCGCGGAAGATCGACGCGCTGTCGCTGATGTCGATGTCGGACGCGTTTTTCGGCCGCATATTCCACGCCAGGCGGGAACTGGTGCCGTTCGGCACGGTGTCGATCACGACCTATTTCCACGCCGACGCCGCCGATCTCGCCGCCGAAGACATCACGCGCGTGCTGGCGGTGGCCGACGCCAAGATTTTCCACAAGTCTTATGGCGACCAGAACGGTGAATTGTGGTCGCCGAACGGACGGCTGCTCGCAACGACGACGCAAATCGCGTATTTCAAGGCGTAAGGAACAATCCCGTTCGAGTCTGCGTAGGGTGGGCAAACGCGCGTTTGCGCCGTGCCCACCATTCATCCACAGTGACGTCTTGAATGGTGGGCACGCTACGCTTTGCCCACCCTACGCATTCCGAATATGAGGGCGGCTCAATGTCCGAACCCGACGCCAAGAAGCCCGGTATCGCCCTGCTCGGCATCCCCATCGAAATCGGCGCCTCGCAGGCCGGCACGCTGATGGGACCCGACGCCTTGCGTACCGCTGGCATCGCGCGCGTGCTCGATCAATTGGGATTTGCGGTCGAGGATCACGGCAACCTCGCAATATCGACAGTGATTTCGGACGGGCCACCGCCCGCTAACGCCAAATTCTACGACGAGGTCAAAACATGGGTTCGGCTGCTCAGCGAGCGCGCCTTCCAGCTCGCCCACTCCGGTGCCATCCCGATCTTCATGGGCGGCGATCACTCGCTGTCGATGGGATCGGTCAACGGTGTCGCACGTCATTGGCAGGAGCAGGGGCGCCCGCTGTTCGTGCTGTGGCTCGATGCGCACGCCGATTACAATACGCCCCACACGACCCTCACCGGCAACATGCACGGCATGTCCACGGCATTCCTGTGCGGCGAAGGCGGACTTGATGATTTGCTCGGCGATCAGCCGCGCACTTCGCTCACGCCGGACCGGTTCGACCTGTTCGGCGTGCGATCGATCGATCCCCTGGAAAAGCAGTTAGTTCAAGACCGCCGTGTCGCGATCGCCGACATGCGCGCACTCGACGAATTCGGCGTCGGCGTGCTGATCCGCCGCGTCATCGCGCGCGTGAAGGCGAAAAACGGCGTGCTGCATCTCAGCTTCGACGTCGATTTTCTCGATCCGGCGGTCGCGCCGGGTGTCGGCACCACCGTGCCCGGCGGCGCCACCTACCGCGAGGCGCATCTGATCATGGAGCTGCTGCATGATTCGGAACTGGTGCGCTCGGTCGACATCGTCGAACTCAACCCGTTCCTCGACGAGCGCGGCCGCACCGCGCGCGTCGCGGTGGAGCTGATCGGCAGCCTGTTCGGCCTGCAGATCACCGACCGGCGCACACCGACAAACGCGATGCTGCAAGGACGATAGCCAATATCTATCGTCGTCCCGGCGAAGGCCGGGACCCATAACCACAGGTGTTTATTTTCGAAGAAGGTATCGACCCGCGGCGCTCTGATCGAGAGGCCGCGGCGTATGGGTCCCGGCGTGCGCCGGGACGACAATCGATGTTAGCGCCTCACTCCGCCGCGAGCTTGACCTCGGGGGCAGCAGCGCGGACGTCGGCGTCGACCTGGGCTTCGAACTTGGCAAAGTTCTTCTGGAACATGCCGACCAGCGCGCGCGCGGTCTTGTCGAACTCGGCCTTGTCCTTCCAGGTGTTGACGGGATTGAGGATGTCGCTGGGCACGCCCGGCAGCGCCGTCGGCACCGCAAAGCCGAAATATTTGTCGGTGCGGAATTCGACATTGCGCAGCGAACCGTTGAGCGCGGCGGTGAGCAGCGCCCGGGTCACCTTGATCGGCATCCGGCTGCCGGTGCCGTATTTGCCGCCGGTCCAGCCGGTGTTGACCAGCCAGCAATCGACATTGTGCTTGGCGATCAGCTCGCGCAGCATGTTGCCGTACACCGACGGATCAAGCGGGAGGAACGGCGAGCCGAAGCAGGTGGAGAATTCCGGCTGCGGCTCGTTGCCGAGACCGCGTTCGGTGCCCGCGACCTTGGCGGTGTAGCCGGACAGGAAGTGATACATCGCCTGCGCCGGGGTCAGCTTTGCGATCGGCGGCAGCACGCCGAAGGCGTCGGCCGCCAGCATCACCACGTTCTTCGGCTGGCCGGCACGTCCGGTTCGCGAGGCATTCGGGATAAAATCGAGCGGATAGGCCGAACGGGTGTTTTCGGTCTTCGAACCGTCGTCGAAATCCGGCACGCGGGTGCGCTCGTCAAGCACCACGTTCTCCAGTACCGCGCCGAAGCGGTTGGAAGCCGCGAAAATTTCGGGCTCGGCTTCGGGCGAGAGCTTGATGCATTTGGCGTAGCAGCCGCCTTCGAAGTTGAAGACGCCGTCCTTGCCCCAGCCATGCTCGTCGTCGCCGATCAGCGTGCGCTGGGGATCGGCCGACAGCGTGGTCTTCCCGGTACCGGAGAGGCCGAAGAAGATCGCGGTGTCACCGTCGGGGCCGACATTGGCCGAGCAGTGCATCGGCAGCACGCCCTTGGCGGGCAGATAATAGTTCAGCGTGGTGAACACGCTCTTCTTCATCTCGCCGGCATAATAAGACCCGCCGATCAGGACGATCTTGCGGGCGAAATCGATAGCCACGACGTTCTCGGACTTGCAGCCGTGACGTTTGGGATCGGCGCGGAAGCTCGGCAGATCGATGATGGTGAGTTCCGGCACGAAGCTGGCGAGATCAGCAGCTTCAGGGCGGATCAGCAGCGTGCGGATGAACAGCGAATGCCAGGCGAGCTCGGTGAAGACGCGGGTCTTGATCTGGAAGGAGGGATCAGCGCCGCCATAGAGATCCTGCGCGAACAGCGACATGCCTTCGGCGTGCTTGAGGAAATCGGCATAGAGCGCGTCGAACTGTTCTGACGTGATCGACTGGTTGCCGGCCCACCACATCTTCTCGGTGGAGGCGTCGCGCACCGTGAACTTGTCCTTCGGACTGCGGCCGGTGAACTCGCCGGTGTCGGCGCACAGCGACCCATCGGCGGAGAGCACGGCTTCGCCTGACGACAGCGAATATTGGTAGAGCTGCGGCGCTCCGAGGTTCCAGCGAACCTCTTTGAGTTTCTTTAAGCCAAATTTATCGGCGCCAAAGGCACCGTTACGTAGACCCGTCTCTTGCACGAAGAACCTCCTCGAACCCGCGTATCTCGATCGCGCGAATGCCGCTAAACGCGCTTCTGTCGCGGTGACCACTGAATATAGCCTTCCGGCTCCGGTCCGGCGACCTAATACTTGGCAACGCCGTGCTTGCCAAGCCGATCCAACGCGTTTTGGTTTATTCCAGACAAGGCCTTGATCTAGATCAAACACTTGCTGCGGCGCGGGGACGGTTGTGTACACTCAACGCGCGACCATCAGCCGCGCGATAGCGCTACCATTCAGTTATTGCGTCGCACAATCTGATTTTAGCGGGTCGCACCCTCGCCGATCAGCGCAAACGGCGCCCAGAACGCCGGATAGGCGTTGCGCGGCGACGAGGCATCATTGAGATAGGCCAGCATCGACTGGCGCAGCGCCTCGGCCCGGCCAAGCTTCGGGTCAGCCTTGAGCCGATCGAAGGTCGATGTCGTCAGCCGCGTGGCGGCCGCGGAATCCACCGCCCAGTGCGACACCAGCAATGCACGCGCGCCGGCATAGAAGAACGATCGCGCCAATCCCGAAAGCGCTTCGGCGCCGGGCTTGTCGCCGGCAATCGTGTTGCAGGCTGATAGCACCACCCAATCGGCGTTGAGTTTCAGCTGCGCCACTTCGCTCGACGTGAGCAGGCCGTCGTCGAGTTCGGACGGCTGCTTCGGAATACTGAGCACAAGCGAGGGCTCGGCGATCCCCTTCACGTCACCCGCGACGAGGCCGTGGGTCGCGAAATAGACGATGCTGTAATTGGCGAGCGGGGCGCGCTTCACGTTGGTTTCGCTGGCGTTCTCGCCGAGATGAATATCGCTTTCGGAAACGCCGAGATCCTTTGCGACCGCATTGAGTTCGTCGGCGGTATCAGGCAGCTGCGACAGCACGCGGGAGAGCCGCGCGCGATCGACACCGGCGCCTTGCCAGAAATCGGTATAGGCGACGTTGGTGACGCCGCGCGCCGCGGACTTGATCGCCGCCGGCTTGGCTGCGCCGCGCTTATCGCCACTGCTATCCTGCAGCGGATTGAACAGCGGATCGCCGAAGCCGGTCATCGGTTTGGTGGTTTGATCCTTGCGGGCAACCAGCCGCAGCGTCTTCAGGCTTGCGACCGAGGGCAACACCGACACCGCATGACGCTTGAGCAGCCAGGCGGCGTCACGATAGCCGTCGAGTTCTTCCGGGATCGCCGCCGGCGGCTTCTCCGTCACCAGCAGATGAAACGGCAACGCCGTCAACGCGCCGGTGGGGACAATCAGAAGGCTGCGCTTGTCCTTTATCCGTGTCTCGACGCGGCCCAGCAGGTGGTTGTAGAGCCAGTGGGCGGATTCGAGGTTGAACAGCGTGGCTTTGCCGGACGCATCGCTGGCATTGGCGATATCCAGTCCACGGCGGAAATCGGCGACCAACTCACGCAGCCCTTCCGAGCCACGCCCGATCGGGGACCAGTCAAAGCCCTCGCGCGTGATCGCGATGGCGTAGCTGTCCTTTACCGTGGCCGTGAGCAGCACCATCGCCTCGTCGCCCGATAACAGCGACTGAATCTCCTTCACCGTCATTGGCAGCGGATTCGACAGCGCGGCGTAGTCCGGAAATTCCACAGACAAGGTCTTTTGCAACGACGGGCGTTCGGTCGAAATGGCGGCAAGCCTGGCCTTGGTCCGCTGCTCGGCCGCAAGGTCGCGCTTCGATCGCTCTTTCGAGACCGCCGCCACCAGAGCCCTGTCCAGCGCTTCCGTTTCCGCGGCGAGATCCTGATCCCGACGCACCAGTTCGGCGAGCCGATCGTTGCCGGCAGCAAGGCGCACCGCCAGCTTGTTGACGGCTGATGCCGCCGACGACTGGGTGCCGCGCTGGATCGCATTGAGCATCGCATCGAGCGCCTGATCGGTCGGTATCAGTTTGTTGCGCTCCGCGTCCGCCAGAACCGGAAGGACGGCGCGGAGGTCGCCGCGCCCGCTCGCGATCAGCCGCAGCGCCAGCGGCAACGCCTTCTCCGGGTAGCCTGTCTGAGCCTGGAAGAGCGCCAGATTGTTCATGGATCTGGCTGTATCCGGATGATCGGGGCCTACCGCGCGTTCACGGATCGCCAATGCCCGCTCGAATAGCCGCTCGGCCTCGCGGACGCGATCCGTCGGCCCATCGTAAAGTTCCGCCAGATTGTTCAGCGAACGCGCCACGTCGGGATGATCGGGACCGAGTACTTTCTCGCGGATCGCCAGCGAGCGCTTGATCAGCGGCTCCGCCTTGGC
Organism: Bradyrhizobium sp. JYMT SZCCT0180; assembly: GCF_018130165.1. Classification (GTDB taxonomy): domain Bacteria; phylum Pseudomonadota; class Alphaproteobacteria; order Rhizobiales; family Xanthobacteraceae; genus Bradyrhizobium. Next base: position 15,436 of record NZ_JAFCLZ010000025.1, on the reverse strand, counting down.
GAAGTGGCCCTCGACCTTCTCGACCTGGCCGAGATTGTTCAGAAGCGTCGCGACCGCCGGATGCTCCGGACCCGCCGCTTTCTCATAGATTGCGAGCGCGCGCTTGAACAACGGCTTGGAGTCGTCATGGCGGCCCTGCTTCTCGTAATGGGTGCCGAGATTGTTCAGGGACTGCGCGACGTCGGGATGCCCGGACCCGAGCGACCGCTCACGGATCGCCAGTGCCCGCTTGAACAGCGGCTCAGCTTCGGCGTAGCGCTCCTGGCGCTGATAGAGCGCAGCGAGATTGTTTAGCGCCGCCGCGATCTCCGGCGACTCGGCGCCAGCCGTCTTCTCCAGGATCGCAATGGATCGCCTGGACATCGGCTCGGCTTCAGCGTCCCGGCCCTGACTGCCATAGAGCTGCGCCAGGTTGTTCAGCGCAGCTCCGACGTCGCGATGCGCGGGGCCGTATTTCTTTTCCAGGGATTCGACCTGCCCCAGCGCCAGCGCAACAGCTTCGGCGTATTTTCCTGCACGGCTAAGGTCGTTGATCTTGGCGCTGAGCGCCGCGGTCTCGCTCTTTTGCGCCGACGACGGCGTGCTGAGACACGTGCTTACGAAAAGCGTGAGCCCTGCAAGCAGGACCACTCGAGTGCGGGAATTCATGATGCGGACTTAACCTTTGGCCACTTCGCGCGGGAGTGTGGATTAGGTCGCGCGAACGGCCGCCGCCGTTCAAATTCCGGCTGCTCAAGGACTCGTGGGCTCCTTGGCCCGGGCCTCGCCCGCCAGCCGGACCAGCATTTTGCGTAAGGCGGTCCCGTTGGTGACCCGTTCCGGGAAATCCAGCCGAAGCGTGGTGGAGCCTGCCTGCATGTCCATGCCATCGGGGTCGCAGCCGGTGCAGGCCCAGTCGGCGCTATCGGCCCCGAGCAGGCGCGTGGCGTAGAGGTTCATCGCCTCGCGGTGGTCCTCGTTCATGTGTTCCACGGCGCCCTGCTCGGCTTCCAACAGCCCCTCGGCATCGTTGATATCGGTCAGGAACTGCGCCGGCGTCAGGTCGATGATCCGGCCAAAGCCGGCGACCAGATGGGCGCCTGTTGGCACGATCCGGAAGAACGAAAAATCCTTAAAGTCTACAAAGACTTCCGCGGATGGATGGGCGTTGAGGTAGCGCCGGCGCAAGATTTCAGCCTGGCCAGCCGCGGCCTCCTCGGCCCGCCCTGCCAGCATGATCCGGGCGCCCTCCAGCGGATCGCCGGCGGCGCGCTCGTCCAGCATCAGCGAGACCCTGTTATCGGCCAGAATATTCTTCGTATGCAGCGCCAGCCGGGAGATCAGCAGGATCGGCGAGGCATCGGAATCGCTCGCGATATTGACCAGCGAGCAATAGGGATCGCCGCTGCCGGCCATCAGGGTTGCCAGCGCGCCCTGCCGGCTCCGCCTCAGCAATGAGCGGGCCAGTTTGGAAGAGTTAAAATCAGCGGTCGGTTGCATCGTTTTCCAGCCATCTTATTGCAAAAAGGGCCTTTTCTCAGGCCTTGAGGGTGCTATATGGGTGCTACGCATCGTCCGCGGAACGGTTTCGCGGAACTCGGTCACACTTCAGCCCAGCTTGCATTGCTCGTTGACCGCGTACGAAGCTCATTTACACGGCGCACGGCTGATTTGCCCGCCGTTTAAGCCACTTCTCTTTCGAAAGCAGGCTCATGCCCACAATCGCCTTGGTCGATGACGACCGCAACATTCTCACTTCCGTCTCGATTGCGCTCGAAGCCGAAGGCTATCGCATCATGACCTACACGGATGGTGCGTCGGCGCTCGATGGTTTCCGCACCTCGCCGCCGGACCTTGCGATCCTCGACATCAAGATGCCGCGCATGGACGGCATGGAGACGCTGCGGCGGCTGCGGCAGAAGTCCGATCTGCCGGTCATCTTCCTCACCTCCAAGGATGAAGAGATCGACGAATTGTTCGGCCTCAAGATGGGCGCCGACGATTTCATCCGCAAGCCGTTCTCCCAGCGCCTGCTGGTCGAGCGCGTCAAGGCCGTGCTGCGCAGGGGGCAGCCCAAGGATCCGACCGCCGCACCGAAGGAGCCGGATGCACGTGCACTCGACCGCGGCCTGCTGCGAATGGATCCGGAACGTCACACCTGCACCTGGAAGAACGAGCCGGTGACGCTGACCGTGACCGAGTTCCTGATCCTGCAGGCGCTGGCGACGCGGCCCGGTGTGGTGAAAAGCCGCAACGCGCTGATGGACGCCGCCTATGACGATCAGGTCTATGTCGACGACCGCACCATCGACAGCCACATCAAGCGGCTGCGCAAGAAGTTCAAGGTGGTGGACGACGATTTCGAGATGATCGAGACGCTCTACGGCGTCGGCTATCGCTTCAAGGAAGCCTGATCTGCAGTTTTGGTCTTTTTTGTTTGAGCATGATCTTTTCGGAAAACCGGTGTCCACTTTTCCGGATCATGCTCGAGCGGCTCGTTAACTGACGCCTTGGCGCGTCTGGGGTAGGATTGAGCGCGCAAGCCGCGCTTTGCAGGGACAGTCGAGACAACCGGCAGTTTTAGCCATTGCTAGATCGAACGCAGCCTGATCGAGGCCGGAACAACGAGGATGCATCTGCGTCCGTCGATCGGGATTACGTTGCCGACGACAAGGCGCAGAGCCAGGGCTGGTGGCGGCCGCTGGGTTGGTTGCGTCGCGCCGGACAATTCTTCTTTGCGCTCTCTTTCTCCAGTCTCACCCGCCGTATCGTCTCGCTCAATCTGGCAGGCCTCGTCGCGCTGGTGGCGAGCATCCTCTATTTGTCGCAGTTCCGCGCCGGCCTGATCGATGCGCGTGCACAGAGCCTACAGGTGTATGCCGAGATCATCTCCGAGGCGATCGCGACCTCGGCCACCGTCGAGGGCGGCACCATCACCGTCGATCCCGACCGCCTGCTCGATCTGAAGCCCGGTGAAAGCTATGGCGCGCCGGACGAATATTCCGACTTTCCGATCAACCCGGAGCGCGTCGCGCCGGTGCTGCGCCGCCTGATCGCGCCGACCAAGACGCGCGCACGTATTTTCGACCGCGAAGGCGGGCTTATCCTGGACAGCCGCAATCTGTTTGCCCGCGGCGACGTGCTGCGGTTCGAACTGCCGCCACCGTCGGCCGACAAGCCCAATATTGCGGAGCGGACGCTGACCGCGATCCGCACCTGGTTCAATCGCGGCGACCTGCCGATCTATCGCGAACTCGGCCCCGAGGGCGGCAAAGGCTATCAGGAAGTCGCGCAATCGCTGGGCGGCCAGAAGAGCAGCATGATCCGCGTCAATGAGCGCGGCGCGGTCATCGTGTCGGTCGCGGTGCCGGTGCAGCACTTCCGCGCGGTGCGTGGCGCGCTGATGCTCACGACCCAGGGCGACGACATCGACCAGATGGTCGGTGCCGAGCGCTGGGCGATCCTGAAAATCGGCGGCGTCGCCTCCGCCGTCATGATCGTATTGTCGCTGCTGCTGGCGAGCACGATCGCCGGTCCGGTGCGGCGCCTCGCCGACGGCGCCGAGCGCGTTCGCCGCCGCATCCAGACCCGTGTCGAGATTCCCGACTTCACCCGCCGCCGCGACGAGATCGGCCATCTTTCCGGCGCGCTGCGCGACATGACCAATGCGCTCTATAGCCGCATCGAGGCGATCGAGATGTTCGCCGCCGACGTCGCCCATGAACTGAAGAACCCGCTGACCTCGCTGCGCTCGGCGGTGGAAACGCTGCCGCTGGCGCGCAATGAAAACAGCCGCGCGCGGCTGCTCGCCGTCATCGAACACGACGTCAGGCGGCTCGACCGGCTGATCTCGGACATCTCCGACGCCAGCCGCCTCGATGCCGAACTGCAGCGGCAGGATATGGCCCCGGTCGATTTCAGGCGCTTGCTGACGACGCTGACCTCGGTCGCCAATGAAACCAAGCTCGGCCACGACGTCTCCGTCGAGGCGCGCTTCGAGGGCCGCAGCCCGACCGACACCTTCTCGGTGCCCGGCCATGATTCGCGGCTCGGCCAGGTGATCTCCAACCTGTTGTCGAACGCTCAATCGTTCTCCCACGCCGGCGGCAAGGTGCGCATCGTCTGCCGCCGCGTCCGTTCGGAAATCGAAATCGTGGTCGACGACGACGGTCCGGGCATCGGCGAGGATGCGCTTGAGCGTATCTTCGAGCGCTTTTACACCGACCGGCCGCATCAGGGCTTTGGCCAGAATTCCGGCCTCGGGCTGTCGATCTCTAAGCAGATCATCGAGGCCCATGGCGGGCGTATCTGGGCGGAAAACCGCGCCGGTCCGGCCGACGCCGACGGCAACCCGACGGTATCGGGCGCGCGCTTCGTGGTCAGGCTGCCGGCGCCATGACTGAGAATGCCAGCGTGCACGCCTCCGCCGTGCTGGTTGGCGACCGCGCCGTCCTGATCCGGGGGCCGTCGGGTTCCGGCAAGTCACGGCTGGCCTTCGACCTGATTCTCGCCGGCCGTACCGGCCAGGTTCCACCGGCCATTTTGGTGGGCGATGACCGTGTCCATCTGGGCACACTGGCCGGAGAATTGTGGGTCCGCCCGGCGGCCGAATTGGCCGGCCTGATCGAAATCCGGGGCCTCGGGATTCGCCGCTGTGATTGTGTCAGCGAGGCGGTAGTCGGTCTGGTTGTCGATCTTTCGGCTAGTGACGCGGAACGGCTGCCGCCGCCCGAAGCCCTCGTCGTCAGCCTTAATGGTGTTTTGATACCGAGAATCCCTGTCGGAACCGGCTTTCAGCCCCTTCCGCTGGTTGTCGCCGCGCTGACGACAACTCAAAGTTCACCTTCCGGTAATAATACGGCCGATTGTGTGAAGGGGTTTGGTAACCATATAAGCCCCACTATCGCGACCGAATAAGACCCGCGCAGGCTCCCCTCTCTTGCCACCGATTTCCGGGAGAATAGCCAAGATGCCCTCTTGCGCGGGGCCTCTGGATGGTCAAAGTGGCGCGTTCGTGCGGTGCACCAAAAGCACCCGCGAGGAGTTTCCGATGATTGGTCTAGTGCTTGTGACCCATGGGCGCCTTGCCGACGAGTTCAGGGCGGCGCTCGAACATGTCATGGGTCCGCAAAAACAAATTGAAGCGATTACGATCGGAGCCGAGGACGACTCCGATTTGTGTCGAAGCGACATTATCGAAGCGGTGAATCGCGTCGACAGTGGCGACGGAGTTGCTATCCTTACCGACATGTTCGGTGGCACCCCCTCCAACCTGGCGATCTCCTGTATGAGCCGCCCCAAGGTGGAAGTACTCGCAGGTATCAACCTTCCCATGCTGGTGAAGCTTGCCAAGGTGCGTGAAGAGCGCTCGCTTCCGGACGCCATCGCGATGGCTCAGGAAGCCGGTCGCAAATACGTCACCATCGCCAGCCGCGTACTCGCCGGCAAATGAGCGACGAGGCCCCGCCCGGAAACGACGTCGGGCCGAGCGTGCCAGCCGGCGCCATTTCCCGCGAGCTTCTCATCATCAACAAACGCGGACTGCACGCGCGCGCGTCGGCCAAATTCGTCCAGATGGTCGAGCGTTTCAACGCGGAGGTCTGGGTGACGCGCGGCAACGAGACCGTCGGCGGCACCTCGATCATGGGATTGATGATGCTGGCCGCAGGTCCCGGCACCACAGTAACTGTTTCCGCCACCGGCCCCGAGGCGCAGGCCGCGGTCGATGCGATCGCGGGTCTCGTCGCCGACAAGTTCAACGAAGAAGGCGTGTGAGCGCTAGACGCTCGTAGCGCTGCGCTCTCGTAGGGTGGGCAAAGGCGCAGCTGCGCCGTGCCCACCATCCATCCAGACCATCGTCGTGAATGGTGGGCACGCTTCGCTTTGCCCACCCTACGCATCATCTCAAAACGGATTGGTGACGATGCCGCCGTCGGCGCGCAAGGCGGCGCCGTTGGTGGCGCTGGAGGCTTTTGAGCAGACGTAGCAGATCAGATTGGCGATCTCCTCAGGCTCGGCGTAGCGCTGCAACAGCGAGGCCGGCCGCCGTTCGCTGAAGGTGCGCGCGACGAGGTCGTCGACGGTCGTTCCCATGCCCTTGGCGCGGGCAGCCAGCCGCACCGGTGCCATCTCGACCCAGGTCGGCCCCGGCATGACCGAATTGACGGTCACGTTGGTCGCCTTGGTGAGTTCGGCGGCGCCGCGCGCCACCACAAGCTGGGCGGCCTTGGAGAAGCCGTAGTGAACCATCTCCTTGGGAATGAAGACGCCGGATTCGCTGGAGACGAACACGACGCGGCCCCAATCCTTGTTGTCCAGCATCCGCTTCAGATAATGCCGGGTGAGGCGCACGCCGCTCATCACGTTGACTTCGAACATCCTCGTCCAGTCGGAATCCTCGATATCGAAGAATCCCTTCGGCTCGTAGATGCCGAGATTGTTGACGAGGATGTCGACTTCAGGAAATTGCGCCGTAAGCGCGGCGCATCCTTCGGCGTTACCAAGATCGACCGCCGCCGAGTGCACCTCGGCAGCAGGCGCAGCTTGCCGGACCTTTGCCATGGCTTCAGTGACGGCCGCTTGCTCGCGCCCGTTGACGATGACTTCCGCGCCCATCCGCGCAAGCCCGATGGCGGTTGCGAGCCCGATGCCGCGCGTCGAGCCGGTGACCAGCGCGGTCTTTCCAGTCAAATCGATATTCATGCGTTTCCCCAATTCCCTTTTTATTTCTTTTCCGGCGGCACCACTATCACGTTCCAGATCGTGGCGGGGCCCGGCCCCCCTGAGAAAAACCTTCGCGTCGTAATCACCATGCGCTCGCCATTGGCGGCATGGTCCTTCATCCATGCCTCGCATCTTTCGAACTTCCAATCGCCGGTCTCGCAGATCCCGATGAAGCCGGATCGCTTGGCCTCTTCGAGCGAGGTCAGCCCCGACGACCACGGCTCGTACGGCGTCAGGATTGCCGGATGATCGGCGCTGTAGAATGTAACGGGGTGGCCGATATCGCTGTAGGCCGCGACCACCGGCAAGGCTGAGAAAAACCGCCGGTGCCAGACTTCCGTCAGCTCGCGCGCAAGTTCGGAGCGCGCCCGGTAGCTTGCCCCCTCGTTGCGATGCTGGCCGGCATCATAGGAAGCGATCTGCGGCGATGCGATCAACACCGCCAATGTAAGCACCAGCCAGGTCGCGGTCAGCCGAAGCAGCGCCAGCTGCCGCACGCGTAGCGCCGGGATCGCGATCAGCGCCAGCGGCACCAGGAAGAACAGCGGGATGCCCCAATCGGTCTTGATGTAGACCTGGAATAGCACCGCGCCGAGCGGCGGCCCGATCGCCACCACCGCCTGAATCAGCCAGACATTGAGTGCCTGCCCGGTGTTGACGCTGGCATTCGCACCGCGCGACCAGAACGCAAAAGACGGCTTGCGCCAGCGCGACGGCCACGCCAGCGCTACTCCCGCCAGCACCACGGGCAACGCCAGCAGCGCCAGATTATGGCCGACATAACCGAGCGCCAGGTTATCGATCATGCGGCGGTCGGTGAGCGAATAGATTTCGCCGGCATAGGTGAGCGGGACGAAATTCACGTCCCGGAGCCAGATCAAATGCGGGACCATCGCCACGACGAGCACGAAGATGGCCACCCACGGTGCCGGCGAGCGCAGGAATTGCAGGCGCTGCGGATGGATCAGCGCGGCGAGGCCGATGGCGCCGATCATGGTCAGCGCCCAGTATTTGGTCATCAGCGCCAGTGCGCCGGCGATCCCGAGCATCCATCCGGATTTCACGCTGCGCTTCTCGAACGCGTCGAGATAGGCCAGCACCAGAAGCGGCAGCGTCACCAGCTGCAGCAGGTCCGGATTGTACTTGAAGCCCTTGAAGTTGAAGATCGGATAGAGCGCGAGCATCACCACGACGAGGAAGGCGCGGCGGTGATCGACCACGCGCAGCGCCAGCAGCCAGCAGATCACGAGCCCCAGGCCCAGCGTCGCCATCGCCAGCGCATAAGTCGCCCAATCGGTGACCGGGAACAGCCTGAACCAGGCGCCCGCCACCCATCCCGACAGCGGCGGATGCTTGCCATAGCCGAGCAGGAACTTCTGGCCCCAGCCGAACGCCTCGGCGACGTCCATATGGATGTCCTGGCCGGTCTTCAGATTGACCAGGATCAGCGTCCAGAGCGCGGCATGGACCACGGCAAAGCCGCTCACCAGCCACAAAGCGCCCTTGGGATCGCTGGCGCGCGCGGCCAGCCATGCCGCCAGCCGCCGGAGGGACAATCTGCGCCTGGAACGCGCGGCGGCGGGTAAAATGGATGCAGTCGACATGGGCCCGTGCGTAGCGCGTTTTTGCCGCGCGTGGAATCAGCTTGGCGTGAAGAATGCCCCTTAAAATACAGCAATATGGTTGCCGCACGGGGATGTGAATGCTATCCCGCGCCCCATGACAACTGCCCCGATTTCCAACATCCGCAACTTCTCCATTGTCGCCCATATCGACCATGGCAAATCGACGCTGGCCGACCGCCTGATCCAGACCACGGGCGGGCTGACCGATCGCGAAATGGCGGGCAAGGAGCAGGTGCTCGATTCGATGGATATCGAGCGCGAGCGCGGCATTACCATCAAGGCGCAGACGGTCCGGCTGAACTACCGCGCCAAGGACGGCAAGGATTACATCTTCAACCTGATGGACACGCCGGGCCATGTCGACTTCGCCTACGAAGTCTCGCGCTCGCTGGCGGCCTGTGAAGGATCGCTGCTGGTGGTCGACGCCAGCCAGGGCGTCGAGGCGCAGACGCTCGCCAACGTCTACCACGCGCTCGACGCGGGTCATGAGATCGTGCCGGTGCTCAACAAGGTCGACCTGCCCGCCGCCGAACCGGAAAAGGTCAGGCAGCAGATCGAGGATGTGATCGGCATCAGTGCCGCCGACGCGGTGATGATCTCGGCCAAGACCGGGCTTGGCATTCCCGACGTGCTGGAAGCCATCGTCACCCGCCTGCCGCCGCCGAAGGGCGACCGCAACGCGACGCTGAAGGCGCTTCTGGTCGATAGCTGGTACGACGTCTATCTCGGCGTCGTCGTTCTCATTCGCGTCGTCGATGGCGTGATGAAGAAGGGCAGCCGCATCCGCATGATGGGCACCAACGCCGCCTATGACATCGAGCGCGTCGGCTTCTTCACCCCGAAGATGACGCCAGTCGACGAGCTCGGCCCGGGCGAGATCGGTTTCATCACCGCCGCGATCAAGGAAGTCGCCGATACGAGAGTGGGCGATACCATCACCGACGACCGCAAGCCGATCACCGACATGTTGCCGGGCTTCAAGCCCGCGATCCCTGTGGTGTTCTGCGGCCTGTTCCCGGTCGATGCCGACGACTTCGAGACGCTGCGCGCGGCGATGGGCAAACTGCGCCTCAACGATGCGAGCTTCTCGTTCGAGATGGAGACCTCGGCCGCACTCGGCTTCGGCTTCCGCTGCGGCTTCCTCGGGTTGCTGCATCTGGAAATCATCCAGGAGCGGCTGTCGCGCGAATTCGATCTCAACCTGATCGCGACCGCGCCGAGCGTGATCTACAAGATGCACCTCACCGATGGGCAAGAGATCGAGATCCACAATCCCGTCGACATGCCCGACGTGGTCAAGATCGCCGAGATCCAGGAGCCATGGATCGAAGCCACCATCCTGACACCGGACGAATATCTCGGCAGCGTGCTTAAGCTGTGCCAGGACCGCCGCGGTTCGCAGAAGGAGCTGACCTATGTCGGCTCGCGCGCGATGGTGAAATACGATTTGCCGCTCAACGAAGTCGTGTTCGATTTCTACGACCGGCTCAAATCGGTCTCGAAGGGCTACGCCTCGTTCGACTACCATCTGACCGACTACAAGCCCGCCGATCTCGTCAAGATGCAGATCCTCGTCAACCTCGAGCCGGTCGACGCGCTGTCGATGCTGGTGCATCGCACCCGCGCCGAAGGCCGCGGCCGCGCCATGGTCGAGCGGATGAAGGAACTGATCCCGCCGCACATGTTCGTGATTCCGATCCAGGCTGCGATCGGCGGCAAGGTGATCGCCCGCGAGACCGTCCGCGCGCTGCGCAAGGACGTCACCGCGAAATGCTACGGCGGCGACATCACGCGCAAGCGCAAGCTTCTGGAGAAGCAGAAGGAAGGCAAGAAGAAGATGCGGCAGTTCGGCAAGGTCGACATCCCGCAGGAAGCCTTCATTGCCGCGCTGAAGGTGGATAGCTGAGGCTACTGGATCTCCACGCTGCCGAGCGAGTAGTCGCCACGAAGCCGGTCGACGCTCTTTCCGGTCAAGGCGCTGACCTGACGGTCGATCGCTAATGCCGCCGGCCCACCGCGAAAGCTGGTTCCGAGATATTCATGGAACGGCGCACAGGCCGCATCGACCGGCGGACGATTCTGGCGGCTTGCGAAGTCCGCCTGGATCACCGGCGTGGCCGGTGAAACGCCCTCGACTTTGCTCGCATAGTAACCGGTGAGAATGACACCGGCGATCTGCGTGCCCTCGTTGGCAACGACGCGCCAGATCGCGGGCTCATAGGTATTGAGAACAAGCAGCACCGCACCGGGTTTGCTCACCTTGACGTCCACCGGCGACGGCTCGCGGGTGCTGGCAAAGGAATGCTTGGCGCCTTTAGGCTCGTACATCGATACGGCTTCGACGCTCACATCCGCGGCCGGTGTCAGCAGACGGCATTGAACCGAGTTGGCGTCGGGCAGCTTTTTCAGCCTTTCGATTCCGTCCCACGCATCGCCGTAGCAGGAACGGTCTTCCGCCTTGAAGCCGTCCATGTAGGCGAGGCAGCCATGACCAACGCGGCCGCGGGGCGCAGGCACGCCCGACAGCACCAGGAAGTTCTTGGAATGCGCACCGTTGAGACCCGCCGGCAGCATCAGGTCGCGCAGGATCACATAGGAGAAACCAACGCGCATTTGATAGTTAGGGCTGAGCCTGGACCGGAACGGATTGCTGAAGCCTTCGACAAAACGATCGATCTCATGCCGCTCCGCTGGACGGATCGCGCCCGCGCGTTCGAGTTGGATCAGGCCGGCGATATCGGGATAGGTTTCCGGTGTCAGCACTTCCGCACGCGACACCAGCGATTTGGCATCCACAGTCCGGAACCCGCCCGGGAAGTAAGTATATAATTCCCTCTCGGTGGATCCCACGGCACGTTCCGCTCCGCCTTTCGGCGCCGATGCCATTTGCAGCTCGGGCAACGCAATTGAATTCAGCGAATGGCCTGTTGCCGCACGATCCGCCAAGCGGCCGAACATGGCCGTCAGGAGTTCATCGCGACGCTTTTCATTATCCTTGTTGAGCGTAATGGCCTGTGCCGGGCAGCCCTCGAGCTTGACGAGATCGACTTGCGCCGCCGGCAAGCCGGCGACTGCGACGCGGTTGCGATTTCCGGGAAAGATGATCGCGCGCGCGACGCGCTCGACCGCCCCTTCGAAATTCCAGATCATCGGCCGTGAGGCCTGCAGCAGCACGGTGATCGGTTTCGAACCCGACGCCACCGCGATGCGGACCATGGTCGTCTCGCTGTCCTCGTCACCAAGCTGGACATTGGTCAGTGTATCGCCCTGATAGGCCGATGCAGCGACAAAAACGTGCTCCTTGCTGACGGGGGCAATTTCGCAATTCGACCCGAAAGCCGCAAAGGGCGACGGAGATGGCGGGACGGCGCGCCCGGTCGGTATCACACTGCTCATCGGGCCGAGAATGGCTATACCGACGAGCAACAAAGGGCCGGCGGCAACGAGAGCCGCGATCAAAACATTCCGGTTCATTCCCGAGACTCCCGATCAACGATAGGTCGCAAACAAACTTCAAAACCTGATGAATCGCCGGCGACACATTGAAGTCCGCGATTAAGGCTGCCTTAACCGGGCGGTCCGGGCAGCGTGGCGTCAGGTGGGGCAACTTCCCATCATCACCCGCCTTGCCCTGCAGTCGCGGATAGGCCACCATCCCGCCCGCTCAGACCATAAAATCCAAAAAAAACATGCTGAGGAAACGCAATGAGCAAGCCCGCCAATTCCTCCTATGGCTGGATCGTCGTCGGCGCGGGCGCGCTGATGACCTGTGTCGGCTTCGGCACGATGCTGTCGCTGGCGGTATTCCTGCAGCCGATTGCAACGGATACCGGCTGGTCGGTCAGCGGCGTCTCGGCGGCGGCGACGATCGATTTCCTCGCCATGGGATTTGCGGCGTTCTTCTGGGGCGCATTGTCCGACCGGTTCGGCACCCGCATCGTGGTTTTGGCCGGCGCCGTGCTGCTCGGCATCGGTTTGGTCGGCGCGAGCCAGGCCGCAAGCCTCTGGCAATTCCAGTTTTTCTTCGGCGTGCTGATCGGGATTGCTGCAGGGAGTTTCTATGCGCCGATGGTCGCGGTGGCGAGCGCCTGGATCGAACATCGCCGCAGCCTTGCGGTGGCGCTGGTGTCGGCCGGCATGGGCGTGTCGCCGCTGACGATCGCACCATTCGCAAGCTATTTGATCACGACCTATGACTGGCGCACCGCGATGCTGGTGATCGGCATCGCATCCTGGGCACTGTTGATCCCGGCATCGTTCCTGGTGCGTCCGGCGCCGCCGGCCGCAGCACCCGTGAGCGGCGGACCTGACGTGCCGGAAGTACAATGGACGGTCGGGCAGGCGTTGCGGACCCCGCAATTCATCACGCTGGCGCTGGCGCATTTCGCCTGCTGCGCGGCACATTCGGGGCCGATCTTCCACATGGTGAGCTACGCGATGATCTGCGGCATCGCGCCGCTGACCGCCGTCACGGTCTACAGCCTTGCCGGATTCTCCGGGCTCGGCGGCCGGCTGCTGCTCGGCGTCATGGCCGACCGTATCGGCGCCAAGCCGGTGCTGGTCGGCGGGCTGTTCGTGCAGGCGATGTCGGTCGCGACCTATCTTGCGGTCGGCCAGCTCGGCGAGTTCTATGCGCTGTCCGTGATCTTCGGGCTCGCCTATGGCGGCGTGATGCCGCTCTATGCGGTGCTGGTACGCGAATATTTCGGCGCGCGTATCATGGGCACGGTGTTCGGCGCGGTCTCCGCCTTTGCCAGCCTCGGCATGGCGCTGGGGCCATTGGCCGGCGGATGGGTGTTCGACACTTTCCACGCCTACAACTGGCTCTATGTCGGCTCGTTTGCGATCGGCATTACCGCGGTCGCGGTGGCGCTGAGTTTCCCGTCGGCGAAGCGGCCATCGCAGCCCTCGCTCGATCTCGGGCGCGCCGCAGCCTGAGATGCGTATTCTCCGCCGCCTTGATCGGGGACGGCGGATGGGCCACCATCGCCCCTCGCGCAAACAAAACAAGACAATGCGAGGAAGCGCATGAACAAGCACCCCGGCCTCGACCTCGTCGAGCGCGCGCGCATGCTGCAGCCATTGATCGCACGCGACGCCGACGAAATCGAGCGGACGCGGCGGCTGACGCCTGATGTGACCACCGCCCTGATCGAGAACGGGCTTTATCGCTCGTTGCTGCCGCAGAGCCTCGGCGGCGCCGAATTGCCGCTCGAGATCTTCATGCAGATGCAGGAGGAAATCGCCAAGGCCGATGCTTCCACCGCCTGGTGCCTCGGCCAGTGCAGCGTCTGCGCCATGACCGCGGCCTATCTCGATGCCGATGCCGCCAGCGAGATTTTCAACGTCGCGCCCGGCATCCTCGCCTGGGGCGCAATCAAGCATGAAGTGCAGGTCGTGCCCGGCGGCTACAAGGCCAGCGCGCGCTGGGATTTTGCCAGCGGCTCCCGGCAGGCGAGCTGGCTCGGCGCCCATGTCAGGGTCGTCGAGGCCGACGGCAGCCCGCGACGCAAGGCGGATGGTTCGCCGGAAATCCGCACCATCCTGTTTCCGGTGGCTGATGCCACGATGTATGACGTCTGGGACGTCATCGGTCTGCGCGGCACCGGCACCGATTCCTACTCGGTCGACAATCTGTTCATCCCGGACAAGTTCGCGGCGCTGCGCGACGAACCTTCGGCGCTCCGCGAACACGGCCCGCTCTACAAGCTCTCCACCAACATGGTGTTCAGCATGGGCTTCGCCGCGACCTCGCTCGGCGTCGCGCGCGCGACGCTGGATGCCGCCACCGATCTGGCGCGCGGCAAGACGCCGCAAGGCCTCAAGGCGATGCGCGACAACAACGCCGTGCAGGGCCTGATCGGGCGCACCGAGGCGACCTTGCGCGCCGCGCGCGCCTATCTCTACACCACGGCGGCCGAGGTCTGGCGCGACCTGGCGCGCGGCGACGCCCTCACCGAACAGCACCGCATCGCGCTGCGGATCGCCGCGACCTGGACCATCCATCAATCGGCCTCCGTGGTCGACACCGCCTATCACATGGCCGGCGCCACCGCCGTCTTCAGCGCCAACAAGTTCGAACGGCGGTTTCGCGACATGCACGCGATCGCGCAGCAGATCCAGGCCCGCGATACCCATTACGAAGATGCCGGCAAGGCGATTCTTTTCGCCAATCTCGACACGCCGCCGACGGCGCGCTGATGGGGCTTGCGAAGAAAATGGCCGGAACGAAAGCTGCAAAAAAGCAGCCCGCGAAAAGCCCGGCTTCCGCGGTCGAAGCCGTCTTCGACGCCTATCCCAGGCCGGTGAAAGCCAGATTGCTGGCGCTGCGCCGGCTGATCTTCGACACCGCAAAGACCACCAAGGGTGTCGGCGCGCTGGAAGAGACATTGAAATGGGGGCAGCCGAGCTATCTCACGGCGGAGACCAAGAGCGGCAGCACGATCCGGATCGACCAAGTCAAGCCGGTGCCCGGGCAGTATGCGGTCTACTTCCATTGCCAGACCAATCTGGTCGAGACGTTTCGCGAGCTTTATCCGCAGCTGCGTTATGAAGGAAACCGGGCCATCCTTCTTGGCGCGGAGGATAAGGTGCCGGAGGCCGAGTTGCGCCACTGCGTGGCGCTGGCGCTGACGTATCGTTTGGGGAAACGGAAGGGCGCGAAGTAACTGATCACCGTCATTGCCTGCAACAAACGCAAAGCGTTTGTGCAAGGGAGCGAAGCGACGAAGCAATCCCATGGATTGCTTCGCTCCGCTCGCAATGACAGCGGCGACGCGCCTGCACACCGCTGTCATACCCCGCGCAGGCGGGGTATCCAGTACGCTGCGGCTTCTCGATTCAATCATTGACGTCTCTGGAATACTGGATCGTCCGCCTACGCGGACGATGACAGCGGTAAACGTGGCTACGCGTTCTCGCGACGCATTGCGCCCGAGCTTTGTCAGAAAACCTTGCCCCCAGAATTAAGAGGGCGCAGGGAAGACCGGGTGCGCGCTGCACCCGCGGTCTCGTGTGCGATCTGCACTAAAAAGGCTGCACACGAGCATACAGGGCAGCGGTGAACACCCGGCCTTCCCTGCGCAATGGCTTTACGGCTTATGCCGTGC
>NZ_JAFCLZ010000024.1 GCF_018130165.1 Bradyrhizobium sp. JYMT SZCCT0180 | reverse complement strand
GAGTCAACCCAGAACTCGTCTCCGGGGAGAGCACGGCATAAGCCGTAAAGCCATTGCGCAGGGAAGGCCGGGTGTTCTCCGCTGCCCTGTATGCTCGTGTGCACTTTGTTTTGTGCAAACCGCACACGGGACCGCGGGTGCAGCGCGCACCCGGTCTTCCCTGCGCCCTCATTTTCGGGGGCGGGAAGTTTCTGGCAAAGCTCGGGCGCAATGCGTCGCGAGATCGCGAACACATATCTATCCCCGTCGTCCCGGCGAAGGCCGGGACCCATACGCCGCGGCCGACGTTGTTAAAAAAGGAAGATGACGACCAGCGTGCCAAACAATTATCGCTGGTGGGTATGGGTCCCGGCCTTCGCCGGGACGACAGCGGATCCGCTTCGAGACGGCGCGAGAACTCAACTCGCCGCTTCCAGCCGCTCTTCCGTCAGCAGCCGCATTGCGGCGTCGGCGTCCATCGGCTCGCCAAAGGCAAAGCCTTGCGCGTATTCGCAGCCCAGTTGGTAGAGCTCGACCGCATCGGAGTCAGTCTCCGCGCCCTCGGCGACAACGTCCATGCCGAGGTCGTGGGCGAGTGCGATGATCGATTTCAGGATCACCGGGCGGGTGCCGCGGCTGGTAGTGCGCACGAACGACTGGTCGATCTTGATGGTGTCGAACGGGAAGCGTTGCAGATAGGCCAGCGAGGAATGGCCGGTGCCGAAATCGTCGAGCGAAAGGCCTGTGCCGAGCTCGCGGATCCGCGTCAGCATCTGCGCCGCGTGTTCCGGGTTCTCCATAACCAGCGACTCGGTCAGTTCGAGCTTCAGCGTGCCGCGCGCCACCGAGGAGCGCGACAGCACGGTTCTGATATCGTGGATCAGGTCGTGGCGCAGCAACTGGCGCGAGGAGACGTTGACGCTGGCGAAGATCGGCTCGCGCGAGCGCATCGCGCGCTGCCACACCGCGAGCTGCTTGGCCGTCTGGTCCATCACGAACATGCCGAGGTCGACGATCAGGCCGATCTCCTCTGCAATAGAGATGAATTCCGACGGCGACATCCGCCCGAGTTTGGGATGATCCCAGCGCGCCAGCGCCTCGAAGCCGGCGATCGAGCGATCCTCCAGCCGCACGATCGGCTGGTACAGAATCGTGATTTCCTGGCGCTCGATGGCGCGTCGCAATTCGGATTCCAGCGTCAGCCGGTCGGTCTTGCGGGCGCGCATCGCCGGCTTGTAGACGTCGATGCGGTCGCCGCCGATGCGCTTGGAATGATACATCGCAAGCTCGGCATCCTTGATGATCTCGTCGGACAGCTGCGTCTGCGGGTCGCTCAAGGCGAGGCCGATGGACGCGGTCAGGAAGATCTCGCGGTCGTTGAAGGCGATCGGCGCGCGGATGGTCTTGCGGATGGTTTCGGCAAACGCGGTGATGCGCGCCGAATCCTGTTCCGACATCAGGATCAGGCCGAACTGGTCGCCGGCCAGCCGCGCCAGCGTGTCCTGAGGCTTGAGGATCCGGGTCAGCCGCCGCGCCAGCGTCAGCAGGATCGAGTCGCCGACCGCGATGCCGACGGAATCATTGACCTGCTTGAAGCGGTCGAGGTCGATCACCATCAGCGTCGGTCGCAGGTTCGGCATCGTCTTGGCGAAATTCGCCACCGCGCCGAGGCGGTCGATGAACAGTTTGCGGTTCGGCAGGCCGGTGAGGTTGTCATGCACGCTGTCATGCAGCATGCGCTCCTCGGCGTTCTTCTGCTCGGTGACGTCGGTCAGCGTGCCGACAACGCGGGAAACCTCGCCGTCGGAGCCGACCACCGGGCGCGCTTTCAGCGCGAACCACATGAAGTGGCCGTCGGGGGTGCGCAGGCGGAAATCCTGCACCAGCCGGCCGCGGCGCTGGTCGAGCACGCTGTCCAGCGCTGCGCGGAAACGGTCCTGGTCGAGCGGATGCAGCACCTCGAGCCATTTGGCGGCCGGGCCTTCCAGCGTGCCGCGCTTGAGGCCGAGCAGGCTTTCGGTTTCGGGGCTGGTGAACACCTTGTCGGCGGAGACGTCCCAGTCCCAGATCAGGTCACCGGAACCGGTCAGCGCCAGCGCGCGGCGCTCGACGTCGGAGACCACGCCTGTCGTGGCGCCGCCGCCGGCGAAGGCGTGCTGCATGACCGTAAATCCGATCAGCATCACGATCAGCACGAGACCGCCGAGCAGCGCCGGGCCGACGATGTCGTTGGTGACGTTTCCGGCCACCGCCATGCCGGCCGCGACCACCCAGACCACCAGCAGGAACCAGGTCGGGATCAGCAGCACCGCGCGGTCGAAGCCGTGCGTGGAGAGATAGACGATCAGCGCAAAGCCGGCGAAGGCGATCATCACCAGCGACAT
Source organism: Bradyrhizobium sp. JYMT SZCCT0180 (assembly GCF_018130165.1). Lineage (GTDB taxonomy): Bacteria > Pseudomonadota > Alphaproteobacteria > Rhizobiales > Xanthobacteraceae > Bradyrhizobium. The sequence goes on along the minus strand of NZ_JAFCLZ010000024.1, from coordinate 139,076 downwards.
CCGCGCGATGCCGGAAGCAACCGCCGGATCGAACAGCGCCAGCGCCACCAGCGAGCCGAGGAAGGTCAGCCAGCCGACGGTGATGTGGGAATAGCGCACATGCCAGCGGCTGAGATTGAGATAGGCGAACAGGAACACCAGCAGCGTCGCCGCCAGAATGGCTTCACCCGCCGCGCGCCAGACGCGCTCGGCGTTGTTCTGCATGTCCAGAACCTTGCCCCAGAAGCCGAAATCGACGCCGATATAGACCAGCACCGCCCAGGCCAGCGCGGCGGCAGCCGGGAACATGATGCTGCCCTTGACCACGAACAGGATGGTGAGCACGAGCGCCAGAAGGCCGGAGATCCCGATTACGATGCCCTGATAGAGCGTGAACGAGTTGACCTTGTCCTTGTAGGCGTCCGGTTCCCACAGATAGAGCTGCGGCAGCTTGTCGGTGCGCAGTTCCGCGACGAAGGTGACGACGGCGCCGGGATCGAGCGTGATGCGGAAGATGTCGGCGGTGGCGCTCTCCTGGCGCTCGGGCCGGTCGCCGGTCGAGGGCGTGATGGTGGCGATGCGCGACAATCCGAGATCGGGCCACAGCAGTCCCGACGACACGATGCGGTAGTGCGGGGCAACGATCAGGCGGTCGAGCTGGTCGTCGGTGTTGTTGGCGAGCGCGAACACCACCCAGTTCTGGCCGCCTTCACGGGCGCGCACCTCGATGCGGCGGACGATGCCGTCGGTGCCGGGCGCGGTCGAAACCTGGATGCGGTCGGCATCGCTGCGCTGATGGTCGAGCACCGCGGTGAGGTCGATCGCAGGCGCGTCGCTGCGGACGCTGACAGCGTCGATGGCGTGCGCTGGAAGCGCATACGCAACAATCATGAGGCCCAGCGCGAGCCGCGCAAGGCACCTGATCAGACGCAATTTCAGTACTCCGCGATCAACGATGTTCCCGGGCCAGCGAACAGCCCAAACGTTGCCGCGATAAATGACATGAAAGCGAAGGAAATCAAAGGGTTTCCGCCTTCGCTTCGGTCCGGAGCGTTAAACCTCCAACACAATTTTGCCAATATGTGCACTGGTCTCCATCCGCCGGTGCGCATCAGCCGCCTTTTCCAGCGGGAATGCGCTGTCCATCAGCGGCTTTACCCGCCCTTCGCGCATCAAGGGCATCACTTTGGCCTCGATCGCCGCGACCATCGCCGCCTTATCCGCATTAGTACGGGGTCGCAGCGTGGAGCCGGTGTGGGTCAGCCGCTTCACCATGACCTTGGCGATGTTGACGGTAACCTTGGGTCCGTTGAGCGTTGCGATCTGCACGATACGGCCATCGACCGCGGCGGCATCATAATTGCGATCGACGTAGTCGCCGGCCACCATGTCGAGGATGACATTGGCGCCAGCACCATCGGTCGCCTTCTTGACCTCGGCGACGAACTCCTCGGTCTTGTAGTTGATGGCGCGGTCGGCGCCGAGCTTCAGGCACGCATCGACCTTGTCCTGGCCGCCGACGGTGACGATCACCTTGGAACCAAAGGCCTTGGCGAGCTGGATCGCCATGGTGCCGATGCCGGACGAGCCGCCGTGGATCAGCAGCGTTTCGCCGGGCTTGAGTGCGCCACGCTCGAACACATTGTGCCAGACCGTCATCAGCGTTTCCGGAATGGCGCCGGCTTCCTGCATCGACAGGACAGGCGGCACGCTCATCGCCTGCGCGTCTTGCGCGATGCAATATTGCGCGTAGCCGCCACCGGCCACCAGCGACATCACCTTGTCGCCGAGCTTGTGCTTGCTCGCACCGGCGCCGAGCGCAACCACTTCGCCGGCGATTTCGAGGCCGGGCAGGTCGCTGGCGCCGGGCGGCGGCGGGTAGGCGCCGGACCGCTGCGCGACGTCGGGGCGGTTGACGCCGGCGGCGGCGACCTTGACCAGGATTTCCCCGGGGCCGGGAACGGGAACGCTGCGGGTTTCCGGCAACAGCACTTCGGGGCCGCCGGGCTTGCTGATGCCGACGACGGTCATTTGCGCGGGCAGCTTTTCCATGATTTGTCCTTGCGAAATACGGGAATTTTGAAGGCGGCCCCTGATTAGCCAGCCGTCATGCGGCTGGCAACCGCCTCAAGGGATCGCCAAGCACGGAGGAAACGCATGGCCATCGAGGATGACGACAAGCCGAGGAAGAAAATCACCCACGAGATCGGGCAGGACCTGTCGCTGCTGTCGGTCGAGGAATTGACCGAGCGCATCGCGCTGATGACTTCCGAGATCGAACGGCTGCAGGCGGCGATGGCCAAAAAGCGCGCGTCCAAGGATGCCGCGAACAGTTTTTTCAAGTCGTAGCCGAGGGCCGGAATGGGAATGCGTAGGAGACGTCTCGTTGGCGTGGCCGTCATGGGTGCGCTCGTCATGGGTATTGTGTTTGCCGGACTGAGTGCCCCGGCCGGTGCCCGGACGCCGGCGAGCTGTGTCGGGATCGACATGACTTCTGGCGAATGCAAGGCGCAGCGCTGCAAGAAGCCGTTCCAAAAAAATCTCGCCGCCTGCGCCGAATTGCCGTCCAACAAATCGTGTCAGGTCCTCGCCCGTCAGCACAAGCGCCAGTGCGACCGAAATTGCGACGAGACATATGTGAAGCGGTTCCCGCCGGGGTTCACCTGCGATGAGCAGTAAGTGGCCAATGGCCTAATCCTGGCAGCGCCTCGCGTTGAACGATGGTGCGTGTCCCAAACTAGGCCAGTGGCCGACATGGCAAACAAAGCCTGAAGAAAATCGCTCGTTTACGATCAATTAAGCTTTCTCGTTTATGACTGGCGTCGTCCTCGTTTGGACACCGAGTGGCTCCTGTCCACTCTGTTTGACGCCTCCCTGTTATCAACTTCAAAAGCCGCCGGAAACGGCGGCTCTTTTTTGTGCCCGCATCGCTGGAAACCATATTTCCGGATGCGGCTGGACTCTCGCCCTCGCAAGCGCAATGATTTGTTCATCATAAGTCGGCGGTTTGAAAAGCCGGCAGCGTATCAGTGGCGTGAGGGCGTTAACTATGGCGGACCGGCTGCACAGCGATTCCGCGCTCGTTCAATTCAGCGAGCGGCTGACTAATTCGGCGGCATTCGGAACCCTGTTCCGCGAGGGCATGGATCTGGTCGAGGAGACCGCCGCCTATCTCGACGGCGACGGCCGTGCCGAGGCCAAGGCGCTCGAACGCTCCGTCAGTCTCACCTATGCGACCGAAAGCATGCGGCTGACCACCCGCCTGATGCAGCTCGCCTCCTGGCTGCTGCTGCATCGCGCGGTCAAGGAAGGCGAGATGACGCTGACCCAGGCCAACCGCGAAAAGACCAAGGTCAAGCTCTCCGCCGCCGATCCCGGTCCCGAAGACATGATCGCCAAACTGCCGCTGCAATTGCAGCACCTGATCGAGCGTTCGATGAACCTGCAGTCGCGCGTGCGCCGGCTCGACACGTCGATCCATGCGCCGGCGGCCGAACGCGCCCCGATCGGCAATCCGCTGGTGCCGCAGCTCAATCGCCTGAAGGCGGCCTTCGAGCGGTAATTCCGCCACCGTCGTGGCCCATAAAAAACGCCCCGGGAAACCGGGGCGTTTTGCATTCCTGGGCCGAATGGCGAGGGGTCGAAACCCTCAATCCTTCTTGAGGAAGCCCGAAAACTTCTTCTGGAAGCGCGACACGCGGCCGCCGCGGTCGAGCATCTGCTGCGTGCCGCCGGTCCAGGCCGGATGCGACTTGGAGTCGATGTCGAGGTTCAGCTTGTCGCCTTCCTTGCCCCAGGTGGAACGGGTCTGATACTCCGTACCATCGGTCATAACGACCGTAATCGTATGATAATTCGGGTGAATTTCGGCTTTCATGGCATATCCTTCGGCGCGCCTGCGCCCGTCTCGAAATGTCAGGGGTACGGGATTTGGGCGGGTCTATAACGCAACAAGGCCGCCAAAACAAGCTGCCAGAGCCGTCTGATTGGCCGATCTGCCGGATTTGCCGGCGCCGCTTCCGGGGCCTATCTGGGGGCATCGAAACTGGTCCCTTTTCATGAGCGCAGCCGAACAGCTTGAAGACCCACCCGGCGGCGTACCGCCGCGGCGCGACGCGCTGCTCGAGGAAGAGGCCTTCATCGAAACCCAGCTGACGCAGTCGCCGGCCAAAACCGGCGCGAAGCTGCGCCCGCTGCTGGCGCTGGCGCCCTACGTCGCGCGCTACCGTGGGCGGGCGATATTGGCGTTTATCTCGCTGACCGTCGCGGCGGTGACGACCCTCGTGGTGCCGATCGCGGTGCGGCGCATGATCGACTTCGGCTTCAGCCCCGAAGGCATCGCGATGATCAACAGCTATTTCAGCGTGATGATCGCGGTCGTTGCGGTGCTGGCCTGCGCCAGCGCATCGCGGTTCTACCTGGTCATGACGATCGGCGAGCGCATCGTTGCGGACTTGCGGCGCGACGTGTTTGCGCACCTGATCTCGCTGTCGCCGTCGTTCTTCGATTCCGCCCGCAGCGGCGAACTGGTCTCGCGGCTCACGGCTGACACCACCCAGATCAAGTCGGCGGTGGGCGCGTCGGTGTCGATCGCGCTGCGCAACCTGATGCTGTTCATCGGCGCCACCACCATGATGGTGATCACGAGCCCAAAACTTTCGCTGTTCGTGCTGCTGGCAATTCCGGTGATCGTGATTCCGCTTGTCGCGTTCGGACGCTGGGTGCGGCGGCTGTCGCGCAACGCACAGGACACGCTGGCCGACGCCAGCGCCTATGCCTCCGAGCTGGTCGGCGCTATCCGAACCGTGCAGGCCTATACCAGCGAGCGGCTGGCCGCGACGCGCTTCGGCCGCGAGGTCGAACAGGCCTATGACGCCGCGCGCAGTTCGACGCGGGCGCGCGCGGTGCTGACCTTGATCATCATCTTCATCGTGTTTTCCAGCGTGGTCGTGATCCTGTGGGTCGGCTCGCACGACGTGCTGACCGGTTCGATCAGCCCGGGCCGGCTCGGCCAGTTCGTGCTGTATGCGGCGTTCGCCGCGACGGGCCTCGGCCAGCTCAGCGAGGTCTGGGGTGAAGTCTCGGCCGCCTCGGGCGCCGCCGAACGGCTGTTCGAGATCCTGCGCGTCAAGCCGCAGATCACGGCGCCGGCCTCGCCGGCCGCCCTGCCGTCGCCGGCGCGCGGCGATGTCGGGTTTGAGAATGTCAGCTTCAACTACCCGACGCGCCCGGATGTACGGGCGATCGACAGCGTCTCGCTGTCGGTGCGGGCCGGAGAGAAGGTCGCGATCGTCGGCCCGTCAGGCGCCGGCAAGAGCACGCTGTTTCACCTGCTGCTGCGGTTCTACGATCCCGCCAGCGGAACGATTTCGGTCGACGGCGTGCCGATCAGGTCGGCCGATCCACGCGAGTTACGCGCGCGCATCGCGCTGGTGCCGCAGGACTCGGTGGTGTTCGCGGCAAGCGCCCGTGAAAACATCCGCTTCGGCCGGCCTGATGCCAGCGATGCCGAGGTCGAACGCGCGGCCGATCAGGCGCATGCCACCGAGTTCATTCGCCGCCTGCCTGACGGTTTCGAGGCGCAGCTTGGCGAGCGCGGCGTGACGCTGTCGGGCGGCCAGCGCCAGCGCATTGCCATTGCCCGCGCCATCCTGCGCGACGCCCCGCTGTTGCTGCTCGATGAGGCAACTTCCGCCCTCGATGCCGAAAGCGAGACCCTGGTGCAGACCGCGCTGGAAGAATTGATGCGCCACCGCACGACGCTCGTGATCGCGCACCGGCTCGCGACCGTTCTGTCCTGCGACAGTATCATGGTGATGGACCAGGGCCGCATCGTCGAACAGGGCACGCATGCCTCGCTGGTTGCCGCGAACGGGCTCTACGCAAGGCTGGCAAGATTGCAGTTCGAGGGGATCTAAACCCCGCTCGTCATGCCCGGACTTGATCCGGGCATCCATCCGCTTCGAAAGAATCTCTCTTGATGGATTGCCGGGTCAAGCCCGGCAATGACAATGTTGGCATCCTCAGCGTTCCGTCAGCTTCAGCTCGATGCGGCGGTTGCGTTTGTAGGCTTCCTCCGTCGGCGCCGTGTCGAGCGGCTGGAATTCGGCAAAGCCTGCGGCGACCAGCCGCTGCGCGGGCACGCCGAGCGAGATCAGGTACTGCACCACCGAGATCGCGCGTGCCGATGACAATTCCCAGTTCGACTTGAACACCGGGCTGTTCATGATCGGCCGCACGTCGGTGTGGCCGTCGACCCGCAGCACCCAGGCGATTTCACTCGGGATCTTGCCATCGAGTTCGACCAGCGCGGAGGCAAGCTTGTCGAGCTCGGCGCGGCCTTCAGGCAGCAGCAAGGCTTGTCCGGTGTCGAAGAACACTTCGGATTGGAACACGAAGCGATCGCCGACGATCCGGACATCCGGCCGATTGCCGAGAATCGCACGCAGCCGCCCGAAGAACTCGGAACGGTAACGCGTCAGTTCCTGCACCCGCTGCGCCAGCGCCACGTTGAGGCGTTGGCCGAGATCGGCAATGCGGCCCTGCGATTCCTTGTCGCGCTTTTCGGAGGCGTCGAGCGCTTCTTCGAGCGCGGCGAGCTGCCGGCGCAGCGCGCTGATCTGCTGGTTCAGCACCTCGATCTGCGCCAGCGCGCGCGACGTCACCGCCTTCTCGGAATCCAGCGCCTTGTTGAGTTCGTTGGCGCGGCCCTGGGCGTCGTTGCCGGCGCCGGCGAGCCCCTCATAAAGGCCCTTGATGCGATCGCGCTCCGCTTCCACCGATGTCAATCCGGCGCGCGCCTGCGAGAGCTGGTCGCTGAGGTTCAATCCGGTGAGTTTTTCCAGCGACAGCAGATCGTTCAACTGCGCGATCTTGGCGTTGAGCGCCTCCAGCGCCTTGTCCTTGCCGGTGACTTCCTGCGACAGGAAGAACTGCACGACGAGAAACACTGAGAGCAGGAACACGATCGAGAGCACCAGCGTCGACAGCGCGTCGACGAAGCCCGGCCAGTAGTTCATTCCCGATTCGTTGCGGCGTGCACGCGCGAGGGCCATCGGCTAAATACCTCAATTTTTCTCGGGCTGGCGCGCGATCCGCTCGAGCAGCTTCTTGATCTCGCGATTCTGTTCGCCCTGGCCGTCGGCCCATTCGCGGATCATCTGCTGCTCGGTGCGCATATGCGCGACCAGGCCCTGAATCGCTTCGGCGAGATTGGCCATCGCCGCCGTGGTGTTGCGGCTGCTGCCGCCTTCCTCGACCACCGCGCGCAGCCGCTCCATCGCCTGCTGCAGCTCGCCGGATACACCGGTGGTGCCGTCGCCTGAATATTCGCGCACGGTCGAGGCGAGCCAGTCTTCCAGGTCGGTATAGAAGCGGTTCTGCGCCTGGCTCGATTGCAGGTCGAGGAAACCCAGGATCAGCGATCCGGCGAGGCCGAACAGCGAGGACGAAAACGAGATGCCCATGCCCTTGAGCGGCGCCGCCAGACCCTCCTTCAGGGTATCGAACAGCGAGCCCGAATCACCACCGACCTTCAGCCCCTCGATCACCTGGCCGACGGAGCCTACGGTTTCGATCAGGCCCCAGAAGGTGCCGAGCAGGCCGAGAAAGACCAGCAAGCCCGTCATGTAGCGGGAGATGTCACGGGCTTCGTCCAGCCTTGTTGCGATCGAATCCAGCAAATGCCGCATGGTCTGCTGCGAGATCGACATCCGCCCGGTGCGCTCGCCGCCGAGTATCGCCGCCATCGGCGCCAGCAGCGTGGGGCGCCGGGCGATCGCGAGACCGGGATCGGCGATGCGGAAATTGTTGACCCAGGAGACCTCCGGGTAGAGCCGGATCACCTGCCGGAACGACAGGATAATGCCGATCAGAAGCACCGCGCCGATCAGGGCGTTGAGGCCGGGATTGGCGAAGAACGCGGTGACGATCTGCTTGTAGAGCACCGTCATGACCAGGCCGCACAACACCAGGAACACCAGCATCCGCACTAGAAAGATCTGTGGCGACGACAATTTGGTGAGCTCGATCTCCATTTCGGAGCGGGCGGAGGGGCCTTGGGGCATTGCGGGGGTCTTCCGTTGCGAAAAGCCGCGTTTGGGAGGCCAATATGGCACAGCGCGGCTGAGAAAAAAGATCGGAAAAGCGCTGTTTCAGGCAGACGGTGGGGAACTTCACGCCGAAACCGGGCTTTGACTTGAGCGTATTTTGGAAACGTTCTTTGTCCAACCGGGATTTTTCATGACGGTCCTGTATCTCGAAGCGCTGGCGGCGGTGGCTGGTTTGCTCTCGGTCCGGATGGCGGGCGCCTGGACGGTGCAGCCACGCACCGGCAATGCCGGCTGGGTGGATGCAATCCGGACCCCTTCGCTCGGGTTGGCCCGCAGTGATTCCCGAAAGTGGAGGCCGGTTCTCTAAAAAAGGATCCTGCTCAGAAAAAGGGAGTGGTCACATGAGCTTTGTTTCCACGATCATCGGCACCGCTGAGCGGGTGCCGCTGCCTGACGTCATCATCCGTGCGGCGATCCACCGGCTGTGTTCGCGCACCGCAACAAGGCTCGCCATCGGCAATGTCGAAAGCGACGCCTGGTTTGCCGACGAGATGGCCGCGCGCGCCATCGCCGAATACAGCGACGAGGCCACCGCGCAGCATCACGAGGTGCCGTCGGCGTTCTACGCGCTTGTCCTCGGGCCACACCGCAAATACTCCTCATGCTTCTACCGGGAGCCGGCCACGACGTTGCAGGAGGCCGAAGAGGAGGCGCTCCGTCAGACCGTCGGGCATGCCGATATAGCCGATGGCCAATCGATTCTCGAATTCGGCTGCGGCTGGGGTTCGCTGTCGCTGTGGATGGCGCGACAATTCCCGCATTCGGAAGTGATGGCAGTATCGAACTCCGCCTCACAACGCGAATTCATCGAAGGCGAAGCCCGCAAGCGCGGATTGAAGAATCTGCGTGTGGTTTCCTCGGAGATGAATTTGTTCGACCCGAAGATGCAGTTCGACCGCATCGTCTCTGTCGAGATGTTCGAGCACCTGTTGAACTGGCGCGAATTGATGTCGCGGATCCGTTCGTGGCTGAAGCCCGACGGCCGCTTCTTCATGCACATCTTCACCCATCGCTCGGGCGCCTATCTGTTCGACCGCGCCGATGGCGAGGACTGGGTCGCGCAGCATTTCTTCACCGGCGGCATGATGCCGAGCCATCATCTGATACGGCAATATTCCGATCTGCTCGAAATCGAAAAGGAGTGGCGCTGGAGCGGGCTGCATTATCAGCGCACCGCGCAGGATTGGCTGGCCAATTTCGATCTGCGCCGCGAGGAGATCGAAGCGGTGTTGCGTCCCGTCTATGGCGGTGAGACCGCGTTGTGGATGCGGCGCTGGCGCTGGTTCTTCCTCGCGACGTCAGGCCTGTTCGGTTACGCCGACGGCAGCGAATGGGGCATCAGCCACTACCGGATGAAGGCGGCTGGTTAACGGGGAGCAGTGATTCGCGCCAGTTTTGCGCAAATTTGCGCGGGGCCGCTCTCTCACGCGCTCACATCCTTGGGTTCCATTCCAACAAGCAAAAAAGGAATGTTGTCACAATCCGGTGAGTCGGCAAAATCGCCGTTTATTCAGTGCGATAGCGTCGTGTGACATTGGGCCGCCGCGCATGCGCATTGCATCGCAGCAAACTCACCCTATCCTTGTCTCAACAAGAACGCGGTGTCTTCGCGACATATCGCGCAAACACATGTTTGCGCGCTTCAACTCGACTAAAGGGGCGATATTTCTGATGTCTGGAATTCGTGCGCAATCATGCATCGCACTGGTGCTCGTTGCGATGGCGCCGCTGTTGGCTGGATGCAAAGAGCCGACCGCTGCGACGGCTGCTGTGCAGCCTTCTTCCGAGCCAGATGTCAGTGTTGTTACCGTGAGGCCGCAGTCGCGTGCGATCATCCGCGAATTGCCGGGGCGTATCGCGCCGACCCGTGTTTCCGAAGTGCGGCCGCGCGTGTCCGGTATCGTGGTCGAGCGCCTGTTCCATCAGGGCAGCGAGGTCAAGGCCGGCGACGCCCTCTACAGGATCGATCCGCGGCCGTTCGAGGTCGAGGTGCAATCGACCGAAGCCGCGCTGGCGCGCGCCAAAGCCACGCTCGATCAGGCCGCATCGCATGCGCGCCGCATCGCCACGCTGACCAGCCAGCGCGCAGCCCCCGAAGCCGAGAACGAAAAGGCCATCTCGGCCGAGCGTCAGGCGGCTGCCGACGTCGAGGGCCGCAAGGCCGACGTCGCCCGCGCGAAACTCAATCTTGACTATGCCACCATCCGCGCTCCGATCGATGGCGTCGTCGGCGCCGCGCTGGTGAGCGAAGGCGCGCTTGTCGTGCAGAACGAAGCCACGAGCCTTGCGACCATCCAGCAGCTCGATCCGATCTATGCCGATTTCACGCAATCGGTGAACGAACTCAATCAGCTGCGCCGGGCGGTGGAGAGCGGCGATCTCGACCGTATCGCGCCTGACGCCATGAAGGTTCGCCTGGTGCTGGACGACGGCTCGGTTTATCCGATTGCCGGCAGGTTGCTGTTCTCGGAGGCCAAGGTCGATGCCCATACCGGGCAGGTGACGTTGCGCGGCGAGTTCCCCAATCCGAGGCGCGAATTGCTACCGGGCATGTATGTCCGCGTGCTGATCGAGCAGGGCATCGATACCGACGCCATCGCGGTTCCGCAGCAGGCGATCCAGCGCAATGGCGGCGGCGGCAGCGAAGTGTTCGTGGTGAAGAGCGACAACCTCGTCGCCGTCCAGCCGGTACGCACCGGCTCGTTGCAGGGCGGCCAGTGGTTCGTCACCGAGGGCTTGAAGGCCGGAGACAGGGTCATCGTCGAGGGCTTCCAGAAGTTTGCCGCCGGCGATAAGGTCCGGCCGCAGCTGCTGACCGAGGCCGACGCGTCCGCCGATTTCGCCGGTGCCAGGCCGTCCGCGCAAGCGACACGGTAGATTCCATGCCGAGTTTCTTCATCGACAGGCCGATCTTCGCCTGGGTCGTCGCGCTTTTCATCTGTCTGATCGGCGCGATCTCGATCCCGCTGCTGGCGATCGCGCAGTATCCGATCATCGCGCCGCCCTCGATCTCGATATCGACCAGCTATCCCGGCGCGTCGCCGGAAAACCTCTACAACAGCGTCACGCGGCTGATCGAGGAAGAGCTCAACGGCGCCAACGGCATCCTGAACTTCGAGTCCACCAGCGACTCGCTGGGCCAGGTCGAGATCATCGCCAATTTCGTGCCGGGCACCGACACCGGGACGGCGTCGGTGGAGGTGCAGAATCGCATCAAGCGCGTCGAGGCACGTCTGCCGCGCGCGGTGATCCAGCAGGGCATCCTGATCGAGGAAGCTTCCAGCGCCGTGCTGCAAATCATCACGCTGCGCTCGACCGACGGCAGCCTCGACGAGGTCGGCCTCGGCGACTTCATGATTCGCAGCGTTCTCGGCGAAATCAGGCGCATTCCCGGCGTCGGCCGCGCCACGCTCTATTCCACCGAACGCAGTCTGCGTATCTGGGTCGATCCGGCCAAGCTGGTCGGCTTTGGGCTGACCGCCGATGACGTCAACAAGGCGATCACGGCGCAGAACGCGCAAGTCGCCTCCGGCAGCATCGGCGCCGAGCCGAGCACGGACGACCAGAAGATTTCGGCGCTGGTGCTGGTCAAGGGACAGCTCGCGTCGCCGGACGAATTCGGCGCGATCATCCTGCGTGCCAATGCGGACGGCTCGACAGTGCGTTTGCGCGACGTGGCCCGGATCGAGATCGGCGGATTAAGCTATCAGTTCAACACGCGGCTTAACGGCAAACCGACGGCGGGTCTGTCGGTGCTGATGTCGCCGACCGGCAACGCGCTGGCGACCGCAAGCGCGGTCGAAGCCAAGATGAAGGAGCTGTCGCGCTTCTTCCCGGCCAACATCGCCTATGAGATCCCCTACAACATCACACCTGTCGTGAAGGCCTCGATCGAGAAGGTGCTGATGACGCTGGTCGAAGCCATCGTGCTGGTCTTCATCGTGATGTTCCTTTTCCTGCAGAACATCCGCTACACCATCATTCCGACCATCGTGGTGCCGGTGGCGCTGCTCGGCACTTGCGCGATCCTGCTTGCGGCCGGCTACTCCATCAACATGCTGACGATGTTCGGCATGGTGCTGGCGGTCGGCATTCTCGTCGACGACGCCATCGTGGTGGTCGAGAACGTCGAGCGTATCATGGCCGAAGAGGGCCTGCCGCCGAAGGAGGCCACCCGCAAGGCGATGTCGCAGATCACCGGCGCCATCATCGGCATTACGCTGGTGCTGATCGCGGTGTTCGTGCCGATGGCGTTCTTCCCGGGCTCGGTCGGCGTCATCTACCGGCAGTTCTCGGTAACGATGGTCGCGGCGATCGCGTTCTCCGCGCTGCTGGCGATGTCGCTGACGCCGGCGCTGTGCGCGACCTTGCTGAAGCCGGTCGCGGCCGGCCATGGTCATGCGAAAAAGGGCGTGTTCGGCTGGTTCAACCGCGCGCTCGACGGCACCAAGGACGGTTATACCCGCGTCGTCGGTCACTCCTTGAAGCGTACCGGCCGACTGATGCTGATCTATGCGGCGCTGCTCGTCGGGCTGAGCTGGGCCTTTATTCGCTTGCCCGGCGGCTTCCTCCCCGTCGACGACCAGGGCTTCATCACCACCGACGTGCAGACACCGGCTGACTCGTCCTATGCCCGCACCGAGGCGGCGGTCGAGAAGGTCGAGCAATATCTGGCCAAGCGTTCCGGCGTCGAGAACGTCACCTTCCTCACCGGCTTCAGCTTCCTCGGCCAGGGCATCAACACCGCGCAGGCCTTCATCACGCTGAAGGACTGGTCGGATCGCGGGCCGAAGGATTCGGCAGCCGCCATCGTCAACGACATCAACCGTGATCTGTCGTCGATCCGCGACGCCCGGATTTCCGCGCTGCAGCCGCCGCCGATCGACAATCTCGGCAACTCCTCGGGCTTCTCGTTCCGCCTGCAGGACCGCGGCCAGAAGGGCTATCCGGCGCTGGTCAGCGCCGCCGAGCAGCTGATCGCGGAAGCCAATGCCAGCCGCGTGCTGCAAAAGGTCTATGTCGAAGGCCTGCCGCCGGGTCCGCAGGTCAATCTGATGATCGACCGCGAAAAGGCCGGCGCGTTCGGCGTCACTTTCGAGGACATCAACAACACCATCTCGACCAATCTCGGCTCGAACTACATCAACGACTTCCCGAACCGGGGCCGGATGCAGCGCGTGATCGTGCAGGCCGACCGCGGCAGCCGCATGAATGCCGACGACATCCTGAACTACAACGTCAAGAACAGCCGCGGCCAGCTGGTGCCACTGTCTTCGTTCGCCTCCGTCGAATGGTCGAAGGGGCCGACGCAGATCGCCGGCTTCAACTACTATCCGGCGGTCCGCATCAGCGGCGAAGCCAAGCCCGGCTTCACCTCGGGCGATGCCATCGCCGAGATGGAGCGGCTCGCGGGCAAGCTGCCGCGCGGCTTCGGCTACGAGTGGACCGGACAATCGCTGCAGGAAAAGCTCTCGGGCTCGCAGGCGCCGTTCCTGCTTGGCCTGTCGGCGCTGGTGGTGTTCCTGTGTCTGGCGGCGCTCTATGAAAGCTGGACCATTCCACTCGCCGTGCTGCTGACGGTGCCGCTCGGCATCTTCGGCTCAGTGCTGGCCGCGTCGTTGCGCGGCCTGCCGAACGACGTTTACTTCACCGTCGCCCTGATCACCATCATCGGACTGGCCGCGAAAGACGCCATTCTGATCATCGAGTTTGCCAAGGAGCTGCGCGCGCAAGGCAAGCCGCTGATTGAGGCGACGATCGAAGCCTGCACCTTGCGTTTCCGCCCGATCCTGATGACCGGTCTCGCCTTCGTTTGCGGCGTGCTGCCGATGGTGATCGCGACCGGCGCCGGCGGCGCCAGCCAGCAGGCGCTCGGCACCAGCGTGATGGGCGGTATGATCGCGGTCGTGATCCTGGCGCTGCTGATGGTGCCGGCGTTCTTCGTCGTGGTGCAGAGGTTCCTTGCCGGCGATCGGGAGAAGGTGACGGAAGCGAAGCCGGCGCAGGCGGCGCCGAGGGCCGCGGAGTAGCGATCATTCGCCACACCGGCCTGCCGCCTCGACCGGCAGGCTCCAGCGCCGTTACAGCGGCTTCAGAATCTTCACCAGCTCTTTGTGCACGAACTCGTTGCCGCAGATCAGGTGACCGGTCGTGAGCGGGTCATCATCCCCCGCCATGCCTGACACGACGCCGCCGGCCTCGCGGATCATGATCTGTCCGGCCGCCATATCCCATGGCTGCAGATTGCGCTCCCAATAGCCGTCGAGGCGGCCGGCGGCGACGAAGGCCATGTCGAGCGAGGCAGCTCCGAACCTTCGAAGGCCTGCGACCTTTTCCTGGATCGCGGTCATTTCCTGCCGCGACTGGGCAAGATCGCCGCGTCCGATATGCGGCAGCCCGCAGCCGATCACGCATTCGTCGAGCTTGCGGCGGTTGGCGACGCGCAGCCGCTGCTCGTTGAGGAAGGCGCCCTTGCCGCGCTCGGCGATGTAGAGCTCGTCATTGGCCGGATTGTAGATCACGCCGGCAATGATGACGCCTTCGCGCTGCAGGCCGATCGAGATCGCGAATTGCGGAATGCCGTGCAGGAAGTTCGTCGTGCCGTCCAGGGGATCGACGATCCAGGTGTGGCTCTTGTCGGCGCCTTCGCGGGTGCCGCCTTCCTCGCCGATGAAGCCGTAACCCGGCCGCGACTTGGTCAGATCCGCATAGAGCAGTTCCTCGGCTCGCTTGTCGGCCTTGGTGACGAAATTCGCCGGCCCCTTGAGCGACACCTGCAGATGCTCGATCTCGCCGAGGTCGCGCTTGAGGCTGCGGCCGGCGTTGCGCGCGGCTTTCACCATGACGTTGATAAGGGCTGAATGCAGCATGATGCGAGGCTTACGGGTTGAGGTGAAAAAAACGGCCAATGCCGCCCAAGGGCTGAGCTAAGGGGTGAGGGACTGGGTGCCCTGACGATGTGTCGCCGTCAAGGCGTCATTTCTTGTCGTTGCCGATCCATTTGCGGGCGGCCTCCTGGGCCTTGGCGCGGTCCTCGGGACTGAGGCTCGCAAGCGCCTCGTCCAGCATCGGATCGCCCTTGCCGGCGGTCTTGGCGACAATGTGCCATTTCAGGGCCTCGACCTTGTCGACCGGCGCGCCCTGTCCACTGACCAGCACGCGGGCGAGGCGGTTCTGCGCAATCGGGCTGTTTTGCCGGGCCGCCTTGCGGAGCAGCGCCACCCCGGCGGCCTCGTTCTTCGGCGTGCCGGTCCCGTTATAGAGCGCGATCGCGTATTCGACCTCGGCATCGACATTGTCGGCCAGCGACGCGGCCTGCAGCAGGCGCACCGCCTTGTCGAGGTCCTTGGGCACGCCGGTGCCTTCCTTGTAGAAGGTCGCGAGCGCGTATTGCGCTTCCGGATTGCCGGCGTCGGCTGCGATCCGCAGCAATTCGGCGGAACGTTTCACGTCCTGCGGCAGTGTCTGCCCGTCGAGATACAGCAGCGCCAGGTTATACGCCGCCTTGGGACTGCCGAGCTTGGCGGCGGAAGCCAGCAGCTTGACGGCTTGCTCGCGGTTGACCGGGCCGCCGCGGCCGGAAAGCTTCATCATCGCCAGCGCAAACATGCCCTCGCGGTCGCCAGCGTCGGCGGCGCGCTGGTACCATTCGATGGCTTTCGCATAGTCGCGCTTGACGCCGAGGGCGCCGGAGTAGAGTTCGCCGATCATCGTCATCGCCTTGGCGTCGCCGGCATATTGCGCCCGCGTCAGCGCCAGATCGAGCGCGGTCTTGTAGAGGCCGCGCTGATAGGCGCCGTAGACGAGATCGACATTGGGATCGTCAAAACTGGGCGTCGGTGAAGCTGTCGGAGTGGGCGTCGCGGCCGGCTTGGGCGTGGCCGCAGGCTTCTTGGCGACAGCGGGCGCCTTCGGCTTCGGGGCCTCCTTGGAAGTATCCTTCGAAGCATCCTTGGAAGTCTCTTTGGTCGCCGCGTTGGGCGCCTCTTTCTTGGCGGCCGGCTTGCTGGCCGGCGCGGGCGTTTGCGCTGCGGGCGGCGTCAGCGAGATCTGCGCCGATGCGCCGGCCGCCGCCATCAGGCAGCAGCCAAGGATCGATATCGGACGCAGCAGTCTCATGTCCGGCGCTATCCCCGTCCGGTCGTCTGCTCGGTGGTGTCGTCCGTGCTCTTGCTTTTTCCAAACGCGGCGGCGTGCGCTTGCGTGATCGCCTGTTCGATATCGATCAGCGCCGCCTCGGGCCCGCGCGGATCGGCCCAGACGAAATCGCCGACCAGCACGAAATCCGCACCCGCAGCGGCAAATTCACGGGCCTCCTCGCATGAGGCCGCATAGCCGACGCAGGGCGGTTCGAACAATTCATCCCACCATTGCAGGCGCTCGGCGATCGCCTCCGCCGAGGGCCGCTCGCCCTTGGCGTCGGGCTCACCGAACAGCACGTAGTCCGCACCTGCTTCGCCCGCGGCCATCGAATCGTGCCGCGTGGCGAGGCCGCCGACGCCGGCGATGCGATCGGGCTTCAGGGAAGGGAAGGCGTCTTCGATGGCAGCTAACCCGGTCAGATGCGCGCCATCGGCGCCGCCGCGGGCCACCAGCTCGACATGGCCGTCCAGCAGCAGCGCTGCGCCGCCGTCCTGGACCGGGGGCGCCAGCGCCTTGATCCGCGAGATCATGGTGCGCTGGTCGGTCTCGCGCAGCCGCAGCAGCACTGCGGCGACGTCGGCCGCGGCGAGCAGGCCGGGGAGGCCGGCGATGAGCTGCGACGGGTCGTCCACGACCGGCGTCGCGAGATAGAGGCGCGGCACCGGGCGCTGCGGAACGGGTTTGGCGGCCAATGCTATGCGACCTTCTTTTCCAGGCCGGCGTCCCACTCACCCTTGCTCGCCAGCGCATTCATCCGCGCCCGGTGCGTGAATGCGCGCTGGCCGGCCGCGACGTTCTCGGCCTTGCCCGACCACGCCTTTTGCGGCGCCGCCTGCAGCGCGCGGCCGTAGGAGAAGGTCAGCCGCCAGGGCAGGCCGCCGATCCGGTTCATGGCATTGAGATGCGCGGTCGCATCCTCGTCGGACTGTCCGCCGGAAAGGAAGGCGATGCCGGGCACGGCCGCCGGAACGCAGCTCTTCAACAGCCGGATGGTCTTCTCCGCGACCTCTTCAACGGGCGATGGCTTTGCGCTTTTCTTGCCTGCGATCGCCATGTTGGGTTTCAGGATCATGCCCTCCAGCGCGACGCGCTGGACCCGCAATTCCTGGAATGTCTTGTTGAGGACGCGCTGGGTTACGTCGTAGCAGCGGTCGATGTCGTGATCGCCGTCCATCAACACTTCCGGCTCGACGATCGGCACGATCTGCGCCTGCTGGCACAGCGCGGCATAACGGGCGAGCGCATGCGCGTTGACATGGATCGCGGTCATGGTGGGGATGTTCTGGCCGATGTCGATCACCGCCCGCCATTTGGCGAACCGTGCGCCGCGCTCGTAATACTTCTTCAGGCGCTCGGCGAGCTTGTCGAGCCCGGCCGTGATCAGTTCGCCGGGGCAGCCCGGCAAGCCCTGGGTGCCCTCATCCACCTTGATGCCGGGGATGGCGCCGGACTGCTCGATCAGCTTGACCAGCGGGGTGCCGTCCTTGGCATTCTGCCAGATGGTTTCGTCATAGAGGATGACGCCTGAGACGTACTTGCTCATCGCCTCCTGCGAGCGAAACAGCATTTCCCGGTAGTCGCGGCGCGTCTCCTCGGTCGATTCGACGCTGATGGCGTCGAAGCGCTTCTTGATCGTACCGGAGGATTCGTCGGCGGCGAGTACGCCCTTGCCCGGCGTGACCATGGCGAGGGCGACCTTGTTGAGGTCAGCGAGATTCATCGATCCGTTCTCCAGACACCTGCCTTGCAAACCAAAATAGGCGGTTCTCGGGCAATTGCCTAGAAAACGTTCGTCGCGGCCGGCAGCCTCCGCGGCGGGTTGGCGCTGTCTCAGGCGACCTTCGGGTCAAGCTCGCCCTTGCTGTAGCGCTTGGCCATTTCGGCCGTGGTCAGCACCTTCTTGATCTTGCTGGCCTGGCCCGCGGTGTTGAATTCCTGCAGCCGCTGCTTGCACAGCTTGGTCATCGCTTCCATCGCCGGCTTGAGATATTTGCGCGGGTCGAACTCTTCCGGATTGTCCTTCAGAACCTTGCGGATCTGTCCGGTCATCGCCATGCGGTTGTCGGTGTCGATGTTGATCTTGCGCACGCCGTGCTTGATGCCGCGCTGGATCTCGGAAACCGGCACGCCCCAGGTCGGCTTCATCTTGCCGCCGTTGGCGTTGATGATTTCCTGCAGGTCCTGCGGCACCGAGGACGATCCATGCATCACCAGATGCGTGTTCGGCAGCTTGCGATGGATCTCCTCGATCACGTTCATGGCGAGGATGTCGCCGTCGGGCTTGCGGGTGAACTTGTAGGCGCCGTGCGAGGTGCCCATCGCGATCGCCAGGGCGTCGACCTTGGTCTCCTGGACGAATTTTACCGCCTCGTCCGGGTTGGTCAGCAGCTGGTCGTGCGACAATTTACCCTCGGCGCCGTGGCCGTCTTCCTTGTCGCCCATGCCGGTTTCGAGCGAGCCGAGCACGCCGAGTTCGCCTTCCACCGAGATGCCGCCGAGATGGGCCATGCCGGTGACGGTTTTGGTGACGCCGACATTGTAATCCCAATCGCCGGGCGTCTTGCCGTCGGCTTTCAGCGAACCGTCCATCATCACCGACGTGAAGCCGGCCTGGATCGCGGTCATGCAGGTGTCAGGAGCATTGCCGTGATCGAGATGCACGCAGACCGGGATCTGCGGATAGATTTCGG
Source organism: Bradyrhizobium sp. JYMT SZCCT0180 (assembly GCF_018130165.1). Lineage (GTDB taxonomy): Bacteria > Pseudomonadota > Alphaproteobacteria > Rhizobiales > Xanthobacteraceae > Bradyrhizobium. The sequence continues at coordinate 120,154 of NZ_JAFCLZ010000024.1, read as the reverse complement.
TGACTGCGTCCATCATGTGCTTGAGCATGATGTCATTGGCGTAGGAGCGCGCGCCGCGCGAGGCCTGGATGATGACGGGCGCATCGAGGCTGGAGGCGGCCTCCATGATCGCGAGCGCCTGCTCCATATTGTTGATGTTGAAGGCCGGCACGCCGTAATCATGCTCCGCCGCGTGGTCGAGCAATTGACGCAACGTAATCCGAGCCATCCGAATTCTCCTTGTATTTACAGCGCCCTAAGCGCTCATCTGCTGTCAGTTGAAGGTACTAGCGAACTTTTAGAACTTCGACGCCGGGCAGGGGTTTCCCCTCCATCCATTCAAGAAACGCGCCGCCCGCGGTCGAAACATAGGAAAAATCGCCGGCCACGCCGGCCTGGTTCAGGGCCGCGACGGTGTCGCCGCCGCCCGCGACCGAGATCAGCTTTTTGGCCTTGGTGCGCTCGGCGGCGTGCCTGGCCGACACCATGGTGCCGCGGTCGAACGGCGTCATTTCGAAGGCGCCGAGCGGGCCGTTCCAGACCAGCGTCGCGGCGTCGTCGATCGCGGCGTGGATCCGCGCAATCGATTGCGGGCCGACGTCGAGGATCATGCCGTCGGCCGGAATGGCGTCGAGGCCGTAGGCGTGCGAGGGCGAATTGGCGGCGAAATGATAGGCGACCACGGCGTCCACGGGCAGGATGATGGCGCAGTTGGCGGCCTCGGCCTTTTCCATGATCCGCAGCGCGGTCGCCGCCAGATCCTTTTCCGCCAGCGATTTGCCGACGCCGACGCCCTGCGCGTGCAGGAAGGTATTGGCCATGCCGCCGCCAATGACGAGCGCGTCGACTTTTGTCACCAGGTTTTCCAGAAGATCGATCTTGGTCGACACCTTGGCGCCGCCGATGATCGCGATGACGGGATGGGTTGGCGCTTCCAGCGCCTTGCCGAGCGCGTCGAGTTCGGCCTGCATGGTGCGGCCGGCGCAGGACCAAAGCACGTGACCGAGCCCTTCGGTCGAGGCATGGGCGCGGTGCGCTGCGGAGAAGGCATCGTTGACGAAGTAGTCGCCGCAATGCTGGAGAACATCGACGAACTTCGGATCGTTGGCTTCCTCACCCGCCTTGAAGCGCAAATTCTCCAGCAGCATGACTTCGCCGGGCTTGAGGTTTTCCGTCGCCAGATACGGCGTGTCGAGATCGTCGCAGAATTTCACTTCTGTGCCGAGCAGCTTTGAAAGCGGCGCGACCACGGCCTTCAGGCTCATATCCGGCACGACCTTGCCCTTTGGGCGACCGAAATGGGCCATCAGGACGACAGCGGCGTTCTTGGCCTGCAATTCCTTGATGGTCGGGATGGCTGCACGCAGGCGTGTATCGTCGGTCACTTGGCCATTCGCCATCGGCACGTTGAAGTCGACGCGAACCAGCGCAACGTTACCGCCGACATCGGCGGACAGATCATCGAGGGTGCGGAATGATTTTGTCATTGGGGGTCTCTTGTCCCGGGTGCACTGCGGCGCGAAGCGCCGCTATGCAGAACCGGGACCCATGGTTGGGCTGGTCGCGGTATGGGTCCCGGCTCTGCGGAGCAGCGTGAAGACACGCTGCACCGCGTCCGGGACACGAGACGTAAGCTTACAGCAGCTTCCCCATCGCCACGGCGGTGTCGCCCATGCGGTTGGAGAAACCCCATTCATTGTCGTACCAGGACATCACCCGCACCAGCGTGCCGTTCTGCACCTTGGTCTGGTCCACATGGAAGGTGGACGAGTGCGGATCGTGGTTGAAGTCGATCGAGACGTTGGGCGCGGTGGTGTAGCCCAAAATGCCCTTCAGCTCCTGCTCGGAAGCGCGCTTCATCGCTTCGTTGATTTCCTTCACGTCGGTGGCGCGCTTGGCGACGATCTTGAGATCGACCACCGAGACGTTCGGGGTCGGCACACGGATCGCAACGCCGTCGAGCTTGCCCTGAAGCTCGGGCAGCACGAGGCCGATCGCCTTGGCGGCACCGGTGGAGGTCGGGATCATCGACATCGCTGCCGCACGGCCGCGATAGAGGTCGCTGTGCAGGGTGTCGAGTGTCGGCTGGTCGCCGGTATAGGCGTGGATCGTGGTCATGAAGCCGGTTTCGATACCGACGGTGTCGTTCAGGACCTTGGCGATCGGGGCGAGGCAGTTGGTGGTGCAGGAACCGTTGGAGACCACGAGGTGGTCGCGGGTCAGCTTGTCGTGATTGACGCCGTAGACGATCGTGGCGTCGGCGCCATCCGACGGCGCGGAAACCAGCACGCGCTTGGCGCCGGCGGTCAGATGCGCAGTGGCCTTGGCCTTGGCGCTGAAGATGCCGGTGCATTCCATCGCGATGTCGACGCCGAGTTCCTTCCACGGCAGTTTCGACGGATCGCGCTCGGAGGAAACCTTGATCTTGCCATTGCCGAGGTTGATCGAGTCGCCGTCGACGGTCACGGTGCCGGGGAAACGGCCATGCACGGAATCGAAACGCAGCAGATGGGCGTTGGTCTCGACCGGGCCGAGATCGTTGATGCCTACGACTTCGATATCCTTGCGGCCGGACTCCGCAATCGCCCGCAAGATGTTGCGGCCGATGCGGCCAAATCCGTTGATCGCGACCCGGATTGCCATGCTCGTTTCTCCTTTAATAGCTGGTGTCACCCCCGTGGAGAGGTTCCACGGCGGTGCTTACGGCGGATCGCCCGGTTCTGCCGGGCGAGAACGGTCAAGATGAGCTTTTAGGTAGACCTTTTTGCCAACAAGCTCAACCGTCAGCAGCGCGTCGCCGAGTTGAAGTTCCTGCAATGGTTGCGCAGAGCACGGTCAGGAACTTCGATAAGCGGCACACCAAAGTTAACTGTCGTCTACTGCCCTTTTGTGTCCGAAGTTCGCAGGGCCGAAAATGGCGCGCGAACTTCGGAAACGGGCACCTAGAGGCGCTTCAGGGCGGCGTTAACTACAGCCTCGGCAGTAATGCCGAAGTGCTTGTAAAGGTCCTTGGCGGGCGCGCTGGCGCCGAAGCCGTGCATGCCTATGAATTCACCATCCTGGCCGATCAGGGCGTCCCAGCCCCAGCGCACCGCGGCCTCGATCGCGATCTTGACCGGCGCGTTGCCGATGACAGCCTTCTGGCGGTCGGCCGGCTGAGCCAGCAGCAATTCGAGCGAGGGCACCGAAACCACCCGCGACGCGATGCCGCGTTCGGCCAACTGCTTCTGGGCGGCGACCGCGATCTCGACCTCGGAGCCGGAGGCGAACAGCGAGACCTTTGCCTCGCCTTGCGCGGCGACCAATTCATAGGCGCCGTGGCTGCAGGGATTGTCTGATGGGGCAGTGGTGCGCAATTGCGGCAGGTTCTGGCGGGTCAGCGCCAGCACCGTCGGGCCGTCGATGCGGTTGAGCGCGAGCTCCCAGCATTCGGCGACCTCGACGGCGTCGCAGGGCCGGAACACGCGCATGTTGGGAATCGCGCGCAGCGCCGCCAGATGCTCGACCGGCTGATGCGTTGGTCCGTCTTCGCCAAGCCCGATCGAATCATGGGTCATGACATAGACGACGCCCGCGCCCATCAGCGCCGCGAGCCGCATCGCAGGACGCGCGTAATCGGTGAACACCAGGAAGGTGGCGCCATTGGGCGCAAAACCGCCATGCAGGAAGACGCCGTTCATGGCCGCGGCCATGCCGTGCTCGCGGATGCCGTAATGGATGAAGCGGCCCTTCGGCGTCTTGGCTGAGAATGCGACAGCCGATTTCGCCTTGTTGTTGTTGGAGCCGGTCAGATCGGCCGAGCCGGCGAGGAATTCCATCGGCATTGCGCCGACGATCGCCTCGATCGCCGATTCCGAGGATTTCCGGGTCGCGACGTTCTGCGGCGTCTCGAGCAGCTTCTTCTTGTGGTCGCGCAGCGCCTTGGCGAGCGAGGCCGGGCGCTCATGGCGCAGCCGGCGCTCGAACTCGGCGCGCTTGCGCGGACCCAGTTCGCCGAAGACACTTTCCCATTCCTGGCGCGCGGCGGCGCCGCGGCTGCCGGCGGCGCGCCACGCCTTCAGGACGTCGTCAGGCACCGAGAACGGCTCGAGCGAGATGCCGAGCTTTTCCTTGGCGCCCTTCAGTTCTTCGGCGCCGAGCGCTTCGCCATGGGCCTTTGCGGTGCCGGCGCGGGTCGGCGCGCCGAAGCCGATCGTGGTCTTGCAGGCGATCAGCGACGGCTTGTTGGATTTCTGAGCGCGGGTGATGGCGGCTGCGATCGCCTTCGGATCATGGCCGTCGATCAGTTCGGCGGCCCAGCCGGCCGACTTGAAGCGCTTCACCTGGTCGACCGAATCGGCGATCGAAGTCGGGCCGTCGATCGAAATGCCGTTGTCGTCATACAGCACGATCAGCTTGTTGAGCTTCCAGTGCCCGGCCATCGCGATCGCTTCCTGCGACACGCCTTCCATCAGGTCGCCGTCGGAGGCGAGCACATAGGTGTGATGGCCGACCACCTTCTTGCCGAACTCGGCGGCGAGCATCTTCTCCGCCAGCGCCATGCCGACCGAGGTCGCGATGCCCTGGCCGAGCGGGCCCGTCGTGGTCTCGATGCCCTTGGTGTGGAAGTTCTCGGGGTGACCCGGCGTCAGCGATCCGAGCTGGCGGAAATTCCGGATCTGGTCGAGCGTCATGTCCTTGTTGCCGGTCAGGTACAGCAGCGCATACAGCAGCATCGAGCCGTGCCCGGCCGAGAGGACAAAACGGTCGCGGTCCGGCCACTTCGGCTCGGCGGCGTCGAATTTCAGGAACTGGGTGAACAGCACGGTCGCGATGTCGGCGGCGCCCATCGGCAGGCCGGGATGACCGGATTTCGCCTTCTCGACGGCATCCATGGCGAGGCCACGGATCGCATTGGCCATACGGGAATGATCGACCTGCGTCATGATGAAAATCCGCCTGAAATGAGGTGCTTGGTTGCGGGGTGCGAACCGGGAAAGGCCGCGATACGAGGGCTTTGGCTACGGGAAGTCTGGGCTGGATAGCACCTCAATTCCCGGAGTCCAAGGCGAGGAAACGCCGATCCGGTGCTAAAAGTTGCTTAGCGGTGCATAGCTTCGCGCGGGCGTTGCGCTGTCCTCGCTTGCCACGTAAATTTAGCGGCCTAACCGCTTGCCGAACCGCAGATTTTGCTGTGCGGCCGGCTTAACCGAAGGTGCGCGCTGTCTCTCATGAGCGATCGTCCCGCCAACGGGGCCGGCAACCCCGAGCTCGCCTTTGCCGACATCGACGCTGCAACAAGGCGGCTGATGGCGGCGCTGGATGCGCTGGAAGCTGCGGCCGAGCGGCGGCGTGATGCCGACCGCGACGAGAATGAACTGGCGAGCCGGATCCAGGCACTCGGCGCCGACCGCTCGCGCCTCGCCGACGAACTCGACGGCTCGCTGGTGAAGACCCGGCGGCTGGAGCGCACCAACCGCGAGATATCGGAAAAACTCGACGCCGCGATCGGCACCATCCGCGCCGTGCTGGACGCCGGAGAAAGCTCATGAGCCACATCAACGTCACCATCAACGGCCGGCAGTACCGCATGGCCTGCGAGGAAGGGCAGGAAGTGCGCCTGCTCAAGCTCGCCGAGAGCCTGGAAACGCGCGTCGAATCGCTGCGCGGCAAGTTCGGCGAGATCGGCGATGCGCGGCTTACCGTGATGGCGGCGCTGACCGTGTGCGACGAACTGCTCGATGCCAACCATCGCATCCGTGCGCTCGAGGAAGAACTCGAAGCCTTGCGCAAAGTGCGCGTCGCAGCCACCGATCGCGCCCGGGTGACGCAGACCGCGGTCGCCAACGCGCTCAATGCCGCGGCCGACCGCATCGAAAAGACCACGCAGATGCTGAACCGCACCATCGGCGGCGGCGTCGCGATCGGGTGATGGTTTTCTTGTCGCCCCGCCTGGCAAAGCTTACCGGGCTCGGCCTAGCCGGCGGCTTTGCGCCTCACAACCTTGACCAGAGCCTCATCAATCCTGCTCTGCCAACCCGGCCCACCACGCTTGAAGTGATCGATCACTTCCGGGCTTAGTCGGATAGAGACGGGCTTCTTGGTCGGCGCCTTATTCGGGCCTCGCCCTCTGCGCAGTTCCGGAAAGACCTCATAGAAGGGGCGGGCTTTCGCGAAGTCCTCCTTCGTCCATTCCGGATTGTCACTGACTGCGCGCATGTCGCTCGCAGTGTAGCCCTTCTTGGAAGGGCGTTTCTTAGCGGCGGCTTTCCTCATATGCCTTCCTCTCATCGCTGCTGGCGGGGCGCATGCTGATGATGCTGATGGCCTCCTTGCCGTAGTACGCGAAGACGACGCAGATGACTCCGCGGATCCGATGGCGCGGTGGCGATTCCTGAACGCCGGAAGCACAAACGCCCGATCGAAGAACTTTTCATTGAGGTCTGCGAAGTCCATCCCGTGCTTGACGAGATTTGCAAGGCGCTTCGGCTCGGCCCAAATGATCTCCACAGATTATATTGTATATACAAATTAATTCGGTGTCAATGGCAAAGAGCAGCCGAGAAGCGATGACACCGGTGCGATTCCGAGGGGTCCCCACGGGGGAGGATGGCAACTCATTCGCTTGTGTATCGCGCCTTAGCGCTGGCGGATTGGACCTTTAACGCCTACATTGGGTGGGCGAAGCTGCGTCGCGCGTCAGGAGCCATATATCCCCGGGGCCTTATCGATCCTTCAGGGAACTGTCCCTGGCCGGGTCCGTGGATCCGGTCATATGGTGCCCACCTACTTTCGTAGGGAACTCCGGGATCGAGCGCTTCAACGGCCACTGCGGCTTCGCACTTTGTTTCGGTTGATTTTTGCGTCGAGCTTTTACTCTACCGGCTTCACCACCCAGGCCCTGCAACTTTCGCTTCGTCCGTCTTCGCGGGCGATGTTCGGCGGAACAGAACGCTGCATGACGGCAAGTGCTTCGAAAGCAGACCTTCGCGCTGCCGCTTTGGCAAAGCGCGATGCATTGAGCGACGAGCAGCGCGCGGCTGCCGCGCAAGCTCTCGCCAAGCGCGGACTGCCGTTTGAGATCACGCCGGGCATGGTCGTGTCGGGCTATTCGCCAATCCGCAACGAGATCGACCCGGCACCCTTGATGCGCAAGCTCGCGGAAGCAGGCGCCAGGCTGGCGCTGCCGGCGGTGATGGCGCGTGGCAAGTCGCTTGCCTTCCGTGCGTGGTCCGGGAACGATCGGCTGATGCTCGGGCCACTCGGCATTCCCGAGCCGTCACCGGCCGCCGCCGAGCTCATTCCCGACATCATGCTGGTGCCGCTGGCGGCGTTCGACGCCGCCGGGCACCGGATCGGCTATGGCGCCGGACATTACGATTTTACGCTGGAGCATCTGCGCAAGGCGAAAGCCATTGTCGCCGTCGGCGCTGCGTTTGCCGTGCAGCAAATAAAGGCGGTTCCGGCGCAGCCGCACGACGTGGCGCTGGATTATGTGCTAACGGAAAAGAAAGTGTTCGATTTCCGGAGCTGAATTTTGCGCATCCTCTTCATCGGTGACGTCGTCGGCAAGACCGGCCGCACCGCTATTTCCGAGCATCTCCCCGGCATGGTCCGCGACTGGTCGCTCGATCTCGTCATCGTCAACGGCGAGAACGCGGCAGGCGGCTTCGGGATCACCGAGGCGATCTATCAGGATTTCCTCGACGCCGGTGCGGATGCGGTCACGCTCGGCAACCACGCCTGGAATCAGAAGGAGGCGCTGGTGTTCATCGAGCGCGCGCCGCGCCTGATCCGCCCCTTGAACTTTCCGCGCCATACGCCGGGCCGCGGCGCCGCGCTGATCGACACCAAGAACGGCAAGCGCGCGCTGGTCATCAACGCGATGGGCCGCGTCTTCATGGAGCCGCTCAACGATCCCTTCAACGCGGTCGGCAAGGAACTCGACGCCTGTCCGCTGCGCGAGGCCGCCGACGCCATCGTGGTCGATTTCCATGGCGAGGCCACCAGCGAGAAACAGGGCATGGGATTTTTCTGCGACGGCCGCGCCAGCCTCGTGGTCGGCACCCATACCCATGTGCCCACCGCGGATCACCAGGTGCTATCAGGCGGCACCGCCTATATGAGCGACGCCGGGATGACCGGCGATTACGATTCGATCATCGGCATGCAGAAGGAAGAGCCGCTGCATCGTTTCGTCACCGGCATTCCCTCCGGCCGATTCGAACCGGCCTTCGGTGTGGCGACACTAAGTGGCGTCGCGGTCGAAACCGACGATGCCACCGGGCTGGCGCTGCGAATAGCGCCAGTGCGGGCGGGCGGCAGGCTGGAGCCGGCGGTGCCGGGATTTTGGACCGGCCACTGAACCGGCTTACGAGAAGGTGTGATGCAAAGGTTTCTGGTTATCCTGCTGGCGTTGCTGCTGTCGCAGGCGGCGTCCGCGCAAAAGCTCACCCAGCGCCCGGTATCGCAGGACCCGGTATCGCTGGAAGACATGACCGGGCGGCTGGAGAAGTCCGCGATCAACACGGCGAAGGTCGCGCCGAAGGGCGCCGCACGAGGATCCTCGGTGGACTTCTCCTGGGCTTCCAGTCCCGAGGAACACCGCGCGCTCGCCAGGCATGTGCTCGTGCTCGTCAGCGTGGTGACGCAGGACGCTGCCGAACTGCCGCTGCGCCGGGTCTATGTGAACATCGACGGCAGCGAAACCGAATTGGTCAGGTTGAGCAGTCAGCTCAGCGGCGTCCGGAAAGGCTCGAAGACCTATTCGATGCTCGGGCCTTATCGTGAGGACGGCTTCTACCTCGCGCCCGCCGGCAGCATGATGGCGGACGGCTATCTGCAGGCCGATTTCGCGGTGCGGCGGAACGGCTTCAATCTCTACAAATTGCCGGGGACGCCGCCGGACTTCATCAAGGCGGACAGCAATCCGGTGCCCGGGCCCGACGCCAGGCCGGAAACGCCGGTGCTCAAGGCGATGCTGCTGCGCGAGTACAAGGGCTTCGAATTGCCCGCAGGCCTGCGCTAGATTCCGGTCCAACGGTCCGGAGGCGGGTTGCCGGATTAGCGGTATGCGCTCAGTAACGCGCCGGCACGTACATCTCCGGCGGGACCGGGCCGCGCTGGTAATCCGGATTGCGCACGCGCGCCGGCAGGATGACCGGGGCCTGCGGGACCTCGTTGTAGGGGATCTGTTCAAGCAGATGGGCGATGCAGTTCAGCCGCGCCCTCTTCTTGTCGACGGCCTCGACCAGATGCCACGGCGCTTCGGCAATATGGGTGCGCTCCAGCATCGCTTCCTTTGCCTTGGTGTACTGCTCCCAGCGGCTGCGCGCTTCCACGTCCATCGGGCTCAGCTTCCACTGCTTCAGGGGATCGTGGATCCGCATCGTGAAACGCAGATGCTGTACCTCGTCGGTGATCGAGAACCAGTATTTGATCAGGATGATGCCGGAGCGCACCAGCATGCGTTCGAATTCCGGCACCGAGCGGAAGAATTCCTCGACGTCGGCTTCGCTGCAAAATCCCATCACCCGCTCGACGCCGGCGCGGTTGTACCAGCTGCGGTCGAACAGCACGATCTCGCCGCCGGCCGGCAGATGCGAGACGTAACGCTGGAAATACCATTGGGTGCGTTCGCGCTCGCTCGGCGCCGGCAGTGCGGCCACCCGGCAGATCCGCGGGTTCAGCCGCTGCGTGATACGCTTGATGACGCCGCCCTTGCCGGCGGAATCGCGTCCCTCGAAGATGACAACCACTTTCAGCTTCTGGTGCTGCACCCAGCTCTGCAGCTTCACCAATTCGCCCTGCAGGCGGAACAGCTCCTTGAAATAAAGCCGGCGGTCGACGGTTTCCTCGGCGGAATGGCCTTCGAATTCGTTGGTCAGCGCATCGAGGCGGTCGTCGTCGATCTCGAGTTCCAGTTCCTCGTCGAAACTGTCCATCATTTCCGCGTGGATGCGATCATGGATCGAGCCATTGACTGGTTTTTCGGTCATCGAGGTACTCCGCCCGGGGAAGCGCAAAAGGAAATGCACAGCATCACCGTTAGTTTCAAATGCGCATGTCAGTGGTGTGACAGCGCGCCAGCGGCGCATGCCGCTGCGGCCCCGATTGCCGAAAACCCATGCGGTAGGCGCCCCAGGCAGATCTCCGCTCGAACGGCCCCATTCTTGGAACTGGCCGCATTTGAGCCCTATTGAACCACTCCAATCCGAGCTGAGTAGGGGATTGCTGATGAGACGCGCATGGATGCGGACGGCAGTTTATCTCGCTGTTATCGGCGGCGCTTCGATGACGGATCGTGCTCTATCTGATTATACGACCTGCGAATCGCATTTGATGAGCAGGGCGAAGCTCGATGTCAAAGTCATCGGCGGATTTCTGGGGAGACGCCCAGCGGAAATCGAAGAGATGTTTGTTTGGCTAGACCGATATTGTCCAGATAATCCGAAAGAAAACATCGTAAGCGCTATGCGAAAATTTCAGAGCGAAAAGGGCGCGCGCTGATTGCTTGGCAAGCTCTTCTGCTTTTTTGCTCCTCGAAGCATCCTTCCGGTTATGGCCCATTTCGGACCCGGCGCGATACCCGACTTAAGCCCGTGATGCGCATGAAAGCGGTTGTCTGGGCCGGACACAATCGGCACGGCTGCTACCAGCCCGCCCCACATTCTATCTTTGCATGGGGTTGTTTTCGCGATTTTGTGTCTGCACCCTGCGGTGTACCGCCGATAGCGCGCCGAACGACCGCATCTAGCTCTGCCGGAAGCCCATGCGGAAGGCGCCCCAATGGCGGCCGCGCACGTGGATGGGCGAGGAGAGGTCCTTCATCAGCACGAAATTGCCGCCGCCCATGTCGCGGCGGTAGGTCTGCAGCAGGAACGGTTTTGTGTTCGCCGCCACCTTCTTCACCGCGCGATCGCTGAACAGGCGGCGGTTGCGGCAATTGGCGTTGTTCCAGACCGGGTCGGGCCCCTGTGGCAGGCGGTAGTTCGGATTGTGGGTCGGCAGATAGCCGCCCTTGGCCCAGGCCACGCAGAATACGATGCGCGGATCGCTCTTCTGGACCGGATCCTGGATGGAAGGCAGGACGCGGTCGGTGAAGGCGACATAGTCGGTCAGATATTGCTTCGGATCAGTCCCTGCGATTTCGCGGTATTTCTCGTCCATCAACTGCTCGACGGTGATCTCGCCGCGCGCGACGGCGGCCTCGAACGCGTCGGAAATCTGCTTTGCGGTATCCATCACCACGCGGATCAACGGCGCATCCGCCGTCTCGACGCCGCTGTCGGCGATCAGCTCGATCAGGCCTTCCGACAATTCGAGCAGCTTCGCCACCCGACCGTCGGCCTGCTTCAGCTCGCTGGAAGACAGATCGACGCCTTGGGCAAGCTGGCCGAGTTCCTCGATCACGCGGTCGCAATGGCCGAGATTGGACGTCGCGGCTTTGGCGACGCCGTCGATCTCATAGCCTACGGATGCGATGCCCTGGTGCACGCGCGCGATGATGCCGCTGATCTGCAGCGCGCCTTCACCGGCGCTCTTGGCGCGCAGCGAGGCGTCGCTGCTCTCGCCGATCAGGCTGCCGATCTGGCCGTCGAGATCGCGCACGGTATCGGCAATCTGCTGCGTGGCCTGGCGCGTTCCTTCCGCGAGGCTCTTCACTTCGCTCGCGACCACGGCAAAGCCGCGGCCGGCGGTTCCGGCGCGCGCCGCCTCGATCGTGGCATTGAGCGCCAGCAAGTTGGTCTGCTTCGCGATCGCCTCGATCGTGCCGGAAACTTTTGCAACCTGCGACAGCGCCGAGCCGACGGCGCTGAGCCGGGCCTCGATGCGGCCGACCGCTTCGACGAGTTCGGCGATGTGGTTGACGGCCGTATCCACGGCGCTGCGCGACTGAACGATCTCACCGACGGCCGCGGACGTGGTCGATTGTACCGCCTGCGATGCGTTGGCGATGTCGCGGTTGGCCGAGACCATCGTCTGGGCCGTCTTCTGCAAGTGATGGAACCGGTCCGACTGGTTCGCGACGCGGCTTGCGACCTCCTGGACGTTGCCGGCGATGTCGGCAAGCTCCACGCCGAGACCGCCGATGCGGTCGGCAAGCTGGTCAATCAATCGTTCGGCAAGTGACTGGTTGGATTGAGTGTCCAGGACCGCACGCTGCACAAAGGACATGTTCGAGCTTTCTCCAGTCACGGCCGATGATCGGCCCACCGCGGCGAGCGCGCTCCAATCCTAGTCTAGAACGTGATTCGCGCCTGGCGTCTTGCCTGAGAGCGCACTACGGCAAAGGTATTAGAGCCTGTACGCCGTACGGAAGCCGCCCCAGTGACGGCCCTTGACGCGGATCGGCACGTCGATCTCGCGCATCATCACGGTGTTGCCGTTGCCCATGTCGCGGGCGTAGCTCTGCACCAGATAGGCACGCTGGTTGCGGCCGGCGGCAAGGCCTGCGGGATCGTTGAAGATGCGGCGGTTGCGGCTGTTGGCGGTGTTCCAGGTGACGTCGCCGGGCCGCTGCGGGTGTGAATAGATCTTGTTGTGAACCGGCAGATAGCCGTTCTGGTCAATCATCGCGCAGAACGCCATGCGCTTGTCTTTGGCGAGGAAAGCTTCCTGGAACGGCGGCAGCGCGCGGTCCGCCCAGTCAAGGATCCTGGTGCGGTACTGCACCGGGTTGCTGCCTTGGATTTCGACATAGCTGGTGTCGAACATGTCTTCCATCGAGATCGCGCCGCTGGTGACGCCCTGCTCGAAAATCCTGGTCAGCGCGGCGCCTGCTTCCATGGCGCGCGTGACGAATTCGGTGTTCTCGTCGTGGATCGCCCACAATTTGTCTTCGATCGCCTCGCGCAAAGCGGCGTCCGGCCGCTCGAACTGCGCCTGTGCGCCGGCCTTGGTACGCTCGCTGACGCGAATTTTGCAGGCGCCGATATCCGGCAGCGTGGCGTCGAGGCTCTGGTTTGGCGCCAGCTTCTCCGCGTCGGGACCGCTGATCAGAATGCCGTCGATTGAAATCTCGTAGACCGGCGCCGTGATCAGGCCGCGCGGGGTCTGGATTTCGATTTGGAGGCTGCAGGGCAGCTTTTCCTGTTTGCGCTGGCCCTGGCGCTCGCTTTGGCGCAGCAGCACCGCGCAACGCGATTTGAGCTTCTGCGCAAAGGTCGTGACCGCGCGGCCGGCGTTGGCGACGCTTTCGCCATGCGCTTCGGCTTCCTTGGTCGCAACATCGATCTCGGTGGCGCTTTCGCCGACCGAGACGATGAAGCGCGAGGCGGAGGCGGCATTGTCGGACATTTCGCCGGTGGTCTGGCTTTGCTCGGCAACCGCGCCGTTGACGTTGTCGAACACCGGCCGGATCAATTCGATCGCCTGCGAAATCCGATGCACGGCGTCGACCGAGCCGGCGGCGTCGCGCTGCAGCGCTTCGATCTTTCTGGTGATTTCCTCGGTGGCGTTCTGGGTCTGCACCGCAAGCGCCTTCACCTCGGTGGCGACGACGGCAAAGCCGCGTCCGGCTTCGCCGGCGCGCGCCGCCTCGATGGTCGAATTGAGGGCCAGCAGCGTGGTCTGCCGCGCGATCTGCGCGATCAGATTGACGACATTGCCGATCGCCGCGGACGATTCGCGCAGCCGGTCCACATTGGCGCTGGCTTCGCGGGCGGCCTCGCTGGCCTGGTCGGCGAGCTTGCCGGCATCGCGCACCTGCTCGCCGATGCCCTGGGCCGAATGGGTGAATTTGTCGGCGGCCTGCGAGAAAGTGGTCGCGGTGCTCTGGGCCGCGGTGGTGCGGCCGGTCAGGGCATCGGTGCGGTGGCGGATGGTGGTCAGCGTCGCCGCGGTGGCCTCGGCGCCGCCGGCGACCGAATGGGCCGCGCGTTCGAGCTGGCGGATCATGCCGCCGAGTTCGAGTTCCAGCAGCTCCAGGATTTCCTTGGCTGAATCGCCTTCGGGCGCGGGCGCGTCGGTCGCAGCCACAACCGCCGGAACCTTAAGCTCGACGGCAGCCGCGGTCGCTTCCGGCTCTCGCTTTCGAAATAAACCGAACGCCATGAGGGCTCTTAAAAGTTGAGAATGTGGGGCGCATCCTCTCATCCGGGCATGAAGTCATGGTTAACAACTGCCTGATATTCCATCTTGCGGGCACTACTTAAGTACCAAAACGGGCCTGGAATCTTTGATTTTGGCCGGTTGTCGGCCTATAAGGCCGCGTTTTCATCCAAATCCGCTCACGAACGAATCCAAGAGACCCCGCATGGCCGGCCATTCCCAATTCAAGAACATCATGCACCGCAAGGGGCGGCAGGATGCCCAGAAGTCGAAACTGTTCGGCAAGCTGGCGCGGGAAATCACGGTCTCGGCCAAGATGGGCCAGCCTGATCCCGCGATGAACGCCCGGCTGCGCGCGGCGATCATTTCCGCCCGCCAGGAAAACATGTCGAAGGATTCGATCGAGCGCGCCGTGAAGAAGGCGAGCGGCGGCGAGGGCGAGAACTACGACGAGATCCGCTACGAGGGCTACGGCCCCGGCGGCGTCGCTGTCATCGTCGAGGCGCTGACCGACAACCGCAACCGCGCGGCTTCCGATATCCGCTCCTACTTCACCAAGTCCGGCGGCAACCTCGGCGAAACCGGATCGGTTTCCTTCATGTTCGATCACACCGGCATCATCGAATACGACGCCAAGGTCGCCTCCGACGATGCGATGCTGGATGCCGCGATCGAAGCCGGCGCCGACGACGTGATTTCGAGCGAGAACGGCCACGAAATCTATGCCTCCAAGGAAACGTTCCGCGAGGTCGCCAAGGCGCTGGAAGCGAAATTCGGCGAGGCCCGCAAGGCGGCGCTGACCTGGAAGCCGCAGAACACCGTGCCGGTGGACGACGAGACCGGCGAGAAGCTGCTCAAGCTGATCGACCATTTGAACGAGCACGACGACGTGCAGAACGTCTACGCCAATTTCGAGGTCTCGGACGCGCTGATGGCGAAGATGGGCGGGTAGGCCTGGGCTCGCGACGCCGCTCCAAACTCCGCTGTCGTCGCCCGGCTTGACCGGGCGATCCAGTACTCCGGGCAGTTACGATTTATCACAGGCTTCCCGGCGTACTGGATCCCCGCCTTCGCGGGGATGACAATTGATGGTGGGTACGCCGACCTGGGCAGGGGATGACCGTTCTCTTTATGTTTCGTTCACGGTGCTCTGGCGTTATCACAGGCCATGACATCTCCTCCGATTCGCCAACCCGTCCGGATTATCGGTATCGACCCCGGCCTGCGCCGCACCGGCTGGGGCGTGATCGAGACCGAGGGCAACCGGCTGGTCTTCATCGGCTGCGGCTCGGTGGAGCCGCCGGACGATCAGCCGCTGGCGAGCCGGCTGCTCGCGATCCATGAAGGCCTCGCCGCCGTGCTCGGCGACTACAGCCCGATGGAGGCCGCGGTCGAACAGACTTTTGTCAACAAGGACGGCGTTGCGACGCTGAAACTCGGCCAGGCGCGCGGCGTCGCCATGCTGGCGCCGGCGATGTTCGGCATATCGGTTGCCGAATACGCGCCCAACCAGGTCAAGAAAACCGTGGTCGGCGCCGGTCATGCCGACAAGAACCAGATCGCGGTGATGCTGAAAATCCTGCTGCCGAAGGCCGAGCCGAAATCCGCCGACGCCGCCGACGCGCTGGCGATCGCGATCACGCACGCCCACCACCGCGCCAGCACGGCCCTGCGGCTGAAGGTGGCGGGCCTATGATCGGCAAACTGAAAGGCCTGATCGATTCCTACGGCGAGGACTACGTGATCCTCGACGTCGGTGGTGTCGGCTATCAGGTACATTGCTCGGCGCGCACGCTGCAGGCGCTGCCCGCGCCCGGCGAGGCCGCGGTGCTGTCGATCGAGACTTATGTGCGCGAAGACCAGATCAAGCTGTTCGGTTTTCGCGGCGACATCGAGCGCGAATGGTTCCGCCTCTTGCAGACCGTGCAGGGCGTCGGCGCCAAGGTGGCGCTGGCGGTGCTCTCGACCTTGCCGCCGGCCGAGCTTGCGAACGCGATCGCACTGCGCGACAAGGCCGCGGTGACGCGCACGCCCGGCGTCGGGCCGAAAGTCGCCGAACGCATCGTCACCGAATTGAAGGACAAGGCGCCGGCATTCGCCAGCGTCGATCCGGCGCTGGTGCATCTGTCCGGCGCCATCGACAATGATCGCGCGCCGCGCCCGGTCACCGACGCTATCTCGGCGCTGGTCAATCTCGGTTACGGCCAGCCGCAGGCCGCAGCCGCCATTGCCTCCGCCTCGCGCAGCGCCGGCGAGAATGCGGAAACAGCGCAGCTGATCCGGTTGGGCCTGAAAGAACTCGCGAAGTGAGCGAACTGCGCAGGAGCATCATAAAATGATTACGTGTTATCTGCGGTACCAGCTCGATCCGGACAAGCTCGCTGACTTCGAGGCTTATGGCGCGATGTGGCTGGAGCTGCTGCCGCGGTTCGGCGGCGTCCATCACGGCTACTTTCTGCCATCCGAAGGCGAGAGCGACGTCGCTTTGGCGATGTTCAGCTTTCCAAGCCTCGCGGCCTACGAACAGTACCGCAAGGATGCCAGCACCGATCCCGACTGCCAGAAGGCGGTCGCCTTTGCAAAACGGACGCGCTGCTTCATCCGCTATGAACGGTCGTTTTTCCGGCCATTGTTTCCGAAAACGACCGCATGAACACGCCCTCCCGCAACGTCACGCGCGACTATTCGGCAGGCGCCGTTGCCGGACGTTTCGCGCGCGCGATCGGCATCGTCCTGATTTTTTCGATTGCTGGACCGCTGACCCTTGCAGCGCTGATTTCGCTGATCGTGGTCGGATTCGGAGCCGCGCTGCTGCAAATGTTTCTCGCGCTTCTCGAACTCGAAGCGCTGCGCACCATCGTCTCTGTCGCGATCGTGCTGCTCGCACTCGCAACGATGCTCGCGGCGTTTCTGCCAGCGGTCGCTGCCGGCCTGATATTCGCATTGGCGGCGGTCTATGGCGGCATCAACATGATCTGGATGGCATGGCTCGCCGCGGCCATTGCCGTCGCCGGTTTCGTCGTATTCGGCATATTTTTGGTGCCCTCGGAATCATCGGCCGTGATTTTGCCGGACGTCCGGTCTGCACGACAGGCGCTGACGCTGTCAGCGGTCCTCGCCGTGCTGGCGATCGTTCCAACCAGCCTGTGCTGGTGGCTCGCGAAACCCCTGCATCGTGCTAGAACTACCGCATGAACACGCCCTCCCGCATCGTCACCCCCGAGCGCCGCAGCGACGATGTCGGCGATACCGCGCTTCGCCCGCAATTGCTGTCGGAGTTCGTCGGCCAGGCGCAAGCGCGCAAGAATTTGTCGATCTTCATCGAGGCGGCGCGCAAGCGCGGCGAGGCGCTGGATCACGTGCTGTTCGTCGGCCCTCCCGGCCTCGGCAAGACCACGCTGGCGCAGATCGTGGCGCGTGAACTCGGCGTCGGCTTTCGCGCCACTTCCGGACCTGTGATCGCCAAGGCCGGCGACCTCGCAGCGCTGCTGACCAATCTCGAAGAGCGCGATGTCCTGTTCATCGACGAAATCCATCGCCTCAGCCCGGCGGTCGAGGAAGTGCTCTATCCCGCGATGGAGGACTTTCAGCTCGATCTCATCATCGGTGAGGGCCCGGCGGCGCGATCGGTAAAAATCGAGCTGGCGAAATTCACCCTGGTCGGCGCCACGACGCGCGCGGGCCTGCTCACCAATCCGCTGCGCGATCGCTTCGGCATTCCGGTGCGGCTGAATTTCTACACCGTGGAAGAGCTGGAGAAGATTGTCACCCGCGGCGCCCGAGTGCTCAACATCGGTATGACGCCTGACGGCGCCAACGAGATCGCACGCCGCGCCCGCGGCACGCCGCGCATCGCCGGTCGGCTGCTGCGCCGGGTGCGGGATTTTGCGTCCGCCGCGGACGCCAGCTCCGTCGACCGCGCCATCGCCGACCACGCGCTGAGTGCGCTCGAAGTCGATGCCGCCGGCCTCGATGCGATGGACCGGCGCTATCTTTCGACCATCGCGCTGAACTATGGCGGCGGTCCGGTCGGCGTGGAGACCATGGCGGCGGCGCTGTCGGAGCCGCGCGATGCGATCGAGGACATCATCGAGCCGTTCCTGATCCAGTGTGGTTACCTGCAGCGCACCCCGCGCGGCCGGCTGTTGACCTCGCACGCCTTCAAGCATCTCGGCCTCGCCGAACCCGCCCGCGATCCGGCGCAGTTCGGCTTGTTCGGCGGCAGCGACAGCGACGACTAACGCGATCGAACCGGATCGCCCCAATCACGCACTAACAGGAAACATCAACAAGTCGGCGGCGCGCGCATCGCGCGGGACCGGCTGTTTTTGCCGTGGAGTGCCAGATGAAATCGACCGAAGACGCCAAGGTGCTGGCCGTTGTCGCGGCGGCGCCGGAACTGGGCACGCCCGACGATACCGACACCTTCCTCAACGCGATGCCGGTCGGCGAACTGGCCTCATTGTGGGCTGTGCTGCAGCGGCTGAGCAAGCGCGACCAGACCTCCGGCGCCTGGGCGGCCAAGCTCTATTTCGATCATCTGCCGCACCGCAAGCCGGATCGCGCGCTCGATCTTGCACTCGAAGTGCTGCGCAGTGAATCCGACAAGCCGACCGTGATGCAGCTCAATGAAAAGTTCATGATGTCGCTGATGTATGCCCACGGCGAAAGCGTGATCGAGCGGATCGAGGGCCGAGGCGAAGGATAATGCCCGGCTGCGCTGGCTGCTCGGCGGCATTCTGCTCGGTCCAAACAAGCCGTTGAAGCAACGCATCCAGGCGATCGCCGACCTCAAGGGCTGGAAGGCCGACGACATCGCGCGACGGACCCCAAAACAGCCGCTTGAGTGCGAAGCCATGACGCTGCCGGAGCTGGCTCGCGCCTGGGTCGAACAACATTCGAAATCCGACTGCGACCGCGATGACAATTTCTTTGCGATGATGGATTATGAGAGCGAATTGCGTGGTGAGGATCCGGACAGGGCGATCGATCTGATCGTCGCGATCCTCGAGATCGAGACCAATCCGGCGCTGCTTTCGCTGCTCGCCGCCGGTCCGCTCGAGGATGTCATCAGCATGGAAACCATCGACCGCATCGAGCGCGAGGCGCACGCCAGCGACCGTTTTCGAGATCTTTTGGGCGGCGTCTGGTACTATCGCGCCTCCGACGAATTGAGGGCCCGGCTCGACGCGCTGGTCGGAGAGAACAGGAGGTAACCTTAATGCGACTGCTGACGATCTGCACAAACGCACCCCAATTCCGGCCCAATACCCGCCCATGTTTGCGATGCATCACGATTGACCAGCCATGATTTCACGCCGACATTTCTTTCGACTCTTTGGTGGATTGGGCGCCCTCGGCGTCACGACCACGGCCTACGGATTCTCCGAACCTGCGCTGCAGCTTCGCGTCGTCAGCTACAACCTTGCGCCGCCGCAATGGCCCACCGATCTCAAGCTCAAGATCGCCGTCATCACCGATCTGCACGCCTGCGATCCCTGGATGTCGCTCGATCGCATCCAGGGCATCGTTGAACGAACCAACGCCCTGAAGGCCGACGTCATCGTCATGCTCGGCGATTACGTGGCCGGCCATCGCAAGGTAACGCGCTTCATACCGGCGAGCGAATGGGCGCCAGTGCTGGCCGGGCTGAAGGCCCCGCTCGGCGTGCACGCCATTCTCGGCAATCACGATTGGTGGGATGACAAGGAAGTGCAACGCGAAGGCAAGGGGCACACCTTCGCCCGCCGCGCGCTGGAGGCGTCAGGTATCCCGGTTTACGACAACGACGCCAAGCGCCTCACCAAGGACGGGCGGCCATTCTGGCTGGCTGGCCTTGGCGATCAGCTGGCGTATTTCCCGGCACGCCGTTTCAGGCCGGTGCGGCGGGTCGGCGTCGACGATCTCGGCGCCACGCTCGCGAAGGTCACCGATGACGCGCCGGTCATTCTGCTGGCGCATGAGCCCGACATCGCCAAGCGCGTCCCGGAGCGGGTGTCCCTGCAACTCTCCGGCCATACCCATGGCGGTCAGGTGCGCTTGCTGGGCTGGTCGCCGGTTGCACCGTCCGGCCAGCGGCTCGCTTATGGCCACATCCGCATGAAGCACGACATCGTCGTCTCCGGTGGCCTCGGCTGCAGCATCATGCCGTTCCGCATCGGCGTTCCCCCGGAGATCGTGCTGGTGACGCTGGGCGGGCAGGCGCCGGCTGTGGCGTAGTTTGCTACGCTTGCGCAGCAGGCGGATTTTGCGCAAAACGATGGCTTTCCAGGCGATCGAGGGCCGCAATTGACTTTACCCCACATCGACGGCGCGGTCCGCGACGGCCGCCATCACATGCAGGTCCGCGTCTATTACGAGGACACGGATTTCTCCGGCATCGTCTATCACGCCAATTATCTGCGCTTCATGGAACGTGGCCGCACCAACCACCTGCGGCTGATGGGCGCCGATCAGCATGCGCTGTTCGAGCAGGCGCAGGCGGAGACGCCGGGTTTTGCGTTCGTGGTGCGATCGATGGAGATCGACTTCCTGCGCCCGGCTCGGATGGACGATCTGCTCGACGTGGTGACCTGGCCGATTGCGGTGAAGGGCGCCTCGATCACGCTGGCGCAGGAAGTGCGGCGCGGCGCGGAAGCGCTGGTCACCGCCAAGGTGCGCGTCGCGTTCATCTGCGAGGGCAGGGCGCAGCCGATCCCGAAATCGCTCCGGCAGCTGCTGAAGGCCGATCTGGATTGATGGTCTGTCGCTGAATTGTTGGAGACATGTCGATGTCTGTTGGAACTGGATTCCGGGTGTTGAGGATCGGTCTCATCGGAATCGCATTGATGCCCGTTCTCGTTCCGGTGTCGGCGGCCGAACGCAAGGAAACGCATGCTCACGTCTGGGGGCCGATGTTCAGGAATCAAGTGGCGAAATGTTGGCTCAAGCCTGTTGGTGGTGACCCGGCGGCGAAGGTCGAGGCCGCCTTCAAGATCAGCCTGACGCGAGATGGGGCGCTGGCCGAGCAGCCGGTGGCAGAGAGCCCCGCCAACTCGGACTCTGTTACGGCGTATCAGAAGAGCGCAATCAAAGCGCTCAACGCTTGCCAACCATACAAGTTGCCGATCGAATATTATGAGGAGTGGAAACTCTTCACCCCGGTCTTCACCGAAGATAAAACGAAAATGAGCCCTGAAGATAAAGCGAAATTCGACCGGAAAGGTGCGGACGCCTTGTTCAATTCCCGCACGCCTTCGATCTGCCGGGGCTGCTGACGCCCTGATCTGACTCGTCAGGCTTGACTCTCTGTACCGATCGGTACAGTCTCTGACTCTGTTCAGATGCTGGAGATCGCCCGATGTCGCGTCCGCCCTTGCCGCCGTTCACCCGCGAAACCGCCGCGCAGAAAGCCCGCATGGCGGAGGATGCCTGGAATTCGCGCGATCCGGTGCGCGTCTCGCTGGCCTATACCGAGGACAGTACTTGGCGTAACCGCGCGGAATTTTTCCACGGCCGCGCGGCGATCGTCGAATTCCTGACCCGCAAATGGGCGAAGGAACATGAGTATCGCCTGATCAAGGATCTCTGGGCGTTCGACGCCAACCGCATCGCGGTGCGCTTTCAATATGAGTGGCACGACGCTGCCGGGCAGTGGCATCGCTCCTACGGCAATGAGCAATGGGAGTTCGACGAGCATGGCCTGATGCGCCGGCGCGAGGCCAGCATCAACGATATCGAGATAGCCGAGAAAGACCGGCGCTTTCACTGGGCTGCGCCCGGACCGCGTCCGGCGGATGTCGCGGGCTTGAGCGACAGCCCGTTCTAGCGGAGCCATGGCCAAGGGAACTATAGCCAAAACCGTTTCCGAACGCGCCGACCTGTTGCCGCTGATCTCGGAGGTGTTCCGCAGGCACGGCTATGAAGGCGCGACGCTGGCGCTGATCGGCAAGGCCACGGGCCTGGGGAAGGGCAGCCTCTATCATTTCTTCCCCGACGGCAAAGCGCAGATGGCCGCGGAAGTCTTGGCCGAGATCGACCACTGGTTCGAGGTCAATATCTTCGCAGTCCTGCGCAACTCCAATGATCCCGCACAGGCGATTGCCGACATGACCGCTTGTGTCGACCGCTATTTCCGCTCCGGCAACCGCGTCTGCCTGGTCGGCGTGATTGCGCTCGGGGCATCGCGGGATATTTTCAGCTCGCAGGTGCAGGATTATTTCAGCCGCTGGAACGATGCGCTGGCGCAGACGCTGCGGCGCGCCGGATTCAGTGCAGGCGTTGCGCGGCGGCGCTCCGAGGATGCGCTGCTGACCATTCAGGGCGCGCTGGTGCTGGCGCGCGCGCTCGACGATACCAGAGTGTTCGGGCAGGCGATGGTGGATATGCAGGCGCGCTTGCTGGCGAAATGAGGTTGGTGGTGCGGGTGCGTTCCCCGGATGCTGCACAGCGCCATTAGCGCGTTCACGCGCGTCTTCGACGCGCTATGGTGATGCGCTGCTGATCCGGGGTCCATGTTGCCTGGCGAGATGGGTCCCGGCTCTGCGGTGCATCACCGAAGAGGTGCTGCACCGCGTCCGGGACGCGAGACTTGCCTTACGCCGCCGCCTTGTGGCGCGCGATCTCGGCCTTGTAGAGGTCGAACTCTTCAGCCAGCGCCTTGGCCACGCTCGGCCGCTTCTTCATCCGCTCGAGATAATCCTTCACGGCTGGATATTTCGAAAAGTCGATCATCGGGGTTGCGATGCTCCAGTTCAGCACGGTGGTGAGATAAGCGTCCGCCACGCTGAAATGGTCGAGCACGAATTCGCGCCCCTCGAGATATTTGTTGAGGTAGTCGAGACGCGATAGATACCGCTCCAGCGTATAGGTCTTGACCTCCGCCGGCACGGTCTTGCCGAGCAGCGGCGTGAACAGGCCCTTGTGCAGTTCGGTACCGATGAAGCACAGCCATTGTTGCAGCTTCGAGCGTTCGATGCCGGGTCTGGCGCCGATATTGGAATCGGACAACCGCTCGGCGACGTGCTGCAGGATCGCGGCGTTCTCGGTCAGCGTCACGCCGTCGTCGGTCCGCACCACGGGGACGAGGCCGAGCGGATTGACCGCGTAGAAATCCGAATCGTCCTTCAGCACGCGTTTGGTCTTGGGGTCGACCTCGATGAAGTTGGCCTGGCTGCCGGCCTCATACAGCGCGATCCTGGTTGCCATCGAGCAGGCGAGGGGCGAGAAATAAAGGTCCATGGTCGAATCTCCCTGTGGGGTTCAGTTTTGGGGTTTCACGCTCGGGTTCAGACGGTCGCGACGGCTGAGCTTGATTTATGTACCGCTTCGTATAAATAAGCGTCAAGGATTATTTGCAAGATGGTACAAAAAAGAAATCCGCCGCTGCCGCCGCGCGCTCGGCCCAAGGCGAAGACCGAGCCTGCGAAGCCGCAGCCCGCGGCCGGCGGAGTCCCGCCGAAGCGCCGTGGGCGGCCGCGCGCGTATGAGCCCGACGTGGCGCTGTCCCGCGCGCTCGACGTGTTCTGGAAGGACGGCTTTGCCGCGACCTCGCTCGACGATCTCAGCGCCGCCACCGGCATGAACCGGCCGAGCCTCTATGGCGCGTTCGGCGACAAGCGCGAGCTCTACAAGAAGACCTATGAGAGTTACCGCAACCGCGCCCGCGCGCGGATGGGCGAGGCCTTCGCGGCCGACATGCCGCTGCGGCCGATGCTGCTTCGGATCTACGGCATCGCGCTCGACATGTATCTGTCGGGCGAGGACGGCCCGCGCGGCTGCTTCACGGTCATGACTGCGACCTCGGAAGCGGTGTTCGACCCTGATATCCGCGCCCTGGTGGTCAGCGGCCTCGGCGAGATGGATCGATTCTTTGCGCGGCTGTTCAAGATCGCCCAGGAGCGCGGCGAACTGCCCGCCTCCGCCGATCCGCAAGTGCTGGCGAATCTCGCGTCGGCGACCATCCACACCATCGCAATCCGCGCCCGCGCCCAGATCCCGCGCACGGAACTGGAAACGCTGGTGAACGGCGCGGTGGATGTAATGGTGCGGGGTTAGCACCGGTGTCGTCCCGGCGAACGCCGGGACCCATACGCCGCGGCGGATGTTGCTGGAAAAGGAAGATAACGATCAGCGTGCCAACCAATAATCGCCGGTGGTTATGGGTCCCGGCTCAAGGCCGGGACGACAGTGATCAGTACCCCTGCTTGCGATCCACCACATTCTCCAGCGCGCCGCCGGCTTCGAAGTTTTCGATCTGGCGCGCGACGTATTTCGAGATTTCCTCGGGATCGGTGTCGGCGGCGTTGTGCGGGGTCAGCACCACCTTCGGATGGGTCCAGAACGGGCTGTCGGCGGGCAGCGGTTCGGTGACGTAGACGTCGAGCGAGGCGCCGCCGAGCGTGCCGTCTTCCAGGCAGCTCAAAATGTCCGCCTCGTTCTGCGAAGCCCCGCGGCCGGCATTGATCAGCACCGGCGCGCCCATTGGGCTTGAGCGGTTGAGTTTTTCGAACACGGCGCGATTGAGGATACCGCGCGTATCCGTCGTTAGCGGCAGCAGGCTGACCAAAATGTCGGTCTGCCGCAGGAACGTGTCCAGTTGCTGCTCACCGTGAAAGCAGGGGACGCCGGCGATCTCCTTGGGGCTGCGGCTCCAGCCCACGACCTTGAAGCCGACATGCTTGAGGACGCCGGCGGCATGGGCGCCCAGCGCACCCAGCCCCATGATGCCGACCGTGATCGCGCCCGCCGCCCATTGCGGCTGCGGCGACCAGCGCTTCACCCGCTGGCTCTCGCGCAGATAAAGCTCCTGCCGGTGATGCATCAGCGCGTGCAGCACGACATATTCGGTCATCCGCTCGGTCAAATCGGGGACCGCGACCCGCACCAGCGGCACGTCGGGCAGCGTGGAATCCACCATCAGCGCATCGACGCCGGCGCCGAGATTGAAGATGATACGCAAATTCCTGAAAGCGGCGAGCTCCCCGGGCTTCGGCTTCCACACCGCGGCATAATGGACCTCGGCCGGGTCGAACAAGGGATCCGGCATCTCCACTATGGAGCGATCCGGGCAGACGTCGCCAAACCGCTTCATCCACCGCGACGCTGCCCAGTTATCGGTCCCGCCACGCACGAGCAGCGCAAGCGCCCCTTTTTTCATTGATTTTCCCTTCGTATCGCCACGCAGCGTGACCGTCTGATGGATTGAACCATTCCTCTAGCCTCCTTTCACCAAGCAAGGGAGATACCAACGGCCAAATTCACCGTGATTCCGGCCGCGGTCATGGCTGTCATGCACCTGCCGGCATTTCAATCCGCCGCCTGCGCCGATTGTCCGTCCCTGACAGCGCGCGGAACATTCGAAAATTTCTTTCGCTCCCCTGTCGGCTACAGGCATAATCGTTCGTCCTAGGCATGATCCGGTAAAGCCTGTCCCGCACTTGATGCGGGATGGGCTCCGGTTTTCCGATAGGATCATGCCTCTTCAACAGAGAACGGAGATGCGGGTCGCATGCTGTACGCCATCCTTTGCTACCACGACGAAGACTTCACGGGTTCCTGGACCAAGGAGCAGGACGCCGCGGTCATGACCAAACTGCGGGTCGTGCAGGACAAGCTCACCAAGCAGGGCCGGCTCGGCCCGGTGGCGCGGCTGTTGCCGACCACGTCGGCGACCACCTTGCGCAAGGACGATCCGCCGGTCGTGATCGACGGCCCCTATGCCGAGACCAAGGAGCAGTTGCTCGGCTTCTATGTCGTCGATTGCGAGAATCTCGACGCGGCGCTCGACGTCGCGCGCGATCTCGGCAAGGCCAATCCCGGCGGCGCCTATGAAATCCGTCCGGTTGGCCATTTCACACCCGGGAGCGCCCCGAAATGACCGACACCGCCTGGATCGATAGCGCGCTGACCTCGGCGCGCCCCCAGGCGGTCGGCGCGCTGCTGCGCTATTTCCGTAATCTCGATACCGCCGAGGAAGCCTTCCAGAACGCCTGCCTGCGGGCGCTGAAGAGCTGGCCGCAGAACGGCCCGCCGCGCGACCCCGCGGCGTGGCTGATCATGGTCGGGCGCAACGTCGCGATCGACGACATCAGGCGAGGCCGCAAGCAGGAGCCGCTGCCCGAGGACGACCACGCGATCTCGGACACCGAAGACGCCGAGGAGCAGCTTGCCGAGCGGCTCGACGGCTCGCATTACCGCGACGACATTCTGCGGCTGCTGTTCATCTGCTGCCATCCGGATTTGCCGGCGACGCAGCAGATCGCGCTGGCGCTGCGCATCGTCTCGGGTTTGACCGTCAAGCAGATCGCGCGCGCCTTCCTGGTTTCGGAGGCCGCGATGGAGCAGCGCATCACCCGCGCCAAAGCCCGCGTCGCGGACGCCGATGTGCCGTTCGAGACCCCGGGCGCGGTGGAGCGCACCGAACGGCTGGCTGCGGTAGCCGCGATGATCTACCTGATCTTCAACGAGGGCTATTCGGCGAGCGGCGATACCGCCGAGATCCGCAGCCCGCTGTGCGAGGAGGCGATCCGGCTGGCGCGGCTGTTGCTGCGGCTGTTCCAGAGCGAGCCCGAGATCATGGGGCTGACCGCGCTGTTGTTGCTGCAGCACGCCCGCGCCGCGGCGCGGTTCGATGCCGACGGCGCCGTGATCCTGCTCGACGATCAGGATCGCACGCTGTGGAATAGCAAGATGATCGCCGAGGGGCTGGCGCTGATCGACAAGGCGATGCGCCATCGCCGCAGCGGGCCCTATCAAATTCAGGCGGCGATATCCGCCCTGCATGCCCGCGCCGAAAAGCCCGAGGATACCGACTGGACCCAGATCGATCTGCTGTACGGCGCGCTTGAGATCATGCAGCCGTCGCCTGTGGTCACGCTGAATCGTGCGGTCGCGGTTTCGAAGGTGAAGGGTCCCGAAGCTGCGCTTGACATGATCGAGCCGCTGGCGACGCGGCTGTCGAATTACTTTCATTACTTCGGCGTGCGCGGCGCCTTCCTGATGCAGCTCGGGCGCAACGACGAAGCCCGTGTCGCCTTCGACCGCGCCATCGCACTGGCCAACACCTCGGCCGAAGCCGCCCACATCCGCATGCATCTCGACCGCCTGATGCGCGACAGCCAGCCCCGCGGCGCCAAGGCCGGGAAATAGCCTCGTTCCGCGCGGCGTCAGGCCATCCGGCCTCCCGGATTTGAACCGCGCCCAAACGCCCCGCGACCAATCGGCAACGGTGGAGCACGGGCTCGTGATGATCGATACTTTGCGAAAAGTCGCTTTCGGCGAACCTGCCAGCGCGAGATTTTTCTGCCTGCGCTGGATCGCCCGGCCGCTTCTGTTCGCTTTGCCCGTCCCCTTCGTGGCGGCGTGGTGCGACATCCAGCCAAGCTGGAACACCTTCGTGTTCACGTTGTTCTGCGTTGCCTGGTCCGATTGCGTGGATGGAATTGGAAAGCAGGACCGATAGCTAGCGCCTCGACGACGGTTTCCGCCTGGGCTGAAGCGCCGCTGGAAACGGCGCGCTCACCACCGAATCAATCTTGTCGCAAATCGTCTTTCCAAGGCCGCAATAATACCGTGACGCGGCGAGCGCATTCCTGACCCGGTTGTCGCGCCCCGCCATCTTGATGATCTTGTCGACCAGTTGCGTCGGCGCGACATGAAGCAGGGACGCCAGATCGCCCCGACCGATCTCCGCTTGCTCTTCGAGGCTTGCGCCGCGCAGGGCGATCAGGATCGAATCGAGCTCCAATTGCAGATCCATGTCCTTCCACTCTCGTTCGAGATGAACCGACTTATGTCGCCTCAACCTCGCCCGAGGTTCGACAAGCAGCAGCGGCGCCGGTCATGCGGCGTTCGGAACCGTCTTCGCCGCATTGCGCATCACGCCGGCAACCGCCGTGTATGCCGCGATCCAGGCGTCCTGCACAGGCGGTGTCCACGCGGTTTGCAGGCCCTGTTCGAGCGTCCAAAGCAATGCGGCGCCGACCGAGTCGTAATGCTTGTCGAGGACGCCGTACGCGACATGTTTCCTGCCGAGCGTTTCCAGCACCGGGATCAGCGGCGCGAGATTATCGAGACCGCCGATCACGGTCGCCAGTGCCTGCATCAGCTTCTTGCGCTGCTCCGGCATGTCGGTGCTCTTGAACATGGGGCGCGTCGAGGGGTCGATTTCGAACAGCCGGCCGTAGAACAATGTCGCGGCGGTATCGGCGATCGGGACCACGAGGCTCCAGGTTGTTTTGACAAGCGCTTTCTGGTCGGGGGTCATGGTCGTGCTCCAGAATGAATGACTCTGCAATGATTGGTCTTCGATGAATTTTGTTGGTCGTGCTTTCGCTATCAAAAGCTGCGCGGAAGCTGCGATCGCAATTAACCCTGCTGAGAATATGCAGCCGGGAGATGGCGTTCCCTCGCCGGCGCTTGTGCAGTCAGGACGCGACGCAGGCCGTTTGCAACAGCAGAATAAATCGCTGCGGCGAGATTTCCGACACCGCCGCCGATGACGATCATGGCGTAGGACATCGAGTCCTCAGGCCGGGTTGTTTTGACAAGCGTCTTTTGTTCGCAGGACATTGGTCGTGCTCCAGAATGGATGGGTTTTGCCGGGGTGGCTGTTTCGATTGACAGCCGTTAGTCGCGCCTTCGCGATGAAAGGTTCGTGCCAGGCGCGCGGTTATTTCAATCGCATGTCGCTGATCGCACGCATGAAATCGGCCATGGTGATGTGTGCCATCTCGATCAGAGATGCCCTCGCCAGAGACTGCGTTGGCGGATGCTCCGTCGATTCATGCGGCCCTCCTCCGATTGCTTATGCGGCGTGAGCTGCGGCCCTAAAAAAAGTTCGGCCCGCCTGTCTGTTTACGTCAGGCTCGTTCGTCCTGGAATTGTGCAAATGACAGGAGAAAGCCATGTCCACCATGTCTGCGATTGCCGAGCCCGCGCCGGTCGCCAAAACTGCCCGCTTGACCGGCCGTATTCTCTCCGGCCTGGTCATCGTGTTCCTGCTGTTCGACGGCGCCATCAAGCTGGTACCGTGGCCGGTCGTCACGGAAACGATGGACAAGATGGGTTATGGTTCGAGCGAAACGCTGGCGCGCGGCCTCGGCATCATCACCATCGTCTGCACGGTGCTGTATTCGGTGCCGCCGACCTCGATCCTCGGCGCCATCCTGCTGACCGGTTATCTCGGCGGCGCGATGGCATCCCATGTCCGGATCGATAGCCCGCTGTTTACCCACACGCTGTTCGGGCTTTATCTCGGCCTGATGGTATGGGGTGGGCTGTGGCTGCGCGATCCGGCCTTGCGCAATTTCATTCCTTTCCGCCGCCGACTTGCATCATAATCACCAGCCCGTACGGAGACTGACATGCTCGACATCATTGCCATCGTCGCCGTCGTACTGGCGATTGCCATCGCCGCGATGCTGATTCTGGCCGCGACCAAGCCGGATACGTTCCAGGTCCAGCGCGCGATCAGCATCAAGGCGCCGGCGGACCGGATATTTCCGCTGATCAACGATTTTCACCAATGGCGCAGCTGGTCGCCCTACGAGGACAGGGATCCCGCGCTGAAGCGCACCTATGGCGGCGCCGACAGCGGCAAGGGCGCGGTCTATGCCTGGGACGGCAACAAGAATGTCGGGTCCGGCCGCATGGAAATCCTCGAAACGTCAGTGCCCTCGAGGATCCTCATCAAGCTCGATTTCTTCAAGCCGTTCGAAGGTCACAACACCGCCGAATTCACAATGCTGCCGCAGGGCGATGCTACCCATCTGACCTGGACGATGACCGGGCCCGCCGTGTTCCTGTCCAAGGTGATGCAGGTGTTCATGAACCTGGACCGCATGATCGGCAGGGATTTCGAGACTGGTCTTGCCAATCTGAAGAAGCTCACCGAGAAATGAGCTGAGGAGAAATGGATCGTGTCCCGGACGCGGTGCAGCGTGTAACGCTGCTCCGCAGAGCCGGGACCCACGGACAGAATGGACCCCGGATCAGCGGCGCAACGTCGGAGTCGCGCGAAGCGCGATCCTGAACGCGCTGCGCCGCATCCGGGGAACGGACGAGAGAGTATCGATAACCCAAGGAGCCAACGATGCAGGTCAATCCCTATCTGTTCTTCAACGGAAATTGCGAGGAAGCACTGAAGTATTATGAAAAAGTGCTCGGCGCCAAGATTGACGCGATGATGCGCTATGAAGGCGGGCCGGCCGATATGCCGACCCCGGCGGAATGGAAGAAGAAGATCATGCACGCCAGTTTCACGGTCGACGGCGAGGTGGTGATGGCCTCCGATGCATTTCCCGGCGACTTCCATCAGCCGCAGGGTTTTGCGGTCGCGCTTCAAGTCGAGAACCCCGCCGACGCCGAGCGCCGCTTCAAGGCATTGGCCGATGGCGGCACCGTGAAGATGCCGTTTGCCAAGACCTTTTTCTCCAATGGTTTCGGCATGTGCGTCGACAAGTTCGGCACGCCCTGGATGGTCAACTGCCCGGCAGATATGCAGTCATGACGGTGGGTATTTGACGTTGTAGGGTGGGCAAAGGCGCACTTGCGCCGTGCCCACCCTCTACGTCGCGCAAGGATTGGTGGGCACGCTTGCGCTTTGCCCACCCTACGGGGCGCTACAAATCCTTCACCTGCACGACGGGTAAATCGCGGCGAGTTCGCGCCCGCGCAGCAACAACATCCGCGACGTCAATCCGCCGCGGCGGCTGATCCAGTTACGGACCGGCTCCGGATAGGCCTCCAGCACCGCCTGCGACGCTTCCGGTTCGGCATACATCCGGCCGCGGCGGTCGATCGACCGCGCGCCGTGGAAGCCGAGCACCGCGCGGCGCGTCACGCAGATGCGTTCGTTCGGCACCGTGCTCAGCACCAGCGTGCAGGCCGACAGGCATGGCCCGTCGATCACGACGCGCTCGCCGGACGCGCGCAGGCGCTCGAACAGGTCGAGAAACGGGCCGACCTGTCCGCCGGGGCTGGCGAGGATGCGCACCTCGGCGCGAACAGGTGAAACCGCAGCGCACAGCGTCGCCGCAACAACAATTGCCTTGATGAGCGCCATTCGCATGTGCAGCTCCTTCGTCCCGGAGCTGTTGAATTAGTCAGCGTTGGCGCCCCCGGCAAGGCTTAGTCAGCCGTTCCTTCGTTCCCCGCGCAGCGTCGGCAAGCCGATGCCGGCGGCATCAAAACCGCCGTCGACGGCCAGCACCTGCCCGGTGATGTAGCTGGAGCGGTCGCTGCACAGGAAGAATATCGCTTCCGCCAGTTCTTCTTCGAGGCCGTAACGGTTGAGCGGAATGGCGTCGTGGTAATCGGCGCGGATTTCCGGGGTATGAACTGCCTTCGCCATCGCGGTCTCGACCGGGCCGGGCGCGACGGCGTTGACGCGGATGCCGAGCGAAGCCAGTTCGACCGCGAGCTGCTTTGTCAGATGTGCAAGCCCCGCTTTGCTGGTGCCGTAGGCCGAGCGCAGCGTCGAGGCGCGCACCGCCGAGATCGAGGTGATGTTGACCACTGCGCCGCCGCCATGTTCGCGCATCAGGGGCGCGGCGGCCTTGGTGCAGATAAACGGCCCGGTGAGATTGACCGCGAGGATCCGGTTCCAGTCCTCGTCCGATGTCTCGAGCAGCGGCGCGAACACCGCGACGCCGGCATTGTTGACCAGCGCATCGAGCCGCCCAAAACGCCCGATCACATTTGCCATCGCCGAGGCCACCGCGCCGGCATCGCTGACGTCGCAATGCAGCGCCAGCGTGTTGTCGGGATCGGCCAGCGCCGCGACCGCGCCACGCAGCAATTCGCCCTCGATGTCGAGCAGCGCCACGCGCCAGCCATCGGCGAGAAAGCGTTTTGCGGTCGCAAGCCCGATACCGCGCGCGGCGCCGGTGACGAGTGCGACTTTTGATAGGGAAGGAGGCATGGAGGAGGTCCGCTGGTGATTGATTCTTTCGCTCTATACCCCACGCCGTTCATTGTGTCTCGAACCTGCCGCTAGCCCGCGCTTGCATGCTGCGCCGCATCCGGCGCACGTTCTCAAACCACGCGAGGTCACGGCAACCGAAAGGGTCCGGCAATGATGGTGGTTGACGTCAGGGATATGCCACCGGAGCAATGGCGGCTGGGCGTGGAAACCCGCATGCTGGTTTCGGCGCGCAACGGCGCCAGGCATTTGTGCATTTTCGAGCAATGGATCGCGCCCGGCGCCGGCGCCCCGACGCATTCGCACCCCGTAGAGGAGGTGCTCACCGTGCGCGAGGGCGAAGCCGAAATGTGGCTCGGCGGGGAACACAGCATCGTCACATCGGGGCAATCCCTGATCGTTCCGGCCGGGCAACTGCACGGCTTCCGCAATTCCGGCACAGACATGCTGCACATCCACGCCGTACTGGCGTCGCCAATCTTCGAGGCCACGGTGGAGGGGTCAACGGAAGTGACGCGGCGGTGGGTGCAGGTCTGAGCGAACGCCGAAGCCCAAAAAAAGCCGGCACCGCCGGCTTCTGCGCCTGCGGTGCCGGTTAAGCTCGCCTTCGGGATGGCTCCCGAAGGCTGATTGAACCGATACGAGGGGCTGGCGGTCCCGTATCAGGCCAATTCCGCGGAGGCGCGCTGCATGTTGGACGACATGTCCGATGTGACGGCGCTCTGTTCTTCCACGGCAGCCGCCGTGGAAGCGATGAACTCGTTGACGCTGGCGATCGCCTCCTTGATGGCCGTGAGCGAGCCCACGACCTCGCTGGCGACGCCGTTGAGCTGTTCGATCTCCTTCGAGATCGTGTCGGTGGCGTGCTTGGCCTGATTGGCGAGGTTCTTGACCTCGGAGGCCACCACGGCAAAGCCGCGGCCCGCTTCGCCCGCCCGCGCCGATTCGATGGTGGCGTTCAGCGCCAGAAGGTTGATCTGTCCGGTGATGTTGCCGATCAGCTCGACGATCCCGCTCATGGCCTGCGAAGCGGCGCTGAGTTTCACAGCTTGCGCGTCCGCGGCGTCGACCCGGGCGGTCGCGTTCGCGGCATTCGCCTTGGACTTGGTCATGGTCTCGGAGATTTCCCGGATCGAGGCGCTCATCTCCTCGCTGCCCGCCGCTACCGACTCGATCAGGCCGCGGGCGTTTTCGGCCTTCTTGCGCGCGATCGCCTGGGCGGTGATGTCGGTCGCGTATTTCACCACCTTGAACGGCTTGCCGTTGAGGTCGAGGATCGGATTGTAGGACGCCTGGATCCAGATCTCGCGGCCGCCCTTGGCGATCCGCTTGTATTCCGCCGCCTGATACTGGCCGCGGTTGAGGGTTTCCCAGAATTCGCGATACGCTGGCGCGTTACGCTCGTTCGGCTCGACGAACATGCCGTGATGCTTGCCCTGGATTTCGGGTAGCGAATAGCCGAGCGCGGCGCAGAAATTCGGATTGGCGGTGCGGATGGTGCCGTCCATGTTGAATTCGATCACGGCCTGCGACTTTACGATCGCGGCGATCTGGCCGTCATTGTCGGCGGCTTTCAGCCTCTGCGCGGTGACGTCGGTGGCGAACTTGACCACCTTGAACGGCTTGCCGGCCTCGTTGAGGATCGGATTGTAGCTGGCGAGGATCCAGATTTCCTTGCCGCCCTTGCCGAGGCGCTTGTATTCGGCGGCTTCGTACTGGCCGCGGTTCAGCCGTGCCCAGAACTCGCGATAGGCCGCGCTGTCGCGATCTTCCGGGACCACGAACATGCTGTGGTGCTTGCCCTGGATCTCATCGAGCGGGTAACCGACCGCGCCGAGGAAATTCTCGTTGGCGGTGACGATGGTGCCGTCCATGTTGAATTCGATCACGGCCTGGGCCCGGCTGAGCGCCGCGATCTTGCCGGCGTCCTCCATGCTGTGGATCTTTTGCGCCGTAATGTCGGTCGCGAACTTGATGACCCCGACCGGCTTGCCGCCGCTATCGAGAATGGGATTGTAGGACGCCTGGATCCAGATCTCGCGGCCGCCCTTGCCGAACCGCTTGTATTGCGCCGCCTGGAATTCACCCCGGTTCAGCCGCGCCCAGAATTCGCGATAGGCCGCGCTCTCGCGCTCGGCCGGATCGACGAACATGCCGTGATGCTTGCCCTGGATTTCGGCCAGGGTGTAGCCCACGGCGCCGAGAAAATTCGGGTTCGCGGTGACGATGGTGCCGTCGAGCTTGAACTCGATCACGGCCTGCGACTTGTTGATGGCAGCGGCTTGGGCAAGCGCGCTTTGGGTGTTTGCTTTCTTTAGCAGATTGAACACATGAGGCTCCGCGCTTTTTGAAAAAAATGGGCTGTAATAATTCACTCGGGAAAAAGTTGCAGATACCCGTTTATCAACGGTAAACCATTCTCGCTCGCCAATGTTTCGCCTGATGAAATTCGTGCGACGCGCTCTCCGGTGTGAACTTCCTGTGCGCCTTCATCCATCGCGATAATTTGTCGTGTGT
The DNA here is from genome assembly GCF_018130165.1 of Bradyrhizobium sp. JYMT SZCCT0180. Lineage (GTDB taxonomy): Bacteria > Pseudomonadota > Alphaproteobacteria > Rhizobiales > Xanthobacteraceae > Bradyrhizobium. The sequence goes on along the minus strand of NZ_JAFCLZ010000024.1, from coordinate 85,725 downwards.
GCACGTTGATGGGCAGAGTGAATGCCTCCGACAGTGCCTGCCGGCCTACGTATTCATACGGAGCAAAATTCTTGAGCTTTTTGAACGTTATGTCCGGTTGACGACACTTTCATACGCCGCCTGGAGCCGTTCACCGACCGACGGCCCCTTCTTGCGTCTGGCAACGCCAAGATGCGACTCGCGCAACTCGTCCATGAACTCTGCCCACATTTTGGGCCCACCCTCGCTGAGTAGCCTGGCGCGGATGCCGAGTTCTTCGGAAACCGGGAGATATTTGTAACCCCAGGCTGCCATCTGCGCGAGGACCGGCAGCAATTCGATGCCCTGTTCGGTCAGCGAATAGATTCCCTTCTGCTTGTGGCTGGGATCGTCCTCGCGGGTGATGATGTCGGCGTCGAGCAACGTCTTCAGCCGGTCGGCGAGGATGTTGGAGGAGATGCCTTCCTCGGACTTGGTCAATAGCTCGCGAAAATGCCGCCGGTTGCCGAACATCATGTCGCGGATGATGAGCAGGCTCCATTTGTCGCCGACCACTTCCAGCGTGAGGTTGATCGGGCAGCCGGAGCGTTGATCGTCGGTCATGGAATTCGTCCCCGAAAAAACTGCTTGCAATATTGCACCGGTTGTCTCAGGATACAACCAGTTGCAAATCGCAATCAGTTAAGGGAGCGCAGAGATGGCAAAGCTGATCATGTGGAACCTGATGACGCTGGACGGCTTCGTCGAAGGGCCGAACCGGGACATCTCCTGGCATGAAGACGTCTGGGGCGAGGAACTGGAGCGATTGTCGATCGAGCAGCTCAACGCCGCCGGCGGATTGCTGTTCGGCCGCGTCACCTATGAGCTGATGGCGAACCATTGGCCGAAGGCGACCGGCGAAGTCGCTGACTTCATGAATGCGGCGCCGAAATACGTGTTCTCGCGCACGCTGAAACAATCCGGTTGGAACAACACGCGGATGTTCGCGGGCGAAGTGGCCGACACCGTCACCAAATTGAAGCGCGATGCGCCGAAGGATATCTTTCTGTTCGGCAGCGCCGATCTGGCTTCGCACCTGATCCCGCACGGCGTGATCGACGAATTCCGCATCGCGCTGAACCCGATTGTCCTTGGCGGCGGAACGCCGTTGTTCAAGCAGGGCGCGCGGACCAGGCTGAAGCTGCTGGACAGCCGGGCGTTGTCGACCGGGATCGTGATCCTGCGCTACGCGCCGGCAGCTTCGAAATAGTTCGCCGCAAATGTCGGTTGGCCAAACCCTGGTTCGTCTTGCTGGCGTGCCTCAACATCCGGAGCTTAGATGTCACTGACCCTGCATTTCCACCCGCTGTCATCATTCTGCTGGAAGGCGCTGATTGCGCTCTATGAGAACGGCGTCCCGTTCACGCCGAAGCTGGTCGATCTCGGCAATCCGGCCGAACGCGCCGCGCTGCTGCAACTGTGGGGAATCGGAAAATTTCCGGTGCTGCAGGACGATGCCAGGGGCGAGATCGTCCCGGAATCGAGCATCGTGATCGAATATCTCGATCGCCATTATCCCGGACGCACGCGATTGCTTCCGGCTGACGCTGACGAGGCCCTGCAGACCCGGCTGCGCGACCGCTTCTACGATCTCTATGTGCACCTGCCGATGCAGAAGATCATGCTCGACCGGCTTCGCCCTGAAGGGAAGAAGGACCCCCACGGCGTCGAGGAGGCGCGGGCGCAGCTGCGCACTTCATACGCGATGATCGACCGGCAGATGGCCGGCGGAGCCTGGGCGATGGGCGATGATTTCGGCCTCGCCGACTGCGCCGCGGCGCCGTCGCTGTTCTACGGCAGCATGGCGCTGCCGTTCGGCGACGGCGAAACAAACCTCGCCGCCTATCTCGAACGACTGAAGGCGCGGCCGTCATTCGCACGGGTGCTGAAGGAGGCCGAGCCCTATTTCAGTATGGTGCCGAAGGAGCGCTGAATGAGTTCCGCAAGCAAGACCGGGATCATCCGCAACCTGTTCGCCGCCTATTTGGCGAACGACCGCGCGGCGGTCGAGTCCGCGTTCACCGATGATTTCCGATTCACCAGCCCCTATGACGACGAAATCGACAAGGCGAGCTATTTCGCGCGGTGCTGGCAGAACAGCGACTGGATCGAACGACAGGATCTCGAAGCGATCATGGTCGAGGGCGAGGCGGCGTTCGTGACCTATCGATGTGTCGCCAGGGAAGGCAAGAGTTTCCGCAATACGGAGTTCTTCGCTTTTGCGGGCGACAGGATCAGGCGCATCGACGTCTATTTCGGCGCGACCTATCAGAACGGCGCATTCGTCAAACAGCAGGGGTAGGGGACCGGGCTCCACAGGACACACCCTCATGGTGAGGAGCGCCGCAGGCGCGTCTCGAACCATGAAGCCCCGATGCGGCCATCCTTCGAGACGGCCGCTTCGCGGCTTCCTCAGGATGAGGGTGCGGTGTTTGATGGGACCATTACCTCCAAAATAATTTCGGAAGCCATGTCGGTGCCGCAAAACCCGGTTCGTCATGTTGACGAGCGATGGTACCGGCCGACCGGCCAGTCCGACAAAACGGAGCGAAACGATGCGATTCATGGTGATTGTGAAGGCCAGCAAGGATACCGAAGCCGGCGTGATGCCGAGTACGGATATGCTGACCGCGATGGGCAAGTTCAACGAGGAACTGGTCAAGGCCGGCATGATGGAGGCCGGCGAGGGCCTGCATCCGTCTTCGAAGGGCGCGCGGGTCAAATATCAGGGCGGAGAGGGCAGTGCCGTCAGAGGGCCGTTCCCCCTGACCAGCGATCTCGTCGCCGGCTTCTGGCTGATCAACGCCAAATCGCTCGACGAGGCGATCGCGTGGATGAAGCGCGCGCCGTTCGACGGCGGCGCCGAGATCGAAATCCGCCAGGTGTTCGCGGCCGAGGATTTTGGCGAGGCGTTCACCCCCGAACTGCGCGAGCAGGAAGATCGCCTGCGCGCGCAGGCTGGAAAGAAATGATGCTCTCTCCTCTCGTCATTCCGGGGCGCGCGTAGCGCGAGCCCGGAATCCATCGGCCGACAAAACATGCGGCCTGATGGATTCCGGGCCTGCGCCTTACGGCGCATCCCCAGATGCGCAATTGCGCATCGGGGAATGACGGAGGTGAGATCGGACTCCGCTTCGAACATATGAAGGAACCACCATGCGATTCATGATGCTGATGATCCCCCTGGGCTATGAGACAGCGGCGCCGGATGTGCAACTCGATCCCGAGCGCGTCACGGCGATGATGAAATACAATGAGGCGCTGAGTGAAGCCGGAGTCCTGATCGCGCTCGACGGGTTGCACCCGCCGTCGATGGGCGCGCGGGTGTCGTTCGCGTCAGGCAAGCCCATCGTCACCGACGGTCCGTTCACCGAGGCCAAGGAAGTGCTCGGCGGCTACTGGATGATCGACGTCAAGTCGCGCGAGGAGGCGATCGCCTGGGCCAAGAAGTGCCCGGCTTCGGAGAACGAGATCATCGAAATCCGCCAGGTGCAGGAGATGGCCGATTTCTCGGAGGAAGTGCAGCAGGCAGCCAAAGGCTTCGAGGAGTTGCAGAAGGGAAATGCGCACAAGGCGCGGTAAAGCGCCGGAACCTTCTCTCGGGATCGCTCTCTTCCCGTCCTATACGGGGCGAGACGAACGAAGCGCGCGCTTGCAGGGGCGCGGCGGGGCCGCTTCCACAACGCATTTCGGCCCGTTAACCTTCCTGAACGCCCAAAATAAGTGACCTTTATAGCCAACTCATGTAAAAGCCTTTCACATGAGTTGGCGCAAAGAACCCCGCCGCCCCGAGCGCGGCTATCATCACGGCAATCTGAAAGAGGCGCTGCTGCAGGCGGCGCTCGGCCTGATCGCCGAAAAGGGCGCGGCCGGCTTCACCTTTGCCGATGCCGCGCGCATGGCCGGCGTCAGCCCGGCGGCGCCTTACCGGCATTTTCGCGACCGCGATGAATTGCTGTCCTCGATCGCGCAGCGCGGCTTCGAGCAGTTCGAGGCGCTCTTGCTGCAAGCCTGGGACGACGGCCGACCCGACACCGTCACGGCGTTCGAGCGGCTCGGCAAAGCCTATCTCGCCTTCGCGCGCAATGAGCCGGCGTTCTACTCGGCGATGTTCGAATCCGGCCTTCCAGTCGATCTTAGTCCGACACTGCAGGCGGCGAGCGAACGCGCCTTCGCCGTGATCAGGGCGGCGGCCGAGCGTCTCGCCGCGCTGGTGCCGCCGGGCATGCCGCGGCCGCCGGCGATGATGATGGCCTTGCACATCTGGTCGATGTCGCACGGCGTGGCGTCGCTGTTCGCGCGGGGCGATGCGGCGCGCCGCAAGCTGCCGATGTCGGCCGAAGATCTCCTGGAAGCCGAAGTGCTGATTTATCTGCGCGGTCTCGGTTTCCCGACCGATCGAAGGCCTGCCGCGAAGGACCCCGCAGACCCCAAGCCACCAGGTCCGCCGCCGGTTCCGCCGGCTGGTCCTTGGGGCTCTCCAAAATAATTTAACGGCGGCCGCTTGCCGCCCGCTTGACAAAAAACGTGGATGGTTTAGGTATGTAAATGTTATTTACATTCACAACGGCGTGATCGCCGTCATGGAGAGGGAAATGGCCTACACCGCAGATGTCAATCGATGGCGCGGCCCCGCTGAAGAAACCAGTCGGCCCCCGCATATGCTGGATAGCCCCTGGCATCCCGGCTGGATCGCCGTAACCATCCTCGGCTTCATCATCTGGTGGCCGATTGGGCTTGCCCTTCTCTTTTTCACACTAGGGAGCAGAAAAATGGGTTGCTGGAGTCATCAGGATCGCTGGCAGAACAAGATGGAGCGGATGCAGTACAAGATGGACCGTATGCGCGGCCGCATGGAGCGCCGTGGTTTCGGCTTCGGTGGTTTCGGCCCGCCCTCGAGCGGCAACCGCGCCTTCGACGAATACCGCACCGAAACGCTGCGGCGCCTCGAGGAAGAGCAGGTCGAATTCCGCGACTTCCTCGATCGCCTGCGTCACGCCAAGGACAAGGAAGAGTTCGACCAGTTCATGGCGCAGCACAAGCCGCGCCCGACCCCGCCGAACGATCAGCCGCAAAGCTGAAACTCGAAGGGCTGAACTTCAAGTCGTGAGCTAACGCCTCGGGCGATGTGCCCCCATAGCGCCTGAAGGCTAACGAGCCGCCCGTTTGTGATCAGCACAGACGGGCGGTTTGCTGTTGCCGGCCTGACGTTGCATCTGCCGTCGCCGGCTCAAAGTAGTTTGGTGAAATGGAAACGGCGAATTCCGCCGCCCAGCGTCTTGTTGCTGGCCGCGATGGCGACCTCTTCGCGGACCAATTGATATCCGGCGTTTCGATAGAGCAACAGGGCATCGCCCTGTAACTCTGAAGTGCTCAAGTCCATCCGGAACCGGTTACGTCGTCGGCACTCGTCTTCCGCGAAACCCAGCATTCTTCGTGCGATGCCCTGACGACGGGCATCGGGCTCAACGTACATGCGGCGAAGCTCCATCGCGTCTATCGATGATGGCTCAAGTCCAAACATTCCGACGACTTTCTCTCCCTCGACCGCTACCCAGAAGCCGCCCAGCTTTCTGCCGTAATAGCTGTCGATCTGATCGATCTCTTCCCTGAGAGAAGCCGCGATATAGTCTTCAAATGCCAGCTTCATCGGAGGCGGCGCCAACAGCCGATTGACCCTGACAAACAGGTCTCGCACATGCTCCGCATCGTCGATCTTGAATGGGCGGATATCGATCACTGATTCCATCCGGGGCCGCCTCCGCACAGCGCACCGAAGATGAAAGATGGCCGGCTGCCGCCAATATCGGGTGCTGCGCCATTGCCCGCAACCGGCCAGAAGCGACGCTGCTTTGTACTGGCGGAGTTCCCTGGACTGCCTATATTCGCGCCGATGCTACATTTGGGGCCAATGGCGATGACGCAGAACGCAATTGCACCAGTCGACCAGCTCTGGCGATCCCTCCGCCGCGAGGCCGAAAGCGTCCTCGCCAGCGATCCGCTGTTCGGCGCTTCGCTGTCGTCAGCGATCCTCGATCATGCCGATTTCAGTCGCGCGCTCGCCCATCAGATCGGCGAACGGCTCGGCAAGACCGCTGATGACCGCGAGTTGTTCGCACGCGTGGCCCGTGAGGCCTTTCACGCCGCGCCCGACCTGATCGACGCGGCGAGCCGCGATCTGCAAAGCATTGCCGTTCACGATCCTGCGACCAAAGGGCTGCTGCCGCCGCTGCTCAACTTCAAGGGCTACGTCGCGCTGCAGGCCTGGCGCGTGTCCAACTGGCTCTGGCGTCACGAGCGAACCGACCTCGCCCTGTTGTTACAAAGCCTGTCGTCGGATTCGCTTCAGGTCAGCATTCACCCTTCCGCCTCGATCGGCACCTCGGTGTTTCTCGATCACGCGACCGGCATCATCGTCGGCGCCTTCGCTGTCATCGGCGACGAGGTGACGATCCTGCAAAACGTCACCATCGGCCGGAAACAGGCAATGCCGGGCCGCGCGCCGCGGATCGGCCGCGGCGTGCTGCTCAGCACCGGCGCCACGATCCTGGGCGACGTAAGCATCGGCGACTTCGCCAAGATCGGCGCCGGCGCGCTCATCGAGCAAGACGTGCCGGCCGGATGCACTGCCGTCGGCATGCCGGCGCGATTGACGAACTGCCCGCAGCCGAAGATTTCCGCCTGAGCAAAGCGTTTGCGCAGGGACGCGCTGGGAGCTGCGTCGCTCCTCGCGCAAGCACGATCTCGTGCAGGGGGCGCGACAAATCGACCCGACGGGCAAATCAGTTCTGATTTAAAGAAATCGTGTCAAGCCCCGAAATAAAAAATATTTCTGTTTAACAGAATGAAAATCAGGTGCATATATTTGGCCATCCCGTCCTACTCAGAAGGGCGTCGGCCGTCGTCACGGACGTTGGGCGGGTTGCGGTGGACGCTGGTTTGCGCTGAGACGATGGGCGTGGATAAGCGTACGGCAAAACCGTGTGGTCCTGGCGCCCGTTGCCGGCGTCAAGTTGCCGGAGAAGCGCGAGCTGAACCGGCAGCGACGGAGTCAACAAAGAACTCGTCTCCGGGGAGATCACGGCATAAGCCGTAAAGCCACTGCGCAGGGAAGGCCGGGTGTTCACCGCTGCCCTGTATGCTCGTGTGCATTTGTTTTGTGCAAACCGCACGCGAGACCGCGGGTGCAGCGCGCACCCGGTCTTCCCTGCGCCCTCTCGATAAGAGGGCGGGAAGTTTCTGGCAAAGCTCGGGCGCAATGCGTCGCGAGAATGCGACGACATATTCAGTTGTCGTCACCCGCCCGAGTGCGCAATTGCGCACGGGGGGCGGGTGACCCAGTATTCCAGAGGCGCCAGTGATAGATCCGATAAGCCGCGGCGTACTGGATCCCCGCCTGCGCGGGGATGACGGGCCACTTGTCCGGGAACCCGGTTCCAGCCCCCGTAACCGCCCGGCCTGCCTTGATTTCCGGCAGTCAAATTGTCCTTTGGTAACCTCGCATTAACCAAGATTAGCGTCTGGTTAGGGACGTAAAGACGCGCGGATAGCCCTCGTTTTGACACGTTGGCAGGGGAAGCAGGACCCGGCTTTGGACGGGCCCCCCATGCGACACCAATGAGGCTCTCGCGCTGGCGCAATTTTCGCCGCGCCCGATGCGCGGCTGTGGAACCGGCAGCCAGTCGCTCCCGGAGGAATTTGGGAAGGAGCATGATCCGGAAAAGTGGGACCCGGTTTTCCGAAAAGATCATGCTCCAAACAAGAGACAGAGCATGATCCGGAAAAGTGGGACCCGGTTTTCCGAAAGGATCATGCTCCAAACAAGAGATAGAGCATGATCCGGAAACGTGGAAACCGGTTTTCCGAAGAGGGTCATGCCCAAACGAGAGCATTGAGAGGATTTGATCTGGTGATCCGGAGATTCCTGCAGTTCGTGACGCTGGCCTGCCTTCTGGCAACGGCTTCGTCCGCCAGCGCCCAACAGGTCGAAACGCAATCGCTGTCGCTGGCCGCGTCAGACGTGTCGCTGATTTCGCTGTTCCTGCAGGCGCACTGGGTCGTCAAATCAGTGATGATGGGGCTGCTCGCCTGTTCGGTCTGGGTCTGGGCGATCGCCATCGACAAGATCTTTCTCTATGCGCGCACCAAGCGCGCGATGGACCGTTTCGAACAGGCGTTCTGGTCCGGGCAATCGATCGAGGAGCTTTACCGCTCGCTCTCCGCCAAGCCGACCCAATCCATGGCAGCGTGCTTTGTCGCGGCGATGCGCGAATGGAAACGTTCGTTCGAGAGCCAGACCAGGTCCTTTGCCGGCCTGCAGATGCGGATCGAGAAGGTGATGAACGTCTCCATCGCCCGTGAAGTGGAGCGGCTGGAACGGCGGCTTCTGGTGCTGGCCACGGTCGGCTCGGCCGGGCCGTTCGTCGGCCTGTTCGGAACCGTCTGGGGCATCATGTCGAGCTTCCAGTCGATCGCGGCCTCGAAGAACACCTCGCTGGCGGTGGTGGCGCCTGGTATCGCGGAGGCGCTGTTTGCCACGGCGATCGGCCTTATCGCTGCCATTCCGGCGACTATTTTCTACAATAAGTTCATCTCCGAGGTGAACCGGCAGGCCCAGCGGCTGGAGGGGTTCGCCGACGAATTTTCAGCGATCCTGTCGCGCCAGATCGACGAGCGGGCATGATCCCGAAAAGTGGAAACCGGTTTTCGGACCAGATCATGCCCCGGATAAACGGCGTGAGGAGCGGTCAATCGTGAGCATTGTGGGCATCCGATCATGGCGATGAACATGGCAGGTTCGGCAGGTGGCGGTGGACGCCGCGGCCGGCGACGCGCCGCCGTGATGGCGGAGATCAACGTCACGCCGATGGTGGACGTGATGCTGGTGCTCTTGATCATCTTCATGGTGGCCGCGCCCCTGATGACCTCGACCATCGATATCGATTTGCCGGTCGCCAGCGGCGGCAAGTCGCTGGCGTCGAACGCCCCGCCATTGACGCTGTCGGTCAAGCGCACCGGCGGCGCCTGCAACTCGAATGTCGAACTATATCTGGGGGATACATTGATCCCTGCCGCCGACTTGTTGCCCAAAATCAAGGCTATAAGGGAAACCCGGTCGGAGGCCGAGAGCGTGGTCTATCTGCGCGGCGATAAAGACGTCTGTTACACAGATATGATGAAATTGTTGGGTTATATTCGGACCGCGGGGTTCAAGGCGAACATCGTGATCGTCCCCGAGCAGGGCTCGTGAGCGCCAGCGTATTCGCACGGGGTGGAAGCTGAAGTGCGCGAGCGGAGCGAGAAACGTACGTGAGCGGAGCGGAAAGACTTAAGTGAAGCTCAAGATCGACAAGACACTGGCTGCGTCGGTCGCCCTGCACGTCCTCGTGCTGGGGTACGGACTGGTGTCGTTCTCGACCAAGGCTTACGAGATGACGCCGGAGGAATCGGTCGCCGTCGATGTCATTTCCCCTGACCAGCTCGCCAAGGTCATGGCCGGCCAGAAGACCGGCAAGAAGGAAAATCCGAAGCCGCTGGTGGACAAGGTTGCCGAGGCCAAGCCGCTCGAAGACGCGGTCGGCAAGGTGACCGAGAAGGCGCCTGTGATCACCGAAATGGCGCCGCCCAAGGCGGAAGAGAAGCCGGTTGAGAAAAAACCGGACCCGCCGAAGGTTGCCGAAAAGGCAAAGGAAGAGCCGAAGCCGGACAAGAAGCCCGATCCGCCCAAGGTCGATCCGATCGCGGAAGAGATGATGAAGGCGAACGCAGAGGCGGAGGCAAAGGCCAAGGCTGAGGCGAGGGCAAAAGCCAAGGCGGAAGCGAAGGCCAAGGCAGAGGCGAAAGCCAAGGCCGAAGCCGAGGCGAAAGCCAAAGCGGATGCCAAGGCCAAGACGGAAGATCCGTTGGTCAGTATCGCAGCGCTGCTCGACAAGCGGGACCCGTCGCGAAAGGCCGCGACCGGCGACACCTTGAATTCGAATGCCGCCCTGGGCACCGCCAAGGGCACAGCCGCAGACAACTCCGCGACCTGGGGATCGATGTTCAAGCAGCAGGTCGAGCGATGCTGGAAGAAGCCCTATGGCGGCATCGAGTCGCAGAAGCCGGAAGCGGCGTTTGCGATCCGCCTGAAGCGCGACGGTACGCTCGAGGGAATGCCGGTTCCGGAAGGAACGCCGGCAACGCCGTATTTGCGCGTCTATCAGGAGAGCGCGTTGCGCGCGATCATCGAATGCCAGCCGTACAAGCTGCCTGCGGCGTTTTTCGAGGAATGGAAATATTTTGCGCCGGTGTTCACCGAACAGAAGACCTGAAGCTTTTGTAATTTGGTGGTCACCTCCCGGCAATCACGGATATGAGCAAAGTCGAAGCGATGACTGACAAAGATGGATTGCCGAACATGCTGTTTCGCCCGAGCCGCCGGCAGATCATTACCGGGATGGCGTCAGCGGGCCTGCTGATGGGCGGCCAGCGCGCCTTCGGCCAGGCGCCGAAACGCATCATTGTGCCCGAGGGCGAATTCACGCCGCTCCCCATCGCGATCCCGAATTTCGCCGCCGGCACACCGGCGGACGCCGAGGTCGGCGTCGGCGTCACGCAGGTCATCACCAACAACCTCAAGCGCAGCGGTCTGTTCGCGCCGATCGACCAGGCGGCCTACGTCGAAAAGACCATCAACATCGACGCGGCACCGAGCTTCCAAAACTGGAAAACCATCAACGCGCAGGCGCTGGTGACCGGCCGCATGACGCGGCAGGGCGACGGCCGTCTCAAGGCCGAATTCCGGCTCTGGGACGTCAACACCGGCCAGCAGCTCACCGGCCAGCAATATTTCACCTCGCCGGAATACTGGCGCCGGATCGCCCACATCATCTCCGACCAGATCTACGAGCGCCTGACCGGCGAAAAGGGCTACTTCGACAGCCGCGTGGTGTTCGTCGACGAGAGCGGCTCCAAGGAACGCCGCGTCAAGCGGCTGGCCTTGATGGATCAGGACGGCGCCAACGTGAAATATCTGACGCGCGGCGCCGACCTGGTGCTGACGCCGCGGTTTTCGCCGTCGACCCAGGAAATCACCTATATGGAGTTCGGGCAGGGCGACCCGCGCGTCTATTTGTTCAACATCGAGACCGGGCAGCGCGAGATCGTCGGCAACTTCCCGGGCATGTCGTTCTCGCCGCGCTTCTCGCCGGACGGCCAGCGCGTCATCATGAGCCTGCAGCAGGGCGGCAATTCGAATCTGTTCGTGATGGACCTGCGCTCGAAATCGACGACGCGGCTGACCGACACGCCGGCGATCGACACCTCGCCGTCCTATTCGCCGGACGGCGCCCGCATCTGTTTTGAGTCCGATCGCGGCGGCAAGCCGCAGATCTATGTGATGCCGGCGACCGGCGGCGGGGCGCAGCGCATTTCGTTCCAGGAGGGCAGCTATTCGACGCCGGTGTGGTCGCCGCGCGGCGACTACATCGCCTTCACCAAGCAGGGTGGTGGTCAGTTCGCGATCGGCATCATGAAGCCGGACGGATCGGGCGAACGCATTCTCACTTCGGGCTTCCACAACGAAGGCCCGACCTTTGCGCCGAACGGCAGGGTGCTGATGTTCTTCCGCGAGCCCGGCGGCAACAGCGGCCCTTCATTGTTCACCGTCGATATCTCCGGGCGCAACGAGCTGCGGGTCCCGACCCCCGGCTTCGCCTCCGATCCGGCATGGTCTCCGCTGTTGTCCTGAGCGTTCCACGGGTTGGGGCGTTAATCGGCAAACATTGCCTAGCGCGCTGATTTATCAGGCGGATTTCTGCAGCCTGAAACCGAAAGCAACGTCTTGGTAACGATATTCCCTCAGAAAGACTTCATCTGCAAAGGGTAAGACTACGCACCCGAACAGGACGGCGTACACCCGAAATGCAGCTCGCAAACCAGAACGGAGAGTCCGATCAGAAGATGTCGCCGTATCTTCGCGCGGCGCTGATCGATTCGCTGTTCGAAACCCGCGCTCCGCTGCTCACGGGTCTTTTCTTCGGCGCCGTTGCGGCGGCCGTGACCGCGCTGAAGACGGGAGAACCGCTCATCTGGGCGTGTGTCGCGCTTCTCGTCTTCGCCGCCGCCCTCCGGGCGTTCGACTTGCGGCGGTACGATACACGCAAAGCGACGCTGACCGCCGATGAAGCTGCGCGGTGGAAGAGCCGGCATCAGATCGGGGCGATCATCCAGGCCGCCGCGGTCGGCATCTGGTGCTGCACCACCCTGCTGGTCTCCGACGACGCCGTCGCCCATATGATTTGTCTGTCCACAACCACCGGATTCGTGGCGGGCGGTGCGGGCAGGGCCTATGGACGGCAATGGATATTCCAGCTGCAGGCTTACCTTTGCTTCGGTTCAACCGTCATCGCGCTGGCATTGCGTGGCACGCCCTATTACATGGCCATGTCGGTGCTGTGCGCGGCATTCCTCGTGGCGGTCATACAAATTTCGGCCAATCTGCACAGAATATTCATGCAGGCGCTGATGGCGCGCGAGCGCGAGGCGGCGCTGGCCGGCCAGTTCGATACCGCGTTGAACAACATGCCGCACGGGCTGTGCATGTTCGGCGCTGACGGCCGCCTTGCGGTCATGAACCACCGCTTCAGCGAGATGATGAGCCTGCCTGACGATTCGGTGCAGGGTGCCGCCAGTGCGTCCGACATTATTGCAGCCTGCGTCGCCTCCGGTTCGATTTCGAATGCGAGCGGCAGCATGATCCTGTCGGAAATCGAGAGCTCGCAGGCGCGGGACATGATCACGACCGATCCCGACTTTACGCGCAACCGGTCCCTGTCATGGACGTTCCAGCCGATGGCGGGCGGAGGCGCGGTGGTATTGCTCGAAGACATCACCGAGCGGCGCGACGCGGAAGCCAAGATCAGCCATCTCGCGCGTTACGACGAACTCACCGAGCTTCCCAACCGGGTCAATTTCCGCGACGAAATTGGGCGCCTGCTGGCCATTCAGCAAGGCGCCGACAGGTTGTCGGCGCTGCTGTTCGTCGACCTCGATCAATTCAAGCAGGTCAACGACACGCTGGGTCATCCCTGCGGCGATCAGTTGTTGTGCGCGGTTGCCGGCCGGCTGCGCGAGATGTTGCGTCCCGAGGACTTCGTGGCGCGGTTTGGCGGCGACGAATTCGTGGTGTTCCAGCAGGACATTCATTCCCACGAGGACGCAGCAGGTCTCGCCCGGCGCATCGTCGACCGGCTGAGCGAGCGCTACAAGATCGACAATCATCTGGTCGAGATCGGCGCCAGCGTCGGCATCGCCATGACCTCTCCCGGGGTCAGCGCGGATACGCTGCTGAAGAATGCCGACATGGCGCTGTACCGCGCCAAGGCCGATGGCCGCGGCACCTTCTGCTTCTTCCGCGACGAGATGGCCCAAACCGTCGAAGCGCGCCGCATCCTTGAACTCGACCTGCGCAAGGCGCTGGCGAACGAGGAGTTCGAGCTGTTCTATCAGCCGCTGGTCAATATCAAGTCCGGCAAGATCGCGACCTGCGAGGCGCTGCTGCGCTGGAATCATCCGGTCCGCGGCACGGTATCGCCGATCGATATCATTCCGGTCGCCGAGGATATGGGCCTGATCGTCGATCTCGGCCGCTGGATTTTGCGCAAGGCCTGCATGGAGTGCATGAAGTGGCCCGAGGCCGTCAGCGTCGCCGTCAACTTCTCGCCGCAGCAATTCCATCAGCGCGACGTGCTGAGCGAAGTCCGCTACGCGCTCGAGGTCTCCGGCCTGCCGGCGCACCGGCTCGAAATCGAGATCACCGAATCCTCGTTGTTGCGCAACACGCAGCTGACTCATGATGTGCTGTCGCAACTGCATTCGCTCGGCGTGCGGATCTCGCTGGACGATTTCGGCACCGGCTATTCGAGCCTGAGCTATCTGCACAACTTCCCACTGCAGAAAGTGAAGATCGACCGTTCCTTCCTCGAAGGCATCGATACTGATCGTCCGCTGACATTGCTGCGGGGCGTGGCGCGGCTCTCGGCCGATCTCGGCATGTCGGTCGTGGTCGAGGGCATCGAGACCAACGAACAACTCGAATTGATCAGCACCGATGGCACGGTGACCGAGGCGCAAGGCTATCTGTTCAGCCGGCCGGTCCCGTCGGTTCGGGTTCGCCAGTTGCTGAATGCTTCCCACGGCCGCCGTTCGCCGGACGAACCGCTGGTCGTGGTGCCGTCGCGCTCGATTGCCTGATACAACTTCCCGTAATTGCTCCGTAATTTTACGGGCGCGAAGGCCGCAAAGGTTAACCCTAACGTGTCGATAGCTTTGCAATTTTGTTAAGGAGCTGTTAAGTTTTTCGTACTCGCTGAGGTTGTTTGGAAGTGATGGAGTACGAGATGAAATCCGGAGCCGAACCGCGCGCTTCGTTTGCTGTGCGGGGAGGCGCGCTGTTTGACCGCGTCGATTACCGGCCCATCGAAACGCCTGAGGCGAAAGATCAGCTCTATTTGATGCGCTACAGGGCCTATACGCACGGCAATTTAATTCCGCCGTCAGGAACCGAGCGCTACAGTGATCGCTACGACGATGCGCCCAATGCCTGGACGTTCGGAATCTATGTCGACGGTGAACTTTACAGCTCGATCCGTCTCCACGTCCTGACGTCCGACCAGCGGATGTCCTGCACCACCGATTTGTTCGGCGATGTTCTTCACCCGCGCCTCGACCGCGGCGAAGTTTTCATCGATCCGGCTCGTTTCGTTGCAGATCCGGATAAAGCCCAGCGTTTCCCGGAGCTTCCTTATTTGACAGTGCGGCTGGCCTATCTGGCATGCGAGTATTTCAACGCCGATACCGGGCTCGCGCTCGTTCGCCCCGCGCACCAGTCGTTTTATCGCCGGGTCTTTCTTAACGAGACCATCGCCGACCCGCGCCAGTTTCCGAACGCATTGGCCAAGGTGGCATTGATGGCGTCCGACTTCCGCGCCGTGCGGGAACACGTCATGACCCGGTTTCCCATCATGCGTTCAAGCGCATTCGAGCGGCGGATGCTGTTCCAGCGTGCGCCTCACGCCTTCCAGGAAGCCGAAATATCGACCTTCGAGCGAGCCTCGATCGTTCCCAGTTCCTGAAGCGGCCGGGCCGGAATCAGCAGGAATTTGCTGTCCGGCGGCAGAAGGGCTGCCCAATCGGTGCACAACCGCATTGTGCCGGGCGCCCAAAACGATGATTCCGGCCTCAGCCCGCTTGCCTTCACCGTCGCGCCACATTTACAAACCATTAACCATCGTGGGCGCTTTTCACGGTTTGTCGGCATTTGATCGGGTCTGGCAAGGTTCCATCAAGGTTGACGGAACGTTCGCTTAACCATCGCCCTGTAGACCGGATAACAGTCGGAAAACGTGAGCGTGGAGGCTCCGGAATGAAACATCAGATGCGCATCCTCCAGGGATTGAAACTGGCCGCGGTACTCGCGGTGGCCCTGTCGATGGGCGCTTGCGCCAACAAGAACGTCGGCGCCGAGGGGGCGATGGCGAGTGCGGCGACCCCGGGCAGCCAGCAGGACTTCGTGGTCAATGTCGGCGACCGCGTGTTCTTCGAGAGCGACCAGACCGAGCTCAGCCCGCAGGCGATCGCGACCCTGGAAAAGCAGGCGCAGTGGTTGCAGACCTACAACCGCTATTCCTTCACCATCGAAGGTCATGCGGACGAGCGCGGCACCCGCGAATACAACATCGCGCTCGGTGCACGGCGCGCCCAGTCGGTACGGAGCTATCTCGCCTCGCGTGGCGTCGATCCGAACCGCATGCGCACGATCTCCTACGGCAAGGAGCGCCCGGTCGCCGTGTGTAACGACATCTCCTGCTGGTCGCAGAACCGCCGCGCGGTCACGGTGCTGAACGCCGGCGCCTGAGACTTCGCGTCTTCCCGGAATTTCGAAACCGGCGCCTTCTGGCGCCGGTTTTATTTTGTGCGGGGCGGCATCGGTTAGATGAACGGCCCGCCGACCAAGCCGCTTGCTTGTTTTGAAGCTGATACTAAACCATACCGAAATCCGGGTTCCGGATTCGGAAACGCCAGTCACAATTCTGGCGTACTCCCTCTCTCAATGTGTTCGGCTTTCGATGTCACGCCGAATTTTCGTCGTCAGGGCAAAATGTCATTCAGGTTTCTCAATGCGATCAGCGCCGCGGCGATTGCCGCGATGCTCTCCTTGTCTTCGCAGGCCTCTTTCGCACAGATATCGTTCCCGTGGTCCTCTTCTCCGCAAGGCTCCCCGCCGGTCCAGGCGCAATCCGACGACGCCGATGCGGATATGCGGATCCAGCGGCTCGAGAACCAGCTGCGGCAGCTCACCGGCCAGAACGAGGAACTGCAATATCGCAACCGCCAGCTCGAGGAGCGCCTGCGGCAGCTCGGTGGTGGTGCGGCCGTAGCCCCTGCCGGTCAGCCCCCGGCGGCCCAGCCCAGCGTGGCCGCGGTGCCGCCCCCGGTCCAGGCCTATCCGCCGGCGCGGCAACCCCAGGTGCAGCAGGGCTATCCGCAAGGGCAGCAGAATTATCCGCAGGGGCAGCAGGGTCAGGGACAGCAAGGTTATCCGCAGGCGCAGCCGACCTATGAGCAGCCGCAGATCGCGGCGCCGCCGCCGATCATGCAGGAGCAGGCCGCAGCGCCGGCGACCGGCCGTCGCCGCGGCGACGCCTTCGATCCCAGTCAGAATCCAAACGCTCCCGGCGCACCGCGCGCGCTCGGTGGCGGTCAGATGCCAATGCCCAACGAGGCCCCGGTCGGCGCTCCCGGCGGCCGCGGACGGGGCGAGCCGCTCGATCTCGCGACGACCAGCCCGCGCGATCCCGGCGGCGCGCCGCCGCCCGTGCGTGCGCCCGGCGCCAGCGCCGCGCTGACGACGCTGCCGCCTTCGGCCACGCCGAAGGACGAGTTCGATCTCGGCATCGGATACATGCAGCGCAAGGATTATGCGCTCGCCGAAGAGACCATGAAGAACTTCGCGCAAAAATATCCGAGCGATCCCCTGATCGCGGATTCGCAATACTGGCTCGGCGAAAGCTACTTCCAGCGCCAGCAATACCGCGACGCCGCCGAGGCCTTTCTCGGCGTGACCACCAAGTTCGACACGTCCGCAAAGGCGCCGGACTCGCTGCTGCGGCTCGGCCAGTCGCTGGCGGCGCTGAAGGAGAAGGAAGCGGCCTGCGCCGCGCTCGGCGAAGTGACACGGAAATATCCGCGCGCCTCGGCCGGCGTGAAGGCCGCCGTCGACCGCGAGCAGAAGCGGGTGAAGTGCTGAGCTTTCGCTCGTTCGGCCTGACCCGCATCGAATGCGGGACAGCCCTCGCTTGAAAACGCTATGGTCGGCCCATGGCAGAGGACGACCATTCCGCGATCACGGCGAACCAGGCGAAACTTCTGTTCGCGGACTGGAAGGCTGCGCCCGCGATCGTGCTCGCCGTTTCCGGCGGACCTGATTCCATCGCCCTGATGTGGCTCGCGGCGCGCTGGCGCCGTGCCCTGAAGCGCGGGCCGCGATTGATCGCGGTGACCGTCGATCATGGCTTGCGGCATGAAGCCGCGCGTGAGGCGCGTGACGTCAAAAAGCTCGCCAGGCATCTCGATCTGCCCCACCGCACGCTGCGCTGGCATGGCGCCAAGCCGAACACGGGCGTGCCGGCTGCGGCGCGGGCGGCGCGCTATCGCCTGCTGGCGCAGGCAGCACGCGCTGATGGTGCGACCCATATCCTCACCGCGCACACCCGCGATGACCAGGCCGAGACATTGTTGATGCGGATGCTGCGCGGCAGCGGCATCGCCGGGCTGGCGGCGATGGCGCGCCAGAGCGAACGCGATGGCGTATGGCTGGCGCGGCCGTTGCTGGATGTCCCGAAATCGCAACTGATCGCGACATTGAACAAGGCCAGGATCGCCTTCGCCGATGATCCGACCAATCGCGACGTCAATTACACGCGGCCTCGCTTACGCGCGCTGATGCCGGCGCTGGCGGAAGAGGGCGGCGATGCCAGAAACCTGGCGCGGCTGGCGTCGCGGCTGGCGCGGGCCAATGCCGCGCTGGAAGTGCTGGTCGATGGCGCCGAGCGCTATCTGGCGCTGAGGGATCGCCATGACGCCGCGCGCTTTGGCTTCGATGCGTCAGCCTTTGCCGGTCTGCCGGAGGAAATCCGGCTTCGGCTGCTGATGCGGGCCATCGACCGCGTCGGTCACGAGGGGCCTGCGGAACTCGGCAAGGTCGAGGTCCTGCTGGCGGTGCTGGATCGGGCGGTATCGGAAGGCCAGCCGAGACTGAAACAGACCCTCGCGGGCGCCGCAATCAGCCTGATTGGAGGTCGAATTCACGTCGAGCCGGCTCCCCCGCGTCGTCGCAGGCCGGGATGAGAGCAAGCCCAAACCTCGATATCCCGTCATAAACCGGCGCGGAGTCTTAACCACCCCCGAAAAACGCTGATTTTTACGCCATTATTTGACCGGGAATCCCGTTAAGATGCGCTAAATAGTCCTGCGTGGTTCCCTTGGCATCGACCCGGGCGCCACCTAGATTGTATGCAGTGCTCCGGGGATTCTCGCCTGACTGCTCTAGGACGACCCAAGGTTTACTGCCAAGGACATAAGGCCGCGATCCGCGCGGCCACGAAGGAAGATCGATGAACGCCAATCTGCGCAATTTCGCCCTCTGGGTAATCATTGTTTTGTTGCTGTTGGCACTCTTCACGCTTTTCCAGAATCCGGGTCAGCGCGCGTCCTCGCAGGACATCACGTTCTCGCAGTTCGTGAGCGAGGTCGAAAAGAACACCGTCCGCGACGTCGTGATCCAGGGGCCGGAAATCCACGGCACCTTCACCAACGGCTCCAGCTTCCAGACCTACTCGCCGAACGATCCGTCGCTGGTCAAGCGCCTGGTCGATGCCAAGGTGAACGTCAGCGCGAAGCCGCCCGGCGACAACGTGCCGTGGTTCGTGTCGCTGCTGGTTTCCTGGCTGCCCTTCATCGCGCTGATCGGCGTGTGGATCTTCCTGTCGCGCCAGATGCAGGGCGGCGCCGGCAAGGCGATGGGCTTCGGCAAGTCGCGCGCCAAAATGCTGACCGAGGCGCATGGCCGCGTCACCTTCGAGGACGTCGCTGGTGTCGACGAAGCCAAGCAGGATTTGCAGGAGATCGTCGAATTCCTGCGCGACCCCGGCAAGTTCCAGCGCCTCGGCGGACGGATTCCGCGCGGCGTGCTGCTGGTCGGCCCTCCCGGCACCGGCAAGACGCTGATCGCGCGTGCGGTCGCGGGCGAAGCCAACGTGCCGTTCTTCACCATCTCGGGCTCCGACTTCGTTGAAATGTTCGTCGGCGTCGGCGCCAGCCGCGTCCGCGACATGTTCGAACAGGCCAAGAAGAACGCGCCCTGCATCATCTTCATCGACGAAATCGACGCGGTCGGCCGCCATCGTGGCGCCGGTCTCGGCGGCGGTAATGACGAGCGCGAACAGACCCTCAACCAGTTGCTGGTCGAGATGGACGGCTTCGAGGCCAATGAAGGCGTGATCCTGATCGCGGCGACCAACCGTCCCGACGTGCTCGATCCCGCGCTGCTGCGCCCGGGCCGTTTCGACCGCCAGGTCGTGGTGCCGAACCCGGATGTCGTCGGCCGCGAGCAGATCCTCAAGGTCCACGTCCGCAAGGTGCCGCTGGCGCCGGATATCAACCTCAAGACCATCGCGCGCGGTACGCCGGGCTTCTCCGGCGCCGACCTGATGAACCTCGTCAACGAGGCCGCCCTGACCGCCGCGCGCCGCAACAAGCGCATGGTGACCCAGGCCGAGTTCGAAGAGGCCAAGGACAAGGTGATGATGGGCGCCGAGCGCAAATCGCTCGTCATGACCGAGGAAGAGAAACTGCTGACGGCCTATCACGAAGGCGGTCACGCCATCGTCGGCCTCAACGTCGTTGCCACCGATCCGATCCACAAGGCCACGATCATTCCGCGCGGCCGTGCGCTCGGCATGGTGATGCAGCTGCCCGAGCGCGACAAGCTGTCGATGTCGCTCGAGCAGATGACGTCGCGGCTCGCGATCATGATGGGCGGCCGGGTTGCCGAGGAGCTGATCTTCGGCCGCGAGAAGGTCACCTCGGGTGCGTCATCCGACATCGAGCAGGCCACGCGCCTGGCCCGCATGATGGTGACGCGCTGGGGCCTGTCCGAGGCGCTCGGCACCGTGTCCTACGGCGAAAACCAGGACGAGGTCTTCCTGGGGATGTCGGTGTCGCGCACCCAGAACGCGTCGGAAGCCACGGTTCAGAAGATCGACACCGAGATCCGGCGTTTTGTCGAAGACGGCTACAACGAAGCGACGCGCATTCTCACCGAAAAGCGCGCCGACCTCGAAGCGCTTGCCAAGGGTCTGCTCGAGTTCGAGACGCTGTCCGGCGACGAGATCATCGACCTGCTCAATGGCAAGAAGCCGAACCGCGAGTCGGTGCTTGAGCCGACCACGCCGCGGGCCTCCGCTGTGCCGCCCGCCGGCAAGTCGCGCCCGCGCCCCGATCCGGATCCCGGCCTGGAGCCGCAACCGCAGGCCTAAGTAGGTTTGCACCTGGAATAGAAAACGCGGCGGTGACGCCGCGTTTTTTTATGGCGATGCCCTGGCCCGGATCATGCGCCTTGACGGCAAGACCGGATGGGGAGGCGCAGGCTGTCGCCCGGATGCAGGGAAGCGAAATCCGGGGTATGCCGCTGCGTCACGTGCTTCCCGGATTCCGCGGCGCTCCATCCGGGCTATTTCCCGGCTCCCCGCACGCCCGTAACAATTTTCGCAGCGCATGGATCGGCGGAAACACTTCCCTGTTCCAGTCGGCGCCTTGCGCGTCATGGGCGGCCTGTTCCATCTCGACGATCTCGCAATCCTCCGCAAAGACCCGGTTGGTGAACCAGGCCAGCACCGGCCAGCCGAGATCGAGGATGCCGGGAATTCTGGGTTTGCGCACCGACAGCACCACGAAGGTCCGGTTACGGCGCTGCGCGGCATCGATGGGCGTGTAGCCGAGCCATACGCTGAGAACCGGCGCGTCGCCCTTCGTCCACATCTGCAGGGTCTGGTAGGGATATTCGGTGCGCACCGTCATCAGGTCGCGCGCCGTGCCGGCGCGGCCGCGCAGGCGGCCGACGATGACGGCCTCGCCAAGGGGTGGCTTCTCGCCAGGCCGGGCAAAGCTGTAATCGACCTCCATCCAGCGTTCGCCGGCGCGGCTGCCGAGATAGCGCGGCACGACTTTTCCGGTGGTGCGCCGGTGCAGGAACTGATGGTTCATGTCCATCAGGTTCTCATGCATGAAAGTGTAGTGGCAGGCGACGAGCTTGCCGAACCGCCGGGTCTTGTAGGCGGTATCAGCGGCTGCGCCGATCTGCGGCAAGGGGGCGGCGGCAGGCCCGGTGCCGGGCCATACGAAGATCAACCCGTCGCGTTCGAAGCAGGGATAACGGCGGACGCCGTTCGGCCGCTTGCCCTTGCCGAGATAGGGGACGTCGACGCAGTCGCCCGACGCGTCGTAGCGCCAGCCGTGATAGACGCAGCGCAGGGTGCAGCCATCGACCGTTCCCTTCGACAGCGGCACCTGGCGGTGCGCGCAGCGGTCCTCAAGCGCGAAGATCGCGCCCTCCTTCGGGCGCACCAGCACGATCGGTTCGCCCGCGAACCGTGCCGCGAAAGTCTGGCCGGACTTCACCTCGTGCGACCACGCGAGCGGGTACCAGTGATCCGGATGCGCCCCGACCTTGCGAAGGTCGACGGAAGCTTCCGACCAGGCATTATCCGGCCTCACCGTCATCGCGTGTTACGCCTTTGCCGGCGGTCCGAGATGCAGCGCCATGATCTCTTCCGGCGTCTCGGTGACCTCGATGCGCTGGCCGTCGCCGCCGACGAAGGCGAGCACGGTGCGCTCGCCGTCGCGCCACATGCTGCCGACCAGCGCGATGTTGATGTGGGTGGCCTGCCCGGTTTCAAATCTCGTGCATTCGATCCAGAATCGCATCCTCGACCTCACTGAAAAGCGGAGCGCGCGGCAAGTCCGCGCGCTCCGTATCTCGTTAAGATGCAGTCCTCATTTCGCGCGCCGCGGCAACCATGTTGACCAGAGCCGGCCGCACTTCTTCCCATTTCCGGGTCTTCAATCCGCAATCCGGATTGATCCAGAGCTGCGCGTCCGTCAGTCGCTTGCGCGCCAGCGAGAGCAATTCCGCCATCTCGCTGACTTCCGGAACGCGAGGCGAGTGGATGTCATAGACGCCGGGGCCGATCTCGTTGGGATACTTGTAGGTCTTGAAGGCGTCGAGCAATTCCATCTTGGAGCGCGACGTTTCGATCGAAATCACGTCCGCATCCATGGCGCCGATCGCGTCGATGATGTCGTTGAACTCCGAGTAGCACATGTGAGTGTGGATCTGGGTCCCGTCGGCAACGCCAGTCGAGCAGATGCGGAAGCTTTCCACGGCCCAGTCGAGGTAAGTGTTCCATTGCGACTTCCTCAACGGCAAACCCTCACGCAAGGCCGCCTCGTCGATCTGGATCATTTTCGCCCCGGCCTTTTCGAGGTCGGTGACTTCGTCCCTGATCGCGAGTGCGATCTGCCGGCAGGTCTGGCTGCGCGGGATGTCGTTGCGCACAAACGACCAGTTCAGGATGGTCACCGGTCCGGTGAGCATCGCCTTCATCGGCTTTTTGGTCAGGGACTGCGCGTAGCGCCACCACTCGACTGTCATGGGCTCGGGACGGGACACGTCACCAAACAGGATCGGCGGGCGGACGTAACG
Source organism: Bradyrhizobium sp. JYMT SZCCT0180 (assembly GCF_018130165.1). GTDB lineage: Bacteria > Pseudomonadota > Alphaproteobacteria > Rhizobiales > Xanthobacteraceae > Bradyrhizobium. The sequence continues at coordinate 62,906 of NZ_JAFCLZ010000024.1, read as the reverse complement.
CGAACCGTAGGACTGCACCCAGCCATGCTTGGTAAAGGTGAAGCCTGACAATTGCTCGCCGAAATACTGCACCATGTCGTTACGTTCGAACTCGCCATGCACGAGGACATCCAGTCCGATCTCTTCCTGCCAGCGAACGGCGCGCGCCGTTTCCTCCTTCAGGAACTGCTCGTATTGCGCGTCGCTCATCGCCCCCTTGCCGTGCGCCGCCCGCGCATTGCGAACCTCGGCTGTTTGGGGAAAGGAGCCGATCGTGGTGGTGGGAAATGACGGCAATCCGAACCGCGATCGCTGTACGGAGGCCCGTTCGGCGAAAACGTTGTTACGTTGCCGCATCTTTTCGTCGATCGCGGCCATGCGCTTGGCAACGCTCGCATTGTGAATCTTCGGCGATGTCTCGCGGGCGACGGCTGCCGCTTCCGACGCGGCCAGCGCGTCGGCGACCTTGTCGCGGTTGCCGGCGAGCGCCTGGCCGAGCACGGCAAGTTCCCTGATCTTCTGCACCGAGAACGCAAGCCAGCTTTTCACGTCGGCATCGAAATCGGTTTCCAGTTCGAGGTCAATCGGGACGTGGAGCAGCGAGCATGACGGCGCGATCTGGACCCGGCCGGGTCCAAGCTCGGCGATCGTCGGTTTGAGCCGTTCAAGCGTGGCGGATAGATTCGCCCGCCAGATGTTGCGTCCATCGATGGCGCCGAGCGAGATGATCAGATTTTTCGGGGCGCCGGCGATGACATTCTTCAACTGGTCCGGGGCGCGAACGAGATCGAGATGGAGCCCGGCAACGGGGAGGGCCAACGCGGTCGCCAGGTTGTCGCCGATCTCGCCGAAATACGTCGTCAGCATGATCTTGAGCGAGGGGACTGCCTTTGCAAACGTCGAATAGGCGCGCTGCAGCGCCTGCCGGGCGGTATCGTTCAGATCGAGCACCAGGCAGGGTTCATCGAGCTGCACCCATTCGGCGCCTCGCTTCGCCAGCTCCTGCAGGACTTCGACATAAACCGGAAGCAACGCATCGAGCAGCGACATCGGATCAAGCGTCGGGTCCGAGCTCTTGCCGAGCTTGAGGAAGGTGACCGGACCGACCAGAACCGGTCGTGTGTGATAGCCGAGGCTCCTGGCTTCCTCGTACTCCTCGATCGGTTTGCGCGTGGAAAGCTTGAAGGTCTGTCCCTTTTTGAACTCCGGCACCATATAGTGGTAGTTGGTGTCGAACCATTTGGTCATTTCCTGCGCCGGCGCGCCATGCGACGATCCGTGTTCGCGATGGGCATGTCCGCAACTTGCGTCCTGGCCGCCGCCCTGTGCGCCGCGTGCCATCGCGAAATAGGTGGCAAGCGAGACCTCGCCGCCTTTCCAGCCGTACACTTCCGGTATGGCGCCGACCATCACGCTGGTGTCGAGAACCTGATCGTACATTGAGAAGTCGTTGGACGGGATGATCGTGACGCCGAGCAATTTCTGACGCGCCCAGTTTGCGGCGCGAAGCCCGAGCGCCGTCTCACGCAGCGCCTGCTCGCTGGACTTGCCGGACCAGAAACTCTCCAACGCCATTTTGAGCTCGCGGCGCGGGCCGATGCGCGGCGTGCCGAGCGAGGCGACAGGGAGTGAGGAGGTAGAATTTGTAGAAGCAGTCGCATTGGAAGCAATCATTGGCTTAACCCCAAAAGTTGGGGGCAAAGGCCGAAGTGACACGTCTGGATTCCAGGCGTCAGGAGGCGCACGGAATCGCAACCGCACCACCGGGACACCCCGCCCGAGGACGTTTATGTTGTCGAGGCAGGTCTCCTGGCTCGCGGGTCAATGCTACTGTCCGGTCTTCCCAAAGCCTTCGCAGGCCTCAGTGACTTTGTTGAACAGCGGCTCGCCGCTTACAGTTGCGGGGGCAGCTCCGGCTTCACACCGGCTTCCCTCTTAGCTTCGGGAAAACCATCCCGAAGAACCACGACGGCTCCGGTTTATCGACAAGTGTGCATGGCAGTCAACGCATCATTTTCGCGTTGCGGCATCCCCTCGGGGAGGATGGTTCGGACGATGGAGCGATCGAGCGCTTCGTACTCGTGCAGCTTGATCGTGTCATAAAGCTCAGCGCGGGTCTGCATCTGCTCGATCATGTTGTGCGCTCCGCCGTCGCGCGCGATCGCGGCATAGAGCTGTTCCTGCGCCTTGTTGGCGACGCGCAGCGATGACACCGGCCAGATCACCATCGCATAACCCATCTGCTCGAATTCGAGCGCGGTAAAAAATGGCGTCTTGCCGAACTCGGTCATGTTCGCAAGCAGCGGCACGCCGGGCATTCGCCTGGCGAAAGCGCGAAACATCTCGGCGGTGTTGAGCGCTTCGGGGAATATCGCGTCGGCTCCGGCCTCCATGTACAATTTCGCGCGAGCAACTGCGCCGTCCAGGCCCTCGCTCGAAGCCGCGTCCGTGCGCGCGATCACGACGAGGTCGCGGCGCGCTTTTGCAGCAGCCGCCACCTTGGCGGCCATGTCATGAGCATCGGCCAGCTTCTTGTCGTTGAGATGGCCGCATTTCTTGGGCAGCAATTGATCCTCGATATGAACAGCACCGGCGCCGGCCTCCTCGAACGCGCGGACCATGTGCATGACGTTGAGCGCTTCGCCATAACCGGTATCGCCATCGACCAGCAACGGAAGTCCTGCGGCGCGGGCAACCTGGCGGATGAAGAAGGCGACTTCATCGACGGTGATGATGCCGAGGTCCGGCAGTCCCATCGAAGCCGTCATCGCAGCACCTGACAGATAAAGGGCTTCAAAGCCTGCGGCCTTGGCCTGGAGCGCCGACACGCCGTTATGCGTGCCCGGCAGGCGAAGGATGCCCGGGCGCTGCAGCAGTGCACGAAAGCGGCGACCCGCAGCCTCGCGAGGAAGTTCAGACGCGACGAGATAGGGCATGCCAGCCTCCTTATGCCGCGCGCACGGATGAAGGTGGCAGGTCGCGCGCCTCCAGCGAAACGAAGGCGCGATTTTCCGGGCCTACATAGTTGGCCGTGGGACGAATGATCTTGTTGTCGATTCGCTGCTCGATGACATGCGCCGCCCAGCCGGAGGTGCGCGAAATGACGAACAGCGGCGTGAACATCGCCGTCGGAACCCCCATGGCATGGTACGAAACCGCGCTGAACCAGTCGAGGTTGGCGAACATCCGCTTGGTCTCCGACATCACGGCCTCGATGCGGTCGGCGATCTCATACATGCGCATGCTGCCACCCTCGGCGCTGAGCTGACGGGCGACCTGCTTGATCACCTTGTTGCGGGGATCGGCGATCGTATAGACGGGATGACCGAAACCGATCACGACTTCCCTGGCCGCGATCCGGCGGCGGATGTCGGCCTCGGCCGCATCGGGATCAGCGTAGCGTTTCTGTACCTCGAACGCGACTTCATTGGCGCCGCCATGTTTCGGCCCGCGCAGCGCGCCGATGGCGCCTGTTATCGCCGAATAGATGTCGGCGCCGGTGCCGGCGATCGAGCGCGCGGTGAAGGTCGAGGCGTTGAATTCGTGCTCGGCATAGAGATTGAGCGAGGTGTGCATCGCGCGCTCGTGCGAGGCGGACGGCGGCTTGCCGTGCAGCAGATGCAGGAAATGCGCACCGATCGAAGTGTCGTCGGTTTCGACCTCGATGCGGCGGCCGTGATGGGCGTAATGGTGCCAATAGAGCAGCATCGATCCGAGCGAGGCCATCAGGCGGTCGGCGATGTCGCGGGCGCCGGGCGGATTGTGGTCATGGCTTTCGGGCAGCACGCAGCCGAGCGCGGAGACGCCGGAGCGCATCACGTCCATCGGATGCGCCGCCGCCGGCAATTGTTCCAGCGTGTTCAATACTGCGCGCGGCAGGCCGCGCAGCGATTTCAGCTTTGCCTTGTAATTGGCAAGCTCGCTGCGGGTCGGCAGGCTGCCATGCACCAATAGATGCGCGATCTCCTCGAATTCGCAGACACCGGCGACATCGAGAATGTCGTAGCCGCGGTAATGCAGGTCGTTGCCGCTGCGGCCGACGCTGCACAGCGCGGTGTTGCCGGCGACGACGCCGGAGAGCGCGACGGATTTCTTGGGCGCAGGTTTTACGTCGGTCATCGCGTCCTCCTCATGATGCAGCCGCGCGTCGCGCGGAAGTCTGCGTATCAGGCTGCCAATCGAAGATGCCGCGCTGGGGAGCTGCTCCCAGCCGCGAGGATTCGACCACAAAGCTAAGCTCAGACAACTCACCGGCCCGCAGCGTCGGCAGCCGTTCGACGGCGGCGATGAAGCGGTCCTGTTCGGCTGCGGCAATCACGCCTTCCGCCAGCGTCCTGAACTTCCGGACGTAGTCCGGCCGCTTGAAGGGCCGGGCCCCGAGCGGATGGGCGTCGGCGACCGCGATCTCGTCGCTGATAACAGAGCCGCCCTTCAGCGTGACGACGACACGGCCGCCAAAGGCTTTTTGCCTGGGATCGTGGCTGTGATAGCGCCGGGTCCATTCGGGGTCCTCGACGGTCGAGATCTTGTGCCAGAGCGCGACCGTCTCCGGGCGGCCGGCACGTTCGGGCGCGTAGGATTTCTCGTGGTGCCAGCCGCCGTCTTCGAGCGCGACGGCGAAGATGTACATGATGGAATGATCAAGGGTCTCACGGCTCGCCTTCGGATCCATCTTCTGCGGATCGTTGGCGCCGGTGCCGATCACGTAGTGGGTGTGATGGCTGGTGTGGATGACGATGCTTTCGATTCCGGCAAGGTTGCCGATGTCAGGCTTCATCCGGCGCGCGAGGTCGATCAGCGCCTGGCTCTGATATTCCGCCGAATGTTCCTTGGTGTAGGTATCGAGGATGGCGCGCTTGAGTTCGCCCTTCTGCGGCAGCGGCACGGTGTATTCCGCCTTGGGCCCGCCGAGCAGCCAGGCGATAAAGCCGTCTTCGCCCTCATAGGCCGGCGACGGCGCGCCTTCGCCGCGCATCACGCGGTCGACCGCTTCGATCGCCATCTTGCCCGCGAAGGCCGGCGCATAGGCCTTCCAGCTCGAAATCTCGCCCTTGCGCGATTGCCGCGTGGTGGTGGTGACGTGAAGCGCCTGCTGCACCGCCTGATATATCGTCTCGGTGGAAAGCCCGAGCAGGGCGCCGATGCCGGCCGCAGCCGAGGGGCCGAGATGGGCGATATGATCGATCTTGTGCTCGTGCAGGCAGATGCCTTTCACCAGATCGACCTGGATCTCATAGGCCGCCGCCAGTCCGCGCACGAGATCTTCGCCGGACGAGCCGCAATGCTGCGCCACCGCCAGCACCGGCGGAATGTTGTCGCCGGGGTGCGAATAGTCCGCCGCCAGAAACGTGTCGTGGAAATCGAGTTCGCGCACGGCGACGCCGTTGGCCCATGCCGCCCATTCCGGCGAATAACGCTGGCTGGCCGGCAGTCCGAAGATCGTCGCGCCCCCTTGCTTTGGATGCGCCACTGCCTGCGCCCGCGCGGTGACCACCGGGCGCCGCGCGATCGAGGCCGCCGCGACCGCGGCATTGTCGATGATGCGGTTGCCGATCATCTCGGCCACCTCGTCCTCGATGCGGACCGGGTCCGCGGCGACGGAAGCGATCTTCCAGGCCAGTTGATCGGCGCGCTCGAGACGTTCGGCGGATTTGTAGGTGCGGACTTTGTGGTGCTTCACGGAACGGGTTCCTCTGGGACTTGCGGGCAAACCAAGGACGTGGGCGGCTCCACGGCTTGAATTTCCGTCAGAAGTTCGCAATATCCACAAACGAGAGTGCTTAGAAATGGCTGAAAAAGTGTAGTTCTGCGAAGGTTTTTCGCGCATTTGCAAAGTTTGCAAAGTCCAAGATCGAAATAGAGACCGAATGAAAAAAGCATTCATGGGGCTGCGGCTGAAGCGGCTGCGGGAAGAACAGCGCCTGACCCAGGCGGCGCTGGCGCAGCGGCTCGGCATCTCGCTGAGCTATCTCAACCAGCTCGAGAACAACCAGCGGCCGCTGACCGTGCAGGTGCTGCTGGCGCTCAACAGTGCGTTCGGGCTCGACCTGCAGGTGTTCTCCGAAGGCGACGAGGCGCGGCTGATCGCGGATCTGCGCGAGGCGCTGTCGGACGCCGCCTTCGGCGAAACCATCGCCGCGGTCGAGCTTCGCGAACTCGCGATGAACATGCCGGCGGTTGGTCGCGCGCTGGTCACGATCCATCGCAAATATCGCCAGTCGATCGAGCAGGCCGGCCTGCTGGCGGCACGGCTGGGCGAGGACCGGCAGTCGGACGTGCCGGTGCTGCCTTCAACACCGTTCGAGGAAGTGCGCGATTTCTTCTATCTGCGGCACAACTACATCGCCGAGCTCGACGAAGCCGCCGAAGCCATCGCGCAGGCGATGGATTTTCCGATCGGGCAGATGGATACCGCACTGGCCGCCTATCTGGCCGACCGCCACGGCATAAAGCTGGTTTTCGAGACGATCGACGATCTGCCTTCGGGCAATGAACGGAAATTCGATTCGCGAACCAGCACGCTCCATCTCGCGCCCGGTCTGCAGCCGGGACAGCGTGCCTTCCAGATTGGAACCCAGATCGCGATGCTGGCGTTCGACCGCGAATTGACCGCGCTGGTCGATGGCGCCGGTTTTACCAGCCAGGAGGCGCGCGGGCTGGCGCGGATCGGGCTTGCGAATTATTTCGCTGGCGCGCTGATCATGCCCTATGGGCGTTTTCTCGCGGCGGCCGAACAGCGGCGTTACGACATCGAATTATTGGGATATCAGTTCGCGGTCGGCTTCGAGACCGTCTGTCACCGGCTGAGCACGCTGCAACGAAACGGTGCCCGCGGCGTGCCGTTCTTCTTCATTCGCGTCGACCGCGCCGGAAATATTTCCAAACGTCAATCGGCGACCGATTTTCACTTCTCGCGGGTCGGCGGCACCTGTCCGCTGTGGAATGTCTATGAAGCCTTTGCGAGCCCGGGGCGCATCCTGACGCAGCTCGCACGCATGCCGGACGAGCGGACCTATCTGTGGATCGCCCGCACGGTATCGCACGCCCGCGGCAAATACGGCGCGCCCACCAAGACGTTCGCGGTGGCGCTCGGTTGCGACGTACGCCACGCCGAACGCGTGGTGTATTCGGAAGGCATCAACCTCAAGGCTGCGAATGCGACGCCGATCGGGATGGGCTGCAAGGTGTGCGAGCGTGCGGATTGCGCGCAGCGCGCCTTTCCGCCGATCGGCCGGGCGCTGCAGATCGACGAGACGCGCTCGCGCTTTGCGCCCTATGCCACGTCGTGACCCGGGGAAGGTTGACCCGGGGATTTGCGGGAAACTACTTTCATGCGGCGGAAGAATCAGGTCCTGCTACCACTCCGACGTCTGGCCGCCGAAAATTTTTTGAGAATAGCGGGCATTGATCTTAACGCCCCATTGACACATTCCCACGAATATCACCACATGTAGATGTCACGGTCCGCTTGATCGCAAGATTTGGTGGCTAAGAGGGAAGCTGGTGAATCGCGCGAAAGTGCGAAATTCCGGCGCTGCCCCCGCAACTGTAAGCAGTGAGTCGCTCCCGATTTTTACGTCACTGATGCGCCGGCGCGCATTGGGAAGACCAGGGAACGACGACGACCTGCGAGCCAGGAGACCTGCCGCGACACCGAAAAACGTCCACGGGCGGGGTGTCCGGCGGTCGCTTGCAGATCCATGCCGGCGTTTGCCGCCGCGCATTCGATGCAGCGTCCCCAAAGACATCCGGCCTCAACAACACCACGGGGTCTGCCGATGTCCGAATCTTCCGGTCTCATTTCTCTCGAAGCCAAAACCGCTCCCTTGTTCCAGTTGCGTCCCGAATCGCTCGCCGGGCCGGAAGCCGAGCTTCCGATGCAGGTGATCCGCCGCAACGGCACGGTTTCGAAATTCGATGCCAGCAAGATCTCGGTCGCGATGACCAAGGCGTTTCTCGCCGTCGAGGGCCACACCGCGGCGGCCTCGCGCCGGGTGCACGAGGTGGTGGAACAATTGACCGCGGAAGTCGTCGGCGCGCTGTCGCGCCGGATGAGCGAAGGCCGCACCTTTCATATCGAGGACGTGCAGGACCAGGTCGAACTGGCGCTGATGCGCAGCGAGCACCACAAGGTGGCGCGCGCCTATGTGCTGTACCGCGACGAGCGCACCAGGCAGCGCGCCGAGCAGGAGGCCGCCAGATCGGCCAAGCCTGCGGCAGGACCCGTGCTGCATGTGACGCTGGCGAACGGCACCAAAGTGCCGCTCGATACCGCACGGCTCGCGCTGATCGCCGGCGAGGCCTGCGCCGGTCTTGACGGCGTCGACGCCGCGCCTGTCATCGCGGAAACCCAGCGCAACATCTACGACGGCATCAGCCAGGACGAACTGGCGCTCGCTTCCGTGATGGCCGCGCGGACGCTGGTGGAGCAGGAGCCTAATTACGCTTACGTGAGCGCGCGGCTGCTGCTCGACAAGCTGCGTACCGAAGTGCTGTCCTACGTGCAGGGCGTGCCGACCAATGCCTCGCAGGCCGACATGGCCACGCGCTACGTCGAATACTTCCCGGCCTATATCAAGACCGGCATCAAGGCCGAGTTGCTCGATCCGGATCTGGCGCGCTTCGACCTGAAGAAAATCGCCGCGGCGCTGAAGCCGGAACGCGATCTGGCGTTTCAGTTCCTCGGCCTGCAGACGCTGTACGACCGCTATTTCCTGCATGAAGGCGGCAACCGCATCGAGCTGCCGCAGGCGTTCTTCATGCGCGTCGCGATGGGACTTGCGACCCGCGAGATCGATCGCGAGGCCCGCGCGATCGAATTCTACGACCTGCTGTCGTCGTTCGACTTCATGGCTTCGACGCCGACGCTGTTCAATTCGGGAACGCTGCGGCCGCAATTGTCGTCGTGCTTCCTCACCACGATCGCGGATGATCTCGACGGCATCTTCAAGTCGGTCAAGGACAACGCGCTGCTGGCGAAATATTCCGGCGGGCTCGGCAATGACTGGACCCGCGTGCGCGGCCTTGGGGCCCACATCAAGGGCACCAACGGCGAAAGCCAGGGCGTGGTGCCGTTCCTGAAAGTCGCCAACGACACTGCGATTGCGGTCAACCAGGGCGGCAAGCGCAAGGGCGCGGTCTGCGCTTATCTGGAGACCTGGCACATCGACATCGAGGAATTCCTCGATCTGCGCAAGAACACCGGCGACGACCGCCGCCGCACCCACGACATGAACACCGCGAACTGGGTGCCCGACCTGTTCATGCAACGCGTCGAAACCGACGGCGAATGGACCTTGTTCTCGCCTGACGAGACCCCCGACCTGCACGACCTCTACGGTACAAAGTTCGCCGAACGCTATGCCGCCTATGAAGCCAAGGCGGCGCGCGGTGAAATCCGGGTCTTCAAGCAGGTCCGCGCCACCGACCTGTGGCGCAAGATGCTGACCATGCTGTTCGAGACCGGGCATCCCTGGATCACGTTCAAGGACCCCTGCAATCTCCGCTCGCCGCAGCGCCATGCCGGCGTCATCCATTCCTCCAACCTCTGCACCGAGATCACACTCAACACCTCGGACGACGAGACCGCGGTTTGCAATCTCGGCTCGATCAACCTGCTCAATCACATCCAGGACGGCCGCCTGAACGAGGCGCGGCTGAAGAAGAGCGTGACGATCGCGATGCGGATGCTCGACAACGTCATCGACATCAATTTCTACACCATTCCGGAAGCGCGGCGTTCCAACCTGCGGCACCGTCCGGTCGGCCTCGGCTTGATGGGCTTTCAGGACGCGCTGCAGGCGATGCGGATCGCTGTCGCCTCCGATGCAGCCGTGACGTTCGCCGACACCAGCATGGAAGCGATTTCCTACTACGCGATCTCGGCCTCGGTCGATCTCGCCGCCGAGCGCGGTCGCTATCCCTCGTTCGACGGATCGCTGTGGAGCCAGGGTATCCTGCCGATCGACTCGATCGAGCTGTTGGCGGAAGCGCGCGGCGGCGTCGCGATGGACCGCTCCATGACGCTCGATTGGGGCAGCTTGCGCGAACGCGTCAGATCGACCGGCATGCGCAATTCCAACGTGATGGCGATCGCGCCGACGGCGACGATCTCCAACATCTGCGGCGTCGCACAGTCGATCGAGCCCGCCTACCAGAACCTCTATGTCAAATCCAACATGTCCGGCGACTTCACCGTCGTGAACGAGTTTCTGGTGCGCGACCTCAAGGCGCGCGGGTTGTGGGACGAGGTGATGGTCAACGACCTCAAATATTTCGACGGCAGCGTCGGCTCGATCGACCGCATCCCTGATGATCTCAAGGCGCTCTACGCCACCTCGTTCGAGATCGACAGCGCCTGGCTGATCGAGGCGGCGGCGCGGCGGCAGAAATGGATCGACCAGTCGCAGTCGCTCAACCTCTATATCGCCAACCCGTCCGGCAAGAAGCTCGACGCGCTTTATCGCCTGGCGTGGACCCGCGGCTTGAAGACCACCTATTACCTGCGCTCGCGCAGCGCGACGCATGTCGAGAAGTCCACGCTCAAGGGCACCGACGGCAAGCTCAACAGTGTCGCCTCCGTGACGATGATGGCTCCAGCCCCAATCATCGTCCCGCTGGCCGCCACCGCGCCGGACTTGTCCGGTGCGGTGGCGTGCTCCATCGATAATCCCGAATGCGAAGCCTGCCAGTAAGCAGCAAGAAACATCAGGAAATAAATCAAATGCTCGACTGGTCCGAACCTTCCGCGCCCGCATCTCACGCGCCGCCGCCCTTTGCGGCATCACCTCCTGCCGAGGCCGATCAAACCGGGCTCGGTACCATCGACCGCCGCGGTGGCCGTGTGTCGGTCGACGACAAGCGGATGATCAACTGCCGCGCCGACGTCAATCAATTGTTGCCGCTGAAGTACAAATGGGCGTGGGAGAAATATCTCGCCGGCTGCAACAATCACTGGATGCCGACCGAAGTCTCGATGCAGGCCGATATCGCGTTATGGAAGTCGCGCGACGGCCTCACCGAGGACGAGCGCCGCGCCATCAAGCGCAATCTCGGCTTCTTCGCGGCATCCGAGAGCCTTGTCGCCAACAACATCGTGCTGGCGATCTACCGCCATCTGACCAATCCGGAATGCCGGCAATACCTGCTGCGGCAGTCCTTTGAGGAGGCGGTGCACACCCACACCTTCCAGTACATCGTGGAGAGCCTGGGCCTGGACGAGGGCGAGCTGTTCAACATGTACCGCGAGGTGCCGTCGATCACCGACAAGGCGGCGTGGGCGCTGAAGCACACCCAGCATCTCGACGATCCCGACTTCAAGACCGGCACGCCGGAGGCCGACCAGGCGTTCCTGCGCGACCTCGTCGCCTTCTATGTGATCTTCGAGGGCATGTGGTTCTACACCGGCTTTGCGCAGATCCTGTCGCTCGGCCGCCGCAACAAGATGGTGGGGATTGCCGAGCAGTACCAGTACATCCTGCGCGACGAATCCATTCACCTGAATTTCGGCATCGACGTCATCAACCAGATCAAGATCGAGAATCCGCATCTGTGGACCAAGGCGTTCCAGGACGAGGTTCGTGACATGGTGCGCACCGCAGCCGAGCTCGAAGCCGCCTATGGCCGGGACACCATGCCGCGCGGCTTTCTCGGGCTGAACGCGGCTTTGTGCGAGACCTATATGCACTTCATCGCCAACCGCCGCTGCGCGCAGCTCGGGCTGGCAAGGGTGTTCGACGAGACCGAGAATCCGTTCCCATGGATGTCGGAGGCGATGGACCTGAAGAAGGAAAAGAACTTCTTCGAGACCCGCGTCATCGAATATCAGAACGGTGGCGCGCTGACCTGGGAATGAGAGCCGGGCGTCAGTTCGGCGAACCCGGCGCGGGAGACGGAGCGGCCTTGCGCTGATCGTCGCGGACGTGGATCACGGCGACGTTGTCCGCATACACCCGCTTCCACCCCACGATATGATCCAGCACCTTGGTGGCCGGCAAATCCGGCCCCAGCAAGGTGGCGTCGATCTGATACTTCTCAAGCGTGGCGAGCAGTATGTTGACGTCCTTGGCGGTGACCGCGTCGAAATAGTCAAGGACGAACTGTTCGCCGTAGAGTTCGGCGCGGCCGTCGATGAAGGCCTTGATGTCGCGAGACAGCAGATAGCCGCCAAACGGCGACGTGCTGAAGATGCGCTGAGCCTGCCGCTTCTGCAGGACTTCCACCGCTGCGACCGGCGTCTGGGACGGCAGGAACGAGAAGGGATGATACGCCACGAACGCCTTCGTGGATGCCCATCCGGCCACCGCCACCGCGAGCGCGGCAAGCATCACGACAGGCGCCCGCGACTGCCCATCCCGAACGGGCACCATCGCCGTGCGCAGTGTTCCCAACTGCTCGGCAAACGGCTTGGCCACGACCAGTGGCGCGATGAAGGCGAAGATTTCGATGTTCCGGGAATGCGACAGCGCCATCCAGAGCAGGCCGAGCAGCAGGATGATTCGCGGCACCGACAATGAGAGGCCGCGATAGAAGCCGAGACCGATCAGGCCGAGCAGCGTGAATTCGAAGAAGCTCCAGGTGGCGAAGTTGGCCGGCATCCATTCCCAGATCATGGACAGCAGCTTGCCGAGGCTGAGGATTTTTGCCGCGCCGATCAGCGTGTTCCAGCCATAGGGGGTGCAGCAGCACGCCACGACGGCGGCAACACCGAACATCGCCCATTGAATCGTCAGCCTGATGCGGTCCTTGCGTTCGCAGCTCCAAAGCGCCTCCAGGCCGATCGGTCCGATCAGTGCCAGTCCGAGAACAAAACCGCCGTGCAGGTTGGCCCAAATCGCAAGCACCGGCAGCAGCCACCATGACGGCGCGCTCCGGCGATCCGCAGCCGCCAGCAGCCCGCCGAGGAACGCGACCATGAACGGGAACGCCAGCATGTGGGGGCGTGCCAGGAAGTGGGTCGCCGACTCCAGCACCGCAAGCGTGACCAGCAGGATCGCGCGGGTGGGGTCGAGATAGTCGGCAAACAGGTACATGAAGATCGTGACCGTCGCCCCGATCGCGAGCGAGGTCAGGATGACCGGGCCGGCCCAGCCCAAAGATTCATAGGAAACGGCATAGAGCACCTGGGACAGCCAGGAGCTCGACATCCAGGGTTCGCCAAACCGGGTGAAGGTATGAACGTCAGTGTAGGGCACGGCGCCGTGCTCGACGATCCACTGCCCGATCCTGATCTGCCAGAGCGTGTCGGAATCCCGCAGCAGGATTTCCCCGAGCGACACGAAGATCAGATAGGCGACGAGCCCGGTCAGCAGCGGGATCAGCACGCGCCCGAGGCTGCGGACACTGGCGCTATTAACAGTCGGATTGGCGAAGGAAATGGACATCGGATTTTGGGCCGGCTTCTTGCATTGGTGTGACAGTCACGGCGTGCCGCAGGAATTTTCGCCAGCTGACCATAGCCGCGCTATTTTTGCGTGAATTGCAGGCGCACGTGCCTGACAATGATGTTCTTTGGCGAAGAAGCCGTTAACCGGGCGGGCCAGCGTTTTAGTCAGAATTTACCGTCGCAAAAGCGCGACGATGGCGGGCTAATCCAGTGCCGGCACCAGAGCTGCCTGCGGCGCAGCCTGTGCCTTCGACGACGAGGGCGCCACGATGTTCACGAGATATTTGGCAAGGCAGATGCCGATCACGGCCAGCGCGACACCGCCGAACACGTCGATCATGTAATGGGCGCCGATCACGGGCGTCGAAGCCATCATCAACAGATTGAGGACGACCGCGGCCCCTCCGACATAGCGCACCGGCCAAAGCGCCCAGATGTAGAGCACGGCGGAAGCCGCATGGAAGCTCGGGAAGGATACGATGCCGGTGATCTTGAGCAATTCGAGATGACGCAGCGAGCCGTCGCGCAGCGCCAGGATGTCACGCAGCTGCGCCTGATACATCGAGGCATCCAGTGAGGAGAATTGCGCAGGGTCGATGTTGAGGCCGTAGTAAGTTCCGACCGCCGGCGTGAACGTCGAAATCACGAGTGTCATGATCAGCGTCAGGCTGAACGCAAGCACGAACACCTGCAGCCGCACAAAACGCGATGTCAGGGCAAGGACCAGCGGGATCGCGACCAGGATGATCTTGATCAGCGTGTAGCTGCGCACCAGCAAAGCGCCCAGCCAGTCACGGTCGTTGACGTATCGCGCGATCATTTCCGGATCCAGACCCATGGCGCGATCGATCGCGAGCAAGGCGCGGTCCTGCAGCGGCCAGTTGGTCACAGCAGCGACGTAGGTCAGCGGCCCCATGATCGTCGCGATCAACAGCAGCTGGGAAATCGCCCCCAGCGGAAAGATCAGCTTGGGATCCGCCTGATCGCCTTTGGCGAAGGCGTAGAGGTAGGCGATCAGCGCCAATGCCGCCACGATCCCCAGAGTAACGGCCAGCGCGAGCGGTTTCATCGTGAAACCGCAGAGCGCGCCCCCGAGCAGCACCACGGCGCCCATGGCGGCAATCGGAATCCAGTTCAGCTGAAACAGCCGCCAGGCCGTGAAAGCGTTCGAATTGACCATGCCGCACCCTGCGAGGTTGTAGGGCACAGTTGCGCGGGAAGGCTTAATATTCGGGAAACGGCTATGGTTATCGGCCCACCAATTGGACGCAGCGTTCAGCGGGCATTTGCGTCCCAGGCCGTCATATTTGCTTCTTGTCAACAGGCCTGAATAGTTGTTCAGTTCTTCAAAGCGATTGGGGACAATCGCTCAAAACATGAAGACGCAGCGCGATCTTGCAACCCTCCCGGGGTGCGGACGCGCCGGGGATGGGGAAACGCGCCATGGTCTATCGGCGAACCCAGCAGGTGGTGAAACGGCTGGCGGCGCGGCGCAGCGCCATTCTGGCGGCAGCGCGGGACGCTGCGGCGGACGGCGGCATGGCGGCGGTGCAGATCGCCCCCGTGGCGGTCCGCGCCAATGTCGCGGCCGGAACCGTCTATCGCTATTTCCCGTCCAAGGCGGAACTGATTTCCGAATTGATCGCCGAAGTTTCGCGCGACGAACTGGCCGCGATCCGCCGCGCGGCGGAGGCGGCCCCCGGGCCGTCCTCGGCGCTGGCCGCGGCGGTCACGACGGTTGCCGTCCATGTGCTGTCGCAGCGCAAGCTCGCCTGGGGAATTCTGGCGGAGCCGGTCGATGTCGACGTGTCGGCTTCGCGGCTCGCCAGCCGCCGCGAAATCTCCGGCGAGATCGCCGCAAGGATCGAGGCGGCCGTGCGCGCCGGACATCTTCCGGCGCAGGATACGGCGCTCGCCGCCACCGCGCTGCTCGGCGCATTGCACGAGGCGCTGGTCGGCCCGCTGGCCCCTGACAATATGGACGATTCCGCAAAACTGCGCGACGCCGTGCAGACCGTGACGCTGTTGGCGCTGCGCGCGGTCGGCGTCATGGACGCCCGCGCCCGCGGCCTCGTGGTGCAGGCGGTGCTGCCGGCCAAGGCGCTGGTGGGCGCTTAGACGCGACAAAACGCGGAACGCGTTTTGCGCTGATATCACCGGCAATTGACATCGCTCTGACGCAACCATCGGCCAGATTGCGCGTGATCGGTCATTCACCGGTGAAGGAGCACTCCATGACGACGACATCAGGCTCGGCCAAGTGGCAGGGCGGCATCAAGGACGGCAAGGGCGCGATCTCGACCAAGAGCGGCGCGCTGGACGAATATCCCTACGGTTTCGCCAGCCGCTTCGAGGGCAAGCCGGGTTCGAACCCGGAAGAATTGATCGGCGCCGCGCACGCCGCCTGCTTCACCATGGCGCTGTCGCTGATCCTCGGTGAAGCCAAGCTCACCGCCGAGCAGATGGAGACCAAGGCCGACGTGACGCTTGAGAAACAAGGCGACGGCTTTGCGATCACGTCCGTTCATCTAACGCTAGCGGCAAAGATTCCCGGCGCGGACAACGCGAAATTCCAGGAACTGGCAGGCAAGGCGAAGGCCGGCTGCCCGGTGTCGAAACTGCTGAACACCAAGATCACGCTGGATGCCACGCTTGCCTAAGGATGCGGTCGCGTAGGGTGGGCAAAGCGCAGCGTGCCCACCATTCCCAGCGCTGCTCGCGATGGTGGGCACGCCGCAAGAGCGCCTTTGCCCACCCTACTTTTCTGCCCGCAAGGGGAATCAGGCGAATTTATTTCTTTCCCGCCTTGTCTTCTTGTTTGTCCGCTTTGTCTTCGGGCCCGACCGAGGCGATGCGCACCATGTTGGTGGAGCCGGGCGTGCCGAGCGGCACGCCGGCGACGACGATCACGCGCTGGCCCGCCTTGGAGAAGCCGTCGCGGAACGCAATCGAACCGGCGCGATCGACCATGTCGTCCTGGTCGTGCGCGTCTTCCGCGACCACGCAATGCACGCCCCACACCACGGATAGTTTGCGGCCCGTTGCAAGGTTCGGCGTGATCGCCACCACCGGCGGCTTCGGCCGTTCGCGCGCGACGCGGAACGCGGTCGAGCCTGAACTGGTCCAGCAGATGATCGCGGACAATTCCAGCGTCTCGGCGATCTGCCGCGCGGCGAACGCGATGGCGTCGCCGACGGTCTGCTCCGGCTCGGGCCGCTGCGCCGTCAGCACCGAGCGATAGGTCGGATCGCGTTCCACTTCCTCGCCGATGCGGTTCATGGTGGAGACCGCCTCGACCGGGAATTTGCCGGCCGCGGATTCCGCCGACAGCATGATGGCGTCGGCGCCCTCATAGACCGCCGTCGCGACGTCGGAGACTTCGGCGCGCGTCGGCACCGGCGCCTGGATCATCGATTCCAGCATCTGCGTTGCGATCACCACCGGCTTGCCGGCGCGGCGCGCCATCCGCGTCATTTGCTTTTGAAGGCTGGGCACCCGCTCCAGCGGCAGTTCGACGCCAAGATCGCCGCGCGCCACCATCAGCGCGTCGGAGGCCTCGATGATTTCGCCGAGCCGGTCGATCGCCTGCGGCTTTTCGATCTTGGCCATCACGGCGGCACGGCCGCGGATCAGCCGCTTGGCCTCATTGACGTCCTCGGCGCGCTGCACGAAGGAAAGCGCGACCCAGTCGATCCCGGTCGTCACCGCCGCTTCGAGATCGGCGCGATCCTTCGGCGTCATCGCCGAGACCGGCAGGTCGGTGTCGGGCAGGCTGACGCCCTTGCGGTCCGACATCTTGCCGCCGATCACCACCCGCGTCACCGCGCGATCGGGCGAGGTTTCCTCGGCGATCAGCCGCACCTTGCCGTCGTCGAGCAGCAAGGCGTGACCCGGCCGCAACGCGGCCAGGATTTCCGGATGCGGCAGCTGGACGCGGCTGTTGTCGCCAGGTGCCTTGTCGGAATCCAGAACAAAGCTCTGGCCGTTCTTGAGTTGGGTGGCGCCTTCATTGAACGAGCCAAGACGCAGCTTCGGTCCTTGCAGATCGACCAGGATGCCGATCGGCCGGCCGTAGCTGGACTCGACATTGCGAATGGTCGCGACCAGTTCGCGCATCTTGTCGTGCGAGGTGTGGCTCATATTGATGCGGAACACATCGGCGCCGGCCTCGAACAGCTTGCGAATCATCGCGCTGTCCGACGATGCCGGGCCGAGGGTGGCGAGGATCTTGATCCGACGGAGACGCCTCATTGCTTGGGCGCCGAAGCTGGCGGCTGCCCGGGTCCGCCTTGGGGCGGTCCGCCCGGCGACAGGCCCGGCACACCACCGGGACCCACCGTTCCCGGAATCCCCGGTACGCGCTGCTGCGCGGGTTGTTCATTGGCTTCGGTCAATTGCACGGTCCATGCTCTCTGTTCGCCGGTGTCGACCTCGAAGAACCCGGTGCGGTCAAAACCGCGCGCCAGGCAATTCTCGGTACCCTTGATGGTGAATTCCTTGTCACGCGAACACATGAAGGCCTGCCCCGACCATTCGCCGCCGCGGTCATAGTCGAGCGCGTAGATATAATAAAACCGTGCGACAAGCGTTCCGCGCAGCAGCGTCTCGCAACTGCGCGAGGAGACGTTCCACCAGCCCTCGGTGGTCCAGCCCTCGGCGTCCTTGTAACCGAGCGCGATGCCGACCCGGCTCGAGGTGTTGTTGCAGAGGCGAAAGTCAGCAGCCGCCGAACTGTTCCACAGGCCCGTCACCGCCAACGCCAGTGCCGGCAGGAGGCCGGCGGTCAGGCGAGCGGGGAAGGGGCGTGAAGGCAGAGAATCTGTTCCGATCATATGGCGAAGCTATATCAAATCATTGACGATTTCGCTTGCCCGGCGGGAGCTGTCAACGCCGGGCACGCGCGTTTCCCACGATGCGGGACGTCCGGATTGAACCTGGTCCGCGCTGGTTTGCGCGCCGATATGGCAAAATCTGTGACAATTCCCACCTGATATCAATATGCTCAGGAATAACCCTGCGGGACCAAGCCATGACAATTGACGACAAAACCAGAACAGAACTGGAAGCCGCCGTTTTCCGGCGCCTGGTCGAGCACCTGCGCACCCGGACCGACGTCCAGAACATCGACCTGATGAACCTGGCCGGTTTCTGCCGCAACTGCCTGTCGAACTGGATGAAGGAAGCGGCCGACGGCAAGGGCGTGGCGATCAGCAAGGATGAGAGCCGCGAGGCGGTCTACGGCATGCCCTATGAGACCTGGAAGTCGAAGTTTCAGGGCACCGCCAGTCCCGAGCAGCTCGAGGCGATGAAGAAGACCCATAGCGGGCATTGATGGTCTTTCTCCATCGGTAGCCACATTCTCGACCTCATCCTGAGGAGCCCGTCTTCGCCCGTAGGGCTTCGCCGGGCACGCTTGGTCCTTTGGTGAGTGGCCGCGCCACGCGTAGCCCGCAGGGCGAAGCGTGGTTCGAGACGGCGCAAGGGCGCCTCCTCACCATGAGGAGTTCTACCTTCCTGTGGGCGCGCTGTGGATGAGCGCGATGGTGCCTTGACGCAAGGCGCCGCACTCTTGAGGGTCAATCTCAGAAAGCGCCGCGCGGTGAAGCGTGCGGCGCTTGATCTTTCAGCCCACCCATTCAGTTCCACTCAGGAGTACCCGATGGCCACCTCTGCCGCCGCCGTCCAGGAAGAACCCGCGACGAAATTCGCAAAAGACCAGCTCAAGGCCATCGTCGAGCGCATCGAACGGCTGGAAGAGGAAAAGAAGACGATCTCCGACGATATCCGCGACGTCTATGCCGAAGCCAAGGGCAACGGCTACGACGTCAAGGCGCTGCGCACCATCGTCCGCCTGCGCAAGCAGGACGCCAATGAGCGCGCCGAGCAGGAGACGATTCTGGAAACCTACATGCAGGCGCTCGGGATGCTGTGAGGCGTCACCCAGAGCCCCGTTCCGATGGAATCGGAACGGGGCCCTGGATTCTCCGGCGCAACCAGCTTGGGCCACAGCCCCGCGTCTGTTAGGCTGCCCGCGAGGGAAGCTGGAAATGGACGTGCCTGGACCAGAGCGGAGGCTGGCAGCGGTCCTTGCCGCCGACATGGTCGGATATAGCCGGCTCATGGAGGTTGACGAGACGGGGACGCTTGCCCGTCTCAAGACCCATCGGATCGAACTCATCGATCCCTCCATCACGAAGAACCATGGCCGCATCATCAAGACCACCGGCGACGGCATGCTGGTCGAATTCCGCAGCGTCGCCGACGCCGTGCTGTGTGCCGCCGAGATTCAGCGCCGGATGGCGCGGCGCAACGCCGACGTCTCCCCGGCGCGCTGGATACAGTTCCGGATCGGCATCAATCTTGGCGACGTAATCGTCGAGGACAACGACATCTTTGGCGACGGCGTCAACGTGGCGGCGCGTCTCGAAATGCTCGCCGAGCCTGGCGGCATCTGTGTCTCGGGCGCGGTGCGCGATCAGGTCGGCCAACGGCTGGATGACGTCGCATTCGAGGATCTCGGCGAGCAGAGCGTCAAGAACATCGTCCGTCCGATCCGCGTCTTCCGGGTCCGGCTCGACGCCGATCCAGAAGCCGCGCCACATGGCGCAAAGGACGCTGCGGCGCCGGCGCCGGCCTCCAAGAAGCCGTCGATCGCCGTACTGCCGCTCGCCAACATGAGCGGCGATCCGGAGCAGGAATTCTTCGCGGACGGCCTCACCGAGGACATCATTACCGAGCTGTCGCGCTTCCGCGATTTGCTCGTCATCTCGCGCAACTCGACGTTCGTGCACAAGGGCAAGGCGGTCAACGTGCGCGAGATCGCGCGCGAATTCGGCGTCGATTACGTCCTCGAGGGAAGCGTGCGCAAGGCGCGCGATCGCGTCCGCGTCACCGTGCAGCTGATCGATGCAGAAACCGACCAGCACGTTTGGGCCGAACGCTACGACCGCGAGCTTGAGGACATATTCGCCATCCAGGACGAGATCACCCATGCGATCGTCGCGACGCTCCCCGGCCGGGTCGAGGCCGCCAGGCACGACCGCGCAAAACGCAAGCCGACCGAAAGCATGGCGGCTTATGAGTGCGTGCTGGCAGCCAAGGTGCGGCACCACCGCTCGACGCGCGAGGACAACGCCGAAGCGCAGCGCCTGCTCGACCGCGCCCTCGCGCTCGACCCGAACTATGCGCATGCCCACGCCTGGAAAGCATGCGTGCTGGGCCAGACGTGGGTCTATGGCTGGTGTGCCGATCGCGATGCCACCTTCGATCAGGTAGCCGCGGAGCTGGAGGTCACGCTGGCGCTCGACGACAATGACAGCGACGTGCACCGGATTCTCGCCGCGCTGAACCTGAACCGGAACGACCATGACAAGGCCGCATATCACCAGGAGCGAGGGCTCGCGCTCAACCCCAACTACGACCTTGTCGTGGTGCAGCAGGGCGAGCTGCTAACCTGGCTCGGGCGGCCGGAGGAAGGCATCGACTGGATCAAGAAGGCGATGCGCCTCAACCCGTACCACCCGGAGCGCTTCTGGAGCCACCTCGGGCGCGCCTGCTACTGCGCCGAGAAATATGCCGACGCCATCGAGGCCTTTTCGCGTATCACGCGGCCCGACTACACCCATCATGCCTTCCTCGCGGCCACGTTTGCGCAGATGGGCAACGCGGTCGCTGCCGCTGCGCACGCGGCCGAGGTTCTGAAGTCAGAGCCGACATTCTCGGTGGCCGTTTACCTCGCCACCCAGCATTACAAGCACGCCATCGACCGCCAGCGTCACGAGGCTGGCCTGCTCAAGGCAGGCTTGCCGGCCTGACAGAGCCGAGCACGAGCACGGTGATCACGGCAATGAGGCGCCGCGCGCTCGCGAGGATGATTTCGACATTAATGGAAGTTGTGCGCGCCTAGCGCAGTGACGCCGTGCGCACGACGAAAGACTGCGTGGTGAGCTTGGCGGTCGCCGATCCGGTAAACCGGTCGGTGGTCATCCCGAGCATCGGATCTTCCGAGAAGCCCATCGTGATCGCGAACGGCGGCTTGATGAAATAGCTGCGCATCAGCGTCATGTCGGTATCGCCGAGCACGGTCGTCGACATTGCGTTGCTCGCGCTCGGCGCCAGCATAACGACCCGCATCCAGACATCGTTGCCCTTGGCGGCGGCAAGCCGCGTCGAGGTCGAAATCACGCTACCCTGGCCCTGCGGTGCCCCCTGCGATCCCTTGGCGACGACGGTGTTGATTTCGGTGGCGGCGGCGTTGCGCGCCGGCCGCACGGTGCGCGGGATCGGCGCGGAGGCGGCAACCACGTTGGCGCGGTCAACGGGCGAGGAGGCGGCCGGCGCGTAGGCCAGCGCCTTGTTGAAGGCCTCGGCAACGCTGGCAGTCGGCTGCGGATCGGCGGCGCCGACGGCCTGACGGGCCCTGAGGGCCGCGAGCTGAACGGGGGTGGGCTGATTGGCCGTCGTCGGCGCATCGCCCCAGAAGCCGCGGGCGTTGATGATGTCGGCGGGTGTCTGCGGTTTCGGCTCGGCCGGCTTGTCGGCGGAAGCCTGCGCGGCCGGCTTGGCCTCCGCTTTGGACGCCTCCGGCTTGGATTTGGGCGCCGGAACGATCTGCGCATCAGCCGAGGCCAGCTGGATCGTTGCCGCGACCGGTTTTGCGCGCGGCGTCGGCACGATCTCGGCGGCCTTCGGGGCCGCGGCGGCGGCCACCACAGAAGGAGCAGGCTTCTCGTTCCTGACGGTGACGGGGGCGCCGCCCTCATCATCCTCTTCGTTGGATTTGCCGCCCTTGAACAGCGAGGCGAACAGGCTGGGCTTCTTGCCGACCGTTGCGGCGTCGGCGCCACTGCCGCGCCTCTCGATGTCGGCGCGGGCCAGTTCATAACCCTTCAGCGGACCACCATTCGAGGGCAGGTGAACGGTACGACCGTTGGGGAACACCCTGGCCAGCTGGTCATGGGTCATGCGCGGCCAGTGACGGACGCTGCCGGTATCGAGATGAACGAACGGCGAACCCGAGGTCGGGTAGAAGCCGACGCCACCGCGCTGCAGGCGAAGTCCGGCGGCGCGGATCTGCTCGAGCGCAATGCCTGGGATGAAGAAATCCATCGCGTGGCCGAGCGTGTGCTGGCTGTGGCGGGCCACGCCGGACGAGCGGCGGCGGAGCATGGCGTTGGTGGCGGGGGAGCGGTAGGCGGAGATGATCTGGATCGGCTGCTTGCCGTCGACGTCGCGGTAGACTTCCCAGAGGATGTCGAAGAGGTGACGATCCATCGTGGTCTGGTCCTGGCTGCGCCAGTCGCGGAGGAAGTGATTGAGTTTCTTCAGCGCCTCTTCGTCGTAGCGTCCGTCGCGCTTGAAGGTGACGGTGAGGTCTTCGTTGGAGTGGGTGTGGTGGAAAGAAAGCGTCCGGGTCTCGTTCAGCGCGGTCGCGTCATGCACCGACCCGGCTCCGGCAAGGAGCAACAGGGAAGTCAGGCCGATTTGATATCCGGCCTTCGGCAGACGAAGCGAATTGATTTGGCGCGCGAAACCAGCCAGCACGTATGAGCCCACCCAGTCGACCAGCGATCACGAATCTCTTTCGCAAACCAGGCCTCCCAAGGACCTGCGAAAGAGGGTGAACGCTTTATTAAAGCGGGAGGGTTAACCGAAGTTTACCGACCCGCCCCCAAGTTAGGCTTAACCTAACCCGCCGACTGTGGCGAAAAAGTGCCCGGTGCCAAAACCGAGATGGATAATGGTTAACGTAAACGATCTCGCCAAAGCGGCGAGACCGTTGATTTTACTTAAACATTTCGACAGGTGGCGGGGACCCGGGGATTAAGACCCCCGGGGTTTAACGGGTGATCACCCGCCGTTGCTGCTGGGGTTGCGCTTGCGGCCGGCGGCCGACCGGCGCGGGGGGCGTGACCGACGGTCCGCCGAACAGCCGCTCGAAGAATGAAGGACCGGAGCTGCCGTAGTCATTGTTGAAGGCGACGTTGGACGGCAGCGACGCGCCGCTCGGCCGGACGTAGCTCGGGTTGGCATGGGCCACAACGTTTTCCAGATCCCTGCTTCCGGAATTCTTGAGCAGCGGCAGCATCCTTGCGTCGCGGCCGTAAACGTCCCTGCGCATCTGCAGCTTGCCGGATTCATCCACGAACGCGGTCTGATAGGTGATGTGGACCGGGATCGGCGTCGGGAATCTCAGGTCGATCTCGCTGCGGCCATACATGCTGCGGATTTTTTCCGGCGTGTATTTGTCGTTCGGCATGACGATGTTGAGCAGCGTCGAGGCGTACTGATCCGGATTTTGCACCCGCATGCAGCCATGGCTGAAGGCGCGCTCTTCCTTGGCGAACAGGTTCTTGTCCGGCGTGTCGTGCTGATAGACCAGGAACTTGTTCGGGAAGTTGAAGCGGATACGGCCGAGCGCATTGGCTTCGCCCGGCGGCTGCGAGATATGGATCGAGCCGTCGCGGTTGCGTTCGAGCTTCAATCCCATGCGTTGCAGCACGGTCGGATCCTGCTGCAGCGCCGGCAGATATTCGTTGTAGATGATCGACGGCGGCACGTTCCAGGTCGGATTGACGGTGATGAACTTCATCGTCTCGGTCAGCATCGGCGTGGCGTGGTTTCCCGGCTTTCCGGTTACCACGCGGGTGGTCCAGACCTGGGCGCCGCCCTGCATCACCTTGAGCGTGAAGTCGGGCACGTTGAGGATGACATAGGCATTGTTGAGCGCCGGCACGCCGAGCTGGCGCGGCAGCCAGCGCAAGCGCTCCATGTTGGCGATCACGATGTCGATCTGGCGATCACGCTTCGGGCTGTTGATGGCCTTGACGGTCTTGTCGTCGAGCACGCCGGTCGGCTTGAGGTCGACGCTTTCCTGGAATTTGCGTACCGCTGCGGCGACCTTGGCATCGTACCTGGTGTCATCAGGATGTTCGGTGACGCCGAGCTTGGCGCGCAGTTGCGGCACACGCGGATCTTCGGGAGCGACCTCGGGCTGTTTCTTGGTGGCGGCCTTGAATGCGAGCGGAGCGCCTTCGGCGATCTGCACCACCGGGCCTTCGCCCTGACCGCGCAGTTCGGCGAGCTTGGCCTTCAAATCCTTGTACAGCTTGATCGGCGGATTGTAGCCCTCGAGCGCTGCGGAAGCATCCTTGGCGGTCGAGACGTTGGCCAGCACTTCGGCCGGATCGGTCGGATGCTCGGGATAGAGGATGTCGGCAGCGACCTGCGACCAGTGCATCCGGCTGCTCTGCGCCTGGCGTGCATAATCGAGCATGCTGGCTGTCAGCTTGAGTTCGGCGTCGGCGAGCTGGTCGGGCGAGGTGGCGGCTGCGAAATCCGGCACCGGATAGTCGGCGGGGTTGAGGCCGTCGGCAGCAGCGTCCTTCAGGCGCGCGACGACGCCCTTGGCGCTGGCGGTCAGTTTGCCGGCCTGCGTCCACTGCGGCGCATATTCGCGTGCGCTGTAGAATTTTTCGACCGCGGCGCGCTCGCCCTTGCGATCGAACGTGCGCAGCGCCTTGCTGGCAAGCATGTCGCGCAATTTGTCGGCGACCGGCTGATCCGCCGGCGCGACATTGCTCGCGGCCTTGACCGGCTCCGCGGCAGGTGCCGCAGCCGTTGCGGGCGTCGTGGTCGCGGTGTCGCTCTTGGGAGCGTCGATCTTGGGGGGCGCAGCCGCAGGCGCGGCGACGGTTTCGGCCGGCTTCGGATCGGGAACGGTTGCAGTCGTGCCCGGAGCGGGCGCTGCCGTCTTGGCTGGATCGGGCACCGACGCGGTGCTCTCGATCTTGAAATCGCCGATGGTCGGCGGTGGAACGTTGGCCGGTTCGGGACGCGGGACCGCTGCATCGATTGCGAGTTCTGCAGCACTGGTCCGGGGCGTATCGCTCTGACCGGCCAGTGCAGAGGTCGCGGACACCGCGAGGAAAGTTGCCGCGACAGCGATCAGCACGCGGTCAAACCCAGCACGGTTGGTCGAACAGTCACGCATCGTCACACCCCCTTGGGCGGAACTACCCCGGCATGGAGCAGTCCTTCAGGTATCGCTCGTCACAGCTTGCGCGAAAGCGCCGGCCTCGATCGCTTTAAGTCGGTACGCCTGCACGCAACGATTCAAACGCAGACGATACATGCGCCCCTTTCATGCAGCCAGCGCCATGGGGGGCAACTCACGACAAACTGACCTCAAACCACCAGTTGCAATTCGAGTGGCGTGGTTTTGCCATGCCCCCTGACATTTGTCTGTCACCGGCAAGCCACGGTTCGAAGGTTCCCGAATCGCCGATGGCGCTCAGGCCTTTGCCACCGGAGCGCCACAATCGTCCGTGGGGCTCAGTTGCTGCTCAATTGGTATCTTGCGCGCCCTCAGCCGGATCGTTGGCGGCGGCCTCATCGAGTTTGCGATAGAGCGTGGAGCGGCCGATCTTCAGCCGGCGCGCCACTTCCGACATTTGCCCGCGATAGTGCGAAATCGCGAAACGGATGATCTCGTTTTCCATTTCCTCGAGCGGCCGCACCTCGCCCGCGGGGGTCAGCATCGCGAGACTGCCGGTGTTGCTCAGCGGCGCGATCGGTATCTCATTACCTGAAACCATCGCAGGCGCCGTCGACGGACCCACGATCAGCGGTTCGCCGTGCAGAGCCTGGGTGTCCGTGTCCGGGACGATGTGGTGGGCGGCGGCATGCGGGAAGTCCGACAGGCCAAGCTGGTCGCTCTCGCTCAGCACCACGGCGCGATACACGGTGTTTTCGAGCTGGCGGATATTGCCGGGCCAATCGAGCTGCGCCAGATGCGTCATGGCTTCACCCGTTATGCCGGTGATGGTGCGGTTCTCTTCGGCGCTGAACCGCGCCAGGAAGTGCCGCAACAGATGCGGGATGTCTTCCCGCCGCATGCGAAGCGGCGGAATGGTCAGCGGCAGCACGTGCAAGCGATAGAACAGGTCCTCGCGGAAGGCACCGTTCTTCACGAGGTCGAGCAGTTTGCGGTTGGTCGCCGAAATGATGCGGACGTCGACCTTCACCGGCTTGCGGCCGCCGACGGCCTCAACCGTTCCTTCCTGCAATGCCCGAAGCAGTTTTACCTGGGCTGCAAGCGGCAGTTCGCCGACCTCGTCGAGGAACAGCGTGCCGCCGGACGCTTCGACGAACTTGCCCATGTGGCGTTCGGTGGCGCCGGTGAAAGCGCCCTTCTCGTGACCGAACAGGATCGATTCCACCAGATTGTCGGGGATCGCGCCGCAGTTGACGGCCACGAACGGCTTGGCCTTGCGCTCGCTGCTGCCGTGGATGGCGCGGGCGAACAATTCCTTGCCGACGCCGGACTCGCCTTCGATCAGCACCGGAATGCCCGATGAGGCGGCCTTCTGCGCGGTGCGCAGCACGCCTGCCATGGTTTCGCTGCGGGTGATGATATCGGCAAAGGTCAGTCGGCCTTCGCGGCTGTGACGGATGCGCTGCAATTCGCCCTTCAAGGCCTGCGTGTTGAGCGCGTTGCGCAAGCTGACCTGCAGCCGTTCGAAGCCGACCGGCTTGACGACGAAATCCTGCGCGCCGGCGCGCATCGCCGAAACCACATTGTCGATGCCGCCATGGGCGGTCTGCACGATGACGGGAACGGTCAATCCGGCATCACGAATTTTCGCGAGCACGCCGAGGCCGTCGAGGCCGGGCATCACGAGATCGAGAACGACGGCATCGATCGCTTGCGCGTCGGGGGCGGTCAGCAAGGCCACGGCGGCGTCGCCGCTGTCGACGACGAGGGACTCATAGCCGCATTTCTGCACCATGTTTTCTACCAGACGGCGCTGCACCGCGTCGTCATCAGCAATTAGAATGGTGGCAGCCATGGTTTACCCCGCACGTTACGCGAACTGTATCGAATCGGGGCACTCTCGCCTATGGCGATTAACGCACACTTAATTGTTGGAGGGCGGCTGTGTGAGAGCGGCTAGGCGTTGAGGTGTGGCCACACCTCCAGGACGCCGCGATAGCACATGTCGAAAGCCACATAGAGGATGATGGCGAGGCCGACATAGGCGATCCAGCGATGCTTTTCCAGCAGGCGCGCGATGAAGTTGGCGGCGAGCCCCATCAGCGCAATGGAAAGTGCCAAGCCGAATATCAGGATCATTGGATGCTCGCGCGCCGCACCTGCGACGGCGAGCACATTGTCGAGCGACATCGACACGTCGGCGAGCGTGATCTGCCAGACGGCCTGGCCAAGCGTCTTCTGGCGGCCCGCATCGGCTGGTGTATCGATCGCTGCGGACGACAGACTCTGGGGCCTTGGTTGATGCGACATCTGCAGCTCGCGCCACATTTTCCAGCACACCCAAAGCAAAAGAACGCCGCCCGCGAGCAGCAGTCCAATGATTTGCAGGAGCTGAACCGTGACGGAAGCAAAGCCGATGCGCAGGAGAGTGGCGGCCAATATGCCGATCAGAATCGCCTTCTTGCGCTGACCTTCGGGTAGCCCGGCGGCTGCAAGACCGATGACGATCGCATTGTCCCCCGCGAGCACCAGGTCAATCATGATGACCTGGAAAAGCGCTGTCAGGTGTTGCGAGGTGATTAGTTCAAACATGCGGGCCTCTCCGTGGATGGTCCAATCCGACATCGCAGTTCGCTTGAACTGCCAGAGGGGCCCGGGCTTGGACGTGCAGACAAAAAAACGCAGCCAAGCTGCGGAAAACTGTTCCGGTTACTCGGGTTGACCCGAAAGGGCGAAGAGCCTCGTCATCTGGTCGGGCTCGATGAGCACGGACAGCACGACGCCGATGAAAGTCAGGCTGCCGGCGAGGTCGAACCACATGGTGCGGAACCGGTCGCGCCGGCACAGCAGCGCGAAGCCTGCCGTCGTCGCGCCGACTGCAAACAGCAGGGTGACAATCGCGGGCGCCAGCGCATCAACAGGCACGAGGCTGCGGAGTCCGAGCGCAGCGATCACAGCTACCAGCAGGATGCCGGCCATCAGCTCCTTGCCGCGGGCGGTGTTTTCCTGGCCCTTGGTCCGGACAATCGGGCTGCGATCTGCGATAGCCATGGATTATTGTCCTCCCAGAGATTCTCGAACTGAGGGAAACCGCGAGATTGTGGTAGGGAACATTGCCTGTTCCGGAATTCAATCTAGGTAGTTTAGTAATCATGAAACGAGCAAAACATCAAGATGTTTTCGCTGTACAGCTGCCGGGCAAGGTCGCCACGGAAGCCAAGCAATTGCGGAAACAGGCTGGGGATTGGCTCAAGTTGCGCAGGGCCGATGCCGGATTGTCGCAGGCAGATCTCGCCGCGCGGCTCGGTCTCAAATATTATACGTTCATCTCACAGGTCGAGAACGGGTTCAGCCGCGTTCCGACTGAAATTATGGGCGCGTGGGCCGGCGAGTTGGGTCTTGAACAGGCCGCGTTCGCTAGGCATCTATTAATGTACTACGAGCCGGAATTGCACCGGCTGCTGTTCGGAGCGGAAAGCAAATGAGCGTGGTTGCGTTTGAGCGCACACAGGAAACCGGCATCTGGAGCGAACGGGAACTCAATACAATCTGCGCGGCATTGCAGGCCGCGCTCGCGCCATCGACCGGCCGCGAATGGGAAACCGGCATCACCGAGAAAGGCGATGCCCAGTTCTATCTGTTGGGTGCGCTTCCGGATCAGGCCTGCGAGCTGTGTGTGTCCCGGATCGGGGGACGTTATATCCTGGAGGACGGATCGGGCCGGCTGCTGTTCGAGCATCGAAACCTCGATATCGTCGCGCTGCACGCCAGGGCGGCGGTCCCGTCCACGTCGTGGCTGATGGTCAAGGCGATCACGCTGTGGTGTGCGATTCGGAGCGCTGTCTACGAAAGGTTCGAGCTGATCGCGGAAGGCGAAGAACTGCTGGTGCAGATAGCGCCGCAGCTGGCAGCGTTCGCCTGATCGCCTCGTCAAAAATCATCACGCCAGTTTGAAAGTGTTCATGACCGCGAAATCCGCGACTTCCCGCGCCAGCAAGACATCCCGCAAAACCGCAATCAGCAAGGGAACTGCCGTCAGCAAGGCCACCGCAGCCAAATCGAAAACCGGCAAATTGCCGGAATGGAATCTGGCCGACCTCTATTCCGGCATCGACGCCCCCGAAGTCGCGCGTGACTTGCAGAAGATGGATGCCGAATGCATCGCGTTCGAGACGGACTACAAGGGCAAGCTGGCCGAGAACGTTGCAAAGGATAATGGCGGGCAGTGGCTCGCCGCAGCGGTCAAGCGCTACGAGGCGATCGACGACCTCGCCGGCCGCCTTGGCTCCTATGCCGGCCTTATCCACGCCGGCGACAGCGTCGATCCCGCGATCACGAAATTCTACGGCGACGTCTCGGAGCGGCTAACTGCCGCATCGGTGCATCTGCTGTTCTTCGGGCTCGAACTCAACCGCGTGGACGACACCGTGATTGAGCGCGCGTTGCAGACGCCCGAACTCGCCTACTATCGCCCGTGGATCGAGGATCTGCGCAAGGACAAGCCGTATCAGCTCGAAGATCGCGTCGAGCAGTTGTTTCACGAAAAATCCCAGAGCGGCTATGCCGCCTGGAACCGGCTGTTCGACCAGACCATCTCCGGCCTGCGCTTCAAGGTCGGCGGAAAAGAACTGGCGATCGAGCCGACGCTCAATTTTCTGCAGGACCGCGCGCCGGAAAAGCGCAAGGCCGCGGGGCAGGCGCTGGCGAAAACTTTCAAGGAGAATGAGCGGACCTTTGCGCTCGTTACCAACACGCTCGCCAAGGACAAGGAGATTTCCGATCGCTGGCGCGGCTTTGCGGATGTCGCGGATTCCCGGCATCTCAACAACCGCGTCGAGCGCGAGGTGGTCGATGCGCTGGTCGGATCGGTCAGGTCGGCCTATCCACGGCTCTCGCACCGTTATTACGCGCTCAAGGCCGGCTGGTTCAAAAAGAAGAAGCTGGCGCATTGGGATCGCAACGCGCCGCTGCCGTTCGCGGCGACCGGCACGATCGCCTGGCCCGAGGCCCGCAACATGGTGCTGACGGCCTATCGCGGCTTCTCGGTCGAGATGGCCGATATCGCCGAGCGTTTCTTCACCGACCGCTGGATCGACGCCCCGGTGCGGCCGGGCAAGGCGCCGGGCGCCTTCTCGCATCCGACCACGCCGTCGGCGCATCCCTATGTGCTGATGAACTATCAAGGCAAGCCGCGCGACGTGATGACGCTGGCGCATGAACTCGGCCACGGCGTGCACCAGGTGCTGGCGGCCAAAAACGGTGCGCTGATGGCGCCGACGCCGCTGACGCTCGCCGAAACCGCCAGCGTGTTCGGCGAAATGCTGACCTTCAAGCGGCTGCTCGGGCAGACCAAGAATGCGAAACAGCGCCAGGCGCTGCTCGCCGGCAAGGTCGAGGACATGATCAACACCGTGGTGCGGCAGGTCGCGTTCTATTCGTTCGAGCGCGCCATCCACACCGAGCGCAAGAACGGCGAATTGACCGCCCAGCGCATCGGCGAGATCTGGCTCAGCGTGCAGGGTGAAAGCCTCGGGCCGGCCATCGACATCCGCCCGGGCTACGAGAATTTCTGGATGTACATCCCGCACTTCATCCATTCGCCGTTCTACGTCTACGCCTATGCGTTCGGCGATTGCCTGGTGAACTCGCTTTATGCGGTCTACGAGAACGCCTCCGACGGCTTTGCCGAGCGCTATCTTGCGATGCTGGCGGCGGGCGGCACCAAGCATTATTCCGAACTGCTGAAGCCGTTCGGGCTCGATGCCAAGGATCCCAAGTTCTGGGACGGCGGGCTGTCGGTCATATCAGGCATGATCGACGAACTGGAAACGATGGGCTGACGCACGCGGCGCGGCGACAAACTTCGGCCGTCGTCGCATCCCATCATGACGGCGACGTCAGGAGTGGAGCGCTCATGGTCGACACGCCGACACGACGCGCCGTGCTTGGAGCGGGTGCTCTCGCAGCCGGTTCGCTGTTCGGGATCGAAAGCGGTGTTGCCCAGGCGCCGCTTCAACCAACGCCGGCCTGCCACGGCGGCGAGGCGGCAACGCTGGCGCAGACCGAAGGGCCGTATTTCAAGCCATCCTCGCCCGAGCGGATCGAACTGTTTGAAGAGGGCATGGCGGGACAGCCGATCGAACTGGTCGGGTTCGTGCTTACCCGTGCCTGCAAGCCGGTCTCTGGCGCTTTGCTGGATTTCTGGCAGGCCGACGGCAGAGGCCAGTATGACAATTCCGGCTTCCGGCTGCGCGGTCATCAGTTCACCGATGCGGAAGGGCGCTATCGATTGCGCAGCGTCGTGCCCGGCGTTTATCCCGGCCGCACCCGCCACATCCATGTGAAGGTACAGCCGCGCGGCGGCCGCGTGCTGACCACCCAGCTCTATTTTCCCGGCGAATCGCAAAACCGTTCCGACGGCTTGTTCCGCAAGGCGTTGCTGGTGCGCACCGCCAAGAACGCCGGATGGCTCGCCGGGCGGTTCGATTTCGTGGTCGGCTAGGCGCTTTCGCGCCGCGCTGGCATTTCCGGTAAAACATTTGTTGAACAGGCGGGCACGCCGTGTTATACGTTCCGTATAACGGAGCCAGTGCTATGACCAAGACCCCTCGCGGCATGAACGAAGCCCCTCGTGAGTACAAGATCGAGGATACCGCGCTTCAAATTCGGAAGATTGGCAATTCGGTCGGTGTGATCCTGCCGAAAGAGCTCCTTGCCCGACTGAATCTCAAGGAGGGCGACAAGTTCTATCCGGTCGAGCAACCGGATGGCAGCCTGCGTCTTTCGCCGTTCAACCCCAAGCATGCGCGGACGATGGAAATCGCCCGCCAGATCATGCACGAATACCGCGATACGTTTGCCGCGCTTGCAAAATGAGTGAGCCAATCTGCCTCGATGTCGACGAAGTCATCGACATGCATGCCGAGCAACTGGCGATATTTGGCGGACCAGAAGGCCTCCGGGATCACGGCCTTCTGGAGTCGGCGGTTATGCGGCCGGTCAATCAATGGGCTTATGGACAGACTGATATGGCCGCGCTCGCCGCAGCCCATGCGTTCGGTCTTGCCCGGAACCACGCCTTTGTGGACGGCAACAAGCGCACCGCATTCCACGCCATGATGGTGTTTTTGCGGGTCAACGACATCCCGTTCGCGCCCGATCCGGCGCACGCCACGGCCATCATCCTTTCCCTGGCCGCGGGCGAGGTCAGCGAGGAAAGCCTGACCCGCTGGATCCGGGATAATTGGCCTTCCGAATGACCCGATAGGCTTTGTCCCGTTGCCCTGCTGGCGGCTTTGCGGTAATTGCACGCCAGATCGTGGATTGACTGGGGATACCGATGGCAGACCATAGCGAAGTGGCCTACACGACCGCTGACGGCAACGATTATCCGGCCCATGAGCAGACCTATGAAGGGTTCATCATGCTGGTCAAATACGGCACCTTGGCCGTTGTGGTGATCGTCGCCCTGATGGGCTACTTCCTGACCTGATGCGTCGCCGGCTGCACCGCCCGGGCGGCGGTGACCAGAAAAATTTGCACGTCGCCCGGTTATGAAACCGGTATCCAACTAAGCGGAAATAACGCTAGTTTGCTTGCGCGCGCGCCCTCGCGCCGCCGGAGGCCCCATGAAGATTGCCGTTGCCAAGGAAATCGATCCGTCCGAACCGCGGGTGGCTGCTTCCCCCGACACCGTGAAGAAGTTCAAGGCGATCGGTGCCGAAGTGGTGGTGGAGCCGGGAGCAGGCATCAAGTCGGGCCTGCCGGATTCTGAATATACCGCGGCCGGCGCCACCATCAGTGCGGACGCGCTGAAGGATGCCGACATCATCATCAAGGTGAAGCGGCCGGAGGCCTCGGAACTCGGCCAATACAAGCGCGGCGCCCTGGTCATCGCCATCATGGACCCCTACGGCAACGAGGCGGCGCTCAAGACCATCGCCGACTCCGGCGTGTCGGCCTTCGCAATGGAATTGATGCCGCGCATCACCCGCGCGCAGGTGATGGACGTGTTGTCGTCGCAGGCCAACCTCGCCGGCTATCGCGCAGTGATCGAGGCCGCCGAGGCGTTCGGCCGCGCTTTCCCCATGATGATGACCGCAGCGGGCACGGTTCCCGCGGCAAAAGTGTTCGTGATGGGCGTCGGCGTCGCCGGCCTGCAGGCGATCGCGACCGCGCGCCGGCTTGGCGCCGTCGTCACCGCGACCGACGTGCGGCCCGCCACCAAGGAGCAGGTCGAAAGTCTCGGCGCCAAATTCCTCGCTGTCGAGGATGAGGAGTTCAAGAACGCCCAGACCGCCGGCGGCTATGCCAAGGAAATGTCGAAAGAGTATCAGGCCAAGCAGGCCGCCCTGACCGCCGAGCACATCAAGAAGCAGGACATCATCATCACGACCGCGCTGATCCCGGGCCGCCCGGCGCCGAAGCTTGTCAGCGCCGACATGGTCAAGTCGATGAAGCCCGGCTCGGTCCTGATCGATCTGGCGATTGAGCGCGGCGGCAATGTCGAGGGCGCCAGGGCCGGCGAGGTCGTCGATGCCGATGGCGTCAAGATCGTCGGCTATACCAATGTCGCCGGCCGCGTCGCACAGTCCGCCTCCAGCCTGTATGCACGCAATTTGTTCAACTTCATTGAAACGATGGTGGATAAGACCACCAAGGCGCTCGACGTGAAGTGGGACGATGAGCTGGTCAAGGCCACCGCGCTGACCAAAGACGGCGCCGTCATCCATCCGAACTTCCAGCCTAAATAGCCAGCCCAGGAGAGCCGCCATGGATCATATTGCACAGGCCGTCGATCCCTTCGTGTTCCGGCTGTCGATCTTCGTCCTTGCCGTTTTCGTCGGCTACTTCGTGGTCTGGTCGGTGACCCCCGCGCTGCATACGCCGCTGATGTCGGTGACGAACGCGATCTCGTCGGTGATCGTGGTCGGCGCGCTGCTCGCGGTCGGCGTTCCCATGATCTCGAGCGGCTCAGGCTGGGCGCGCGGCTTCGGCTTCATCGCGCTGATCTTCGCTTGCGTGAATATCTTCGGCGGCTTCCTTGTCACCCAGCGCATGCTGGCGATGTACAAGAAGAAGGTAAAGTGAGCGGCGTGCACCTCGGGGTGGCGAAGACAATGGGGGACCTGAGATGAACGCCAATCTGGCTGCATTATTGTATCTCGTGGCGGGTGTGCTGTTCATCCTGTCGCTGCGCGGCTTGTCCAGTCCGGCATCGTCCCGCCAGGGCAATTTGTTCGGCATGGTCGGCATGGCGATTGCGGTCGCGACCACGCTCGCCAGTCATCCGCCGGCGGACGGCCTCGCCTGGGTGCTGGTGATATTAGGCATCGCCATCGGCGGCGGCATCGGAGCGGTGATCGCGCGGCGGGTGCCGATGACCTCGATGCCGGAACTGGTCGCCGCCTTCCACTCGCTGGTCGGTATGGCCGCGGTGCTGGTGGCCGCCGGCGCGTTCTATGCGCCCGAAGCGTTCGACATCGGCAAGCCCGGGCAGATTCACGCCGCGAGCC
The DNA here is from genome assembly GCF_018130165.1 of Bradyrhizobium sp. JYMT SZCCT0180. Classification (GTDB taxonomy): domain Bacteria; phylum Pseudomonadota; class Alphaproteobacteria; order Rhizobiales; family Xanthobacteraceae; genus Bradyrhizobium. Next base: position 28,033 of record NZ_JAFCLZ010000024.1, on the reverse strand, counting down.
TGATCGAAATGTCGCTCGGCGTCGCGATCGGTGCGCTGACCTTCACCGGCTCCGTGATCGCGTTCCTGAAGCTGTCCGGCCGCATGAGCGGCGCGCCGATCATCCTGCCGGCGCGCCACATCATCAACATCGCGCTGGCTCTGGCGCTGGTGTTCTTCATCTTCGGCCTGGTGCGGTCCGGCAGCGCGCTCGACTTCTGGCTGATCACGATCATCGCGCTGGTGCTCGGCGTGCTCATGATCATTCCGATCGGCGGCGCCGACATGCCTGTCGTGATCTCGATGCTGAACTCCTATTCCGGCTGGGCCGCGGCCGGCATCGGCTTCACGCTCGGCAATTCCGCGCTGATCATCACCGGCGCGCTGGTCGGCTCGTCGGGCGCGATCCTGTCCTACATCATGTGCCACGCGATGAACCGTTCCTTCATCTCGGTCATCCTCGGCGGCTTCGGCGGCGAGACCGCGGCGGCCGGCGGTGGCGGTGGCGAGCAGAAGCCTGCCAAACTCGGCTCGGCGGACGACGCGGCCTTCATCATGAAGAACGCGCAGAAGGTGATCATCGTGCCCGGCTACGGCATGGCGGTGGCGCAGGCCCAGCATGCGCTGCGCGAAATGGGCGATCTGCTGAAGAAGGAAGGCGTCGAGGTGAAGTACGCCATCCATCCGGTCGCGGGCCGCATGCCCGGCCACATGAACGTGCTGCTGGCCGAGGCCAACGTGCCCTATGACGAGGTGTTCGAACTCGAGGACATCAACTCCGAATTCGCCCAGGCCGACATCGCCTTCGTGATCGGCGCCAACGACGTCACCAATCCGGCGGCCGAGGACGACAAGACCTCGCCGATCTACGGCATGCCGGTGCTGCAGGTCTGGAAGGCCGGAACTGTCATGTTCATCAAGCGTTCGCTGGCGTCGGGCTATGCCGGCATCGACAATCCCTTGTTCTATCGCGACAACACCATGATGCTGCTCGGCGACGCCAAGAAGGTCACCGAGAACATCGTCAAGGGGATGTAATTCCGCGCACGGGAAGTCATGACCGTCCTGAAATGGCTGCTGATTGTCGTTTCGGTCGGTTATGCCTGCGGGCTTGCCGCGCTGTTCTTCTTGCAGCGCTCGATGCTGTTTCCGATTCCCACCACCGAGCGCACTTCCCCGCAGGCGGCCGGTTTTCCGGAAGCCGAAGAACATGTGCTGGCCACCGCGGACGGTGAGAAGATCATTGTCTGGCACGTTCCGGCCCGGCCCGGCCGTCCCGTCATTCTCTATTTCCACGGCAACGGCGATTTCCTCGCCGGCTTCTTCGGGCGCTTTCGCGAACTGATCGCCGACGGCACTGGCATCGTCGCGCTGTCCTATCGCGGCTATGCGGGCTCGAGCGGACACCCGAGCGAGCGCGGCTTGCTGCAGGATGCGGCCGCGGCCTATGCCTTCACGACGGCGCGATACAGCGCGGACAGGATCGTGGCCTGGGGTTTTTCGCTCGGCACCGGCGTCGCGGTGGCGCTGGCGGCCGAGCAGCCGATTGGCAAGATCATTCTGGAGGCGCCCTATACATCGCTTGCCGACGTTGGCGCTGCCGCGTTTCCGATCTTCCCCGTTCGTTGGGCGATCAAAGATCCATTCCATTCCGACCAGCGCATCGCGCGGGTGAACGCGCCGCTCCTGGTCCTGCATGGCGCGCGCGATGCCACGATCCCGATCGCATTTGGCGAGCGTCTGTTTGCCCTTGCGCACGAGCCCAAGACGATCGTCAGGTTCCCTGACGGCAGCCACAACGATCTCGATGCTTATGGTGCAACGGCAGCAGCGCGGCAATTCATCAATGCCGCAAAAGGCTGACGGCGGCGATTGTTTGCTGCATAGTCGGCCCGCTGTCATTTCGAGGATTCTGATTTCATGAGCGCGCACGGCCCGATGCCGAAATCGTCGTGGATTTTCCCTGCCTTGGCGGTGGCGCTGTTCGTGGTCGCCACCGCGCTCGGGCTGACCTTCACGCCGACGGTCGGCGGTTTCCTGTTCGCGGCGCTGCTGCTGGCGATCCTGTTCGGCACGGTGTTTGCCGCCGTGCATCACGCCGAAATGATCGCGGAACGGATCGGCGAGCCCTACGGCACGCTGTTATTGACGCTGGCAGTCACCATCATCGAGGTCGCGCTGATCGCGACCATCATGCTCGGCGACAAACCGGTGCCGACGCTGGCGCGGGACACGGTGTTCGCGGTCGTCATGATCGTGTGCAACGGCCTGGTCGGCATCTGCATCTTCATCGGCGGGCTGCGCTATCGCGAGCAGGATTTTCAGGTCTCCGGCGCCAACTTGTATCTCAGTGTGCTGTTCGTGATGGCGACCATCACGCTGATCATGCCCAACTACACGCTGACGGCGCCGGGCCCGATCTATTCGGCGGCCCAGCTCGGCTTTGTCAGCGTCGTCACGCTCATTCTCTATTGTGTTTTTCTCTATACCCAGACCATCCGGCATCGCGACTATTTTATCAACGATGCCACGGGCGACGCGGGCGACGGGGCGCTGCTGTCGAACCGGATGCTGGCGTTGAGCATTGCGCTGCTGCTGCTCGCGCTGCTGGCGGTGGTGCTGCTGGCCAAGAAGTTCTCAGTTGTGGTCGATTTGACGATCGCCCGTGTCGGCGCGCCGCCGGCTTTCGCCGGCGTGCTGGTGGCGTTGTTGATCCTGCTGCCGGAAAGCGTCGCCGCCATTTCCGCCGCCCGCAAGAACGACCTGCAGAAGAGCATCAATCTGGCGCTCGGCTCGTCGCTGGCGACCATCGGGCTGACGATCCCCGCCGTCGCCGTCGCCGCTTACACGCTCGACAAGCAATTGGTGCTTGGGCTCAATACACAGGAGATGGTGCTGCTGGTGCTGACCTTCGTCCTCAGCATGCTCACCTTCGGCACCGGTCGCACCAACATCCTGTTCGGGCTGGTGCACATGGTGGTGTTCGCCGTATTCCTGTTCATGGTATTCGTGCCGTAGTTCCCTTGTCGTTCCCTGGAGTTCATCCAAAATGCTCAGCGCCACGTCAGACGTTCAGGTCGACACCCCGGAAGTTCGCGTCACCGAGTGGCGGCTGGCGCCGGGCAGCGCCACCGGCCACCACACCCACGGGATGGACTACGTCATCGTGCCGGTGACCGCGGGCGAAATGACCATCGTGGCGCCGAACGGCGAACGCTCGAAGGCGCAGCTCGCCGTCGGTAAATCCTATTTCCGAAAGGCGGGCGTCGAGCACGACGTGCTCAACGAAACGGCAACCGAGATCGTGTTCCTGGAGGTCGAACTGAAGCCCTGACCGTCCGTTATCGGCAGCGCCGCAACCGACCCATTTCGGCCGCAGGTCCTGACAAGCCGTTAATGTGCGGCTCCCGGAGCGCCCCGCAACAAGAGCCCGGCGGGTCGCCTTAGGGCGGTAGAAACGGAACCTCATGAGGATCTGCACAATTGCCACCGATCCGTCTTAGTTGATCCCTCAATATGCCCAGAAGTTCCCGCATCAAACTTGCCGCGGGGAGTGGCCGGCATGCTTAAGAAGTATATTTCGAAATTCACGATCGACATCCTGCCTTCGGTGGCAGCGACCGTCATCGGGGCTTACATCGTTAATCATTACATCGTCACGAGGCCGGGCACGGACGCCCCTGTCGCCGCCGCCGTATCGGCTGCCGACCCCAAAGCGCCAGCCAAGGCCACTGAAACCAAGTCCACCGAAACCAAGGCCACTGAAACCGGCAACCCGCCGACGCCGGGCGTCAGGGCCAAGGGCATTTCCGAAAAAGCCCTCCTCGAGAAGACCGCGGCCGAACGGCCGGCGGTGGTCGAGAAGGTTGAAGCCAAAGCGGACGTAAAGGCTGACGCGAAGTCCGCCGACGCGCCGGCCGAGACCGCGAGCGTTCCGGCCGAGCCGCGCGCCACCCGCGCCGCGTCGCGCGAACGCGAAAAGGAAAAGATCAGGGTCGTGCTGCCGTCACCGGTGCAGCCCGTGACGCCGGCCGTCGCGGCCGCGCCGCCAGCGCCTGTTGCCGCGCCGCCGGTCGAAACCGCTGTTGTGCCGGACGACCGCCGCGACGCCAACGACCTCGCGCGCGCGGCGATCGAGCGTCTGCGGGTCAACAATGATGGTTCGCCGCGTGCACCCGAAGTGGTGCGCACCCCCGAAGCTCAGCGAGTCGAGACTCCGCGCATCGAGACCCCGCGGATCGAGACGCCACGAAGCGAAACGCCGCGGGTTGCAACCGCACCGGCGCTTCGCCCGCTGCCGCCGCCGATCTCGGTCTCGACGCCTTCGGGAGCGGAGATCTTCGATCAGGGCAGGCCGCCCTACGCAGCCAATGCGTCCGTCGATCCGCGCCGTCCGACGCCGCCGGCCGAAATTCCGGTCTCGCGTCCGCTCGATTTGCGGGCGGATGTGGCGGAGCCGTCGGTGCGCGACCGTACCACGGCTGTGGCCGAAGACGTGCTGTCGACGGCGAAGTCGCTGTTCCACGCCGTCCTGCCTAAGTAATTCATAAGATCGTGTCTTCCCGTGCCCCGGACGCAGGCCGCGACCGGGGCTTCTATCTTTGCATGGGGTTGTTTTCGCGATTTTGCGTCCGAGCCCGTTCCGGTTGAATCGGAGCGGCCCTGGATTCTTGATTTGACGCGTTTTCCTGGCGCGAGCCGGTATCCACTCCCCGATCAAGGGCATGCTTCGCTGGAAAAACGCGCTACCCGCCGGTGCGGGCCAGGCCGCTGCGTGCGGCTTCGTCCTTGGGACGGATCGCAATGGCACGGCCATAGGAAGCGGCTGCCTTGGCCTTGTCGCCGAGCCGCTCATAGGCCTGCCCGCGGGCTGACCACGCCGATGCGCTGTTGGGATCCGCCTGCACCGCCTCGTCGAGGTCGGCGGCCGCCTCCTTGGCCTTGTCGATCGCGAGATAGCTTGTTGCGCGGCCGAGCAACGGCTCGACCTTTTGCGGCGTCAGGCCGTTGGCGGCGGTGAAATCCTCGATCGCCTGTTGGTACTGTTTCTCGCCTTGATAGATCAGCCCGCGGCCGTAGAGCGCTTGGACGTTGTACGGATCGAGTGCGAGGGCGCGATCGAATTCCGCCAGCGCCTCTTGGTTCTTGCCGGACTTGGCCAGCACCTGGCCGCGGGTGGCGTAGCCTTGCGAGTCGCTGACGCTACGCGCGCTGATATTGTCGGTCGGTTTCTGCGCCACGGGCTGCGGCTTTGGGCTGTCCGCGCCCCACGATCCGAGATCGAACGAGCAGCCGCCCAGCGGGATCGTCAGCAGCGCGACAATTACGGCCGTATGGCGCGCGCCACGAGAAAACGAACAGGAGGCCGGAATGGCCTTATGGCGGAATGCTCGCGCGTTCATGGCGCATAGGTAGCCCGGCACGCCGCAAAATACATCGGTCAAAATAGCCGCAACCGGCGGACCGAACCCGTCAGGCCCTCGGACCGACAAACAAAAAACCCCAAGAAAAACCCAAAGGAAAAAACCCAAAGAAAAAGCGCAGGCCGAGGCCCGCGCTTTCCAATTCAAATCTGCTCGGTCGTTCAGCGCGGTCCGCGCGGACCTGCACCCGGGCCGCCACGACCGCCACCGGGACCACCACGGTCGCCACCGGGGCCAGCACCGAACACCGGCTTCGGCTTCATCGGCAGCAGGCCTTCGCGCTGCAGCTTCTTGCGAGCCAGCTTGCGCGCGCGGCGCACGGCTTCGGCCTTTTCACGGGCCTTCTTTTCGGAGGGCTTTTCGTAATGGCCGCGGAGTTTCATCTCGCGGAAAATACCCTCGCGCTGCATCTTCTTCTTCAGCGCCTTGAGGGCTTGATCGACATTGTTATCGCGGACGAGAACCTGCACGCGGCATCCTCTTTCAATTGATCGGATAGGAATTCTGGTAAAGCGAAGAGCTGGCGAAAGGCCTAGCCCTTAACCTGAAGGCGGGCATTTACCAGACAAAACCTGTGATGTCCACCTGTGAAGCGAACAGCCGGACCAAGTTAAGCCATGAAATGCGGCAAATCTGACGCCGTTCGGCCCTGATTTGGGAAGTTGTGTGCCCAGATCGAGGCTGTTCCCGGTGTTTTGAGCAACCCGGCAACGACAATCTGGGGAGACAACCATGGATACGAAGAAATATGCCGCCGAGGCCATCGGCACGTTCTGGCTGACATTTGCGGGATGCGGCAGCGCCGTCATCGCCGCCGCCTTTCCGCAGGTGGGTATCGGACTGGTCGGGGTGTCCTTTGCGTTCGGACTGAGCGTCGTCACCATGGCCTACGCGATCGGCCATATATCCGGCTGCCATCTCAATCCGGCCGTCACGGTGGGGCTTGCGGCCGGCGGGCGCTTTCCAACCGGGCAAATCGCGCCCTACATCATCGCGCAGGTGATCGGCGCCGTTGCGGCGGCGGCGCTGCTTTATGTGATCGCGAGCGGCGCTGCCGGTTTCGACGTCACCAAGGGTTTTGCGTCGAACGGCTATGACGCACATTCGCCCGGCAAATACAGCATGGTTGCCTGCTTCATCACCGAGGTGGTGATGACCATGATGTTCCTGTTCATCATCATGGGTGCGACGCATGGCAAGGCGCCGGCGGGCTTTGCACCGCTGGCGATCGGATTGGCGCTGGTCATGATCCACCTCGTCAGCATTCCCGTCACCAACACCTCGGTGAATCCGGCGCGCAGCACGGGCCCCGCGCTGTTCGTCGGCGGATGGGCGCTGGCGCAGCTCTGGCTGTTCTGGGTAGCGCCGCTGATCGGCGGGGTGCTGGGCGGTGTGATCTATCGCTGGCTCAGCGAGGAGCCCTCCGGCGTCGTCGAGGGCCGCAGGCCGGCCTAGCGGCCGCCTAACGCAAGCCCGCGTGATGCGGGCTTGCGGCTATTTCTTGCGCGGCGACACTTCGGTGACGTGACCCATCTTGCGGCCCGGCTTCGGCGCGCCCTTGCCGTAAAGGTGCACGGTGGCGCCGGGAACCGTCAGCCACTGCTCGTAGCCGAGGATGTCGTCGCCAATGAGGTTCGTCATGGTGACCTCGCCATGACGGACCGGTTTGCCGAGCGGCCAGCCGGCGATGGCGCGGATATGCTGCTCGAACTGCGAGATCGAGGCGCCGTCCAGCGTCCAGTGTCCGGAATTATGCACCCGCGGCGCGATCTCGTTGACCAGCACTTTCGGCCCGCCATTTTCCGCTACCACGAACATTTCGACCGCGAGCACGCCGACATAATTCAGCGCGGTTGCGATCTGCTCGGCGATGCCGCGCGCCTGCGCCGCCAGCGCATCCGAGATCTGCGCCGGCGCGCGCGAGATTTTCAGGATGTGGTCGCGGTGCTCGTTTTCGGTGACGTCGAAACTCTCGACCTGGCCGTCGACCGAGCGCGCAGCGATCACCGAGATCTCGCGTTCGAACGGAATGAAGGCCTCGAGGATCGCCGATTTGGTGCCGAGGTCTTCCCAGACCTGGGTGAGATCGTCGCCGTCGCGGATGATCGCCTGGCCCTTGCCGTCATAGCCGAAGCGGCGGGTCTTGATCACGGCGGGCAGGCCGATCTTCTTGATCGCCGCCCGCAGGGTTTCCACCGACGACACGTCGGCATAGTCGGCGGTGCCGATACCGAGCCGCTTCACAAAATCCTTTTCGACCAGCCGGTCCTGCGTGGTCTCGAGGATCTTCTGGGCCGGCAGCACCGGACGGCGCGCCGCCAGCACCATGGCGGTGGCGGCCGGCACATTCTCGAATTCATAGGTGATGACGTTGACGTCGTTGGCGAACAGTTCGAGCGCCTCGACATCGGCATATTCCGCGCAGGTGGCGTTCAGCACCACGTCAAAGGCCGGCGAATCCGGGTCCGGCGAAAACACCTGGCAGCGGAGGCCGAGGCGCGCCGCGGCCATCGCCAGCATCCGGCCCAGTTGCCCGCCGCCAAGAATTCCGATGGTGTCGCCGGGCTTCAGCTTCACATTGTTGGAAGCCGTCACGCCAAGCCCTCCGGCCGCTCTTTGACCGCATCGGTCTGTTGCTTGCGCCAGGCAGCCAGGCGCTTCGCCAGCGCCGGATCCTGCAGCGCCAATACGCTGGCGGCGAGCAGGGCGGCGTTGATCGCGCCGGCCTTGCCGATCGCAAGGGTGCCGACGGGGACGCCCGCGGGCATCTGCACGATCGAATAGAGCGAATCGAGGCCGGACAGCGCCTTGGATTCGACGGGAACGCCGAACACCGGGAGCTCGGTCAGCGCTGCCGCCATGCCCGGCAGATGCGCCGCACCCCCGGCACCGGCGATGATGATCTTGAAACCGGCCGCCTTGGCGCCCTTGGCGAAAGCAAACAGCCGGTCGGGGGTGCGATGGGCCGAGACAATGCGTTTTTCGCAGTCGATCCCGAGCGCCGCCAGCGTGTCGGCGGCGTGCTGCATGGTCTCCCAGTCCGACTGGCTTCCCATAATGATGGCGATCGGTGCGGTCATCTCGTCAATTCTATCGGGGAATCCAGAAACATAGACCGATTATAGGGGCGGCCCGGGCGTCATCCAAGGCATGGCAAGGGATTAGGAATGGACTATCCTGTCTTGGTGAATCCGGGCAAGCCTTCATACGCATGCCTGCACAGGGAAGGTCATGAAGAAGAAAACCAGGGCGACGGCTGCGGGAACCGCAAAACGCCCGAAAACGGGCCCGGCAGGACCAAAAGCCGCGCCGCGCGGGATCCGCAAGTCCGCAAGCCCGCCCCCGGCTCCGTCCGTTGACCCCAAATCGACGATCCGCCGGCTCAAGACGCAATTGGCGCGGGCTCGGGCACGAATCGAGGAGCTGCAGGCCTCGGCCGATACCGACTTCCTGCTGGATATTCCGAACCGGCGTGGTTTTGAGCGCGAATTGCACCGCGCGATCGCCTTCATCAAGCGTTACCACGCGAGCGGCGCCCTGATCGTGCTCGACGTCGATCGCCTGAAGCCGATCAACGACGCCTTCGGTCATGCCGCCGGCGACGAGGTGCTCAAGGCCATTGTGAAGACGCTGCTGGCCCATGTGCGCGCATCTGACGTGATCGGCCGGCTCGGCGGCGACGAGTTCGCGCTGCTGTTGTGGAATCTCAGCGAAACCGATGCCAGGGCCAAGGCGGCGTTGCTGGAGGGGGCGATCGATCGCCTCACCTTTGTGTTCGGTGGCCGCACCGTGACCGCGGGCGCCTCCGCCGGCGTCACGATCCTCGGCCTGCACGCGGAATTGGGCCGCGCGCTGGAAGAGGCCGATAGCGCGATGTACATCCGCAAGGCGCAGCGGCGGCATGAGGCGTGAGGTGAATTCGTAGTTTGTAGGGTGGGCAAAGGCGCTCTTGCGCCGTGCCCACCATCTTTGATCATCGCACTGAATGGTGGGCACGCTCCGCTTTGCCCACCCTACGAACTACGAACGCTCGCAGCGACTACAGCCCGCTCAAATCTTCCGGCACGTTGCCGAACTTCCGCAGCAATTGCGCGTCGCCGAATTCGCCTATCATGGGATCGCCGCTGCGGCTGAACGCGACGGCGCCGATGCTGCCGGGGGCTCGCGACAGGATCTCGGCGCGGCGCAGCGCGGTGGTCGAACTCTGGCACTCCTCGGCAGCGCCCGCGACCGGCGAGCCGTCATCGTCCTGCAGAAATGGCAATGCAACGTAATAGGTGACATCGGCCATCGTCGTCGCTCCGGTTTCGCTGGTCAGGCAGCGGTGCTGCTGGTGCGCAAGGATTGGGTCGGCACGCAGCCGGCGGATATCGCCGCCTGCAATTCCTCCAGCTCGGCTTCCAGATATTCGTTGGCCATGATCAGCGCCTTGATGGTCGAGCGCAGATTGCCGTCGCACATCGCGATCGCCTGATCGCAGGCTTGCTCGTAGCGGCTGTTGTCGGACAGGGACGGTGGTGCGGACATGACAGAACTCCCTTTGCTGGCGGCAGGGAGGTATGTTCCTATTTTGTTCTATTAGAGTCAAGCAAAGAGCGTGCGCGAAAATTGGTTTTCCCGCACTCAACCGGCTGCCGGCGAGGCCGATCGCGGCTCTGAAAGTTCGCCGAAACCGCGGCGCCTTGTGGATTTCGGGGAAAAGGGATTTGCCGCAGGCAGGCGGTCTTCTGGCTATAGCCCAACCGTTCCGAAAAAAAACTCGCGCGAACCGATCAGCGGCATCCAGGTTGCGGCTGTTCGTCGTGGTGCGGCTTGTCCTCCGCAGCACCCGGCGCCGGCGCGATCAGGTCCTACGATCAGACCCTGCGATCAGGCAATGATATCAGGCGTGATCTGATCTTCGATGAAGGCGATGCGGTCGCGCAATTGCAGTTTGCGCTTCTTCAGCCGTTGCAGCCGCAGCAGATCCGGTGCCGGCGACTGATGCAGCGCGTCGATCGCCGCATCGAGATCGCGATGCTCCTGCTGCAGCCGGGCAAGCTCGTTTACGAGCTCGCGCTCATCTTCGTCGGTCATGGCGTACGCTAACTGCAAAAGCACGATGAGGTTGTAGACGGCTTGCGAAGCCGCCAGCGAAATATCGTCCCTGCGGGCCCGGTCCGCAAGCCGACCCGGTTCCATAGTCACGATTGGTTACAGATAAATCCGAAAAAATGAGAGCCCCGATTCTGGATAGCCATCGACAGATTCGGCGGCTGGTGTACACTCATTCGTCCGGATCGAATCTGAGGTTTCACCCACCGAGGAGATTTCGTATGGCTCTACAGGCGCATCTTGTTGAACTTGAACGTAAACACAAGATCCTCGAAAACGAATTGCACGAAGCGCTCGTGCACCTTTCCACAGACGACCTGCACATTGTCGAGTTGAAGCGCCGCAAGTTGATGGTCAAGGACGAGATCGAGCGGTTGAAGCAAACCGCCAGCGATACGGTCCACTAAACCGGTCTCCAGCAGAATAGCGAAACGTAATTCACCGTCGGATGGGCGCTTTTGCGCTCATCCGTATAGGTTGTATTGCGAATTTATCTTGTATTTATCGCTTACTGCTCTGCGAGTTCACCAACATGATCAGCGATCGCCAGGGACGACGTCAGTCCCGGCGATTCGATGCCGAACAGGTTGATCAGTCCAGTGACGCCGTGCGCGCGCGGTCCCTGGATCAGGAAGTCCTGCGTGGCAACCGCAGGTGGCACGATCTTGGGCCGGATCCCGGAATAGCTTGGCATCAGCGCTCCGTCCGGCAGCGTCGGCCAATAGCGCCGGATCGCCGGATAGAACCTTTCGGCACGGGCCGGGTCGACGGCGTAGTCGATGCTCTCGACCCACTCCACGTCCGGACCGAAGCGCGCCTGGCCGGCCATGTCGAGGGTGAGGTGCACGCCGAGCCCGCCGGGCTCCGGCACCGGATAGATCAGCCGTGAAAACGGCGCCCGTGCGCTGCAGCTGAAATAATTGCCCTTGGCGAGATACGCCGGCGGTATCAACTCGATCGGCATGCCCTCGATGCTGCGCGCGACCGAAGGCGCGCCCAATCCCGCCGCGTTGACCAGCAGGTTGCATTCCAGAACCATCGGCGCATCGCCGCCCGTCTCGATTTCGATCCTGCCCGCGTTGGCCCGGGCGCGCAGCAGCGGCGTGTAGAACGCGTAAGCCGTGCCGGCTTCCTCGGCATCGCCCATCAGCGCCAGCATGTAGGCGTGGCTGTCGATGATGCCGGTCGACGGCGAAAGCAGGGCGGCGTCGCAATTCAGCGCCGGCTCGAGGGCCCGCGCCGCTTCGCCGGTCAGAAGCTGCAGGTCGTCGACGCCATTTGCTTCGGCATGGGCGCGGATCGATTGCAGCTTTTCGGTTTCCGCAGGTGTTGTCGCGACGATCAGCTTGCCGCAATTGCGATGCGGGATGCCATGGTCGCTGCAATATTCGTAGAGCGCCCGTTTGCCACTGACGCACATCTGCGCCATCAGGCTGCCGGCGCGGTAATAAATACCGGCGTGGATCACTTCGCTGTTGCGCGATGAGGTGATGGTGCCGATGCCCTCGGCCGCCTCCAGCACGATGACTTCGCGGCCCTGTTGGGCGAGCCGCCGCGCGATCGCGAGCCCGATCACTCCCGCTCCGATGACGACGCAATCAACCTTGTCCATGTACGCTTCAGGCCCGGAAATTTGGCGCGGGATCCCGCCCGCGGCGCGCTTGTTTTATTATCGTTTCGTTCAGAAGTATGCCCCAACAACCCGTTGGATTGCCTCGACATATGCCCTTAGGTCCCATCCCGTTAGTGAAGCATTAATCATGTCAGGGCAATTGCCGTAATTTGAGTCGCATTTTCCGGTTGCAAGGGTAGGCGTTTACCCGATCCAAACCCGTCAAGCCAGACACTCCACCGGGAAATCCGCGGGTGAATGATGGCTGGCAAGAATTGGCAGGCAGGCGGGAGGGATTCAGTTCCGGCGCTGGCCCTCGTGTGTCTGCTCGCCACCGCTGCGTCGTGCGGATTGGCATGGGCCGCGCCGCCCGTTTCCGGCGGCTTGGCGCCGTCGGGCTATTTCGGCGACCTCGACCCCAACATGATCTGGGAGATGCTGATCGGCGGCATCGTGGTCGTATCGTTTCTGGCAGCGGCCGCGCTGTGGGTGCTGTCGGCGCTGCGCCGGGTCAAGCGCTCGCAACTCCGGCGCAGTGCCTTCGTCAGCTCAGCCCTGAACAATCTCAGCCAGGGCGTGGTGATGACCGACGCCCGTCAGCGCATCATCTTCAGCAACGACCGCTATCTCGAAATCTACGGCCTGGTCCGCGCGGACATTCCCCGCAACATGACCGGGCCGGAACTGCTGGAAGTGCGGCGCAAGCGCGGCGCACTGGATGTCAGCGTCGACGAATTCTATGCCCAGGCCGCCACCGCGGACGGCCTGATCACCGAACTGCCAAACGGCAAATCGGTCCTGGTCAAGTATTTCCGCCTGCCGAATGGCGGGTCGGTCGCGACCCATGAGGATTGCACGGAGCAGCGCAAGCTTTCGCGCAAGCTGGCGTCGACCACGCAGTTCCTGGAATCGGTGCTCGACAACGTTCCGGTCTGCGTCGCCGCCAAGAACATCGAGGACGGCCGCTATATTTTCGCCAACCGCGCGTTCGAGCGGTTCTCGCGCTTCTCGCGCGACCATATCGTCGGCAAGCGCGCCGACGAGATATTCCAACCCGAAACCGCACGCACGATCGACACCGCGGACCAGTCGGCGCTGAGGGCGCCGGAAGGCTACCACCGCACCGAGTTCGAGGTCGAGCGCGGCTCCGAGAAGCGCGTCCTCGCTTCCAACCGCGTGATCGCGCGCGATGAGAACAACCAGCCCGAATTCTTGATCGCGCTGTTCGACGACGTCACCGACCGCCGCTCGTTGTCGCGCGAACTGGAGAGTACCAAGAAGTTCCTCGAGCTCGTGGTCGACAACATTCCGGTCTCGCTGATCGTCGAGCGCGTCTCGGACGGAAAATACCTGCTCGCCAACCGCAGCGCCGAAACCATCCTCAATCGCCGCCGCGAAGACGCCACCGGACTGACGGCTGCCGACATCTTCAACCCGCGCGAAGCCAAGCTGATCATCGCGCGCGACGAGGCGGCGATCAAGAAGCGTGGCCTTCTGACCGAGGAACACCCGATTTCGACCAAGGATGGCCTGCGGCTGTTCCTGACCCGCCGGATGACGGTGCTCGATGATGCCGGCGAGCCGCAATATCTGATCAAGACCCATGAGGACGTCACCGATCGCCGTCAGACCGAGTCGCGGATGGCGCACATGGCCTATCATGACGGCCTGACCGATCTGCCGAACCGCGCCGCCTTCCTGCAGGCGCTGGCCCAGATGATCGAGGCCTGCGAGGGCACCGAAGAGGAATTCGCGGTGCTCTGCGTCGACCTCGACGGGCTGAAGGAAGTGAACGACGTGTTCGGTCACGCGATGGGCGACAAGGTGCTGACCGAGGTCGCCCAGCGCCTGCAGGACTGCGCCCGCGGCGGCGTGGTGGCCCGGCTCGGCGGCGACGAATTCGGGTTGATCATCGACGGCAAACAGCCCTCCGCGGGCATCGCGCTGGCCGAGCAGGTCGCGATCGCGCTGGCCAAGGAATTCCAGATCGACGGCAAGCCGGTTCGGGCCGGTGCCACCACGGGCATCTCGGTATTTCCGCACAACGGGTCGGACGCGGCAGCCCTGCTCGCCAATTCCGGCGCGGCGCTGTTCCGGGCGAAAGCAAAATCGCGCGGCTCGATCAGCGTCTTCGAGCCCGAGATGGACCAGCAGATCCGCGACCGCCGCGTGCTGCACCAGGACCTCTCGGTCGCGATCAAGAACGGCGAATTGTCGCTGTACTACCAGCCGCAGGCCACCTCGGGTCCGACGGTTGCCAGCAGCGAAGTGATCGGCTTCGAGGCGCTGGCGCGCTGGATGCATCCGGTACGCGGCTTCGTGTCACCAGGCGATTTCATTCCGCTGGCGGAAGAAAGCGGCCTGATCGTCGAAATGGGCGAATGGATCCTGCGCGAAGCCTGCCGGGAGGCGGCCTCCTGGCCGGTGCCGATGCAGATCGCGGTCAATCTGTCGCCGGCGCAGTTCATGCACGGCGATGTGGTCAGTCTGGTGCATTCGATCCTGCTCGAAACCGGGCTGGCGCCGGATCGGCTCGAACTCGAAATCACCGAAGGCGTGCTGATCGAGGATTTCGATCGTGGCCTGGCGCTGCTCCGGCGGCTCAAGGCGCTCGGCGTGCGCATCTCGATGGACGATTTCGGCAGCGGCTACTCCTCGCTGAGCTACCTGCAGGCGTTCCCGTTCGACAAGATCAAGATCGACCGCGCGTTCGTCATGCATCTCGGGCGCAATCCGCAATCGGCCGCGATCGTGCGCGCCGTCATCGACCTCGGCCACGGCCTCGAAATGTCAATCGTCGCCGAAGGCGTCGAAACCCAGGAACAACTCGGCTTCCTGTCGGAAGAGGGCTGCGACGCGGTGCAGGGCTATTTCATCGGCAAACCCCTGCCGATCGGGCAATACGCCGCGCTGGTCGGGCGCAACGTCATCAACAGCATCGAGTCCACGCGCAAGACCGGCTAGAGCCTGCGCGCAGGCTCTACAATTTTTGTTTGACGCGTTTTTGCCGCAGATAAGTCTACGCGATCTACTTGATTGCGATGCGAACCGGTATCCACTTCGCGCGAACACGCTATGTTGTCGTGCACTTCGGTTCTCGACTGTAAGCGTTGCATGGCGGATTACGATCTTGCGATCATCGGCGGGGGATTGAACGGCGTTGGCATCGCGCGCGATGCCGCCGGCCGCGGCCTGCGTGTGATCCTGCTGGAGCAGGGCGATCTTGCTGCGGGCGCCTCCTCGGCCTCGCCGCGGCTCGTCCATGGCGATCTGGCGGGGCTGGAGCGGCGCCGCTTCCTTCGGGTCCGTGCGGCATTGGCCGAGCGCGACATTTGGCTCCGCATCGCCCCACATCTGGTGCGCCCGATGCGCTTTGCCATCCCCGCCCACGTCGACGAACGCCCGGCCTGGCAGTTACGGTCATGGCTGTTGCTGTATGACCGGCTGGCCTCGCGCGCGCCGTTGCCGCGCTCCGCCACCGTCGACGTCACCCACCATCCGGTCGGCAATCCGCTGAAGCGGCCGTTCGGAACCGCCTTCGAATATTCCGACTGCGTGGTCGACGATTCCCGCCTGGTTGTGCTGACCGCCGTCGATGCGGCGGCCCGGGGGGCGGCGATCCGCACCGGCGCCCGCTGCACGCGCGCCGAGCGGGGCGAGACCTGGCGGCTGGTGACGATCGATCGTGGCCATCGTCAGGTCGTGACCGCGCGGGCGCTGGTCAACGCCACCGGGGCCTGGACCGCGACCGTCGCCGAGACCGTGCTGCGCCAGCCGCCGCCCCAGCTTGCCACGATCCAGATGAGCCAGATCGTCGTCCGCCGCCTGTTCGACACCGACAACGTCTACGTATTCCAGAACAGCGACGGCCGGCTGATTTTCGCCAGCCCCTATGAGCGCGATTTCACCCTGATCGGCACCGTTGGCCATGCCTTCAAGGGTGATCCCGCCATTGTCGCGATGGCGGCCAATGACGTGGCTTATCTTTGCGATGCCGCCAACCGGTATTTTCGCGAGCGGATCGAGCCGTTCGACGTGGTGCGGACGGTTTCCGGCGCCAACCTGGTGATGAACCCCGCGAACAACCAGGCAGCGTGGGACGGCGCGATGAGCTTTGACCACGCTCGCCGCAAGGCGCCGCTGCTCACGATCTTCGGCGGCGATGTCACCACCTCGCGGCTGCGTGCTGAAAGGGCCGTCTCCAGGCTGACGCCGTTTTATCCGATGTCGCCGCGCTGGACTGCGACGGCGGCGCTGCCCGGCGGCGATTTCACCTGGAACCGCTTCGAGAACGAAGTCGACGAGGTGCGCGCGCGCTGGCGGTTTCTCAGCGAGGATCACGCCCGCCGCCTGGTCGGCGCCTATGGGTCGAACGTCAAGGCGATCCTTGGCGAGGCCAGGGATCGCGGCGATCTTGGCCCGGCGTTTGGGCCTGAACTGTCGGGCGCGGAAGTGCGCTATCTCATGAAGCATGAATGGGCGCGTTTCCCGGACGACATTTTGTGGCGGCGCTCGAAGCTTGGCCTGACCATGCCGCCGGCGGATCGCGAGGCGCTGGCGGCGTTCATGGCGACGGCGATGTCGGGGACGGATTGCAAATGAAACGCTCTGTTTTTCCGGCTCTGGTCATCGCCGTGTTCGGCATGCTGTTCGGGATGATGCTTCGCTACCTCGTGGACAATCCACTGGAAGCAACCGTGGCGAACTATCTGCGAAGCGGCCTCCACGGCATCGGCGTTGCACTCGCCGGTTGGGCTACCCATCTCTATTTTGCTTCGCGGCGAAGTGAGTGGATCAGCAGATGGCCGCTTTTGATGGATCTGGGACTGCGTTCCGCAACTATGGCCGTCGTCGTTGCATCCGTTCTTCTGGGTCTGGAGCCGCTGCTCTATTGGCACAGGATAGCCGCCTGGCGGGTTGACACGTTCCCCAAGATCTTCGTGGCTGCGTTTTTCGGGGCCCTGCTTGTCGGACTGGCTTTTGAGCTGACACGTCTCGTCGGCACCCGGGTGCTGCTCAACGTCGCGCTCGGGCGATATCGCCGCCCGGTGCGGGAAGAGCGCGTGCTGATGTTCCTCGACCTCGCGGGCTCCACTTCGCTCGCCGAGGCGATGGGCGAACTGCGCGTGCAAGGCCTTCTTACCCGGTTTTTCTACGACATCGATGCGGCCATCGTCGCGCATGGCGGCGAAGTCCATGCCTATGTCGGCGACGAGGTCATCGTCACCTGGCCGCTGGACCGCAAGAAATCGGATGGAAACTGCATCGACTGCTTCTTTGCGATCGCGGATACGATCGCGGGAAAGGCGGATTCCTACCGGGAAGAGTTCGGCATGGTGCCGGGTTTCCGGGCCGGCCTGCATGCCGGTCCCGTGGTGATCAGCGAATGCGGCAGCTCGCGGCGTCAGCTTGCCTATTTCGGGGACACCGTGAACGTTACCGCGCGGCTGCAGGAATATTGCAAGGAGGCCGGCCGCAAATTGCTGGTCTCCGCCGATTTGCTCAGCCGCGTCCGGCCCAATTCAAATATGCTCGTTGAACCGCTCGGTACTGCCCAGTTGCGCGGCCGCGCGGCGGCGATCGAAGTGTTTGCCGTTCAGCGCCAGGCCTGAACTTCGCGCGCGGCCAATCCTATTGCAGCATCAGCATTGGGGCGCGGGCGGCTTGGCCGAAGCGGCAATCTATTTGGCCGATGTGGCCATGGTCACCACCGCAAGGCTTCTGATCTGTAGGCGATCGTCAGGGCCAATGCAGAGCGGAGAACACATGCAGGACCACGCCAACACATCTGCTGTTATCATCACCGAGGTCGACAATATTCTGCTGATGCGGATAAACCGGCCGCGGGTAAAGAACGCGCTGAACCGCGAAGCCCTGCGGCTGCTCGCCGAGGGATATACGACGCTCTCGCAGTCAGACCGATTGCGATGCGGGGTGGTCTGCGGCGAAGGTGACGTGTTCTGTGCGGGTCTGGATCTGGCCGACGTCATCCCGGCATCGATTGCCGAGGGTTCTGCGTCTTACCTGAAGGCAGGCCAATGCGACCCGTTTCGGCTCTACGGCCCGCCGTGCGCGAAGCCGGTCATCACCGCGGTCCACGGACGCTGCTACACGGCGGGTCTGGAACTGACCCTTGCAGCCGATATGTGCGTGGCCGCGAAGGGGACACAGTTCAGCCAGCAGGAGACGACACGCGGCATCTTCCCCTTGGGCGGCGCGACGATCCGGCTGCCGATGGCAATCGGCTGGGGCAGGGCGATGCAGTGTATCCTTGCCGGCGGTGGGTTCAGCGCTGAAGACGCCCATAACGCAGGTCTGGTGCAGGTGTTGGCAGAGCCTGGCGAACAGCTGGAGCGCGCGCTGGATTTGGCCCGTGAGGTCGCGGCCTGCGCGCCACTTGCGGTCCGGGCAGCACTTGCGAACGCCCGGCTGGCGCAAACCGACGGGGTTCGGGCCGCCGTCGAACACATCCGGACCGAAGGCCGAATTGTTGCCCTCACGGATGACGCGCGCGAAGGAATGATGTCGATGATGGAGCGGCGGGCCGCCAATTTTACCGGGAGGTGACGTCCGCGTGCGCCCGGAATCGGCGACGATACTCGCCCGGCGACAGCCCGGCCACGGCCCCGAATGCCCGGATGAAGGCGCGCGTGTCGCCGTATCCGACCTGTCCGGCAATGCGATCGACCGGAGCGGTCTGCCCTTCGAGCAGACGCTTGGCGGTCTCGATGCGGACCCTGCGAAGATACTGCTGCGGCGACAAGCCGGTGGCGGAAACAAAGCGGCGGTTGAGGTTGCGAATGCTCATTGCCGCGGCGCTCGTCATCTCTTCCATGCCAATCGGCTTGTGATGATGAACTTCGATCCAGTTCTGAAGTTGCAGAACCTTATCGTCGCCATGATCCTTGGGCGCGATGAACTGGAAGTACGGACGTTGCGATTCCGGATTGCGGTCGATCGATAGCGCCTTTGCCGTCGATACCGCAAGATCATGGCCGGCCAGCCGATCGATGACATGGATCGCGAGATTGAGATAGGCCGTGGTCGCGCCGGCACAGATGACCATGTTGTCATCGATGATGCGTTCGTCGAGGGCCAGCCTTACGCCCGGATAGCGCTGCTGGAACAGCGCGCTGAACGCCGGATTGGTGGTGATGCGCCGGCCGTCGAGGACGCCGGCTTCGGCGAGCAGGAAGGCGCCGGTACAGGTCGATGCCAGCAGCGTCGAACGCGCTGGAAAGGATGCGAGCCAGGAGACAAGGCCGCTTTCCTGCATCAAGGTCTGTTCGATGTCGTTGAGGATCGGAGGAAGCAGCACGACATTGCTGTCGCGCGCATCACGCAGCGAACAATGCGGATCAATGCGATGCCCGCCAAAACCCTGCACGGGCGCGCCGTTGGGTGTGGCGATCCGGATATCGTGGCTCGACCAGCTTGAATCGGCGCGACTGTCGGCAATATAGGCCGCGAGAGAAAAGGCATCGGCCTGGCCAAATACCGCCGAGGTCATGCAGCCTTCGAATGCCACGATCGTGATTTTCATGAGATTTATTGCGGTGAATCGTTTTTCACCGCTCGCTGCGTCTCCCGCGACCAGGCCGCGTCACGCACGGACGGCCTGCGTTCGAGCCGGGTGGAGATCAGCCCGGCGGCCTTCTCGCGGTGTCCACCGCGCAAATAGGCCGCGATCAGCGTGTCCTCCCACAATTCGCGCTGGGCGTGGCTGCCGCCGATCCGCACCAATTCGGCCATCGCGGGTTCAAGCAGGCGGATCGCGCCGTCATGATCGCCGTCGGTGAAGGCCCGCATGCCGCGGCACATGTCGATGGCCGCGCGGCCCGGCGGCAGTTTACCGTCGGCGGCACGGGCCTCCAGCTGCGCCAGCCGCGTGTCCAGCGCCTCACCGCCGATTGCGGCGGCGGCCAGCGCATGATGCACGTCGGCGAAATGCGCCCCGGCCTGCGGGAAATATTTTTCGCCATAGGCGGCGACGTCGCGCCAATGCGGCTCCAGCCCGGATTTGCCGGCCAGCGACAGCCGCCACAGCAGCGAAGCGCCGTCGGTGAAAATATTCAGCGGCGGGTAGGGGCGGTCGGCCGGCTTGATTTGCTGCTCGTAGATCGCAAGCGCGCCTTCGAGATCGCCTTCGTCGAGCGCGGTCAGCGAGATGTGCCACCACAGATGCCCGTGCAGGAAGCTCTTGCGGTCGTGCGCGGGAAGCCACGCGGAAAGAAACTGGCGGCCCGCCGCCATGTCGCCTTGCTCGAACATCGCGTGCGACAGGCCGTGCGCGGCGTTGGCGTTCGCAGCCCGTAACCCCATCGCGCGTTCGCTCAAAGTGCGGCCGGTGGAGAGGTTGCCGGCTTCGGTATGCGACCAGCCGAGATAACTCAGGAACCACCAATCCTCGCCGTAATGCCGGGCGACACGCTCGCATACCGCAAGCTTGGCGGCGTCGTGGTCGGCACGGCCTGAAAACGCGTAGAGCCCGAAGGCGCCGAGCAGCATCGACAGCACCAGCGCATCGCGGGGATATTCCCCGAGATGCGCTTCCGCGCCGCTGACGGCCAATTTCGGCTTGCCCTCGATCACGGCAGCCATGACATCGATATGATGGCGCTCACGGGCGTCGGCGCCGGCGGCGAGTTGCCGTGCATGGGCGGCCATGCGGCGCGCTTCATTGCCCTGCATATTGAGCTGATGCAGGCGGGCGCGCGCGATATGCGCCAGTGCGAAGCCGGGGTCTTCCCGGATCGCGCGGTCGAAGGCGTCCTCGGCGCCGTGCCAGGCCGACAACATGCAGTCCATGCCGTCGCGATAATGCGCGGCGGCGCGATCGGAGGTCGTCGTCAGCGGCAGATCATATCGGTCCCGGTTCATTTTCTCGTTCCACGATGCGCGGTGAGTGCCAAGCCTAGCAGAGACATGACCGGCGACGGCGATAATATTGTGACTGTGCGGCGCGAAGCGGTTGAGCCGGTGCCGATCCGCCGCTAGCGTGCGGCAGCGAGGGCTGGCAGGGGACATGACCGAGGAATCGCCGGAAATTACGCCGAAGGCCGATGGGGTCGCGGGCCCCGCAAAGCCGGAGCCGCCACCTCAAGCGCCTGTAGGCCCTGCGCCGCAGCTCGAACCGGCCGCCGACATGCCGCTGCTGCGCATCGAGGGGGTCGGCAAGACGTTCGGCAGTTTCCGCGCGGTGGACCGGCTGTCGCTCGATATCCGCGCCGGGGAATTTTTTGCGCTGCTGGGTCCGAGCGGCTGCGGCAAGACCACGCTGCTGCGGATGCTCGCCGGTTTCGAGACGCCGGACGAGGGCCGCATCCTGCTTGGGGCCAAGGACATCGCGCAGGTGCCGCCGCATCTGCGCCCGGTCAACATGATGTTCCAGAACTACGCGCTGTTTCCGCATCTGTCGGTGCGAGACAATATCGCGTTCGGCCTCAAGCGCGCCGGCATGGCGCGCGATGAGATCGCCACCCGCGTCGCCGAGATGGTTGCGCTGGTCAAGCTCGAAGGCATGGAGAAGCGCAAGCCCGATCAGCTCTCCGGCGGCCAGAAGCAGCGCGTGGCGCTGGCGCGCTCGCTGGCCCGCCGCCCGCAGGTGCTGCTGCTGGACGAGCCGCTGGCTGCGCTGGACAAGAAGCTGCGCGAGAGCACGCAGCTCGAATTGATGGACCTGCAGCGCCGGCTCGGCATGACCTTCATCATCGTCACCCACGACCAGGAAGAGGCGATGACGATGGCGGGCCGGATCGGCGTGATGGATGCCGGCCGCCTCGAACAGGTCGCCACCCCGCGCGAGCTCTACGAGGCACCGCATTCGCGCTGGGTCGCGGAGTTCATCGGCGACGTCAATCTGTTCGATGGCGAGGTTGGCTGGCGCGAAAATAACCGGCTGCTGGTCACGACCAAGGAGGGTGTCACGCTTGCGGTCACCGAGCCGCGCCAGCGGGTTACCAAGGCCACGGTCTGCGTCGCGATCCGCCCCGAGAAGGTGAAACTGTCGCGCCGCGCCCCGGTGTCGGATGCGGCCAATACGCATGCGATCAACCGGCTCGAGGGCGTGGTGACAGATGTCAGCTATCTCGGCGGGCTCACCGCGTACAAGGTCAAGCTGGAATCCGGCGTGGTGGTGCGCGCATCTGTGGCCAATACCGCGCGGCTCGATATCGACGCCTATCTCGCGGGCCAGCGCGTGGTAGCGTGGTTCACGCCTGACGATTGCATGGTGCTGGAACAATGAGTGCGCGCAGCATCTTCGCCCGTCCGGCGCGGCTGGCTGCGATCGCGCCCTATCTGTGGATGGTGCTGTTCTTCCTGGTGCCGTTCGGTTTCGTGCTCAAAATAAGCCTGTCGCAGACCGCGATCGCGCAGCCACCCTACGTGCCGCTGTTCGATCTCAGCGCAGGATGGGCTGCGATCAAGGCCGCGTTGGCGGAACTGTCGCTCGACAATTTCAAGCTGCTGGTCTCGGACAGTCTCTACATCTCCTCGTACTTGCGCAGCATATTCGTCGCGGTGACCTCGACGGCGATCCTGCTCGTGATCGGTTACCCGATCGCCTATGGCATGGCGCGGCTGCCGCAGCGCTGGCAACCAATCGCGATGATGCTGGTCATCGTGCCGTTCTGGACCTCGTTCCTGATCCGGATTTATGCCTGGATCAATATCCTGCAGCATGACGGCCTGCTCAATAAGGTGCTGCTGGCGCTGCATATCGTCTCGACGCCTGTGGTGTGGCTGTCGACCGACACTGCGATGTATATCGGCATCGTCTATTCCTATCTGCCGTTCATGATCCTGCCGCTGTATGCCACGCTCGCCAAAATGGACGGCGCGCTGATCGAGGCGGCGTCCGATCTCGGCGCCTCGCCGGGACGCGCGTTCTGGCTGGTGACGTTTCCGCTGTCGCTGCCGGGCGTCGGCGCCGGCGCGCTGCTGTGCTTCATCCCGATCGTCGGCGAATTCGTAATCCCCGATCTCTTGGCCGGCTCCGGTTCGATGATGATCGGGCAGACGCTGTGGCTCGAATTCTTCACCAACAAGGACTGGCCGGTCGCTTCCGCAGCCGCCGTCGCGCTGCTGCTGCTGTTGATACCGCCGCTGCTGCTCTATGACCGGCTGCAGCGCGGCACGCTGCGGGGAGGGGGCTGATGACCCGCCAGGTGAACCGGATTTCGCCGTTCAACATCACCTCGCTGGCGCTGGGGCTGGCGTTTCTCTATCTGCCGATCGTCATTCTCGTCATCTACTCGTTCAACGCCTCGCGGCTGGTGACGGTGTGGGGCGGTTGGTCGCTGCGCTGGTACACCGAGTTCTTCAACGACCGCGCCATGCTGGACGCGGCCTGGATGAGCCTGCGCGTCGCCGCGGTGTCGGCGACGGTCGCAACCCTGCTCGGCACGCTGGCCGCGATTGGTCTGGCGCGCGGCGAGCGTTTCAAGGGCCGCTCGCTGTTCTCGGGCATGCTCTATGCGCCGCTGGTGATGCCAGAAGTGATCTCCGGCCTGTCGCTGCTGCTGCTGTTCGTGGCGCTCAACGCCGAGCGCGGTTTTTGGACCGTGACCATCGCGCACACCACGCTGACGATGTGCTTCGTCACCGTGGTGGTGCAGTCGCGCCTCGCCTCCATCGACCGCAGCCTCGAGGAAGCCGCGATGGATCTCGGCTGCGATCCGGTGAAGGCGTTTCTCAAGGTGACGCTGCCGCTGATCGTCCCGGCGATCGTGGCGGGCTGGATGCTGGCGTTCACGCTGTCGCTCGACGATGTCGTGATCGCGAGTTTCACGACAGGCCCGGGTTCGGCGACGTTGCCGATCCGGATCTATTCCGAGGTGCGGCTCGGGGTGAAGCCGCAGATCAACGCGATCTGCACGATGGTGATCGCGCTGATCGCTGTGGTGATCGTGGTTGCCTCGTCCGCCTCGAAGCTTTCGAGCTCGCAAGGCAAGAGCGCGGCGCCGTTATGACTTCACCGCACCCGCCGTCAGCCCGCCCACCATATACCGCTTGAATGCGTAGTAGATCGCGGCCGGCGGCAGGGCATAGATGAAGCCCGTCGTCATCAGCAATTCCCAGGGCGAATCGTCCGCGGCGAGGAAGTTGCCGAGCGCCACGGGCAGCGTGATTTCGGTGTCCTTGGAGAGCAGCAGGAACGCGTAGAGATATTCGTTCCAGGCGAGCAGGATCGCGTAGGTGCCGATCGCCACCAGCGACGGCATCATCAGCGGCACGTACACCAGCCTGAACAGCTGCGGAATGGTCGCGCCGTCCATGGTGGCGGCTTCGTCGAGTTCGACCGGCAGCTTGTCGGAGGCCTGCTTCAGCACCCAGATCGCGTAGGGGGAGGCGATCGTCACCATCGCCAGAATCAGCGACCAGTGATTGTTGAGCAGGCCGTAATTGCCCATGGTCCGGTACATCGGCACGGCGAGGAACGCCGCCGGGATGAAATAGGTGAACAGCGCCAGATTCATCACCCACCGCCCGCCGGGCACCTTGAGCCGCGAGATCGCAAACGCCGCCGCGGTCGCGATCAGCAGCGTCAGCGCGCCGGCCGCGAGCGCAATCACGATCGAATTCCAGAACTGGATCCAGAAATCCCGCAGGAAGTAATGCTCCTGATGGAACACGATGCGGAAATTGTTCAGCGTCGGATGCGCCGGCCAGAGCTTGCCGGAGAACGCATCTTCCTTCGGCGAAATCGCGAACAGGAACATGTGGTAGATCGGGATCATGGTCCAGAGGAACACGGGAATCCCGATCAGCAGGAGGCGGGCTTCGACGCCGACTTCGCGTAGCGTTGGCAGTTTCATCGCGACAACCGTTTCATCATGAAATAGATCAGCGGCAGCACGAACGGCAGCGCGCAGACGATGGACGCCATCGCCAGGCTGAGCTGATCGAGCCGCAGATAGCGAATCCCGAGGGTCGCCAGCACATGGGTGAGATCGGCGGGGCCGCCGCCGGTCAAGAGATAGACGCTGTTGAAGTCGCCCAGCGTCCAGATCATCGAGAGCAGGGTGCAGGTCAGATACAGCGCCTGCATCGACGGCCAGGTGATGAAGCGGAACTTCTGCGTCCGGCTGGCGCCGTCGACTTCGGCCGCCTCGTAAAGATCGTGCGAGATCGCGAGCCGCCCGGTCATCAGGATCAGCGTCCAGAACGGCAACGATTTCCAGATGTGCACGCCGATCGCCATGGAAAGCGCCACGGTGGGGTCATTGAGCCAGTTCGGGCCGTCATCGCCGGTGAGCTTGAAGATCAGCGTATTGACCACGCCCCATTCGGGGTTGAACATGAAGCGCACGGAGAGAATGGTCGGGATCGAAGGCACTGCCCAGGGCAGGATGAACAGCACCGACAGCCATTTGATCCAGGGGCGCTGCTGGGCGAAGAAGCCGGACAGGAGCAGCGCGATCATCATTTTGAGGTTGATGCCGACCAGCAGGAAGATCAGCGTATTGACCGCGGCGCGCGCGAAGATCGGATCGTGATAGAGCGCGACATAGCTCGCCGGATGACGCGCCAGCCACAGCCCGTACCCGACCGGGTAGACCACGAAGGCCAGAAACACCAGCAGGTAGGGCGCCACCAGCACGATGCCCCAGACCTGCGGGGTGGTCAGCCGGGCCGACAGCGGCGGGCCTGGCATCGCCTGATCGCCCGAGATCGTAATCGCCATTGTGTTCTTGCTCTAATCTACGTCGTCGTCCCTGCGAACGCAGGGACCCATAACCACAGGCTTTCGTGGTTGAACGAAGGCCATCGACCAGTTTCATCCAAAACGACCGCCGCGGCGTATGGGTCCCTGCTCCGTGCGCAATTGCGCACTCGGCAGGGACGACACTTCCGCGGCGGCCGGCATCGTTTGCTCTTTAACCCGCGATTTGCTTGAGGCGGGCGATCAGTTCGTCGACGGCTTTATCGACCGGAACCTTCTCGCTCACCACCCGGTTCATCGCCTTGGCCCAGACGTTCTCGTTGTTCAGGATCGTGAACTTCCAGTTCTTGGTGAAGTCGAACGGCGTGGTGCCGCCGGTGAACTGAGTGTAGACGGCTTTGCGATGTCGGTCAGCCTGCCAGAACGGGCTCTGCTGGCTTGCGGTCGTCACCGGGAACCAGCGGCCGAGCGCGCCTTCGATGTAGGGCCGAAGGTTTTCCTCCTGCAGCAGGAACTTGATGAACTCTTTGCCCTCGGCCTTGTTCTTGGCCGCGGTGAACATCAGCCCGGTCTTGACGTCGGAGCGGTACTTGATCGGCGTACCGTCCGGCTTGTTGGGGAACGAGGCGGTGATGATGGTCTCGTCGTAGTTCTTCTTGCCGAGCGCCCGCTGTTCCGGCGTCAGCGCCGGGTTGTTGGCGTCGTCGAGCCATTTTGCCGCGATCGAGATCGTGAAGTTGTGCGTCATCACGATGGTCTTGTTGTGGAACGCGACGTTGTTGTCCGGATCCTTCCAGGTGGTGGAGGAGGGCGGCGAGCAGCCCCTGGTATAGGTGTCGGTGTAATCCTTCAACGCGCTGATCAGGTTTTGGCGCACCTTGGGATCGTCGACCAGCAGCTTGCCGTCGTCGTCGACCAGCTTGACGTTGTAGGCGTCCATGAAGGTGTAGAACGACTGGAACGAGTCGGTGGATTCCACGCCCATCGGCTGGCCGACGGCATAGATGCGCTGGCCGGTGGCCTTGCGGATGGCGGGCTGCACCTTGTCGCACCAGAACGACCAGTAATCTTCCCACTTGGTCGGAATGTCGCTTTGCTTGAAGCCGGCCTGCTCCAGCAGGTCGCTCCAGATCTGGACGTGCATGCTCTGCTGCTTCAGCGGATAGCCGTAATAGGCCTTCTTCTTGGCCACGTCGTTGTAGAGCAGCGCGGTCTCCAGCGTGTTCGGCGCGAACGCCGACTTCATCGGCAGCAGAATGTCGCCGAGGTCCTCGAGTTTGCCCTCATAGGCCCATTTGCCCTGCGCCTGCACGTCGTAGCTGTCGGAATAGGCGACGTCAGGCACCGTGCCCGAATCCAGCGCCGCCACCGTCTTCGGGATCATGTCCTGAATGGCGTATTGCGACAGTTCAACCTTGATGCCGGTCTTGGCCTCGAACTTCTTGATCGCCTCAAGCAGCGCGTCGTCCTCGGACTTGTAGAAGCCCTTGCCGAACCAGACGGTAATGGTTTTTTGCTGGGCCATCGCGGGCGCTGTGGCGTAAAACAGCCCTGCAGCCGCGACCGCGAGTGAAACTGCACCAATTCCCTTGAATCTCACGTTGTTCTCCCTGAATTTTGCCGGGGTTTTTGACCGGTTGGATTAGTGATAGCGCAACCAAACGGCGCGATCTAGATGCCGCGTTGCAAACTTGTGTAGGGTGGTTCCAGCCAGGCCAAGCGTTCGTCCTGGCCAGGCAATCGGGCGTCAAACGACGTCTTTTCAGTCTTGTCGTCCCGGCCTGGGGCGCAATTGTGAACGGGCGCCGCCATCCATCTTGATTGTGAGAGGGATTGAAGTTCCAGCCAAATCCAACTTCGGCATCGCTTCATACAACATGTGCATCGGCGGCTATGGGATACCGGCTTTGCCTGCGCAATTGCCCATTTGGGCCGCGACGTGACATCGCTTCGCATTCTCGCGGCCTGATAAGCCCGAGCTTTGCCAGAAACTTCCTTGCCCTCGAAATCAGAGGGCGCAGGGAATGCCGGATGCGCGCTGCACCCGCGGTCTCATGTGCGATTGTGCATAAGAATGCTGCACATGAGCATACAGGGCAGCGGAGAGCATCCGACATTCCCTGCGCAATGGCTTTACGGCTTATGACGCGCTCTCCCCGGTGAGACGGCCTCTATTGCCACCGTCGCCCCTCGGAAGCGTTAGCTCCCGCAGGACTTGACGCCGTTACGGGCGCCAGGACCACACGCTTTCGCCGTACGC
>NZ_JAFCLZ010000023.1 GCF_018130165.1 Bradyrhizobium sp. JYMT SZCCT0180 | reverse complement strand
GCGGGACGCGACGATTCAAACCGCTGATTTGCCCGACGAGGGAAGCGGAATTTTGCCCGTCGGGTTAATTTGTCGCAGCGCGATCACTTACCCTCCCCTGAAGGGTAAGAAAGAAGCTCATCCCTTCTGCCAGATCTCCGGGAACGGTGGTAAGACCTCGCAGTACGGATCGAACTTCCGTCATTTTTGACCGCCATGATAGGATCGGTAGTTTATACGAAGCGTGCCCTCGGAGGGCCGCGATCATTGATTTCAGATCGGCGGTTTTCGGTATGCGAATAAAAAACGCCGCGACACTGTTTGCCATCGGATTTTTGTCCGTCAGTTTTTGGCTGCCTGAGAGCGCGAGATGCCAAACCTCGCTTGCTCCACCGCTTTCGCTGGCCCGGCCGGCACCATCGCCGGACGAGGCTGTGCCGCCGCCTCCGGCGGTCATCCTGGCTTCGCCGCCAGCGGCAGCCGAGGACGCGCCTCCACCGAGGGCAACCGCCAAGCGCGCGGCGTCGCCGGTCGCCAGGGACGCGTTCCCCCCAGCGGCAACCGACGAAGCTCCTCCACCAAAGCCAACCGCCAAGCGTGCGCCACCGCCGCCGGCCAAGGACCCGTTCCCGCCAGCGGCAACCGAGGACGCTCCTCCACCAAGGGCGACCGCCAAGCGCGCCCCGCCGCCGGTGGCCAGGGATGCGTCACCGCCAGCGGCAACCGAAGACGCTCCTCCACCGAGGGCGACTGCCAAGCGCACGGCGCCGCCGGTCGCGAGGGAGACACCGCCGCCGAAACCGGCCGCCGATCACGATGGCTTCATCACCAGCATCGAAGACGAACCGGCTTCAACGTTACCCGTCAGCCCACGCACAGCTAAACGGTCGAAGCCGATGAAAGAGCCCGACAGCATCGCCGGGCAACCGTGGGCCGATTCTGCGGAAGATGTGCAGCTCAGGCGCAAGCTGACGATCTGCCGCGACTGCAAATAATGGCGCCCGAAATGATGGGGAGATTCACCCCTTCGGCGGATCGAGCCGCTGCAAAATTTCCTGGAACGGCGGAAGCGCCTCGCAGCGCGCTGCATGGGCCTGCAGCGCCGGATAGCGCGCATCGAACAGCGATGGGTGCGCCTCGCTGATGAAGCGCAACGCGCAGGCCACCATGATATCGGCGTGGCCGATGCGTTCCCCGAACCAGTAAGGCGTCGGGATCGGCTCGCGCTCTCTCTCCAGCATCGCGAGCACGCCGCCGATCTGCGTCTGGCAGCGCTCGACCCAAAGCGCGAGCTGTTCCTTGCGCAGCACCCGCTCATAGATCAGGCTGACCGCCTTGTCGGCGAGGCCGCTACCGAGCGCGCAGATCCGCAATTGCCGGCGGCGCGCCTCGCCGCGCCCGGCCATCATCGCCGCTTCCGGGCCGACCAGTTCATCGAGCGCATCCAGGATCGCAGCGCTCTCGATGACAGCCTCTCCGCTGCCAAGCACCAGCGTCGGCACCCGGCGCAACGGGTTATACGGCGCGATCTTGTCCGCATCGCCGAAGGTCGACCACGGCCTGTGCTCGAACGGCAGGCCATACAGCCGCAGCGCGATTGCGACGCGACGGACGAAGGGGGAGTCGTATTGGCCGATCAGGAACATGGTGTGTCTGTACCCTGCTTGTCATGGCCGGGCTTGACCCGGCCATCCACGTCTTTCTTACTGCCAGACCTTAAAGACGTGGATGCCCGGATCAAGTCCGGGCATGACATTCGAGACCGAAGGATCGACATGCGCCTATCCCTCACCGTCCTGACGCTGTCAGCATTGTTCGCCACCGCAGCTCACGCCCAGAGCGGCCCCGTCGGCTTCCAGTCGCCATCGAAAAACATCGCCTGCGCCTATCTCGACGACGACAAGCAAAACACGCTCCGCTGCGACATCATGGAAGCCACGGTGAATGCGCGCCGGCCGGCCGAATGCGATCTGGAATGGGGCAAGGCGTTCGAGATGCGACCCAGGGGCAACGCCGTGCGCCTGTGCTACGGCGACACGGTGATGGATCCCAGGATGCCGATGCTGGCCTATGGCGAGGTCTGGCAGCGCGGCGGATTTACCTGCACGTCGGAGCAGTCGGGCGTGACGTGCTTCAATGCGGACAGGCGCGGGTTTTCGATCTCGCGGGCGAAGCAGGATTTGTTTTGAGGGCGCCTCACCCCACAGTGTCATGTCATACTCCGCGAAGGCGGAGTATCCAGTACGCTGCGGCCGCGCGGTTCTATCACTGATGGCTCTGGAATACTGGATCCTCCGCCTTCGCGGAGGATGACAGCGGTGGTCACTCAATCACCGGCACATGCCTCGCCGCGTCGCGCGGCGCGGCGCCATCAATCCGCGGATCGTCCTCGATTTCGATCTGCCTAAGGAACGCACGGAAACCCGAGCGCAGATAGAACGCCACCGCGCCGGGATGATCGTGGGTGCAGGTGTGCAGCCAGAGCCGCGCGATCGGCCGCGACCAGGCGAGCTCCAGGGCGCGGTTCATCAGCCAGCGGCCGGCGCCGCTGCCGACCAGCTTTGCGGTAACGCCGAAGAAGACGATCTCGCAATGCCCGGCCTCGCGGAAATCCAGCTCCAGCAGGCCTTCGTCGCGGCCGTCGTGCTCCAACGCGTAGACTTCCACCAGCGGCGAATGGATGATCCCTGCGAGTTTGTTGTCGTCCATGCGCGCCCGTGAAATCCATAGCCATTCCTCGCCGACGCGGCGGAACAGTTCGCGATACCAGTCGAGCGCGGGCGTCTCGACCCGGCGCAGCGTCCATGCGCCCTCAGGGTCGGACGGGATCGCGGGAAGTTCGGTCATCTCCAGATGCGTAACGACGGTGGCGATCTTGCCGGCGGAGACGTCGTGAGTGCCGTCGGGTAGGATCATGCGTTCGCTCGCTGCCAGAGGACATCGACCTGCCCGCCACGCGGGAGGCGGACAGTCAATGTCAGTCGATCCTGAATAAGTTCGAAGAACCGTTCCTGATCAGTCCCGTTCCAATTCGGAAAGGAGCTGGCTTCGACGTGGATAGCAAGAACCCGGCGGGGTTCGTCGATGACGTAGGTGCCGAAATAGGTGATGGCTCCAAGCGCGGTCTTTTTTGCCTCCTCCGCCGATATCTGCGCGATCTGGCCGAAGTTCTCGATCTGGTAGTTGACGCGATCCGAGCGCATGACCGAAATCATGTAGTGGCCGACCGTATCGAAGAAGGCCAGGCCCTGGGGACTCTCGCCGAATTGCTCAAGTTTGGTTCCATCACCGTTGGTCTGCTTCCATGAGACAAGGGTCCAGGCGCCGGCAAGCTGCTCCGTGAGCGGTCTTCCGGCGTCACCTTGCGTCATCAGCCTTCCCCCTCATCGCTCGCCAGCAATCCCTTCACCGCCCTCGCCCATCCCGCGAGTTTCCGCTCCCGCGTCGCCGCACTCATCGCCGGCTTGAACCTGTGCTCCAGCCGCCAATTGTCGGCGAACTTTGCGGGCTCGGGATAGACGCCCGCCTGCAGACCGGCGAGATAGGCGGCGCCGAGCGCGGTGGTTTCCTGGATCATCGGGCGATCGACGGGGGCGTCGAGCAGGTCGGCGAGGCGCTGCATGGTCCAGTCGGAGGCGGTCATGCCGCCGTCGACGCGGAGCACGTTGGCGGCTTTTTCGCCCGGCCAGTCGGCGCGCATCGCCTCGCGCAGATCGTAGGTCTGGTAACAGACGCTTTCGAGGGCGGCGTGCGCGAGTTCGGCGGGGCCGGTGTTGCGGGTGAGGCCGAACAGCGCGCCGCGGACGCGCGGATTCCAGTACGGCGCCCCCAGGCCGACAAAGGCGGGCACCAGATAGACGCTCTGCATGGAATCGGATTTGTCGGCGAGCGGGCCGGTTTCTGACGCCTGCTTGATGATGCCGAGACCGTCGCGCAGCCATTGCACGGCCGAGCCGGCGACGAAGATCGAGCCTTCGAGTGCGTAGGTGCGCTTGCCGTTCAATTGATAGGCGATGGTGGTGAGCAGCTTGTTCTTCGAGGCCACCGGCGTGGCGCCGGTGTTGAGCAGGGCAAAACAGCCGGTGCCGTAGGTCGATTTGATCATGCCGGGCGTGAAGCAGGCCTGGCCGATGGTCGCAGCCTGCTGGTCGCCGGCGATGCCGGATATCGCGATCGCGCCACCGAACAGGCCTGGCTCGCTCTCGCCGAACTTGGCGGAGGAATCCTTCACCTCTGGAAGCATCGAGCGCGGCACGCGCAGCAGTTTTAGCAGGTCGTCGTCCCATTCGCCGGTGTGAATGTTGAACAGCAGCGTGCGCGAGGCGTTGGTGGCGTCTGACGCGTGCACCTTGCCGCCTGACAGGCGCCACAGCAGATAGCAATCCACGGTGCCGAACATCAATTCGCCGCGCGCGGCGCGTTCGCGCGCGCCGGGCACGTGGTCGAGGATCCAGGCGACTTTCGTGCCCGAGAAATAGGGATCGATGATCAGGCCTGTCTTGGCCGAGATCGCAGGCTCATGGCCTTCGGCCTTCAGCTTGGCGCAGATGTCGGCGGTGCGGCGGTCCTGCCAGACGATGGCGCGGTGCACGGCCTGACCGGTGGCGCGGTCCCACACCACAGTGGTCTCGCGCTGGTTGGTGATCCCGATCGCGGCGATGTCCTTTGCCGTCAGGCCGGCTTTTTCCAGCGCCTCGCGGCAGACCATCACCGTCGAGGTCCAGATATCCTCCGGCTCGTGCTCGACCCAGCCCGAGGCCGGGAAATGCTGCGGGAATTCCTGCTGCGCCGTGGCGGCGATCGAAATGTCTGATCGAAACACGATGGCGCGCGAGGATGTGGTGCCCTGATCGATGGCCAGCACAAAGGACATGATGGTGCTTCCCGGAAAGGTTGGTGGTGGCCGAGAGGCAATCCGATTGAGAGGCGAAGGTCAATATGGGGAGCGGCGGTGCGCTCCCTCTCCCGCACTTGCGGGGGAGGGTTGGGGTGGAGGCTCGCGCGGCGATGGGACTCGTGGAGAGAGCCCCCACCCGCCTCGCTTTGCTCGGCACCCTAAGAGCGAGGTTCGCTCGTCTCGACCCCCGCACGCGGGAGAGGGAAGAAGAAAACTACGTCGCCGCCGTCGTCACCCCACCATCAACCACAATCGTCTGGCCGGTCATGAACGTGGAGGCATCCGACGCCAGATACGCCACCGCGCCCGCAATCTCGTCGGGTTCGCCGATGCGGCGCAGCGGCGTGGAAGCCGTGCGGCGCTTGAGGTTTTCAGGGTCTTCCCACAACGCCTTGGCGAAATCGGTTTTCACGAGGCCCGGCGCCACGCAATTGACGCGGACGCCTTTCGGACCCCATTCGCCGGCAAGGCTGCGGCACAGCGAGAAATCCGCCGCCTTGGAGATGCCGTAGGCGCCGATCACGGTGGAGCCGCGAAACCCGCCGATCGAGGAGATGATGACGACCGAGCCGTTGCCGCGTTCCGCCATCTGCGGGATCGCCTGCGCGCACAGCCAGATGTTGCTCTTGACGTTGGAGCCCATGATCTTGTCGAAGGCCTCGTCCTTGATGTCGAGCAGCGGGCCGTAATACGGATTCACCGCGGCGTTGCAGACCAGGATGTCGACCTTGCCGTAATGTTTGGTGGTGCCCGCGATCAGCCCGTCGACTTCCTCGCGGCGCGAGATGTTGCAGGGAATGACATGGGCATCGCCGCCTGATTTCTTGATGCCTTCGGCGACTTCGTGACAGGCATCCGCCTTGCGGCTGGAGATCACGACCTTGGCGCCGAGCTTTGCCAGCAGTTCCGCCGAGGAGCGACCGATGCCGCGGCTCGAGCCGGTGATGACGGCGACCTTGCCGGTGAGATCGAACGGGGTTCCCTTCACGATACGCTCCCTTGTTTTTCTTGCTTCGCGAATTGCAACAACTCGTCATGCCCGGGCTTGACCCGGGCATCCATCTTTTCAAGAGCGATGGATTGCCGGGTCAAGCCCGGCAATGACAGTTGACCTAGATCAACCCACCCGCGTCGGTGACGCGGCGGAGATGGTAATCCGTGTCGCCAAAAGTGTTCTCGATCATGGTCAGGCGCTTGAAGTAGTGGCCGATCTTGGCTTCCTGGGTCATGCCGATGCCGCCATGGAGCTGGATCGACTGCTGGCCGACGAACTTCAGCGATTTTCCAATTTGCACTTTGGCGGCGGCGACCGCGGTGGCGCGTTCCTTGGCGTTGTCGAAATCGGCCGCCATGGTCGCGAACATCGACATGCTGCGGGCCTGTTCGACGGCGACGAACATGTCGGCGGCGCGGTGCTGCAGGGTCTGGAAGGTGCCGATGGCGACGCCGAACTGTTTTCGCGTCTTCAGGTACTCGACCGTGGATTTCAGCGATTCATCCATCGCGCCCACGGCCTCCGCGCACATCGCGGTGCGGGCGTCGTCGACCACGCGCTCGATCAGTTCTAGCGCGTTCTCGGGATCGCCGATCGCGGCCTCGGCGCCAACTTCGACGCCGGTCAGCGTGATGTCGGCGGCGTGCAGGCCGTCCTGGGTCGGATAGCCCTTGCGGCCGACGCCCTTGGCGTTGGCGGGCACGAGGAACACGCCGATGCCGTTTCTGTCGCGCCGTGCGCCTGACGTGCGCGCGGTGACGATCAGGGTGTCGGCGTTCTCGCCGTTGATCACGACGAATTTTTCGCCGTCGATCACCCAGCCGGCACCCTTCTTCTTCGCGGTCGTCGCGACGTCGGAGAGATCGTAGCGCGAGTTCTTCTCGAGCTGCGCAAACGCAAAGGTCTTGCTGCCGTCGATGATAGCAGGAATATGCGCGGCCTTCTGCTCGGCCGAGCCGCCATGGCGCAGGAAGCCGCCGGCGATCACGACTGTGGCGAGATAAGGCTCCAGCACCAGCGCCTTGCCCATCGCCTCCATCACGATCGCGGTTTCCACCGCGCCGGCGCCGAAGCCGCCGTCTTCTTCCGAGAACGGAAGGCCGAGCAGCCCCTGTTCGGCAAGCTTGCCCCACACGGTCTTGCTCCAGCCGCCCTTCTCGGCGCGGTATTTCTTGCGCGCCTCGAAGTCGTAGGAATCGTTGAGGAGACCGTCGACGCTTTCCTTGAGAAGCCGCTGCTCCTCGGACAAATCAAAATCCATGTTCGTTACTCTCTCCGGCTATCGATGCAGGGCGACGCTCTCGCCCCATTTTCCCCTCGTCATCCCCGCGAAAGCGGGGATCCAGTAATCGCCGGCGTTTGTCGTAACCTTCGCCGCCGCGGCGTACTGGGTCCCCCGCATTCGCGGGGGACGACAGCTGTTGTGTGTTGCGCAGTACGCCTTACAGCCCCAACACCGCCTTGGTGATGATGTTGCGCTGGATCTCGTTGGAGCCGCCGTAGATCGAGACCTTGCGGTTGTTGAAGTAGCTCGGCGCGATCTGGGCGGTCCAGTCCATCGCCTCGTTGGAGCCGTCGTCGCCATGCTCGTCATAGGGCGCGGCGAACGGGCCGATCACTTCCATCAAAAGCTCGGTGGTGGTCTGCTGGATTTCCGAGCCCTTGATCTTCAAGACCGAGGACGCCGGGTTGGGCTTGCCCTTGCCGTGCTTGCCTTCGTCGGCGACGACGCGCAGCTGGGTCAGTTCGAGCGCCTTCAGCTCGATCTCGCAGGCGGCGAGTTTTTCGCGGAAACCCTGGTCCTCGAGCACCGGCTTGCCGTTGGATTCGACCTTGGCGGCGAGATCCTTGATGCGGCGCAGCCGCTCCTTGGAAACGCCGACCCGGGCGATGCCGGTGCGCTCATTGCCGAGCAGGAATTTGGCGTAGTCCCAGCCCTTGTTCTCCTCGCCGATCAGGTTCTCGACGGGCACCTCGACGTCGTCGAAGAACACTTCGTTGACCTCATGGCCGCCGTCGATGGTCTCGATCGGGCGCACCGTGATGCCCTTCGACTTCATGTCGAACACGATGAAGGAGATGCCCATCTGCTTCTTGGCGTTATTGTCGGTGCGGCAGAGGCAGAAGATCATGTCGGCGTGCTGCGCCAGCGTGGTCCAGGTCTTCTGGCCGTTGATGATGTACTTGTCGCCCTTACGTTCGGCCTTGGTCTTCAGCGAGGCGAGGTCCGATCCGGAGCCCGGCTCCGAAAAGCCCTGGCACCACCAGTCGTCGACATTGGCGATGCGCGGCAGATACTGCTTCTTCTGCGCTTCATTGCCGAAGGTGTAGATGACCGGGCCGACCATGCTGACGCCAAAGGCGAGCGGCGCCGGCGCCGGATGCATCTGCAGTTCTTCGTTGAAGATGTAATGCTGCACGGAGCTCCAGCCGGTGCCGCCATATTCCTTCGGCCAGTGCGAGACGCCCCAGCCCTTCTTGTTCAGGATGCGCCACCAGGTCACCATCTCGTCCTTGGACAGGTGGCGGCCTTCCTGCAGCTTGCGCCGGGTATCCGGCGGCACGTTGTCTTTGAAGAAGGCCCGCACTTCCTCACGAAACGCTATTTCTTCCTTGCTGAAAGCGAGATCCATCGGATCCTCCTTACTGAGCTGACCGTTGTTTGGGTTGGGCCGTCTGCGGCGAAGGTTGCCGCAGACGCAATTCATGACGCGACAATTTTCCGACCGGCGTACGCGGCAGTTCATCGACGAAATCGAGTGCGGCCGGGATTTCATGCTTGCCGAGCTTGCCGGTGAGGAAGGCGCGCAGCTCTTCCAGCGCGAACGGTTTTGCGTCCGCGCGCAGCTTGATGAAGGCCTTTGCGGCTTCGCCGCGATAATCGTCGGGGATACCGATCACGATCACTTCCTGCACCGACGGGTGGGTGTAGATCGCCTGCTCTATCATCTGCGGATAGACGTTGAAGCCACCGGAGATGATCATGTCCTTCTTGCGGTCGACCAGGTAGAAATAGCCGTCGCCATCCATGTAGCCGATGTCGCCGGTCAGGAAGCGGTCGCCGACGAACGCTTCGGCGGTTTCCTGCGGCCGGTTCCAGTAGCCTTTTGTCACATTCGGCCCGCGGATGCGGATTTCGCCGACCTCGCCGACCGGCATCAGTTGCTTGGGATCGTCGAGCGACACCACGTCCATCTCGATTCCAGGCAGCATCAAACCAATGGAGCCGGGCTTGTCCGGGCCTTCCTTGGGATGCGCGGTGCCGGGCGAGCAGGTTTCGGTCATGCCCCAGCCGCTCTTCAGCTTCATCCCGACCCGTTGCTCGAGGATCCGCGCGACCTCGACCGGCAGCGGTGCGCCGCCGGAGCCGACGCTGACCAGCGATGACAGATCGCGCTTGTCGAGATCGGGCAATGCCGCGATCGCGATCCACATCGTCGGTACCCCGGGGAACGCGGTGGCGCGCTTGGTCTCGATATCGCGCATGACGGACTCGACATCAAAGCGTTGATGCAGCGAGATCAGATGGCCGCGCCGGATCGAGGACAGCAGCACCACTGTCAGCGCATAGATATGGAACAGCGGCAGCACGCAGATCACGCGCTCGATCGGATTGTTGCGCTCGGCGCGCGACGGCTTGCCCCAGACGTCGTAGACCGAAACGGCAGACGTCAGGTTGCCGTGGCTGAGCATGGCGCCCTTGGGCAGGCCCGTGGTGCCGCCGGTATATTGCAGCAGCGCGACATCGTCGGCGCTCATGACAGGCCATTGCGCAGGCTTGGCCGCGCCGTCGATGAATTGCCTGCAGGTGATGACGGCCGGATTATCAGGCAATGCCGTCTGCGGCGTGCCGACCTTGCCCCAATCATCGTCCTCGCAAACGATGAGGCGATCGAGCAGGCCCTTGTCGAGAAATTTCAGCGCGGTCGGCAACAGCGCCGACAAATTGCTGGTGACCAGCACACGCGCGCCGGAATCCGAGAGCTTGTGCGACAGCGCGATTTCACCGTCGAGCGGCGACAGGTGCACGATGCGGGCACCGGCTTTCAGCGCGCCGAAGAAATTGACGGGATGGTCCGGCGAATTGCCGAGGAACAGCGCGACCGAATGATCCTTGCCGTAGCCGGCGCGAAGGAAGGCCGAGGCTGCCGTCTCCACCAGGGATTCGAGCGCCGCGTAGCTGATCGGCCGGTCGCGGAATTCAAGCGCCGGGCGCGATCCGAACTCGGCGGCGGCTGCCGACAACAAATCAGGCAGCGTGCCACGCGGCAGCGGATCGTCCCAGTGCACGCCGCGCGGATAGAACTGTTCGCCGGGATGGGTCATGAACGCCTTAGCAGAACATTAGAGAGTTGCCGTCATTCCGGGGCGAGCGAAGCGAGAGCCCGGAATCCATAACCACGATCGGGAGTATGGATTCCGGGCCTGCGCCAAGTGGCGCATCCCGGAATGACGAAGGGTGAGGGTAACGCCCCATCAAGCCGCTTTCGACTGCGCCAGCGACGCGAACGTCTTGCCTTCCGCAGCGAGACGCTTGAGCAGCGGCGCGGGTTCGAGCGAGGGATCGTTGGTCTCCTTGGCGTAGTACGACAGGCGATCCGCGATGTGCTTGAGGCCGACCTGGTCGGCATAGAACATCGGGCCGCCGCGATAGATCGGCCAGCCATAGCCATAGAGCCAGATCACGTCGATATCGCTTGGACGCGCCGCGATGCCTTCTTCGAGGATCCGCGCGCCTTCGTTGATCATCGGGTACATCATGCGCTCGAGGATTTCGTCGTCGCTGACGACACGGGTCTTGCGGCCGAGGCGCTGCAGGGTTTCGGTGATCAACTTCTCGACTTCCGGATCGGGCATGGGCGAACGCGAGCCGCCTTCATACTTGTAATAGCCCTTGCCGGTCTTCTGGCCGAAGCGGCCGGCTTCGCACAGCGCGTCGGCGATTTCCGACTTGAGGCCGCGGTCTTTCCGCGAGCGCCAGCCGATGTCGAGGCCGGCGAGATCGCCCATCGCGAACGGGCCCATCGGCATGCCGAATTTCGTCACGACAGCATCGACCTGCTGCGGCAAGGCGCCTTCGAACAACAGCTTTTCCGACTGCTTGCCGCGCTGGGCGAGCATGCGGTTGCCGACAAAGCCGTCGCAGACGCCGACCACCGCCGGAACCTTTGCAATTTTGCGGGCGATCGAGACGGCCGTGGTCAAGGCATCCGGCGCGGTCTTGTCGGCGCGCACGATCTCGCACAGCTTCATCACGTTGGCCGGGGAGAAGAAGTGCATGCCGAGCACGTCCTGCGGACGGCTGGTGACCTTCGCGATCTCGTCGATGTTGAGATAGGAGGTGTTGGAGGCGAGCACGGCGCCCTTCTTGGCGTATTTGTCGAGCGCGGTGAACACTTCCTTCTTGATCGCCATGGTTTCGAACACGGCTTCGATCACAAGGTCAGCGTCCTTGACGTTCTCGAGGCCGACCACGCCGGTGATCAGGCCCATGCGCTTGGCCGGAGCGTCGGCTGGGATGCCACCGCGCGCGGCGGTCGCCTCGTAATTCTTCTGCATCACGCCCATGCCGCGCTTGAGCTGCTCTTCGCCGGTTTCGATCAGCGTCACCGGGATACCGGCATTGGCGAACGACATCGCAATGCCGCCGCCCATGGTGCCGGCACCGATGATGGCGACGCGCTCGACATTGCGCGGTTTTGTGCCCTCGGGAACGCCGGCGACTTTTGCCGCCTCGCGCTCGCTGAAGAAGGCGTAGCGCTGCGCCTTCGACTGGTCTGACGACACCAGCTTGAGGAACCCTTCGCGCTCCTTCTTCAACCCTTCGTCGAACGGCAGTTCGATCGCGGCGCGCACGGCATCCGCGGCGGCGAACGGCGCTTCCAGCCCGCGCGCCTTTTTGGTGAGGGCGGCGACGGCGTTGGTGAAGATCGAAATGTCGGCTTTCGCCGCGGCGAGCTTTGAATCGTCGTCGCGCAGCTTGCGCAGCGGGCGCTTCTCCGCCAGCACCTTGAGGGCAAAGGCCTCACCGCCCGAGGCCGGGCCTTCGACGATTTCCTCGATCAGGCCGTTCTTGAGCGCATCGGCGGCGCTGATCGGATCGCCGCTGACGATCATCTTGACCGCCATTTCCGGGCCGATCGCGCGCGGCAGGCGCTGGGTGCCGCCGGCGCCCGGCAACAGGCCGAGTTTCACTTCGGGCAGGCCAAGTTTTGCCTCTTTGGTCGCGACGCGATAGTGGCATGCCAGAGCGACTTCGAGACCGCCGCCAAGCGCGGTGCCGTGGATGGCGGCAATGATCGGCTTCGGCGAGTTCTCCATCGCGACCAGCACTTCATGCAGGCCGGGCGGCTTCGGCGGCTTGCCGAATTCGGTAATGTCGGCGCCGGCGATGAAGGTGCGGCCGCCGCAGGTCAGCACGATCGCCTTTACCTCGGGATCAGCGATCGCGGCCTTCATGCACTCGAAAATGCCGCCACGCACGGCGGCGCTGAGCGCGTTTACCGGGGGGCTGTTGACCGTGACGATGGCGATGGCGTCATGACGTTCGAGTTTTACAACTTCGTTCACGGGACTCTCCCTATGCCTGTTCTTGATTGCCACTCGAACTTGCGTTGAGTGGCTACGGCGTTTTGTTGATTTCGCACTGCGAAATTCAATTCCACATCTTGACAGGGAGGGTTATTTTGAAGCACGTCCCTTGTCAACGAGCTCGGTAAAGCAGCAGGCAATGAAACGTCCAGGGAAGAAAGCGGCGACTGACCGCAGCTTCGTCGTCGCGCTCTCCCGCGGACTTGATGTGTTGCGCGCATTCCAACCCAACGACGGGCTTCTTGGCAATCAAGAGATCGCTGCCCGTACTAAATTGCCGAAGCCAACCATTTCCCGGTTGACCTACACCTTGACCAAGCTGGGTTATCTTACACCCGTTCCGCGGTTCGAAAAGTATCAGCTCGCGCCATCAGCCATGGCCCTGGGGTATGCCGCGCTGGCCAATCTCGGCGTTCGGCATTTGTCCGAACCCTACCGTGAAGCGCTGATGCGCGAGACCGGCGGCGCGGTTGCGGTCGGCGGCCGCGACCGTCACAGCATGATCTATTTCGGCCAGAGCCGGACCGGCTTGCTTGGCGTGCAGCTCGACGTCGGTTCACGGGTACCGATCGCGACCACCGCGATGGGACGCGCCTATATCTGGGCACTGCCCGATGACGAGCGCGCCGCGTTGTTGCGCGAACTGCGCGATCATTACGGCAGCCGCTGGGCCCGGATGCGCGACGGCATCGAACGCGCAGGTGAAATGGTGGCGCGTCAGGGATTCACGATCTCCGCAGGCGAATGGCAAGACGACGTGCACGCGGTAGGCGTCGCGTTGAAGCTCAGCGATGGAACCGGACCGTATGCCTTCAATTGTGGCGCGCCCGCTTTCCGTTTCACGGAAGATCGCTTGATCAACGACATTGGACCTCGCCTTGTGACGATGGTAAGGAACATCGAGGCGGCGCTGGGCGGCGCAGCCCCGCAATCCAAAAAAGAAGAGAACAAGAAGTTGAAAGCAGGAGGGAAAGTTGCACGTGTGGTCGAGGGGATCAGGTAGCCATCATCATGACCAGCGCAGGTTTTCGCGCGGTCAATCCCGCTCCGTGAATCATTCTATGAGTCATTTGGGCGGGACGCGATGACGCAGGCACAGCTCGCGCAGGGAAATGCTCCCCTGCTTGCGGTTCGCGACGTCAGCGTCGTGTTCGGCGGCATCATCGCGTTGAATGGTGTGTCCTTTGACATGCACAAGGGCGCCATCCTCGGCCTGATCGGACCGAACGGCGCCGGCAAGACAACGCTCTTCAATTGCCTTTCCAGGCTTTATCAGCCGAGCACCGGCGACATTCTGATGGAAGGCGCCAGCATCCTGACGCGGCCAGCGCACAAGATCGCCGAGATCGGCATCGGCCGCACCTTCCAGAACGTCGCGCTGTTTCCCAATCTCTCGGTGATGGACAACGTTCGCGTCGGCTGCCATTCGCGCTCCTCCAGCGACATCATCTCGGATTCGCTCAAGCTCGCCTGGGTTCGCCGCGGCGAAGCCGAGATCAACAAGAAGGTTCATGAGATCCTTGATTATCTGGATCTCGGTGACGTCGCACACACCGTGGTGTCCGGCCTGCCCTTCGGCACCCAGAAGCGCGTCGAGCTGGCGCGCGCGCTGGCCGCCGATCCGAAAATACTGCTGCTCGACGAGCCCGCCGGCGGTCTCAACCACGAGGAAGTTCACGTGCTCGGCGATCTGATCCGCCGCATTCGCGATGAACGCCATATGACCGTGCTGCTGGTCGAACATCACATGGGTCTTGTCATGTCGATCGCCGACCATGTCGTCGCACTCAACTTCGGCCGCAAGCTTGCCGAGGGAACCCCGGCCCAGGTCCAGGCCGACCCGGATGTCATCAAAGCCTATCTGGGGAGCAAGGACGACCAATGACCGCGATGCTCAACGTCAAGGATTTGCGGGCCTATTACGGCCAGGTCCAGGCGCTCCATGGCCTGTCCTTTGCCCTCAACGAGGGCAGCCTGACCACCCTGCTCGGGGCCAACGGCGCCGGCAAGACCACCACCCTGCGGGCGATCTGCAACATGGTGCGCTCCACCGGCGCGATCGAATTCGAGGGCAAGTCGCTCTCCGGCCGCTCGACCGAAAACGTCGTCCGTCTCGGCATCGCGCATGTGCCACAGGGCCGCGGCACCTTCACCACCATGACGGTGGAAGAGAACCTGCAGTTAGGGGCCATCACGCGCAGCGACTCCAAGGCTATCGTTTCCGACATCGAGCGCATGTACGCGCATTTCCCGGTGCTGAAGGAACGCCATACCCAGCAGGCCGGAACGCTGTCGGGCGGCGAACAGCAAATGCTCGCGGTCGCGCGTGCGCTGATGTTGCGGCCGCGACTGATGCTGCTGGACGAGCCGTCATTCGGTCTCGCCCCCCTGATCGTGCGCGACCTGTTCAAGATCCTCGGCAAGATC
This sequence comes from Bradyrhizobium sp. JYMT SZCCT0180, assembly GCF_018130165.1. Classification (GTDB taxonomy): domain Bacteria; phylum Pseudomonadota; class Alphaproteobacteria; order Rhizobiales; family Xanthobacteraceae; genus Bradyrhizobium. Next base: position 137,488 of record NZ_JAFCLZ010000023.1, on the reverse strand, counting down.
AACCGTGAGGACAAGGTTACCATTCTGGTGGTGGAGCAGAACGCGCAACTGGCGCTGGAGCTCGCCGACCAGGCCTATGTGATCGAAACCGGAAAAATCGTGATGTCGGGGAACGCGAAGGAAATCGCGAGCAACGAAGACGTCCGCAAATCCTATCTGGGCTACTGAGGAGCACGGCCGTGGAACTATTTACCAACCAAGTCCTGGCCGGCGTCGCCACAGGCGCGATCTATGCCTGTATGGCGCTCGCGGTGGTCATGATCTACCAGGCGATCGACCATCTGAATTTCGCCCAGGGCGAAATGGCGATGTTCTCGACCTTCATCTCCTGGCAGCTGATGCAGTGGGGCATACCCTACTGGTGGGCCTTCCTGCTCACGCTGGCGATTTCGTTCGCCGGCGGCATCCTCATCGAGCGGCTGCTGTTCAAGCCGCTCGCCAAGGCCCCGGTCCTGACCAACGTCGCAGGCTTCATCGCCCTGTTCGCCATCGTCAACTCGGTCGCCGGCCTGATCTGGGATTTCACCATCAAGCAGTATCCGACGCCGTTCGGATCCTCGCCCTTCCTCGGCAGCCAGCTGATCTCGACCCACCAGGCCGGGATGATCGGTGTCACTCTCCTGATGCTGGTCGGGCTGTACCTGTTTTTCCAGTTCACCCGGATTGGCCTTGCGATGCGCGCTGCTGCGGCATTGCCGGAATCGGCGCGACTGGTCGGCGTCAACACCTCCTGGATGATCGCGCTCGGCTGGGGCATGGCCTCCGCGATCGGCGCCGTCGCCGGCATCCTGATCGCCCCGGTCGTGTTCCTCGAACCGAACATGATGGGCGGCGTCCTGGTTTACGGCTTTGCCGCCGCCGTGCTCGGCGGACTTAGCTCGCCGCTTGGCGCCGTCATCGGCGGCTTCCTGGTCGGCGTCTTCGAGAACCTCGCCGGCACCTACATCCCCGGCGTGGGCAATGAACTGAAACTGCCGATCGCGCTTGCGCTGATCATCACCGTCCTTGTCTTCAAACCTGCCGGTCTCTTCGGCCGAGCCATCGTCAAGCGAGTCTGATCATGAGCGCAGCTGCAGAAGACGCCGTTACAGAAGCCCCGGCCGTCGAAGCCGTTCCGAAGCGTGCCATGACGCTGGGCACCGGCACCTCGCTGGTGATCCTGGCGGCGCTGCTCGTTACCCCTATATTCGTGAAGAACTTCGTCGTCTTCCAGATGACGATGGTCATGATCTACGGGATCGCGGTACTGGCGCTCAACATCCTGACCGGCGGAAGCGGTCAGTTCTCGCTCGGCCAGAGCGCGTTCTACGCGCTCGGCGCCTATACGTCGGCGGTCCTGATGGAAGTCGCCAACGTGAACTACGCGCTGACGTTGCCGATCGCGGGGCTTGTGGCGTTCGGCGCCGGCTATTTGTTCGGCAAGCCCGCCTTGCGGCTTTCCGGCATCTACCTTGCGCTAGCCACCTTCGCGCTGGCGGTCGCCATGCCGCAGCTCCTGAAGCTGCATTTCCTCGAGCACTGGACCGGCGGCGTGCAGGGCCTCACCGTCATGAAACCCGATGCGCCGTTCGGCCTGCCGATCGGACAGGACAAGTGGCTCTATTACTTCACACTGGCGATCTCGCTGGCGATCTATATCGGGTCGATCAACCTGCTGCGCTCGCGCTCGGGCCGCGCCTTCATGTCGATCCGCGACAATGAGATCGCGGCCTCGGCCATGGGCGTCGACGTCGCGCAGTACAAGACGCTCGCCTTCGGCGTGTCCGCGGGCATCACCGGTATCGCCGGCGGGCTCAGCGCCATCGTCGTGGCGTTCGTGGCGCCCGACAGCTACACGATCAACCTCGCCATCGCGCTGTTCCTCGGCATGGTGGTCGGCGGCGTCGGCTGGCTGCCGGGCTCGTTCGTCGGCGCGGCCTTCATCATCTTCGTGCCCAACATCGCCGAGAGCATCTCCAAGGGCCTCTCCGGCGCCGTGTTCGGCGTGCTGCTGTTCCTTGTCATCTTCCTGGTGCCGCACGGCGCAAGGCAGGTCGCAATGGTTGCCCAGCATTTGCTCGGCAAACTCACGAAGAAAAACTAACCTCAAACTCGAATACAGGATCCGGATATAATGATGCTTTCGACAAGAAGCGCCGCGTTCGCGACGGCGCTCATCGCCTCTATTGCCGTCAGCGGCAGCGCCCTCGCCCAGAAGAAGTACGACACCGGCGCGTCCGATACCGAAATCAAGATCGGCAACATCATGCCCTACAGCGGACCGGCGTCCGCCTACGGCGTGATCGGCAAGACCGAAGAGGCCTACTTCAAGAAGATCAACGCGGAAGGCGGCATCAACGGCCGCAAGATCAACTTCGTCTCCTACGACGACAGCTACAGCCCGCCGAAGGCCGTCGAGCAGGCCCGCAAGCTGGTCGAGAGCGACGAAGTGCTTGTGGTGTTCAATCCGCTCGGCACGCCGTCCAATTCCGCGATCCAGAAGTATCTCAATTCGAAGAAGATACCGCAGCTGTTCGTCGCGACCGGCGCCACCAAATGGAACGAGCCGAAGGACTTCCCCTGGACGATCGGCTGGCAGCCCAGCTACCAGAGCGAAGCGCGGATCTATGCCAAGTTCCTGATGAAGGAAAAGCCGGATGCCAAGATCGCAGTGTTTTATCAGAACGACGATTTCGGCAAGGATTACCTCAAGGGCCTGAAGGACGGCCTCGGCGCCAAGGCGTCGATGATCGTCGCCGAGGAAAGCTATGAGACCTCGGAGCCGTCAATCGACTCCCACATCGTCAAGCTGAAAGCCACCGGCGCCGACGTCTTCATCAGCATCACGACGCCGAAGTTCGCCGCCCAGGCGATCAAGAAGATCGCCGAAGTCGAATGGAGGCCGCTGCACATCGTCTCCAACGTCTCGGCCTCGGTCGGCAGCGTGATCAAGCCGGCGGGCTTCGAGAATGCGCAAGGCATTCTTTCGGCCAACTACGCCAAGGACGGCGCGGACGCGCAGTGGGACAATGATCCCGGCATGAAGAAGTTCTACGAATTCCTTGCCAAGTACTATCCCGAAGCCAACAAGCTCGACGGCTCCGTGGTCTATGGCTACGGCGCGGCGCAAACTATGGTGAAGGTGCTGGAGATGTGCGGTGACGACCTGACCCGCGCCAACGTGATGAAGCAGGCCGCCAGCCTGAAGGACTTTGCGCCCGACACCCTGCTGCCCGGCGTCAAAATCAACACGTCAGCCAAGGACTTCGCCCCGATCGAACAGCTTCAGATGCAGCGGTTCAAGGGCGAGAAATGGGAGCTGTTCGGCGACATCATCAGCGGCGAACTCAATAATTAATATTCCGCGCCACGGGCAGTCCGCCCGGGACTTGAGACTAAAATATCGCCCCCCGCGACACCGTCGCGGGGGGCTTTTTGTTGCCCGGCGCGACCGAAAGGTATTGAATGATGGCAGGAGCCGCAAAGTGCTCCAACTTCAAGAAAAAACGACACATTCATCGTGGTCTCCAGGGAGAGAAAAACATGCCTGCTATCAACTTGCGATTGGGGGCCTTTTCGGCCGCCCTCGCATTGCTCGCCGCCACCAGCAGCGGCGCGATTGCCCAAAAGAAATACGACACCGGCGCATCCGACACCGAGATCAAGATCGGCAACATCATGCCCTACAGCGGACCGGCTTCCGCCTACGGTGTGATCGGCAAAACGGAAACCGCCTATTTCAACAAGATCAATGCGGAGGGCGGCATCAACGGCCGCAAGATCAACTTCGTCTCCTACGACGACGCGTACAGCCCGCCGAAGACGGTCGAGCAGGTGCGCAAGCTGGTGGAGAGCGACGAAGTCTTGCTCGTCTTCAATCCGCTCGGCACGCCGCCGAACTCGGCGATCCAGAAATACATGAACCAGAAGAAGGTGCCGCAACTGTTCGTCGCCACCGGCGCGACCAAATGGAACGACCCCAAGGAGTTTCCCTGGACCATCGGCTGGCAACCGAACTACCAGAGCGAAACCATCATCTACGCCAAGTACATTCTGAAGCACAAGCCGGACGCCAAGATCGGCGTGCTGTACCAGAACGACGATTACGGCAAGGATTACCTGAAGGGCCTGAAGGACGGACTTGGCGCCAAGGCGGCGTCGATGATCATCCTCGAGGAGAGCTTCGAGGTTTCGCAGCCGACCATCGACTCCCATATCGTCAAGCTCAAGGCGAGTGGCGCCGACGTGTTCATCAACATCACGACGCCGAAGTTCGCGGCGCAGGCGATCAAGAAGAACATGGAGATCGGCTGGAAGCCGCTGCACTTCCTCAACAACGTCTCGGCCTCGATCGGAAGCGTTATCAAGCCTGCAGGCTTCGAAAACGCCCAGGACATCATTTCGTCGAATTACCTGAAGGATCCGACCGACAAGCAATGGAAGGACGATGCGGGGATGAAGGCCTGGAACGAGTTCCTGGACAAGTACTACCCCGAAGCCAACCGCGCCGACGCGTCGGTCATGTACGCCTACACCGTGGCCCAGGGCCTCGTTCACGTGCTGAAAGCCAGCGGTGACAACCTGACGCGCGAAAACATCATGAAGCAGGCCGCCAGCATCCAGAACCTCGAGCTCGGCGGCTTGCTGCCCGGTATCAAGGTCAACACCTCGGCGACCGACTTTGCCCCGATCTCGCAATTGCAGCTCATGAAGTTCAAGGGCGAGGGCTGGGAACTGTTCGGCGAAATTCTCACCGGCGACGTCGGCGGCTAGTCCGCGATCGGTTCTCTTGCGCCTGACTACTAAAGGAGCAGCCCCTGCGGCATCGCCGCAGGGGCTTTTTCTTGATGCTTTCCGCTAAATCGTATTCAATCCCGTCCACGTCATGCGCAAACTGCAATCAACAACAGAGCATGACGCTTGCACAAAAAGACAATCTCAAAAAGGGAGACCAGGAATGCCTATTGCTACCAGCAGACTCGCCATTGCCTCGGCCGCGCTCATTGCGTTCGCAGCCACGAGCAACGGCGCGCTCGCTCAAAAAAAATACGACACCGGCGCGTCCGATACCGAAATCAAGATCGGCAACATCATGCCCTATAGCGGCCCTGCTTCGGCCTACGGCGTGATCGGCAAGACCGAAGAGGCCTATTTCAAGAAGATCAACGCGGAAGGCGGCATCAACGGCCGCAAGATCAACTTCATCAGCTATGACGATACCTACTCACCGCCGAAGACCGTCGAGCAGGCACGCAAGCTGGTCGAGAGCGACGAGGTGCTGCTGGTGTTCAACCCGCTCGGCACTCCGCCGAATTCGGCGATCCAGAAATATATGAACAGCAAGAAGGTACCGCAGCTGTTCGTCGCCACCGGCGCCACCAAGTGGAACGATCCGAAGAACTTCCCCTGGACCATGGGATGGCAGCCCAACTATCAGAGCGAAACGCAGATCTATGCGAAGTACATCCTGAAGGAAAAGCCGAACGCCAAGATCGCCGTGCTCTATCAGAACGACGACTACGGCAAGGACTATCTGAAGGGCTTCAAGGACGGGCTCGGCGCCAAGGGCGCGTCGATGATCGTGATCGAGGAGAGCTATGAAGTCTCCGAGCCGACGATTGATTCCCACATCGTCAAGATGAAGGCGACCGGCGCCGACGTGTTCATCAACATCACCACGCCGAAATTCGCGGCGCAGGCGATCAAGAAGAACGCTGAAATCGGCTGGAAGCCGCTGCACTTCCTCAACAACGTCTCGGCCTCGATCGGCAGTGTCATCAAGCCGGCCGGCATGGAGAACGCCCAGGACATCATCTCGTCGCAATACCTGAAGGATCCGACGGATGCGCAGTGGAAGGACGATCCCGGCATGAAGGCCTGGAACGCGTTCCTGGACAAGTATTATCCGGAAGCCAACCGCGCCGATGCGTCGGTGATCTTCGGCTACACCGTGGCCCAGGGTCTCGTGCATGTGTTGAAGGCTTGCGGCGACGATCTCACGCGCGAGAACGTCATGAAGCAGGCGGCCAACATCAAGAACCTCGAACTCGAAGGCTTGCTGCCGGGCATCAAGGTCAACACGTCGCCCACCGACTTTGCGCCGATTTCGCAGGTGCAACTGATCAAGTTCAAGGGCGAGACCTGGGAACGCTTCGGCGAGATCCTCTCCGGTGACGTCGGCGGCTAGCCATTTCAAATTCTGATCGGCCCATTTGTGGCCTCAAGCGCCCCCGCGGTCTCACCCGCGGGGGTTTTCTTTTGCGGCGATTGGATGGATAACCGGTCTTCCATTCGCGATCTCTGGCGTGAAACCGATGACCGACCGACGTCCCCTCCTGCGTGCGATCTTCGATGCGGCCGTCGCAGCCGCGCATCCCGATGTGGTGCTGTCGGCGCATTTGCCTCCCGCACCCAAAGGCCGGGTGATCTGCCTCGCCGCCGGCAAGGGCGCCGCGGCCATGGCCGCGTCCGCCGAGCGGCACTATCTCGATACGCTCGGGCTCGACCCGGAACGCCTGACCGGCATTGCCACTACCCGGCACGGCCACGGCGTGCCGACGCGACGGATCAGGGTGGTCGAAGCCGGCCATCCCGTGCCCGACGAAGCCGGGCTGAAAGCCGCCGACGACACGCTGCGTCTCGCGGCCGAGGCTACCGGCGACGACCTGTTGCTGGTGCTGCTGTCGGGCGGCGGCTCGGCGAACTGGATCGCCCCGGTCGAGGGCGTGTCATTCGCGCAGAAGCAGCAGGTGAACCGCGCGCTGCTCCGTTCCGGCGCGCCGATCGGCGAGATGAATATCGTCCGCAAGCATCTGTCGCGCATCAAGGGCGGCCGGCTGGCCCGCGCCGGGCACCGCGCCGCCGAAATCGTCACGCTGGCGATCTCGGACGTGCCGCACGACGATCCATCCGCGATCGCCTCGGGGCCGACGGTGCCGGATCCGACCACGCTGGCGGACGCCCGCGCGCTGGTCGCGAAGTACAATCTCGCCATCGACGATGCGGTTCGGCGTGCGCTGGACGACCCGAAGAACGAGAGCTGCAAGCCCGGCGACCCCGCGTTCGCGCGCGCGCGGTTCGAACTGATCGCGCGGCCGAAGGCCTCGCTCGATGCGGCGATCAGGATCGCCCAGGATGCGGGCTACGCCATCATCGGTCTCGGCGCCGACCTCGAAGGCGAGGCGCGCGAGGTCGCGGCCGCGCACGTCCAACTGGCGCTGAAAGCGCGCAGCGAGGGCAAGCGCACCGCGATCGTGTCGGGCGGCGAACTCACCGTGACCGTGCGCGGCAATGGCCGCGGCGGCCCCAACCAGGAATATGCCCTGGCGCTGGCGGACCTCTTGAAGGAGATACCGGACGTTAGTGCGCTGGCCGGCGATACCGATGGCGCCGATGGCGGCGCCGGCAGCGCGAGCGATCCCGCCGGGGCCGTGATCGACCGGACCACATTTGCGAAGATGAAATCGCTTGGCCTCGATCCCAGGGCCTATCTGGACAATAACGACGCCACCACCTTCTTTGTGGCAACCGGCGACCTGCTGCTGACCGGTCCGACGCTCACCAATGTCAACGACGTCAGGGTGATCCTGGTCGATTGAATTTAGGGCCGCGGTCCTTCGGTTTGTTCCTTCGATTTGATATCCGCCCGGGCCGACGGCATTAACGTTTTGTTGAGGACATTCACAGGAACCCGCAAGCAATTGCCGCCTCTCAAAGCTGCAATTCACCAGCCTGGTCCTTAATGGGACCCTCCTTATTGCCGGGGTGCCGCAGATCGCGGCAGGGGAACACGGAAATGGTGGATTCTGTCGCGGGGGCGATCCGCCCCGAGCCCGCTCACTTGAGTGCGCGGCTCGAGGAGGCGATCAATCATCTGTCGCTCGGCATTGTCGTCTTCGATGAGAAGCGGCAAGTCGTCTTCTGCAACAGACGTTACACGCAGATGTACGGGCTCTCGCCGGAACAGGTGAAGCCGGGCACGCCGACCAGCGAACTGATCCGGCACCGGCTGAAGCTCGGCCTGAAATTGGCGGTGGCGCCGGATGATTACGTTCGCGCCCGCGTCGGACAGGACATCGCGCTCGACACCACGTTCCAGGAATTCACCGACGGGCGGATCATCGCCTACACGGTCTACCCGATGCCCGGCGGCGGCGGGATGTCGACCCACGAGGACATCACCGAGCGCGAAGAACTCCATGCTCGTCTCAAGACGCAGTACGAGCTGGGAAGGGAGCAGGAAGAGGCGCTGCGGATACGCAACTTCCAGTTCGACACCGCGATCAACAACATGTCGCAGGGGCTGTGCTTCTTCGATTCCGACCACCGCCTGATCGTGTGCAACGACCGCTTCGTCGAGATGTACGACATCCCGTTCGGCCGCGTCGGCCCCGGCACGCCGCTGACCGACATCGTGGATCTTCGCTTTGAAGCCGGCAGCTTCCCCGCGATGACCCGGGATGAATATCTGAACTGGCGTACCAATGTGGCGGTTTCCAACGTCGCCAAAGACAGCATCGTCGAACTGCGGAACGGGCGCACCTTCAAGATCCGCCATCGGCCGATGCCCGGCGGCGGCTGGGTCGCCACGCACGAGGACATCACCGAGCAGCGGCAATCCGAGGTCAAGATCGAATACATGGCTCACCATGATTCGCTCACCGAGCTCGCCAACCGGGTGCTGCTCAACGAACGGCTCGAACACGCCCTGGGCCGCGAGGAAACGGTCGCGGTTCATCACCTCGATCTTGATCAGTTCAAGGCCGTGAACGATACGTTTGGCCATCACGCCGGCGACAAGCTTCTGAAGATCGTCGCCAAGCGCCTGTGCGGGCTGGTTCGCGACACCGACACCATTGCGCGGATGGGAGGCGACGAATTCGTTATCGTGCAGGCCCCGATCGCGGACCCGGCCGACGCAACGTCGCTGGCGCAGCGCGTCATCGGCCTTTTGAGCGAGCCCTACGACCTTGACGGCCACCAGGCCGTGATCGGCGCCAGCATCGGCATCTCGGTCGGACCCGGCGACGGCAACAGCCCCGACAAGTTATTGCGCAGTGCAGACCTTGCGCTGTACCGCGCCAAGGGCGACGGACGCGGCACGTTTCGCTTCTTTGAGCCTGTCATGGACCTGCAGATGCAGACGCGCCGCGTCATGGAACAGGATCTGCGCAAGGCGCTGCCGGCGGGCGAGTTCGAACTGCACTATCAGCCCGTCGTCAATCTGGCGAGCAACGAGATCAGCGGATTTGAGGCCCTGATCCGCTGGAATCATCCGACCAAGGGCATGATTTCGCCGGCCGCGTTCATCCCGCTGGCGGAGGAGATCGGATTCATCGTCCCGATGGGCGAATGGGTCATCCGCCAGGCCTGCGCGACCGCGGCGCAATGGCCCGGCAACCTCCACATCGCCGTCAACATTTCGGCGGTGCAGTTTCGCAACCCCGGCCTGATGCAGGTGATAACAGGCGCGCTTGCCGCCTCGGGACTGGACCCGGCCCGGCTGGAGATCGAAATCACCGAGACCGTGCTGCTGCACAACAAGGAAGCGACACTCGCGGTGCTGCATCAGTTGCGCGAGCTCGGCATCCGGATCGCGATGGACGATTTCGGCACCGGCTATTCCTCGCTGACCTATTTGCAGAGTTTTCCGTTCGACAAGATCAAGATCGACCGCTCCTTCGTCAAGGACATCACGGAGAATTCCGGCTCGCTCAACATCGTGCGCGCGGTCGCGGCGCTCGCCAACGGCATGGGCATGACGGCCACCGCCGAAGGCGTGGAGACCAAGGAACAGCTCGACAGCATCGCGTCCGAAGGATGCACGGAGATGCAGGGCTTCCTGTTCAGCAAGCCGCTTCCCGCCCGTGAGATCGAGCGGCTGTTCCTGAATGGGAATGGGGCGAAGGCAATCGCTGGCCGTATCGTCGCGGCTTGATTAATTGCTGCTTGTCATTCCGGGGCATCGCACAGCGATGAACCCGGAATCTCGAGATTCCGGGTTCGCGCTTTTGCGCGCCCCGGAATGACTGGCTCACTAAAACTCGGCCGCGATCTTCGACAGCATATCGAGCAGCGCGACGCGATTGGCCGGCCCCAGCACTTCGTTGAGGCGGGCTTCGTGCTTGGTGGCGACGAGCTTCTTGGCGCGCGCCAGCACCGCCCTGCCCTTGTCGGTCAGCATCAGGATGTGGGAACGGCGGTCGTTGGTCGAACGCATCCGCGTGCAGAGATCGCGGCTTTCCAGCGCGTCGAGCATCGCGACGAAATTCGGCCGGAGGATGCCGAGCGTATTGGCGATCTCGGTCTGGTTGCGGCCGGGATTCTTGTCGAGCAGCAGCAGCACCGAGAATTGCGCCGGCGTCAGCTGCAGCGGCGCGACGCAGCGCAGGAAGTCCTCGAACACCCTCAGCTGCGCGCGCTTCAGCGAATAGCCGAGCAGGTCGGACAATTCGCCCATTTGCAGAGCGACGTTTTCCGCAGCGCCGTCGACAGGATCCTTGCCGCCTGCGCGGGAAGGCTTGACGGCGTCAGTGGCCGCCTTGGAAACTGTCATCGCAGGGGGCTCGCAATCCCGATAAAAAGGTCCGCCAGTGGTCCGGGCCTTGAGGTTATGTTTGATAATTGTTATAGACTATATCAAATGTCGGCTTCTTTCAACTGCCGATATCGGACCGCCGGCTAACCCTTGAGGGTCGAGACCGGCGCGACGCCTGAGGGGGAGCGCCAAGTCTTGAATACGACGATCATGCTGTTCCTGCTGCAGGACGGCATCACCAATGGCGCGATCTATGCGTTGCTCGGGCTTGCGCTGGTGCTGGTGTTTGCCGTCACGCGCGTGATCCTGATCCCGCAGGGTGAATTCGTCACCTTCGGCGCGCTGAGCTACGCCATGCTGGCGACCGGTCAGGTGCCGGGTACGGCGCGGCTGGCGGTCGCGATGGGCGTCGTCGCCTTCGGTCTCGATCTGTATGCGGCACGGCGCTCGCTCCGTCTCAAGCTGGTGGTGCGCTCGGCGCTGCTCAACATCGTGCTGCCGGTGGCGATCCTGGCGCTGACCTACGCCCTGGCCGGTCCCAAAACCCCGATTGCAATCAATATCGCATTGTCGCTGCTGATCGTCGCGGCGATCGGGCTGTTTCTTTATCGCATCGCCTTTCAGCCGCTGGCGCACACCTCGGTGCTGGTGCTGCTGATCGCCTCGGTCGGCTGCCACCTCGCGCTGCAGGGCCTAGGCCTCGTGTTCTTCGGCGCCGAAGGCCTGCGCGGACCGGCGCTGTCGAATGCGGCGTTCACGGTGGGACCGCTGCGGTTCACCGGCCAGAGCATCGCCGTCTACGGCCTGACCATCGCCTTCATCATCGTGCTGTGGCTGTTCTTCGGCTTCACGCTGATGGGCAAGGCGCTGCGCGCCACCGCGGTCAATCGCCTCGGCGCGCGCCTCGTCGGCATAAGGACCACGCTGTCGGGACAGATCGCCTTCCTGCTCGCCTCCGTGATCGGCGCGATTTCGGGAATCCTGATCGTGCCGATCACGACGCTCTATTACGACACCGGCTTCCTGATCGGCCTGAAAGGTTTTATTGCCGCCATCATCGGCGGGCTGGTGAGCTACCCGCTGACGGCGGTCGCGGCGCTGGTGGTCGGCAGCGTCGAGGCCTTCTCCTCGTTCTACGCCAGTAATTTCAAGGAGGTCATCGTCTTCACGCTGATCCTTCCCGTGCTGGTGCTGCGTTCGCTCGCAGCCCCCGCGGTCGAGGAAGAGAAGGACTGACTGTCATGACGCAGCGTCTCCCTCTCATCATCTTCGCGATCGTCATGGCGGTGATCCCGTTCATCCCGGGCATACCGCCGTTCTGGATCGTGCTGTTGGACAATATCGGCCTCGCCGCGCTGGTCGCGATGGGCCTCGTGCTGCTGACCGGCGTCGGCGGCCTCACCTCGTTCGGCCAGGCCGCGTTTTGCGGCTTCGGCGCCTACACCACGGCGGTGCTGACCACCGCCTACGGCGTGTCGCCGTGGCTGACGCTGCCGCTCTCGCTGCTGGTCAGCGGCATCGCGGCCGTGCTGCTCGGCATCGTCACGGTGCGACTGTCCGGCCATTACCTGCCGCTCGGCACCATCGCCTGGGGCATCGGGCTGTTTTATCTGTTCAGCAAGCTCGAATTCCTCGGCCGCAATGACGGCATTTCCGGCATTCCGCCGCTGAGCATCGGCGGCTTCCGGATGCTCGATCCCGGCACGATCTATTTCGCCATCTGGATCGCCGTGCTGCTCTCGGCGTTGCTGACCATGAACCTGCTGGATTCCCGCACCGGCCGCGCCATCCGCGCGCTGCGGCGCGGGCATATCGCCGGTGAAGCGTTCGGCGTGCAGACGCCGCGCGCCAAACTTCTGGTATTCATCTATGCGGCGGTGCTGGCCGGGCTTTCCGGCTGGCTCTATGCGCACTTCCAGCGCGCCGCCAACCCGACGCCGTTCGGCGCCCAGGCCGGCATCGAATATCTGTTCATCGCCGTCGTCGGTGGCGCCGGCTATGTCTGGGGTGCGGTGCTCGGCGCCGGCATCGTGGTGATCCTTAAGGAGATCCTGCAGAGCTATCTGCCGTATGTTTTCGGCGGCCAGAGCCAGCTTGAGACCATCGTGTTCGGCATCCTGCTGGTGGTTCTGCTGCAGCTGGCACCCACCGGTGTATGGCCCTGGCTGATGTCGAAGCTGCCGTTCAGGCCCGCCCGCAAGATCCCTGACACCTCGCTTGAGCTGCCCGCGCGGGTGCGGGCGCCATCGACACCTTCGGTGCTGCTGCATATCGACAAGGCGCGCAAGCAATTCGGTGGCGTCATCGCCGTCAACGACGTCAGCTTCGACGTCGGGGCGCGTGAGATCGTTGCCCTGATCGGCCCCAACGGCGCCGGCAAGAGCACGACCTTCAACCTGATCACGGGGGTTTTGACGTCGACCAGCGGCGCGATCTCGGTGCTCGGCACCAAGGTCGACAACGCGCCGCCACAGGAAGTCGTCAAGCTTGGCGTCAGCAGAACCTTCCAGCACGTCAAGCTGGTGCCCGACATGACCGTGCTCGAGAACGTCGCGATCGGCGCGCATCTGCGCGGCCATGCCGGCGCGATCTCCAGCATGTTCCGGCTCGACCGGGCGGATGAAGCCCGATTGCTGGCGGAAGCCGCGCGCCAGATCGAGCGCGTCGGCCTCGGCGACCAGATCGACCAGCTGGCGGGCAGCCTGTCGCTCGGCCAGCAACGCATCGTCGAAATCGCGCGCGCGCTGTGCGTCGATCCACTGCTGCTGCTGCTCGACGAGCCCGCCGCCGGCCTGCGCCACATGGAGAAACAGCGGCTCGCCGCATTGCTGCGTCAATTGCGCGACGGCGGCATGTCGGTGCTGCTGGTCGAGCACGACATGGGTTTTGTGATGGATCTCGCCGACCGGATCGTGGTGCTCGACTTCGGCACCAAGATCGCCGAGGGCACGCCGGCTGACATCAAGACCAACCCCGACGTGATCAAGGCCTATCTCGGAGCCACCGCATGAGCGCGCTGTTGAAGGTGAGCGACGTGCATGTCGCCTACGGCAAGGTCGAGGCCGTGCGTTCGGTCTCGCTCGAAGTCGCCGACAACGAGATCGTCACCATCATCGGCGCCAACGGCGCCGGCAAGACCACGCTGCTGAACGCCATCATGGGCATCCTGCCGCTCACGGGATCTGCGGCTTTCGCCGGCGCTGATATGGCTTCGCTCGACATCGAGGACCGCGTCGCTGTCGGACTCAGTCTCGTGCCCGAGCACCGCGAACTGTTCGGCACCATGAACGTCGAGGACAATCTGCTGCTCGGCGCGTTCCGGATTCCGAAGGCGATTGCTGCGAGATCGTTCGAGCGGGTCTACACGCTGTTTCCGCGGCTGAAGGAGCGGCGCAAGCAGCTCGCCGGCACGCTCTCCGGCGGCGAGCAGCAGATGCTGGCGATGGGCCGCGCGTTGATGGGCGCGCCGAAGCTGTTGATGCTGGACGAGCCGAGCCTCGGCCTCGCGCCGATCATCGTCGCCGACATCTTCCGCACCATCGGCGAGTTACGAGCGGCCGGCGTCTCGGTGCTGCTGGTCGAACAGAACGCGCAGGCCGCATTGAAGATCGCCGACCGTGCCTACGTGATGGAGCTCGGCGAGTTCGTCCTGAGCGGCCCGGCCAGCGACATCGCCACCAACGCGCGCGTCGCCGCGAGCTATCTCGGCTTCACGCACGAGGGCGAGAGCGCGATTTAGGCAAGTAGGGTGGGCAAAGGCGCTCTTGCGCCGTGCCCACCATTCTTCGTGGAGGTAGTGGTGGGCACGCTTCGCTTTGCCCACCCTACGACTCTCCTCACTTCGCCGGAACGTACTTCCCGTTATTCACGGTCAGGATGATGCGCGAGCGGTCGTCCAGGCCGTAGCGGTCTTTTTCGGTGAAGTTGTAGACGCCCTGGCTGGCGGCGATGTCGCGTTCGGTCAGCAGGGCCTGACGGAGGCCTTCACGGAATTCCGGCGTGCCGGGCTTGCCGGCCTTCAGCGCGGGCGGAACGACGCGCTTGAGGACTTCAAAGGCGTCGTAGGAATGGCCGGCGAACTGGCTGCGGCTGTTGGCGCCGTACTTGGCTTCATAGGCAGTGTTGAGCGCGAGGCCCGGCTTCTTGGTCAGCGCCGAGTCCGGCTGGGTTTCCGGCGACATCACCGGCCCAGAGGCCATGATCACGCCTTCCGCCGCAGCACCTGCGATGCGGATGAAGTCCATGCTGGCGGCGCCGTGGGTCTGATAGATCAGGCCCTTGTAGCCGCGTTCACGCAGCGTCGTCTGCGGCAACGCCGCGGCGGTGCCGGAGGCGCCGACCAGAACGGCGTCGGGATTGGCGGCGACGAGCTTGAGCACCTGCCCTGCAACCGACGTATCCGGACGCGCGAACCGCTCCTCGGTGGCGAGGGTTATTCCCATCGGAATGGCCTGAGCCTTGAAGTCGTTGAACCACAGGTCGCCGTAGGAATCCGAGTAGCCGATATAGCCCACGGTCTTGATGCCGTGCGCCTTCATGTGCTCGTACAACACCTTGCCCATGATCGGGATCGGTTGCGGCATGCCGACCGACCACTTGATGCGGGCTTCGTTGATCGGGAACGGCGCGAGGCCGAAATGCGGAATGCCGGCCTCGTTAGCGACGGTGGCGACCGCGACCGTTGCCGGCGTGGTGGACGAACCCATGATGATGTCGGCCTTCGATTCGGTGACGAAGCGCCGCGTATTGGTGGTGGCGGCGGTCGGATCGCCGCCGTCGTCGAGCACGATCAGCTTGAGCGGCACGCCGCCGATTTCTTTCGGCACGAAGTCGAGCGAATTGCGCTCGGGAATGCCGAGCGCCGCGGCGGGGCCGGTGGTCGTGACGGTGATGCCGATGACGATTTCATTGGCCTGCGCCAACGCGGGCACGGCCGGCAGTGCCAGCGACGCCGCAATCACGGCAGCGGACAGATAAAACCTCTTCATTCATTCCTCCCTTGGATATTGTTCTAATTTTAGATCAAAAATCGGTCGCCAATTCAGCCCCTTCTTTAGGTCATGCAACGCGCCAAGTCAGCTAACAAGTCAGCCATCTATGCCTCAGCCCCGCGTGAACCGCTCGATGATCTCCGGCGGCATCGGAGCTGATTTCAGCCGCGCGGGATCGTCCGGATGCTTGCCGACCAGCACGCGGGTCTCGAACGCCTCGATCGCCAGCGCTTCACCCTTGAACACGTTATGGACCACCTCGAAGCTGGAGCGCTTGAAGCTCTCGATCCGGCTTTCGATTCTGATCCAGTCGCCATGGGTCGAGGGGATATGGAATTTCGCCCGCGTATCGACCATGGGAATGCCGACGAGACCGTATTTGTGGATGATGTCCTGCTTCGAAAAACCGACCGCCTCGAACATGATCGAGGTCGAATCGTCGAACATCGCGAAGTAGCGCGGGTAATAGACGATGTTGGCGGGGTCGCAATCGCCCCACTGGATCTGCACGTCGCGGCGGTTAACGAACATTGGATGTCCCTAGAGCCTCATGAACAGGTGCCGGCGTTCAGGTCACCTCGCCCCGCTTGCGGGGAGAGGTCGGATTGCGAAGCAATCCGGGTGAGGGGGTACCGGTCTATCAATTGACACCGGCGTTAGCGGATAGAGCCCCTCACCCCGACCCTCTAAGAGCGAGCTTCGCTCGTCTCGACCCCGCAAGTGCGGGGCGAGGGAGAAGTCAACCGACCATACTTAGCGCGGGGCCATGCGGAGCGCGGCATCCAGCCGCACCACTTCGCCGTTCAGATAGGGGTTGTCGATCATATGCAGCGCGAGCGAGGCAAACTCGTCGGCCTGCCCGAGCCGGCGCGGGAACGGGATCGCGGCGGCGAGCGAGTCCTGCGCCTCCTGCGGCAAATTGGCCAGCAGCGGCGTGAGGAACAGGCCAGGCGCGATGGTCAGCACGCGAATGCCGAACTGCGCCAGTTCACGCGCGATCGGCAGCGTCATCGCGACAATGCCGCCCTTGGAAGCCGAGTAGGCTGATTGCCCGATCTGGCCGTCATAGGCTGCGACCGAGGCGGTCGAGATCACGACGCCGCGTTCGCCTGACTCAAGCGGCTCCAGCTTTGACATCCCTGCGGTTGCGAGCCGCAGCATGTTGAACGAGCCGATCAGATTGACCCTGATCACGCGGTCGAAATCGGTGAGCGCCATCGGGCCTTCCTTGCCGATCACGCGCTTGGCAACGCCGATGCCGGCGCAATTGACCAGGACGCGGGCCGGGCCATGCGCCTTGGCGGCGGCGGCGACGGCCGCTTCGGCCGAGACGGCGTCCGAGACGTCGCAAACCACAGCGACGCCGCCGATTTCGGCGGCGACGGTTTCAGCGAGCTTGGCGTTGAGGTCGCACACCGCGACCTTGGCGCCCTGCGCGGCAAGCCGGCGCGCGGTGGCGGCGCCCAGTCCGGATGCGCCACCGGTGACGATGGCGGCCTGATCTTTCAACTGCATTGTGTTTCTCCCTGGTCAAATCTTCTCGAAGTTGAATTCCTGGAATTCATTTCAGCGCGATGACCTGCGCCGGCGGCGCCGGTGCATAAATCTGCTCGATCAGCGCGCTGCGATGCTCGATTACCGCACGCTGGTTGATGGAACCCTTGTCGGTGACTTCGCCGCGATCGATCGACAGTGCCGCATCGAACAGCACCGCGCGCGTGATCCGGTTCGACGAGCCCGTGGCATCGGCGAGCAGCTTTTGAAACCGCTCGCGGAACGCCGCGCGGATCAGCGGATCAGACGCCGCTGCCGCGAGATCGTTCGCAGGAAGTTTCGGGTTGATCAGACGGCAGCCGTCGAGATCGAGCATCACCAGCGCCGACAATTCGTCGCGGTTGATGCCGGCGATCACGACGTCGCGCACCAAGGGCGCGCAGGCCGCGACGAAGCGCGCCCTCAAGGGACCGACGCTGACCCAGGTGCCGCTGGCAAGCTTGAAGTCCTCGGCGATGCGGCCATCGAAGTCGAAGCCGGCGTCGATATTGTCGGGATCAACAGGCTTGAGCGCATCGCCGAATTTGTAAAAGCCTTCCTCGTCGAATGCCGCCGCGGTCAGTTCGGGCTGACGCCAGTACCCCGGCGTGACGTTTGGCCCCTTGGCGCGGACCTCCAGCTTGCCGTTGTTGGGCAGCAATTTTGCGTCGTTGCCTAGCACGGGAAGGCCGACATGGCCGGAGCGGCTGGTGTCGGGACGTACCGACATGAAGAACGGCGAGGTTTCCGTGGCGCCGAGGCCGGTCAGCATCGGCACCCGGAAACCGGTCTCCTGCACCGCGAGCTCGTCGAGGCTGTTCCAGACGAACGGCGACAGCGCCGCACCGGAGAAGAACATCGCGTGCAGCCGCCCGAAGAATTTTGCGCGCAGCGCTGAATCTTCGCGCAGATAGGGCAGCAGCGATTCATAGCCCTTGGGGACGTTGAAATAGACTGTCGGCGAAATCTCCCGGAGGTTGCGCACGGTCTCCTCGATGCCGCCGGGCATCGGCTTGCCCTCGTCGAGATACATCGAGCCGCCGTTGAACAGCGTCAGCCCGATATTGTGGTTGCCGCCGAAGGTGTGATTCCACGGCAGCCAGTCGATGATGACAGGCGGCTCGTCCATCAGGAACGCCAGCGTTTCGCGCAGCATCACCTGGTTGGCGCAGATCATCCGCTGGGTGTTGATGACGGCCTTGGGATTACCGGTCGAGCCCGACGTCAGCAGGAACTTTGCAATTGTGTCCGGGCCGATGGCCTCGTGCGCCGCGTCGAGGCGCCAATGCTCCGGCGTCGCCAGGAGATCCGACAGCAGCGTCACGTCGCGGCCGGGCACCTCGCCGCGTGTTGCCGCGATCTCTGTTCCCTGCGAAACGTTGGTGGCAAGCGCATCGGCGAATTTCGTGGCGTCGTCGGCGAAGACGAGGCCGGGCGTCAACAGCTTCATCAGGAAGGCGAGCTTGCCGTAATCGCGCGACACCAGCGAATAGGCCGGCGACACCGGGCAGAAGGGAATGCCGGCATAGAGCGCGCCGAACGCCAGCAGCGCATGGTCGACCGAATTGCCCGACAGGATCACGATCGGCTTTTCCGCCGAAAGCCCGCGCGCCAGCAGCGCCGAGGCGATGCGCCGCGTCGAGGTCAGCAGTTGCGCGTAGGTGATTTTTCGCCAGCCGCCGCTCGCATCCCGTTCCCCCATGAAGACGCGCTCGGGCGCTTCCCGGGCCCAATGATGCAGGCGATCGGTGATGCGAACCGGGTAGTCGCGCAGTTTGAGCTTCGGCCTGAGATAGATGGTGCCGTCATCGCGGCGCTCGACCGTGACGTCGGGATTGCCGAACGAGATCGCGCGGAGCGGATGGGCGCTGCCGGTGCGCGTGGCGCTTTCACTTGGGGAGATGTTGGGCTTGGCGCTCATGTCGGCTTCACTTTGGCGGTCTTGCGATCGAGAAACTCACGGATCCGGCGTTTTGCTTCCTTGTCGCTCTGCGCCACCGTGGCCATCAGCGATTCCATCAGGAGGCCGGCCTGCGGATTGGCTTCCGCGATCATCGGCAATGCCTGCAGCACCGCAAAGTTGGTCAGCGGGGCATTGGCCGCGACGCGTTCGGCCAGCTCCAGCGCCTTGGGCAGCGCGCCGCCGGCTTCGGTGAGATATTGCGAGAAACCGTAGGCGGCGCCTTCGGTCGCGGAATAGACCCGCCCGGTCAGCATCATGTCGGTCATCCGCGCCACGCCGATCAGCCGCGGCAGCCGCACCGAGCCGCCACCGCCGACGAAGATGCCGCGCTGGCCCTCGGGCAAGGCGAAATAGGCTGACGGTTCGGCGACGCGGATATGCGCGGCGCAGGCCAGCTCCAGCCCGCCGCCAATCACCGCGCCCTTGAGCGCCGCGATGACAGGCACGGGGCTGTATTGAATGCGGTCGAACACCCGATGCCACATCTGCGAGTGCCGCAGGCCCTCGGTGGCGTCGTGCTCGGTCAGTTCAGACAGATCGAGACCGGAGGAGAAATGGTCGCCGATGCCATGAATGACAACCGCGCCGGTCCCTTCGGGAAGATTGGCAAAGCAATCCTGGATCGCAAGGATGATGCCGTCGTTCAGCGCATTGCGCTTGGCGGGGCGGTTGAGACCCACGGTCAGCACCGCGCCTGATTTCTCGATGGTGAGCAATCCGGCCTGGTCAGCGGTTGCGGAAGCGGCGTTTCCCATGGATTATTGTTTCCCGTCCAGAATAGTTATATTTTATAACTATTGGCGCGGGAGTCAATCCTCTACCTATCGTCGTCCCGGCGAACGTGCGGCCCCACATTCCGCTGTCATCCCCGCGCAGGCGGGGATCCAGTACGCCGCGACTTCTCGGTTCTATCATTGGCGTCTCTGGGATACTGGATCGTCCGCCCCCCGTGCGCAATTGCGCACTCGGGCGGACGATGACACTGAATATGAGTTTGCGATCTCGCGACGCACTGCGCCCGAGCTTTGCCAGAAACTTCCTTGCCCTCCAATGAGAGGGCGCAGGGAAGACCGGGTGCGCGCTGCACCCGCGGTCCCGTGTGCGGTTTGCACTAAGTAGGCTGCACACGAGCATACAGGGCAGCGGAGAACACCCGGCCTTCCCTGCGCAATGGCTTTACGGCTTATGCCGTGATCTCCCCGGAGACGAGTTCTTGGTTGACTCCGTCGCTGTCGTTTCCGCTTGCGCTTATCCGACAGCTTGACGCCGGCAACGGGCGCCAGGACCACACGGTTTTGCCGTACGCTTAATCCACGCCGTCGTCAGGCGTGAACCAGCGTCCACCGCATCCCGCCGCGCGTTCGTGACGTGCGCACGCCCCTCTTGTCGGGCGGGACGCGACGATTCAAACCGCTGATTTGCCCGACGAGGGAAGCGGAATTTTGCCCGTCGGGTTGTTTTGTCGCAGGCAACCATCATTGCCTGCGACAAACGCAAAAGCGTTTGCGCAAGGGAGCGAAGTGACGAAGCAATCCATTCCTCGGCTGGGCGTGCCATGGGTTGCTTCGCTGCGCTCGCAATGACGGGGAAAAACCGTTCCCTCACAACACCTGATGGACGTCGATGACGACGCGGTCGGCGTGGCGGGCGGCGGAGCCGATGAAGAGGTTTTGCATCAGCCAGCGGTATTTCTCATGGCCGGTCTCGAATTTCGGCACGGTGCGGAAGTAGATCAGCTTGGGATCGACCGGCTCGCCGCGTTTTAGCTTCTGCAGCAGATCGACCGGGCCGAAGCGCAGGCCCTTGTTCTCGACATAGACGGTCGCGCCGTCGTCGGTCTCGAAGGCGTATTTGGCTTCCAGCTCGATCAGTTCGTTGGGCCGGATAATCTGGAAATCCGCGCCGAACGGGCAGACCTTTCCGTTGACGCCCTCGCCGCGCACCTCGCCGCCGAGGATCGGGATGATCCGGCGCACGCCGTGGCCGGTCTCGCCGGCCGAGGTCACCTCGCCGATACGGACGGTGAGCGTGAAGACATACTTTGTCTCAAGCTGTGGCGTCATGGAAGTCCTTTAGTGGAGCATGATCTTCGAGCAAACGCTCCGCGTTTGTCGAGGGAAAACCGGTACCCACTTTTCCGGATCATGCTCTACCCCATCATGCGTTGCGGGAGCCAGAGCGCCAGGATCGGGAATGCAATCAGGATCACCAGGCGGATCAGGTCGGTCACGACGAACGGGATCACGCCGCGGAAGATTGTCGTGAACGACACGTCCTTGACCACGCTCTTGATGACAAAGACGTTCATGCCGACCGGCGGATGGATCAGGCCGAGTTCCACCGTCATCACGATGATGACGCCGAACCAGATCGGGTCGAAGCCGAGATGCATGATGACCGGGAAGATGATCGGCACCGTCAGGATGATCATGGCCATCGCGTCCATCAGGCAGCCCAGCACCAGATACATCACCATGATCAGCGCGAGGATGCCGTAGGGGCCGAGCCCGAGGCCGGTGAGCAGTTCGGTGACCTTTTGCGGGGTCTGCGTCACCGTGAGGAAATAGCCGAAGATCAACGCGCCGATCAGCACGGTGAAGACGGCCGCCGCGGTGCGGGTCGCCTGCAGCAGCGAATTCAGGATTTTTTCCTTGTTCAGCCGCCCGGTGAGGACGCCGATCAGGAACGCGCCGGTGGCGCCGACACCGCCCGCCTCGGTCGGCGTAAAGCGCGGCAGGAACGGCAGGCCGTAAAGTCCGCCGATCACGAAGACGAACAGCAGCACCGGCGCCCAGATGTCTTTCAGGCCGGCAAAGCGTTCGCGCCAGGTGGTTTGCGGTCCCTTCGGCAGGAAGTCGGGCCGGAACCAGCCGATCAGGGAGATCGTGATCATGTACATGGCCATGGCGAGCAGGCCGGGAATGATGCCGGCCATGAACAGCTTGCCGATGTCCTGCTCGGTGATGATGCCGTAGACCGCCAGCACCGTCGACGGCGGCAGCATCGCGCCCAGCGTGCCGCCGGCCGCGATCACGCCGGTGGCGAAGGATTGTGGATAGCCGAAGCGGCGCATTTCCGGATAGGCGACGGCGGAGAACGTCGCGGCCGTCGCCACCGACGAGCCGCAGATCGCGGCGAAGCCGCCGCAGGCCGCGACCGTGGCGATGCCGAGGCCGCCGCGCAGATGGCCGACGAAGCCGTTGGCGGCGCGAAACAGTTCGCGGCTCATTCCGGAATTGCTGACGAAGGCGCCCATCAGCAGGAACATCGGAATGACGCCGAACGTATAGTCGGTCACCGTGCGCATCGAGGTCTGGCCGACCATCTTGAGCGCCGGGGTAAAGCCGACGAGGTATCCAAAGCCGGTGACGCCGACGAGCCCCATCGCCATGCCCACGGGCACGCGCAGCAACATCAGCGCAAACAGCGCGACAAATCCGAGAATGGCGACGGCGTCGGTACTCATGATGCCCTACTCTACCGTGGTTTCTTTGGCATCATGGATGTCTTCCGGATGGAAGATCAGGCGGTAGGTGCGGATCGCGATCAGCAGCACCGCGGAGGCGTCGCCGGCCCACGCGATTGCGAAGAACGGCCAGGTTGGCATGCGCATGTCGAAGGTCAGGACATTGTCGTTGTAGGTGCCCTGCACCTTGTCGAACAGCGTCCAGGTCTGCACCGCCACCACGAACAGCAGCACCAGGGTGGCGAAAACGTCGATCATCCGCTGGTATCTCGGGCCGACATTGGCCCAGACCAGATCGACGGTGATGTGCCCGCCGCGATAGCTGGTCGCCGCGATGCCCCAGAAGATCAGGATGCCGAGCATCATGCGGCCGATGTCGAAGGAATCCGGGATCGAATAGTTGAAGATGTTACGCAGCAGCACGGCCAGGAAGATGTTGGCGGCGACAATGCCGACAAACGCCGCCGCGATCCATTCGATCGTATCGATGAAACGATCCATCGAGGCGCGATTCATGTGGGGGTCCTAAGACTTAAGCGAGTTGATGAAAATTCGGTGGCGCCCGGAATTCAGTTCACCTCTCCCGCTTGCGGGGGAGCATAGGCCGCCTTCGGCGGCCGTTCTTAGATAAAGACGCCGAAGCGAAGCTTCGGCTATGGCGCTCGAAGAGCGCGGCGGGTGGGGGCTCTCTCCACTCGAACAGCGTGACTCGCGGCGACACCCCCACCCCGCCCTCCCCCGCAAGCGGGAGAGGGAGAACCACGAGTCTTTTACTGCGCCAAGGCGTTGTGCTTGGTCAGCTCGGCGCGGAGCTCGGTCATCGCTGCATCCGGGTCGCCGCCGGCTTTCTTGACGTTGTCCGCCCAGGTCTTGATCAGCGGCTCGGACGCCTTCTTCCACAGCGCGGTCTGCTCCGGCGACAATTTGTAGACTTCGTGGTCGGGCAGCGCCTTGATCTTGGCAACGCCGGAGTTCTCGTAGTCGCCCCAGGGTCCGCCGACGCGGCCGGCGGCCTCGGTGTTGCAGTTGTTGTCGATCGCCTTCTTCTGGCGGTCGGACATCTGGTTGTACTTGTCCTTGTTCATCACGAAGGCAAAGGTCGTGACGTAGATCGGCGCCTCGATGTGATACTTCGTCACCTTGTCGATGCCGAACAGCAGCACCGATCCCCACGGGAAGGTGACGGCGTCGGCGACGCCGCGCTCGATGATGTCGCGGACCTCGGGCGCCGAGGACTGCACGTTGGTGCCGCCGAGCAGGGTGACGTAATTCGCCATGGTGGCGTGGGCGGGGCGGATCTTCATGCCCTTGACGTCGTCGGGCACCACGATCTTCTTGGTGCGCGAATGGAACGTGGAGGGCGAGTGGATGAAGCCGAGGCAGAACTTGACGTCCTTCATCTCCTTCTCGGCATATTTGCGGTACCAGGCGTCGAGCGCCATCGAGCCGCCCTTGGCGTCCGACATCAGGAACGGCAATTCACCGGCGCCGATGATCGGGAAGCGGCCGGGCTGATAACCCGGATTGATATAGGTGACGTCGGCGATGCCATCGCGCGCCATGTCATAATGGTCGAACGCCTTGCCGAGCTGCTGGGCCGGGAACACCTTGTACTTGATGGTGCCACCGGATTCCTTTTCGACCGCGGAGCCCCAGTCTTCCAGCGCCTTCTGCAGCGGGTGCGACGCCGGCACCCAATGCGACAGTTTCAATTCGAAGTTTTTTTCCTGCGCCATCGCAGGCGTCACACTGGCGGCGAGCAGCAGCGCCAAAAACGCTTTTCTCATCGGCATTCTCTCCCTTTGCGCATGAAGGCGGGCTTGGCGCCCGGTCTTGTTAGTTAACATGTTATATAGTTGGCGCGGCTTTTCAAGCCGGACGTTGGTGCGGCGCTTCCACGCGTCCGTCGACGGGACAGCCTTGCGGTGCAGCGCAACAAACGACAATGTTTCGCAGCAACGCCCTTTGCGAAAATTGTTATATGATATAATTATCATTGCAACACCCCGCGCAAGCGTCGGCGTGCCAATCTGTATCAGACCATGGGAGCAAGCAATTGCGGACTAAAGTCGCAATCATAGGCGCCGGGCCGGCTGGATTGTTGCTTGGGCAACTACTTCACCGCTACGGCATCGATAACGTCATTCTCGAGCGCCAGACCCCGGAATATGTGCTCGGCCGCATCCGCGCCGGCCTGCTGGAAGAGGGCACCGTGGCGCTGCTCGACGAGGTCGGCGCCGGCGCGCGCGCCCATCGCGAGGGCCTGGTGCACCATGGCGTGGAACTGGCGTTCGGCGGCGCGCGGCACCGCATCGACATGCATGCGGCGACCGGCAAGACGGTCATGATCTACGGCCAGACCGAGGTGACGCTCGACCTGATGAACGCGCGCAAGGCCGCCGGCCTCACCACGGTCTATCAGGCCAGTGAGGTCAAACCGCATGATTTCGACACCGATCATCCGCGCGTCACATACACCAAGGACGGCGTCAGCCACGAGATCGCCTGCGACTTCATCGCCGGCTGCGACGGATTTCACGGCGTCAGCCGCGCCAGCGTCAAACCCTCGGCGATCCAGACCTTTGAGCGGATCTATCCGTTCGGCTGGCTCGGAATTCTTTCGGAAACCCCGCCGGTCAGCCATGAGCTGATCTATTCCAACCATGCGCGCGGCTTTGCGCTGTGCACCATGCGCTCGACCCAGCGCAGCCGCTATTACGTGCAATGCCCGCTGGACGACCACATCGACCAATGGCCGGACGAGCGGTTCTGGGATGAGCTGAAACGCCGGCTCGACCAGAAGGCGGTCGATGAACTCGTCACCGGGCCGTCGATCGAAAAAAGCATCGCCCCCTTGCGCAGCTTCGTCGCCGAACCGATGCGGTTCGGAACAATGTTCCTGGCCGGCGATGCCTCCCACATCGTGCCGCCGACCGGCGCCAAGGGACTGAATCTCGCCGCCAGCGACGTGCATTACCTCTCGAGCGCGCTGCGCGAATATTACGACGAGAAGTCCAGTGCCGGGATCGACAATTATTCGGCCAAGGCGCTGACGCGGGTCTGGAAGGCGGTGCGGTTCTCGTGGTGGATGACCTCGATGCTGCACAAATTCCCCGATCAGGGCGAGTTTGGCGCGCGGATTCAGCTCGCGGAGCTGGAATATCTGGTCAGTTCGAAGGCTGCGTCGGCGTCGCTGTCTGAGAATTATGTGGGGTTGCCGTTGTAGGCATTCGCGTGGTGGCTATCCCTCATGGTGAGGAGCGCGTCTTCGCGCGTCTCGAACCATGAGGCCCAAATAGAATCAAGGTTGGGCCCATCCTTCGAGACGCGGCCAAGTGGCCGCTCCTCAGGATGAGGCTGAGTTTGCTGCTGGCTCGGGTGACTCTGCCTGCGCTTACGACGCAATACGGCTCTGCCACAAGCGGTTTCAAACACCCGCGCGAATCCCGTTTAAAACTTTGTAGGCGGTGACTTCGCAGGCGCGTTGCGTTCAATGACGAGCAACATCGTCAGCACGTGAGCCACACATGACACTCAGCGAAATCCCCGATGGTTTTGAGCTTCACACCCGCAAGAGCCCGCTCACCGAGCCGTGGGAGCCGCTCTATGCCAAGCGGACCGACAAGGCCGTGGTCATCGGGCTGCGGCTTGCAAAACCGCACACCAACGGCCGCGGCCTGATTCATGGCGGGCTGATCGCTGCCCTCTCCGACAACGCGATGGGCTATAGCTGCGCGCAGGCGACGAACTGGACGACGTCATTCGTGACGATCGGGCTCGCGGTTGACTTCATCGGCACCGCGGAGGTCGGGCAATGGCTCGCGATCGAGACCGAGGTGATCAAGACCGGCCGCACCATCTGCTTTGCGCAAAGCCTGATCAAGGCCGATGACATCGTGATCGCGCGCGCCAACGCGACGTTCCGCGTGGTGCCGAAGAAGGCGCCCATCGCAACAGAACAAGCGTGACGCGGACGGTTTCAGTCAGCCGAAATGCCAATCCGCAGTCTCGGTCACCAGATCGATGAAGGTGCGCACCTTGGCCGACAGCAGCCGCGAGGTCGGGTAGACGATGTGGATCGGCAGCGCCGGCTGCTCGAATTCCGCCAGTACGATGCGGAGCCTTCCTGCTTTCAGTGAATCGGCGGCCTGATAGGCCAGCACCCGGGTCAGGCCGCCGCCCGCTTCCGCATACTGGATCGCGGCGTCGGCGCTGTTGGAGGTAAACCGCGGCGTGCTGGAGACGCGGATCTCACGGCCTTCGGCGGCGAAGCGCCAATCCGGTGCAGCGGTCATGGCGCCGAAATGGATGGTATCGTGGGTCGCGATCGCCTCCGGCGTCCTGGGCTCGCCGCGCCGTTTGAGATAAGCCTGCGAGGCCACCACGATCCGCCGCATCTCGCCGACATGGCGCGCGACCAGCGTCGAGTCCGGCAAGTGGCCGATCCGCACCGCGAGGTCGACGCCCTCTTCCACCAGATTGATCATGCGGTCCGATAGCCGCAAATCCGCCGAGACATCGGGGTAGCGTTTGAGATAGGCCGTCATCACAGGGCTGACGTGAAGCCGCCCAAAACCGTTCGGGGCGGATACCGAGAGCCGGCCGCCCGGCCTGGTGCGCTCGCCCTCGGCTGCGCTTTCGGCCTCCTCGACATCGCTGAGGATCTGGCGGGCGCGCTCCAGGTAACGGGCGCCGGTGTCCGTGAGCGTCAGGGACCGCGTGGTCCGCTGCAGCAGCCGGGCGCCGAGACGGTCCTCCAGCGCCGCGATCAGCCGCGTCACGCCTGATGGCGACAGCCCGAGCTTGCGCGCGGCAGGGGCAAAGCCCTGCAAATCGGCGACGGTGACAAAGGCCTGCATGGCGTCGATACGGTCCATGCCATTATTTCATATATTGCAATAGTGTCGTGTCAACCGGGATGATTGTTTTAATTCCTGGCGAGAGCATCTTATGACCAGCAGAGGCGCACCGGCGCCGCCGAACTTGGCAGGAGCAGCTCCAATGTCAGACGTTCACACCTATTCCAGCGATGTGGCCTTCACCCCGGCCGTGAAGGCGGTGCAGGCCCGCAAGGGATCGCGCGACGCCTATGCCCGCGTCGAAGAGAACGGCGGCTGGCGCACCGAGATCGACGAGAATCTCGCGGGCTTCCTGGGCGAAACCAACAGTTTCTATTTCGCCACCGCCTCGGCCGCCGGCCACCCCTACATCCAGCATCGCGGCGGCCCGAAGGGCTTTGTCAAAATCATCGACAAGAACACGATCGCGTTCGCCGATTACAGCGGCAACCGGCAATACATCACGCAAGGCAATCTCTCGGAGAACCCGCAAGCGCATATCTTCGTGATGGACTATGCGCACCGCAGGCGCGTCAAGATCTGGGGCGAGGCGCGCGTTGTCGATGACGACCCGGCGCTGACGCAGGCGTTGATGCCGAAGGGATACAAGGCGCGGCCGGAACAGGTCATCTTGTTCCGGATCTCGGCGTGGGACACCAATTGTCCGCAGCACATCCCGCAAAAATTCGACGCTGGCGACGTCGCCACCGCCTTGGCCTCGCGCGACGCCCGCATCGCCGAGCTCGAAGCAGAACTGGCCGCATTGAAGGGCCAGCCTGCATCGGCGGCGCCATGACGTGAAATCACAAGCAGGCGAGATCGGTGGGCTTATCTAGCCGATGGGTGACACCGTTACGATCCGTCACGACAAACGCTCACCATGTAGATGCTCAGCTCGTTTGTCTTGATTAGATCATATGGATCGTCCACCCCTTGTTCGCGCAACCATTTGATTTGCAGGTCGTAGGCTTGGCGCTCATAAGCGGCAATACAAGGCAGCTCTATCTTGTTGAACCTCTGCACGTGATGGACGAGTTCATGCAACAGGGCGCTCTTCTGCCGAAGATCATTCGGTAACCATTGCCGCGGCAGGTAAATGGAGCCCTCGCTACGATTATAGAGCGCTTGCAACTCCAACCCGCTATTTTCCGGCGAGCCAAAGCGTCTGGCCAGTTCCGTTGCTGACACGAAATTGATCGGCGGATGATCCGGAGCCAGCAAGCCGGTCTGAGCAACGATCCATGCAATGTAGATTGCGATCAGGTTATTCAAGGCATGCCCGCCCGTGATTTCGAGGCTCTTGGTGGAGCCCAAGTCCGCAGCAGCATCGGATTGCGTTCCCGGACTATCGGTGCTTCAGTAGCAAAGGTTCCCAGAACAACCGCGACGCTTCGGCTTGCGCTTCGTGCAGGCCGATGCCGATATCGTGCAGAAAATCGGGCTTGTCTCTGAGATCCGCGCGCAACTCTGCCCTGAAACAGGCTCGCTGCCACCACGTGGCAAGCAGGCTGAAGATCGCACCGAGGCGCAGATGATCTTCGCCTGATTCAAACTGTGTATAGGCACGCATGGTGATACTCCGATTTTTGCGATCGGGATGTCCCCGCACATCGCTGGCGTGACAGAAGCCTGCCGCCATCGTCCCCGGCGTTAGCCAGGCGTCACTGTCGCGTTAAATTTGCTTGGCGGACCGTGAAAAGTGTAGAATGCACTACCTGGAAGGGCATCACCGTGCGAACTTCGCGTGCGCCAACGGAAGGCGCGTCGTCTCCGATATTTCATCTTTCGCTGCTGGGACGGTTCGAGCTGACCGGGCCGAATGGCGTTGTCGAATTGCCGAGCAAGAAGCTTGCGGCCTTATTGGCCTACCTCGGCTGTACGGCGCCGCAGCCGCAGCCACGCGAGAAGCTGACTGCCCTTCTGTGGGGCTCCCATTTCGACGCGCAAGCCAAGCAGAACCTGCGCCAGGCCCTCTTCCGGCTGCGCAAGGTGCTCGGCCAGAACGCCCTCGATAGCGACGGCGAGGTCATCTCGCTCAATGCGCAGGTCATGCAGTGCGATGTCGGCCGGTTTGAGGCCTTGGTCCGCGAGGGCAATCGCGATGCGTTGAGTGCGGCGGGCGACCTCTATCGGGGCCGGTTGATCGATGATGTTAGCGTCGGAGAAGAGGGCTGGAACGAATGGCTCGCAGCTGAACGCGAGAGGCTGCTGGAGCTTGCGCTTGGCGCCATGATGGGGCTCGGTGAACAGGAGCTCGCCGCAGGTCGCGCCGAACATGCTCTGAAGGCCGGCCAGCGTGCCATCGCGCTCAACAATTTGCGCGAGGACGCCCATCGGTTGATTGTCAGGGCACTGGCCGCCACGGGACGCAAGGCCGAAGCCCTCAAGCACTACCAGGACCTTGTCGCGTTGCTCAGGCACGAGCTGAATACCGACCCCGACGCGGCAACCAAATCGCTCGCCGCCGGGCTGCGCAGCGCACCGCCGCAAGGTAGCTCGCCCGCTGACGGGGCGAACACCAGGCCCGGTCGGACAGGACCCGGTTCGCCGCCGGTCGCAGTACCCGTTGCCGACATTGGGGGCGATCCCGCGCAGGAGCTGAACGCCGGTAATACCGCAGCGCCAATCGAGGCGGCATTTTCTGCGACGGCGGTCGGCCCGGGCAGCCCCGAGCGACGACAGCTCACCATCCTGGCGTGCAACGTCGTCGATTCGATGGCGGTTTCGGCGCGTCTCGACCCTGAGGACATGCGCGATTTGATTGCGTCTTTCCATACGGTGATCGACGATGCGGCGTCGCAATTCGGCGGATTCGTCGCCCAGTACCTCGGCGATGGCGTGCTCGTCTATTTCGGCTACCCGGCGTCAGGCGAACATGACACCGAGCAGGCTGTGCGCGCCGGCCTTGCGATCCTTGATACAGTCCGCGGGCTGACGGCTGGTTCCGGCGGGCCCCTTCAGGTGCGCGTCGGCATCGCCACGGGGCTGGTTGTCGTTGGCGAGCAGCTAGGACCGGCGGATACCGGGCAGCGCGTTGCGATAGGCGAGGCGCCAAACGTGGCTGCGCAACTGCAAGCCCTGGCGTCGCCCGGCGAGGTCGTGATCGCTGCCAGCACGCATCGGCTGGTGGGCCGGATGTTCGACTGCCGCGCCTTGGCTTCGATCGACATGGAGGGCCTGCCGCAGCCGGTCGAGGCATGGCAGGTGCGCGGCGAAGCCGCCGGCGTCAGCCGCTTCGAGGCGCGTCGCTCCAGTGCGCAGTCCGCACTGGTCGGCCGGCAGGAGGAGATCGAGCTGCTGCTGCGCCGCTGGGATCAGGCCAAGCACGGCGAAGGGCGAGTCGTGCTGCTCTCCGGAGAGCCCGGCATCGGCAAGTCGCGGATTTCTGAAACCCTGCTGGTCAGGCTCGAGGGCGAGCCGCATGCCCGACTGCGCTATTTCTGTTCGCCACACCATACCCAGAGCCCGCTCTACCCGTTGATTACGCAGCTCGAGCAGGCCGCGGGATTTGAGCACGGCAGCGACTGCAGCGCGAAGCTCGACAGATTGGACGCCCTGCTCAGGCCGACGGCGAAAAATCTGCCCCGCGACGTGGCGCTGATCGCCGAGCTGTTGGGGGTGCCGGCGGACGAGCGCTATCCGGCCGTGGCGGCCAGCCCGCAGCAGAAGCGGGAGATGACCCTCGCCGCGCTTCTCGATCAACTCGTCGGCGCCGCGGCGCAGGGCGCCGTGCTGATCCTCGTCGAGGACGCCCACTGGATCGATCCGACATCACAGGATTTGCTCGAACGAATGGTTGCCCGTGCCGCCAGCCTGCCGGTCCTGCTGGTGGTCACGGGACGGCCCGAGCTTCGGCCGAACTGGATCGGTGAGCCGCATGTGTCGATGCTGCCCTTGAACCGCCTCGGCCGTCGCGACAGCGCCGGCATCATTGCCGGCGTCGCCAGGGACAAGGCGCTGCCCGACGCGGTCGTCGATCAGGTCCTCGCGCGCGCAGATGGCGTGCCGCTGTTCATCGAGGAACTGACCAGCGCGCTGATCGAGAGCGGCGTCCTTCGCGAGACCGACGAGGGCTACGCGCTCGACGGGCCGCTGCCGGAATTCGCCATTCCAGCGACGCTGCAGGCTTCGCTGGTGGCGCGCCTCGATCGGCTCACCTCGGTCAAGGACGTGGCCCAGATCGGCGCCGCGATCGGAAGGGAGTTCTCCCACGAGTTGATCGCCGCGGTGTCAACCTTGGCGCCGTTCGACCTCGACGCGGCGCTCGAACGGCTGACCGGCGCCGGCCTCATCTCCCGGCGCGGAGCGACGCCGGAGGCGACCTACACGTTCAAGCACGCTCTGGTGCAGGACGCCGCCTACAGCACCATGCTGAGAAGCCGGCGGCAGTCGCTGCATGCGAGCATCGCTGCAGGGCTGATCGAGCGATTCCCGGCGCTGGCCGAGACCCAACCTGAGGTGGTCGCCCATCATTTCACCGAGGCCGGGCGTGCCAGCGAGGCCATGGGCTACTGGGTCAAGGCGGGGCGGCTGGCGCAGGCGCGATGGGCGCACCACGAGGCCGTGGAGTTCTTCGAGCAGGCGCTACAACTCGTCGAGGCGCAGTCCACGAGCCGCGAGGCGCTGGAATTGGCTGTCGATCTCCGCTTCGAGCTGAAAGGGTCGTTGTTGCCGCTCGGAGCGTTCGAGCGCATCCTCGACTGCCTTCGGCAGGCCGAAGGTCCGACCAGGGCACTCGGGGATCAACGGCGACTGGGCCAGCTCGGCGTCCATATGTGCCACGCCTTGGCGCTGGCCGGGGATCTGCGGGAGGCGATCGCGTTCGGCGAGACCGCTCGCACCATCGCGGCGTCGCTTGAGGATGTACCGTTGCAGGTGACCGGGCATCTGTACCTCGGGGCGGCCTACCTGTGGACGGGTGACTATCGACGAGCAGAGGATCTGTTCCTGACAGTTGTGCGCTTGCTCGACGGCGAGCGGAGCCGGGAACGGTTCGGCCTCACCGCATTTCCGGCCGTGATCGCCCGCGCCTACCTGACTTGGTGTTGCACCGACGGCGGAGAATACGAGCGAGGGATCGTCCACGCTGAAGGAGCCATCGGCCTCGCCGAGGCACTGGATGATCCCTACACTCTGACCATCGCCTGCTGGTATGTCGCCTATCTCCGGATCTGCAGGGGCGAACCCGGCCGCGCCATCGATGTGCTGGAACGCGCGCTGGCGGTGGCACGCGAGTGGAACCAGACCTACAACGGAGCGCTCCTTTCCGGCATGCTGGGGTACGCCTACGCGATGTCGGGACGGACGGACGAGGGCATCGCGTTGTTGGAGCGCGGGCTCGGCTTCCTCGAGGCGATGGGACATCGCGTGGGCCAGCCGAACTTCATGGTGTTCTTGGGCGAAGCGTGCGCGTTGGCCGGCCGGTTCGCAGACGCGTCGGGATTTCTCACGCGCGCCCTCGCCCTTGCCCGAGAAGGCAGTCAACGCGGCTATGAGGCAAGGGCGCTTAGGCTGCTCGGCGACGTCGCTGCCCGCGATGAGTCGCCAAAAAAGGCCCTGCGCCACTACAGCGATGCGCTGGTGCTTGCCGAAGAGATCGGCATGCGTCCGCTGATCGCACACTGCCACCTCGGCCTCGGCAGGCTGTACCAGGGCACGGGTGAGCCCAAGCGAGCCACCGAGCACTTCTCCACGGCGGCGACGATGTACCGCGATCTCGACATGTCGTTCTGGCTGGAGCGGGCCGAAGCTGAGCGGCGCCAACAGGCCTAGGCGAGCCGCTTGAAAAGCAGGTCGTAGGCTGCGTCTATGTTGACGCTTGTCGCGACGCGGGCGGGGTGGCCCGCCGGATCCCGGATGATCCTGCCAGACTCGACGCGAATCGTCATCGGTTCAATGTTGAACAGTGACGGTTGGAGCGCATAGAGGGCCCCCAACTGGTCAAAGACGCCCTCGTTTGCTTCGTAGTTGTGCTGATCCAGCTGGTCCTGGATCACCTTCGCGTAGAAAGTCGCCCACTTCGTTTTCATATCTTTCATCGTCTGCTGAGCCCAGTCCCCCTTGTTCATCGTCATCTCGACGTCAAACGTAATCATCACCGGGTTCAATTCCGCTTCGAGCAGCTTGTTGGTGGCGAGCGGATCGCTGCCAAGATTGAACTCGTGGGTCTTCCTCTCCGTGAATGTTCCCCCAGTGACGACAACAGTGCCGACCGTCTTCATCGCCGCCCTGTCGCCTTCGATGGCCGCGGCGATATTCGTCATCGAACCGATGGCAAGGATGGTCAGCTCCGGCCCATGCGCCCTCGCCATAGCTGTTAGCATCTCGGGCGCGTATGTTCCGTTCACGACTGTCCCGAGAGGGGGTAGCGCCCGCACGACACTGCTTGGCGGGCACGGCACATCGATTGAGACTGGCTTGAGGGCCTGCATGCACCCTGCATAGATGGGGATATCGGGACGTCCACAGCAGTAGGTCATGCGTCGTGCGTTGGTGGTGGTATCTGCTATGTCCTCGTTGCCCCAGACCGTGGTGACGCAGAGCACGTCGATGTCGCGCTTGGCGAGCAGCAGGACCAGGACGAGGGCATCGTCCCAGCCCGGATCGGTGTCTATCACCAGCTTAGTCACCAGATGCTCCCCCTCGGCGGTTCACCAAGCTCAGTACAAGTCAGTCCCGGCGCGAACGTCAACGTTGGGCGCGAGAGGAGAGCGACCGGATTGGCCATTGGTGTATTCCAATTTGGCTGAGTTGGACGGAATGTGATCTTGTCGATCGGATCGGATGCCTGCGTCATATGCCGCGACGCGTGCAGCTCTTGGACACCAACCTCCGCTGTACGTAGGTGTCAGTGGCGCAATTAAGTCAAGGCGTGGCGCTGAGCCGTGCCGGGCATCCGAGAGCCGGGAAATGTACCGCAATATGGGCATGACGCACTGGCTGGAACAGGCGGAGCTGCGTCCGCTGTAGTCGGCGCGGTGCGCGGCCGAAGGGGTCTGGCTCACGGGTGCGCCACCCCTGCAACGGTGCAAAATCTCTTCATACCCGGCGGCAGGCAGTGCGCCGTCCCGCGCGCACGATGAATTGCGCCAGGTAAGGCGGGTATCAGGATTGGCTCCGGATATTCGTTCGAACCGCATCACGATCACGCTGTGCGCGTTCATTTTTAACGCCCCCGTAACGCCAAACTAACGCCGGCGACCACGGCTGCCCGCTCAAATTGGCGACACGCGAGGTAAGTGGCGGGGCCCGGTCTGCCGGCCGTTATTGGCTCCTTTGCTGCGATTGCCGCGTGTCCTCAAGCGGAGACCGGCAATGACGCGTACGGCAGTCCTTTTGAATTTTTACGAATGCGTCTACGGCCTGACGATCGCCGTCGTGCTGCTCGCTTCCGGTTTCGCCTTTGCGAGCGTCCGGGATCTATCGGAAGCCTGGTTGCTCGCGCCCCTGACGCTGGCTCCGCTCGGACTTCTGGTCGTCGCTATGGCGCTTCGATGGCGCGAGTTTCGAGGATATGCCCACATTCCCGGCCCAAAACCTTCGTTCTTCGTCGGTGCCCTCAGATCCCTGCTGCTCCACGAACATGGCGCCCGGGATCGGGCGCTCGTGGAGCTGCATCGCGTGTACGGTCCGGTCGTGAAGCTCCACATGGCATGGGGCAATACGCCGTTCGTCTCGCTCTCGATCGCACCGAAGGAGCTCGGGCACAAGGACATGGATTCGAACCGGGTCGCCGACAATACCGTGCTGCCCCGAAGCCTGATGGGCCTGAAGAGGGGCGAGAGGCACACCGCGCACCGGCAGCAGATGAACCCGCAATTTGCGCCGAAGGCCGTGCTGCAAGGGGCTAGCCGTCTGGAGGAGGTCTCCGCACTCTATCTTCGAACCTGGAAATCCGGCGAGACCCGGCATGGCAGCCTGAAAGCGGATCTGCATCACTGGAGTGCAAACAGTCTGGGCGCCTTCCTCTGCGGCCCGGAGTGGGAGCAGCGGCCGGACCTCTCGGAGTATTTGGCGGCGATCGGGGAGCTTGAGGAAGCGATCAGCTTCCGGGCATTTCATCCCTTCTTCGTGCGGCGGCTGTTTCCGGTGCGAGCGCGGCGGGCCAGGGTCGCCTATCGCTACCTGTTCGATCACCTCGAAGCCGCGGTGGAGCGACGGCTGCAACGCCGTGTGACGGCGGGCGTAGCGGGTGGGCCGCCGCGGGACGTGCTGGGAGCGCTGGTCGGCCTGAAGCTGGCCCCGACCGGCGGCAAGGCCAGTTGGAGCCACAAGGAGTGTGTCGAGGAACTGATCTCGCTGGTGGCGGGAGGAACGGACGCCATGAGCTATACGCTCGCCCAGGCGCTTTATCTGCTGTCCCGAAACCCCGATGTGCAGGACCAGGCGCGAGCCGAAATCCTCAAAACCGGAGTCCGGAAAACGGAAGTCTTTCAAACCGGTATCCTGCAGGCGAAAGACGCCGGGAAGAGTCCGGGTGATGTCTTCGTGCTGAACGTGATCCATGAAACGATGCGCCTGTTCCCGGCCGTTCCGTTCAGCTCGAAGATCTCGGAAAGCCAGTCGATCGAGGTGGGGGGCATCACGATCCCGCCGAAGACGAACGTGATGTGGATGAAGACGGCGATCGGCCTCAACGAGGCGCTGTTCGCCAACGCCGCGCAATTCAACCCGAGCCGGTTCGCTGCCGGACCCGGCGGCGAGCGCCCGGCCGAGTCGATCGCGACCGCCATGCCGTTTGGCGCCGGCGTGCGCCATTGCATCGGGCGCCACCAGGCCGAGCACCTGTGCACGCACTTCCTGAGCGCCATGCTTCGGGAGTTCGAACTGGTCCCGGTACACGACGTCGCCGTGACCTTTTCAGCTACGGTCTCGGTGACGCCGTCGTCCGTACCGGTGCGGCTCGTCCCGCGGCCGGGCCCGGGTGAGCGCCAGCCACAAAACACCGCACTGTTGGATTGCGCCTGATCGCGTCGTCGCGCCGCAACCCGGTGACTGCGCCGCGGAACGGCCGCACCGCGAAGCTCGCGGCAGAGCTCGCCGCTTGAAAGGCCGGCCCGGCGCGGCGAACTGGTCAGTTCGGCTGGCTCCAAAATGAAAACTCGCCCGTGTCGTCCACGGGCGAGTTCTCAAACGTCATCCGATCAATAATAGCTGCGGCAAACGTTGATCACGCCGTAGGAGGTCACCCGCCAGCAGCCGTAGCCATGGGCGTGGTGGTAGTGGCCGTGATGATGATGGCCGTGGTGGTGATGGCCATGGTGATGGTGGTGGCCGTGATGGTGGTGGCCGTGGTGATGATGGCCATGGTGATGGCCGCCATGCCCGTGGCCGTGGCCACCGTGGCGCCCGCCGGCGAAAGCCGCGCTGGACAGCGAGGCGGTGCTCAGAGCGAGAACTGCAATCGCCGACACAATGAGTTTCTTGATCGTCATAGTCATTCTCCCGATTTGATGCAGCGCGAGTATCGCCTGCTGTGATCGGGAACGTAGACGCCCTCAACTCCATGCGATGTGACGGAGGTCACTCAGGCCGCTGGAGCGTGCCGGTTCCTGCCCGGCACGCCGGAGATGCGTGAAAAGAGCTGCTTACGCAGCCTCCTGCTGCAGCGGCGCCCAGCCGAACTCCGGATAATATTGCAGCATCATCCGGTCGACATAGGCGGTCAGGTTGCCGAACTTTTCGGTCTGCTGCCGCAGCGGAGATTCGAAGTACGGCGTCAGGATGCCGGCAATCGCGCCGAAGGCGGTGGCATCGGTGCCGCAAGGCGTGTCGCCAAACAGATAGGGCTTGTCGCCGAGCTGAACCGACAGCGCAAACAGCGAACGGATCGCAAGATCGACATCCTCTTCCGGAGCGTGGCGGCCGAGACCGCTCAGCAGGTAGTTCTCCGCCACCCGGAACTGCGCGTCCTCGCGCAGCTTCTCACGCAGGTGGTCCGGCGCACCGTCGAAGAAATGCGCCGGCCCCTTGGCGAAATTCTCGGTATCGACCCAGCGGGCGCCGACCAGTGCCCAATAGACGTGATGCTCGATCATCCGCTCGAACGCCCAGGCCTGCGCCCGTGCCTGCAGCGACAGCGGCGCGTCGAAATCGAAGCCGTATTTGCCCTCGATGTGGGCGCGGATGAAGGTGGAATCGGCGACGCTCTCCGCCTCGTCGACGATGTATGGCAGCTGCCCCTTGGGCGAGGCCGGCGGCATCGCCTTCTCCTTGCGATAGGCAAGTCCAGCCATCTTGAGCTGGACCTCGGTCTTGGTCACAAAGGGGCTGATTTCCGGCAAGCCAAAGCCGGGGCCGAAGCCATAGAGCGTGATCATCCGAAAAACTCCTGATTTCCTCAAGAACGTGGGGAAAGCCTAGCGACGCCCTGCTGCCACCGTGGTGTCAGCAGCAGCAATGCCGGCCGCGACCTTCCTCTTCCCGCGGCGCACGGCGCCCACGGGCCCGCGACAGCAACTGCCCTTGCGCAAAGGCGCACATTGCTGTGAATGAGCGCCATGCCAGCTCGACCATCGCCCAGCGCAGATCTGACGTGACGCAGTGGATGGAAACCAGCTGTTCCAGGGCGAAGACCTCGCTATTCGCAAGACGCCGGCGGCCTCCCAGGGGACCAAATTCGCTGAAAATCGTCATGGACAAATTCCCTTCAGTTGAGGTGTTGTCCCGATATACCGACCCCCTGCTGCCAACATGCTGTCAGCATCGGCCAGGCGGGCGTACGAAAAGTGAACTAAGAGACCCAGGGATAGAGATCCGCCATGAGACGCGCCGACCGGCTGTTCCAGATCATTCAGGTGCTCCGGCGCACGCGAAAGCCGCTGACGGCGGACGCGATCGCGGCCGAACTCGAGACCTCGAAACGCACCATCTATCGCGACATCGCCACCCTGATCGAACAGCGCGTTCCGATCCGCGGCGAGGCCGGCATGGGCTACATCCTGGAGAAGGGATTCGACCTGCCGCCCTTGATGCTGACGCCCGACGAGATCGAAGCCGCCGTGCTCGGCGCGCAATGGGTGGTAGGCCATGCCGATCCCGTGCTGGCACGCGCCGCGCAGGACCTGATGGCGAAGATCGCCGACACGGTTCCGGAACGGTTGCGGCCTTTCGTTCTCGAACCTGCAAGCCGCGCGCGGTCGGTCTGGAACCGGGAACCTGATCGTATCGACATGGTGCGGACACGCGCCCAGATTCACGAGGGCAAGAAAATCACGCTGGACTATCGCGACGAACATGGCCGCGAGAGCAAGCGCACGATCTGGCCGATCGCGATCGGCTATCACGAAGCGGTGCGGATCATGGCGGCGTGGTGCGAGCTGCGGAAGGATTTTCGCAGCTTTCGCACCGACCGGGTCGTCGATGCGGTGTACCACGACGAAAAATATCCGGAGCGGCGCGATTTGCTGCGGGCGAAATGGCGGCGCAGCCTAGTCTGGGAAGCCCCCAAGGATACTTGAGGGCGCGCTGATTTTTGGTTGAAGCGGCCCGTCCAGCATGGGTGGCGGAGGACAAGCGCAGGTATTCGAGGGAGACCCTAAAGCTCGGTCGGACTTCAAGGCGGGGACGCTCTATGCGATCTCGGGCATAGCCGACTGGATTTACTATGGTCAGGTCGCAGTTGATCAATCTGTTGCGTTCTTTTCTCGCCGTGATCGAAAAATTGTTGTTGCTGCGGACGTATTGGCTTCGCCGGTCATGTCGAGGGTAGGAGTAGATTTTGCGTCCGTCGGCCGGGCGCTTCGGTTGGGTGCATGGAAAAAGCTTGGGAAATATCCATTGCGAGACGAGTTAGAAAGCCTCCGGGCCGTCGTGCAATGGCCCGTAGGGACTCTGGATGTGACTGTTTGGATTGGTCATGTGCAGAGCCCTCTCACGCGAGTTGAGGATCCGTCGATACAAAACTTGGAGATAGTCTCAGCTTGGGACGCGGTTCATCATATTCCCGCCCGGTTGGCGGTTGACTTCGCTCCGGATGAAGCAACCCGCACCGTGGCCAATGTTTGGTCCATCGGAGGACCGATCTGGCGAGAGCGACGCGTGAAGGAAGAGCTTGCCCGCCGCTTCGATAAACCGTGGCATCAGTTGCCTGCGGATTGGGTGCCAACGGGCCTCTAAAGAGCACGAAACGTCCGTTCCCGGCACTTCGCGTGATTTCGCCGTGATGCGGGATTTGGTCGCTACCGGGCACAGAGGACAATGGTTCAGTTCCACACCCATCCATATCGATTATTATTCACGCCCCGAACTCGGCTGGCCGGCCACTCCATTCCGCGCTAAACGGCAGCGATGGATGAAGCCGGATCAACGATTGCCAGCGAAAGCCCCTGCCAGGCCTGCGGCGCCTGCTGCAGCTATTCGCAGAACTGGCCGCGCTTCACGACCGAGGATGATGCCGACCTCGACCTGATCCCGGAAAAATTCGTCAACGACCGGCTGTCG
The DNA here is from genome assembly GCF_018130165.1 of Bradyrhizobium sp. JYMT SZCCT0180. Classification (GTDB taxonomy): domain Bacteria; phylum Pseudomonadota; class Alphaproteobacteria; order Rhizobiales; family Xanthobacteraceae; genus Bradyrhizobium. Next base: position 97,740 of record NZ_JAFCLZ010000023.1, on the reverse strand, counting down.
GGAATGCGCTGCGACGGCGACCGCTGTTCGGCGTTGTCGGGCAAGGTCGGCGAGGCGACGGCGTGCACCATCTATGCGGTACGCCCTGAGGTATGCCGAACCTGCATGCCCGGCGATCCCGAATGCGCGATGGCGCGGAAGCGGCATGGGCTGGCGGTGTTGGTGTAGTTCACCACTGTCGTCCCGGCGCAGTCAGATGCGCAATTGCGCATCGGGGGACCCATACGCCGCGACCCGTGTTGTTGGAAAAGAAAGATAACGACCAGCGTGTGAAATAATTTCCGCTGGTGGCTATGGGTCCCGGCGTTCGCCGGGACGACGTGCGGAGAGACTTACGCCGGCACCGCTTCGGCGAGGTCTTCGTCGTCGAGGTCTTCAATCGGAGCGAAGGTGGAGAGCGGCTTGGTCGAGAGCGTGATCGGCTTGCGGTTGCCGTAGGACGACGAGGGCGCGGAGCGCGTGGCCGGTTCGCGCGACAGCGCGTAGAGGGTCGTGCCGACGCGGCCGCCCAGCGAGATCAGCTCGCGCTCGGTGCAGCTGGCGGCAATGGCGAGGGCGAGCGAGTGCAGATGGCTGCGGCGATAGCAGAACAGCGCCAGCATCGCGCGCGTCTCCGAGGAGACGCTCTCCACCAGAAGCGGCAAGCCGTTGGCGTTGGCGCGGTACATCTCGCCGAGCAATTCGTCCCTAACCGGGCAGAAATCGTTCTCGAAGGCTTCGCGGCTTGAAAACATTGCGGTTCTCCCTATGCGGAAGATGCAGTGCAATACTCTAACGAAAGGTTAACCACCCGTACCAGTAGTGTTCCGGTGCTCTTGCTAGTTTCGACCAAATCGGACCGGCGCAGCCGGTGATTCGCGCGGCGCGAATTGCGCCTAAACCCCTGCCGCTACGGGCTGGCTGGCGGTCACGTGCAGACCAGGAAGGCTATGCGTGAGGGAGGCTGGTGCCTATCCGGAATACTCCGGTCCGATTGTTGTTTTGACGCGTTTTCTTTACGCGAACCGGTATCCCCCCGGATCAAGTCCGAGGGCTTGCTTCGCTGGAAAACGCTCTGACCGGATCAGTTCGCCGCCATGTAGATCGCCAGGCCGAAGCCGGTGAGATGGTGCAGGGCCTGGTCGACGCCGATCAGTGTCCAGAACCAGGGATGCTCATTCTCCAGCGTCACGCCGAAGGACGATGCGCAGATCCCCTTGATGCGGTCGATCGTGATGTGGATCGCGAAATCGATGAAGGCGACGAACCAGAACCGCGGCGCGACCACCATGATCAGCAGCAACGATGTCACGAGATGCACCGAGCAGTGCGCCAATAGCGGCATCGCCCAGCCGGTCTTCTGGTCCTTGCCGATCGCCATCCAGGAAGTCTGAAAAATGAAGTCGGCAATGATGTGCTTCACCGTGAGAAGCAACATCCATCCCACCAGCGCAACAATCGGGACCGACGACGACATGGAAGGAAACAACAAAGCTGACGCCCTTTGCTGGGACTAACGAGGTGGCAATAAACCGGGGGTCTAGGCTGTCAGCGAATTTTCTTCTCGAACCCGGACGTGAACGTTGCCGGTATTTATGGCACCTCCCGGACCGGAATGCACCTGTGGGTGGTTGGAAAAAAACATGGTGTGGCCCAACGGCGATACTGCGGCGTCGGCCCAGCTTGCGCGGGTAAGGTTACCGGCGGGAGGACGATTTGCAATCCGGCAGGGGCGGGATATCATTGCCGCGCAGGAAATTGTCGTTCGTTTCTAGGTATTTACGAATTCATTTGGATGGCCTGCGACGCAGATTTTGCGGCGGGATGTCCTCCGACCGGGTATAGCCATGAGTGCTGAAGCCCCAACACCAAGACCCGGTATGCCACGGCGCCTGCGTATGCCGGTGGTCAAAAGCAACCGCTCCCAGATCGTGCTGTTTTCGATTCTCACCCTCGTCCTCACCGCCGCAACGGTGTGGGCCGGCCGGACCTGGGTGCGAAATGCCGAAACGCTGGTCTTCGCCGTCGGCCAAGCCAACGGCCCCGAGGCGCGCTTTGCGGCCCGGCTTGCCACCGTCCTGAAGAACAATTCGTCGCGGCTGCGCCTCAAGATCGTGCCCAACAGCGACAGCGCCAAGGCGATCGCCCAGTTTGACCGTAAGGAAGCCAACCTTGCGATTCTGCGTACCGACGCAAAAATCCCGCCCCGGGCGCGCGCGGTCGCGATCCTCGAACATGACGTGCTGCTGCTGGTCAGCCCCGCCGGCAAGAAAATCAAGACCCTCGCTGAACTTAAGAAAAAGAAGATTGCCGTCGTCGCCGAGAACGAAAGCAGTGTCACGCTGATCCGCACCATTCTCGACCTGTCGGAGGGGCCCGCGGCGGCACGGGTCCAGATGGCGCCGCCGGGTACGACGCTAGACAAGCTGCTCACAACATCGGGCTTTGGCGCAGTGATCGCGGTCGTCCATGCCTCGCGGACCGTAAAGGACAAGAACTTCGAGCAAATTGCGCGGCGCGGCACCTTCGCCCTCAACGCCATCGATGCGGCAAAGGCCCTGACGCGAAAATATCCGGTCCTTTCGGAAGAAACGATCGAATCCGGTACGCTTTCGGCCTCACCCACCATCCCTGAAGAGGATGTGGAGACGGTCGGCCTGCAGTGGTTGCTGGTTGCGCAATCTGGTCTGTCGACGCCGACCGTGAGCGATCTCGCGCGCATCATCTATGAAAACAAGTCGGAACTGGCGCTCGACGGCGGCTTCGCCTCGAAGATCGAGCCGGCCGCGACCGACAAGGATGCTTTCATCGTCGCACATCCAGGGGCAACCGAATACATCAACGATGAATCCAAATCATTTATCGAGCGCTACAGCGACCTGATGTACGTCGCCCTCGCCGCACTCGGCATCATCGGATCGCTGTTCGCCGCGCTGTACGCCAAGGTGACCCGGATCGCGCCGGAGAGGGCCAGTGAACTGGCAACCGCCGTTCTCGATGTCGGCGAGCGGATAGCGGATGCACGATCGTTCGACGCGCTCGACGAGCTGCAGGACGAACTCGAAGCCATCCTTCGGCGTGTGGTGATGGGGATGCGCGACGGCACCATCTCCGGCGACGGGATGGACACATTCAAGCTCGGCTATGAATTCGTGCGCGACGAAATCGGCATGCGCCGCGATCATCTGAAGCGGCACCCGCCGCCCCACGACGACAAGGTGGTAGCCGTGAAGACCGTGCAAAGCGCGTAACTACCCCGCGTCGGACACCGAGGTTCAGGTCACCTCGCCCCGCTTGCGGGGAGAGGTCGGATCGCTCTTGCGATCCGGGTGAGGGGGTACCGGTCTATCAATTGACACCGGCGTTAGCGGATAGAGCCCCTCACCCCAACCCTCTCCCCGCGAAGTGCGGGGCGAGGGAGAACACCCGCACAGAGCGCGTAATCGCATCCCGCTCACCCCGCCGCGGCGCTCGAGCCGCCGGCCGGCACCCGCGCCCTGATTTCCTCGATCTTGCGCTTGAGCGCGGCCTGCCGCGGATCGGGCAGCGCCGCCGCGCGCGCTTCCGCTACCGCTCCGGCGAGATCCGATAGCGCCAGCACGCCGTCGAAGGTCGGCTTGGCCAGGCCATCGATGATCGCGTTCCAGTCCGCCATGCCCTGACGGTAGACGTCGCCATAGCCCTCGATCATGGTCGCGGTCTGCACGATTTCAGAAGCCGCGGCTGACTGTTTGTCCAGGCCGCGGCTGATCATGTGCAGCCAGCGTTCGACCCACAGCCGTTCCTTGGCGTAACGCACCGAATAGCGCCGCCACCGCTTCAGCCCAGCTTCAATCTTGAGGCGGCGAACGCCGAGACGGCTTGCCGCGCTGAAACGCATGGAAATCCGCTTGTGCGCCCACCCCGCCCAGTCAAGCGCATCGATCAGAAATTCCGCGATAATGGCGGGGAGCGCGCTGACCAGTTCGTCGACGCGGAATTTCCTGATATCGACGACCGGATTGTAGTTCCTGCCGGACCCCTCGTTGAACTCGGCAAGCTTGAGCTGCGCGATCCGGATCGGATCCTCGTAGCTCATGCGCACCGCCATCAGCCGCGCGATCTCGACCAGCATCGCATCATCGACCCCATTGCGGCCGACGAACCGCCGCAGCCGGTCGACGTAAAGCTGCGCATAGCTCGTGCTCTGATAATCGATCAGCAGATGGATGGCATCGCTCGCGACATCGGTCACCGCTTCCGGCAAGCCCTCAGGCAGGAATGGCGGGGTGTCGTCCTCCTCACCGATGAAATCGGCGAACAGATAACGCAACGACGACATGAAACCGCGGTCTGACACTCCCGTAGCTCCCGGCCTCTATGCGGGTTTCGGCCCGGCGGCAGACGCCGCCGTTTGCTGGGCCAGCTGGTGCTGCAGCGTCTCGAGGTTCTGAAACAACCGGGCGCTGGCGAGGCGAAGGAAGTAAAAGCCGAACGCCGGGTTTTGAACGTAGAGTTCCTCGACCTTGCTGTAGCTGACGCTCAGTACGAGGCCGGCCTCGATGCATTCCAGCGACTGGGTGCGCATGTTCGACGGCGACAGCATGCCAAGTTCGCCGACGATGGCGCCGACCGGCAAGACGATGCCGGACTCGACCAGCTTGAACTTGCCGCTGACGATGTAGAGCATGTCTTCGGCCTTCTCGTCCTTGTAGAACAGCATTTCCCCGGCCGCGCAATCGCGCTCGGTCATGAACGGCTTCAGCCAATCCATCGACAGGTCGCTGTTGACCGATTTTTTCACGTCGCGCACGAGCTGCAGCATCTGGTGCAGCCGCCAGGAATTGACCAGCAGCATCGCCACCTGCACCACCATGACCAGATAATTACGGGACGGAATGGCGGTCAGAAACAGGGCGATGTTGGCGAGAATGCCGAACACCCGCAAAGGAATCATCGTCCGCATCGTGGTGGTGGCGATCACGAAGATCGACGCGAAGAGGGCGCCGGCCGTGCCGGCGTGTTGTGCCAGATGAGACGGATCCATTGGAAGCCAACCAATTTTTCAGGGAGTGAATTTTTTCGCGATTTTTTTGCAGTGCCGCTATCGTAAAGGCCAAAGGCTATTTTCGATATGCGGGGAAAAAACGACGATTTGTCGGGATTCGAGAAAATTCATCCCCCGACGGGCTTGCCGCGCAGCCTCGCCGGTGGGCATTTCGACGCGAGAACGCCGTTTGCCGCCCGTCGTTGACGACCTTCCCTGCGGCGGGCACTTTCGGCAGCACCACGCGGCTGTCGAAGCTCTTGGTGCTTGACCTCGTCGATTTTCGCCTGCTGATGGCACGGCAAACGGCGCGCGCAAGTGAAAAAATAAGAGCAAGTAAATAACAAGAATGGAGAACGATATGCCCAATTCAGCCGCGGCGGCGAGTTCGCCGGTACTCGACATCAGCGGCGCGCGCGCCACCATCCGCCTCAACCGGCCGAAACATTTGAACCGGCTGCAGAGCGAGGACCTCGGCGAACTCATAAAGCTGTTCGACCGGATCGAGGCCGATCCCGACATCCGGGTGCTGGTGCTGACCGGCACCGGCCGCGCCTTCTCGGCCGGCTACGATCTCAATTCGGTCGCCGACCGCGCCGTCAGCGCCAAAGAGGAGCAGAGCGCCGGCTCGGCGTTCGAGGTGGTGGTCAACCGCCTGGAGGATCTCGGGGTGCCGACGATCTGCCGGCTCAATGGCGGCGTCTATGGCGGCTCGACCGACCTGGCGCTGGCCTGCGATTTCCGCATCGGCGTCGATACGGCTGAAATGTTCATGCCGGCGGCGCGGCTCGGCCTGCATTATTACAAGAGCGGCATCGAGCGTTACGTGACGCGGCTCGGCGTCGACAATGCCAAGAAACTGTTTCTGACGGCGGAGAAGATCTCGGCGCCCGAGATGCTGCGGATCGGCTATCTCACCGCGATGGTGCCGATGGAGATGCTCGACGAGGAAGTAGGCAAGCTTGCGAACATCCTCGCCGGTAACGCACCTGTCGCGATGCGCGGCATGAAACGCGCCATTAACGAATTCGCCCGTGGCAAGCTCGACGAGGCCGCCGCAAACCAGCGCCACCGCGAGAGCATGCGCGGCGACGAGATCAAGGAAGGCATCAAGGCCTTCGCGGAAAAAAGGGCGCCGAGGTTCTGATTCTTCCTTCTCCCCTTGTGGGAGAAGGTGGCGCGGACGAAGTCCGCGACGGATGAGGGGTCTCTATCCGCGGAGACAACCCCTCATCCGCCTTCGCTGCGCGAAGGCACCTTCTCCCACAAGGGGAGAAGGGAAGAAAAGGTGTCGTCCCCTCCATCCCACGAAACATTCCTGAAACACGATTCTCCGGAACCGGCGTGAACGAATATTCACGTCGCGCCGACGAAGATGCAGGGACGAAACAACGGCCCCCGCGCCATTCAATTGGAGAATACAATGCTTCGCAAGGTTACCCTCGGACTGATCGCCGCCACCGCCCTCACCCTCGCCGCTGCTGCGCCCGCCGCCGCCGGCCCCTTCCATCATCACCACCACCACGGCTATTGGGGCCATGGTATCGGCATCGGCTTCGGTGGCGTCTACCTCAACACCGGCTATGGCTACAACGACTGCCTCCGGCAGCAGTGGGTCGAAACCCGTCGCGGTCTGCGCCTGCGCACCGTCAATGTCTGCGCCTACTGACCTCGTCTGAATTAAGATAGCGAAAAGCCCGGGCTGCCATTGGCGATCGGGGCTTTTCCTGTGCGCTCTGATGTTCGAGCGCACTATTAGTCGTCGAAGAAGGTCACGGTATCGGCCACGCTTGCGCGCGAGGTCCGGTAGCTGTTGACCTTGTGCGCATTGTCGGCAAAGCCGAACGAAATGCCGCAGACCACGCGGCGATCATCGGCGAGTTTGAAGTGTCGGCGGATCAGCCCGGAATGCCGCGCCAGTGCGGCCTGCGGGATGGTGCCGAGACCGAGCGCCTGCGCCGCCAGCATGAAATTGCTGACATAGGCACCGCAATCGACCGCGCCGTAAGTGCCGAGCGGCTCGTCGGTGTGAATGACAGCGACATGCGGGGCGCCGAAGAAATTGTAATTCTCCAGCGCCTGTTTGGCATAAGCCATCTTGTCGCCTCTGGCGATGCCGAGCGTGTTGTAGAGCTGGAACCCGCTCTCGCGCCGGCGCTCGAGATAGACGCCGAGATATTCGCGCGGCGGCGTGAAATCATGGTCGTCCTTACCGCCCGAGGAAGCCTCGGCATAGATCGCCTTGCGAAACCGCTCCTTGGCCTCGCCGCTCGCGATCAAGACCTGCCATGGCTGGCTGTTGCACCATGACGCGGTGCGCTGCGACACGGTGAGAATATGCTCGATGGTCTCGCGCGGCACCTCGCGCGGCAGGAAGGCGCGCACCGAATAGCGTTCGCCGAGCAACTCCTCGAGCACGCCGATGCGATCTTCGCTGGCGTAGCGCGCCTTCGGCGTTTTTGCATCCATGGTCATCGCCCTTTGGTCGGGATCTTGTTGAACGGCACGTCCTTGTCGACCCTGATGTCGCCGGGCAGGCCGAGCACGCGCTCGGCGATGATGTTGCGCAGGATTTCGTCGGTACCTCCGGCAATACGCATCGACGGCGAAGAGAGCAGCATCTGCTGGAACTGGCCGCTAGCGATTTCTTCATCCGCGCCGGTCAACGCACCGGCCGCACCTTCCAGGTCCATCGCGTAAGTCGCGATGTCCTGCAGCATCGTGCCCGACACCAATTTGCCGATGGAGTTCTCAGGTCCCGGACGCTCGCCCTTCGACAGCGACGAGATCGCGCGGTAGCTGGTGTATTTCAGCCCGCTGGCCTTCACCGCCCAGCTCGCAAGCTTCGAACGGACCGCGGGATCGTCGATCGCAAGACCGTCATCGGTCATCAGGTTGGAGCAGAACTCGAACATTTCAGGGAAACCGGTGGCGAGCCGCGAGCCGATCGACATGCGCTCGTTCATCAGCGTGGTCAGCGAGACGTTCCAGCCGTCGCCGACCGCACCGAGGCGCTGATGATCCGGGATCACCACATCAGTGAAATAGACCTCGTTGAATTCCTGCATGCCGTTGGCCTGCTTGATGGGGCGCACCTCGACGCCCTTGCTCTTCATGTCGAGGAAGAACATCGTCAGGCCCTTGTGCTTGGGCACGTTGGGATCGGTGCGGGTGATCAACAGGCCGTAATCCGAATAGTGCGCGCCCGAGGTCCAGATTTTCTGGCCGTTGATGATCCAGTCGTCGCCGTTCTTCTCGGCACGGGTACGCAGGCCCGCGACGTCGGAACCACCGGCCGGCTCCGAAAACAGCTGGCACCAGATGTGTTCGCCGGAGGCAAGCTTCGGCAGATAATGCCGCTTGTGCTCCTCGCTGCCGAACGCCATCACGGTCGGGCCGCACATGCCCTCGCCGATCTGGAACGGCTGCGTCAGCTTGCCGTAGACGCCTTCTTCCTGCTGCCAGATCACCTTCTCGATCGGGGTCGCGCCGCGGCCGCCATATTCCTTCGGCCAGTGCAGACAGGCCCAGCCGCCTTCGGCCTTCTTCTTCTGCCAGGCCTTGCCGACATCGACGATCTCTTCCTTCTCCAGCCGAATGCGGCCGAGCGAGGATTTGGAAAGCTCCGCCTCGTATTTCTTCGGCGCGTTGGCTTCCATCCATTTACGGGCGGTGGCGCGGAATTCGGCTTCCTGCGGGGTATCGTCGAAGTTCATTGGCGGACCTCTCACGTTTTAATTCTTGCGTTGTTCTCAAACCTCATGGTGAGGAGGCGCGAAGCGCCGTCTCGAACCATGTGGCCACCAGCCGGGCCTTCATCCTTCGAGACGCGGCGAAGACGCCGCTCCTCAGGATGAGGGTATCAACTCTACGCGCGTCCCTTGGTCGGAATCTTGTTGAACGGCACGTCCTTGTCGACCCTGATGTCACCGGGCAGGCCAAGTACGCGTTCGGCAATAATGTTGCGCATGATCTCGTCGGTGCCGCCCTCGACGCGGGTGCCCGGCGCACGCAGCAGCATGGCCTGGAATTTTCCGGCAATCTCCGCGTCCTCCGGCCCGCTCAGCGCGCCGGCGGCGCCCTGCAAATCGAGCGCATACATCGCGACTTCCTGCACCATCGAGCCAGCGACCAGCTTGCCGATGGAATTTTCGGGACCCGGGCGATCGCCCTTCGACAGCGCCGAGATCGCGCGCATGCTGGTGTATTTCAGCCCGCTCGCCTTCACGGCATAGTTCGCCAGCCGGGAACGCACGTTGCGGTCCTCGATCGCGGGACCGTCGTCCAGCAACAGGCTGTTGCAGAAATCGAACAGCTCCGGGAAGCCGGTGGAAACGCCGGCGCCGATCGACATGCGCTCGTTCATCAGCGTCGTCAGCGAGACGTTCCAGCCATCATTGACGGCGCCCAGCCGCTGCGAATCCGGGATTTTCACATCGGTAAAATAGACCTCGTTGAAGTCGGACTGGCCGCTGGCCTGCTTGATGGGTCGCACCTCGACGCCCGGGCTCTTCATGTCCAGGAAGAACATGGTGAGGCCCTTGTGTTTTGCCACATTGGGATCGGTGCGCGTCAGCAGGATGCCGTAGTCCGAATAATGCGCGCCTGATGTCCAGATCTTCTGGCCGTTGATGATCCAGTCGTCGCCCGTTTTCTCGGCGCGGGTGCGAAGCCCGGCGACGTCGGAGCCGCCAGCGGGTTCGGAGAACAGCTGGCACCAGACCTTTTCGCCCGAGGCCAGCGGCGGCAGATACTTGCGCTTCTCCTCCTCGCCCGCGAACGCCATCATGGTCGGCCCGCACATGCCGTGGCCGATGATGAACATGCCGCTGAGCTTGCCGAACGGACCCTCCTCCTGCTGCCAGATCACGCGCTCGATCGGCGACGAGCCGCGCCCACCATATTCCTTTGGCCAATGCAGGCAGGCCCAGCCGGCATCGGCTTTCTTCTTCTGCCAGGCCTTTGCGACCTCGAGGATGTTGGCGCCCTTGAGCACGGTGCGGCCGAGCGAGGATTTGCGCAGTTCTTCCTCGTACTGCTTCGGCGCATTGGCTCCGATCCAGGCTTTCGCCTCGGCGCGGAACGCGGCCTCCTGCGGGGTGTCATCGAAGTTCATGTTTTTCTTCTCTCTCGGTGCGTTCCCCGGATGCTGCGCAGCGCGAAGCGGTGCGCTGCTGATCCGGGGTCCATCAGTGGGTCCCCCGATGCGCAATTGCGCATCTGAGCTCTGCGGAGCAGCGTTGCACGCTGCACCGCGTCCGGGACACGAAAACTCCTAAGCCGCGTTCTTCTTGCGCATGCGGTCGATCAACTGATCTTCCCAATAGGACAGACTGCCGAGCGTCACCGCGGTCGCGTTGGCGCGGCGGTAGTACATGTGGCAGTCGAACTCCCAGGTGAAACCCATGCCGCCATGGACCTGGATGTTGTTCTTGGAGCAATGCTGGAACGCCTGCGTCGCGCTGATGCGGGCGGCGGCGGCCGCTTCCGGCAATTCCGAGGCGTTGGTCGAGAGCGCCCAGGCGCCGTAATAGCAATTCGACCGCGCCAGCGTTGCCGAGACATACATGTCGGCGAGGATGTGCTTCACCGCCTGGAACGAGCCGATCGGCCGGCCGAAGGCGATGCGGTCGAGCGCGTAATCACGCCCCATCTCCAGCGCGCGGTCGGAACCGCCGACCTGCTCGAACGCCATCAGGACCGCGGCGCGATCGAGCACTTGGGTGAGAATGCCCCAACCCTCACCGGCGGCGCCGAGCGGCTCGGCCTTGCAATTCCTAAAGGTGAGTTCGGCCTGGCCGTGGGTCGGATCGATGTTGGTCAGCGACCTGACCTCGACGCCGCCGGCCTTGAGGTCGACCAGGAACAGCGAGATATCGGCATCGCGGCCGGTCGATCCGGTGCGCGCGGCGACGACGGCGAAATCCGCGATGGCGCCATCCGGCACCGGCTTCTTGACGCCGCTCAGCGTACCGCCGGAGGCCGACAACTTGATCGCCTGCGGCGACGGGTTGCCCTTGCCCTCGAACAGCGCCAGCGTGCCGATCGCGTCACCGGCGGCGATCTTCGGCAGCCATTTCTGCTTCTGCGCGTCGCTGCCCGCGAGCAGCAGCGCTTCGGCGGCGAGATACACCGTCGAGGAGAACGGCACCGGCGCCAGCGCGCGGCCCATTTCCTCGGCGATCACGCAGAGTTCGAGATGCCCGGCACCGGCGCCGCCAAACTCTTCGGGGATCGCGACGCCGAGAAAGCCCATCTCGGCGAGGCCCTTCCACAAGGCCTTGTCGTAGGTCGCCTTGCCGTCCAGCACCTCACGTACCGCTTTCGGCGGGCACTTCTCGGCGAGGAATTTCCTCGCCGCGTCGCGCATCTGCTTTTGTTCGTCGGAGAAATCGAAATTCATGGCGTGTCACCTTTTCTTACGGTCATCTTATTTGCCGTCATTCCGGGGCGCGCGAAGCGCGAGCCCGGAATCCATCGCGCCAAGGAACGTGCGGCCCAATGGATTCCGGGCCTGCGCCTAACGGCGCATCCCGGAATGACGAGTGGAGAGAGTTTGGCTTTCATTTCAGTACAATCACGTCGTCTCCCGGCTTGTCGGCGTAAAGCCTCTCCACCAGCGCGGCGCGGCGCTCTAAGCCGGCGCGCTGGTTGATGTAGCCTTTGTCGGTGAGTTCGTTGCCGTCGATGGAAGGCGGCTCCGCCATCAGCATGGCGCGGGCGATTCGCATGCTGCTGCCGGTGCAGGAGGCGTTGTGCGCCTGCAGCCCGCGCTTGACGCAGGCGATCACCTCGGGATGCCCGACCACGTCTTCAAACGTCGCGTCGGGATTGCCGACGAGTTGACGGCAGGCGTGCAGATTGGGCCAGGCCAGCAGTCCGATGAATTCGCGGTCCTGTCCCGCGACCAGCGCGTCATGCACCGCGGGTGTGGCGGCGGCGATCGCATCGGTTCGCAGCGAGCCGACGTGCACAAAAGTGCCGGTGGTGAGTTTGAAATCCTCGACCACGCGGCCGGCGAAGATGATGCCTTGCAACGGATCGTTGTCGTCAACGAAGATGCCGGCGTCACCAATGCAATAAAAACCTTCCTCGTCGAACATCTTCTTCGTGAGATCAGGCTGGCCGAAATAGCCGGGCGTGACGTTGATGCCGCGCAGCCGCAACTCATACTTCGAGCCGCACGGCACCATTTTCAGCTCGACGCCGGGAAACGGCAGTCCGATCAGGCCGACGCGCTCGGTGTCCCAATAAGTGCCGGTGGAGGTCGGCGCGGTCTCGGTCGAGCCCCAGCCGGTATAGAACACGATGCGCTCGCCGGTGGTTTTCACCGCCAGCGCCTGCATGCGGTCATAGAGATCGTCGGGCAGCCGCGCACCGCCATAGGCCATGACGGTCAGATTCCTGAAGAAGCTGCGGCACAGGCCTTCGTCCTTTTCCATCGCCGCCGCCAGCGCCGCATAGCCGGCAGGCACGTTGGCGTAGTAGGTCGGCGACACCTCATGCAGATTGCGAAGGGTCTCCTCGAACAGGCCCGGCATCGGCCGTCCGTCGTCGATATAGAGCGTGCCGCCATCGACCAGGATCGGATGGAACGCCGCGTTGCCGCCCATGGTGTGATTCCACGGCATCCAGTCCAGCATGGTCGCGATCGGCCCGTTTGGATCGCGCGGCCGCACCTGCATCATCATCGCCGCATTGGCGCACATCATCTCCTGGGTGTTGATGACGGCCTTGGGCATGCCGGTCGAGCCCGACGTGAACAGCAGTTTTCCAATCGTATCCGGCGTGATTTGCGCGATCGACTCGTCCACGGCCTTCGTCACCGGCGTCGCCGCGAGATCGGCATAAGACACGCTGTTGATGCCTTCGCAGGGCCGCAGCACATGCACGACGGTGACGCCGTCAAGGTCGAGCGCCTTCAATGCCTTCTCGAAAGTCGGCCCGTCCTGCACCATCACGACCGCAGGCTTGATCAGGTCGAAGAGGTATTTGAGCTTGAGATGATCCTGGCTCATCAGCGAATAGGCCGGCGACACCGGCGCCGCCGGCAGGCGCGCCTGCATCGCGGCCTGCGTCATCAGCGCATGCTCGATCGAATTACCGGAGAGGATGGTAACGGGGCGGCCATCTGCAACGCCGAGGTTGAGCAGGCCTTGCGTCAGCCCGTCGACGGTGCGCTTGGCTTCGCCGTAGGAAACTTTCCGCCATTGCCGGTCCGCGCCGCCGCGTTGCGCGAGCCAGATGCGTTCGGGCGCTTGCTTCGCCCATTTCGCCAGCGAGGCCGGAATGTGCTTCTCGTAAGACTGCAGCGGAATGCGCGACTTCAGCACGATGACGCCGTCCGGCCGCCGCGCGACATCGATGTCGCGCTTCAGCCATTCGATCTTGCGAAAGCCGGGTTTTGTGAGCACCGCGGCGGCATTCCCACTCATTATTGCGTCTCCCGGAATTCGGTCCTTTGCGGATCCTTTTCTACCGTTTGATATAGACAGGCTTTCGCTTTTCAAGGAAGGCCCTGATGCCTTCGCTGAATTCTTCCGAGCGACTGCACAGCACCTGATTGCGGTCTTCCATCGCGATCACGGCTTCGATCGAGCCGGCATCGACGCTCATATTGAGGCATTCCTTGGAGAGCCGGAGGCCCACCGGCGAGGCCGTCATCATTGCCTCGACATAAGGTTCCGCCGCCGCATCGAGCGCGCCTTCCTCAACCACTTCAGACACGAGCCCAACCGCGAGCGCGCGGTCGGCGCCGATGAAGCGTCCGGTGAGGATCAGTTCCGACGCCACGGAGACGCCGACCAGCCGCGGCAGGAAATAGCTGGTGCCGATATCGCAGCCGCCGAGCCCGAGCTTGATGAAGGCGCAGTTCATCCGCGCCGATCTGGTGGCGATGCGAATATCCGCCGCCAGCGCCAGCGCAAATCCACCGCCGGCCGCGGCGCCCTGCACCAGCGCAATGATCGGCTGCGGGCAACGCCGCATCAGCATCACGATGTCGGCAATCCGGCGCTGCGAATCCAGCGACTCGGTAACGCCGGGCGGCTCCTGCTGCCCGGCGCGGCGTTTCATCGCGTGTTTGAGATCGAGCCCGGCGCAGAACGATGCGCCCGCGCCCTTCAGCACCACCACGCGCGTGGTGCGGTTGCGCTGCAGGCCTTCGAAATAGGCGTTCAACGCATCGATCATGTCGGGGTTGAGCGCGTTGAGGTTTTCGGGGCGATTGAGCGTCACCCGGTCGACCCCGTCGTCATGTTCGATCAGCAGCGGTTGAGTCACGAAGCGCTCCTCCGTCGTCGTCCCGGCGAAGGCCGGGACCCATACGCCGTGCCGCTGCGTGGCGGCACGGCGTAGAGACCTTCAAAACAAGAACCGCCGCGGAGTATGGGTCCCGGCCTTCGCCGGGACGACTCGCGGAAAGTACAAGGCCTACCGCGGCGCCATGCGGATGGCGCCGTCGAGGCGGATGGTCTCGCCGTTGAGCATCGGGTTCTCGACGATGTGGACCGCGAGGTTGCCGTACTCGGAAGCATCGCCGAGGCGTGCCGGATGCGGCACCTGCGCGCCGAGGCTCTTTCGCGCTTCCTCGTTCAATCCCATCAGCAGCGGCGTCAGGAACAGGCCCGGCGCGATCGTGTTGACGCGGATCTTGAGGCTGGCGAGGTCGCGCGCGGCCGGCAGGGTGAGGCCGACGACGCCGCCCTTCGACGCCGAATAGGCGATCTGGCCGATCTGGCCTTCATAGGCCGCGACGCTGGCGGTGTTGATGGCGACGCCGCGCTCTTCACCGATCGGGGGCGCGGTGGCGAGCCGTTCGGCGAACAGGCGCAGCACGTTGAAGGTGCCGATCAGATTGACGTTGATGATGCGGACGAATTTTGCCAGCGGATAGACGCCGTCCTTGCCGACGGTGCGCTGCGAGCCGCCGATGCCGGCGCAGTTCATCAGCACGCGCGCGATGCCGTGCGCGGCTTCGGCTTTGGCGATCGCGGCCTTGATCGCTTCCTCGTCGGTGACGTCGGCATGCAGGGCGACGCCCTTGACTTCGGCGGCGACGGCTTCGGCGTTTTCCTTGTTCTGGTCGATCACGCCGATTTTCGCGCCCTTGGCGGCCATGGCGCGGGCGGTAGCGGCACCGAGACCGGAGCCACCGCCGGTGATGAGAACGGCAACATCATTCAACTGCATTTTACAAACCTTTCCTTGGGCGTTTCTTCTCTGGACTTTACGAATGGCAAACAGGGAGCGGCGAACGGAAGAGATCCATTCGCTATCCGCTACTCGCCATTCGCGGCTTTCTTTTCACTCAGCACGCCGCCGCAGATCAGCGCTTCCATGTGCTTGATGTACTGGCGGCAGACTTCATCGGTGACCGGACCGACGCCGGTCGCGCGCGACATCGCGTGGCGGCCGAAGAACAGGTGATCGCAGGCGCCGACCAGGCTGGTGTAGAACATCACGGGATCGATGTTGCGAAACTCGCCGGCCTTGATGCCCTCCACCAGCAGCCGCTTCTGGAACTCCAGCAGGGGCGCGACGAAGAATTTCGACACCTCGTCGGCGGCTTCCGTGCTGCTCTCATGCAGCAGATAGTGGATCAGCCGGTTCATGTACGGGAACTGGTAATAGGCACGGATGATGCCGCCGATATGCAGCTTGAGTTTTGCGGTCGGCGAGATCGGCTGGCTGATCAGGTATTCGAGCTGCGACATTTCTGTCGCGGCGTCGCGCGCCAACAGCGCCAGCAACAGCCCGTCCTTGTTGCCGAAATGGTATTTCACCAAAGCGGCGTTGACGCCGGATTTCTGAGCGATGTCGGAGAGCGACACCTCGATCGAGGCGCGCTCGATCATCAACTCGCTTGCCGCCACAAGCAGCTTCTCGGCGGTGGTGTTTTTGCCGCCCGCAAGTCTGGTCGGTATGCTGGTATTCAACTCAGATGCCATCACTGCCTGCCGGAAAATCCGGCCGCACATAAGCGCATGCCGCGGCTGCACTCAAGAGTTAATTGATTGATTGACTAAATCCCGGGCCACCCCTTAAATCCGGCCCATCATTCAAAAGCCATCCAACAACAATTCAGGGAGAACAGACATGGCCGAGGCCTATATCGTCGCCACCGCTCGCACCGCCGGTGGCCGCAAGGGGGGACGTCTCGCAGGCTGGCATCCGGCCGATCTCGCCGCCTCCGTGCTGGATTCCCTGATCGACCGCAGCGGCGCCGATCCCGCGCAGGTCGAAGACGTCATCATGGGCTGCGTGATGCAGGCCGGCGAACAGTCCAACAATATCGGCCGCAACGCCGTGATGGCTTCGAAGCTGCCGGAAAGCGTGCCCGCCACCTCGATCGACCGCCAGTGCGGCTCGTCGCAGCAGGCGCTGCATTTCGCGGCGCAGGCGGTGATGTCCGGCACCATGGATTGCGTGATCGCGGCCGGCGTTGAATCGATGACGCGGGTGCCGATGGGGCTCGCCTCGTCATTGCCGGCCAAGAACGGCTTTGGCCATTACAAGAGCCCGGGCATCGAGAAGCTGTATCCGAACATCATGTTCAGCCAGTTCACAGGCGCTGAAATGATGGCGGAGAAATACGGTCTGTCCAAGGAAGAGCTCGACACCTATTCCTACAACAGCCACCAGCGCGCGATTGCGGCGACGCAGGCCGGCAAGTTCAAGGACGAGATCGTCTCGCTGCAGATCACCCGCGCCGACGGCTCGACCGACACCCACCACATCGACGAGGGCATCCGCTTCGACGCCAGCCTCGACGGCATCAAGGGCGTCAAGCTGATCGCCGAGAACGGCAAGCACACCGCCGCCAGCGCCAGCCAGATCTGCGACGGCGCTTCCGGCGTGATGGTCGTCAACGAAAAGGGCCTCAAATCGCTCGGCGTCAAGCCGCTGGCGCGGATCCATCATCTCACCATGATGGGCGGCGATCCCGTGATCATGCTCGACGCGCCCCTGCACGCCACCAAGCGCGCACTGGAGAAGGCCGGCATGTCGGTTGGCGACATCGACCTGTTCGAGGTCAACGAGGCCTTTGCCGCAGTTCCCGTTGCGTGGCTGAAGACCACCGGCGCCGATCCTGAAAGGCTCAACGTCAATGGCGGCGCGATCGCGCTCGGCCATCCCCTCGGCGGCTCCGGCACCAAGCTGATGACCACGCTGGTCAACGCACTGCAGCAGCGGGGCAAGCGCTACGGCCTGCAGACCATGTGCGAAGGCGGCGGCATGGCGAATGTGACGATTGTGGAGCGGCTGTAAGAATCGCAATTGGCCGCAACAACAATGGTGTCGTCCCGGCCTTGAGCCGGGACCCATAACCACAGGAGTTTGTGGTTATGCCGGGCTGGAGCTCCAGCTCGTTTCAACAATTCAAATCGGTGGTTATGGGTCCCGGCGTTCGCCGGGACGACCACGTTGATTGTGTCAGGAACCCCATGACCCATCCGACCGTCCACGCCCGCTCGCATCCGAACAAGATCGCCTACCAGATGGCGGGGACCGGCAAGGCGATCACCTATCGCGAGCTGGATGAGCTCTCGAACCAGGGCGCGCATCTGTTCCGCGCGCTGGGCCTTAAGGCCGGCGACCACATCGCGTTCCTGATGGAGAACCGCCTGGCGTTCATGGAGATCTGCTGGGCGGCGCAGCGCGCCGGGCTCTACTACACCGCGATCAGCCGCTATCTGACGGAAGACGAGATCGCCTACATCATTAGGGATTGCGGCGCGAAGGTCTTCATCACCACGCCGAAATGCGCCGAGAAGGTGCAAGGGCTGATCAAGGGCGAGCCGGGCGAACCGCTGTTCTTCATGGTCGACGAGCCGCAGGCCGGTTTTCGTTCCTGGGACAAGGAAGCGATTGCGCAACCGACGACGCCGATCGCGGACGAGGTCGCCGGCTACGACATGCTGTATTCGTCGGGCACCACCGGGCGGCCGAAAGGCATCAAGAAGGCGTTCGAGGGCAACAGGATCGACGTGCCCAACCAGTTCCTGAAAGTCCTCTGCGGCGACATGTGCGGCATGAATGCTGACAGCATCTACCTGTCGCCGGCGCCGCTCTATCACGCGGCGCCGCTGCGCTTCAACATGATGGCGACCATCCTCGGCGGCACGTCAATCATCATGGAATCCTTCGACGCCGAGGAATTCCTTAAACTGGTCGAGAAATACAAGGCCACCCAATCGCAGCTGGTGCCGACCATGTTCGTGCGGATGCTGAAGCTGCCCGACGAGGTGCGCACCCGCTACGACGTCTCGACGCTGAAGGGCGCGATCCACGCCGCCGCGCCCTGCCCGGTCGATGTGAAAGCCAAGATGATCGAGTGGTGGGGACCGATCCTGATCGAATATTACGCCGGCTCCGAGGGCAACGGCGTCACCGTGTCGAACTCGCAGCAATGGCTGAGCCATCGCGGCACCGTCGGCCGCGCCGTGGTCGGCAAGGTCAAGATTCTCGATGAGAACGACCAGGAAGCTCCCACCGGGCAAATCGGCACGGT
Organism: Bradyrhizobium sp. JYMT SZCCT0180; assembly: GCF_018130165.1. Lineage (GTDB taxonomy): Bacteria > Pseudomonadota > Alphaproteobacteria > Rhizobiales > Xanthobacteraceae > Bradyrhizobium. The sequence goes on along the minus strand of NZ_JAFCLZ010000023.1, from coordinate 79,222 downwards.
GTATTTTGCGGATGCGCCTGTGTTCGCCTATCACAACGATCCCGAGAAGACGAAACGCGCCTACAACGACCGCGGCTGGTCGACGCTCGGCGACGTCGGCTATCTCGACGACGAGGGCTTTCTCTACCTCACCGACCGCAAGAGCTACATGATCATTTCAGGCGGCGTGAACATCTACCCGCAGGAGACCGAGGACGTGCTGATCACGCATCCGGGTGTCGCCGACGTCGCGGTGTTCGGCGTGCCGAACGAGGAAATGGGCGAAGAGGTCAAGGCCGTGGTGCAGCCGCACGACATGGCCAAAGCCGGCAAGGAGCTCGAGGCCGAACTGATCCTGTTCTGCCGAAAACATCTGTCGCCGATCAAATGCCCGAAGAGCATCGACTTCGAGGCCGAACTGCCGCGCACGCCGACCGGCAAGCTGGTGAAACGGCATCTGCGGGACCGCTATTGGCCGAAGGCGGCGAAGGGGTAGCTGTTTCCTGCCCAGAACCGATTACATCGATGCTGCCGGCGAGCACGTCAGGGATGGCGCCGCGCGCAGACGCAGCTGGCCGCGCTGCTTGCTGGCAGTAGTGGTCCATTGCGCCTCGATCCGCTGAAAGTCTTTCGACAGCTTTCCGCGATGGCTGCCGCCCGTCTCGAAGGGGGCATTCCCTTCGGGCGACAGCTCGAAGATTTCCACCTGCAGATCCGACAATCTGACGAACATCTGGACCTTTATCTTCGTCACCTGGCGTCCGACCTCGTATGAGCCGCATCCCAGCGCTTCGGCATGCTTGTCGTTCAGGGCACGCACCGAATCCAGGGTAATGACGACGTTTTGGACCGTCCTGTCACCATCCCAACTGAACTCGCCAAAAAAGCCGCGCGGCAAATTTTGGGTCAGATCCTTCATGTCGGCCGCGCGCGCGGAAGAAGCCAGCAGCAGGCTCGCCGCCGCGATCATCAGAACGAGGCGCGAAATCCACCCCTGAAAGTTTGTCAGCCCCAGCCAACGCATGTGGTATGCATCCTGCGAATTCATGTTGCTATCGTTTCGTATTGCGCCCGTTAGTGGTCCCGGAGCGGGCGAAGGTTCATGCCCGCCGACCGGCAAGTTGCGGCATCTGCGGGAACGCTATTGGACCAAGGCCGCCGCGAAGGGGGATGCTGGAATCGTAGGGTGGGCAAAGGCGCATAGCGCCGTGCCCACCATCTACTCACCTGCACGCGATGGTGGGCACGCTTCGCTTTGCCCACCCTACGGAATGCCGCAAGTGTTTTTCGTCATGCCCGGGCTTGTCCCGGGCATCCACGTCTTTACAGTCTCACCAAGAAAAACGTGGATGGCCGGAACAAGTCCGGCCATGACGAGGAAACATCATGACTCTCCCCGACATCCCGCTCCCCTCCGGCATCCGCTCGCGTTACGTCGAAAACATCAACGGCCTCCGCATGCATGTGCTCGAAGCCGGCTATGAGACCCCCGGCCGGCCCTGCGTGCTGTTGCTGCACGGCTTTCCCGAGCTGGCCTTTTCCTGGCGCAAGGTGATGCCGCAGCTGGCGGCCGCGGGCTATCACGTGATCGCGCCGGACCAGCGCGGCTATGGCCGCACCACGGGGTGGGATGCCAATTACGACGGCGATCTCGCCTCGTTCCGGCTCACCAACCTGGTGCGCGACGCGCTCGGGCTGGTGTCGGCGTTCGGCTACAAAAGCGTCGATGCCGTGTTCGGGCATGATTTCGGCTCGTCGGTCGCCGCCTGGTGCGCGCTGCTGCGGCCGGACGTGTTCCAATCGGTCGCGCTGATGAGCGCGCCGTTCGCAGGCCCGCCGGCGCTGCCGTTCAACACCGCGGATGCACCGGCCAAGCCTGCCGCGGAAGACCCCATCCACCGCGAGCTGGCGGCGCTGCCGCGGCCGCGCAAACATTACCAATGGTACTATTCGACGCGCGAGGCCAACGCCAACATGCACCACGCGCCGCAGGGCGTGCATGATTTCCTGCGCGCCTACTACCATCACAAGAGCGCGGACTGGAAAGACAACGCGCCGTATCCGCTGAAATCGTGGACGGCATCAGAAATCGCAAAACTGCCGACCTATTATGTGATGGACCTTGTAAAGGACATGGCCGCGACCGTGGCCGAGGAAATGCCGTCGGCGGCGGCGATCGCCGCGAACAAGTGGCTGCCGGATAGCGAACTCTCGTTCTACAGCGCCGAGTATGCGCGCACCGGTTTCCAGGGCGGCCTGCAATGGTATCGCTGCGGCACGTCAGGCGCGTTCCTGCCGGAATTGCAGACCTGGTCGGGCCGCACCATCGACGTGCCCTCGGCCTTCATCTCGGGCAAGCAGGATTGGGGCACCTATCAGCGCCCCGGCGTATTCGAGACCATGCAGACAAACGCCTGCACCAACATGATCGGCTGCCACCTCGTCGATGGCGCCGGCCATTGGGTGCAGCAGGAGCAACCCGCCGAAGTGAGCCGGCTGCTGCTGCAGTTTTTGGAAAAGGCCAAATCTGTTCGCTGATGATTTGACCGGATCGCCCGTGCTCGGCGTCGGCATCCTGATCCAGCGCGTCGTAGGCCGGCTCACAGCAGGCCCTCACAGCAAGCTCGGCATCACGACGTCGGTGATGATTCGCCGCGGCGGCAAATTGGCATCCTTGGTGTTGTAGTTGCCGGCCGTGCTTGCGACCACCAGATCGAGCCCCGGAAATACAGTCAGCCGCTGGCCACCATTGCCGGCGGCGCTCCACAAGTGCTGGTTGGAGCGCGGCATGGTCGGCGTCTCCATGGTGAACTCCAGATTGTACCACTGGTAGCCGTATTTCCGCTCGTCCTCTATCGGCACCACGGCTGCGGTGCTGCGCGCGATCCATTCCGCCGGCACGATGGAACGGCCTTCCCAAACGCCGTTACGCAGCGTCAGCTCGCCGATCCTGGCGAGATCGCGCGGCGTCATGCGGATGCCGGACGCCGCAATCAGTTCGCCGCGGTTGTCCGCGTGCCAGTCGGTCGGGCCGATCCCGAGCGGATCGAACAAGGCTTCGCGCGCATAGGCGTGCAGCGATTTGCCCGTTCCCTTGGCGATCAGGCGTCCGAGCAGTGCGGTGGCGCCGCCATTATAGACCCAGCGCTGGCCGGGCTCCGTCACGATCGGCCGGTCGAGAATGTAGCGGTACCGATCCGGCGCCATGTCCATGGCGGTCTCGCTGTTGGCCGGATTGGTATAGGACATCGATTCGTTCCAGTCGGTGCCCATCGTCATCGACAGCACATGATGCAACGTCCAGCGGCTTCGCGCAGGGTCGGCTGCAAGATCGGCGTATTCGGGAAACGACGCCATCAGGCGATCTTCCGGCGCCGGCACTTTGCCGGTGGCCAGCGCGATCCCGTACAACAGGCCGACGATGCTCTTGGACACCGAGCGCAGGTCGTGCAGCGTGTCAGGCTTGAACGAAACCACCCCCACCGGGCGGTTTCCCCTCGCGGTGTCCTCACCCTCGAAATAGCGCTCGAACGCCAGCCGACCGCGCCTCACCACGACGACGCCATGGAGATTCCATATCCGCTTGTCCACGATTGCCTTGTCGAGGCGCGCCGGCAGATCATCATCGAAGCCGGCTTCGCGGAGCGAAATCGACTGCCAGTCGGCGGCCGCGGCCGAATCCGTGCCGGTGAGCTGGCCAACCAGAACTCCTCCCGCGCCAGCCAGGACTTGCCGGCGACTCAATCTCTGCGGATTCATGATCCGGACTCCGAGGCTCTATCCGGTCGCCATCCGAATGCGTTTTCATGTCGGATTCAGGGCATCCGCCGCGATCCGGCCGAACACTCGAAAGTCATGGAACGCATCCTTGAACCAGGCTTTTTGCCGCATCGTGCCTTCGTAGCTAAACCCTGATTTCTCAAGCACCCGGTCGGACGCGGCGTTGCCGGGCAACGTCCAGGCATCGATGCGATTGAGCCTGAAAGTCTGGTGTCCGCACGCCACTACGGCCTGAACCGCCTCGGTCATCAGGCCCTTGCCCCAATAATCCGGATGCATTTCGTAGCCGATCTGGCCGCACCACCATTTCTTCTCGAAGCTGTTGAAGCGGATCGCACCGGCCAGTGCCTTTGTGCCGTTGATCTCGATGATCCAGCCACAACCCTTGCCGGAGCCGTGGAGCTTGGCCATCCAGCGCACGGAACGTTCGACTTGCGCCGTCGATAGTGCATCGGGCCAGTTGGAAAAACGCGTTACATCGGGAACCGACATCAGCGCCCGAAACGCTGGAACATCCTTCGGCGTCGCAGCCCTCAGCGTCAGCCGCTTGGTGGACAGTGCGGGAAACTTTCGGTTCGCGGTCGGTGGCATGGCTTTCCTCGCCGTTTGATTTTTCTTGCGGACGTTCAAGACTTGTTGATCGAGACTAAAGCGTGAGCGGGGCGCTCGCCACTAGCTGCCAACAGAACCGCCCTGCCGCTGTACAGCTATTGCTCTTGCGGCGCCTCGCCAAACTGAGCATCATCGCCGCCGCATCAAGAACAGACCGGGAGCAAGCCTTGGCCAAGTCGCAATGGAGCTTCAAGACCGCCGTTGAACTATCGGCAGCGCTCGCTGCAAAAAAGGTTTCCGCCGTCGAACTGGCGCAGGATGCGATCGGCCGCATCGAACGACACGATTCCAGGATCAACGCGATCTGCGTGCGCGATTTCGACAGCGGCCTCGCCGCCGCGCGTGCCGCCGATGCGGAACTGGCGCGCGGCGTCAGCAAACCGCTGCTCGGCATCCCCATGACGGTGAAGGAATCCTTCAATATCGCGGGCCTGCCCACGACCTGGGGCATCCCGGCGCAGAAGGACTTCAGGCCAACCGAAGACGCGCTCCCCATATCGCGCGTCAAGGAAGCCGGCGGCGTGATCCTCGGCAAGACCAACGTGCCGCTCGGGCTCGCCGACTGGCAGAGCTACAACGACATCTACGGCACGACAAACAATCCGTTCGATCTCGGCCGAACGCCGGGTGGCTCGTCCGGCGGATCGTCGGCGGCACTTGCGGCCGGCTATGGCGCGCTGTCGCTCGGCTCCGACATCGGCGGCTCCTTGCGCGTGCCGGCGTTTCACTGCGGCATCTATGCGCACAAGCCGACCTTCGACCTCGTGGCCATGCGCGGCCACACGCCGCCGCCCTTGCCGCCGCTGCCGTCCAACCGCGATCTTTCCGTGATCGGGCCGATGGCGCGCGGCGCGGCCGATCTCTCGCTGTTGCTCGACGTGATGGCCGGCCCCGATCCGCTCGACGCCGGCAAGGGTTACAGGCTGGAGCTACCAGCGGCGCGCCACACCGCGTTGAAGGATTTCCGCGTGCTGCTGATCGACACCGATCCGCTGATGCCGACCGACAAGGCCGTGCGCGGAACGCTGGAAACACTTGCCGCCAATCTTGCCAAGGCCGGCGTCAAGGTCGAGCGCCAAAGCCGGCTGTTGCCCGACTTTGCCGCATCATCCCGGCTCTATATGCGGATGCTGCTGTCGTTCCTCTCCGCATCCTATGCGCCCGAGATTTATGCCGGCGCGCAGGCCGCCGCAGCGTCACTTCCGGCCGACGACATCAGCCTCGGCGCCGAGCGGCTGCGCGGCATCGCGCTCGGCCATCGCGACTGGCTAATGGCGGACGGCGGGCGCGTGCGTCTGCGCGCGCAGTGGCGCGAGCTATTCAAGACGTTCGATGCCGTGATCTGCCCGATCATGCCGACACCGGCCTATCCGCACGATCACTCGGCCGACCAGGAACAGCGCCGCATCAGGATCGACGGCAAGGATTACGTCTATCCGGATCAACTCGCCTGGCCCGGCATCGCCACCCTGCCCGGCCTGCCTTCGACGGCCATCCCGACCGGCTTCGCGCCGGACGGATTGCCGATCGGCGTGCAAATCGTGGGCCCCTGGCTGGAAGACCGCACGCCGCTAAAACTCGCCGAACTGATCGAGCGCGAATTCGGCGGATTCAAGCCGCCGCCGATGTTGGATGATTGAGGGGCGCAACTTACCTGCGACGTCATTGCCTATGGCGCGTGGCGATCCATAATCGCCCGAACAAGCCGAAGGAAAAGCCATGAGCCAGGACATCGAACAACTCACCGCCCTCAACCGCGACTATATCGACTCAGTGCAGAACAGCGACGTTAAACGCTTCGATCAGATCCTGGCGCAGGACTTCTACTGCTCCAATCCCGACAAGACGCTGATCGACCGCGCGGCGTTCCTCAAGCAGACCGCGGTGCCGGTGACGATCCGGAATCTCAGAGCGGAGGACGTGAAGATTCGCATCCTCGGCGATTTCGCCATCATCCACGCCGCAACGCGCTACACGACGGCGGATGGGCAGGAAGGTCGTGGGCGATATACCGACTGCTGGGCGAAGCAGAACGGGAAGTGGCTCGCGGTTTCGGCGCATGTGTCGCGGTAGACGTCAAAACCTCAGCTGTCGTCCCGGCCTTGAGCCGGGACCCATAACCACCAGCGGCAATTGCTTTTGCACGCTGGTCGTTATCTTCCTTGCTTAGCCACGTCCGCCGCGGCGTATGGGTCCCGGCTCAAGGCCGGGACGACGGATGCTACGCATCGAACATGATCACGCTGCGCACGGTCTTGCCGGCCTTCATGTTGGCAAAGCCCTCGTTGATCTCGCTCAGTTTCAGCTTGGCCGAGATCCAGTCTTCCAGATGCAGCTTGCCGCGCATGTAGAATTCGACCAGGCGGGGCATGTCGACGCGGAAATGGTTGGAGCCCATCGAGGAGCCCTGGATTCTGCGCTCGCGCAGGAAGTCGAAGCCGTGCAGCTCGATCTTCTGGCCGAACGGGATCATGCCGACAATGGTCGCGGTGCCGCCGGCGGCCAGCATCGCGAACGACTGCTCCGCGGTTTCCTTGCGGCCCAAGACTTCGAACGAGTGGTTGACGCCGCCCTTGGTGAGTTCGCGCACCTGCTGCACGACGTCGCCGTTGCGGGGATCGACGATGTCGGTGGCGCCGAGCTTGGTCGCCAGCTGCAGCTTGGCGGGATTGGTGTCGATCGCGATGATGCGGCCGGCGCCGGCGATCGCGGCACCATTGATCGCGGCCATGCCGACGCCGCCGCAGCCGATCACCGCGACGGTTTCGCCGGCGGTGACTTTGGCGGTGTTCACGACCGCGCCGTAACCGGTGATGACGCCGCAGCCGATCAGCGCGGCCAGTTCGAGCGGCATATCGTTGCGGATTTTGACGATGGCATTTTCGTGCACCAGCATCTGCTCGGCGAACGAAGACAGATTGAGGAACTGGTTGAGTTTCTCCGAGCGCGCCCAGGACAGCCGGTTGGACACGCCCGGCAGCATTTTTACCGTCGTGTCGGTGCAGAGCACGGTGCGGCCGGTGGTGCAGTTATCACAGGTGCCGCAGAACACCGACAGGCAGGTCACGACGTGATCGCCGGGTTTAACATAGGTGACGTCGGAGCCGACTTTCTCCACCACGCCGGCCGATTCATGGCCGAGCACCGCGGGCAGCGGATGCGGATAAAGCCCTTCCATGAAATGCAGATCAGAGTGACAGAGGCCGGCGACGCGCGTGCGGATCAAGACTTCGCGCGGGCCGGGATTCGGCACGCTGACATCCTCGATCACGAGCGGCTGATTGACTTCATGCAGGACGGCGGCCTTCATCGGGTACTCCCTTGATTGTTGTTCTTGAACTCTAACGAAGCCTACGCTGCGGTGAGCAATTCGCCAACCTCGGCCATCCCGACCGCGCGTTCGCCGAGCAGGTGCTCCGTGATCGCGCGCTGCGTGGCATTTTCCGCCAAGCGGAACGGATCTGACGACGAAACCCGGTGATCGATCACCATGCGCGAAAGCAGCAGCCGTCTGGCGTCGCCGCGCATTTCGTGGATGCGACCGCCCTCCCATGTCAGCGCCACGGCGCTGGCGACATGATAAAGCAGGCTGGTCGCACGCCGCGCATCGCCTTCGTTATCCGACTTGCTGGCGACCTCGCGCGCAAAACCGATAGCGCGGTCGGTGAGGTCCCGCAGGCGACTGCGCCAGGCCTGCGGCACATTGGCGCTGTCGTCGAGGCGGGCATGCAGATCGGCGGCGAGCGCGGCATCGGCGCCGTGACGTCCGACCGCGCGCTTCAGCGCATCGATCGCGACGATATTGCCGGTGCCTTCCCAGATCGAGCCGAGATGCGCGTCGCGCAACAGGCGCGCGGTCGCGAATTCCTCGATGTAGCCGATGCCGCCGCGCATCTCCAAGGCATCGCCGCACACCTTGCGGGCATCGCGGGTGGCACGGAATTTCAGCGTCGGCGTCAGGATGCGCAGCAATGCTGCCGCGTCCTGGCTGCCGGCCTCGGCGCGATCAAGCGCGTCAGCGGTGAGAAAACTCATCGACAGCGCCTGTTCGGTTGGCAGCATGATCTTCATCAATTGCCGCCTTGCCAGCGGCAGGTCGATGATGCGCTGGCCAAACACAACGCGATTTTTCGCCACCGTCATCGCGTCATGACAGGCGCGCCGCATCAGTGCGGTGGATTTGACGCCGTTGGAAAGCCGCGACGAATTCACCATCTCGGCCATCTGCACAAAGCCGCGATCGAGCTTGCCGACGGCATAGGCGATCGCGCCTTCGAGCTTGATCTCGCCCGAAGCCATCGAGCGGGTGCCGAGCTTGTCCTTCAGGCGAACGATCCGGTAGTGGTTTTGCGACCCATCCTCGAGCCGCCGCGGCATCAGGAACAGACCGACGCCACGCGTGCCGGGCCCTGCGCCTTCCGGGCGCGCCAGCAGCATCACCACTTCAGCGTCAGCATTGGAGCAGAACCATTTCTCGCCATGCAGCCGCCATTGATCGCCTTCCTGCACGGCCGTCGTGGTGAGCGTGCCGACGTCGGAACCGCCTTCCTTCTCGGTCATGAACTGGCCACCCTGGGTCAGCTTGCTCATGTCGGTTTGCGTCAGGCCATCGAGATATCGCGCCTTCAGCGCCTCGCTGCCGAAATTATTCAACAGCTTGGCGCAGCCGTCGGTGACGTTGATCGGGCAGCCCAGGCCGAACTCGGCCTGATTGAACAGGAACGTAAAGGCGTGCTTGGCGACGACAGGATATTTGTCCGGCCATCCCATGATGCCCTTGCGGATCGACAGCGCGTGAATGCCGAACTCGCCGAACGCTGCCTTCTCCAGTTCGCGATAGGCCGGGTGATATTCGATATACTGGGAATCGCGGCCAAAACGGTCGCGCTGGTGCAGCACCGGCGTGTGGCGATCGGCCAGCCGCGCGCATTCGTCGAGGTGCCCGCCGGCCAGTTCGCCAAGCCGGTCGAGATGCGGTTCGATGTGGCGGAACAATGCCTCCGGCAAATGCAGCCGCAGCAGATCCGTCAGCGCCGGATCGGCCCGGTAGAAATTCATCCCCGAGGTATCAGGCGCAAGCAATCCTGGCTTGTCGGCCGCGGCCGTGCTGCGATCATGCGTGAGAGGCTGCTGCATTTTTATCTCTTGTTCGTTCCGCCCGATATTGATCATCTACCGATAACGCAGGCGATCAAGCCGTCAACAAGCATAATTGGAGGGTCACCCCATGGCGGACGGATATCACCCTCGCCACGACCCGGCAGGTTGTCTGGCGGAATTACGCCCCTAAATACCTGTTCCCGGTCATTTCTGGAGAGCCGCCATGCCGACCCCGCCAACCTACAAGACCGCCCTGATCGTCGGCGCCGGCGAGGGATTGAGCGCATCGCTGGCGCGATTGTTCGCCAGGGAGAAAATCCGCGTCGCGCTCGCCGCCCGCAAAATCGAAAAACTCGGCGCGCTGTGCACCGAAACCGGCGCCCGCGCCTATGCCTGCGACGCCACCAACGCCGACGACGTCGAACGGCTGTTCGGGCAAGTCGAGCGCGAGATCGCGACACCCGATCTCGTCGTCTACAACGCCAGCGGACGGGCGCGCGGCCCCTTCACCGACCTCGTGCCCGCCGACGTCGCCAACGCGATCGCGGTCAGCGCCTTCGGCGGTTTCCTGGTGGCGCAGCAGGCGGCCGCGCGCATGTTGCCCAACAAGCACGGCGCGATCCTGTTCACCGGCGCCTCCGCCAGCGTCAAGGGCTATCCGCAGTCGGCTCCGTTCGCGATGGGCAAGTTCGCGCTGCGCGGCCTTGCCCAGAGCATGGCGCGTGAACTATCGCCGCAAGGCATTCACGTCGCGCATTTCGTCATCGACGGCGGCATCCGCAGCGCCGCCCGCGCCGAGCCCGCCGACCGGCCGGATTCGATGCTCGATCCTGACGCAATTGCGTTGAGTTACTGGAACGTGCTGCAACAGCCGCGCAGCGCCTGGACCTGGGAGCTGGAATTGCGGCCGTGGGTGGAGAAGTTTTAGGGAATGCGTAGGCTGGGCAAAGGCGCGCTAGCGCCGTGCCCACCATCTATCGCCGGACTGAGGGTCAATGGTGGGCACGCTTCGCTTTGCCCACCCTACGAAAAACAACGACTGGGGGAAGCATGACCGAAATCACCGTCGACACCGGCACCAATGAATTGCTGTGCGTGATCCGCGACCGCGTCGCCATCATCACGCTGAACCGCCCCGAGGCGCGCAACGCGATGTCGGATAATCTGACGCCCGCCCTGCGCAACATGATCAAGACCTGCGGCGAGAATCCGGAAGTCGGCGCGCTGCTGCTCACCGGCGCCGGAACGGCATTTTGCGCCGGCGGCAACGTCAAGGGCATGGGCGCCAATCGCGACAAGAAGAAGCTCGAAATGTCGCATGACGAGAGGGTCGCCGATCTGCAGGAACGGCAGCGCCTGCTGACCGGCGCTCTGGTCTCGGTGCGCAAACCGACCATTGCGGCCCTGCCCGGCCCCGCGGTCGGCGCCGGGCTTGCGCTGGCGATGGCCTGCGACATCCGTATCGCCGCACAATCGGCCTTCCTTTCCACCGGCTATCTCAAGGTGGGCCTGAGCGGCGACTATGGCATCGCTTGGCTGCTGACCCGGCTGGTCGGCACTTCGCGGGCGCGCGAATTGATGTTCACCTGCGAGCGGGTCGATGCCGCCAGGTGCGAGACGATCGGCCTCGTCAACCGCGTGGTCCCGGACGACAAGCTTCAGGCCGAAGCCTTTGCGCTCGCCAAATCGATCGCTGAAGGTCCGACGATCGCGATCCGCTACATGAAGGACAATCTCGACGAAGCCCTGATGTTCGATTTCGCCACCGCGCGCGACCATGAGGCCGAACGCATGATCCGCACCCAGCTGACGGCAGACCACAAGGAAGCGGTGCAGGCCTTCATCGAGAAGCGCAAGCCGGTGTTCAAAGGCGGTTGAGAACTTAGCTTATCGGGTTTTCGTCAAACAGCCGCGCCACCATCACCGAATCCAGATAGGCGCGCACGCGCATGATCTTGTCGTTCTTGAAATAGCAGACCCAGCAATAGTGGTTGTCGAAGCGAAAACCGTTCCTGGCGGTCGCTTCCGAATGCAACTCTACAATCGCGACATCGTCAGCCACGATCAGATTGTCGACGTGCAATTGCGCGCCATTGGGCAACACCTTGCCGAGTTTCGCAAAGGTTCCGGCAATGAAATCGGCCTTTGATGTGTAGTGGCCCGCGAGCGGATGCGTGCCCATCACGATCCAGTCGACATCGTCGGTGACATGGCCAAAGAATGCTGCGCCGTCGCCATGCTCGAGGCCGGCAAAGATCTTCCGCACGAATTCAGCATCGACTGACATGCGCCGCCCTCCGCTCGGTGGGGCAAGGCTAAACGGGGCTGGCGCGGTTTTCAATCGAAGGAGCTCGCGGCCTGGCGCGAGGTTTCGACCTCGACCGACTGGACTGAACAGGCTGCGTGAGTGTTGGTGAACGCCGAGGCATAAAAATAGCCCGGTTCTGGTCAGCCAGAACCGGGCCTAGTTTCGTCAAACCGCAACCGAGGACATAGTGGCCTGGCGGGAGAGGGCGGCGAGCCGCCAGCTTGCACAGGGGATGTCTTGCGGTTCGACGTCGATATGCCTTTCAAAGCGCACCAGCTTCCAGTCGCCGGGGGTCGGCGTGAAGGCGTAGCCGGACTTGCGGGCGAGGCCGATCATGGCCTCATTGGAACGCAGGGTGTCGCCGAACACACGGTCAGCTCCGAACGAAGCGGCGCGGCATTCGAGATTTTTCAACAGCGCCTTGCCGATGCCGTGGCCCTGCCAGCGGTCGTCAACCGACATGCCGAATTCGATGCTGCCGTTCTCGAACGCGTAGCGGGCTTCGCCGACGATGATCTCATGGCCATCGACCAGCATGGTCGCGACCACGCTGAATCGGTCGGCTTCACCGATATGGATGAAATCCTCGAGCACGGACGGCGGCAGTTCGCGGGTGGCGCCGAGGAAGCGGTTGTAGCGGGAAGAGATCGTCAGCGCGCGGAAATAATTTTGAAGCGCCTCGGCATCGCGCGGCTCGACGAAACGCACGGTCAGGGCCTCGCCGCTGCGCGCGCGCAGCAGGTCCGAATATTGCCTGAGATCGTCGAAACGCATCGTCGTCATCGCACGCTCCCGTCGCTCGAAAAGAATGGCCGGCGTCCCCCTGATGAGGCGACGCCGGCCTGGCTGCTGTTCAAGCCCGCCAGAATGGTTTTGAGGCTTCGTAGATGGCATCACCGTGGGAGACGCCGATGTCGTGGAGTTCCCGGTCGGACCAGTTGGCCAGTTCCCGGCGAGCCGCGGAGCGCTGCCGCCAGACATGGAACAGCTCGGCGACTTGGCTGAAAAGGCTCTGTCCATGAAGATTTATCATCGATTCATGCGTGAAAGTAGACATTTGAAGCTCCTATCTCTAATCTGTTGACGCTAATATCTGCGCTCCCAAGACCTTTCACAAACGACACTTTGTACCGCTTCGGATGATAAAAACTCATATATTGGGGAAATGCTGGAGATGACCGCCAGGCTGCCGTCGCTGAACGGGTTGCGCGCCTTCGAGGCTGCCGCCCGGCATCTGAGTTTCACGCAGGCGGCGGCCGAGCTGAACGTCACGCAGACCGCGATCAGCCATCAGATCAAGCGGCTGGAAGAAGAGCTCGGCGTCCGCCTGTTCGTGCGCCAGAACCGGGCGCTGACGCTGACGCCGCAGGCGGTCGATTACCTGCCCGGCATCCGCGCTGCCTTCAACGATTTGCGGCTCGCCACCGATCGGCTGCTGCGCAAGGACGACGACCATGTGCTGACGGTTTCGACGCTGGCCTCGCTTGCCGCCAAATGGCTGCTGCCGCGCCTTTCCGCGTTCCAGGAAGCGCATCTAGGGATCGACGTGCGCATCACCACGTCGACCAATCTGGTCGACTTCCAGCGCGACAATGTCGATGCCGCGATCCGCTACGGCCGCGGCCAGTGGGCGGGATTGCGCGCCGACTGGCTGATGGCGGACGAGCTGTTTCCGGTATGCAGCCCAAATCTCTTGAAGGGCAGCAAGCCGCTGAAATGCCCCGAAGACCTGCGCGACCACGTGCTGCTGCATACCAGCAACTTCAACAGCGACGACTGGCGGCTGTGGCTGACAGCGGCCGGCCTGCCGGCGGACTTTTCCAAACAGCCGGGCGTGACCTTCGATCTCATCTTCATGACGGTGCAGGCCGCGATCGACGGTCTCGGCGTCGCGATGGGCCGCTCGGCCTATGTCGAGGACGACATCGCCAAGGGTCGCTTGGTCGTGCCCTTCAAGATTACGCTGCCGACCGACGCCGGATTCTATCTGGTCTCGCCGGCGGGACGAACGGACCCGCCGAAACTGTCGGCGTTCCGGCAATGGCTGGTTGCCTCGGTACAGAACAAGCCCTGAAAGCCCGACATTCCGCGTTCTCAGGGCACCCTCCACGTTTTGCGGGTTGCCGCCGCGTCCACATGTGCCAAATTGTCGCATCAAGCAGGCTAACTGTCTCGGCCAACGAGGCTTTTTGCGCCGGCGGCAACATAGCGGGAGGACGGCGTCATGGTGCAGGCAAGTGGTTCGGAAATACCGCAAATCAAATCGCGTGTCGGCGCCATCCTGCGCGCGACAAGCGGCAACTTCCTCGAGCAGTTCGATTTCTTCCTGTTCGGATTTTACGCCAGCGCCATTGCGAAGGCGTTCTTTCCTGCCCAGAACGAAACGGCGGCGCTGCTGAACGCCTTCGGGGTGTTCTGGCTCGGCGCGCTGATGCGCCCGGTCGGCGCCATCGTGCTCGGCGCCTATATCGACCGCATCGGCCGGCGCCAAGGCTTGATCGTAACGCTCGGCATCATGGCGATCGGGACGGTCGTGATCGCCTTCTGTCCGGGGTATGAGACGATCGGCATCGCCGCTCCAATCATCGTGCTGCTTGGCCGGCTGCTGCAGGGATTTTCCGCCGGCGTCGAACTCGGCGGCGTCTCGGTCTATCTGGCCGAGATCGCCACCCCCGGCAACCGGGGCTTCTACACGTCGTTTCAATCTTCCAGCCAGCAGGTCGCGATTTTTGTCGCCGCGATCCTCGGCTACGTGCTGAGCGAGGTGATGCCGGCCGAAACGGTTGCGGCGTGGGGCTGGCGCATTCCATTCTTCATCGGCTGCCTCATCATTCCCTTCATTTTCGTGCTGCGGCGGACGCTGGAAGAAACACCCGAGTTCCTGGCCATGAAGAAGCATCCGAGCGCATCGGAGGTGTTCGCGTCCGCGATGGCAAACTGGCGCATCGTCATTCTCGGCATGATGATGGCGGTGCTGACCACCACGACCTTCTACTTCGTCACCGTCTACACGCCGACCTTCGGCAAGACCGTGCTGAAGCTGTCCACACCGGACGCCCTCCTCGTCACCCTGCTGGTGGCCGTGGCCAATTTCATCTGGAATCCGGTCGGCGGCGCGCTGTCCGACCGGATCGGGCGCAAGCCGGTATTGCTGGCGATTGCATGCCTGTCGCTGGTGACCGCCTATCCAGCGCTGCACTGGCTGATCGCGGCGCCCTCCTTCGGCAAGATGCTCGCCGTCGAGATGATGTTCGCGTTCTACTTCGGCGTTTACAGCGGCACGATGCTGGGCGCGCTGGTCGAGGTGGTGCCGGCGCATGTCCGAACCACCTGTTTCTCGCTGGCCTTTGCGCTCGCCGCGGGCCTGTTCGGGACGTTTACGCCGTTTGCTTCGACCTGGCTAATCGATCACACCGGCGACAAGGCATCCCCCGCCTACTGGCTGATGTGCGCCGCGGCGCTGGGCATCATCGCAGCTCTCACCATCTATCGCGGCGGAGAAACGATCGCGACCCGCGAAGCCGTTCCTGCCTAGAGCATTGCAGGGATGCGCCGGGCAATGGACTGCCCGGCGGCGCGTCGGCTCCAACAGTTCATTCCGCGATGCGCGCCGTATCCGACATTGTCGCATGTCGCGCGTCCGCCAATTTGATTTCCATGCAAACAACGATAACAAGAGCGCATGGTGGATTTGAAACGCAGGTTCGATGTTCTGGTGATCGGCGGCGGCAACGCCGCGCTGTGCGCCGCGATCAGCGCCCGCAGGGCCGGCGCGTCGGTGCTGGTACTGGAGGGCGCGCCGAAATTCTATCGCGGCGGCAATACCCGCCATACCCGCAACATGCGCTGCGCCCATGACGCGGCGACCGCCATTCTCACCGGGCCCTACACCGAAGAGGAATTCTGGCAGGACCTGTTGCTGGTGACCGGCGGCGAGACCGACGAAGAGCTGGCAAAATTCATGATCCGGGAGTCCAAGGACATCCTGGACTGGATCGTCGAACAGGGCGTGCGCTGGCAGCCGTCGCTCGGCGGCACGCTCAGCCTCGGCCGCACCAACTCGTTCTTTCTCGGCGGCGGCCGCGCGATGCTGAACGCGCTGTATCTGACCGCCGAACAGCTCGGCGTCCAGATCATCTATGACGCCGAGGTAGCCGACCTCCACATCGAGGACGGTATGTTCCTGGCAGCTCACCTCAAGCAGCCGATCGATGGGGCCACCGAAATCCGCGCCTCGGCGCTGGTCGCCGCGGCCGGCGGCTTTGAAGCCAACATCGAATGGCTGAAGGAATATTGGGGCGAGGCCGCCGACAACTTTCTCATTCGCGGCACGCCCTATAATCGCGGCTCCATTTTAAAAATGCTGCTGGCCAAGGGCGTGCAGGACATCGGCGATCCCACGCAATGCCATGCGGTCGCAATCGACGCCCGCGCGCCGAAATTCGACGGCGGCATCATCACGCGGCACGACTCGGTCGTGTTCGGCATCGTCGTCAACAAGCACGCCCAGCGCTTCTACGACGAAGGCGAGGACATCTGGCCGAAGCGCTACGCGATCTGGGGCCGGCTGGTGGCGGCCCAGCCCGATCAGATCGCCTACATCATTTTCGATTCGGCCGTGGTGACGAGCTTCATGCCGACGCTGTTCCCGCCGATCGCGGGCGGCACCATCGCCGAGCTCGCAGGCAAGCTTGAGCTCGACCCGGTGGCGCTGGAAAAGACCATCACCGATTTCAACGCCGCGGTGCAGCCCGGCACGTTCGACCACACCATCCTGGATGATTGCCGCACCGAAGGCATCACGCCGCAAAAAACGCATTGGGCGCGCAAGATCGAGGCCGCGCCGTACCTCGCCTATCCGGTGCGGCCCGGCATCACCTTCACCTATCTCGGCACCCGCGTGAACAAGCAGTCGCGCATGCTGATGAAGGACGGCAAGCCTTCCGCCAACATGTTCGCGGCCGGCGAGATCATGGCCGGCAACGTGCTCGGCAAGGGTTATGCCGCCGGCATCGGCATGACCATCGGCAGCGTGTTCGGACGGGTGGCGGGACGGGAAGCGGCGAAGAATGCCAGGAATTAGAGTCGGGTTGCTGAGGGGAACTCTCCACGAGCACGATGCGTGGAGAGAGCCCCTCACCCCGACCCTCTCCCCGCGAAGTGCGGGGAGAGGGAGGAAACAAGTTTGGGAGGTGTCATGTCTCGATTTGTAATGGCTTCGGCTGCGGCCGTTCTGATGAGCGCAACGCTGGCCAATGCCGCCGAGCCGATCGCGCTGCGCGACATGGGCTCGTTCCATGTCGGCGGGCGGCTGGTCGAAATCTCCGGCAAGCCGGTGAAGGAAGTGACGTTCACGCCGGGCGGCGTGCCCGCGAAGGTCGATCCGAACGGCACCTACCAGGTCGAGCAGATGTATGTGCAGTATTTTCTGCCCGCCGTTGAGAAGGGCGCCTATCCGCTGCTGATGTGGCATGGCGGCGGGCTGACCGGCGTCACCTATGAGACCACGCCGGACGGACGCGAGGGCTGGCTGAACTATTTTCTGCGCAAGGGCTGGGCCGTCTACAATTCGGATGCGGTCGAACGCGGCCGCGCCGGCTGGGCGCAATACCCTGATATCTTCAAGAGCGAACCGGTCTTCCTCACCACAGCCAATCCGTTCGAGCGCTTTCGCATCGGCGACGGGCCTAACTCCTACAATTCCGATCCGACCAAGCGCAAGCTGTTGCCGGGCAATCAGTTTCCGAACGACGGCTATGAGAATTTCGTCAAGCAGAACGTGCCGCGCTGGACCACCACGGATGATGCGATCATCGCCGCCTACATCGCCGAGATCGACCGCGTCGGCCCCTCCATCATCCTGTTCCACAGCCAGGCCGGCAGCTTCGGCTTCAAGGTGGCGCAGGCGCGGCCCGACAAGGTCAAGGCGCTGATCGCGATCGAACCCGCCGGTGTCGGCGATCCCGCCAAGGTCGAAAGCTTGAAGAACATCCCGACACTGATCGTCTATGGCGATTACATCGAGCAGGACTCGCGCTGGCCGAAGATCCGCGCCACCGGCGTCGCCTTTGCCGAAGGCATCAAGGCCGCCGGCGGCAGCGTCGATGTCGTCGACCTGCCGAAGGCCGGCATCAAGGGAAATTCGCACATGGTGATGATGGACAAGAACAACGCCGAGGTCGCGGCCCTGATCCAGAAATGGCTCGAGGGCAAAGGCCTGACGAAGTAAGCAACGCTTTAGAGAAAAGAGCACCGCGCAATGCACGGAACGAGAATTCTGGAGGAGGCGGACCGCCTAATGACGGTCTGCAATTCCTGCCGCTATTGCGAAGGGCTCTGCGCGGTATTTCCGGCGATGGAGATGCGCCGCGCGTTTTCCGACGGCGACCTCAATTATCTCGCCAATCTCTGCCATAGCTGCGGCGCGTGCTACACCGATTGCCAGTTCTCGCCGCCGCATGAATTCAACGTCAATGTGCCGCAGACGCTTGCCGTCGCGCGCAACGAATCCTACGCCGCCTATGTGTGGCCGCGCGCCTTCTCCGGCGCCTTCGCGCGCAACGGCCTCGTGATCAGCATCGTTGCGGCGCTCAGCGTCGCCGCCTTCATCTTCGGCTTTGCCGCCTTCCACGACCGGCAGGTGCTGTTCGGCGTCCACACCGGCCCCGGCGCGTTCTACAAATTGATGCCGCACAACGCGATGGCGGCGCTGTTCGGCGCCGCCTTCCTCTATGCGATCGTGGCGCTGGTCATGGGCGTGCGCGCGTTCTGGCGCGATATCGGCGAGCCCGTCGGCATGCGCGCCGATGCGGGCTCGATCTGGCAGGCGATCCGCGACGCCGGCGAGTTGCGTTATCTCGATGGCGGCGGCGTCGGCTGCTTCAACGAGGACGATCGCCCGACCGACCGCCGCAAGCTCTATCACCACCTCACGTTCTACGGTTTTGGGCTGTGCTTTGCCTCGACCTCCGTCGCGACGCTCTATCATTATTTCCTGGCGCGTCAGGCGCCCTACCCGTGGTGGGACCTGCCGGTGGTGCTGGGCACGCTCGGCGGCATCGGCTTGCTGATTGGGCCGGTGGGACTGCTCCTCGAAAAATGGAAGCGCGATCCTGCATTGGTCGATGAAAAACGCCTCGGCATGGACGTCGCGTTCATCGTGATGCTGTTCCTGACCAGCCTGACCGGCATGGCGCTCTTGTTCCTGCGCGCGACGCCGGCGATGGGTCCGCTACTGGCGCTGCATCTCGGCGTGGTGTTCTCGCTGTTCATCACCATGCCCTACGGCAAGTTCGTGCACGGCATCTATCGCTTCGTGGCTCTAGTGCGTTATGCGCGCGAGCGGCGGATGATGGGGCATGTTTGACCTTTCCCTATCCCCTTGTGGGAGCGAGACGAGCGAAGCTCGCTCCCACAAGGGGAGAAGGGAAGAGAAGCGCCTTCTTCAATTGTCAAACAGCGCATACGCGTTAGCCGCCGCGGCAAAACCGTTGCCGCCTTGCCCGAACCTGTGGCGGCCTTGAACGCGGTGATGGCTTGATTGGCGAGCTTCGGTCCGCAAGAGCGGAACACCCAGCCTCCCCACACTGATATGTAGCGCGCAAGGGGCTTGCTTCAAGACCCCGGTCATCCCGTAGAACGCCTGCCGAAGCCAACAGCTATGGAGGGACGACATGGGTGCGGCAAAGACTGAGCATGCGGTGGTGATCGCCGGAGGCGGGCCGACGGGGCTGATGCTGGCGGGCGAACTGGCATTGGCGGGTATCGACGTCGCCATTGTCGAGCGGCGGGCCAACCAGGAACTCGCGGGATCGCGCGCAGGCGGCCTGCATTCGCGAACCATCGAGATCCTCGATCAGCGCGGCATCGCCGACCGGTTCCTCTCGGAGGGGCAGACGTTCGGGGTCGTGCACTTCCACGTTCCGCTCGATATCAGCGACTTTCCCACCCGGCACAATTACGGGCTCGGGCTGTGGCAGAACCATATCGAGCGCATCCTGGCCGAGTGGGCCCTTGAGCTGAAGGTGCCGATCTATCGCGGAACGGAGGTGACAGGTTTCGCGCAGGACGACAGCGGCGTGGACGTCGCGCTGTCCGATGGTTCGTCGCTGCAGGCAAAATATCTCGTCGGATGCGACGGCGGACGCAGCCTGATTCGCAAGGCCGCCGGCATCGAGTTCCCCGGATCGGATCCGACGGTCAGCAATTTGATCGCCGAGGTCGAGGTGACCGAGCAGCCGAAACTGGGCATCCATCGCAACGAGTTTGGCGCCCATGGCTTCAGCAAGTTGAACTACGAGATCCGCGACGGCGAAATCGTCTACCTGGATGGGGGGCCGCTGCGGGTCATGGTGACCGAACGGAACGTCGGGTCCGGCGAACCGACCTTGAGCGATCTCAGCGAGGCGCTGATCGAAATCTTCGGGACCGATTACGGAATCCACAGCCCGACCTGGATTTCGAGATTCACCGACATGACAAGGCAGGCCGCGTCCTACCGCGACAGACGGGTGCTGCTGGCCGGCGACGCGGCCCACGTGCATTACCCGGCGGGCGGACAGGGCCTCAACCTCGGTGTACAGGATGCGGTGAACCTTGGCTGGAAGCTGGCGCAGGTGGTCAAGCAGACGGCGCCGGAAAGCCTGCTCGACACCTACCATGCCGAGCGGCACCCGGTCGCCGCGCGCGCGTTGCGCAACACGATGGCGCAAGTCGCGCTGCTCCGCACCGACGACCGCACCAAGGCCTTGGGCGAGGCCGTGTCCGAGCTGATGCGCATGGACGAGCCGCGCAAGCGGTTCGCCGCTGACATGTCGGGTCTCGGTATTCATTACGATCTCGGCGAGGGACACAAGCTGCTCGGGCGCCGCATGCCCGATCTCGACCTGACCACCGCAGGCGGCCCGCTGCGGGTGTTCACTCTGCTGCACGGTGCCCGGCCGGTGCTGCTCAATCTCGCAGAGCCCGGCAGCCTCGACATCACGCCATGGGCGGACCGGGTGCAATTGATCGACGCCAAATATGACGGCGCGTGGGAGCTTCCGGCACTCGGCGCCGTCACGGCTCCCGACGCCATCTTGATCCGGCCCGACGGATATGTGGCTTGGGTGGGCGATTCGACGCAGATGGGACTCGCTGACGTGTTGGCTACGTGGTTCGGACCGCCTGCTGCAGCGTAGAGTGTGATGAGTTTAGGTCTGGTTGCGAGCCGCGAAGGAGGTGCTCCCTCTCCCGCTTGCGGGGGAGGTGCAGCGAGGCTGCCGCCACACTTCAACCCAACATTATCCCGCTCTAGCAGGACGCGCAAAGTCCATCGCGATGCAGGCATTGCAGCAGCTTGCATGATCGGCCATGATTTATCCCTCGAAATCGACTGAAGGTGTGCGCGATGAAAGTTGCTATCGTTACGGCAGGAGGTAGCGGCATGGGCGCCGCGGCCGCGCGGCGTCTGGCGCAAGACGGTTACAAGATCGCGATCCTTTCGTCCTCCGGGAAGGGCGAAGCGATCGCGAACGAGCTTGGCGGGATCGGGGTCACCGGCTCCAATCAATCGAACGACGATCTGAAACGGCTCGTGGATAGCGTCGTCGCGAAGTGGGGTCGCGTCGACGTGCTTGTGAACAGCGCGGGACACGGCCCTCGCGACAAGATCCTCAAGATCACCGACGAGCAATGGCTGAAGGGCATGGACACGTACCTGCTGAATGTGATCCGGCCGACGCGCATCGTGGCACCGATCATGGTCCAGCAACGTGGCGGCGCCATCATCAACATCTCGACCGCGTGGGCCTTCGAGCCAAGCTCGATGTTTCCCACATCCGCCGTCTTCAGGGCCGGGCTGGCAGCATTCACAAAAATCTTCGCGGAGGAGTACGCGGCTGACAATGTGCGGATGAACAACGTGCTTCCCGGTTGGATCGACAGCTTGCCGGCTACCGAGGAGCGCCGATCATCCGTGCCGATGCAGCGATACGGTACGAGCGAGGAAATAGCCGCCACGATCGCCTTCCTTGCATCCGAGGGGGCGGCCTACATGACTGGCCAAAACCTGCGGGTCGACGGAGGCCTGACACGCTCGGTCTGACAAAGCGCGTCCACTCCGACGCGTGAACACTTCGGAGGAGAAATCCGTTGCGTCCAAACCCGATAAAACCACGGCTTGCGGCCGGCGGCTGCGCGTTCGGAACGATGACGTTCGAATTCTTCACGCCCGGCTACCCTTCGATCTGCCGCGAGGCCGGCGCCGAATTCATCCTCTACGACATGGAGCACTCCGGAGTCGGCTTCGAAACAATGAAGGCGCAGTTCGCATTCTGCCGCGGGCTCGACCTGGTGCCGCTGGTACGCGTTCCCTCCGGCGACTGTCATCACATCGCCCGCGCGCTCGATATCGGCGCGATGGGCATCATGGTGCCGATGGTCGAAACATCTGAGCAGGCCAGGGCGATCGTTGATTGCACGAAGTATCCGCCCGTCGGGCGTCGCGGCGCCGCGTTCAATGTCGCGGCGCATGACGACTATGCCGGCGGCGCCGAGACCGACAAGATCGCCGAGGCAAACGCGCGCACGATGGTGATCGCGCTGGTGGAGACCGCTGACGGCATCGCGAACGTCGATGCGATCGCGGCGGTCGACGGCGTCGACGTGGTCTGGCTCGGCCACTACGATCTGACGAACTTCATGGGCATCCCGGGGCAGTTCGACAACCCGAAATTCCACAGCGCTGTCGATAGACTGGTCGAAGCCTGCCGGAAACACGGCAAGACGCCGGGCTTCCTCGCCGGCGACGCGAAGTGGGCGCGCGATTTCCGCGCCAAGGGCTTTCGCATGATCGCCTACGGCGTCGATACGCTATTGATGCAGCGCGCGCTCGCCGACGGCATCAAGCTGCTGCAGGGGACGTTGAAGCCATAGCGGCAAGGCGACGTTTCAGGACGGTACGCCGCAGTTCGACGAGCTCCGCCAATTTCGGTGAACAACGGGATAAAGCAGATCAATCAATGGGTGTGTTTACCGAGGAAGTGACGATGACCTTTGAAGGACATCAGATCGCATGCAGCGCGGTCCCGGATATGGAGAAAGCCGGATCGATGATTTGGAGTTGCACATCGACGGGGAGTTGGTTGATTCAGCCTCCGGTGTGTCGCTTTACAACCGCAAGGCCTTGCTGCGCGGTGCGTTGAAAACGAGCGAGGCCAACCGCGTTGTGGAGATTTTTTCCTCCGGATTTTTCAACAAGCGATTGAACATTCACGTCGATGGCCGGCACATAGCTCGAAGCCAGGGTTGAGCTGCCGCCAGCATCCCTCATCGCGGCTGAAGGAATTTGTTGTGTCATTGCAAGATGATCAGGGCAGGCCCAGCGGCACGTGACCTCGCAGGAGGCCGGATGCGCCGCAACGATACAAGCCTTCTGCAGGTGCCGATCGATTCGGAAAGCGGTTCCCCACAGGCCTATCTACGCCTTGCGTTTTGGGCGTCGATAGGTTTTAAGCCCGGTAGCTTCATGACCGCAGCCATGAACGGGAAGCGATTGGCGCGGCCTTGCCGTGCGCCAGATCGAGTTATGCACCCAGCGTAGCGCGCGCGCTTCAACCCATTCCGAGCCCCACACAGAAAGGTAATTTTTCAATGGCCAAGATGACCAAGACTCAGTTGATCGATGCAATCGCAGAGGGAACGCAGCTCTCCAAGAATGACGTCAAGGCCGTCATCGAGCAGATGGCCACCGTCGGCTACAAGGAGCTGAATGAATCCGGTGAGTTCGTCATTCCCGGCTTCGTCAAAATGTCCGTCGTGAACAAGCCGGCGACTGAAGCCCGCAGCGGCATCAATCCGTTCACGAAAGAGCCGATGGAATTCGCGGCCAAGCCGGCCAGCAAATCGGTCAAGGCGTCGCCGCTGAAGGTTGCCAAAGACGCTGTCTAGGGATGACGAAGCGGCCGGCGTTCAGCGGAACGGCGGCCGCTACAGATCCACCACCACGTAGTCGCTCTCAACCGATACCGCGATGGTCTCCGCCACATACGGCCCCTTCACCACGTTGGTGCCCGGCTCGACATTGACGGGATAGGCTTTGACGCGGAAGCGCTTGGGGTCGCAGTAGGACTGGCCGGTGCGGATATCGAATTCCCAGCCGTGCCAGGGGCAGCGGATGATTTCGCCGAGTTTTGTATATTCGATCTCGCCGGGATCAGAGGAAGTCGCGAGTCCAATCAGCGGGCCTTCGCATAGCGCCGCGCCTTGATGCGGGCAGCGGTTCAACAGGCCGAAAAACTCGCCCTTGACGTTGAAGATCGCGATCGGCCGCTCGTCGATGGTGAGGAATTTTCGCGTGCCCGGCGGAAGTTCATCCACCGGGGCAATGACGTGTCGAGCCATATTATTTCCTACGCATGATCTTTTTCGGAAAACCGGGTCCCACCCATCGGGTCGTGGCCCGAGGGCATGCTTTTCCTGATCATGCGATCCCGTACAGCTTCTTCGCATTGTCGAGATAGAACGCCTGCTTGTTGGCGTCGCTGACGCCGGCCGGCAGCACGCGCGTCGGCTCGTCGAAATCCCAGTGCGGATAGTCGGTCGCGAACAGCAGTTTGTCCCAGCCGATCCATTCGATCACTTCGAACAGATGCTCGCGGCGTTCCGGATCTTCCATCGGCTGCGTGGTCCACCAGATGTGATCGCGGATATATTCCGACGGACGGCGCTTCAGATGCGGCACCTCGCTGCGCAGCCGGTCGAAACTCTTGTCCAGCCGCCATGAAAGCGACGGCGCCCAGCCGAAGCCGGCCTCGATCATCACCATCTTCAGTTTGGGATAGCGCTCGAACACGCCCTCGAGCACGAGGCTCGCGAGCGCGGTCTGCTGGCACTGCGAATGGCCGACCATCTCCTCGATGTAAAAGCTCGGCCAGCCGGAAGCCGTGATCGGGTTGCCGCCGAAGCCGAAGGCATGGACGCCGACGGGAAGGCCAATCTCCTGCGCCGCCTCGTAGATCGGCCAGTAGCGGCGCTGGCCGAGCGGCTCGACATTGCGGCTGAGCAGCAGCACCTGCACGAAGTTCTTGTCACCGGCGCGCCTGCGGATCTCGGCGGCGGCGGTGAGGCCGTCTTCATTGCCGACGACGATCGAACCTTTGAGACGCGAATCCTTGCTGGTCCATTTCTCGATCTGCCAGTCGTTGATCGCGGTCGCCAATGCTGCGCTAAGATCGTGGTTGCGCAGGCCCTGCCCGGTGTCGAGCGGATTGAGCACGCCGAGCGTGACATTGTAGGGGTCGAGCAGTTGCTTCTGCATGAAGGACAGCGAGGAGCCTTGTTTGCCGCCTTCCGGCGGATAGGCGTCGCGGCGCGAGGCATTCGGCTGCGCCTTCGGATAGGGCGGGCCTTCCATCATGCCCTGATAGGCGTGCTTGCCGTAGGTCTCCAGATGCGAATGCCAGCGCTTTGCCAGGAACGGATAAAGCTCGGTCCCGGTGGCGCGCGCGGGATGGATGTCGCAATCGGCGATCGCGGTCTTGACGCCAGTGGAAGCGGCCGGCTCGGCGCGAAACTGCACGTTCATGGCGTTGCCTCCTTGATCGCGGGCTGCGTGAGACGAGGATAGGTCGCGTGCGGATTATCGATCATGATCTTGCGAACAAGACCTTCCGAAATCCCCTCCGGCAGCACCTCGTCGCCGTCGAATTGCCAGTGCGGATAGTCGGTCGAGAATAGGAGCAATTCGTCCGACTGCATATGGTCGAACAGGCGATTTAACGTGGCGGGATCCGGCGGCGCGTCGACCGGCTGCAGCGAAAAGCGGATGTTGCTGCGCACAATTTCCGAGGGCGCGCGGTCGACCCAGGGCGTTTCCATCCGCACCCCGCGCCAGAACTTGTGCAGCCGCCACAGATATGACGGCAGCCAGGTGAAGCCACTTTCCAGCATCACCATCTTCAGCTTTGGATGCCGCGCGAATACGCCCTCCACGATCAGGCTGGTCAACTGGGTCTGGAACGCCTGCGCCTGCGCGACGTAATCCTCGACATGATAGGAACCCCAGCCGACCGAGGTCGGCGGGTTGTGATAGGCGGAGCCGGCGTGGATGCCGACGGCCAGCCCGAGCCGCTCGGCGGCGGCATAGATCGGCCAATAGGCGCGCTTGCCGAGCGGCATGTCGCCCATCACAAGCATCAGCACCTGTACGAAACGCGGGTCTTTGGCACAGCGCTCGATTTCGGCGACCGCTTTTTCCACGCTCTGGGTCGGGATCACGATCGAGCCGCGCAGGCGGGAATCCTTGTTGAGCCACTCTTGCACCAGCCAATCGTTCAGCGCGCGGCAGAAGGCGTCCTGCATGTCCTCGGAAAACACCATCTGCACGCCGTACAAGGGATTGCAGATGCCGTAGCTGACCTGAAACCGATCGAGCGCCTGCTTTTGCATATCGCTGAGGCTGGAGCCCGGCTTGCCCTGCGCCGGGCGCCAGTCGGGGCGCGCGCTGATCGGCGAATTGGCCGGATAGGATTGCGACACCAGATCGGTCATGCCGCGCGTCGTCACCTGGTCGCGCCAGTAGTCGTTCATATACGGCAGCAGGCTGGTCAGATGGGGCACCGCGGGATGCAGGTCGCAATCCACGCCGCCTGCGATCGGTGACGTCATGACGTTTCCTCGGGCATGTTTCCTCGTGCGCGCCCGCGGTCTCACGGCATCTTGTTAGCCGCGCCGCTTGGTTCTTTGGCCGCATTCAAGCAGGCTGGCCGGTGCGCCGCAACTCGGCAAACGCTAGCCCCCTGTGCTAGGAAAACATGGGTCGGCCCTTAGGAGATTTTGATGATTCGGACTGGAAGCACGGCGGTTGCCATCACCCTTTTGCTGGCTGGCGCGGTCTTTGCTGCTGGCGGCGCCTTGGCGCAGACAGCTCCCCCTGCCCCGCCTGCCGCACCCCCGCAGGTCGATTTCTCCAAGGTCGAGATCAAGACCACCGATCTCGGCGACAACGTCTACATGCTCGAGGGTCAGGGCGGGAACATCACGGTGGCGGTCGGCAAAACCGGCATCATCATGGTCGACGGCCAGTTCGCGCCGCTGCACGACAAGATCAAGGCTGCGATATCGACCATCTCGAACCTGCCGATCAAGTATCTTGTCAACACGCATTATCACGGCGACCACACCGGCGGGAATGAGGCCTTCGCCAAGGACGGCGTCACCATCGTCTCCGACGTCAACGTCAAGATTCGCCTGGCGGAGGGAACCACCAACGGCCTGACCGGCGTCAAGACACCACCGGCCGCAGCCGGCGCGCTGCCGAAGAAGACCTATGCCGGCGGGACGCTCAAGCTCCGCCTGCCCGGCCGCGTCGCCGAACTCCAGCACATCGCCCACGCCCATACCGACGGCGACACCTATGTGTGGTTCAAGACCGCCAATGTGCTGTCGACCGGCGACACCTTCACCAATGGCCGCTATCCCAACATCGACTTCGCCAATGGCGGCAACATCAAGGGCATGATCGCGGCAGCCAACGCCTATCTCAAAATGACCAACGCCAAGAGCCGCATCGTGCCGGGCCACGGCCCGATCGCCGACAAGGCAGCTCTGACCGAGTATCGCGCCATGCTGGTCACCGCGCGGGACCGCATGGCCAAGCTGGTGAAGGAAGGCAAGAGCGAAGACGACGTGCTGGCCGCCAAGCCGTTCGCCGATCTCGACACGAAATGGGCGCCGACCGAGATCGCCTCCAAGAACTTCATTCGCGTCGTCTATCATTCGCTGGCGGACAAGCCCGACAAGAAGTCGTTGCTGAAACGCATGCTGCGCCGGAGTTGAGAACAGATGAAAGAACTCGTTGGTATCGCCGAGAAGATCGCCGTCAAACTGATCGAGCGGAAACAGACGATTGCGATCGCGGAATCCTCGACCGGCGGCCTGATCTCGGCGGCGCTGCTGTCGGTGCCCGGCGCATCCGCCTATTTCCTCGGCGGCGGCGTGGTCTACACCCGCGACGCACGGCGCATCCTGATGGACATTTCCGATGAGGCGATGAAAGGCCTCCGCTCGGCGTCGGAGCCCTATGCCAAACTGCTGGCGAGCCAGGTGCGCCAGCGCTTCGCCACCGACTGGGGCCTGTCCGAGACCGGCGCCACGGGACCGACCGGCAACCGCTACGGCGACGCCGCCGGCCACAGCTGCATGGCGGTGGCGGGCCCGCAGAATGCGGTGTTCACGCTCGAGACCGGCAGCGCTGACCGGCAGGCGAACATGCAGAAGTTTGCGAGCACGGCGCTGAGCCTGTTGCTGGAGAATTTGTCGCGATAACCACCATCGTCGTCCCGGCCTTGAGCCGGGACCCATACTCCGTGTCCTTTGTTTTGAAAGACGCTGTTCGACGACTTTGCCTAGTCACTGAAGCCTGTGGTTATGGGTCCCGGCCTTCGCCGGGATATCCGCCAGGTCATGACCGCGCGCCGCTCTATCGCTGCGGTCCGGACAGGTTCACCTCCCGCTCCGCCCGGAACACGTTGCTGTGTAAATTGGCGATCCATTGCCGGCCGCTGGAGGTGACGTTGAGATAGCGGATCGCAAGCTGGATCTGCGGCGCGACGTTGGTCCAATAAAACTGCGGGAATCGATAGACGATGTCGGCGGGCGTGGCGTAGCCCAGCGTCTTGTTCATTCCGATTTCCTCGAATTCGTAAAACAGCGCATTCGACTTGCGCATGTAGTTGGGGTCGCCGAGCTGGCCGATCAGATCGGCCGCACGCAGCAGCAATCCCTCCTCCTCGTTGAGGTCATCACCGTCGTTCGGACTCGTGGCATAGGGAAAGCGGGTGTATTCGATCGCCCGGGAAATCCGGGCCGCGTCCACTTCGTCCATGGTATCGAGCCGCTCGATCACGAACAGCTTTGAACGGTCGACATGGTAGGGCGCGAGCGCCGCGTCGGACGATCCAACCGGCAGATGGATCTTGCGGCCGCTGAGATCGGCAACAAAGGCATCATCCTCGTCGCCCTGGACGACACCGCGGACATATCCGATATCGTGGGCGAGGCAGGCCATGATGAAGTTGGCGTAATCGTCGGCCGTGGTGTGGCGCGCCAGCGCGCGGCCGACCAGGATGTCGTGGCCCACCAGCGTCACCAGCATGGTGTGTTCGATGTTGTGATACAGCGCATCGCTGTTGCCGATGCACTCCAGGGCCAGCTTCGCGGCAAAAGGCAGCAGTTTCGTCAAATCGGAATGCGAGGAGCCGAACCGTCCCTCGGTTTCCCGTGACAGGAACGAACCCAGGGCTTGCGCGGTCAATTGGGGGATTGTGATCATCTCGGCACCCGCTCCCGTCTGTGGTCGCGCCGCGACGACGGCCTGCGCCGCGGCATCCCGGCTTTCCGATCGCTCACTTATCGAAACCATCCTATCACCAAACCCTGCACGACCGGCCGGGTATATCCGCCGCACCCATCGAAATGTCTGATCACCCGTGATGTGCTCGGGGAAGATACCTGCTGGTCGCGGCGACGGCTGGATCATGGCACCGCGCCTGACTATAATCCGCCGAAACCTCGGGGGATCGCAGCCATGCAACAGCCGTTCGACCGCGCCGCAGAAGACCTCGGCAACTCGATCCATTTCGAACACGTCAATGTCTTCGTGCCCGATCAGCGCCTGGCGACGTTGTTCTATGTCACCGGGCTCGGACTGACGCGCGATCCCTATCTGATGGTGTCGGACAGCAACATGTGGGTGAATGTCGGCAAGAGCCAGTTTCATCTGCCTGATGGTGAGGCGCAGGTGCTGCGCGGCCATACCGGCATCGTGATCTCCGGCCGCGACGCGCTGCTCGAACGGCTGGCGTCGGTCGCCAAAAAGCTCGAAGGCACCAAATTCGCGTATCGCGAACACAATGATTATGTCGAAGCGATCTGCCCGTGGGGCAATCGCGTGCGCTGCTATGAGCCGGACGCTGCGCGCTTCGGGCGCATCACGCTCGGCATTCCCTATGTCGAGTTCGACGTGCCGGTTGGGACAGCGAAAGCCATTTGCGGCTTCTACCCCGAGATCATGGGGATGCCGGCCGAACTAAAAAACGGCGACGGCGCCACGGCGCGCGTCAAGGTCGGCAAGGATCAATATCTGCAGTTCCGCGAGACCGACCGGAAGCAGCCGGAATTCGACGGCCACCACGTGCAGATCTACATCACCAATTTCTCGGGTCCCTACCGCAAGCTGCTGGAGCGCAATCTGGTCTCGCAGGAGGACAATCCGTACCAGTACCGCTTCAAGGACATCGTCGACCTCGACAGCGGCAAGCATCTGTTCACGGTCGAGCACGAGGTACGCAGCGCCACGCACCCGATGTTCATGCGGCCGCTGGTCAACCGCAACCCGGCGGAGACCAACCGCACCTACGCACCCGGCCACGAACAATGGGCCTGGGCGATGGGACCTGACGAATATGACCGGCGGTAACTAGCGTCGTCCCGGCGAATGCCGGGACCCACAGCCACCGAACGTTGTTGTTGCGGAAGGCGTCTGCCACCTTGCCTAACCGACAGCACAACGCGGTATGGGTCCCGGCGTTCGCCGGGACGACGGCGGTTTATTGAGCCACTACGGCAGGATTCACTCGAAAGACGACCCTATTAACGTTACATCTTAACCAATCATTAAGTATGCGTTTGCGGGCGCGAAATGCCCGACCTAGCGTACATCAGGGAGCGGCTTGGGGGAGCCGCCTGGAAACCAACGATTGGTATGTGCCATGGCTTATAGTATGCATTCGGCTCTTGTCGCGTCTCTCAGCGCAGCCGCGCTTTTGCTTGCCGCAGGCGATACATTCGCACGGTCCGGAACAGCGCCAGGTGGCGTGCGTTCGGGTCCCCCTTCGTCGGCCGTCCACGGTTTCGGACATCACCGCCGCCACAACGTCGGGACCTACTGGCCAGGAGGCGGCGGCTATTACTATTCGCCCTCGAATGGCGAGACCGTGGTCGAGGCGCCGCAGTCCACCACGCGCGATATCCGTTACACCTATACTTATGACGTGCCATGGGATTGGGCGCATCGCTATCCGCCGAACGTTGTGCCGTCCGACCGGCCCTATGTGTCGAGCTGCTCCTCGGAACCCGTCACGGTTCCCGGACGCAATGGCCAGACGACCATCAACATCACGCGGTGCTATTGATCGGCCATCAGTGTCGTCCCGGCGAAGGCCGGGACCCATAACCACGGGCTTTCGTGGTTAGGCAAAGTCGTCGAACACCGTCTCTCGCAACTACCGACACGGCGTATGGGTCCCGGCGTTCGCCGGGACGACGACGAACTACTTCTCTCTGAACGAACGCATCAGCTGATCGCTCAGCGGCTTCATCAGATACGAGAACATGGTGCGGTCGCCGGTTTGCACGAAGGCTTCCACCGGCATGCCCGGGATCAGCTTGTTGTTGGAGC
The DNA here is from genome assembly GCF_018130165.1 of Bradyrhizobium sp. JYMT SZCCT0180. Taxonomy (GTDB): domain Bacteria; phylum Pseudomonadota; class Alphaproteobacteria; order Rhizobiales; family Xanthobacteraceae; genus Bradyrhizobium. The sequence goes on along the minus strand of NZ_JAFCLZ010000023.1, from coordinate 48,005 downwards.
CGAGGCGGGCGACTTCTTCCGGCGGCATCGAGACGCGGATCGTGTAATAGGTTTGCCCGGTCCGCTGCTCGGTGGTGACGTCGGCCGACACCCTGGTGACCTTGCCGTTCAGTTCCGGCGTGGTGTGCTGGTTGAAGGCCGATAGCCGCAGCAATGTCTTCTGGCCGATCTGCAGCTTGTCGATGTCCTGCGGATTGACCTTGGCCTCGACCGAGAGATCCTCGGCCTGCGGCACGATCATCATGATGGCGTCGCCGGCCGTGATCACGCCGCCGACGGTATGCACCGTCGATTGCAGCACCATGCCGGCCTGCGGCGCCCGGATGTCGATGCGGCGGAGCTGATCTTCCGCGGTGACCTTGCGCTCGACGAACTCGCCGATCTTGTCGTTGGTCTCGCGCAAATCCTTGGAAACCTCGCTGACCAGCTCCTTGTCGATCTGGATGATCTGCAGCTCGGTCTCGGTGATCTTGCCCTTGGCCTGCGCGCGCGAGGCGATGTACTGCGCGCGCTCGCCCGACAGGCGGGCGGAATCGCGCTCCAGCGTGGTCAGGCGCGAAATCTGGATCAGCCGCTGGTCGTAGAGCTGGCGGACGCCGACCAGTTCCTTTTCGACCAGTGCGATTTCCTTGTCCTTGGCTTTCTCCTGCGCCGAGAGGCCCTCGATTTCCTCATTGAGTTGCATGACCCGCTCGCGCAGCTGGGCCTTTTGCCCGGCGCGGCCGTGGACACGAACCTCGAACAATTTGGTTTCGCTCGCCATGACGTCCCTGACGTCGGGATCGTCGGCGCGATCGGCCAGCATCGGGGGGAACTTGATCTTGTCGGTGCCGCGCTGTTCGGCCTCCAGCCGGGCTGCGCGCGCCAACAATCCGTTGAGGGTTTTGACGACGATCGCCAGGCTCGCCTTGACCACGGTCTCGTCGAGACGAACCACGACATCACCGGCCTTGACGGTATCGCCGTCGCGCACCCGCACTTCGCCGACCACGCCACCGGTCGGGTGCTGCACCTTCTTGACGTTGGAATCGACCACTACCGATCCCGGCGCGATCAGCGCGCCCGAGATCGGCACCGTCGAGGCCCATCCGCCGAATCCGCCCACCAGCACCAGCATCAGCGCCAGGCCGACCACCAGATGCGACCGTATCGAACGGCGTGCGCCTTTCAACTCCTCGCTCATGATTTGGCTCCCGGGGCAACGATCTTGATCGGTGCGGGCGGCGGCGGGACGGCGCGCTGCAGCACCTGGCCGAGAACGGTTTCCTTCGGCCCGAACGCCTGCATGCGGCCGTCCTTCAGCACCAGCAATTGGTCCACCGCCTCGATGCCGATCGGCCGGTGCGCCACCACGATCACGATGGCGCCGCGCTCGCGCGCGCCGCGAACCGCACGGGTCAGCGCCTCGTCGCCCTCGGTGTCGAGGTTGGAGTTGGGCTCGTCGAGCACGATCAGGAAGGGATGGCCAAACAGCGCACGCGCCAGCCCGACGCGCTGCGCCTGCCCGGCCGACAACGCGGTTCCCTGCTCGCCAATCTGGGTGTCATAGCCCTCGCGCATCTTGATGATCATGTCGTGCACGCCGGCCTCCTTGGCCGCGGTGATGATCGCATCCGATTTGGCGTCGGGATCGAAACGGGAAATATTCTGGGCGATCGAGCCGGCGAACAATTCGACGTCCTGCGGCAGATAGCCGACGTGACGGCCGATCACGTCTGACGACCATTGGTCGAGCGCGGCGCCATCGAGCCGCACCTTGCCGCGCACCGGCACCCAGACGCCGACCAGTGCGCGGATCAGCGACGACTTGCCCGATCCGCTGGGCCCGATCACGCCGACGCCGGTGCCGGCCTCGACCGCGAAAGTGACATCCTGGACGATGACCCGCTGATCGCCGGGAGGCACGATGGTGACGCCCTCGACCGACAAGCGCTTGGTGGGACTTTGCAGCAAGGTCTGGGTGTTCTGCGCCGGGATCTGTTCAAGCAGTTTGTTGAGGCGATGCCAGCTCTGGCGCGCCGCGACAAAGCCCTTCCAGTGCGCGATCGCCAGATCGACCGGCGCCAGCGCCCGCGCGCTCAGGATCGAGCCTGCGATGATGATACCGCCGGACGCCTCCTGATGGATCACCAGATAGGCGCCGACCGCCAGCACCGCCGATTGCAGCATCATGCGCAGCACCTTGGCGATAGCGCCGAGGCCGCCCGCGACGTCGCTGGCACGCTGATTGCTGGCCAGATAGGTCTCGTTGGCTTCGGTCCAGCGCTTGGTCAGCCGCCCGGCCATGCCCATCGCGACCAGCACTTCGGCGTTGCGCCGGCTGGTTGCCGCCAGATCGTTGCGCCGCGCCGCCAGCGTCATGGCGTCCTTGGCCGGCTGGCGCGACATCACTTCGGTGATCACGGTGAGGATCACCAGGATGATGGCGCCGATCAGTGCGGTCAGACCCAGCAGCCAGTGGAATGCGAAACAGATCGCGAGGTAGAACGGCAGCCAGGGCAGATCGAAAAACGCGCCCGGCCCCTGGCTGCCGAGAAAGGAGCGCACGTTATCAAGGTCGCGCAGCGGTTGCAGACCTTCATTGCGGGCGCCCACCATCAGCGGCAGGCGCACGATGGTATCGAACACGCGGGCATTGATGGCTTCATCGAGCGCGGTGCCGATGCGGCCGAGAATCCGGCCCCGGATCAGGTCGAGGCCACCCTGGGCGACGTAGAGTCCGCCGGCGAGCACGACCAGGCCGATCAGGGTCGGCACGCTCCGGCTCGGAATCACGCGGTCATAGACCTCCAGCATGAAAATCGAGCCGGTCAGATACAGCAGATTGATCATGCAGCTCATGACGCCGACGCCGATAAACGCGTTGCGACAGGCGCGCAGCGCAATACCGAGTTCGGACTGCCGGACACCGGGAGCAGCTGCCATCAATTCTTGTCTCTTCAAAAGGGATTAGCTAACAGGCTGGTTCTACCGATGTTTGTGGCCAGCGTCTATTTAAGTCACGTTAACCTGAATGCGTTTCATGCCCCGCAGGCGGCCGAACGTCTGGGCGAAACACCGGGAAATCAGCCGAATGACGGGGCAAACAGCTCCGGGGTGGGTTTTTCGCCGCTCCGCCCGGACCTGCTGATAACCGGGCGCGGTCCTGCGGATCGTGGCAGCTGCCCCGCCCCCGGCCTGCACCGGCAGGTATCGGCGGAGCTTTGATACCGAAGGCCTCGAGCCACACGAGCGCTTCGACCGCTACCTTCGGCCGCGCACCGCCCGCACTACCAGCAGCAATATCACGGCGCCGATTACCGCATTGATGATCTCCCTGATCACGCCGGTGCCGATGTGAATGCCGAGCTTGGGCAACAGAAGGTTTGCAACCAGCGCGCCGGCGATGCCGACGAGAATGTCGCCGATCAGCCCAAAACCGGTGCCGCGCACGATCTTGCCGGCCAGCCAGCCGGCGACGAGCCCGATAAACAGGATGACCAAAATGCCCTGGTTGGAAATGTGCACCTGAAAATTCCCCGCTTCGCGCGCGTGATCCGACGCCGCGGTTTTAGACTACCGGCAATTGCCTGATGTGACGACCTGAATCTGCCCGGCACGCCGCCGGCGGTGAAACTTTCGATCGCAATCCGCGTTATCCGGCAATGACGCAACCTGATATTTGGTATGTAACTTTTGGGCCGGACCGGACCGACGAGAGTGCGACGAGCATGGTCCGTTCGACCCGCAAATTTAAATCGGAAGTCGACGCCAAGCTGTTCGCGATGCAGATTCTGGCGAAGGGCTGGTCTGCGAGCGCAGGCACGCTCAATCCACACCAGCCCAAGCAGGTCGTGGGGCCCGCGCAGATCGAACAATGGGCAGATCCGGGGTTGGGTGGATAGCGCGTTTTCGTCATGCCCGGCCTTGTGCCGGGCATCCACGTCTTCCTTTCGCAAATGAAGCGAAGACGTGGATGGCCGGGACAAGCCCGGCCATGACGACGCTTCATATGCTGGAGCTTCTCAGCTCGCGGCGGCTGCGGCCTGTTCGGCCAGGACGCAGCGTGCGATTCGATCCGGCGCGACCTGCACATTCGGCGGCAATTGCTCGGTACAGCGCGGCTGTGCCACACTGCAGCGCGGTGCGAACGAGCAGTTCACCGGCGCCTTGTCGAGCGATGGCGGCGTGCCCGGGATGGTCTCCAGCCGCTGGCCGCGCTTGGCGCCGTGGGTGGTCGATGCCAGGAGCCCGCGCGCATAGGGATGCATCGGCGTCCGCACGATGTCGCGCAGCTTGCCCTGCTCGACGATCTGGCCGGCATACATCACAGCAACGCGGTCGCAGATCTCGATGGCCACGCCGATGTCGTGGGTCACGAAAATCACCGACATGCCGAACTCGCGCTGCAACTCGCGCAGCAGCAGCAGGATCTGGATCTGCACGGTGGCGTCGAGCGCCGTGGTCGGCTCGTCGGCGAGCAGGATCTTCGGTTTGCAGGCCAGTGCCAGCGCGATCATCGCGCGCTGCCGCATGCCGCCGCTCATTTCGTGCGGATAGGCATCGAGGCGGCGCTTGGCGGAGGGAATGCGGACGACTTCGAGCATTTCCAGCGCCCGCGCTGTGCCCTCCTTCTCGCTCTTGCCCTCATGGCGCATCACGGATTCGGAAATCTGCCGGCCGATGGTGTAGACCGGGTCAAGCGCCAGCGCCGGCTCCTGGAAGATCATCGACACGGTCTGGCCGCGAAACTTCGACAATTCCTCGTCATCAAGCGCCAGCACGTCGCGGCCGAGAACATTCACGCTGCCCGAAATCTGCGTTCGCTTCTTCGGCAACAGCCGCATCAGCGCCCGCAACGTCACGCTCTTGCCCGAGCCGGATTCACCGAGCAGGCCGAGCACCTCGCCCTCGCCGAGCGAGAGCGAGATGTCGTTGACGGCGTGCACGGTGCGCTCGCCGGTGAAACGAATGCTGAGATCACGGATTTCGACGAGGTTGGTCATGCCGGTTTGGGTACCTGTTTATGATAGTCCGTGGCGCGCTGGAACGCCGCGCCGATCCGCAGCAGCATGGCCTCGTCGAAGGAGCGGCCGATCAATTGCAGGCCGACCGGCAAACCGCTCTTGGTGAAGCCCGAGGGAATCGAAAGCGAGGGCAGGCCGAGGTAGTTGACCGGGCGGGTAAATTTCGTGATCCGCTGGATCACGGCCTCGGCGTCGCGGCTGTTGCCGACATCGCTCTCGGCGATGGTCGCCGCCGGCATCGGCGCGACCGGCGCAATCACCGCATCGGTGCCGGTGACCGCCGCGAGATACGCCGCCAGCGCCGGGCCGCGCCAGCGCATCGCTTCCAGATACGACACCGCCGGGATCGCAAGGCCGTTCTGCAGCCGCATCAGGACCTGGGCGCCGTAATCCTGCGGCCGCTCGATCATCCACCTTTTGTGGAACGCGGCGGCTTCGGTTGCGAGCACCAATTGGCAGGCGGCTGTGAGCTGGCGCTGGTCGGGCAATTCGACCGAGACGATCTCGGCGCCCTCTTTCTTCAACGTCGCGATCGTCTCATCGAGCACGCGCGCCACTTCGGCATCGAGGTCGTCGACATAGAACGCGGTCGGCACGCCGATCCTGAGGCCTTTGAGCGAGCCCTTGGTGGCCGCCATATAGTCCGGCACCGGCAGCGTGGAAGCGGTGAGATCATCGGGATCGGCGCCCGCCATCAATCCGAGCAGCAGCGCGCAATCTTCCGCGCTCTGCGCCAGCGGGCCGACGGTATCGAGCGATTGCGACAGCGGCATCGCCCCGGCACGGCTGACGCGACCGACCGTCGTCTTCAACCCGGTGACGCCGCAGAAATGCGCGGGCATCCGGATCGAGCCGCCGGTGTCCGATCCCAGCGCCGCAAAGGTCAGCCGTGCGGCGACCGCCGAGCCCGAGCCTGACGACGAGCCGCCCGTGATGTGATCGACATTCCAGGGATTGCGCACCGCGCCGTAATGCGGGTTGTGGCCGGTCGGCCCGTAGGCGAACTCGACCATCTGCAGCGAGCCGAGCCTGACGGTACCGGCATCCTTCAGGCGCTGCAGCGCGGTCGAATTCGTGGTGGCGACGAAGTCGCGGCGAATCTTCGAGCCGCAGGTGACCACCTTGCCGGCCTCGTAATACATGTCCTTGTGCGCCAGCGGCACGCCATGCAGCACGCCGTGCGCATTGCCTTTGGCAAGCGCGGCATCGGCGGCGTCGGCTGCCGCCAGCGCCTCCTCCGCCTCGATCGCCATGAAGGCGTTGAGCCGTGGCTGCCATTGCGCGATGCGGTCGAGACAGGATTTTGTCACCTCGCGCGACGAAACGTCTTTGGTGGCGATCGCCTTGGCGACCGACACCAGCGACATCAGGGCCGGTTCGGTGCTCATTTCGACACCTTCACGTTCTGCGCCAGAAGAAAGCTCGCGGGCTCCAGATCGAACGGCAGGGTGCCGGCGACCGGCGCAAAGCCTTCGAACGCCGGCCCGATGGAATTGGCGATCCGCTCGGCGACGTCGGCACTCGCCGGCACGCCCGCGACATCGGTCATGACCTTGACCTCTTTTGGACTGGGTTTTGTCATTTGCGGATTTGCTCCCTTATGCGTTTTTCTTGGTCGTTTCTTTGGCCGGTGCGCGGCTGTGTCCTGATCCCGGAATGGCCATGTAACACGCCGCCTGGTGCCCCATTGTATCGAGGTCGCTGAGTTTTGGCGTCGCATTTGCGCAGAGCGGCTCCGCATATGGACAACGGGTGTGAAACCGGCAGCCGGGCGGCGGATCGATCGGATTGGGCGGATCGCCCGAGATCGGCGGCGTCTGGGTGCGGTTATCAGGATCCGCCGAAGGCATCGCCGCCAGCAGCGCCTGCGTGTAGGGATGCGCCGGTTCATCCCAGACCTTGTCGACGGGGCCGAGCTCGACGACCTCGCCGAGATACATCACCAGCACGCGATCACTGATGTAGCGCACCACGTTGAGATCGTGGCTGATGAAGAGGTAGGTGAGGCCGAACTCGCGCTTGAGGTCGGCCAGCAGGTTGAGCACCTGGGCTTCGACCGACTTGTCGAGCGCCGACACGGCTTCGTCCAAAATCACCAGTCGCGGCGACAGCGCCAGCGCACGCGCGATGTTGACGCGCTGGCGCTGGCCGCCGGAAATCTCGTGCGGATAGCGATTTGCAAAAGTCTCGGGCCGCAAGCCCACCTTGCCCAATAGTTCGCGCGCCAGCGTGCGCGCGGCGGCATCCGCCATGCCGTGCACCTTGGGGCCGAACGCGATCGAATCCTCGATGGTGAGGCGCGGGTTGAGCGAGGCGTAGCTGTCCTGAAACACCATCTGCATGCCGCGGCGCAAATCGCGCAGCGACAATGCGCGGCCGACCTGCATGCCGTCATAGATGATGTCGCCGGCGTCGGATTTCATCAGGTGCATCAGAAGCCGCGCGGTGGTCGACTTGCCGCAGCCGGATTCGCCGACGATCCCGACGGTTTCACCCTTGGCGATCGAAAACGAGACGTCGTCGACGGCCCGGACCGTCTTGCGCGCGCTGAACAGATCGCCGCGCACCGGGAAATGCTTGGTCAGGCCATTGACCTGCAGCAGCGGCTGCGCGGCGCCGCCGACATCCTCGATCTTTTCCAGCGGTTCTACCGATGGGCTGGTTTCGGTCATCGCGTCAGTTCCTGATGTCCATGGCGCTGCGCATGCCGTCGCTGAGCAAATTGAAACAGATCGACACCGCAAAGATCATGGCGCCGGGCAACGCCGCGACCCACGGATTGACATAGATCGCGGTGCGCAGGGTGTTGAGCATCAACCCCCATTCCGGCTCCGGCGGCTTTGTACCCAGACCGAGGAACGACAGGCCGGCGGCGAGGATCATCGACACCGAGATCAGGCCGGTGGCGTAGACGAAGATCGGGCCCAGCACGTTGCCGAGCATGTGCACGCGCATGATGGTGAAGGGCCCGGCGCCGGAGGCACGCGCGGCCTCGACAAAATCCATGTTGCGCACGCCGGTCGTGACGCTCTCGGCGACGCGGGTGATCTGCGGCACGAACACGATGGTCAGCGAGACGATGGAGTTGACGATACCCGCCCCGAGCGCGCCCGAAATCGCGATCGCCAGCAGCACCGAGGGAAATGCGTAGAACACGTCGATGGTGCGCATGATCGCAGTGTTGAGCTTGCCGCCGACATAGCCGGCGACAAGGCCAAGCGATGTGCCAATCATGAAGGCGAGGATCACGGGCAGAATGCCGATGAGCAGCGACAGTCGGCCGCCATAGACCAGCCGTGCCAGCATGTCGCGGCCGAGCTCATCGGTGCCGAGCGGATAGTTCGGCGTGCCGATATGACGAAGCCGGCGGATCATCGAGCCCTGATAGGGATCGGCGAGGCCCAGCCATGGCGCCAGCAGCGCGGACAGGAAGATCAGCACCAGAATGAAGGCGCAGACCATGCTGACCTTGTCGCGCCGGATGCGGCGGCCGACGGTGGCCCAATAGCCCCGCGCCTGGGTGGCCGGTGCCGCCTGCAGGGCGGTATCTGTGATCGCGCTCATGCTAGCTCCGCTTGATGCGCGGATCGATCGACGCTTGCGCGATATCGACCAGGAGGTTGAGGGCCACGAAGAACAACGCCAGCACCAGGATCGTCCCTTGCAGCAGCGGCAAATCGCGCTGGAAGATCGCCGAGTTCAGCAGCAGTCCCGAGCCCGGCCACGAAAACACGGTTTCGATCAGGATCGAGCCGCCGAGCATATAGCCGAGCTGAAGGCCCATCACCGCGAGCGCGGTCGGCGCGGCGTTCTTGATGACATGGCGGAACACGTCGGTCTCGCGCAGGCCTTTTGCGCGCAGCGCCTCGACGAAGTCCTGGCTCAATATGTCGCCGGTCAAGGCCCGCACCGTGCGGGTGACGATGCCCATTGGAATGACGGAGGTCGTGATCGCGGGCAGGATCAGGTATTTCATGTGCTCCCAATCCCAGCCCCAGGCGCCGGAGCCGCCGGGACCGGCGCCGACCGCAGGCAGCCAGTTGAGCTGCACCGAGAAAATGATGACCAGCACCATCCCGAGCCAGTAATGCGGCACGGAGACGCCGGCGATCGCGATCGAGGTCGCGACCTTGTCGATCCAGGTGTCGCGGAAATAGCCGGCGATCAGGCCGAAAAACAAACCCAGGGTAAAGCCGATCGACGCGGCGGCAATCGCCAGCGTCACGGTGTTGCCGACCGCGCGCAGCACCTCTGACAGCACCGGACGGCCCGTCGCAATCGAATTGCCGAGATCACCATGCAGCGCGCGCCACAGCCAGAGCCCGAACTGGACCGGCAGCGGGCGGTCGAAGCCATAGGCGGTGCGCAATTGCGCCGCGAGTTCCTGGCTGGCGTCCGCCGGCAGCACCGCCACCAGGGGATCGCCCGGCGTGATGTGGACCAAGAGGAAGCACACCAGCGCCACGCTGGCCACGATCGGGATCACATAGACGATACGGCGGGCGATATAGACGAGCACAGAGATTACCTTCTTCTTCCCTTCTCCCCTTGTGGGAGAAGGTGCCTTCGATGCAGAGCATCGAAGGCGGATGAGGGGTCTGCATCCGCGGAGACAGACCCCTCACCCGTCTCGAATGAGCTTCGCCCATTCGATCCACCCTCTCCCACAAGGGGAGAGGGGAAGCGAGCGAGCGGCGGCTGCGCCTTACGGCGCGATCGTCACCGGCGAGAAGTCGACGAACCAGCTCTTCGGCTGCACAAAACCCTTCACCTTCGGGCTCATGGCGCGCGGAGACACGTCATGGGCGACATAGAGGAAGGCGGCATCGTCGACCGAGGCGGCGTGCAGTTCGGCCAGCGCCGCATCGCGCGCGGCAGGGTCGAAGGTCTGGCGTGCCTTGGTCACCAGCTCATCGAACTTGGGATTGTTGATGAAACCCCAATTGTTCGAGACCGGCGGCGCCATGCCTGACTGCAGGAAGCGCACCAGCGCGAAGAACGGATCCATCGCCGCATAGGTCACGTTGGTGGCGTGGGCACCGTTGGCGGACGCGTCCTTGGCGCCGCGGCGCCAGTTGGTGAACAGCGTATTCCATTCGATGACGTCGAGCTGGACGTCGAAGTAGCATTCAGCCAGCGCCTGCTGCAGATATTCGTTCATCGGCAGCGGTTGCATCTGGCCGGAGCCGGACGCCGAGGTCTGGGTCTTGACCGCCAGCTTCTTCGACGGACCGTAACCGGCCTCCTGCATCAGCTTTTGCGCCGCCTTCAGGTCATACTTGATCTCGAAGGTCGGCTTGCCGCGCCAGGGATGACCGGCCTCGAACGTGCCGGTCGCCGGCACCATCAGGCCGGCGAGCAGGCCCTCCTTGAGGCCTTCGCGATCGATGCACAAATTGGCGGCCTTGCGAACGCGGATGTCGTTCCAGGGCGAACCCTCGATGCGGGAGAACTGCCACGGCCAGACATGCGGCGATTCGTTGGCCTGCAGCGCAAAGCCGCGTGCCTTGATTTCCTTGACCGCATCGGGCGCGGGGGCCTCGACCCAGTCGACCTGTCCGGAGAGCAACGCCGCGGTGCGGGCATTGGCTTCCGGCATCGGCAGCAGCACCATCTTGTCGACCTTGGGCACGCGCGCCTTGTCCCAATAGCCGTCGTTCTTCACGAGTTCGAGCCGCTCGCGCGGCGTGAACTTCGACATCTTCCAGGGGCCGGTGCCCGAAGCCTCGCGGGCGAATGCCGCCCAGGCGGCCTGCGATTTGGCCTTGGCGTCGGCGCCTTCAGCCTTGTCGTAAAACGCCTGCCACTTGGTCGGGCTCGCCATGAACAGATTGGTCAGGTTGATCGGCAGGAAGCTGTCGGGCTCCTTGGTGGTCAATTCCACCGTCAGATCGTCGATTTTCTTCGCGGAGGCCAGCGTCGGCATGCGCGAGGCTGTCACGCCGACCTGGCTGGCGTCGAACTGCGGCGCATCCTGCTTCAGCACCTTCTCGACATTCCAGACCACGGCGTCGGCATTGAACGGCGAGCCGTCGTGGAAAGTGACGCCGGGACGCAGCTTGAAGGTCCACTTCTTCTTGTCGGCCTCATCGACCTTCCATTCGGTCGAGAGCCCCGGGATCATCACGCTCGCCTTGCTGGCCGAGGACAGGTCCCACATGGTCAGCGCGTCATACATCGTGAGGCCGGTGAAGCGATTGCCCTCAAAACCCTGGTCCGGCTGACCCAGCGTGCGCGGAATATCGGCAGCCGTCATGCCAATGCGCAGCACGGTTTCAGCGCTGGCGGCCAGCGGCAGGCCGACCACTATCGCCGTCGCCAGCATCCACGCCGTGGCGGTTTTCTTGAATGTCTCGTTACGCATCTGCAGCAATCCCTTCCTCTACTTCAGGTGACTATTTCTTATGCAAAGTTATGCAACGCCTGTGCCAGAAGAGATAGTTCTTCGCAAAATAGCCATGTGACATATGGTTTCTTCCCGTTCCGCACGAAGAAAAGCCAGTGCTGCCTATTCTGGCATCAAGCTTGCAAGTTGGCATCAGGTATTCCGCATACCGCCAACGGAGCTTAGTTCATGCGCACCCGCAATTCGATGCTACTCGTCGCCGCTGTGGCGCTCGCCATCGGCGCCCTGCCGGCCACGCCGACACAGGCCGAATCCGTGGTGCGCTACGGTATTTCGATGGCCGATATCCCCCTGACCATGGGTCAGCCGGACCGCGGCGCCGGCGCCTACCAGTTCAGCGCCTACACGATCTACGATCCGCTGGTAGCCTGGGAAATGGACGTGGCTGACCGGCCCGGCAAGCTGGTGCCGGGGCTCGCGACTGATTGGAAGGTCGACGACAAGGACAAGACCAAATGGCGCTTCAGCCTGCGCAAGGATGTCAAATTCCATGACGGCAGCGCCTTCAATGCCGACGCGGTGATCTGGAATCTCGACAAGGTGCTGAACGAAAAGGCACCGCAGTTCGACAAGCGCCAGAGCGCGCAGGTGAAAACCCGCCTGCCCTCGGTCGCCAGCTACGCCAAGATCGACGACGACACTATCGAGATCACCACCAAGGCGGTGGATTCGTTCTTCCCCTACCAGATGCTCTGGTTCCTGGTCTCGAGCCCCGCGCAATATGAAAAGCTCGGCAAGGACTGGGACAAGTTCGCCAGCCAGCCCTCCGGCACCGGGCCGTTCAAACTGACGAAGCTGGTGCCGCGCGAACTCGCCGAGCTCACCAAGAATGCGGATTACTGGAACAAGAAGCGGATTCCGAAGGCCGACAAGATCGTCCTGATTCCGATGCCGGAAGCGTTGACGCGCACCAATGCGCTGCTCGCCGGCCAGGTCGATCTGATCGAAACGCCGGCACCCGATGCGGTGCCGCAGCTGAAATCCGCCGGGATGCGCATCGTCGACAACATCACGCCGCATGTCTGGAATTATCATCTCAGCGTGCTGCCGGGCTCGCCCTGGACCGACATCCGCCTGCGCAAGGCGCTCAACCTTGCGATCGACCGTGAAGGCGTCGTCGGCCTGATGAACGGCCTGGCAAAGCCCGCCAAGGGTCAGGTCGATCCGTCGAGTCCGTGGTTCGGCAAGCCGAGCTTCGAGCTCAAGCATGATGTGGCGGCGGCCAAGAAACTGGTCGAGGAAGCCGGCTACTCCAGGCAGAAGCCGCTCAAGGCCACCTTCATCATCGCGCAGGGCGGCACCGGACAGATGCTGTCGCTGCCGATGAACGAATTCATGCAGCAGAGCTTCAAGGAAATCGGCATCGAGATCGATTTCAAGGTGGTCGAGCTCGAGACGCTATATACGCACTGGCGCAAGGGTGCGGCCGACGAGATGAACGCCGGCATCACCTCCAACAACATCGCCTATGTCACCTCGGATCCGCTCTACGCCATCGTGCGCTTCTTCCACTCCGGCCAGATCGCGCCTGTCGGCGTCAACTGGGGTGGCTACAAGTCTGCGAAGGTCGACGCGCTGATCGACGAAGCCAAGCGGACCTTCGATGCCGCCAAGCAGGACGAGCTGCTGGCGCAGGCCCACGCCCAGATCGTCGACGACGCCGTGCTGGTGTGGGTGGTGCACGACACCAACCCGCACGCACTGTCGCCGAAGGTGAAGAAGTTCGTGCAGGCGCAGCACTGGTTTCAGGATTTGACGACGATCGGGCTGGAGTAGGGTAGTTGTCGTCCCGGCGAAGGCCGGGACCCATAACCACAGCCGTTCGTTGTTACGCACAAGTCGTCGAACATCGCGCTTCAAAGGATGGGCCGCGGCGTATGGGTCCCGGCTCAAGGCCGGGACGACACAAGCTACTTCGTCAGCAGCGCAAACGCGCCGTTCCAGTCTTCCGGCGGCGGGGCTTCCAGGAAGTTGCGGATTCGCGCCTCGTACAGATTGAACAACAGCTCGAGTGAACGCACCTCGTCGGTGTGGCGGCCGCGCTCGATCGCGGCCAGCGCGCCTTGCCAGTCGCGGCCGCGATAGCAGGCCAGCATCTCGATGGTCAGGTTGCGCAAGCGCTGGAAACGGCCGGACTGCGCGGTGTCCTCCCGCCCGGCGATGGCGTAGATCACCTCGGGTTCCTTCTTCCCCTTCACCATGATGAAGTCGAGCTCGAGGATCGCGAACTTGTCCTTGACCGCGAGCGCGGTTTTCGAGCCGACGATGATCGGGAAGCCGTATTCCTTGGACTGGCCCTCCAGCCGTGAGGCCAGATTGACGCTGTCGCCGAACACCGAATAGTCGAACCGCATGTCCGATCCCATGTTGCCGACCACGCAGGTTCCGGTATTGAGTCCGACGCCGACATTGAGCGGAATGAACGGACGGCCCTCTTCCTCGGCTTCCTCCATCCGCTCCTGATTGAGTTCGTCGACACGCTCCAGCATATCGAGCGCCGCCTCGCAGGCGTTGAGCTGGTGATCCTTGTCGTCGAGCGGCGCGTTCCAGAACGCCATGATGGCGTCGCCCATATATTTGTCGATGGTGCCCTTGCGGTGGAGGATGGCGTTGGTCAGCGGCGTCAGGAAGCGGTTCATCAGCGCGGTGAGGCCCTGCGGGTCCCGCTTGTAGGTCTCCGAGATCGAGGTGAAGCCGCGCATGTCGGAGAACATGATGGTCATCTCGCGCTCCTCGCCGCCGAGCACGAGCTTTTCCGGCGACTGCGCCAGCTGGGCGACCAGCGCGGGCGACATGTACTGGGAGAACGCGTTGCGGATCTGTTTGCGCTGCTTCTGCTCCCGGACGAAACTCGAGAAGATCAGCGTGAGATAGATCGACGTCGTCGATATCAAGGGATAGGTGAAATCGATCAGCAGCCGGTGCAGCGAATAGAAATACCAGGACGTTCCGATCAGCGCGGTGGCGAACGCCGCACCGAGGGCGACCAGCGTGACCGGTCCGAACAAGGGCGCGAACGCGATCACCAATATTCCGAACAAAACCGCGGTGGCGAATTCGATCGAGATGCCGTAGATCGGCTGCGAGATCACCTCCCCGGTCAGCGCGCTCTCGAGCACCTGGGCGTGGATCTCCACGCCGGGCATGGCGCGCGACACCGGCGTGGTCTTGATATCGTTGAGGCCGACGGCCGAGGTGCCGATCAATACCAGCTTGCCGGCGATCTTCTCCGGCGCAACGGTCTTTTCCAGCACGTTGACCGCCGGGACATAGAGCGACGCATCGTGCCGGGCGTAATGGACCCAAAGCTGGCCATTGCCGTCGGTCGGCAGCTGAAAGCCCTTGATGCCGAGACTCTTGATGCCGCCCTTTTCGGCCTTGATCAGGATCGTGCCCGAACCGGTAGCGACGCGCAGCATCTCAAAGCTCAGCGAGGGCATGGTCTGGCCCTGCGCCTGCATGATCATCGGCACCCGCCGCACGATGCCGTCGCGTTCAGGCCGGATGGTGAACAGCCCGCGTCCGGCCGCTGCGTGCTCCAGGACCTTGGTGTTGCGCAGCAGGCCGGGGAATTCGAACATGAAGCGTTGCGGCTCCTCGCCGAGCATCGCAAGCCCGGTCACCGGAAGCGTCTTGTCGAGCACACCCAGTTCTTCCGTCAAACCCGATTCACCGAGCACCACGCGCGAGGCACGGATGGCGTCGGCGAAAACCTGGTCGTTGCTCGGCAGCGAACGCAGCCGGCTGCGGGTTTCCTCGTCGAGATTACGGTAGGTATCGGCGACGAATTCCGGGTTGAGCCGGTCGGGCTCCGGAAACACCACGTCGAAGGCAATCACGGCGGCGCCGAGATTGGTCAGCTCTGTTACCAGATCCGCAAGCCGCGTCCGCGGCCACGGCCATTGTCCAAGCTTTTCCAGGCTCTTGTCGTCGATATCGACGATGGTGACCGGACGTGCGGTCTTCTTGCGCGGGTCGACGCGCTGGAAGGCGTCGAAGGTTCGAACGCGGATCTCCTCGACCGGAGCCGGGTCCCACACGCGCAGCGCGGCAATCCCGATCAGCAGGGCAACGCAGGCCAGCCGGGCATAGCCAAAGCGCCGCTTGAACCACCGCCAGAATATTCTCAGCCGCTTCATGTTGCTTCGGTATCACGGTCAGGCGGATTGTTCCAACGGGTTGCGACCCGCGCCGCGCCGGTATTGCGCCCAGGGCGTTTCCCAGCGGCCAAATCGCCTGCTTTCGCTGACAATCCAGCTGGCTGAGGTAGCTACGCGGGGAGCAATCGAATTCACAATGTCAGACATAGCAAGCTCGGCCTGACGCTGCGGCCGCTGATCCGCAACCGTTGCCTGGTTCACAACAAATAGTGCGCCGTGCCGGATGTTCCGACCCTCAAGTTGCACAACGCAAAAAGCAAAGTCGGCGCGGGTCATCAGAATGAGGCGAGCGTTCGTGAAGAGGCCGAGCGACTACCCGCCTTCGCTCGCCAGTATCGCCGTCAAATACCGACGCCGCCACCGGGATGAAGGATGAAGTCGTTGTGTGTGAGGGTCGCCGGACCGCGAAGGATGATGGTATCCGCAGCATCGATGGTTACCACCATATCCACCACATGCTGGTTGAACCAGCCTTCAGGATCGTCGGTCGTCACGATCGCCGACAGGTCGATCTTGTCCTGCCCGGACGTGAAATTCATGATCGTGTCGTGATTGGAGTTGGCCGCAAACACGAATTGATCGACATTTTCGGTCCCGAAGAACACATCCTTGTTGGCGGTGCCCGCGAGCATCACCGGCGTGACGGGGTTGGCCGCGACATTGAAAATGAAATTGACGGTATCGCTTGCGCTGAATGCATCGGTGACGGTCAGCGTTACCATGTCGGTCGAAGTCGGCGTCGAGCCCTCATTGTAGGCGATGCCGGAGAGCAGCGTCTCATTGACGTGCGCCAGCGTGCCCGAGTCCGACACAGGTGCCGCACTGGTGCCCGAACCGCTGCCTGCCGTCGTCGTCGTCAACGTGAGTGTGGCGGCATCCGGGTCGATGACGGAAAGGCCGGAAATCGTCGTCGTTCCGTCGCCATTGGACGTCGCGGCGACCTGTTCGATCGAAATCACCGGCGCATCGTTGGTGCCATTGATCGTGATGGTTTCGGTCTGCGCGACCGTCGCACCCTGCGCATCGGTCACGTTGTAGGACACCACGATCGTGGCGTGCTCACCGACTGCGAGATGATCGAACGCCGGATCGGCCGGATCGACCGTGAGCGTATGGCCGTCAGCGCCGAGCGAGACGCCGGCCGGCGCCGTCCCGGAGGCCGCTCCGCCGTTTACCGCGTAAGTCACGCCCGCAACATACAGCGTCGCGGTCTCGCCATGATCGACGTCGGACGCGCCGTTGAGCAGATTCCTGGTGAAGGCGGTAACGCCCTCGTTGACGCTGTCAGTCAGCGCCGCAACGACCACCGGCGCATCATTGGTGCCGGTGACATCGATCGTCAGCGTCGTCGTCGACGTGCCGCCATGACCATCGGATTCGGTATAGCTGAAAATGTCGCTTGCGTGCACGTCCTGCGCCAGCGCGTTGGTCAGCGGATTGGTGTTGTCGAGCGTGTAGGTCCAGCTGCCGTTGGCGTTGAGAACCAGCGATCCGTAAGTGCCGGCGACAATCGTGCCGACATCGTCGTTCGTCAGCACCCCGCCCATCGAACCCGCCACGACACCGATGACGTGATGGGTATCGGAAAGATCGACGTCGGTATCGTTGGCGAGCACGTCGCCCGACGTGGTCGAGACGCCGGCCAGCACGGAATTGTCGCTGTTGGTGCCGGCTTCTACGATATGGCCGATGTCGGTGTCGGCCACCGCGACAGGCGCGTCGTTGGCGCCAGTGACGGTGAACGTGATCGGCTGGGTCGAGGCGACGTCATGTTCGTCGGATACGGTGATGTCGTAGGTGACTGTCAGTGTTTCGCCATGGGCCAGGAAATCGAAGACGCTATCGACTGCGCTGTAGCTGAAATCAACCGAGCCGAGGCCGGTGCCGACGCTGTCGTTCAGGGGCAGCGTCAGCGTCAGCGCACTCGCCGCCGTCAGCATGCCCTCCAGGTTACCGCTGAGAGACAACGTATGGCCGCTCGAATCGTGCCAGGCAAACGCCGGCTTTGAACTGACGGCCGAATGCGTGTCGCTCAGATCGACGTCGCGGAAAGCCAGCGAGCCCGTGGCGGTGTGCACAGTGGGCTCGCCGGGGACACCAGCCTCTTCAACCTCTTCGGCGATCGCGTGCAACGCCGTGCCGGCGTCGCCGGAAACGTCGGCGGCGACTTCCGGCGCGTCGTTACTGCCGTGGACGGTGATGACAACTTCCTGTGTCGTGATGCCGCCATGATGGTCGTCGATCTCCACCGTGTAGGCCAGACTGACCCACTCGCCTTCGGCGAGGTAGTCGAAATATTGATCCGACGCCGAGAACTTCCAGTCTTGTGTGCCGGTCACGCCGCCGGTGCTATCCACCAGCGTATCGAGCGTCAGCCAGCCGAATTGAAAGCTGTAACCGGCAAGGCCGGTGGTCACGCCTGATGCGCTGACACCGGTGATGGTCACATCGTGCGTATCGCTTTGATCGACGTCGGCGAACAGGATCGTGCCTTCGACCGGATCCGGCGTCGGCGGATCGTGGGTGTCGGCGGCTTCCGTGATCGTGCCGACCAGCGAACCGCCCGTGATTGCGGGCGTATCGTTGGTACCCGTGACGGTGATGTTGATGGGTTTTGTGATCACCCCGCCACGGCCGTCGTCGATGGTCGCGGTATAGGTCAGCGTCAGGACTTCGCCGACCGCGAGGAAGTCGAACTTGCCGTCGGCGACGCTGTAGGACCAACTCGCCGAACCGTTATGGGTGTTGCCCGGCGTCTGGGTCACGCCCAGCGCCACGGCCACGTCGGCCAGTTGCTGCGCCGTCAGCGTCAACTCGTCGTCCGAAGCGCCGGTGTAGACATACGAAGTGTATGCCGCGCTCGCGACAGGCCGGTCGGTCAGATCGACGTCGGTGAAGGTGATCGTGCCTGATGCCGTATCCAGTGTCGGCGATCCCGTCGGATTTGGCTGAGCAGGGTTCGGGTTCGACAGTTCGGCGAACGCGTCGTCCGTCGTCGTGATGGTGGGGACGTCGTTGGTGCCGATCACGGTGACGTCGGCGCCGTTGATCGAGATGCTGACCGGCGTGAACACCACGCCGCCATGGCCGTCGTCGACCTTGATGACGTAGTTGAGGATCAGCGTCTCGCCCTTGGCGATGAAATCGAAGGCATGGTCGGCGATGCTGTAGGTCCAGGTCGCCGAACCGTTATGGCCGTTTCCGCCCCCCTGCACCACATTCAACGGAACCTTGACGGTCGCAATCGCGTCCAGTTGCGCCTGCGTCAGCGTCGCGGTGACGTTATGCCCCTGCGCGTCGAGGTATCGGAACGGCTCGGTTGTCGAGATCGCTGCGCTCACGACCGGGCGATCGGTCAAATCGGTATCGGTGAAGGTGACGGTGCCCGAGATCGTATCGATCGTGTTATTGCCGGTGCCGTCCCGCTCGATGACGGTGCCACCGCTGGTGGCAACGGTCGGCTTGTCGTTGGTGCCTGTGATCGTGATGGTGAAGGTCTTGAACGTGATCTCGTTGTTCGCCGCGAAATTATTGTCGACCCGCGCGATGTAGGTCAGCGTCAAGGTCTCGCCGGCGGCCAGGAAATCGAAGGCGCCGTCCGGGACGCTGTAGGTCCAGGTCGCCGTGCCGCGGTTTTTTTGGTTGGGATCCTGCACGACGGCAAGCGGCACTTCCACCGCCTTGATCGCGGCTACCTGCTCCGCCGTCAGCGACGCGGTGACGTCGCTGTGCTGCGCGTTCTCATACTTGAACGAGGCAAAGCTCGCCTGGGCGGTCGGCACGTCGCCCGGATTGAGGTCGGAATACGCGATCTCGCCGGTCAATGTATCCTGCGCGGCACTGCCGGTCAGGCCTGCGCGCTCGGTGAAAGCCGCATTGGAGGTGACGACGTCAGGCGGCCCCGGAATGTGGTCGGTCGCTTTGGCTGCCGTACCGGTGTTCGTCGGGAGAGGCGTGTCGACGAACGGAGTCACCGTCACCTTCACGGGCACGGTTTCGCCGCCCGCCAGTCTGATGAACATATTTTCCGGTACCGGCGAATCGGTGAACCGGTGCAGCTGCTGAGGATTGTTCAGGTCGGTGAATTTCAGCTGGAAGACATCGGAGATGATCTTCTGCGCATCGGGCGACAGCTGCACGGAGGAGAGGAAATTGACCGTGCCCTGGCCGCTGACGATGGTCTGCGTTCCGGCCTGATTGACGGTCGCGATCGGCGTCATCGTGGTCTTGTCGAACAGGATGTAGGAGCCGGTCGTGCCGTCGGGCTCGACCAGCACCTGGAATTTCGCCGGCGGCGCTCCGCCCTGGCCCGGCACGGCGAAATCGATTTCGACCAGCACCGCGGTGCCGCGGATGCCCATGGTCGCAACCGGCGTGTCGACCTTCATGTCGCCCTTCTTGGCGGTAGCGCCGGCGACGAACGAGATGGTGCCCTGCACCAGGCTGATCAGCGACGAATTGTTCGACCCGTTCGGGTCGTAGATCATTTCGTTCAGCACCATCCTGGCGTTAGATGCGAGACCGAACACGCTGCCGTCGATGAAGGTGATGCCGAGCGTCGAATCGGAACCGGACTGGACCACGTCGCCTTTGTTGACGTTGTCGCCATTGTTCAGAATGATCGAAACGCCGTTGCGGATCGCGGTCGCGGTACCGACCAGCTTGGTGACATGGCCGATGACCTGGGCCATGCTCGGGCTGCCGTCGGCCTGCGCCAGCTGGGTGTGGCCGGTCAGCGCGTTGACAAGATTGCCGGTCAGATGGGCGCCATCGGGGGATGCCAGGGCTGCGCGCTTCTCGCCCTTGAAATAGTCATGCAGCACCAACTCGCGGCCGTCGCCCGACAGGACGAGGTCGACACCCGTGCGCTTGAAATCGCCGGTGAAGAGCAAATGGGCGTCTGGAACGATAATGGCGCCCGACGGCGCATGCGTGGATACGCTGTCCGTGTGGACGTGCCCACCGAGGTGAGCGCCGTGGCCGCCAGGCAACACGTCGGTAAATTTGCCGGCCAAAGTCAAATGGGCCCCGCCGCCGCTAGGGTTAATGAAAATACAATATTCAAAGGTCTAACCGTGCATATCACGAATGGTCTTTTAGGGAACCATCCATTTTTTGTGCAATCTGCTTAGGTTAGAGTCACTTTCCAGATCAGTCTTCTGTATTTTTCTCAAGCAAACCTAGTACTCCCCTAGCATACGCGGAGGAATACATAGTTATACTTGAGCCGAGGAGAGATTAGTTGGGGTGTTCGCAGGAAAACGTCTTCGATCTATACATATCAATTCTCTTCCCCCGTAAAACCCCGGTATATCTCGGTATATGATGCCATTTTCCAAGTCAAAACTGTGACTTGGCTTACAAATTACGCGAATCTGACCAAGTTAGTCATATTAACCTGAAAACAACGATAACGCACGGTTAAGCACCATCCCATGGATAGGGCAGTCGCGGCTCCGCAAAGGTTCGATAAAATTTTCGGGAAACCGGCGAGACAAATTTTAAGCTGTTTCGCGCTTTCCGGCCTGCTATCGTCGGTTTTAAGCAGATCAAAAGCTCCCACGCCCATCGTCATCCCGGTGAAATGATCCGGTCACGAGCGGGCTAACGAGCCCGCCGACAATGCCCGGACAAGGGGCGTCAAATGGCGATATCAGTGAGTTCGCGTGCGTTGCGCGCAGCGTTCTTTGCGTGCGGCTTGCTCATAGGCGGCCTGGCTTGGTTCGGGCCAGCGGCGGCGGCCGGAACGCTGCTCTCCCCCGGCACTGCGGTTCTGATCAAGAAATCCACCCAGCCGTTCGGGCAGCCCACCGCGATGCTTCTCGACGGCGGATTGCACGAGAAATGGCAAAATCTGCAACGCCGCCTCGACGATGAAATGGTGCAGCTTGCACTGTGCGAGGGCGATCGCGAAGGCTGCGTCTCGCCGGCCGCGCTGCGATTCCTCGCCATCATCGACGCCGCCAAGCTTCGCGAGGGCCGCGCCCGACTCGGCGAGATCAATCGGGCCATCAACCTTGCGGTCCGGCCGATGAGCGACCTCGCACAATATGGCCAGCTCGACGTCTGGGCCTCGCCGCTTACCACGCTGACGCGGGGCGGCGACTGCGAGGATTATGCCATTGCGAAATTCGTGGCGTTGCGACAGGCCGGCATTGCGCCCGACGATCTGCGGATCGTGATCATGCGCGACACCGTCCGCGGCGAGGATCACGCGGTTGCCGCCGCGCGGCTGGACGGGCACTGGCTGACGCTTGATAACCGCCGCATGGCAATGGTTGAAGATTCCGACATCCGGAATTACCGGCCGACCTTCGTGATCGATCAGCACAGCGTCATGCGATACACCGATGCGCCCGTGCTCACCGCCGCATCTCGCAATCCCGAAGCACCGGTCGTGATCAGCGCGCTGGCAGCGCCCGGCCCTGTCGCGCCCGCCAACCAGGCTCCGACGACAACCGATTGAGCGATTTCATTCCGCGGCGACGATTGAAACGCCGCACGACCAGCGCGGCGGTCGACCGACCTGGTGTCGCCATGCGCGCCCCAGGATCCGCATCTGGAATATCGGATACAACGCTTCCCGCAATTTTCATTGCGCGATCAACGAGAGTCATCATGCCATGCTGCAGTGCAGCCGGACCGCATGCTGCATTCTGTTTGGCGAAAACATGACGATACAAATTTTCTCTTTTTGTTTTCGTGCTCGCGTTTGATTGACGCCGTCGTTCCCACCGGCATACCATTCCGACAGATCCGCTAGAGATCATTGGAGGGGACTAGGATGACGCGTTCGCCGTGCGGTGATTCTGTTTGCCGTTTTTTTCCTGAAAGCTTTTCCAATTTGCATCGGCCGGTTCGCCTTGCGCTGGCGATCGGGTTTGGGCTGGCAGTCTCCTCCACGGCGACGCTCGCGCAAAGTCCCGCCAAGGGATCGCCGGAGCACATCAAGGCCGTCACCTCCGCGGTCGACGGCGCCTCGATCAAGGCCAACACCGCGACATCGAACGACTGGCCGACCATCGGCCTCGACTATGCGGAAACGCGCTTTTCCAAGCTGAACCAGATCAACATCGACAACGTCAAGAAGCTCGGCCTGGTGTGGAGCTATCCGCTCGAATCCTCCCGCGGTGTCGAGGCAACCCCGGTGGTGGTCGATGGCATCATGTACCAGACCGCCTCCTGGAGCGTGGTCCATGCGATCGACGCCCGAACCGGCAAGAGACTCTGGACCTTCGATCCCGGCATTGACAAGGAGAAGGGCTACAAAGGCTGTTGCGACGTCGTCAATCGCGGCGTGGCGCTCTGGAAGGGCAAGGTTTTCCTCGGCGCCTATGACGGCCGCCTGATCGCGCTCGACGCCGTCACCGGCAAGGTCGTCTGGGAAAAGGACACCATCGTCAGCAAGGAGCACTCCTACACCATCACCGGCGCGCCACGCGTGTTCAACGGCAAGGTCGTGATCGGCAATGGCGGCGCCGAATATGGCGCGCGCGGCTACATCACCGCCTATGACGCCGAGACCGGTAACCAGGCCTGGCGCTGGTTCACGGTGCCCGGCGATCCCTCAAAACCGTTCGAAGATGAGTCGATGGCGGCAGCCGCCAAGACCTGGGATCCGGCCGGGAAATACTGGCTCAACGGCGGCGGCGGAACGGCGTGGGACACCATCACCTTCGATCCCGACCTGAACATGGTCTATGTCGGCACCGGCAACGGCTCGCCGTGGAATCGGGACATCCGCAGCCCGTCCGGCGGTGACAATCTCTATTTGGCGTCGCTGGTGGCGCTGAACGCCGACACCGGCAAGTACATCTGGCACTATCAGGAAACCCCCGGCGATCATTGGGACTACACATCGACGCAGCCGATGATCCTGGCGGACATCAACATCGATGGCGCGCCAAGGAAGGTCATTCTCCATGCGCCGAAGAATGGCTTCTTCTTCGTCGTCGACCGCACCAACGGCAAGTTCATCTCGGCCAAGAATTTCGTCGATGTGAACTGGGCGACCGGTTACGACGCCAATGGTCGGCCGATCGAAGTGCCGGCCGCGCGCGGGCGAGAACAGTATGACAGCATTCCCGGACCGTACGGCGCCCACAACTGGCACCCGATGTCGTTCAATCCGCAGACCGGCCTCGTCTATCTGCCGGCGCAGAACATTCCGGTGAACCTGACGCCGGAAAAGACCGTCAAGCACAATGCGCAGGAGCCGGGCAAATTCGCGTCCGCTGCGGGCTGGAATGTCGGCTTCATGCTGAATGCGACGCCGCCGAAATCAGCGCCGTTCGGCCGGTTGATCGCCTGGGACCCGGTGAAGCAGAAGGAAGCCTGGCGCGCCGAATATGTCTCGCCATGGAACGGCGGCACGCTGACCACCGCGGGCAATCTGGTTTTCCAGGGCACGGCTGACGGACGCTTCGTCGCCTACAACGCCACGTCAGGCGAAAAGCTCTGGGAGTCGCCGACCGGCACCGGCGTGGTGGCGGCAGCCTCGACCTACATGCTCGACGGCAAGCAGTATGTCTCGATCGCGGTCGGCTGGGGCGGCGTGTACGGGATTGGGATGCGCGCCACCGAGTTGCAGAGCCCGGGCACGGTCTACACCTTCGCGGTAGACGGCAAGGCGCCGCTGCCCGCCTTCGTGAAGTACCAGACCGAGGGCCTGCTCGCCGGCGTCAAGTATGACCCGAAGGACGTGCCCGATGGCACCGCGCTCTATGTCACCGCCTGCGCCCAGTGCCACGGCGTGCCCGGCGTCGACAAGGGCGGCAATGTCCGAAACCTCGGCTATGTTCCGAAGGAGACCATCGAGAACCTGAAGGACTTCGTGTTCAAGGGTCCGTTCCGCGACCAGGGCATGCCTGACTTCACCGGCAAGCTGACCGAAGCGGATGTGACGAAGATCGCCGCCTTCATCCAGGGTACGGCGGACGCGATCAGGCCGAAGCCGGCCGAAGCCGCGGGACAGCCGAAGCAATAGCCCAACTCGTCATGGCCGGGCTTGTCCCGGCCATCCACGTCTTCGTTCCTTATGCCGCCAAGGCGTGGATGCCCGGGACGTAGGCGAGCGGAAGCGACGCCGTCCTTCAGACGGCGATGCCCGGGCATGACGGAGAGAGTAGGATCCGTCCAGAAAAGAAGGGCTGCGCGAGATAATCGCGCAGCTTTTCTCATTGGAGCGTGCATTGGCGATCGCCGGTCGATTGCACTCCACCGACCCGCTAGGCCCCTCGCCTCAGTCCGAAACAGCAGTTGGCGTCATTGCGAGCAAAGCGAAGCAATCCATAGGCAACGAGCAAGAATGGATTGCTTCGTCGCTTTGCTCCCTTGCGCAAACGCTTCGCGTTTGCCGCAGGCAATGACGGAGGAACCAGCGGAAATGCAC
Organism: Bradyrhizobium sp. JYMT SZCCT0180; assembly: GCF_018130165.1. Lineage (GTDB taxonomy): Bacteria > Pseudomonadota > Alphaproteobacteria > Rhizobiales > Xanthobacteraceae > Bradyrhizobium. The sequence continues at coordinate 23,042 of NZ_JAFCLZ010000023.1, read as the reverse complement.
AATAAAAAGGGCTGCGCGAGGTGATCGCGCAGCCCTTCGTTGTTTGGAAGGCGAACCTTCGGAAGACGAGCCTCAGAACATCAGGCCTTCCTTCACCAGCACCCAGCGGCCATTCTTGACCTGCTGGACCTGGGTGATGGTGGTGGCGAGATGGTTGGTTTTCGAGAACACGGTCGGCGGCGAGCTGAAGATATCCTGGAACTTGTCACCCGACTCCAGCGCATCGAGCATCTTCTGGCCAGTCAGATCCTTGCCGGCCTTGTTGGCATAATGCGCGAACGTCATCACCGCATTGTAGCCAATGATCGCCTGGGTATTGGCGTCGGCGCCGAACATCTTCTTGTAGTTGACGAGCCAGTCCTTCACTTTTCCCTTGGCGGTGTCTTCGTAGGGAATTTCGAAGCCTGAGGCGGAATACAGACCTTCAACCACTTCCTTGCCGAGCGCCGGCACTTCGAGCACGTTCACCGGCGTGGCGCCGAGGAAGGTGACGTCCCATCCGAGTTTCTTGGCTTCGCCCATCGTGCCGATCGGCTCGCGGAGCACCGCGCCGAGCACGACCAGATCGCAACCGTCGGACTTCATCTTGGCGACCTGCGCGCTGAAGTCGGATGCACCGCGCTTGTAACTGGTGATGGAGGCCGGCGTGACCTTCATCGCGGCGAGCTGCTGGTTGAAACCATCGAGCACGTTTTTGCCGTACTCGTCATCCTGATGCATGATGCACGGCTTCTTGAAATTCTTGGCCTCCATCATGTATTTGAGCGCCGCGCGCGTGCTCTCGACGTAAGGCAGGAGGTTGTTGAATTTCAGCCGTTCCTGCGGCTTGGCCGGATCGAACTTGAAGGTGAATTCGGCCGCGGTGAGCGGAAACAGTTGCATCACCCCGGCCTCGAGCAATATGTCCTGCGAGGCGAGCACGGTGGGCGACCCCATCGGGCCGACCATCGCGAAGATCTTGTCGCGCTCGACCATCTTCTGCGACGCCAGCACCGCCCGCTTCGGGTCGTAGCCGGAGTCCTCGAGAACCAGCTTGATCTTGCGGCCATGGATGCCGCCGGCGGCGTTGACTTCGTCGATCGCCATCTTCATGCCGTTGGAAACCGGAACGCCCCAGCCCTTGATCGGGCCGGACAAATCCTGATGGGTACCGATGACGATCTCGGACGCCGAGATGCCTTCATTGGTAACCTTGGTCTGGGCGTAGGCTGGCAAATGGGTCAGCGCAAGGGCGCTCACCGCAAGGCCCAACGCCCTATACGATTTCGACATTGCAGTCTCCTCTTCGTTGGCCCGTGTTGAGCGAAGGGTGGGGGCCTTCTCGTCCTTCGCCGTTTCCGAAAGTCGCGCGTTGTGCCACGACCCGTCTACTTCTCGTGAACCAAATCATGCATCACGCCAGAATAGTTATTCGACATAAGTCTCTACCAATTCGCTGCGGCGCCGACGCCACCTATCTCCCGGCCACAAAAAAGAATTCTCTTCTGCCGGAAACCGAGCCGTAACTGAAAGGCTGCTGACGATTATTCGTCGCGGCCATGACATCGTCGCGCACGATGTCGAACAGCCGCCGGACTTCGAGACCCGGCTCCATCATCCGCTCGATCAACGCCGAGACAAACGGGCTGTGGCTTCCGTCGCCATCCAGCGCCGTTTCGCCGTGCTTCGCCGCATAGACCAGCAGCGTTCCGGCCTCCGGCTCGACCCGCGCAAAGCCGCGGCCGATCGAGCGAGTTGCGGCCGTCCGGCGCATCTGGCTCGCAAACGGATTGTCGCGGCAAGCGTCGAGAAGAACAAGGCGCAGCTTTTTTGCACCCTCGACGGCGCTCATGACCTTTTCGATCCGGATTGCCTCATATTCAATGTCACGGTCCGTCAGCAACTTGGCATCGACCGGAATCAGGTAGTTCGTGCCGCCCATTTCCATGCCGTGGCCTGCGAAATAGACGACAGCCCAGTCAGCGTTGTCAGCGTCGCCTGCGAACGCACGCAACGTGTCCGTAAGCTTCTCTCGGGTGAGATCGACTTCGACCACGACTTTCTGAAAACCAAGATCGCGGAACGCCTTACCCATGGCGCCCGCATCATGCGAAGGATTTGACAGAGGCGCCGCGCCTTTATAGGCGGAATTGCCTATCGCCAGCGCGACGCGTCGTCCGAAATCCGCACCGGCCGGCGAGGGTGCCGGCAAGATCGAGGTCTGTGGCGGCGCCACCACGACCTGGGTTGAGGGCTGGGTAGCAGCAGTTTCGGGCGAGACCGCAGGTGCAGTGGACATGGCCGGCGTTCCGGAAGGCTCGACGCTATCCTTCAACGTCACCCAGCGGCCGCCCTTGATTTGCTGGACCCGCGTCACGGTGCTGGCAAGGTGATCGGTCTTCGAGAATCTGGTTGGCGCTGAACCAAAGATATCCAGGAACTGGTCGCCGGACTCCAGGGAGTCCAGCATCTTCTGCCCGGTCAGATCCCGGCCTGCTCTTTTCGCGTAGTGCGCGAACGTCGTAACGGCATTGTATCCGATGATCGCTTGCAGGCTGGCGTCGGACCCGAACATCCTGCTGTAGTCAGTCAGCCAGTCCTTCGCTCTCCCCTTGGCCGTGTCGGGATAGGGCATTTCAATGCCTGATGCGGCATAAAGGCCATCGACCGTTTTCCCGCCGCGCGTCGGCACTTCCTGCACGTTGGTGGGTGTCGCGCCGAGGAACGTGACGTCCCAGCCGAGCTTCCTAGCTTCGCCCATCGCGCCGATGGTTCCGCGAATTGCGGTACCGAGCACGACGAGGTCGCAGCCGTCGGCTTTCATCTTGACGACCTGCCCGCTGAAGTCGGTGGCGCCCCGCTCGTGGCTAACGATCGAGGCCGGCGTCAGTCTCATCGCGGCGACTTGCTGGGTAAAGCCTTCGAGCACGTTTTTTCCGTACTCGTCGTCCTGGTGCATCACGCAGGGCTTCTTGAAGTTCTTCGTCCTGCCCAAATAAGCGAGTGCGGAGCGAATACTGTCGGCGTAGGGCAGCTGGTTGCTGAATTTCAAACGCTCCTGCGGCCTTGCCGGGTCGAAGCGATAGGTGAACTCGGCAGCAGGCATCGGAAATAGTTGCAATACGCCGGCATCGAACAAGACAACTTGCGCAGCCAGTACAGTCGGCGAACCCATCGGGCCGACCATGGCGAAAATCTTGTCCTGCTCGACCAGCTTTTTCGTCGCCAGCACCGCCTTGTTCGGATCGTAGCCATTGTCTTCGACAATGAGCCGCAGTTTGCGCCCGTTAATGCCGCCTGCGGCGTTGATTTCCTTGGCGGCCATCTTCATGCCGTTGGAAACCGGAAGGCCCCAGACCTTGATCGGGCCGGACAAATCCTGATGGGTGCCGATGACGATCTCGGTGCCGGAAATGCCCTGATTTGTCACCCTGGTCTGCGTCGACGCGGGCAGATGGGTCGACAGCAGAACAACCACGGCCAAGCACAGGGCCGTGGACAATCTCGACATCGATTTATCTGCCAGTGCCTTCATTGCGCAAAGGGCCCTCTCACCCTCGCCGCCTCCAAAAAACCCTGCTCAAGAGGCAGCACCTCACGCCACCGCCCGTTCGCCGTACATGGCGCCGATCTCGGCCGCGTAACGCTTGTTCACAAAGCTGCGCTTCAATTTCATGGTCGGCGTCAATTCCTCGTCCTCGGGCGTCAGCTGACGCTCGATCAGGAAAAATTTCTTAATGGTCTCTACCCGCGCGAAGTTGACGTTGACCGCCTCGATCTCGCGCTGGATCAGGTCCTGGATCTCGGGCGCGCGGCACAGGCTCGCATAGTTGGTAAAGGGAATGTCGTGGTCCTGCGCGAACTTCTCGACATTCTCCTGGTCGATCATGATGAGACAGGTGAGGAACGGCCGCTTGTCGCCGATCACCACCGCGTCGGAGACGTAGGGCGAGAACTTCAGCTGGTTCTCGATCTCGGATGGCGTGATGTTTTTGCCGCCCGAAGTGATGATGATGTCCTTCATCCGGTCGGTGATCTTGACGAAGCCCTCATTGTCGATCGAGCCGACGTCGCCGGTGTGCAGCCAGCCTTTGGCGTCGATGGTCTCGGCGGTCTTTTCCGGCTGGTTGAGATAGCCCATGAACAGGAAGTCGCCCTTGATCAGGATTTCGCCTTGCGGGGAAATCGCGACCTCGCCCCAGGGCGCGGCCTTGCCGACCGAACCCAGCTTCATGCGGTCGGGCGGCATCACGGTGGCCACACCGCAATTCTCGGTCTGGCCGTAGACCTCGCGCATGTCGATGCCGAGCGCGAGATACCAGCGGATCAGATCCGGCGCGATCGGCGCGGCCCCGGTGAAGGCCAGACGGCAGCGATCGAGCCCGAGCATGCGGCGGATGTTGCGGAACACCAGCCAATAGGCGAACTGATTGGCGATCCGCAAGGTCAGCGGCGGCGTTTCACCCTCGAGCTTGCTCTCGGTCACGCGATTGCCGATTCCCAGCGCCTGGCGGTACATCCAGTTCTGGAACGGCGTCGCGTCCTTGAGCGCGATCGTGATCCCGGAATAGAATTTTTCCCAGATCCGCGGCACCGCCAGGAACGCGGTCGGCTGCACTTCGCGCAGATTGTCCGGCACGGTTTCCGGGCTTTCGGCGAAATTCATCACCGATCCCAGTGCCAGCGAAATGTAATAGCCGCCGATCCGCTCGGCGACGTGGCAGAGCGGCAGGAACACCAGCCGCTCTTCGGCGTCGGTGGAGGGGAACAGATCGTTGGCGTGACGCATCTGGTGCGTGACGCTGCGGTTGGAATGCATCGCGCCCTTGGGCGGACCTGTCGTGCCTGACGTGTAGACGAGGATGGCCAGATCACCCGCGCCTCGGCTCGCGATCATCGCATCCCACAGCGCCGGATCGTCGTGACTGTGGTTGCGCCCCAGCGCGGTGAATTCGGCCAGCGACATCACCATCGGGTCGCTGAAGCCAGAGAGGCCTTCCATGTCGAACACGACGATCTTCTGCAGGGTCGGGCAGCGTTCGCGGCAGGACAGGATCTTGTCGAGCTGCTCTTCATCCTCGGCGAAGATCACGCGTGTCGAGGAATCGTTGATGAGGTATTCGACCTGGACCGACGAGTCGGTTGGATAGATCCCGGACGAGACGCCGCCGGCGCAGAGGATGCCCATGTCGGCATACACCCATTCGGGAACCGCGTTCGCGATGATCGACGCGACGTCGCCCGGCTTGAAGCCGGTGGCATGCAAGGCGTAGGCGATATCCTTCGATATCTGCAGCCACTGCCGCCAGCTGGTCGGCTGCCAGATGCCGAACGTCTTTTCGCGGATCGCCGGCCGGTCGCCGCGCGTTTCCACGGCCAGCAAAAAGCTCTTCGCGATCGTGTCGGCGACCGTCAGCACTGCCGGTCTGGCCATGCGTCTTCCTCCCTCTCTCGCCTGCGTCCGACGCCGGTCTTGTCAGCCGGTCTTGTTGTCGAGGCAGGCTCGAATTTAGCTCAAAATCACTAGGAACGCCAAGGTCTTAACTGCGTCGTTTAGCGCCATGTCTTCTTCTTTTTCCAGCGTCGCTCACCGCGCGCGCCCTCTTCCTTGGCGCCGAGATAGAATTCCTGGATGTCCTTTGAATGCATCAGCCGCTCGCAGCTGTCGTTCATGACGACCCGGCCGATTTCCAGCACATAGCCATAGTGCGCCGTCTCCAGCGCCACCTTGGCGTTCTGCTCGACCAGCAGGATCGACATGCCCTGCTCTTCGTTGACGCGCTTGATGATGGTGAAAATCTCCTTCACCAGGATCGGCGACAGCCCGAGCGAGGGTTCGTCCAGCAGCAACAGCGTCGGCCGGTTCATCAACGCGCGCCCGATAGCCAGCATCTGCTGCTCGCCGCCGGAGAGCTGTCCGGCCGGCTGGTTGATGCGCTCCTTCAGCCGCGGGAAATAGCCGTAGACCCGTTCGAGATCCTCGGCGACACCGTCGCGATCCTTGCGCGGATAGGCGCCCATCATCAGGTTCTCGCGCACGGAGAGGAACGGGAACACTTCGCGCCCTTCCGGCACGTGGCTTAGGCCCAGCCGCACGATCTTGTCGGCTTCCACGCGCTGGATCGATTTGCCCAGAAATTCGATCGAGCCCTTCTGCGGATCGAGGATGCCGGAAATGGTTTTCAGAACGGTGGTCTTGCCGGCGCCGTTGGCGCCGAGCAGTGTGACGATCTTGCCACGCGGCACTTCGAGGCTGATGCCCCTGATCGCCTGAATCGGTCCGTAATAGCTCTCGATATTGCTGAGCTTCAGGATGATGTCGGGAGCGCTCATGGCATCATCCTCATGCGCCGAGATAGGCCGCGACGACGTCGGGATGGCGCTGCACTTCCGAAGGCGACCCCATCGCGATCACCTTGCCGTAGTTCAGTGCGATCACCCGGTCCGACACCCGGTTCACCAGCGACATGTCGTGCTCGACCATCAGCACGGTGATGCCGAGGTCGGTCTTCAGGTCGCGGATCCAGAACGACATGTCGCCGGTCTCCTCGACGTTCAGCCCGGAGGATGGCTCGTCGAGCAAGATCAGCTTCGGCTCCGAGCACAGCGCGCGCGCGAGCTCGATCACCTTGCGGACGCCGTAGGGCAGCCCCGAGATGAGCTTGTCGCGATAGACTTCGAGGTCGAGGAACTCGATCACCTGCTCGACACGGCGGCGATGCGCCTTTTCGTGGGCGCGCACGGTCGGCAGGAACAGTAGTTCCTGCCACAGCTGCGTGGTGGAGTGGCGATGCCGGCCGACCAGGAGATTGCTCAGCATCGTCGCATTCTCGAACAATTCGATGTTCTGGAAGGTGCGGGCAATCCCGAGGCCGGCAATTTCGTAAGCCGGCTGCTGGGTGATGTCCTGATCCTCGAAGTAGATCTTGCCCGAGGTCGGCGGGTAAATGCGCGAGATCAGATTGAAGATCGAGCTCTTGCCGGCGCCGTTGGGGCCGATGATCGAAAGGATCTCGCCCTTCTCCACAGCGAAGCTGACGGCGTCGACCGCCTTGAGGCCGCCGAAGTGCAAGGACAGGTCTTCGGCCCGGAAATAGGTCATCGGTTCCGCTCCGACTTCACATAGATTTTCTGCCGCTTGAAGGTGGCGCGCTTGTAGAGCGGGAACAGCTGGAAGAAGAGCTTTATCTTCAGCCAGCGTCCGTAGAGGCCAAGCGGCTCGAACAGCACGAACAGCACGATGATCAGGCCGTAGATCGCGCCCTTGAGGCCGTTCGCGGAAGCGATGGCGGCGGCCTTGTCCTGAATTTGAGATGCACTCTCCTTGCCCGCGCCAAACGTCGACGCGACGCCCGCGATCATGCCGGGCAAGTCGTCCTTCAGATAGGTCAGGAGCGGATCGATCATGACCAGGAAGATCGCGCCCAGCACTGCGCCGTGCAGACTGAACGAGCCGCCGATCAGGATCACGATGATGAACTCGATCGAGAGCAGCAGCGTGAACATTTCCGGGCTGATGAACGACAGTTTGTGCGCGAACAGGCAGCCTGCGAACCCGGTGATCGCGGCGCTGATCGCAAACGACTTCACCTTGTAGAGCGAGACGTTGATGCCCATGCTGCGCGCCGCCGTCTCGCTGTCGCGGATCGCGACGAAGGCCCGGCCGGTCGGCGAACGCAGGAGGTTCAGGGTGCCGACGATGGTCAGGATCAGGAAACCCAGACACAGGAAATAGAAGGTCGGGCTATCGCGCGATATCGCCATGCCGAACACCTGCATGGTCTTGACGCGCATGCCCTCATTGCCATGGGTCACGCTTTCCCAGCGCGCCAGGATTTCCTCGACGATGAAGGCAAAGGAAATCGTCGCAATGACGAGATAGATGCCCTGCAGCCGCAGCGCCGGGAATCCGACCAGCGCGCCGACTACGCCGGTCAGCAGGCCTGCGGCCAGGAAATACACCGGAAACGGGACATTGTATTGCTGCAGGAAGGCCGCCGTATAGGCGCCGATGGCGAGAAAGGCGGCGTGGCCCAGCGACGCCTGCCCGGTAAAGCCGGTCAGGATCATCAGCCCGACGCCGACGGTGGCGTAGATGCAGACGAACACCAGCTGGCTCATGATATAGCTGGAGAGCACAAACGGCGCGACCGCCAGCAGTGCCAGCAGCACGCCGTAGGTGACCAGATAGCCGCTGTGCGGCATCAGCCGGATGTCGTCTTCGTAGTCGGTCTTGAAGAGAAAACGCATCTGCCCCTAAACCTTCTTGCGCGTGTGCACGCCGAACAGGCCTTCGGGCTTGAGCAGCAACACCACGAGGAGAACGAGGTAAGGCGCAACGTCTTTCCAGCCTTGCGGCAGATAGAAGCCGGCCATGCTCTCAATCACGCCGATCAGGACGCCACCGACCACCGCACCTGGAATCGATCCGAAGCCGCCAAGCACCGCGGCGGGAAACGCCTTCAATCCCAGCACCAGCCCAACGTTGGAATGAATGAAGGTGATCGGCGCCAGCAACACGCCGGCAGCTGTTGCGACCGCGGCGCTGATCGCCCAGACGATCGACACCACCCGCTTGACCGGGATGCCCATGTAGTAGGCAGCCAGCATGTTCTCGGAACTGGCGCGCATCGCGGTGCCGAGCGTGGTGCGGTTGAAGAACAGATAGAGCAATCCGCAAAGGATGACGGTCGCGGCGATCACCGAGAGCTTGTCGTGGGCCAGCACCAGCGAGCCGATCCGCAACACGCCCTGGCTGAACGGGGTGTCGATCTTGAGATCGTCGGTGCCCCAGATCATGCCGGCGATCGAGCGCAGGAAATATCCGAGCCCGATGGTTGCCATGATGATGGAAAACTGGGGATAGCCGAGGATCGGACGCACTACCACGCGTTCGGCCAGCATGCCAAACAGCGCCATGCAGATGACGGCGCCGGCGAATCCGAGCCAGTAATTGAGGCCGAGCATACCGATGAAAGTGAAGGCGAAGAAACCGCCCAGCATCATCAAATCGCCCTGGGCGAAATTGACGACCTCGGTGGCCTTGTACACCAGCACGAAGCCGAGCGCGATCAGGCCGTAAACGCAGCCAAGTGCGATGCCACTCACCAGTTGCTGAACGAAGTCCAGCATTGATTCCCCTCCCCCGGATGCCCCGCGATTCTACGGATCGCCTTAACGCATCCTGTCTTCGCGCTCTTGTGTCGAAGCGCTGAAGCCACATATGTCCGTCCCCATTGAGACCAAAGCGCCGACGACTGTCAACAGAGCGCTGGTTGCGGCCCGCGTTAACAATTGCGCAGAAATGCCGCAGGGCGGAAGTTGGCTTCGAAGTGGCCTTGGAAGTTGCCTTGGAAGTTGCCTTGGAAGCGTTCATATCGGCGCGATTTGGGGTCTTCGATTCACCGCACCGAAAGTTCTTGGGTCCATGGTTCGCGGCGACACATGAAACCCGGACCGTCCCGACCTCATGAACCCCGATGTATCAGCGCTGCAGGTGCGAGGGTTAACGAAGCGTTTTGACCGCCCTGCGGTCGATGCGCTCGATCTCACCGTCCACCGCGGCGAATTCTACGCCCTGCTCGGCCCCAACGGTGCCGGCAAGACCACGACGTTGCGCATGGTGGCCGGGCTGCTGCGACCCGACGCCGGCGCTGTCTCGATATTAGGCATCGATGCGCTCGCCGATCCCGTCGCCGCCAAGCAGATCATGGCGTGGGTGTCAGACGAGCCGATGATTTATGACAAGCTGACGCCACTGGAATATCTCGAATTCGTTGCCGGCCTCTGGGGCGTCGATGCTTCGATTGCCGAATCCTCCGCGCAGGATCTGCTGGTGTCGCTCGGGCTTCAGCCGCATCTGCACGAACGCTGCGAAGGATTTTCGAAAGGCATGCGCCAGAAGGTGGCGTTGGCCGGTGCGCTGGTCCATGACCCCCGCCTGATCATCCTCGATGAACCGCTCACCGGCCTCGACGCGCTGTCTGCGCGTCACGTCAAGGGATTGCTGCAGGCACGCGTCCGCGCCGGCTGCACCGTGATCATGACGACGCATATTCTCGAAGTCGCCGAACGGATGGCCGACCGGATCGGCGTCATCGCCGCGGGCCGGCTGGTGGCCGAAGGCACGCTCACCGAATTGCGCCAGCAGAACGGGCGCAACGATACCAGCCTCGAAGACATGTTCATTGCACTCGTCGACACCGACGCAGCCGCATGAGTTCGGCCACTGATCTCACCTGGTTTGCCCGGCACGAAATCCGGCTGGCATGGCGCGAATGGCTCGCCATGATGACGGGCGCGCGGCGAAAACGAACGCGCGCCGTGATCGGGCTGCTCGTGCTCGCCGCCTTCCTGCATCTGCCGGCCTATGCGGTGATCGGCCGCTTTGCCGATCTGCAAGCCCCGCTCGACAAGCCGACGCTGATCGTCATGTCGGCAACGATCTTCCTGGCCTGGGCCCTGATGCTGTCGCAGGCGATCGAATCGGTGACGCGCGTGTTCTATGCGCGCGCCGACCTCGATCTGATCATGTCCTCGCCGGTCAGGCTGACCAACATCTTCTCGGTGCGGATCGCGGCAATCGCACTCTCGGTCACGGCCATGGCGCTGCTGTTGTCGAGCCCTTTCGTCGACGTTCTCGTGATCGGCGGCGGCATCAGGTGGTTTTCCGCGTTTGGCGTCGTCATCGCCATTGGCCTGTCGGCCGCGGCGGTTGCGATCGCAATCACGGTATTATTGTTTCGCTTGATCGGCCCGAGCCGGACGCGGCTCGCTGCGCAAATTCTCGCCGCCGTCATCGGCGCGGGTTTTGTCATCGCGCTCCAGGTTGCCGCGATCCTCTCCTACGGCACGCTGTCGCGGTTCACCGTGCTGACGTCGGACGCCGCCGCGGCCTACGCCCCCGATTTCGACAGTCCGCTGTGGTGGCCGGCGCGCGCCGCGATCGGGGACGGCGAAATGCTCTCGCTTCTGCTGGCCGGCAGCCTCGTGCTGCTCGGCGGCGTGATGGCGGTCTTCTCGCCGAAATTTGCCGGCACCGTCGTCAGCGCTTCGGCAACGGCAACGACGATCCGTCGCGGGTCGCGCTCGACCTCGTTTCGCCGCGGTTCGCGGCAGGCCGCGCTGCGCTGGAAGGAGTTCATGCTGCTGCGGCGCGACCCCTGGCTGGTGTCGCAGAGCCTGATGCAATTACTTTATCTGGTGCCGCCGGCGCTGATGCTGTGGCGCAGCTTCTCCGATAGTTCGGCCGCGACCGTGCTGGTCACGCCCGTGATCGTGATGGCGGCCGGACAACTCGCCGGCGGTCTCGCCTGGCTGACGATTTCAGGCGAGGACGCGGCAGATCTGGTCGCGACCGCCCCGATGCCGCCCGGCAGCGTGATCAGGGCCAAGGTCGAGGTGGTGATGATCGCGATCGGCGTCATCTTCGCTCCCTTGGTGGCCGCACTGGCCTTGGCCTCGCCCGTGCAGGCAGCGGTCACTGCCATCTTCGTCGTCATCGCCACCGTGTCGGCGGCCGCGATCCAGCTCTGGTTTCGCGTCCAGGCCAAACGCAGCCAGTTTCGCCGCCGCCAGACCTCGTCACGCATCGCGACGTTTGCCGAAGCGTTCTGCTCGATCGGATGGGCGGCGACCGCGATCCTCGCCGTCACAATCCCGATCGCGGCCGTCATCAGCGGCGCCATGACCGCGCTGATGCTGGCCGGGACGTGGAAGATCAGCCCGCGAAGGGATTGATGCGGAAGCGCCCGGCATTCAGCCGTGAACCTCGGCAGACCGAACCCCGACAAAGCGATATCCTATTGAAGTTGAAGGCAGATTTCCGGCAAACCTGACTGGCTGGAAGGCCGCGCCCACCGTCATCGATTCGCTTGGCTGGCTGGGCTATCTTGCCGAAGCACTACCGCGGCGCCATGTGGCGGGAATGAGCACAGGAGAGGAAGCGCGATGAGCGAAGCCATCAATGTCCCGGCGGTCATGGTGGACGCATCCGCGGTCGCGCGGATCAAGTCGGAGATCGACATCTCCGACCGGTCGCGCATCGTTACCTTCGGCGATCGCGCGCAGCGATCGGTCGTTGAGTTCGCGGACCGCATCCTCGCCCAAACCCAGAACCGGGAGCTCGGGACAACGGGCAAATTGTTGTCGGACATCCTGGGCAAGGCGCGTGGGCTCGATCCGGCGACGCTCAAGGACAGCGGCTTTTTCACGCGCCTGTTCTCCTCGATGGAATCGCGCTTACGGCGGTTCTCCGAACAATTCGGCGACGTCGCCTCCCAGATCGACCGCGTCTGCGTCGAACTCGACCGCAACAAGGAAACCCTGCGGCGCGATATCGCCGTGATGGACGAACTGCACGAACAAACCAAGGCATCGCTCGGCGACCTCGATTCGCATATCGCCGCCGGCAAGGCCTTTGCCGAGGACTTTCGTCGTGGCCGGCTGGTCGAACTGGAGCAGGCCGTGAAGGCAGCCGGCGAAGGCAGCGACGCCTTGCTGGCGGCGCAAACCTATCAGGATGCCGCCCAGGCGCTCGACCGGCTCGAGAAGCGCGTCTTCTATCTGCAGCAGGCGCGCCAGATCGGCATTCAACAGCTGCCGCAGATCCGTATCGCGCAGTCCGGCGACGAGACCCTGATCGAGAACCTGCAGGCGACCACCGAACTCGCGATCCCGGTCTGGAAGCAGAAGATGATCCTGCTGCTCGGCCTCACCCGCCAGAGATCCGCGCTGGACTTGCAGACGACCGTCACCGACGCCACCAACGAGATGATGAAACAGGCCTCGGAGATGATGAAGACCCAGGCGATCGAGATCGAAAAGCAATCACAGCGCGGCATCATCGATATCGCGACGCTGGAGAAAACCAATAGCGATCTGGTCGACACGATTTCGGGCGTCCTCAACGTCCAGGCGGAAGGCCGCAAGAAACGCGCCGAGATCGAGCAGCGGATGGCGCAGTTGACCGACGAGTTGAAGTCAGCGATGTCCAAGTCGACGACATGAAGTCCGCGATGCGACGTTGCCTTGCCGGCCTGCGGTTCGCGCTGGCGCTCGGCATTTCGCGCGGTGCGAGGCCATAACGGAATGCTATCAGGCTTTTCAGCCATGAACTGGATCGCGGGCGGCGCCACGGCGGCCGTCCTGCTGCCGGTGCTGGCGATCGGCGCGGGCATGCCGTTCTGGGTCGCCTGCATCGTCAGCCTTGCGGCGGGCGGCGGGCTGGTGACGGCATTTTCGCCGCGCAAACCGTTCGAGAGGCTGGATGCCAGCGGGGCCGCGCGGGGCAGAATCGAATTCGCGCGGGAACTGCTGACCGACGCCGAGCCGCTGGCGGCGCGGCTGGAGGCTGCGGTGAGTTCGATCGGCACGCCCAAGGTCGCCGACCGCGTGCGCCATCTGGCGCGGGTTTCCCGCGAGATCTTCGCGGGTGTCGAAGATGACCCGCTGCGCGTCGACCTGGTGCGGCGCTTCCTCACCTATTATTTGCCGCGGGCAGCCGAACTCGCCGAGGCCTACGCGCTGCTTGAAAAGGGCGGCCGCGACATGGCGCGTATCACCGCGACCGCTGAACTGATCGACCGGCTCGATGTCGCGTTCACCCATTACGCGAGGAATTTGCAGAGTGCCGACCTCGGCAATCTGGACATTGAGCTCAAACTGCTGAAGAGCTCACTCGACGAGGACCTCGGGCCACCGCCGCAACTCGGCGCTCCCTCGGATCCAGGGAAAGGGAGAGCCTGATGGCTAGATTGGATCGGTTGGCGACGGCGTAGCCAGCTACTGCTTCTCAACTTCGCTCGTTCGATCACGTCGCTGCTGTGGCCTACGCCCTGATCAATTCCAGCACCGCCGCTGCAAACGCCTCGGGCGCTTCCTGCGGCAGATTATGTCCGGCGCGCGGCACCACCCGATGAACCCGTCGGCCGGCGAATTTCGGCGCGCTCTTGCTGCCGTCGGTGGCCGGGCTCACGCCATCGCCGTCACCGTCCAGCGTGATCGTCGGCACGGTAATGACGGGCTGCGCCGCCAACCGGCGCTGTATATCCGCATATTGCGGATCGCTCTCGGCCAGGCCGTAGCGATGGCGATAGCTGTGGATGACCACGTCGACATAATCAGGATTGTCGTGCGCGACCGCGGTCCGCTCGAAGCAGGCGTCGTCGAACTGCCAGTTCGGCGACCATTGCTGCCACAATAGTTTGGCGATGCCGCGCCGGTCGGCTGCGAGGCCTGCGCGGCCGCGTTCGATGTTGAAATAATACTGGTACCAGAGCGCCGCCTCGCGGTCCGGCCGCGCCGGCACCATCGCCTTGGCGATATCCTGGATGTTGTAGCCATTAACCGACACCAGGCCGATGCAGCGCTCCGGCCATAGTGCCGCGCCGATACAGGCGGCGCGGCCGCCCCAATCATAGCCCGCGAACACCGCGCGCTTGATGTCGAGCGCATCCATCAGCGCCATCAAGTCCGCGCCCAATGCCGCCTGCTCGCCCGAACGCCGCGTCACCTTGTCGCGAAACCGGGTTGGCCCGTAGCCGCGCAGATAGGGAACGATGACGCGGCATCCCTCGGCGGCAAGCTGTGGCGCCACGTCCACATAGGCGTGAATGTCGTACGGAAAGCCGTGCATCAGCATGACGACCGGTCCATCCGCCGGCCCTGCCTCGTAATAGGCGATCGTGAGCACGCCGGCATCGATGCTGCGCAGCGGTTCCAGCCGCTTCGACGACGGCACGCGTTGGGTATCGGTCAAGGCGTCACCCCGTTGTGGCATCCGGCCATACGGTATCGCCTAACGCCGGTGAAGCAAATGCGGCACAGGAGCTGTGCGCGATTGACATCATGACGGGCGCAAAATTCGGCGATACAGTATGCCAGCGGCCGTCGCCGCATACGGGTCATGTCATGCTGCGATCGCTCGTGCTTGCCACTGCCTTTCTCGGTTCGCTGATCATTCCGGCAACCGCGCAGTCGCCACTGCGCAGCGAATGCCTGGCGATGGCCAACGCCCCGCCGCGGGCTGTGCCGGTCAGCCTCCGCCGCACCGCGGCCAAGGTGGAGGAGGTCGCGATCACCTATGTCGGGCATTCCACCTATTACATCGACACGCCCGGCGGGGTGCGGATCGGCACCGATTTCAACGGCTACTACCAGACGGGGCGGCTGCCCGACGTCGTCACCATGAACCGCGCGCATTCGACGCATTTCACGCTGTTTCCCGATCCCAAGATCAAGCATGTGCTGCACGGCTGGGGCGACAAGGGGCAGCCTGCGTTGGTCGGCCTGCGCGTCGATGACGTCTATATCCGCAACGTGACCACCGACATCCGCCGCTACTACGGCGATGGTGCCGGCGGCGAGATGATCCGGGACGGCAACTCGATCTTCATCTTCGAGGTCGCCGGTCTCTGCATCGGCCATCTCGGGCATCTGCATCACAAGCTTGACGACAGCCATTTCGCCGCGATCGGCCGCCTCGACATCGTGATGGTTCCGATCGACGGCACCTTTACGATGTCGCTCGACGGCGTCTCCGAAATCACCAAGCGCCTGCGCGCCTCCGTGGTGCTGCCGATGCACCGCTTCGCCACCCCGCTCGACGAATTCATGCGCCTGATCGGCAAGCAATTCGAGATCGACCAGCGCACCCAGCGCACCCTGAAGATTTCGCGGGAAACGCTGCCTACCACGCCCACGGTGATCATTCTCGACGGGGTGTGAGGCGGCACGACAACGATAACAAGAATCAGGGAGTGACCATCGATGGCCGTCAGCACTGCACCCGCCTCGAAGAGCGGGCTCTATGCCGATCCGCGCGAAGACTGGTTGGCGCAACATACCGAGGAGATCATCGACCCCGACCGCCCGATCGTCGACCCGCACCATCATCTCTGGGACCGCGGCGGGCTGCGCTACTTGATCGAGGAGATGGCGGCCGATATCGCCTCCGGCCACAACATCATCGCTACCGTCTATGTCGATTGCCGCTCGATGTACCGCGCGAGTGGGCCCGAGGCGTTCCGGCCGGTCGGCGAAGTCGAATTCGCTAACGGCGTCGCCGCGATGGCTGCGAGCGGCGGTTACGGCAAGGCTGCGATCTGCGCCGGCATCGTGAGCCACGTCAATCTGCTGCTCGGCGAGGACGCCAGGCCGGTGCTGGAGGCGGAGATCGTCGCTGGCAATGGCCGCTTCCGCGGCATCCGGCATTCCGCGGCATGGGATGCCGATCCCAATGTCGCCGGGATGTATGCGACGCGGCCAAAGGGTCTGCTGCTCGATCCGACGTTCCGCAAGGGGTTCGCCTGTCTCGCCCCGCTCGACCTCAGTTTCGAAGGCTGGCTGTTTCATCCGCAGATCGGCGAACTCACTGATCTTGCCCGCGCCTTTCCGGAGACGAAGATCGTGCTTGACCATTGCGGCGGCCCGATCGGCATCGGCAGTTATGCGGGCCGGCGCGAGGAGATCTTTCCGGTCTGGAAGGCCTCGATCCAGGAGATCGCCAGATGTCCCAATGTCGTGGTCAAGCTTGGCGGACTCGCGATGGCCCTGCTCGGCTATGACTTCCATCTGCGGCCGAAGCCGCCGACTTCGGAACAGGCCGCCGCCGCGTGGCGCCCTTATATAGAGACGTGCATCGAAGCCTTTGGACCCAGCCGCTGCATGTTCGAGAGCAATTTTCCGCCGGACAAGGGCCAGTGCAGCTACCAGGTGATCTTCAACGCCTTCAAGCGCCTCGCCGCGCAATACAGCGAGGCCGAGAAGACGGCGATGTTTTCCAAGACGGCGACGGACTTTTACAAGTTGAAGCTCGCCTAGCTCACGGCCGGCGTGAGCTCCTGCTCACGCCCATTCGCCCTTGCGGAAGACCGGAACGCTGCTGCCGTCGGCGTGAATGCCGTCGATGTCGGTCTCGGCCGAGCCGATCATCCAGTCGATATGAATGAGGCTCTTGTTGCCGCCTTGCGCGGCGATCTGCTGCGGCGTCAGCTTGTCGCCGCCGACGAAGCATTTCGAGTAGCATTGGCCGAGCGCGATGTGCGAGGCGGCGTTCTCGTCGAACAGCGTGTTGAAGAACAGCAATCCGCTTTTCGAGATCGGCGAGGAATGCGGCACCAAGGCCACTTCGCCGAGGCGCGCCGCGCCCTCGTCGGTATCGAGCACTTTCTTCAGCACTTCCTCGCCGCGCGACGCCTTTGCGTCGACGATGCGGCCTTCCTCGAAGCGAACAGCGATGTTGTCGATCAGGGTGCCCTGATAGGACAGCGGCTTGGAACTGACGACATGCCCGCTGACGCGGCGGCAATGCGGCGTGGTGAAGACTTCCTCGGTCGGAATGTTGGCGTTGCAGGTGATGCCGTTCTTGGCCGTCGAGGCGCCGCCTTCCCATTCATGGCCGTCGGCGAGACCGATCGTGAGATCCGTTCCCGGTCCCGAATATTTCAACGCGTGGAAGCGCTGGCCGTTCAGCCATTGCGTGCGCTCGCGCAGCACCGCGTTGTGCTTCTCCCACGCCGCGACCGCGCCATCCTGATCGACGCGCGAGGCCGCAAAGATCGCGTCCGCCAGCTTGGCCACCGCGACATCCTCGGCAACGTCAGGAAATACCTGCTTCGCCCATGCCGGGCTCGGATAGGCGATGATGTTCCAGTTGATTTCGAAATTGACGATTTTCTCCAGCGCCGGCTGATAGGCCATCGAATTGGCCTTGCTGGCGCGCGCCACCTTGGTCGGATCCTCGCCCGAGAGCAGCATCGGATTGTCGCCGACGATCGCCAGCCGCGCGGTGTTGTTGACGAACGCCTTCGCCATGCCCTCATAGAGCCAGCCGGCGGCGCGATCGAACCCGTCATTGTGGCCATAGCGATAGCGCGACAGCGTGATCTCTTCGTCCGACAGGAACGGCGTCACCAGACCCGCACCGGCCTTGTAGGCATGCTCGGCGATTTTGCGAACCAGTGGCAGCGCCACCGAAGGCGCGGTCAAAAGCAGGTCCTGGCCCGGCTGCAACTGCAGGCCGACCTTCACGGCGACCTCGGCAAGGCGGTCGAGTTTAACGGGGTCGATCGGCGTCGAAAAATTACGTTCGTGTGCGGTCATGACGGGCCCTCAAATCAATCGTTGCTACAGAGATAGGCGAACCGGCCGGTTCCTTCAACGCTTCGACGCCGCCAATACGCGATCGACCATCTCGGGCGCGAGACCGAGGTAATTCTTCGGCGAGGTCAGGCGGTCGATGGTCACGCGGTCGATGCGCGAGGAGACCCGCGGGTCCGCGGACAGCGCATCCGCCAGCGTCATGCCCTTTTCATTGGCGACACGGCAGGCGTCATAGACGACGTCATGCGCCTCCTGCCGGCCGATGTCAGGCGCCAGCCCCATCATGACAGCTTCGGCGACGATCAACCCGCGGCTGATGTCGAGATTTTCTGCCATCTTCCTTTCATCCACGATCAGGCCGCCCAGCGCGAATTTGGCCTGATGCAGCGCGCCGGCGGTGAGGACAAAACTTTCCGGGATCGCCATCCATTCGGCGTGCCACGGCCCGGTGGCGCGCTCGAAATCCTGCACGATCGCGTCCAGCATCAACCCGGCATGCTGGCGCACGCCCTTGGCCGCCGCCAGCATCAGTTCGGATGAAATCGGGTTACGTTTCTGCGGCATGGTCGAGGACGCGCCGCGACCCTTCACGAACGGCTCGTAGAGTTCGCCGAACTCCGTCGAGGCCATGATCATGATGTCGAGCGCGATCTTGCCGAGCGAGCCGGTGACGAGGCCGAAGAAATTGATCACCTCCGCAAGGCCGTCGCGCGCGACATGCCAGGTCGAGACGGGCACGCCGAGACCGAGTTCCTCGCACAGCGCTTTTTGAACCTCAAAGCCCTTATCGCCGAGCGAGGCCAGCGTGCCGGCGGCGCCCGCGAACTGGCCGACAAGGACACGCGGCTTCAATTGCGCGAGGCGTTCGGCATGGCGGTCGAACATCGCCAGATAAATCGCGGTCTTGTAGCCGAACGTCACCGGCAGCGCCTGCTGCAGATGGGTGCGGCCCGCCATCGGCGTATCGCGATAACGCTTGGAGAGTTCGGCGAGGATGCTGCGCAGGGCAGCGATATCAGCCTCGATGATTTCGAGCCCGGCGCGGACCTGCAGGACCACGGCGGTGTCCATGATGTCCTGCGTGGTCGCGCCCCAATGCACGTAACGGCCGGCCTCGCCGCATTGCTTCACCATCTGGTGGACCAGCGGCAGGATCGGATAGCCGACGATGTCGGTCTCGCTGCGCAGCAGGTCGAAATCGAACGCCGAGACATCCGTCCGTTTGGCGATTTCCTCGGCGGCTTCCGCCGGGATCACGCCGCAGCGCGCCTCGGCCTTGGCCAGCGCGATCTCGACTTCGGCGTAGCGCGAGATCAGGCTGAAATCCGAGAACACTTCCCGCATCGCCGGCGTACCGAAGGCGTCGCGGAACAGGATGGAGTCGAGAACGGTGGTCGAGGTCGGAAAGGCGGGCATGTCGTTTCCTGCAGGCAATTCGCTGGAACGACTCATGCCACAATCATTGCCGGTTGGGAAAGCCGATCACCATTTCTCGTGCATGGTCCGGACATCGAGTTCGAACGACCAGGCACGCGGCGGCTGTTTGTGCAGGAACACAAAGCCGTCGACGATGCCCTCGATGCTGATCAGGCGTTCCTCGCGGCTGGCGGCCTCCGGGAAACGTGTCTTGATCTTTTCGCCGCCGATCGCGCCATCGACCACGACATGGCCGACATGAATGCCGTCGCCGGCATATTCCTTGGCCATCGCCTGCGCCAGCGTGCGCAATCCCGCCTTCGACGAATTGAAGGCGCCGTAGCCCGAGCGGCCGCGCAGCGAGGCGCTCGCACCGGTGAACAGCAGCGTGCCTTTGCCTTTCGGCACCATGCGGCGAACCGCCTCCCGCCCGAACAGGAAGCCGCCGAAGCACACCACGCGCCAGCTTTGCTCGAAGTAATCGGCCGTCATGTCGATGATCTTGCCCGCGGTGTTATTGCCGGCGTTGTAGATCGCAAGCTCGAGATCGGAACCGGCCTTGTCGAACAACGCGATGGTATCGGCCTCGCTGGTGGCATCGGCGACGACAGCCGTAGCGCGCCCGCCGGCTGCGACGATGTCGGCGACGACGGCGTCGAGCGCCGCCTTGGTGCGGCCGGCGACGAGGACGTTGAGGCCATCAGCGGCAAACCGCTTGCAGAGCTGTGCGCCGAGGCCCTGATCAGGCCCCACACCGATGATTATCGCCGTTCCCATCCATCTCTCCCGCGTTTGAGGTCCATCAACAATTATATGACGACCATCATTAGTTCAATCGACGGAACGGGCGCTTCCTGCTGTTCACGAGGATATGAGCGTCGGACAGTTCTGGTTGAATCGCGCCGGGCGGTTGCCGGCGCCTCCTCAATCGCGGAATTTCTTCTTTTTCTTCTTTCCGAATGCGGGCTTCGCAGCGCCGGCATGTTTCGGCTTGGCGGCATAAGCAGGCTTCTCCCGGAACGGCCGCTTCTTGTCGTAGCGCCTCTCCTTGTCGAAACCAGCGGCCTTCTCGCCGCGCGGCTTGTCGTCATAGGGCTTGCTGTCGCGGGATTTGCCGCCGGGCGGCTTGTTGCTCCAGGGTTTTTCGTCACGAGGCTTTTCGTCTCGGGGTTTTTCGTCGCGAGGCTTGTCTTCGCGAGGCTTGTCCCAAGGCTTGGCTTCCCGCGGCTTGTCCTGCCACGGCTTGCCGTGCGGCCTCGGCGCCCTCTCCTCGCGCTCGCGCGGCGGCGGACGCTTCTCGGCTGCCGGCTCGCCCTGCGGGCCTTCGGGCATCGGCTCGATGCGAATATTGTCTTCCTTGTCGGGACGACGGAGGTTGCCGACAAATTTGTCGGCGGCGCGTGCGGAAATCTCGAACTCGGTCGTCGTGTCCATGACGCGGATGGCGCCGATGTCGGTCTTGTCGATGCCGCCGCGGCGGCAGATCATCGGCAACAGCCAGCGCGCCTCGGCATTCTTGCGGCTGCCGATCGAGGCGCGGAACCAGACACTGTTCTCGCCCATGACGTGGCGCGCCGACGGCTTTTTCGACTTGGATCGTGGTCCGGCGTTGCGGTCGTCACCGCGCGGCGCACGACTATCCCTATCTCTTTCGCGGCCGCGATCCTCGCGTCCCCGGCTGCGATGTTCGCCGGGATCGATGATGTCTTCCGGCGAGGGCAGCCGTGAGCGATAGAGCCGCGCCAGTGCCGCGGCAATATCCTCGGCCGAGCGCTCGGCGAGCAGGGCCTGCGCCAGCATCAGGTCTTCGGGCGTGGTCTCTTCGGCGAACAGCGCATCCTTCAGCATGCGCTCCTGGTCGAGCTTGCGGATTTCATCGGCCTGCGGCGGCGTGCCCCAGATCGCATCGATGCCGGCCAGGTTGAGCAGCACTTCGGCGCGGCGCTTGCGCGCCGGCGGCACCAGCAACACGCTAACCCCCTTGCGGCCGGCACGGCCGGTGCGGCCGGAGCGATGCTGCATGACCTCAGGGTCGTTCGGAATATCGGCGTGGATGACGAGATCGAGATTCGGCAGATCAATGCCGCGGGCGGCGACGTCGGTCGCGACGCAAACGCGGGCGCGTCCGTCGCGCAATGCCTGCAGCGCGTGGGTGCGCTCATTCTGGGTCAATTCGCCGGATAGCGCCACGACCGAGAAGCCGCGCTCCGACAACGTCGCCTGCAGATGCCGCACCGCCTCGCGGGTGTTGCAGAACACCAGCGCGCTCGGCGATTCGAAGAAGCGCAAGGTGTTGACGACCGCATGGTCGACGTCGCCGGGCGCGATCCGGATGGCGCGGTAATCGATGTCGGCATGACCGCCTTCGTCGCCGCCGACCTCGATACGGAAAGCTTCCTGCTGGTATTCCTTGGCCAGGGCGATGATGACGCGCGGCAGGGTCGCCGAGAACAGCAGGGTACGGCGGGTCTCCGGCGTGGTCTCGAGGATGAATTCCATGTCCTCGCGAAAACCGAGATCGAGCATTTCGTCGGCCTCGTCGAGCACGACGGCCTTCAGTTCGGAAATGTCGAGCCGGTTGCGCCTCAAATGATCGCACAGCCGCCCCGGGGTGCCGACCACGATGTGGGCGCCGGCCGCGAGCTCGCGCTGTTCACGGCGCGGATCCATGCCGCCGACGCAGGAAACCACGCGCGCATCGGCGTATTGATAGAGCCAGGCGAGTTCGCGGTGGACCTGCAAGGCAAGTTCTCGCGTCGGCGCGACGATCAGGGCAAGCGGTGCGCCGGCCCGCTCGAACCGCTCGGCTTCGCCGAGCAATTCGGCTGATATGGCGAGGCCATAGGCGACGGTCTTGCCGGAGCCGGTTTGCGCCGACACCAGCAAATCGCGGCCGGCAGCGTCATTGGCCAGCACGGCGGTCTGCACCGGCGTCAGGGAATCGAAATTGCGCTCGGCCAGGGCTCGGGCGAGCGGCGGACTTGTGGTCAGGGATGTCACGAGATCAGAACCTTAATGGGCGCAGCTGCGCCAGAAAGCCGAATAAAGCCTCGAACCATACGATCGAGGCTACCGGCTGGAGGATGCGCGGGTCCGATGACCCGAACGATTTGAATGAGATAGGCACCCTTTAGGCCATTCGCAGCCAAAGCGCCATGGAATGTTGGTGGGGGCTGCATTGCGTCGTTAACGGCGGAGCTATGGTGTTGATATTGCTACATTAAGGCGATGATCGCGCACTGTTGGGAGATCGTCATCCCCGCGAAGGCGGGGATCCAGTACGCCGCAGCCTATCGGTTCTATCATCGGCGTCTCTGGGATACTGGGTCCCCGCCCCCCGTGCGCAATTGCGCACTCGGCGGGGACGACAATTGTGGGTGTGACACACATGTGGGTGTGACACACACCTCGACGATCTCGCGACGCGATGCGCCCGAGCTTTGCTGGAAACTTCCCGCCCCCAAAATGAGAGGGCGCAGGGAATGCCGGATGCGCGCTGCACCCGCGGTCTCATGTGCGATTGTGCATAAGAATGCTGCACATGA
>NZ_JAFCLZ010000022.1 GCF_018130165.1 Bradyrhizobium sp. JYMT SZCCT0180 | reverse complement strand
ACATGGACCGTACGACCTCGATGAGCTGGTTTGTGAAGGCGAGCGCTGCATGTGCCGCAGTATTGGCAATGTGCTGGGTAGCTCCTCGGCTCTTCAATGACATCCCGGACTTTCCCTCGACCACGACGGATGAAGTGCAATCCAGGATTGCCGATCGTTATCTCAAAAGTCCGGTTGCTCCGATCGCGTTAACGGGCAGTTCGTTCACGGTGGGCCTGCGCGAAGAGTTTTTTCATAAACTTTACGTTCGAAATCTGGCTCTGCCTGGTGGATCCCCGTTGACCGGGGCAGCAATGATTGAGGCGGCGACCGCTGTTCGGCCGCGGCTCATAGCTATCGAGACCAATACTGTTGCTCGCGGTATCGACCAGGCAATGGTCGAGAGGGTCCGCACGAGTAATGCGGAGCCTGCGCGCGTACCAATGAATTTCAGGCCCCTTCGCACATTAGCCGCGTTGTACCAGCGAAAGCTCGACGATCGGCAGCGCCTTGAAAGAGACGAAAAATCCGTGCGTCTTCAGCAATCGGCTTTAGAAGAGGCAATTCTACGAAAGCCGCCAGCCCCCGAATACAACCCGGTTGTGCTCACTGATATCCTGGCTGAGTGGAATAGTCCGGATCACGATCAGATCATCCGTCGAAATGTAGCCGAACTGAAGCACATCGTGGAAACGCTCGAGAGGCAAAGCATTTCGGTGTTCTTTTACGAACTTCCTCTAGGCCCCGCATTCGCGCGGTCCCGACATATGACGATGGGCCGGTCTGCGATGGCAGAGGTCTTTGGGCACGACCACGGCAAATGGTTATCATTGGACTATCCATCCAACGAGGTCCGATGGACCGATGGAGCACATCTTGACGAACGATCGGCTATCATCGTGGCACGCTCTCTGGAGAGAGCGATCGAGCGGAAAATGGGTAGCGAGGTGGTAAAGCGGACATCCTCAGACCTTACCCGCTAGGTTGGAGTCACCATGAAAACCGAACGCACCGAGCGCAAAACCTATCGCACCAGGAACGAGGCCAGAGCAGATGTGTTCGATCGCATCGAGCGATCCTATAACGCCGTCCGGCGTCATTCGACGATCGGATACATCAGCTCCGTCCAGCTCGAGCGCAAGGTGGGATTAGCTTAACCGGGTGGCCGTCAAACCGGCAGCAGCTCATTCCACCGATTTCAGGTGCTAGTTTCGCGACCGTTCAGTCTGTCGCTTAAGGTAAGCTACTCTTTGATGCGGTTGGCAGCTCGTTAAGCTTTACTGATAAGCCAACCATGTACTGATCCACCTTATCGCCGGTTTCTTCGAGACGGCCACGTCGATACGTTGCCGAGAGTACGGTACTTGCTGGCGAAGAATGCGATGACGTTGTTTTTGATCCAGATGACGGAGTTGGATTCATCAGCCATAGTGTGCCTCCAATGCGCCGGCTTGTTTAAATTAGGCGCGTACAACTACGGCGGGGTCGAGCAAGCCGAGATCGTTGAGGGCATACGCGTATGCCTCCTTCATCTTGACGTTGCCGCTGTCGGTGTAGACCAGAAGCCTTTCGCCGTCGGTCCGTGTCTTGACCATGCCGAAGGCAGTGCGGCTGAACGAGAAAAACTCGCCACGTTTCTTGTCTTTTGCCTTGTCGGTCACCCGCGCCCAGCCCTCGACGTTGAAGAAAGCGACGAGCTCGGTAACGAACACCAACGGTTCAGGCACGCGTGACCACTTGCCGAGCGCCCCCACAAGTGTTGCGCGGGGATGGATATACTCCTTCCGCGCATTTTCATCGCCGCTCGAGACCACGCTGACGATGGGGGCGACCGACTGGATGAAGGCACCCGAGAAATCGGCCGAACCGTGATGAGGTACTTTGAAAACCTCGGCCTTGAGGTTGATTGTGCCTTGGTTGTGTTCGCGCGTCAGGATGCGACCTGCTTCGTCGTTCAAATCGCCGGAAAAGAGGTAGCTGATCTTCCCGTAGGTCATCCGAAAGACGATGGAGTGGCCATTGATGGTATGGGACGCGGAGGCTCCCGTCGAGTTGAGCTCGCCGACGTCCAGTGACTCATGCCCGATACGCGGGCCCTTTGGAGGCGTGCCCAAAAACTTCAGTGCGGGTTTGCCGAAGATCTTCTCGGTAAGCGGACCGAGGACTTCGATCTTGATCTCCTCGTCATCCAAGAAGGAGAAGGCCTTGTCGTCGCCCATCTCCAGTCGTTTGAATGAGACTTTCTTGCGCTTGTTGTATTCCTTGAGTGCATTCTTCCATTTCAAGAAAAACTGGTTCATCTCCTTGTCAGGGACCTTGAGCAAATCATCTTCGAGTCCCGTTATATAGAGTTTCCCATCTTTTTTCTTGGTGGCGCCGAGAAGCTCGGCGTCAGGTCGCTTCTTTTTGTTTGGCTTGGCAGACGGCCTCTTAATGATGCCGTTGTGATAGACGCGCTTGGGCGCGATGAAGAGCCGCTTCTGTGGGTTCGGATTTGATTCCGACTCATGAATCTCGGGAAGTCCCGCGAAATGGTCCGCGTCACCGTGAGTCACGAGAATGCATTCGATTTCCTTGGGCTTGGCTTTCGTTGTTCCGCGGAATCGCGAGGCGAGGTATCGCGCGAAGAGCTGGTTGTCGCCGCCATCAACAAGGATGACCTTGCCCTGCGGTGATTCGATAACAGAGCCGTCACCCTGCTGAACGTCGACGAAGTTGACCTTGAGGACCTTGTTCTTGTTCTTCGGTATGAGGATGTCGCTGATCTTCAGCTTGCTGCTCTTGCGAGGTTCGATGAAGGCTGTGCGTTTGCGGGGAAGGATGCTCCCGTCTTTCTGCTCGTAGAATTCAACTGCGTTTATCTCCGCATAGGTTCCCGTTTGCTTGACGACGCTCACCTCATCGCCCCAGGCCAAGGTGCGAATTAGTTCGCCCTTGCGCTCACGCTTCTCCCAGATGTCAACGAGGTCGACATTGACGGTGCACTTTGTGGGCATAATCGGTTTCCTCAAATGCTCAGAGTTTTTGCCGTATGAATTCCTCAATTCGCAAGCGAGCGGGACCGGCGGAACATCTCGTCTCTGTCTTGCGTTGGCTTCTTAGCCACCGCGTACGGCAGTCGCTGCACAAAGAGTTCTGCTTCGAGAGACTCAATGCGAGCTTCCAGCGGAGGGAGCCCCAGCTTGGCCGCCGAGCGGACGGCCTCGATTTCTTTCGGCAGCCCCATCACGCGATACTAACCCCATGCCTGATACAGAGCCTATCCGCCAAAATATTCCTGTTCAACCCTTAATTGTGCCGATAGTTTTATGCCCGGGCAGGGGAATTTTCCCTCGGGCAACAGCGCGCGAACGCATCGCCGCCGACATGTACGAATCGGACTGACGGCGGCGACGCGTTCGCTCGGTTTTCTGACCAACGCATGTTCGCGTTGGAGAAAACCGGCGAGTGCGCCAAGGGAGACCCCTTGCGTGCGAGTGTGGATCACGCATGGGTCATGGGAGCCGACGTCAGCACCATGGCGCGCAGAATATCGCGGTGGAGTACCCGGGCTTCCTCGACAATGTTGGCGAGATCCTCGAAGCCGATGAAGGCAAAGAAGGTGAGCAACCCGCCCAAGGCGATGCCGGACAGCGCGGTTGCGTTGATCGACGGCAGCGCCGTAACCGCCGCCATGAAGGACAGGTCGCTATAGACCGTGCGTTTGCAGACGAACCAGATTTTGAAGCGGGCAAACTTGACCGCGAAGAATTCGACCAGAATCACGGCGCGTGGTTCCCGTCAAAATCAACGGCACGTACCTCTCCCCATACTTTACGCGGCGGAAGATTCTGCTCGTGGCGAGAATCTATTTCTCGCCTTCCAAAAATTATTAAAAAATATCAAATAGTTATGCGGACTTTACTGGCGGAGAGGGAGGGACTCTGCGCCAATTATCTTCCGTACCCCAATTTCGCAGGCGTTTCGTGCAGATGGCAACGCCGCTGGTACGAATGCTGGTACAATGGCTGGTACTTCGGCGAAACGCAAGCCCTCGCCGCACTCGGCTTCGTGAACCGGCCCAAGCCCGCGGCAACCGGCGCCTTGCCGGGCCCGGCCGGCGGCGGCCCGGTCGGGCCGATGACCGTCGGCGGCCGGCCAGGCCGGGCAATGCTCGCCACGCGGCAGGCACGACCCCGGTCGCGGCGCCGGCTACTATCTTGGTGGATTGCTAGCTTGTCAGCTTGCTAACAAGCTGACTTGCGAGCTTGCTCATCTGCTCGCTTGGTAGCTTGCTCGCTCACTGGCTTGCCCGCTCGATAGCTCGTCAGCTTGATCGCTTCCTAGCTTGAAGACTTGTTCACTCGGTAGCTTGCTAGTGGCGCCGATACTCGCCGGCGCCCACGGCGGCGCCGCGCCAGACCGGCCCGCCGGCGTTCTGACCGCCTTGCATCAAGCCAGCGCAGACGCGCCGTCGCCTCAAGCGCCGCTGCCGGCTACCCCCATCGAACCAGCACACACGAGCCAGCGACATGCCCGACGCAGAAGGAAGGAAGCCCGTCACGCTCGGCCGCGAGTACCTGTATGCGCAGTCTGGGCAACTCCGATGAGTCGCCTGGGAGCTCCAATACGACTCCTCCGCACGACCTCGCCAAGATCTGTCGGCGTCGTGTGACGTGCCATATCCTCTACGAGGCCAATGGGCCCGTGAGGCGGCGGGCAAGAAGCTCATCCAGGCGCGCTGGCCGGCGCCCAACCCGGACACGCTCGCGCAGATGACGATCACGCCTACACCCGGCCATGGATCATTGCCGACTCTCTCATGCCGATCGTCTTGCGCGTGTCGAGATGACAAACCGCTTTTGGGGCTGCACAACTGAAGACATAGCAAAGTCTCGTTCAACCGCTCGTCACGTAGTCGTCCATTGAAGCGTTCCACAAAGGCGTTTTGGTGAGGCTCGCCCGGGCGCGATGTGGCGCCACTCGATCGGGGCGAGCCGGGACGAATGCAGGATGGCCATGCTCGTAAGCTAAGTCCCGTCGTCGCCGATGACCATCGTTGGAAGTGGCATTGACAGGCTCGTCAAGAGTCATCGCGTTCTGGAGATCGTCTTTCTTCAGCGAACGGTCTCGTCACCTACGTCGAAGGATGCTTCGCCCGAGAATCCAGTTCTTCCAATAACGCGACGATCCGATACCTAGCACTCAACGCGCACGTATACGGGTCGACTTCTTTGCAGAGTTCCTCCCCGTGAAGATCCCAGGCAACTTGGTAGCGCGCGAAGGTATCAGGTCCGAAGGACGACTGAATCTTCTGCTCTATTGTCTCCCGCCAAGTATCGTCTTCCTTCCTAGGCACCCGCCGGTGTGAAGGCAGGGCGTCTCGCTCTGACTGGGTGAGGCGACTCTCGGCTTCGAGGCGACGAATCATGTCGCGTCCCCATGCAATCTGCTCTTCGAACATGCGCTTCCATCTCCTCCCCATGCGCCGAATCGTACTGCCCCCTAGCCGACGACTTTACTTCAGAGAATGCGACCATTACACACTCAGGCGCCTTGGGTCAGGCACCGCAACCTGAGGCCCCCGGTCGCAGGAAACGATCGCGCCCCCTACCTACCAGCATCGCTGGTACATCAGATGCTACCCGTACTTGTGCTGTGCCCTTGCCACCACCCATAGGCTGACCGCCGACCTCAAGGTACCCGAAGGCTTCAGCACCAGCACCGGATCGTCGCCAGTTAGGTCGAGCGCGCGAGCAAGACGACCGCCATTTTTGGAGCCGCGACGACCAGCCGAGACAATGGAACGCAACCGGCTTCGTCTCCGGGGCACGTTGCACATCGCGATCGCGAAACACCGCGTCACAACGAAAATGGACGACCGCGGACGGTTTGCCGATGCAAACCGACAGGGAGCCTATTTCGCCCCGATGCTGATCCATTGGCACGTCCTTTCTTGGATCGATCCGTCACCTTAGTCTAATGGACTCGATATGCGTTTGATAACCGCTTCAAATAGAGGTTTCGTCTCGGGATGGTCAGGCAATCCTGGAAACCCCGTTGGGCCGCGCGCTGCGTCCTTAGCCGCAGCAATACATGCCTTCACGAGCTCGTCAGGTGCAATAGCTGTGGGCGCAGTCTTCAAGAAATTATCCAGTCCGCTTTTCAAATCATCGACGGAAAGCGAACGCTTCCACGCATCGTGATAGGCCTGTAAGGGCGATCGAAGATACAAATCAACATCAGTACTGCTGTTCTCGCCGTCGACGAAATACTTGCTGAAATTTTTAATCAACCTGTCGCGGCTGGCCGGCAGATCACAAAAAAACATCGGCTTGTTTGCAGCCACTGCAAATGCAGTCTCCGCCAGAGTACCTCTACCGCCACCAAAGACCACGAGCGCGTCTGGCGTAAGACCATTGATTACATTTCTGACGTTGTGTTCTAAGCCAGTATCCAGAAACAGGCGCCTGCTAGTTGCGACCCAAAGCTCTTTGTTCTTCTCACTCGGCAGTATGCCGACGAGCCGCGCTGCCGCACCTGTGGCCTCGGCGATACTCGCACCATACATGGCAGCGTCCTTGACTTCACCGCTTTCCCGAAGCTTTCCCCCAGTAAGCAGAATGCAACCATGTTCTGCTACCGCCTTGCCCAACACCATCGCGGCGTCCTTGTGCCTGTCTCCCCCGATCGCGCCTATCACAATGCGACGCTGAGCCATAACTACACCTGATCTTTTGCAATTGTCGCAATAAGCCTTGGCATCTACTCGAGAGGCCAACCGCACATGAGCCCGCATGAGGCCGGACGCATGATTTCTCCACCAGACAAGGTTCTCGCGCAAACCCCCGAACAGCTCCATTACAATCGATCGCAGCGATAGTTGGTCCGAGTGACAATCCTCAAAATGCCCGCGAAATGCTAGTTCGGTAGGTCTATATCTTCATCGATTTCGCGCCAGGGAACGCCCATGATTCGCTGGAAGCGCTGTATCACCTTAGGAATGCGGTTCTCATTCGTACTAACCAATGCCAGCGGCGCAAACACACGAGAAGGTCTTTTCAGATTGGCCGTATCGATTGTTGACGCTCCTTCGCGGCCGGAAAACTGCCAGTAGTCGCCGGGTTCGGCGCCTTGAGGGTTAGTTATCTCGAACATATCGTTCCAAACTCGTACAAATGCGAACTTTGCGATGTCGTTGACAGGCTTCTCGAATTCTATCGTTCTGCCATCAACGGTATCGACATTGCCGTGGCTTGTTTCGACAACGTCCTTCACGGCCAACAGCAGGCCGGGTTCATTGAATTTTACATTCTCGTGCGAGAGAAGCTCAACAAAGTCGGATTTGACCGGAATCCAACTTTCGAGAGCTCCGAGCCGGATCGTAATCTCGTTCGATGACGTCTGCGTTTGCCCCGGCAGATTCGCGATCCTAAACAACACGAATGCATTGTCGGTCGAAACTTTCCAGGTGCTTTTTGACCAACCCTCAGCTGAATTCCACTCGACTGAATGGCACTCGACGCGCAACAGCTGGTTTGGGTTCTTCCTGGCCAACTCCTTCAATTCATGCTTATGCTTAGCCTTCCCTGCCAGATTCTTGTCCTCCGGAAACGTGATCCCGGGGGACTCCTGTATCTTGCATTTCTCCTTAAGCCACGAGTTCACCATCTCGTTCACACCGCTGCACCCGGTATTATCGTTCACCCATTCCGACCAATCAAAATGATGCACCCGCCCCATCACTTGACCGCGGGCCGCCACGTCGATCCCCGGAAGAGCAGAATCCAGCAGGCTTTCTTGTTCGGCTGCCGTTACTTCTCTTTCAATGGCTTCAAGATAGACTAGATAGGTCTTTTTTGCTTCCAGAGTGGCCATGTATCCTGGGCCGGAAGGGCAAATTAGCATCAGCCCGTCGATCGTGTACCAACCGCTCCTGAGACCGAGCTGTTTTTCACCATCGATCGGGATGAACCCGCACTCGCCGCCGGCAGGCCCGCCGTGCCGGCCGTAAATCGAACGGGTGACCGCACGCAGGCGATCCAGCACAATCGCCGTTTGTTCGTTCCAGTCGCGATCGAGGATCGGTCGGCCCTGCTGCAGCAGGACGCGCGTGTATCCCTGAACCAAGTTGAAGCTGTCACTCGATATATCTATTCGCATTGGTATGACCTCTACTATGAACGGTGAACAACGCCCGTTCGCGCCTCCATCGGGACATGCTCATTCAGCCTGGTTCTCACGGCGCCTTCAATCTCGGCACTCGCGCTGCTGTTGCAGGCAACGTAGCACCTGAGAAAAACCGGATCGCGGTTGCCATGAGGCGGCTGAATCCAGCCGCGCTCGGGGTCGATAACCCAACCTCCGGCGATGGTCGTATCCGCTACGTTGCCAAACGTTACCAACGCGGCGTCAATTGCGACGGGCGTACCGGGCACCGCTGCCGGGCTCCCCACGGGCGCTGACTGATAAAGACAGATGGCCCGGTCCGTCCCATACAACCGTTCCTTGAGTGCAATCTTCTTTTCTTCAAAGCAGGCCTTGTCGCTCCCCACGAAATCGCTCAGGTAGACGGCCCGCGCAGATTCCAGGATACGCGTCGCGTCCGCGAATTCGTTCGCGGGCGCGTAAAGCTTCTGTTTGTGTCCGTTTTCGCGCACGGCGAGATAGCTCTTGCCGGCGATGGCATGGAGCCTCCAATTTTCGTTAAGTCTCGCACGTTGCGACCGGGCTTCCACCACCACATCGAGCGGATGCCACCGGCCGCGCGCGCCATTGGCATCGACGCGCCGGAGCGTCGCAACTCGCGGAATCAATCCCGGTCCCTGGTCCCTGTGATTGCGGCCAACCAGTTTGCGAAGATCCGGCGTTCCCTGCGACCTCGGCGCGCCATCGGAGCGGACTGACGGCGTCGTAACGACTTCCCTGTTGTTCTCGAACACCGCAGTGTGCCAGCCGGTTATGAAGCTGACGATGGAGCCTAGGACCTCAGGTGTTCCCTTGCGCCGTCGCGCCCAGATCGTCTTTGCGACATCCCTTCGCAAACTCAGCTTCGGAGGAGGATCGGGCGGCGGCACTATCTTCGGTTGGCTGGCATCCTCCTTGGGCTGCAATGGCAGGATTGGCCGATAGCCGATCAGGTCCGCGATGTAGGGCAATGCCTGCGGATCGCAGGTTTCGACGAAGAAGTTAGCGTTGGCTTCCTCAATTTTCTTTTCCAGCAAATCGGCCTGCTGGCCGAACTGCTTCAGCACCTTCTCCAGCGGCTTGCCGTCGATCTGCGAATCTCGATGCCGAACGACAGCCGGCAACAGGCCGTACAAAGCGCCTTTCTCGAAACGAGCTTTGGTCATGATAATTCCTCCGGCACAAGCGTGATGCTGCCTGGGATATGGGGCTGGACAAGCAGAAGCTCTGCGCCCACGAGGCGACTGTCCTCGCAAACTCCCTCGGAGGCCTCGATGCAGGACTGACGCTGCCGGCGCGTCACCGGATCCGGATCATACCGTTGGAAACAGTCAATTGTAGCGAACTCCACGGTCTTGACCGATTGGATTGCGGCAAGCGCCGCGCTCGCATGGGCAGGTTGAGCAAGCTCTCGACGCTGGAACCCGAAAACGTCGATGAGCGCCGCGCGAACCATCGCCTCGGTGTCGTCCCACGATACGCCGGGCCGCGTCTTGACCCTGGCCACAATCGAGATCGGGCACAGAACGCCCGGCACCACAAACACCGCGGTGGCGCCGTCCTGGTGGTTTGTCATCGCGGCCTGTAACGCCTTGCAGGGCGTGCTGTTCGCTTCGAGCGGGACAACACCATCGCTGAGAATGCTGACGACGACGATCGTGCGAGAACGAACGGATAGGTAGCTGACCTTGGCCTTGACGATGCCTGGATAGACCCGCGCCATATGGAGGAAATCACCCTGCGAGACCAGCCTATCGAGGGCAACTGTCGAAAGCGGTGTATTGGACCTGACGAGACTGATCGGCTCGCGGTCGGACCCGCCGGAAGCCCGGGTATTGGATACCTCCTGGACACCGAGCGGGTGATCGACCGCAAGCTTCAGCCTTTTTGGCGCAATGTTGCCTGCTCGGCCAACGCCGATGCGATAGGTGGCCTCGACGTTTTCCCGGCCTGTCGGCAACCGTGCTCCGGCAACTCCGTTGCCGAAATATACGCGTGCGGTAGCCATATCGTCGATCCAAAGAGAGAAAACCCGCTCCCCATGGCTGGAACGAGCGAGTGTATCCACGCACGTCCATTCCTCGTCGCCCACGGTCACACTCAGTTCAGGCCTGGCTCCGGGAAACGTCTGAACCGGAAGCTGCGTCAGCGGACTTCTGGTCAAGCCAAACGACTGGTGCTCGCGCGAGCCGGCGCCGCTGCCGAGCACCTCCCTGTAGGTCTCGCCGTGCGTCGCCTCGACGACGTTGCCGTAGATTCTGATCGATCCCGGGGCGTATGAATATTTCAGTTTCTCCTTGAACGTCAGCGTTGTGCGCTTCGACCGGGCGCCCTGGTGCGCTGCTTCCTTTCGGACATCGCCATAGGGATAGGGCGGATGGGATACACTCAAAACCGTCAGGAGCTCCGGCTCCTGGCCTTCCGCAGGCTCGTTTCCCTCCGGTGGATCACCGACCAGAATCACCCGCCGTCCCGGATTGATCCCAGGATATATGCCGTCCAGTTCGATAGCGTTGTCAGGTCGGGCTCGCTGCTCCATCTCGGGCGAAGCAGCCATCTTGACGAATTTCGGTTTAACCCCGATCCAGTCGATCGGCTTCTTGCCGATGTGCAAGTCTGCATCATCGAGGTGAACGATCGCGCGTTGAACGACCTCTTCATAAATCTGTCGGGGATCAAGTTTCTCGCTCAGAACGGCCGGCTTCCACGGACGATCCAGTTTGACCCGCGTAATGTCGCCGGTCATTCCATAGGCAGTACGCGACGTCAGTTGCACCGCGGACACACTGTAGAACTCCAGATCCTCTCCATGAACCGACCGGCCGGGAATCTCGATGCACAGCCGGCTCGACGGCACGACGCTTGGCTGGTGCCCCTCGAGATCAATGACATCCAATTGCGTTTTGTCCTCGTCATCGATGGCCCAAGGCTTGTCCCCTTGTTCGGGACGGCGCGGGTCGATCGGGCGGCGCGGAGCGCTGTGCCCGAACACCATGATCCGCCTTCGAAATCCGATGACCTTGATCGGCTCGTCAACCGCATCGGCCGCAAACCCGGACGCGAGCGCCTTCAAGGCATTCCCTTCGATCCACGACTGGCCCTTCATCTGCATCTGATAGTAAGCGTCTGTGCTGCTCGCCCCGATCGCCGGCGGTGGCGGGCTCAGGGGCTCTGTCTGCGTTTCTTTCTTTTTTTCAGACACCGGAAACGCACCCATCTGGCCGTAGCGCAAGGTGACGGATGCCGTCGTTTGGTCCGCCTCCCGGTTCACGTCGATTTTGCTAACCAGGAAATAGATGTCGCGCTCACTTTGCGTAGTCAGCATCAGATCACCGGGCTTGAGGCCGGTCATGGTCCCGCGAAGATAGAGGGTCAAAGTCGCAGGAGAGACTGGAAAGTCTGTGGTGGTCGCAGCGCGGATTGCATTCCAGCTCGACCGGGCAATCAGGTCCTTGCTGGTCTCGAAGGTCTGCGGTTCCTCGTCGGGCTGGGGAATAGCCCTGATCTTGCTGCGGGCCGGGATGCGAACGTCGCGCATCACGCTTTCATCGATGGTGTAGTAGACGTAGCAATTGGCGGCGAGACCCCAATCGGGCGCATAGCCTACCATTCGGGCAAGTTCGAATACCGACCGGTCCTCGACGGCTGTTCCAATATAGCTCTCGTTGATCAGCCGCTCCTGATAAAAGCCGAGCACGTCGGCAACAGTCTTCCAGGCCTGCAACAACGCCTTGGTTGGATCGGAGATGACCAAACTATCGGTACTGATTTCTGCGGCTTCAGAAGGGGGTCCTTGATCGACGATTTGCGGCCGCACCGGCGCCAGCATGGTCCCGATCACCCGAGGAGGCTGCAGCGGTTCACTCTCGTTTGCGAAGGTGCTCATGGCCCAACCGTCTCAATTGGGGTGACGTCAAGATCTGACGGCTTCAGCACAGCAATTTCCTTCGGTCCGATTTCGATCTTGTCCGTCGGCGAAGGCGTTGCGTCGTTCCGTGGCAAGCGATCCTTTCGCGCGAATTCGACCTGCTCAACGCTTGCGATCCCCGGGATCGCATGGAGAAGCGAAGCGACCTGGCTCCAATAGATCGACTGCCCGAATGTCAGCTTGTCCGGATCAAAGAACGATTTTCCTTTATCATCAATGAACTCTCGCTTGACTTGGGCCACGACGGTATCCTTCAGGTAGCTCGGCAGTAGTGTCACCTTCAAGCGGATCGTCAGGTCGACATAATCGGGAGCAGCCACGATGACATCGTGATTGATGCGGCGGACCCCCCCCAGCCGCTGCAATACGCGCTCTTTGAGCGCCTTCCATCGAGCCCACGCTTTGGGGTCTGAAGTTTGATTCGGTGCCTGTTCGCCCTTTGGATCGATGGCCACGCGGACGACTCGGCGAGTGCCCTCTTGCATGATTGTGGCAACAGCGTTTGCAACACCGCTCACACCGCGCGCAAACTCTGCATAATCGTCAGCGGATATCGCTCGATGCTGATGAACCCGCATATCCCCCGGCGCGAGCAGACGTGCGGTCGCCGTCGACTCCGGTTCAGTTCCGCCGACGGCGCTCATCGGGTTGGTCACCGCGATGTTGTTGATGCCACTGGAGGCCGCTCCGTTCTTCAGGATCACCCGCCTGATTGCGCCCGCCGAAACGTTTCCGGCTGCGCCGTTTCCAATGCGATACGTCGCTACGAAATTCGTACCGTCCGGTGGACTTTCTCCGACACCGGCGCCATCGCCAAAGCGAATCCATGCTCGTCCGCCATCATCGACCTCAACGCAAAAATGCCGATCGGTCGGCAAACTCTCCAGCAAATCTGCTTTGACCCGCCCCCAGGGTTCCTCCTCAATCGCCAGTGCAACCGCCGGCATCGCCTCGTGCGGATTTTGGACGACCATCGCAGCCGCACTGTTCGCCGTCGTCTGCGGCGGCACGCGATGCGTCAGACCGCGCCGCGACAGCGGTCCTGCCGCACCGGCCTTCACGGTCAGGTTCGGACCGCCTTCCGATACGGAACGACCATGGTCCACGAGGACAATGTTGCCCAACGCGACAAATTTGTTGAGACCGGCCATGGAGGCGGGAATGGCGTCGTCGATATCCCACGTGATCGAATGGGTGGCTGATTTTCCCCTGGCGGCCCTGCATCCCGTGAGCGCGACGGCATGGTAGCGAGCGTCAGACGAATTCCCACCTGCGCCAGCGGTTGTTCCCTTCAGGATAAGCACAGTTCCCGGCTTCAGAACCAGACCGTCCGCCAGCGTCACCTCTCCGTCCGTAGCGCCTTCTTCGAACTTGCCGGTGATCGCAATCTCGTTGAGACCGGAATCCAGACTGATCTTCTCGCTGCCCACGGGCTGAAAGATCTCGAAGCTGGTCTCCGGCAGGACCGTCAAATCGCTCTCGGTGAGAAGCGGCAACTCCGCGCCGGCGCGATCCCCGATCGCCACGAACATCACGCCGTGAGGATCGAGGCTGACTTTTCCACCGCCCTGCACCTCGCAATGAATCCATGCGCGCGCATTGCAGCCCTCGTGGAGAACGTAATCCAGTAACCGCGCGTGCCGGCGGACGGAAATCCGCTGACGCGCGGTGCCAAGATAGGCTTCGGTAGCGACCGCATCCTGATAGTAGCTGAGATAATCGGCGACATAGGCGAGCGCCTCGACCAGCGCAATCCCGAGGTCAGGCGCATGTCTCTCTTGCCAGCCAGGCAGCGTGGCGGAGAGCCGATCCAGCATCAATCGCCGGAAGCTCTCATAGTCCTTCGCCATGTAATCGATCAAGGGCTGCTGTTCTGCCACTCTACCTTCTCCACCCATTCCGCACAGGTCGAATTCGCTTTAGACGGCGGTCCGGTCGAAACGCTCGGTCCTCACCACGGTGTCGCGTGACAATTGGTACTCCACCAGCACGCGAAGCGTCGCATCTTCGGCCGTCACTTCGAGTCTTCGCAGCGATATGACGTCCCCCATCCATCGATGGATTTCCGATTCAACCAATGCCTGCAGCGTAGCCACCACTTCCGTACTCTGCGGCGCGAACACCATCCGCTGGATGCCGCACCCGAAATCGGGACGGTTGACCCGTTCGAAGGGCATCGTGAACAACAACTGCTCCAGCATCTGCCGCACATGCGCGGGTTCATCCGCCAGGCCCGTCACCTGATTAGTGTCGAATACATAAGGGAAAGCTATTTGCATGACTTCTGTCCTATGTTCCGGTGGCGCGGATCTGGGTCCGGAAAATCTGCAACGGTGTCCCGTTCGGCGTGCACTGGGATTGGCTGTTGACCAGCACTACATTGTCACCACCGGCAAACAATCGGGTTGCGGCCATCGTCCAGCTCGCGGTCGAACACGGTGGAGAACCTCCGAGCGTCCAGGCCGGAAACTGGCAGCCCGTAACGCTGAAGGTGTTCGATCGAATGACGATCGGATTTCCGCCAACGCTAACACGCGGATAGGTCATCATGGGCTGCGCCGGCCCGAGATGCATGCACTTCACGTCGGCTCCTTGATGCAATATGTAACCCGGCATCTCAGTCCACTCCTTCCTGTTCAACGCACGACCAGTCCATCGCTGTTGATCTTCACTTCGGACGAAGAAATTTCGATCGACATCTTCGGCCCGCACGAGATCTTGATCGAAGATTCCGTCATCACGATTCGCGGACCTTGCTCGCGGCTCGCCGTCTCAATCACCACGGGGTCTCCACCGCTGCCGGCCAGAACCATTCTGTGCCCGCCCGTCGAGTGCATGATCACGGGCAATGATAAAAGTGATGTGCCGCCGCCGAGTGCGCCGCTGAGTTCACCGTCTTTCCACCAGCAACCCGTCCATATCGGCTTGTCGACATCTCCTTCCGCGAATTCGACCCATACTCCGGATCCGACGGGCGGAATTGCATAGAAGCCGTTCTTGCTGCCGGCATACGGGACACAGGCTTCGGCCCAAACCTCCACCGCCGATCCACCCAATGTAATCTGGACCATCAGTCGACCGGCATTTTTCGTATCGGCGGTAGAGACTACCTTGCCCTTGATCTTGCCGTAGTGAGCGCGACCGGTCATATCGCCACCTGTTGCGCCGCTGCGCCCAGACTTTCCCGGGTCAATGTACAGCGCTGCGTATAGTCACCGCGCCGGATCGAATGCGTCGCACGCTTGACATAATAGATGCCGTCCAGCTGCCGTCCCGCACCGCGCACTCCGACGAGACGGCGCGGACGAAGCACATGGCCGTACTCGGCCACATCGATATCCGCGGTGGCTGTCAGCGCGTCTTCCGATCGCTGTGCCGCGGCATTTCCTCCGTCCAGCACGTCCATGATGTCGCCGCCGGTCCGATAGCGCGCCAGCGTCTTGCGGACGATGCCGCGCTGGAAGTCGCGTGCCGGTTGGCGAGCGAGCGTACGGCCGATGTCCAGCAGGGCGCTGACCGGTTGCAAGGTGCGGGACCTCGGATCCATCGCCGTTCCGGCGGAGGTCTCGAGCTTGAGCGCGTCGTAACTGAA
Source organism: Bradyrhizobium sp. JYMT SZCCT0180 (assembly GCF_018130165.1). Lineage (GTDB taxonomy): Bacteria > Pseudomonadota > Alphaproteobacteria > Rhizobiales > Xanthobacteraceae > Bradyrhizobium. The sequence goes on along the minus strand of NZ_JAFCLZ010000022.1, from coordinate 147,030 downwards.
ATGAATTCTGGCGTTGGAATCGGGGCCCATGTTGACGGTCAGTGCAGGCTGCGGCGTGGAGATCTTTGGCGGCGGCCCCCAATAGGCGGCGTTTATGTTCGGAGCCGCGCCCGGCTCGACATAGAAGACGTGCGCGTAATCCTCCGCCAGCTTCCGCAAATACTGAAGATCCGTTCCGTTCTGAACGGGTATCCGCTCGAGCGGCGACGGCGCCCGGCTGTTGCGCGCCGGACGAATGACGGGCGGGCCGCCAAGAAATCGCTGATATTGGGAGAGAATCCTGAACACCCGCATCTCCGGGCTGAGCCCGACGTGGCTGACGGTCCGCTCTTCGATGTCCATCATCACGCGGATGTCTTCGCCGGTGACGGTCAAGGCTGCACTGCCCGGTTCGCTTCCCGGAGATGCCTGGCGATGGGTGATGAAGCCGTCGATCAACACTTCGTACTGCGCCCCGAATGAGATCTGGACGATCACGCGCGAAAACGGCGTCAACAGAGGATGGGCGAATACCGGGCTGTCCGTCGTCAGTATCCCGGCCTTGCGGCCGGCACCGAACGTAAGCTGGAATCCATCATTGCCCTCGTCTCCCAGCTCGATCTGCACATCCTGCAACGCCTCGGTCAGCATCGCGGGAGCAGGCACGGCGATCGTTTCGCCCAGAAAGAGATTGAGGCGAATACCGAGCAGCCTTGACGGATTCCAGCTCATGTCGAACTCATGACGTTTGCTGTCCCGGCATCGGTATCTTGACGACTCGGCCGACGCTGGACATCAGGTCGAACGGATTGAGGCCGTCGTTGGCGTCACAGATCTGCCAAAACAGTTCCGGCGCTCCGAGCGTCGTCGCGGCGATCGTATCGAGCCGCAGACCATCGGTGAGTTGCACCTCGGCGAGCGTGGCGATGTTGTCGCGGGAGGGTACTATCCGCCGGGCCACGTACGAAATGACCCGTCCGTCCGGCCGCCGGTACTGAAGTTTCTTTTGGTTATAATATCGACTGGTGTGCTCGAACATAGCCGCCTCCCTAGACCAACCGTACGCCGCCACCGAGAACGTTTGCCGCATTGACCACGCCGCGCATCGTCGCCAGGCCTTCCTTGGCGACCTGATGGGCAATGAAGGCGTAGTAGCCGGGGCCGCCGTTCGGCAGATCGTTGTAACTCAACACCCTCAATCCGAGACTGACCTTGGCGCGAATCGGATTGAGGTTCGGATCGTGCTGTTCTTCCGTGACCGAGAATTCGGTGAGCCTTACCGGGATGACGCGCTTGAGGCCCCAGACCAGGAACGTCATTGGTGCTGCGGGCGGCAGAATTTCCAGGCTTCCGGCGTTGATCTGCAGGTTGTTCCAGCTCACCAGCGAGCTTTTCGGATAGAGCAGCAGCTCGAGCTGGGCAAGTTGCGGATGAATGCCGACCTGATGCGACACCGCATCCCCCGATGCGAGATAGTCGGTGGCATCGATCTCGATGTCGAGGCGCATGGTCTCGATCGGCGCGCCCTTCAGCCGCGCATAGTCGGTGGTGTCACCCGCGCCCTCCGCCATGAACTGCGGCTGCAGCGTGCGCGTCATGCTTTCCGGATTGTATTGAAACACGATTGCGCTGGAGGCCGAATTCTGCAGCTCCATCACCACGAGCGCGGCCTTGCGGAGTTTTGGGGATGCGGAGAGGCCGGTCATTTGCAACTTTCTCGTTGGGCGCACATCGTTCATATGCATCAAGTGCTACGCAGGTCGATCAAAAATCCACTAGGTCTTCCCAGAGAAGTGAGTGGCTCGATAGTTTTTTCCATCCTTTCCTTTTCTGTCACAACATTCGCACTCAAAGACAGATACATCCGGCTCTACAACCTTCGGCTTGCCGCCCAATGATTGGATCCGTACTTGCCGATGCCACGCCTTGCCTCCTGCTCCTTCGCAGTCAGAAATGCCCAGACGCGAATCTAAATTCTTTGGAGTGTACTTTTCCCAATGCCCTACGGCCTTAGCCCCCGGTCCATACCTCCTGATCAGGAAATCGCTAACCACTTTCTCGCGGTCCGATAAATCCGCGTAACAGTTCATCGGCACTAAATCGTATTTGCTTTTGCATTCTTTGCGCTCAGGCGTTTCTTCATCCTCATCAACGCTGGGACTTTCCGTAGGCAGCGCGCTTTCCTCGCGCTCAACGCCTTGTTCCTCTTGGGAGGATTCTTCTCTCAAGGCGGCAGCTTCCTCGACAAGCGAATCCCACACCTGGATCATGTCCCACACCATCCAAGCTGCGAAGCCGAGCTCCAAGAGCTGACCAATAAGCGGCACCGTATTGGTCACCAATGAGGACGCAATCACAACTCCGTATCGCTTCGAGAGCACCTTCAGTAGGGACTTCAAAGCCGCACTCTCAACACGTTTCGCGGCCGCCTTCTCGGTTACCTTTGCGACGAGCCGCAGCTCTGCCCCTGCGCCTCTGGCAACCGTGCGTAATTCAGGCGCCGCACTCCCCGAAACAAGGCGTAATCCCGATCTACCACTAGCACCCACCTGCATTCTCGAGCTGGCAGAAAGCAGATCTGTAGCCGCTTGACGAAGCGTGAATGCACCTCCGGTTATCCTCGCTCGAGTCCGAAAATCGTCTCCAATTGAAACATTTTCAGCCGCTGCTCTCGCCTCATCTTCCGCTTCACGCGTTCGCGCACCATCGATCACGAGGCTCTCGGTCGCCAAATCGTCGTGATTGTATTGCGTGACGTGCGCGAGCTCATGAGCCAGAAGGCGGCGCCCTTCGAATCCGATGGGCTCATATGCGCTTTCAGAGAATGCAATGTGCCCCCCCACCGTGTACGCCCGCGCATTCACCGCCCGCGCCGATTCCGCCGCGCGGGCGTCCGTGTGCACGCGCACCGTACTGAAATCATGGTTAAAGCGCTGCTCCATGAACTCCCGCGTGCCGCGGTCAAGCGGCTGGCCGGGGGACTTCAGGACGTCGTAGACGATATCGGGCACCTCCGCCGGAGCGTGCTCCTGCACCGCCGCGCGCTGCAGCACGCCCGCTTTCTTTGTGCACTCCTTGCATTCGCACGCGGACTTCACCGCGGAACGCTGCAACGCGCGCGCTCCCAGTTGGTGCGAGGAGGTCGTCGGCTTGCGCGCCATCGCGCTTTGGGCACATGCGCTCATCGTTTCATCGCCTCGTAAATTCGCTTTGCCACATCGCGCGCCAGGCGCGCCTCCTTGCTCGCGCTGCCGCTCGCCGCGTAACCGCTGGAGGTCAGCATCCTGGCAGGTGCGCCCGGAAAAGTCCGGGTGCCGCCGCCTTCGATCATCGCTGAAAGCTGACGTTCAACGGCAGCCCTCAGTGTCGCCGGGTTGATGCGCTGTCCGGCCGCCGCGTCGATCACCAGGCGGTCGATGCTCAGTTTCACCGTCATGTCTGATGCTCCGATTCCAGACGAAAGTCGGCCTCGTTGATCGGTAGGCCGAGTTTAATGAGTTCGTTGCGAGCGCAGCGGAGGATCATTTGCATGTCCACCTTCCTGTTGCCGCTGGCGGCAGCGCAAAAGGCCGCGTTCAGCGCCACCGACTGAATGTTACCGCCGGACAAGGCCAATCGTCCGAGACGTTTCGTGTCGAGTTCCGCCTTGGGCGTAGCGGTCGGAAATACGTCTTTCCAGATTGCAGCCCGCTCCTCGGTGCCCGGATAGGGAAATTCGACGATGAAGCGAAGCCGGCGCATGAATGCCGAATCCAGCGCCGCCCTGCGATTGGTCGCCAGAATCACCAGTCCGCGATAGGACTCGATGCGCTGCAGCAGATAGTTGATCTCGATGTTGGCGTAGCGGTCGTGGCTGTCCTTTACCTCGCTGCGCTTGCCGAACAGAGCGTCAGCTTCATCGAAGAACAGGATTGCTCCGCCGTCCTCGAAGGCGTCGAACACACGGCGCAGATTCTTTTCGGTCTCGCCGATATATTTGTTGACCACGGAGGCGAGGTCGATGCGGTACAGATCGAGCCCGACAAGCTGCGCCACGACTTCCGCGGCCATGTTCTTGCCAGTGCCGCTGCCGCCGCAAAACATCGCGCTGATTCCGAGACCGCGATTGGCCCGATCGGCAAAGCCCCACTCCCGGTAGACCGTCCACTGGTGCCGGATCTGCTCTGCCAGTTCTTCGAGCAGCCTTTTCTGCTGTGGCGGAAGCATGAGATCCTTCAACGTCGCCTTGGCGTCGATCCGCTCAGCCAATCCCGAAACCCGCGGCCGCGCCGCCTCGCGCGCGCCGCGCCAAAGCCCCAGGTCGCTGTCAGCCCCTGCCGCGCTCCGCAACTTCGCCTGTGCCACAACGCGTTCGATTGTGACGAGATCGAGGTCGAACTGGCCGGCGAGGCGATTGGCTTCGTCGCGCCGTTTTGCCCCGATCAGACGGATCCAGGCCGTGCGCTGCTCGGACGTGGTGGGCTTGCCGACGAGTTCATATAGACTCGCCTGGTCGATACCGTGCACCGGCTCTGCCGTCGCCAGAAAGACAAGCACATCGTCGAGCCGGTCGAGGAAACGCGTCAGCGACGCCGGCATCGGCGGCCGGTGCTCGGCGAGTTCATCGTCATTGTCAACATACACGGCAGCACCGACAAGAATCGATTCCCGGAGCAACAATCGGCAGAAAAGGTCCTGTTCGCTTCCGAGCTCGGATACCGAGATCGCGGAAATGCGCCACAGTCCGTAACCGAGATTTCTCGATACTTCGGCTGCGATTTGCTTCTTGGCCGAAAGGGGAGAGCCCAGCAGCTGAACCAACGGCCGTCCTGGCGTATTCTCCTCTGCAACCACGAACGAGTGCATTCGATCGCATATTTCCCTGTGCGAAGGCGCAAGCTCACCGGCAGAGCCAGGCGCAACAGGCCTGATCCAGTTCGCCACCCGATCGTCGAGATGGTTGAGACCTTTGAGATAATTGACGATCCTCTCGTCGGCCCTCAAGGCGCTGCTGATCAGCGGCTCGTTTGCGGCCTGGTGAATCTCAATTAGACGCCAGTAACGGAGTGCACCGGACGGCGCGAGCGCCTCCCAGGCCGGGTTGTCGAACACGCGCATGGCGAGGGCGAAGGTCGGATAGGGCTTGCCTTCGCCGCTGGCAGCCGCACACAACGCGCCCATCCCTGCATCGAGCGCGCTCGCCGCGCACAGCAGAAGGACGTCCTGCTCGAACGGAGACAAGTTCAGCTTTCGAGCAAGTTGGACCAACGCCGGAACATTTTGGGTTTTCCTTGCTCTCTTCTCCAGTGCAATGCGCGGGTCGGATGCGACGGCGGCCCTCGCCTTCGCAGCACCTTTCGACCGACCCCCGTCCGCTGGAGCCAGCGCAACCAGTCGTCCGCGCACCCAGGCAACAGCGCTGGCGAGAAAGGCGGTGTTTTCGGCTTGCCAGGTTGTGACGTCGGGCATGATTACGTCACCGTAATCACGTTGAGGAATGGTTGTTCGAGGTTGGGAGATCCGTCCTCCGCATTTGAATTCACGCCGAAACTATCGACGCCATCGACGCGAAGCCGGATCGGAAGCGGTCCCTTTGGCGGCTTCAGGCCCTCCAACCTGAAGATCAAGGAAGAAACGCCTTCCGCGGGTTTTGTCGTCGGGAGAAGCTGTCGTTCGCCGAAAATCAACGCGACCACCTGATTGCCGACGAGGGGTGGATCGAATGTAACACTAACATCATCGGGAATCGTGATGCTTTTGGTGGACGAGATTATTTTTGGCGCCACCGAGAACGGAACCGCGTTCGTTAGATAGGTTTGACTATCTTTCCGCTTGATTCTGAGCGCAATGCTGCATGGCCCGGCTGGTATCTTCACTGGCTTATCGCCGGATTTCGTTTCCGATAAATCCACAACTAATGCGCCACGGTCGTTAGTGGTGAATTTGTCTATCACCATAGGTTTTTCAGTATCCGGCACCGGATGCCGCAGTGACTCGATAACCACGGCATCGACCTTGGACAGCCCCTGCCCATAAATAAAGATGGTATCGTCTATCTCCGCGGCGGCTCGGCCGGGTCGCGAACCGCGTCTGAGCCATTCGTCGAACTTCTTTTTTCCAATTTCGATGCGCTCAATCTCCGGCAACGATTGCAGGTTCGGCTGGACCGCTATCGAGTCCGGGCTCCCGGTACCGCGCCTGAGCACCGGCGACGCCGAGCGGACCGGCCGTTCGCTTTCAATGAGCACAACCGAGACTTCGTAGGCGACGGAGAGCTTACGCGGCTTCAGCACCCCGGCCCACAGTTTCTCCATTTCATCGAGTGAAAGCGGATGCATCGTGATACGTGCTCGCTCAAATGGGGCAACTGCGCCTTCACCGGGATCAAGAAATGGATCATCGTGCAACGCCCGCATCCCGGCACCGAGACTTTTTTGAGCAACCGCCTGTTCGGCCGACGTCGCAGTCAGGAGATAATGGAGATCAAGGGCCAACGGCGCCTGATAAGGTTCTCCGGGCTTGGCCTTCCATGGAACGTCCATGTTACGCCAGTTCGCATTTGGCGAGATTTGATAGAGATGCAGATTGAGCGCGTTGTCGTGGTCCGCCGGCGGCAAATCATCCAACCGGTTGGTCGACACCCATACCTTGCTTGCTGCAGATAATTTGGCCCGCAGCTTGCCTGTAACCGTGGCAATTGCGTCGGCGTTACTCATGACGTCCCCCCGCGCAGGCGCCGGTTCAGATACTCCTTCAGATCCATGCGGGGCGATTGGGCGCGTCTGACAGCGGCCGGAGGTGCCAACCGCTGTTCCCGAATCTCGATCCTGCCGACATTGACCTGCACCGAGGGATGCGCATCCTGAACCATCAGATCAGCCGGAGTACCGCGGCCGCTCCGGTCCGGCGCGGATTGTGGACGGCCGACGTGCGCTGAAACGACAGGCAGGCGGTTTTTCTCCTGGAGTTCGGAAGAAAGAAAGACCGTCTCTTCCTGGTGAACGTCTCCGGTCGCTTCCTTGAGCTTTATCGCGTTCCTGAGTTGGGGCTGGATCGCAATTCTTGCTCGACCTCCTGTTACCCGAGGAAGCTCCTCGGCGCGCGCCTCGGATGGCGCATCGGTCGGGGCACGCGCGGTCGAGTTTGCGGGGTTCGACGCCAACACGACGGTCGTTAAGCCAGCATGCGGTGGCGTGGTGGGATCAGGGCGATCCGTCACGGTTGAGGCGGCAAGCTGTGAGATTCTCGGAACATTCCGGGCGGCGTTCGCTTCATTCGTAGCCGACCGGTGCACGGCATTGGCCGGCGCGCTATCGAGAACGGACTCAACCTCATCGGCTGGTTTGATCCGCGAATCTGCCTCCGCGCCGAGGCGCCGGAGGCCCTGATCGACACTCTTGAACTTCGGTCGTTCAGCCTGGCCCGGTTGAGCGCCGGGAACGGGTGCCGCCACGCTGGCGACGTCACTGCGATCCGCCGCCGAATCGCCCGTCAGGACATTTGACGACGGCCGCGCCTGCTGCGGCCGATCTGCTGTTGGAATCGCCGACACGCCGACCGTGCGCCTCGCTGCATCGCCACGATTTGCAACGCGCTGCTCCAATGCGTAAATCTGCAGAGCCATTGCCAACGCAGAACGATCGTCGCGAGAGAACTTTCCCTCGGGATCGGCTCTATAAGAGTCGCCTTCCCCAGCTTCCGCCGACGCCTGGATCGCATCGACGGTGGTCCCGGGTTGATTGACGGCATCCCCCACAGCGAACTCGCCCTGGTCGCGCGTTGCCGCGGCTTCTGCAATATGGCGGCCGGAATCGAGGCCGTCCGCGGAGCGCGGCGAGCCATACAGCACCTCTCGCCTGGCGCGGATACCGATTTCGGCGCCGATCGCCTTCGCTCCGAGCATGGCAAAGTAGTTCCTCATGCCCCGATCATCCCAAGATAATGCTGGCGCCGCGCAGCGCTCAATTGAAGCACGTCGCGTTCGGTCCAGCCGTAGGCACGCGCCAACAGATTGACCTCGTGCAGAAGTCTCCGCGCCCATCGATCGACATCGGCCCAGAGAAGACTGGCGATATCGAACAGACTCGGCCAAGCATGTCCGCATTGCGCGCAGACAAGATCAAGCCAGACCATCGCGAGCGGGTCGCGCCGCTCCATTTCCCTGGCCAGCAATTCGACCAGATCCTGTGGAAGATTTTCCAGTTCAACGCTTCCGTCGCGCCCCTGAACATCGATGACGCAACGACCAACAATTTTCGCCCAATATTCATCCGGTTTCGAGGCAAGACCGGGGAGCGCCATCAGATCGGTGGAGTCGGGTACGCGAAAGTGCACCTGATGATGCGGCGCTTGCAGCCAATGGTCATTGGCCGCGGGCTCACCGGCCTGTTGCAGGAGGTCACCGGCCGATACGGTAAACTCGAGTTCAGCTCCGCAAGCTGGGCAGGCGGTCAGACAGTCCAGGCTGTCCCCGAACAACGCCTGCCGCAGCCGCAACAGGCGGGCATCGCGAATACCGAGAGGAAGCCTTGCCAATTCCTCAGCATCGGCCTTTGAAAACGCCAGTGACAACAGCGCGATCGGCCGCGCAGAAGGCTTGAGCGGCAACGCCTGCTCCCACACTTCCAGTAACGCGACCGGCGCGACCATCACCTACCCCACCATCACGTAAACGACGTCTCGGAAGGCTCCTTGACCTCGGAGTCGCGGTCCCACCCCTCGTTCTCGAGTTTGAGATGCTGAATCGCGACCGCGTTGGTGTTGGCGTCGAGGTCCGGAAGCGCTTGGAATTCGGAGACCCAGCAGCGGAACACCTTGTAGGCGATGGCGAGCTGCCCCGCCTCGTTGTAAAGCTCGATGAGCAGATCCTTCCGGAAATCCTTCAGCGAGATTTCGGAGCCGAGGCCCGCGCCCTGGTGCCAGATCTTCTTGGCCCAGTTCTCGAACTCCTCGTCGTGGGTGACGCCGCGCTCCAGTGTGATCGCCTCGTAGCTGGTGCGGCCGGGCGACTTGCGGCTGGCGCTGGGATCGCCGCCTTCGCGATGCGTCACCACTTCCGTGGTGCGCTTGAGCCCGCTGATCTTGCTCACACCGGCAACATACTTGCCGTCCCACTTCACGCGGAACTTGAAGTTCTTGTAGGGATCAAACCGTTTCGCGTTGACGCTGAATTGAGCCATGTTCGAAATCTCCTTACGTTTGTATCTGACCGGCGATCTGCTGCAGCTGTATCACGACGAACTCCGCGGGCTTCAGCGGCGCAAATCCAACGTGGATGTTCACGACACCCTTATTGATGTCATTCGGCGTAGTCGTTTCGCTGCTGCATTTGACAAAATAGGCATCGCGCGGCGTCTGACCTTGGAATGCACCCTGTCGAAACAAATCATTCATGAACGCGCCGACGTTCAGACGAATCTGCGCCCACAACGGCTCATCGTTAGGCTGGTGAACCACCCACTTCGTTCCGCGGTAGAGGCTTTCCTCAATAAAAAGCGCAGTACGGCGTACTGGAACGTATTTCCATTCATCCGCCAATTGATCTGCGCCTCTCAGTGTGCGTGCGCCCCATACCACTGAACCAGCGAATGGAAACGTCCGCAGACAATTGAGACCTATGGGATTGAGTTCGCCGTTTTCGGCGTCGGTGAGATTGACTTCGAGCCCGAGGCTTCCAGCAATAGTCGCTTCCAAGCCCGCAGGCGCTTTCCACACTCCTCTCTGCGTATCTGTGCGGGCGATAACACCGGCAACGGCTCCGCAGGGAGCAAATGCTTCTACGTGCCCGTCGCGAAACGGATTAGATTGCATCAGCCTTGGAAAAAACATGGCCGCGTTCTTACTCGCGACCCCCGGGAATGCATCGCTACCGGTGGAGCTAAATTGAGTTCGGGCGAATGCCTTGGCTTCGCTACCACTCCAGTTGCTCGGCGAATCGATCAAAAGCATCGCCCTGCGGCGTTCGCAGTATGAAGCTACTTCACCAAGAACGCTCTTGTCGATATCGAAATTAATGCCGTCAGTTGGGCTATACGGGGGAATGCAGAGCAGATTAAACAGATCGGCCTGTTCGAGAGCGTAAAGTCCCTTTTTGTTTGCTAGTCCCCCGACGGGCAAGATGTTCTCTGCTTCGAGATGCGCTCCATCGCTTACCTTAATGGCAATGTTACGCTCGCTCTTCAGTTTATCTTCGGCCTCCGAAATTTGTCGCTTCGCAGCATCGAGTTCGCTCGCGGCGTTGTCACGGGCATTCTTTACGTCTTTCGTTTCCTGCTTAGCCTCTTGGGGATCATCCTTCTTTGCGACCTCGAGGGCCTTATCCCAAGAGTCGAGTTCGCGCTCTTTAGCGTCACAATTTTGCTTCGCCTTGTTGACCTCGGTTTCAGCAGACGAAATCACATCCAACCCTGGCGAGAGAACGGGAGGATTAGCAGGATCAAAGCCGTCATAGCGGATCAAATTGGATTGAGTCGCGAGGATTCGGTCAACTCGCCGCGAACTCTCCTTGACCGTGAGATTCAAGAAGCGTTCGTGCTGTGGGCCGACCTGCACTTCAAGATTAAAGAGGTCCGCAGAGGATGGCACGCCAACCTTGTCAGCGATTTCCTTGGACCCATTCTCTTGGTCAATCTTTATGCGAATCTGCGCCCCCCACTTACCTTCTGAGGCTGCCGTGAATGTCATATTCCCGACGCGTATCTCAGCTTTAGAGCGTGGAGGCAGATCGGCCACGCCAGCATCCCGAGCCAATGCGTTTTGTTTCTTAGCTTCGGTTTCGGCAGCTTCCTTTACCATTGCCACATCAGTACCCGCTATCGCTGCCGCAGTGACCGCATCAATCACAGGCCCCGCGCTCGTCCCCGCAGGACTGCTGTTGTCCTTCTTCAATTCGGTGGCCTTGTCCTCGACGGCTTTCCTTGCGGCAGCAACGTCGGCGCCCGCCGCCGCATCAACCAAGAGCTTGAGTTTCTCTTCTATGAATTTTTGATCTTCCGCCTTGGGATTCGCAGCATACTGCGCGGCTACATTGACCGCAGTAGTCACCTTCTCCACAGTCGGCGATTGCGTCACAGCCTCCGCAGCTACGACCACCGCCTTGATAGCCGCAATCGCACCTTGATTGGTCCTGTACTTCGGGCTCTCGATCAGCGCTTTAGCTTTGGCCTTGACAGCTTCTTTCGCTTTATCCGCACTGGCAGGAGCGCCCAAGTCTTTGATCTCAGCCATGGCGCTATGAAGATCGCTCCGATCCAACTGTTCTTTGGCTGGCTGATACAGTCGAACAATAATAGCTTGTGCGCCTCCATTGAGGTAGAAATCCCGTACAGCAAAGCTGAGCAGGCTTCCACTCCACAGCCCGCCAAAGATGCGCTCGAAATCTCCAAAGCTATTAATCGTTACAGCCGTATCCGTCGGACCTCGCGCGGCGCGTCCGACAAAGGCGGTTATCGAGGTCGCAACGCCCGTGATCGTTCGAACCCCGCTCGGAATTTCTTCGATATAGACGCCCGGATAGGTCAGCGCTGATGGCATTGGATTCTCCTGGAGTTCCACCGTTGGACTGAAACACAATGATCCGCTCGCACGCCGCCGCAACACGCGCACTCGCGGGTTTTCTTCCTTGACTTGGCGCTGTATCCAGCTGGCAGCGGTCTATGCATGTGCAGATTCCGATTTGGCTTGCGCGGCCGGTGGCTGCTCTGGCAGCGCCTTCTCCAGCTTATCCCCAACCGCTTGCTTCAGTTTCTCCAAATCGGATCCTGCCGCCCGCAACGCCCGATCCGGATCCTTGCGGGCGAAGTCAAGTTCGCCGGCACCCCTCACATCCGTATCGGGGCGCAGGTTGAATCGTTTGCAGATAAAGGCCGTCAGGCCGACGCAGGCATCGTAAGCAGCCGTGGGCTTAACAGCCCCGCCGAAACAGAGATTGATCGCCAGCGTAGTCTCGTGAGCATCGAGCTCCCCGGCCGACGTTCTTGTCTCGACGAAGCGGGCTTGTTCGACGATACCGACCCGGCTCGTCAGCGCTGGAACGCATTCAATGATGACTTCGTGGTCGACGAGGAAATGCCCATAAGCCTGGCCTGTATCCTTTGCAGCTTCACGTGCGGTCAGACCAAGCCATCCGGTATCACCGATCACGATCTGGGTGAATCCTGTCAGCAGCTTTCCCGTTCGCGAAGTGACCGGACCGTTGGGCCTTGACTTCGGAATCCACTGACGGACGACTTGATGGCTACCGAACTGCTTCGGCAGGCAATCGAGGATACCGGCGCTGATCTCTAGAGCTCTCATTTCGCGGCGATCCGACTTTGGATGAATGCTGTTGCTTTCTGAACCAGGGTAGAGATCTTCCCCACGCCCAGCGTTGCGGCATCAGCGACGAAGTAGCCGAAAACAACAATACCAACCGCGCTCATTTTTCCTGTAATCAAGGGCGCGGCCGAAATCCCGGCAACGATTGCCGCGATCGTCACTGTCACGAGCAGGCTGGGAACCAACACTCTTGGCCTGCCTTCATTCAATTGTCCTGTCGGCCACTCACCGCGCCACCATAGTTGGATCAATAAACCAATAATCCCCAAGACCGCGCCGTACGCGGTGTCTTTTGTGAGATTGTCCCTGACATTGGCCAGGCATTGGAACGGGTCCTTCACGCACGTTACTATCCCGCTGAAGATATCGGCCAAGGCTGGCTGCGGAGCAGGAATGAACTTGGAGATCAGAGCGAAGACAAGCAGCCAGAACAGAAGTCCAGCAAAGAACCCAAGAATTCCTTCCCTTGTGGGCATCATGCTTTGTCCTTGTTCGGTTGCGCCGCGCTTTCATTCGGCGCCTCCATGGCAGCGACAGAGCCAGCTGACTGTGCAGGCATTGTTTCCGTCAGCGGATCCGCGACTGCAATCATCGGCGATGGTGCATCAGCTTGAGGCAGTGTCATCAGGGTCTCGCCCCTCGAGCCCTTTAGTTCTGTGCGCCTGACCACGAAGAAAATGCCGGTCGCTGTGACAACAAACGCGATTATAGTCGCCCATGGCCTCTGAGTGCCGAAGGCAATGCCAGCGAGATAGGCGAATGCGAAGCAGATCGGCAGCGCCCCAAGCGTGATCAGAGCGGCGCCCGAGCTTGCCTTCTCTCCCACTCTGTTCAGGATCCGATTGCTGTAAGGAAACTTGTCCGACAGTTGATCGTAGGATTGAAACCTGACCAGCGAGCGGTGCTGACCCAGTAAACCGGCATCTTCGCGCCCGAATGCTCTTTCGCGGCGGCCGAGATCGAGCAACAGCCCGCCAATTAATAAGGCTGAAATAACGGAAACACCATCAGCGGCGTATGAGAGCGATGGGTGCGGCACCCAACCAAACAGCGGTTTGCCGAACCATCCCAAACTCGAGCTCAGACACAAGAGCAGAATTAGCAAGAGCGCCCAAAGCAGTGGCGCAATGAGGTTCGATGGTTGCGCGACGAGCAGCAGCTCCTCGCTCGACATGGTTATGCGCCCATCGCTCGTCTGGAGCACGGCCCGAACGCGGTAGATTCCCGTGTGGCGACCTTCAATTTCGAACTGATAGTCCTTGGGTTCGCCAGCAACATGCTGGGCGTCGCCAATTTCCTTCCGGTCGACCTCAAGCGCTAGTTTTCCGGGTTGGAAACATCTGTTGCCCAATTTGACATTGACGACGACCGGAACACTCTTATTTTCCCTGACGCTCCCGGCAATTGGCTGAAGCGTTACGCGATGCGGCGATGCCAGCGACTTGCCGCAATTGGGGCATGCGACCAGCAGCTCACTCCACAGCGGCACCTTGTCATCGGCAACCCGGCAGTCGCCAAAATTCGTGCACACTATTGATATGGACATCGCGGTCACGGCTTGCCCTTCAATTCGGGTAACGGAACGCCGTGATTGAGACGCAATCGATCGCTTATGAACTCGAGCACGGATTCGCCGTCATCGAAGCAATGCACACCGGGGCCATCGCTTACTTGACCGCAGCCCGCCTCAACTTCCAGCAAAAGGCGAATAGTGCCGTCATTCAAGCGCCACCGCTCGCCTATGAACTCGAGCAGAGATTGACCGTCCTCGAACCAATGCTCGCCGTGGCCATCAGTCACGTGTCCGCGCCATCCCTCAACTTCCAGCCAAAGGTGAATGCTGAAACTCCTTTGGTTTGGCGGCCCTTTTTGGTTGTCCATGGGCGCTCAAGGAACGAGGTGCTGATTTGTCGATTGGCAGGATAGCCGAGCACTCCCACCCGCCCGGCACCTCTCACCAACATGCGTGAAAGCCGGGGGAAACCCGTACGTTACCGACCAGCCACCACTTGATCACCGCAGCGTCACCACCCACGCGGCGGTGGTGATCGGCGGAAACGACCCATCGACGACAGCTTCAAGTAAAGGGGGGCAATCCGGGCGGCAGCCCTCGACGCGTCACTGGAACTCAATGACCTCAGGATCGAATCAATCGCCCTGAAGCTGGCTCCAGCGTGTGGTACGCAACGATTGAAGTCATTCCCGGCAAGATGCAGATCGACGTACTAAAGCGTCTGGTCAATGCGTATACGTTCAACCAAGGCCCGTGTTGTCCTGGAAGGCGCTACACCAAGTTCATCCTTCAGGAGTTGCGTAAGTCGTTCGTACTGACGCATGGCCGCGGCCCGTTGCCCAGATGCAAAATAGAGTTCGATCACCTGTTGTTGAACCTGCTCCTGCAACGGCTCAATCCGGAGCGCCGCCAGACCCGCCGCAAGCGCGTTCTCGATATCCCCGACGGCGGAGTAATGCCCCATCAACCGCCGATGACCGCGCAACAAAAGCAGGCGCAGTCGCTCACGCTCGATCAGCACCCAATTGTCGTACCAGCCGAGCAGGAGATCACCGCGATAGTGGCCAAGCGCGGTACTCAGTCGATGCGCCAACGACGGCTCCAGTTCACCAGGTGGAGCCGCGAGCGCGAGAGAAATTCCGGTCTCGAATGCGACAATGTCAAACCAGATTTGCGATGAAACACAAATTCGCGGTTCGCCTCTGGGTGATACTTCAAGCCAGCTTGATCCGCCGACCTTCAGGGCATTCCGCAGTCGCGACAAGGCCGTCCCGAGACATGACCTTGCACGGGCAGGCTCGCTTGACGACCAAAAGTGTTCGATGAGAACTTCGCGAGGGTGATCAATCTCACGAAACAAAACAAGGTACGCCAAGAACGAAATGCTCTGACGCGACAACGCAATCTCGCTATCGCCTGCCGACACGCGCGTTCGGCCTAAGAACTCTACTGAAACCTGCACGCACTCCCCCACAAAATCGCAGGAAGACGTTATTCAATGCTTTTGACTTTAATATTGAGCCAGACTAATCGTGTCGTGGACACAATGCAATCTCTGAATGTATCCTGTGGTTTTCTGATGCGATGCCGACGGCTTCTGCGGTCGTTCGCCCTCCTTACTGTATCATGGGGCATAAAGGAGGACTCTGCGCCAGTTACTTTCCGTACCCCAATTTGCAGGCGTTTCGCGCTGGTCACGGCGCCGTCTGATACGAATGCTGGTACATCGGCGAAACGCCAGTCCCGGGGCGGACCGGCCGACGGTATCTAACGCCTGCGGCCGCCGGGACTGCCGCGTCCATCTGCCCGCCCGACGCCGCCGCAGCTTGCCTGGCTCGCTTGTTAGCTTGCTGACTTCCTAACTAGTTAGCTTGATAGCTCTCTAGCTTGTCCACTTTGCTGACTTGCTCAATTGCTAGCTTGTACACTTGTTCGCTCGCTGGCTGCCAGCGCCTGAACGCGGCGGCGCCCACCGTGACGCTGGGCGGGACCGCCAGCCGGACGGCGCCGCGGCGCCAGGACAGCCTCGCCAGCGTTCTGAGCACCTTCCTTGCATCAAGCCAGAGCAGACGAGCCGCGGGCTCAAGCGCGGCGGCGGCCTACACCCACCAAACAACCACGAGCGAGCTAAACGACATGCCCGACTCAAAAGCAAAGAAGCCCGTCACGCTTACCCGCGATGAGTTGTATGCACAGGTCTGGACCACTCCGATAAGTCGCCTAGCGGCTCAATACGGGGTTTCCGGCAACGGTCTTGCCAAGATCTGCGGGCGCCTTCACGTGCCCTATCCGCCACGAGGCTACTGGGCCCGGAAAGCGGCCGGCAAGAAGGTCACCCAGGTGCCCCTGCCGGCGATCCGACAGGGGACGTCGGCGCAGGCAACAATCAGCCCGAGCCTGCCGGCACCACCGCCACCCCAAACGCCGCCCGAGCTATTGGAAGCACTCACCGTAGCCCGTCGGCTGACCGCCGGGCTCAAGGTTCCCGGCAAGTTAACCCACCCGCACCGCGTCGTCGCCGGGTGGATCGACGAGCGCCAGCGCTGGCGCGAGCAGGCAAAGCAGACTTCCTGGGACCGCGGCGAATACATGCCGCCTGACTTCACGGCGATGGAGCGCCGCAGGCACCGCCTCCTCAGCGCCTTGTTCATTGCGCTGGAGAGGCACGGCTACACGGCGAAGGTGGATGAACGCGGTCGCCCGACGGTGGAACTCGAAAGGCTGCCGGTCGTCCTTACCATCAAGGAAAAATATCGCCAGGTACGCCGGCTGCTAACCGAGGAGGAGGCAAAACGCAGCTCTAATCCAAAGCGCCCCTGGAGGCGGGAAATGCAGCCCACCGGCCTGCTGCAGCTATCGATCGAACCCCGCCTGCATCCTGCCCTCGCCCAGTCCTGGATCGACACACCCGACCAGTCGCTCGAACGGCAGTTGCCGGAGATCGCGGCCGTCTTCGTCACCGCGGTGCCGATCCTTCAGGAGCGTCGCCGACAATTAGAGGAAGATGCGCAGCGGCGACGCGAAGAGGAAATGCAACGCTACCAGGAGCGCCAGGAGCAATTGCGGGAGCGCAACCGCCTGCAGGGGTTCCTGGAGCTCGCTTCACGCTGGAAGCAGGCACAAGACGCGCGCCTCTTCCTGCAGGCGTTGGCGGCGCGTGCGGCCGGCGAGGCGACCGGACCCGTCGGCGATCGGACAATGGATGAATGGATCGCATGGACGCGTGAGCGTCTTGTCGAGCACGATCCGCTTGAAGCCGGCGCGGGCGCTATTTTTCAGGCAATCGCCGCCATCGATCAATGGACCTATCGCGAGGACCCGCGGCTGCGCTGACACTGCGAGCTTTGCCGGTCCGCCCATAGTCAGATCGCTGACTTGTGAGCGCTCCGGTCGAACTCATCACGCTGCACACCTGCCGCTCTTTGCGTGATAGCTCACGCCCACGCCGGCTGGCTTAATAGCTTGATAGCTTGATAGCTTGATCGCTTGCTGGTTCGATAGATTGTTCTCGTGCCGGCAAACTTGCTTGATAGCTTGCAATGTTGCTGTCGCCACCGGCGGCGCGGGAGGTGTCGAGCCCGCGAACGCTATTCGTAAACGCGAAGTAACCATGTCGCGCGGCGGAGCGGGGCGGAACTTGCAATTCGGAAACAAGGCACCCCATATTCGTCGTGCCGATCGCAATCCCTGCGAAGGCGGCCGCTGCCGGTGCTACCAACACACGACAACGGCCTGACCACAACCGACTATTGAGGAGTCGATCATGGCTAAGAGCCAGTATAACGGCGATTCGCCGTTCCCGTCCCCGTTCTTGGAGCACCCCGGCATGTCCGGCAGCCCCGAGACCATTCCCGTCACGACCATCCCGTTCCCGGCCCTGCCGGCGACCGAAGCGTCGTCCATGCCTGCGTTCTACATCCTGAAGGACAGCGGGGCCATGTACGTCGGCGAGACCGCCCACTGCGTGAGCCGGCTGCGAGACCATGACGTCGACGGCGCGACGACGCGCTTGGGCGAGGCCTCCCCCCCCCCCACCACCACCGCCATCGACTAGCCGGATCGCGAAGCCCGACGTCGGCGACGCGCAAGCGTTGCACGGACCGGTTCGTCTTCCGTCCAGCTCTCCACGCAAGGTCACGGCGCATCAAACGCGGTGTCGACCATTGCCGAAAGGGCGAATGTCGGGACGACCGGGCATGCCCCCCGCCTTTAGCGGCGGGGTTGCCGTGCTCGCTCAGGTTCGACGGTGCCGGGCTCTTCGATCTCTCAAACACAACTGACGAGAAAGAGAGAACCACCATGACGCTTTTTTCTGCCAACAGCTCGGTGCAGACCGCTTGCACCAATGTCCACCGTCCGATGGGCGGCATCGAGGGCTTGCGTGAGGTGCACGATGATGTCGGGCGCCTCACCGTGTCCGCCTTCCCGGCGGCGATGATCAAGGACATGTCGATGGCCCGCGCCGCCGTGCCGGCCTGCTACGTGCTGGCCGACCACTGCACGGCCTATATCGGCGAGACCGGCAACGTCGGCCGCCGCCTCTCCGACCACTACCGCGACCAGAGCAAGTCCTTCGCGCGGGAGGTCTACGTGATCTCGGGGTACGAAGGCGCCTGGTTCGACACCACTGCGGCCCTGTATCTGCAGTATCGCCTCACCAAGATCGCGGAGCAGGCCGGCCTCGTCGATGTCATGAAGGGCACCAACCCGCAGCTTCTGGAGTTGCCCAGCCACAAGCGGGCATCGCTCGACATCTTCGTCGAGCACGGCGACCGGCTGCTGTTCGACGCCGGGTGCCGAGTGCTGCGCTCCAACTTCGCCAGCCAGCGTCGCCCGGTCGTCGAGGCCGACGCCATCGGGCTCGACGACACGGGCCCGATGCAGATCGGCGTGGTCGCGACGCCGCCGGTCGGCAGCGAGCTCGAGCTCGCCTACGGTGAACTCTGGGCAAGGGGCTATCCCACGCCCGAGGGCTTCGTGGTGATGGCGGGCTCCGAGGTCCGCAGCACGGTCAACCCCAGCGCGCCGCAGATCGTCGAGACGCGCCGCGACGAGCTGATGGACGCCGAGGCGCTGGTGTCGATCCCCGGCGTGGAGGACCGAGAGCGCCTGTGCGTCGCCGTCCGCTTCCCGTCGGCCGCCATCGCGGCGAAGGTCGTGACCGGGGCGCATGTCGACTCGAGCAAGTGGCAGCCGCCGCGCTACCCGCGCCCGATCCTGATCGCGTGGTAAGGGTGACGACCATGACCGACGAACCGAAGGTGCCGGAGCGCAAGCTCCGGCACGAGGGACCCCACCGCGCCGACGCCGCTTGCTCCCCGCTCCCGATCGATCGTGGATCGATCGCAGCGAACGCATTCATCGACAACCCGGCCTGGCGGATCAAAAGGCCGCCCGATCGTCCGTGGCCGTTCAAGGCCGCGGATGTCTCGCCCCTGCACTGGTGGCGAACGCTGCCGTCCTATGCGTTTCGCGACGCCGAGCAGATCGCCCTGCTCACGACTGTGAATCGGATCGGCGTGCTCTATGGCGGCGATGATCTCACGGCCGCGCTCGCAGGCGACGCGGCAGCCGCCATCGGCGTCGCGTTCTCCCTGATGCCGATCGAAGAGACCACGCTCACCATCGACATCGCGATGACGGCGCTTTGCCGCTGCGCGCTCGCGCGGAACGCAGCGGCTGCGCTGGTCCTGGCTCAGGTCATCGGCTTGACCGGCCTCGATCACGGATTGGCCACCGAGCTGGCCGCGTCCTGGTACACACACGGGCTGCGCCACTCAAGCAATCCACGCAAGTTCCGCGCGGCCGAGACCGTGTTGTTGACGGCCTTCCGGGAACGTCGCCACGATGGAGAGAGTGCATGAGGGTTCAAGTCTTTTCAGACCTGCATCGCGACGTGCTGCCGATCAACTGGGCTACCGCCGACGGTATCCCCCGAATGCAGAAACTGACGGCGACCTCCGGCATGACCAGCAACTACACCTCGGAGGACGAGGCATGAGCCGAACCGACGACGCCGATGAGATCGATCTGCCGGAAGTGGGCGACGCGGTCTCGACCGGTGCGGCCGCGGACTCGTCGGATGCAAACGAGCGTCTCAAGGGCCTTCCCCGGCTGCTGCGTTACGCCATGCTCATCACCGACAAGACCGACTATCTCGAGCAGCGGCTGGTCGCCGAGATCGACGAGCTCTGTCCGCAGCTCCCTCATAACGCGACCTGGGCCGCGGCCGTTGGCGCCGATACGGGACTTGCGCTCGCCGCCGAACTCGACCACCGAGCCGTCGTCCAGAACGAGCCAACATTGCGCAGCCTTGCCGACTGCGTGCGGCTTCTGTGCCTACCCACACCGCGCGATCGGACTGACTTCGAGGACTATCGCCGGGTGGGCAAAGCGCTTGTCCATGGCTTCCATGCGATCGCGCGCCACGCCGAGGAGCACCTCTGCTGCGATCTCGAGCGCTTCGTCTTCGGCTGGGCGGCGCTGCCGGCGTGCACCGACATGCTGTCGAGAGGAGTCTCGGCGGCGCCGAACGCGGTCTACCTCGGAAGGTCCATGGCAGAGCATCGCATCGTCGCGGCCGCCAGGGCTGCTCGGCGCAAACTGAAGGAGGAAGAAGAACGAAAACGGTTGGAGGAGGCTGAAGACGCCGGCGAGGAGGCCGCCGAAGGCCCCGTGCAGGCAGCCGCTGCCGCGGAAGCCGTGCCCGATCATCATCTGGTGGTCGTACGCTTAAGCAGCGAGGCGATGAAGAACACCAAGCTGAAGGACATCCTCGGCCCGCTGAAGGGCGTCATCAACACTCCTTTGCCGCTAGTCCAAGTACCCCCTCTGCAGGAGGTACGCTCCACGCTTTTGTTCGAATTCCCCTACGCGACCGACGTCATCGATTTTGCGCTCGCTGACCTTGTTGGGCGCGTAACGATCCATCTGCGCCCACTGTTACTCGTCGGAGATCCCGGCGGCGGCAAGACCCGATTCGCGCGGCGCCTCGGGGAGGTGCTGGGCCTCACAGTCTGGCGTACCGACGCCAGCCGAAGTGACGGCGCCGTGTTCGGCGGTACCGACAGGCGCTGGTATTCGGCCGAGCCTTGCCATCCCTTCCTCGCTGTCGCTCAGGGCAAGACCGCGAGCCCACTGATCCTGCTCGATGAAATTGAGAAGGCACCGGTACGAGCCGACTACGGTCGGCTGTGGGACTGCCTGCTCGGCTTCCTCGAGTCCGAGACTAATGCGCGCTACCCTGATCCGGCATTGCAGGCGAACTTAGATGTCTCCCAGGTTTCCTACATCGCCACGGCCAACAGCCTCGATCCCCTGCCCTCGCCGATCCGCGACCGGTTTCGCGTGGTGAGGTTTCCGAAGCCGGCCGCCAGCGACCTCGATGCGCTCTTGCCAGCCGTGATCGCCGATCTCGCCAAGGAACGCGGACTCGATGCGAGCTGGGTCCCCTCGCTCGACGGCGCCGAACACGCCGCCGTTGCGCGCACCTGGCGCGGCGGCTCGGTCCGACGCTTGCGCCGTACCGTCGAGGCGATCCTGCGCGGGCGCGATCTCCATGCAACGAGGAACTGAGATGCCCCACGAGACTGACAACAACTCGAAACCGATGCCGCCCAAGGCGTTGCCCCTCCGTCCGATGCGATTGCCGGGGATAACGCGGCCGGACGCCTCAAGGGTGGTCCGAAACATCGATACAATTCAAGATATCCACAATAGGACCGATACCGTGACCGACCCTCAGATCGTCTGCCCCGAGTGCCGTACCGAAATCAAGTTGACGGAATCCCTTGCTGCACCCTTGATCGCCGAGACGCGCAGGCAGTTCGAGGCGCAGCTTGCAGCTAAGGAGGCCGACTTCGGCCGCCGCGAGGCCAAGCTCAGGCAGATTCAGGACGACGTCGCCAAAGCCCGCGAGAGCATCGACGAGCACGTGGCGGCCAAGTTGAAAACGGAGCGCGCCGCCATCGTTGAGACCGAGGCGAAGAAGGCCCGGACAGCCTTGGCCGACGAGCTTGGCCAGCGCGACGAGCAGCTTAAGGAGCTGCAGCAAACGCTAACGACGAATAACGCGAAACTGGCGCAAGCGCAGCAGGCGCAGACTGAAGTGCTGCGCAAGCAGCGCGAGCTGGATGACGCCAGGCGCGAGGTCGAACTGACTGTCGAGAAGAAGGTTCAGGAGAATCTTGTCGCCGTTCGCGAGAAGGCCAAATTAGAAGCCGAGGATACCCTCAAGTCCAAGGTCGCCGAGAAGGAGGCCCAGATCGCCGGCATGCAGCGACAGATCGAGGATCTCCGGCGCAAAGCCGAACAGGGCTCGCAGCAGTTGCAGGGCGAGACGCTCGAGATCGAGCTTGAATCCCTGCTCCGTAGCCGCTTTCCGCGTGATGTAATCGAGCCCGTAGCCAAGGGCGAGTTCGGCGGCGACGTGGCGCATCGTGTTCTTAGCTCCGCGGGTCAGGCCTGCGGCACCATTCTCTGGGAAATGAAGCACACCAAGAATTGGAATGATCACTGGCTCGGAAAACTGCGCGATGATCAGCGCGCCGCAAAAGCGGAGATCGCCTTGATCGTTTCCCGTGCTTTGCCCAAGGGTGTCGAGACATTCGATCTCATCGACAACGTTTGGGTCGCGGAGCCGCGCTTCGCCATCCCGCTCGCGGTTGTCCTTCGCCAGTCGCTGATCGACCTCGCCGGCAGCCGACAAGCACAGGAAGGCCAGCAGACCAAGATGGAGATGGTGTACGCCTACCTGACCGGTCCGCGCTTCCGCCACCGCATCGATGCCATCGTCGAACGGTTCACCGACATGCAGCAGGATCTCAACCGTGAGCGCAAGATGATGATGCGGTTGTGGGCCAAACGCGAAGAGCAGCTTCGAGGCGTCCTCGATTCGACCGCTGGCCTCTATGGCGATTTCCAAGGCATTGCCGGCAGGGCCATGCAGGAGATTGAGAGCTTGGATGTGCTGTTGATCGAGGCGGCAGGAGAGGCTGCGGAGTAAGGCCCTTTCGGGCACGACTTCGCTGGCCTGCGATAGCATTCCATATCCGCGCGATGAACTTCGAAGGCGGATTGCTGTCTACACGAGAATTCCGTAGGCTCTCAGACAGGCCAGCGGGATGACGTTCCAACTATTTGGCAGCCAATCAACCTCTTGTCTCGCGCGCAATCCGTTTTCTTGACCCAGGAGACAGGCAACAGCAACGTTACTACATTGTCAGATTAAAAACTTCGGCGTCTCCTAGCAGAAGCCTTCTCAAACGCATTCCGACGGACTTTGGATCAGACAACGCTATCGTCGCAATCGCAAGACGGCTGTCCTGCTTATCAGCAATGCGGTGCAGCGTCTGGAGCCCTTCGCCGATGCTTAATTCGTCATGGTGTGGATAGAGCAACATCAAAGAATTACTATTATACACATGGGCATACGCCATCATTTGATAGATGTCGGCCTGTCCGACGCCGCGCTTGGCGTCATCTATCTCTCCCTTCAAACGCTTCCATTTGGTGTCGATGATCAGAAGGGGTTTACCGTCCTTGCTCACGACGATGTCCGGCCTTGTTGCGAAACGACGAGCGCCGGTTGCATGATCAATCAACGCGTAGCTTTGGGGCCCTTGCAGAACGACTTGAAAGGCCGTTCCGGAGAGTGCCCGCCTGAACATTCGACCGATGAATTCCTCAAAAAGCGTGTTCATCTCAAAAAGCAGAGAAAAGCCTCGAGCATTGCCTCTTGTCGTTGTTTGGAAGCGATCTCCCAACAGCAACCTCGCAAAGCGAAACAACTCAAGCCACCCGCTATTAGTTCTATCAATAACAACCTTGTTCCAAGGGAGCTCCTTGACCGCGACCGCGCTCACCTCATCGAATGCGAAGGCAAGCTCCGTTAATCTTCGGCGATTTTGCTCCGAGCGAGAAGTTGTCGTTAACCGCGCGACTGCCGCCTTCATTATTTGATTCAACGCAATATCGGCGCTGAGATTTTCAAATTGGCAAGCAAGCTTTTGAGGTGTGGCTCCCAACACTGTAAATTGACGTACCACGTCTAGCCGGCCCCGTAGGGTCGAGAGATCATCCTGGTTGCCGACGTACCGCCGCGGCATTCCACGATGAAGCACTGCAAACAGTTTATCGCAGAACAATCGAACGAGGATCTCCAGAAGGTCATCCTTCTGCCAGCTCAAGTCGGCATTCGCGCCGGGGGCAATTTCTAGATCGAGCACTACCGCCAGCATGTGGACTAGGCTTCGGCGAGCCGCGGCATTATCACTGGTCGAGCCATCTATTTTGGGCAAGATTTCGAGTGTCGCGTCCTCCGTGGCCAGAATGCCGACCACCTGTTGAGCGCGAAGCCTTGAGACGCCGTTGACGAGGATCTTCTCTCCATCCTCACCTCCGAGCGCCGTATTGCGCGCTGCTTTCAACAGTCGGTCGGCAACTGAGCGACTTAGACCGGCCGGTCCGCCGATAGGCGGCTCAACAGCTATGTAATCCCACTCGCGGACTGTTCGATGGATCATGACATGAAGTGATCATATGCATTCGCAGGAAACTCGGGACGCACGTCATAGCGGTAGCGTTCGATGTCAGAATCCATTGCTCCCGTGGTTGGAGGCCGCAGCTTGGTCCGAACAGTGAAATGCCCCTCATCACTAGTCTCACCGAGTACCTCGCGCAGCTTTTCCCAATTGTCGTAAAAGTATTCGGACAGAAGCGGAATGATTTTGGTGCGCATCACTCTATCCAAGTCCGTTCGGGACTGACATTCCATGAAATAAGCATGCCCTATCTGATGTTCCCGATCGAAGAAATACTCAATCCGCTCGTTCAACGCGGACAAAAGGGCCCGAATATTCACTCCACCCACATTGTCGCCGAGAAGAGAGGGTTGGGGCATCAATTCCTTAAATTGGAATCGCCGACGTAGAGCTGTATCCAACAAGGCTATCGACCTGTCGGCCGTGTTCATCGTACCTACAATGTGGAGATTTGCTGGCACGCCGAATTCCTCGTGAGAATATGGCAGCGTCACCGTTAGCGCATTGAGACAGCCCAACCGCTTGTCTGGTTCAATCAGGGTAATGAGTTCTCCGAAGACCTTAGAAATGTTGGCCCTGTTGATTTCATCGATGACCAGAACATACGGATCCGGATCCTTGTTGAGGTCTGTGGTGGTAGTAGCTCCCTGTTCACCCAGTATTGTCTCAAGGGCAGCTCGCTTTATCTTTTTGGGATCAATTCGATAAAGCGACATCATCGTGAATTTGCCATCGAGAATAGTCTCGACCGGCAACGATTTCTCAAGAACACGTAACCAACGTACTTTTCGCCGATGTCGATAGTCGGTGGCGTCCTTCGCAAATTCATAGGGTCCGATGATTTCGCCAATCGCGCGGAACTGACTGTTGCCATCAGATACGATTACGATATCGCCCTTTTGCATCATTGCACGTAACCGAAACGTCTGGGTTACATCACCCCGGTTGCTGCTAATATCTGGCTCGACGGATCTCCACTTTTCCAAAATGGCATCAAATTTTTCGAAGATTGGATCACTCCAATCCGTGTCTCCACCCCAGCCCAGCGCGACATATCCTCCGTCAATTGCGGCTTGGTAGATCTCGCTCTGATCGTAAGCTCGGCCGAGTGACATCTTAAAAAAATTGCGGCCATCAAGATCGAATGCGGACGCTGCCGGTCTAACTGCCCCAGCCTGTTCGGCAAGTGCAGAAATGCGTTTGAAGACGCCATCGGTTGGCTTGAGCCGGAAACCTCCAGAGGAGGATTGACCACCTTCATCCTCGGCGGCGGTTTCCGGCCTTAATCCCTCAATGAAATCCTCGTAGCTGTAGCTTTGGTGAAATGTTACAAAGGCTATTCGACCCGCATCCTTTAAGGCGTTAAAGCGCTCCATTAGTTTTTGTCGGTCCTGTTCATCGGGAGCAACGCCGTCGCACAGGAGGACGGCCTCTTGCGCGCTCCTATATGTCTTGCCGGTGCCGGGAGGACCGTAAAGGATTACATTGGTCGGCGCCGCGCTCTTTTTCGACGACTCAGCGACAATCGATTTTTCATCGGAGACCGCCTCATCCGCATCAGAACCGTTGCACGTGACCCAGATAAATCCTTGAACGTCCCAAAGATCACGGGGCTTCCATCCCCAATCGTCGCGCATGACATTAAGTATGGCTTCGCTCATCGCAAGCACATCTCCATATTCGGCGGCAGAGAATGGAGCATTTTTGAGCAACGAGCGGTGTAGTAGACGCATCCCTGCCGTATAGATCGGCTTGTATCGAACTCCGATCGCCCGTTCAGGCTTGGCAAACGCCAGCAACATCGTCGGAATCGTGCGCATATCCCGATAGGGCATATTGCCCTCCTGTCCCTCCGAATATTCAGGCCACGTTTTCTGTACGAATTCTTCGACGGCTTGAGGCGGATCCAGAGGACTTCGAAGCAATGCCCCTGCTGCTTCGTTGATCAGCGGCGTAGCCGTTGAGCGCACAATTCGCAGCCTATCTGTCATCCTCCAGCCAAGAAGGTTTGATTCTGGAGATTCAAGAATGGCCAGAACATCATTGCCCACTTGGGCATTTGACAACTCATCTCCTCGCCCTGTGACTTCTGCTACTCGCTCGATAAGAGCCTGCTTATATTTGCGCTCTTCATCCCAATAGCTGCCGTGCGTCGCGTCGAAACCGAGCGCTTCGAAATCTGGAAAATGAGAAACAAAAGCAGCTTTTAGCTTGCCTAGCGCTTCAAGATCTAACGTGTTGGGCATCTGGCTGTACCAATCGAGGATATTTGTGAACTCATTTCGGTTACGCGCGCGCACGCTCAGAACTGGTCGAGGAAATCCCTGCTGGCGAAGCAGTTCTGGGGGATTGTGTTTTAGCCGACCCGGCAGGTTTGAGTGCCTCCCCCGGTCAGCCTGGTAGAGTTGCATTTCCCAACTCGATGGGAAGGTACGACCGCTGCTCTCGAGCCAAAGTTGAACATTTTGAATGTCGCGCTGAAGCGCAATTGCGCGCCCATCAGGCAGGTTGAATGATAGAATTTTTTCGTTATCAACATCGGGATTGCCAAACCGCGCTCGCAATTCTTTCTCGGCGGCCGCAACGTCGATCGTAGACGATTGATCAATTGCGAACGTAAACACAACGGTCGAGCTATTAGCGGGGCCATCCCTTTTGGTCTCGCGAACACCCGCCTCTGTCCAGAACTTGCTGCTGCCTATAGCGCTGCAAACCGCGGGCATTGAGTTTGAGAGATCCATTTCGCGGTGCACATCACCGGCTCTCACCGAGACTTGGGCGTCACCGCGGGAACGAGCCGGAGAAATATGGTTGACGATGACAAACTTGCGAATATCGTCGGCTTGGCTCAACTGGCAACCCTTCTTCGGCAAAACAAGGAGCGCGTAATGGCGCTGGTACGCATCAGTACTCCCAAGATCATGACAGCTCAGCGGCTAAAAAGGCCATGACAAATTGGGTTTGGGTGCCATTAGACTACGAGCCGCTTCCGGGATCCAGCGATGTATTCGTCAAAGCGACAAGCACCTTTGACGCAAACTCTCTTGCAAAGAAAACCCTTGCTCGTGACAGGACCCGACAAACGCATTTTGAAACGCAATTGAAGCATGTGGCATGGCATCTCGGCACTAAGACCGTACCGGTCTTTTTGAATTTTAATGGCGTCCAACTTCGTATGGACAAGGGATGCATCGGACACGCAGCCGCTGCCGGGTTTCTGCGAACCCCCGTTAATGGGCCGGATGGTTATGTTACCCATGTTGAACTGTCGTCCTAATTACCCTCGTTAGCCTCCCTAGATGGCGAGCCTACGCAGCCGGATCGCAGCAGTTACTATTTGGCCGTCATCCCCCAGTATCAGATATCGATCCAGTCGACCCTCAATTTTGGCGTATTCTCTGCGACCAAGCTCGGAACGAGCTCGTTTTCGAGATGAGCTATCCATGAAGTAAACGTCCGCGCCGTGTCGACGCTTCTGACACCCATAATCCAGGAGGGCATCGACGACCTCGGGTCGAATTGCTCTTTGCTGGCAGCGGGTCTGTGCATGGCGAGTGTACATTTGGTCCCTCCCTTTCCTGGTCTAGGAAGGTTAGGAGGGTGAGGTGACAGAAGTTGGCATGCCCTGAGATCGATCACCGGTGCGGGCGGCCGTACCCGCGCCATATTCTTTGAGCGCACACAAGCTATTGACTAGACGCATCTCCATAATATTCGCACAGGGTACGTCGAGCAGGCGCGGGCTCGCAAAGACCAGCGAGAGAACTTGCGCCCTTGAAACGGCGACGTTGATGCGATTGAGGCTGAAGAGAAAGTCTACTCCGCGCGGAATTTCATCAGCTGACGATGTAGTCATTGAAACTATGCAGACCGGAGCCTCTTGTCCCTGAAATTTATCGACTGTTCCGACTCGCGCGCCGGAAGGAAGGCCTGCCTTCAGTGCGTTAACTTGCAAATTGTAGGGAGCCACAACAAGGATATCGCTCAGTTGCAAGCACCTTTCATTGCCGTCGCGATCCCTAAATCGCTTTCCTAAGAGTGAAGTGATCTGTCGCCGGATCCCGACAACCTCCTCTAGCGATGATTGGCTATTGCCCGCATGGGGAACCTCAACCAGATGGACCCCAGACAGGGTATGACCGGAATCATCGAGGATTCTTTGTCGACCAGCACCCTCATCGTTCGCAAGACGGCCTTCATAAACGATCATCGAAATAAACCGGCAGACGTCGGGATGCATCCTTCGAGATACCGGAAGAAATATCCCACGATCCGCGGGCACCGTATTATGACCCGCAAGCAGATACTCAAGAGCCGATAGCCCGCTATCGCCGGGATGAGCACCCTGAATTGGTTGCGGTAATTGCATCGGATCACCCACGAGCACAATATTTTTGGCGCTAGTCCCCATCGCTACGACATTTGCGATCGATACCTGCCCTGCTTCGTCAACGAAGAGGTAATCGAAGGCTTGGTCAAATTCGGGCCGGGAAAAGAGCCATGCCGTTCCACCAACGACAGACTCCGTAAGCAGCTTCGGATCCTTATTGTTGTCAGTATGAGAAATTGCTCCGGCATGGGGGCCAGTTATCGGCTCGCTACCCTTCTTAACCGCACCAATTTTTTCACCTGCCTCATTTGCTCGGTCTAGAACAGCACACAGCAAATTATCAATCGCCTTATGACTGTTGGATGCGACCCCCACTCGTTTGCCCCGCCTCACCAATTCGAGGATAGCGCACGAACTGACATAGGTCTTGCCGGTGCCTGGCGGTCCCTGGATTGGCAGAACGCTGCGATCAAGGTCGCCAACGGCAGCAACGATCTGGGATACAAGGTCTCCGTTCGGGCCGACAATGGCATTCTTCCGATTTTTCGTTTTGAACCTCGGCAGGACGTTACAAATAAAATCCAAAACCGCAGGATAGCGCAGATCGTTGGCGACGGCAGATCCTACTACGCGAACGATGGCCGCCTCGATTGCATCGGTCTTTAGTGGTCCGGATGGCAGTAGAGACAGTTGATCCGGCGCTGTCGGGAAGTACGCCTTCGGAAACTTGACTATTGCTACTTGCTTATCGCGGTCAATGTCCATCACGGTTACGACTGCGGGCATTCCATTCAAGTCCGTATGGCACGCTCCAACGTCAAGCTTTGATTCCTGCTCGGGGAAATCAAACATTCTCTCCCAAAACTTCCCTCCATCCACAGATTTTGATTTAGCCACAAGGCCAGCCAAACAATCAAAGTCGTCAATAAGGTCCTCGGCATCCTTGCCGATCTTGTCAAAGATCGACCACCAGGTAGGCTTCTTCTCTCGCCTATGAAAGTAAGTGAGATCAAAAAGAAGCTCTGCAACTTTGCCGCCCAGGCGGGCACGGACAGGCTCCAGTTTTTTTCGCAAGGCGTCCGCGGCAGCCTGCTGCTCAGCAATGATTTCTGAGTTGAACGTCTTTTCGGCACTCACCCCTCCCTTCTTCCACCAGGCCATGCCAGCAGGTCTTACCGAAGCGACGAGCCAGTCGCGTAGCTGCTGCGTCGAAATACAATCAATTTTGTTGTAGTCGCGTACCTCTTCCAGAATTTTGTCATCCTTGGTTTCTCTCCACGTCTCGTACGCGACAACGCTGCCGCCAGCCGTTTTGACCGCGCCCGTTCGTTCCGCCATGTAAAATACTTCGAGATTTTTTAGCGAATAGGCCGGCTCAGATGCAATAATTCCGCCGGAGACAACACTATAGAGGTCGACAAATCGGCCCTCTTTTAGCATCTGGTCGAGCAACGCTTCCCCAATGCCGTGAGTACTCGTAAGTCTACGTAAGGCTGATATTTCATAAGCAGCGTAGTGATAAATATGAGCCTTGGGAGATTCTCTGAGGCGAGTTTCGAAGAACGCCATGAGCCGACGGAGCGCTTCTCCCTCCTCTGCGCGATCGTGTGCCCAGAAATCTTCAAACCGATCATGACCACTGTCCGAGAACCAGATGCCGTGGAGATATTCGAGACCGCCGTCGTAAAAGGGGTCGCCTTCTATATCATAGAAGAGATCACCGGAATCGGGCTCGGGAAGTAACGCGAGACCACGATCGGGAGCGAGCGCCTTCAGTTCAAACGTTGGGGGACCTCCGGCGCGCCTTGCAGACTGCAGACGCGCTTGCACCGCCAATTTCGCCAACGTCGCTTCTGCGAGGCGCGGAACGCGTTTCGCGCGCCGTCCTAGCTCAGTCATTGTAGTCACGCCGGATGCGAGCAGCTTATTACGCTGACTTCGAGATATGCCCGCCACGAGCGCGAGGCTGTCAGTCTCTTCCCACTGCTTGTCGCAATCCTCCCGCCAACGGCAGAGCCCACACATCCTAACGGGCTCTGGAGATGTGGCAGCTGGACGGACTACGAAATCTCCAAGTCGAGCGCGCGCGTGACGGGCATAGGCTGCATATTCGGGAAGCCGAAACGAGAAGCGTGTCCCATCACCCAATTCGATGTGGGCTTGGTCGGGCTCACAGCCTTGAATTTCGGCCAGGAGGTCAGAGTAGAGTACAAGCTGCAGAATATGCTTCGGGTCTGGCTTACGTTTTAATTTGGTGTCGACAACCTCGTACGAAAAATCTCCCAACTTTGAGGGCTTTTCAGTTCTTATCAAGAAATCGGACCAGCCACCCCATGGAGGGGAAAGGAACGCTCCCTGAAATAAGACCTCCGCTCCTTGGGCGAGGGCGTCACGCGTTGCTCGAGCCGCTGCGCCTAAATTTTCCTGTCGGCTAAATTCGATGACTGAACGATGTTCGGTTTTTAGCTTGGAGAGAAATCTCAATTCGTGGTCGTCACCCTGCTTCTGGAGGATCTTAGCATCTTCGGAATCCTCCGCAGGAACGAGCGGATCCCCCCTTGCGTAACGAAGGTCCATCGCGGTCGCATGTGCGCAACCCATGAACCGCATCAGGTCCGATGCGGAAAGCAATATGTCTTGGCCCTCGATTTTCACGTGCAACCCCCCCGTGTACGGTATAGTTATAGGCAGGTGGTGACAATATGTGTCACCCCGGTCGGGGAGCCATGTCTTTCGAGAAAGCCCAGCAATTACTTGAGCTTGCTACTTTCGTAGCATCCCACCGCATGGGCGTCACTTTAAATGACGTCGGCGAGCGATTGGGCATTTCCAAGCGAACGGCGCAGCGGATCCTGCACACTCTGGAAGTGCAATTTCCGGACACTCAGGCCAGCTTTGACGAGAACGGCCACAAGCGCTGGCGGCTCCAAACCGGAGCGCTGCGCGATCTTCTGACGCTCACGCCTGACGAGCTGGCCGCACTCGACCTATCAATTGAAACTCTCGAAAGAAACTCCCTGGGTGTGGAAGCTGATCAGCTTCGTTGTCTTCGAGAAAAAATATTGGCACTTGTGCCACGCAATAAGGTCGCCCGGTTGGAGACGGATCATGAGGCCTTGCTTGAAGCGCAAGGTCTTGCGGCCCGCCCGGGACCAACCGCACGACTGACGCCTGAAATATCTTCGAAAATATCGACGGCTCTGAAAGGTTCGGAGCGATTGAAGATCGTCTACCACTCTCGCCGGAACTCTGAAGCAACTGTGCGGGTGGTAGAGCCTTATGGCGTATTGATAGGAATGCGTCGGTATCTCGTTGCGAAATCTTTGAGCGATCCCGACGGACCCCTCCGCTACTTCGTGGCGGACAAGATCCAGAGTGCGGAACTTACGGGCGAGTTCTTCGAACGTGACCACGATTTTGATATTGACCAGCACGCTCAAAAGGCCTTTGGCGCATTTCAGAACGAACAGGAATTTGACGAAGTAGTGTGGAAATTTAGGCCTTCAGCCGCAGCCCATGCCCGTGACTTTCTGTTTCACCCGGCACAGGTACTCGAGGATCAGCCCGACGGCTCGCTGGTAGTTCGTTTCAATGCTTCCGGGCACCTCGAGATGTGCTGGCATCTCTATATGTGGGGCGACCAGGTCGAGGTGCTGGCGCCCTTGGCATTGCGAAAAATGATTGAGCATCATCAGCGAACAGATTTTCATGCATTGCCCTAGGAGTATCGCCTTCGCGCAGGGAAATCGCAACACGGCATCAAGCGTTGGTGCAACTTCATGGATCAGGAGAAACAGTCTGGCTTCCATTCGAGCGTTTGCGTCGCATCATGGACTCGGCGATCAGATACAGACGCTCCGAGTCGGCGGAAGAAGACGCCGCGGAGCGCGTGGCATTAAATGTCCTTGCCACGCCGTTAAAATTGGAACGAGGCAACTGGCGTACTGGACAGGTTGGACGTGGATGGCTTCCAAATCGGTCAATTGGGTATCTCGATGACAGATTCTGACACCTCAAACAATTACTTGATTGGGCGAGAGTAACGGATCTCGCACCGGTGCCTACACCGCGACTTCTTTTATACGTTTTTAAACCTATTTAGACTGAGGAAATTATTTCATGCCGGGAGCACGGGGCGATCTGATCCAGATGTCGGAGGACGATTTGGTCGCCGGCATTTCTGTGCGATACAATGAAACCTCGTCGCGCTGGTTCGTTGGCGTTCTACGGAAGATTTTCCCCACAGAGTGCGAGCTTGAATATCTCGACGGCACTGTTGAACGAGTTTCGATCGGCAAGGTTGAAAGCTTTGCCGCCTACCTTCGCTCACGCGGCCGCGTTCTCTCCCTAACACGCAAGGACCTAAGTTACGTTTTTTATGCTCAAGCCTTGGAACGCATGCGGTCGAGCCGAGCGAACAAGATAAAACACTTCCTTCGTTCGCACGGTCTTCAATTTCACCCAGAGGAATGGACGGTTAACGAACGGATCCAGATATGGCCCGACGATAGTTATGTTAAAACCGGATCATCCGCTACCGACGCGGAATTGAAATTGCTTATTCCGAAGTGGCTAGAACCACAGCGATTACCGGCTGGCTCGCGTGATCCACTTGGATTTCAAAACCATGCAGAACAGATTGCGAATGAATTACTTCCCGGACTTACCGTTTTCACAACACGCATAGCTTATTATGGTTTTATTGCCTGGGCCGTCCAAAAGCTAGGCCAATCGAACCGAATCCCGGGCGGCGGTCAAGCTGAACAATTTCATAGGTTGGAGCGAGCTTACGTCCTCTGTGAATTCATTCATCACGGCAACACCACCGACGACTGCCGTGTACTCGGTCAGCGAAGTAAGAGCGAAGTACTGCAATCTGCAATGAGCAATAGATTTAGGCCGCCAGCGAAAATATTGCGAAATCAAGAGTCAGCCGGTGCCCTTCGGCTCTATTCCAACTCGATGAAAAGCATGGGCTTTGCGGAACAACACTCTAACAGGGTTATAGACGGGCTACTTGCACTTACGCTGACCGACTTGGGTCAACGTCTCGCTCGCGAATTCGAGAAAGCCCTCCCCGAAGACTTCTTTGATTTCGCTATTTCTGAAAAAGCGCTAAGCCGCGAGATTCTGCGTGGTTGGGGAAAACAACTATGCATGTCGAAATTTGGATTGGCAAAATTTCGCAGGCCGTTCCTCGCGGGATTTCTGCTCGGTAATAGCCAAGCAGCTCAATCTCGTTATCAGACCGTCAGCCTCCTCTTTAAGGAGGGACTGTTGGGCGGAGGAGCCAAGCAAAAGAAGGAACTTGGGTTAGACACGCTGTCTGAAGAATTTGCGATCCTTGCTGAGGAAGAGCCAGAAAGCGGTGGAATTACAAACGCAGACATACTTCTCAAATTTTACGAGGATGTCCCGACGCCCAATGCCGCAATTCTGCAGAGGGCCGCCGTATATGAACTCCTTTCTCTCGCACATTCATCAATTTTCAAATGTGCTCTAGATGGAATCGCGACGCCGGGACAATGTCGCATCTCCGACCTTCGTGATGCAATCGTCACAACGAAGCACTTCGGAAAGTTTTGGCGAACTCCGTTCGGAAAACATGCAAATCTGCCGACCATTCGATCTCTACATAAGGCTCTTTTTGAAGCGGAAACCTCCGCGGAGATGGCCGCAATTGGGGGCGTTTTGTTGCGCCGAATTCAGACTGACGCGGCTTTTCTGACGAGCGCTACTGACTTGCAGACCGCGCCGCCCTTTATACTTATGCGCGGTATTCCGCCTGAACGACCTCTCGCAGAGTCTTTTAGGGACTTAATCGAAGCGATGGTCGTTCGTCATGAAGAGGTGTCCAGTAATAAGAGCCGCCAAAGATGGTGCTATCTGGATAAACCGGCACAACAGCTTATTCGCGACGATAATCGACCGCTTGGCATCGGTTGGCATGCGATGCGTTTTCCGCAATTGTTTTCTCTCTGTCGTGATCTACGTCTTACGAAGGCTGACCTTAGTCATGGCGGATGATGAAGGCATTCTCGTTCGAGACATCGTTGGAAGCTTTGCACCCGGGCAAGGACTTCGTGCCGCGTTGTTGCTCACATACAGTTTCGACGGAAAATGGCTTGAGGAAGGATTTATTCCTGATCTATTCGATCGGCCGGTCGCCACTTCGCTCGTGCTTCGCGATCAAAACAGCATAGTTTCAGAGGCATCTTCCGTACGCTACCATCGCGCTAACGCCAGATTCAGCACGCGGGTATTCCATCCGAAGCTTGCCCTCTTCGTCGCCGAAGACCGAGCGTTGGCTATTATTGCAAGCGCAAACCTTACTCGCGGGGGCCTGGAGCGGAATCTTGAGCTTGGATCCGCCTTCGAAGTGAGTGGCATGGGTGGCCCACGATCGCTGTTTAATGAGATCCTGCAATACATCGCTGGACCGCTCACGAATGAGGTCGAACCTGGTGGGACCGCGGCTATATCACTCCGAGAAACGACCATCGCGCTACGGGAAGTGCTCGAAATTATTCCCCAATCAGAGACGAGGCTCCATAGCTTCATTCATAACTACAATGAAACGCTTTGGAAGCAGGTGCTTGATGCATTGCCCCATCGTCATGTAGCTCGACTAAGCATAATAAGTCCGTTTTTCGAGCCCAACATCGCCCAGTGCGAAGATCCGGACTCGCCCGCGGATGTTGGTATCTTTTCGCAAATGTTCAAGGAACTTAGATTCGAGCCTCCCAAGGGAGAGAAGCCGATCAACGTCTTTTTTCAACAATCTGACGGAAAGACCTTACTCCCAATTGATAAGCTATTGCAGTGGAGGGCGAACATTGACATTTTTCAACGGCTCACCATCAGCGACGATGCCAGGCCGTTGCATGGCAAATTTCTCCTATTTGAGGGTGCAAGGGGTCGGGATCGAGAGCCATATCTGCTTGCAGTCTCCGGATCACCAAATTTTACCAGCGCCGCCTTTCTTTCCGGTCCACCAATGGGAAATTCGGAAATCGCACTAATCACACGACTCCCTGTGCGACGTAATGCATACGACAAAGTTCGTTCGATAATGCGCTTAGACCGGATGTTTGGGAGAGTGATCGATTGGACGACACTTACGCATACCCCTTCCAATCCCAACCCTTCGCGACCCATCGGGGACTTTCGGGTTCTCGACGCGACATTGCGTGTTTCCGAAACAAGACTAGACATTACTTGGGAAGGTCGCTTGCCCGGTGCAGTTACTGCACGAGTGCAGATTAAAGCGAGTGGGGCTTGGATTACCGTGGGCACAGCACCCTTGGGTCTCGATCAAAAATTGGTCCTCGATGTACCGACGATACTGGAAACGGATTCTTCACAAATTTTATCGATCAGATCAACTCACTTGCGTGTTGAACTTCTTGATGCCGCTGGTGCAGTTTTGGGGAGTGCCCTGGCGCCAATTAATGTGGATTGCCCCAGCCAATTCTGCGGCACCTCTTTGATTGGCGCAGTCATGTCGACTTTGGATGAGCGAATTGCATTTGAAGGGTGTGGCGTCCAACAAACCTACAGGAAGCAAATCGCGTTCCTAGAACACTATAGGGGCCTCAATCCGGACACTAATATCCGCCGTGTTTTAGGTCATCAAGCGGACCTCGATCGCTTTTTCCGGAATCTTCAAACCGGCATCAGAGGTGTTCGCTCTCGCTCGATCACGAGACCAAACTCGGAGTATACTCTTCGAAAGACCTTGGGCGACCTTAGTCGGTGGCTACAGGACAGCTCCGCCCAGGAAGGAGCGCGTCTCTCTTCGGAATGCCGTCTCTTCCTCATCGACAGGCTGGCTCGAGAATTGCTGCGGACCTTGGAAGTCGGAGGACGCAGTCATCTTCTTGCGCCAAGACTCAGATCAATCACATCCGACATAAAACTATCAACAGTCCTGATTTCTCTGTCGGTTTGGATGGGCGAACTTCGGGACCCCCATCTACGCCCCTATGTCACAGACACAAATCTATGCTTAGCCTCCGTGGCGAAGCTGATCAACAATTCGGGTTTAGACGATGGCAATTGACCCCGATGAGGTCAGCAAGCTTTGTTCTCGGCTTCGACTGGGAGAGGGTCATGAAGCACAGGAAAGCGCTGTCCGCTCTGCGCTAACCTCCCTTCTGAGTCGAGGCCAGAGAGGCGTAGTACTTGCAGACGAGGTCGGGTTTGGGAAAACGTACGAGGCCTTATCGATCATGGCGCTGCTTTGCGATCACGCTCGTGCATCGCGAAAGGCGTTCGATCGCGTTCTCATTCTGTGCAAATCATCTCTTCTCGAAAAGTGGCGGGAGGAGCTTAGCACGACCCATCCGGAGAGAGGATTTCCACAGTATCTAATCGGCGATGCATGGCCCGCACGACATCCAATTTTTCGGCTACTTGGCTCGGTTCATGTGGTAGGTCGCCGGGCTTCGGCGGATGAACACCAAGCCGTTCGCGATGGTGGAAGACTTCAGGCCGCGCCTGGCATCTACATTGTCAACCAGACCGTCCTAACCCAGGTCAATCGGAATACACGCTGGTTTCTAAGGCGATTGTTCGAAACAGAGTGGGACCTAGTCATAGTTGACGAGGCTCATCACTACGCACGGTGGACCAAGCCTGCATACATATTTGCTCCAAATGGTCGAATGACCGACTACAATCAAGGCTTGTCTGGCGGGAAATTCGGTAAGATTCTCGCGCTCACAGCTACACCATTTGAATTGACGCCTCATGAGATGGTCCAACTTTTCGCGCTGGTTCGAGCGGAACCTGAACACTTGGACCTAACAAAGAAGGCCCTCGACCTCTATGTCCGTAGATTAGAGATTTTCTTCTCACTTCGGCAACGAAGCGTAACTGATCCGCTTCGCCGCGAGGCGGTCAAAGCGCTGAACATACTACGCGATAAGGACGCCCTTGCGGGTAACCTCGCCGGCACGGGGCTTGAGGCTTTGCTCCGCAGGTACATGATCCGGAATGTCAAATCGCAAAACGAGCGACGGTACTTCCTTGTCAATAGGGCAGCCGGCACCTTCACGATGCAGCCATTTCAGAAGCTCGATGATTTACAGAGTACACTAAAAGCTGCGGCCCTCCTTCCGTTCGAGGGGCCTGATGCACTGTACTATCTCGAACTACGAGCTTTGATCGATGAAAAGAATGAGCGAGCGCGGACTGGAGAAGATCAAAGGACATTTGTTACCATGGATCTGCGACAAGGCCTATCGTCCTATCCTCAGCTTTCTCAATCACAGCTTCTAAATGGCGATTTCGAGAGTGCTCGCCATTTGAGGCATCTCATCAACTCTTGGACAAAAGGTAGAAGCCAACGGCTGCATCCAAAAGTCTTAGCCCTTTCGGATCTAGTCGAGCTGATTGCGGTAGCGGAAATTGCGAAAATCAGCAAGGACCCCGACCGGTGGCTTTCTAAGGTGCTGGTGTTTAACAAATTGATCGGGGGGACCGCACCGCATCTGCGCGATGTATTAACGAAGCGACTGACCCCCATTTTCGCCAAATATCTCGACGAAGTCCTGCGTGACAGCGGCTTTAGCGCTAGAGCGCAATTCGCTTCGAAAGTTCGAGCATCCTTGAATAATTCGCTGGCGCGCGCCAAGGCAGAGCTCGAGACTTTGCTGAGCGGTTCCCTTTGTCTGGTACCGCCCGACTTTGAACATGAAAACTTCCGGCCATACATAGGAAGAAGTTTGGTGGAGGCATATCGCACAACGATTCTGAGACGAACAGAGCAGTTGTTATTTTTGCTGCGAGCAGCAAGGGGAATCTCGCAGGCAACAGAGGAGGCAATAGATCAATGGCTCTGGACTACAATTTCAGAACCGCTCGTACAAACCCTCTGTAGAGTTATTCAAAATTCTTTCGACGATGAGGTTCATGAAGAGAGGCCGCGATACGAGCGGATTTTTATGGCCGAACGAGAGTGCCTAGTGCTGATGGAGGAATGCAGTTCTGTTGGCATTGTCGGACGATACGACGGTTCTAACGTTCTAGACCGTGAAGCTCATCGACGAAATTTCAATCAGCAATTTAATCCCTTCGTACTGCTCGTAAGCCGAGTTGGGGAAGAAGGCATAGACCTTCAACATCAATGTCGCTACGTGATCCATTATGACCTGGAGTGGAATCCCGCAAGGATGGAGCAAAGAGAGGGGCGAGTTGATCGCGTGGGGTGGGGACCGTCCGATGAAGGGTTTATTGACGTACGGTTTATGCTTCTGAAGGGCACCTACGAAGAGCGCATCTTCCATGCTGTGATGCAACGCGACCAGTGGTTCCAAGTTTTGATCGGATCAAAGCGCAATGAATTGGGTCGTCCGCTTGGCGACGATGCGGCATCTATCGGCCACGATATTGATGATGGCCCGATCGATACAACCGAAGAATTGGGCCGGCTGTCGCCGGATGAGAAGGCAGCTATCATGATCGATCTGCGGCCGTGAATCGGCGCCCGGAAAATCGAAGCTTTGTGTTTGGCTACCAAAGCATCCGATACCTTCGATCCGACAAGCCTCAATGTCTAGAGTGCTTTGCCATGGGGCGACTGCTCCTCAGCATTGAAGGATTGTATGCATGGTCGTGACGCGCCACCCAGAGCCCATATCCGCCGCCTCCCATCGCTCCCCAGATTAGGGCAACTCAGCCAAGCTGACACCCCCATGAGTGAGCAACCCTGTAAGGAAGTTGAGCACCATCGGAACCGGATCGCCTGGCGTAAGGCCCAGCTCCGGTGCCAGACCTACTTCACCTTGAATCAAACCTGCACCCAAGGCCAGATCTGGACCGTTCACCGTCCATGAGATGGAATCATCTTCGAGGCGAATACCAGCAATACCCGGAGCCAATAGCCACACTTGATCTATTGCCCTCGCGTAAAACCCGCGCCGCTGCATCATGAACTCGGGGATGCGAGCGATGGCCTTGGCTATCCTTGAGCAGGTCGCTGACAGACGGTCGTTATCCATCCGGCGACACCGTACTGGTATCGTGACGGTGCGCATGACGCCATCTACACGGTTATCGGGTTCCTTTTAAGTATAGCATCCTTTCGCGTCCGGTATACGTTGCCAAACTGCAACCGCTGAGCATGGATATCACGGGCTCCAAATATCTGTAGAGCTCGGGGCACACGGGCAATTAGTCTAACCAGTGCTCTCTCGGCACCGCCGCAATCCGCTTTTCCTTCACCTATTCCGATCCTCTCACACCGAACGCTCGATGCAAGAAAGCTATCCACTTTACGCGGAGCGCGACAATCGCGCCGCCTTGTCAAGTGACCGCTCTTGGCCGCAAGCGCAAGTCGTTTAAAGCTGGCGCTGATTTCTGCCTTGCTCTTCCTCCGGTGGGCTGCCCGGGATGCGTCACCGAGCGCGACGGCGGCGGGGTTTTTATCCTCGTCGTTTTTCATGCGGTCAGTGTACCATGCATCGACCGCTCGCCCGAATCGGGGTGTGGAGATAGGCGATGAGCGACTTCTCAAATTTCCGGGCCGTTTACAACGAGCTGACCGATGCCGTCACCAGCGCCCGTCATCAATTTTTCAAAGACCACCTGGCCAACTTCTTCGACACCATCGACCAGACGCCGAATGCCGCGCGTATCGTTGCGGATTTGGAAAGCCGCGTCGATCTGAAGAAATGGTACGAGGAGGCAAAAGAGAGTGTCGGCAGTTTCGTCGGCAGCGGCACACTCAACTGGCCGAAGGGCCGTACCGAAAAGCTGGCCATGCGTGTCGCCCTGCTGCGCGCCTTCAGCACTGAAGCGATTGACCCCATCGACTTCGCTCACGATTTCCTCTACTCGGAAAACAATTTCGACATCAATATTTCCGACATCAGCCAGCAGCTTTTTTCGCCGACCGGGCGCGAGCTGCTGCGGTACATTGAGACCCACTTCGATAATCCGCCTGGCGTTCCCGCATCCGACCGCGTCGTCACGGTCAACCACAACAGCCCGGATTACGCTGACGCTGATGCGGCGATGGAAAAGCTGGAGAAGGCGATCCGTGAAGCCAACGATTTCCCGGAGCCTGAAGTAAAGGAACAGCGCGAAGCCGAGGTGAGCGCAGCCCGGCGATTGATGCGGGCTGTCCGGGTCCGGCTCGAACCGCTGGTGGCGTTGCTGAAGCCGCTCCTGGTGCAGTACGGCACAAAGGTGAAGGACGGCCTGATTGCAGCCGCCGCCGCGGCGACCACCGCCGCGCTCATCACGCTGTTCGGGCTGATCTTTAAATCCCTGCTCGGGCTCTAACCCGCCAGCGACTTGGCGTAGTAGTCAAAGAGCTGTGCGCAGTTCAGCTTGTTCTCGATGTGGATGTGCTGGTGCAATTTCAGTACCGGCGGGGAACGCAGCCCACTCCCGAAGATGCCGGTGTCAACGTCATCATCGTCATCACCGGGTTCCGGGAACAGGTCCTGTAAATTGCTTTCCACTTCTCCCTTGTCCGCGTCGGACATGCCGAGCGCCGTGGCAAAGATCGGCTTCTCCACCTTCGGCACGACGTGGTTCCGGAATAGCAGCTTCATGTTTTGTTTGTGGTAGGCGAAGCCAAGGAAAACGACGCACTCGGTGTTCCGTATCGCTTTTTCCATACTGGAGACTGTCGCCTCCTCCTCAACCTGCTCGGTGTAGGTCTTTATCCGCGTCGAGAGGTCGAGGTAATCGTGCCGGCCGTGCTGGTTGCCGCCGAACGGCACTTTGTCGAGCGGACCGACCCACCCGTAGGGGTGGATGATTGAGGCACCCCTGACTATCGCAGTCGCCTGCTGCTTCGGTATCCCGTACAGCAAATGCAGGGCGTGCATAAAGAAGTGCTCAAGGCAGCGGTCGTAGTTGAAATTGATAAACGACACATCGTCCAGCACCCGCTCGACATCCGGCGCTTTCCGTCCGGGGCCGAGCACCTGCATGAATTTGACGAACCAAGAGCCGACTATCCTGTCCAGGTCGAGCGTGTTGTTTGCGTTTGACGGGCTGACGAACAGATAACTCTCTCGCTCAGCGTTGAGGATAGAGCGGATGATCGCCGACTTACCGACGGCGACGACTTCCGGCGAGCCCTCATGGATGTTGAGAAAGTCATCAATGGAATTTGAGAGCAGGATGCCCTTCCGAATAAGCTCAAAGGCATCGAAGTAGGCTTGGTCTTTGCGCAACCCCTTCTCGAAAAAACTCAGCGCCAAATCCTCGTCGTAGGTCCCCTTCTCCAATCGCCCGCCAAAGTGGGCGATACTCACCTTGGTCCGCTTCGCGATATCAAGCGCAAGCCCGCGACCGACCGGCATGTTCACATCTGCCCCGGCGCCTGCACCAACAATGAAAAGTGTCTTGCGGTTAAACATCACGCGAAGGTAGCACGAATCTCTACGCTGCCATCAATTTGTCCACGAAGGCCGAATAGCCCACGGTACCCGGCACCAGCCCCTCGTACCTGGCCAGCGCTTCGGCATCTTCGTAGGTGCACCTCGATGCTTCCGTTTCCATGAGCAGGCACATCTCCCGCAGCCGCTTGTCCAGTTCCGAAAGCGTGTAGACGCCGGCAATCAGGCGCCCTTCCCGAATGAGCGACGCATGAAAGTCCCGGGCATAAAAGCCGAAGTCCGGCACGATGATCTGCCCCTTAAATTGCGAAATGAGCAGCGCGCCCAAGATCCTCGCGTCGTGGTCCCCGAGCTCGGCCGGGTTGATGCGGGCCACGATCGAGCTCCCGACAACTTCCACCGCGAGGTGGGCTTGCACAGCACATCCTTCAGGACCGGCGAAAGTAGGAAGTCGTCGATTACTGCCATCGCCTCTTGCTCATCGTCGCTTCTGCCACCGTCCAGGTGGTCCAGCTTTTTCGCTTTCAGGAGCCGCCGAGCAAGCGCCCGCTTGCCGTTCGTCACGGTCAGGGTGTCCTTGCCGGCGTCGCCAAACACCACGTCGGCGAAGTCGCGGGCTTTTCGGTAATTCATGGGGAGCGGATTAAGGCTGTCCGAGCGCGGGTTGAATGCTCGGCGCGTTTGAACTTCTGCAAAAAGGCGTCAGCAACGGGTCCGTCATCAATTAAGAGAAAGCCGGCTTCGCAGGTATGAGCTCCGCTGTTTTATCGGCAAGGCCGATGATCAGTTTGTCATGGTCGGCAGTCACGGCAGGTCGGTGCCCATGCCGTGACAGGACGTAGCTGCGGGACCGCCGACCGGAAAATAGAACTGCCCACCAAATCATGTCATGGTTGCCCACAACCGGGGAGGGAAACTATGGCCGACGAAGAGAATTGGGTTCTTGCCCAAGAGCCAGAGCCAGAGCCGACCGAGCGGGAAAAGCTATTTGAGGAGACTCACAAGAAATCGATGGAGCGCGTTGCTCGCATCGACGACATGATGCAAGCCGTCGTGAAGGCCCAAGTCACTGTCGAGGGGTCTCTGATCGAGATGCTGGAAGCGTACGGAAAAGATCCTGTGCACTACTTCTTCACGTCTAAGAAGATTAAGGCGCTAAGGGACATTGACCCTCCCGCAGTCGGCAGGCCGTTGTGGGACCTTCTCTTGCAAGCCTCGTACGTCCGAAACGAGCTCGTGCACTCCCTGAACGAAGCAAAAATTAAAGAGGAGAGCGACAAAACGCGGGAAGCGTACCTGGCGATCACACAAAATGAGCGGCAGAAGCAATCGATCCGAGACATGACCGACACTCAAATGGTGACAAGCGCCATCTATCATTGTGGCAGCCACATTGTAGTCGCTACCGACAAACTGGCCGCCGACAAGAAAGCTAAAACGAAGCCGGGATAGGCGTCCGGTGAACCGTCGCCAGCGTCGTCACCTTTCGTTCGTCGGGAAACCGCTCCAGCGCCAGCAACGCCAGCTCGACGAGGCGCGGCAGCGGCTCGATCGATTTCTCCCAGGTGATGATGGTCTGGCGGGATTTTACGCCGAGCGCCATCCGCAGCGTGTCCTGGGTGAACCGGTTACGGCTACGCCATTCGGGGAGTTCAGTGCCGAGCATCGGTCGGCTCCACGGTGGTGACGCTCTCCTCAACGGCGACGTTGCCGCTCCACCAATTCATCCTGACCTTCCGGGTGCGGATTACCAGCCGGTGCAGGCCGGTGGCCAAGGCCGCGCGGATGTCCAATTTATGGACGTCAGGTTTTTGGACATTCCTGTTTGATTCGCTCATGGACGCCTCTGAAACTGCAAGGGAAACGGATTTCGGCACCATCACCATAGGGGTAAATGGTTAAATTCAACTTAAACGCCGAGAACTTAATTTCCTGCGAACATCCGGCTTCACCCGCCGACCCGAGACGTAGGCAGCGGCAAGCTCGCCCGCGACCAAAAGGACGAGCGCACCGAAGGTGTAAACATCGTGGACGGTGTAAATAATTGCAGCCCAGCCAATGGTCTTCATAGGACAATCCCCACGTGCCAAGGCTTCGCCAAGGCGAGTTACGTGTTGGGATCATCCCTGCGCAATCGAGGCCCATTGCGCGTGGTGCACAGCGTGCGCACCAGGAAGATCATTCTAAAGCCGGCGGCATGCCGGTAGTCATTATTGGGATCGCTAGTCCCTATTCTCCCCGTATTTCGATCCGAGGTGCGAGCAATCGTAGCCCACTGGGCTGTGGGTCTGACTATGCTCTGATGCGAATTTCTATATCCGACCGATTCATGGCGGATTCGCGGCGGCGCAGTCCCCGCTATCCACAAAGCGAATCGGAGGCGAATCGCGTACCCTCTCCGGGTCACTGATGGGGGATCACGCTATGCCAGTCATCCCACTGCTCTACGCGCTCGCCGCCCTCTGCTACGGGGTCGGTTATTTGATACGGTCTCTCTCGGATGCAGGTTCTTTCACATGCTCTATGAGATCGACTGGTCCGCGATGATGGATTGGTTTCGTGCAACTCCGGCAATAACACCGCAGCTCAACCTCGGAAGTGACGCGCTGTACTCGCAATTCCAAC
Organism: Bradyrhizobium sp. JYMT SZCCT0180; assembly: GCF_018130165.1. GTDB lineage: Bacteria > Pseudomonadota > Alphaproteobacteria > Rhizobiales > Xanthobacteraceae > Bradyrhizobium. The sequence continues at coordinate 102,390 of NZ_JAFCLZ010000022.1, read as the reverse complement.
AGCTCATGGACATGCAGTTTCAGATGGGCGAACTCAAGCGCCACATGCTGACCATGCCCGCGCTGCCAAGCGAAGGATTTTAGCGGCTCACGTGACGCCGGCGGCATAATGGACGGCTCCTGCCGTTCCATTATCGACGTTGGTGTTCGTGAGACGGATGGATTGAGCGAGCGAAGGCGACTTTTTCTGACTGTCCCGGGCCAGCTCCGACGAGACGAGCGCGACCGTCAAAACCCGCCGCTCGAAGGGGTCAAAATTGGACGCCGATCCGGGGTCAAATTTGAACGCCGATTGACATTGGGATCCGCCGCCAGGCCCGGTTGCGCTGGAGCAGCGCGAAGGCCGGGTGGACCGGTACGCTTCACTGGCCATCCGACGTGCCATTGCCAAAGATGCAGGAAGAGAAGGCGCCCAAGGCTCGTTAAAGGCTAGTCCTTGGGAAAACATCGCAAAACGGGCAGTCGACGAAACTACCGACCGTAGCGGCCTTCAGCCATGGTGGATCTATCGGTCCGCACGTCCGCTGCACCTGCGTTTTGATCTGGCGAACAGCGAGATTTCCGAGCGCTGGAACCAAGCTCACGAGGAACGTGGTCATTACCGCCTGGTGTTGGGTATGCCCAATCAAAACGATCTCCGATGCTCAAAGCACTAGCGACTAGGATTCCAGCCGTAGAAGGATGGGCCAGATCGCAGCCACCGGCGCATTACTTCGGTAGTGCAAGAGCTGCTATTGTACTACCTGTACCGCCGGGATCAAGCTACGCGACACACGGGGTATACTAGCTCTCTTCGTTAACGTCATCGTCTCCCAAATCTTCAATCCGCACAAGGATCGCTGGGTCCCCAGAGCCATCAAGAAAGTCCCTGATGCTTGAGACAAGATCGAGCTTTTCGTCAAACCGAGGAACTCTGTTTCTGTAGTGCAGTAGAATGGCTTGTGCCTTTTCGAGATTGTCGCGCAGCTCCTGCGCTGGGGCGTCCCGCCCAGCGAGAAGCGCAAATGGTTCGACTTCACGATATCGAAACAACGCCGCGGTTGCAGACAGCGCATTTCTGAATCTGGTTTGGAAAGAGAGCTTTTCGGTGAGATGGACAAGCTCGTTCGATGCAAGGCCCACGATTTTCTCGACCAGGGCCGCAGTCAGTGCCCGCGGAGCTTCCTCTCTGCGTGCGAGAATCATTGACAGAGCATTCATCGTGTCAGCGTTTGCAGGGCGCGAAACCAGAGAATGCAAGACGCGGCGAAGTCGCGATACACCCGTCACCGCGCGACCTGCGCCTTGTATTAAAACCTTCCTAGCGGATCGAGGTCTCAGGAGCGGGTGCCCTCCTCGGTTCAGGTCCGCTTCCAGGGCCTCGACGACCATATCTTGTATATCTTCCGGGCAGAGGGTGAACGTCCACGTCAAGCAACGGATCGGGCCGTTATCAGAAAGAGGGCGTCGAGACACATCGAAAATCTGTTTGGTGCATCGCTCGAGGGCCGTGACTAGGTGTCCCTTGGTCTGTTCAGATAATTCGTTCGGCAATGTACCATCGGTCCCTACGGGCCGGACAAGCACGTGCGTCGTGGGATCTCGTTGCGTTCGTGAGAGAAGCGGCGCCAGGACAGTCGGATCATAGTCCGCAGCGCGATGCATTTGCGCCAGTACAGAATTCAAACCTTTGAGGCGGTCGCTGCCGGTCCAGAACTCCATCGATGGAGATTCAACGATGCGGATCGGTATCGTTGGGGGTGGCGTTCTCAACTTCTCGAGTATTTCTTTAGGCAATGCGTTGATTGGATCGAGCGCGGTCCAGTCTAGGAAGATGGGAGCTCTTTGAAGCGGCTCCCATTCCAAGGAAGTCAAGGAAAGCTTCGCCCAGCTTTGACCTGGCGTCTGTCTGATGCGCAACTCTACGGCAACATCCGTCTTTGGAGCTTCGTTTAGATGAACGCTCCAGAATCGAACTTCGTCGTCTCCCTTGAGAACGTAAAATTCGATATCACGTTTCCCGGCAATCCATTTCAGATTGCGATAAGGAGGCGAAACATACTCCCTGTTTGCTGGCAGGGTTGCGTTGCTTCCGATTAGATCATCAAATTGCGGCTCGTCTCTCTTCATGACAGCGAGACTTATCGGGGTAAGCCGGTCAAAGTAGTGCGGCAATCCCTTCTCAATCAACCGCCCAGCGCACAGACAACCGCGTGCTGCTGCTTCCCAATCTAGGAGAGCTACATTTGGGAAAAAGGCTTGAAGCCGGCTTGAGAGGACAGACGCAAAGGCGGGAGCTAAGGGTGTCAGCAGGAAGGTAGAGGAAATTGTTTCCGATGTCCCGAAGTCCAGATCTTTGAAATCGGTGTTTGGGAAGAGTTCTCCCTCAGCTATCTCGGGCGCGACAATGTCGATCCAGTTGCCATTATTCAGACGAAGTATCTCGACATCGCCTGCCTTGCTGTTACCGCAGATCAGTCTCAGTCCAAGCGTACTCTTCTCGCAAAAGCCTTCGTTTAACAAGGGGTTGGCTTCTACCACACTGGCGTGAGCCCGATCAGCAAGCTGCTTCAAGCCTAGATTGCGCAGGATCTTGAGGCCATAACCATCGCGTTCCGGAGCGACATGGTCTGGATGTTCTGAATCGCGGCGAAGCCGAAGCGTCTGGAGCTCTATGCCTTCACCGGAGTGAATCAGAAAGCGGAACACTGCTCCGTCGGCATTCGGAGGTATTGCATGGCAATCGAGCGCGTGAAGGAACACTGCAACCGGCTTCCAGAGCAATCGGATTTGTCTTCGATCGCGACGGAAGATTGACAGCGTCCGAAACTGGGCTGCCTCGTCGAATTCCTGGACATCTGGCACGCAAAGTATGACATCGTCAGCGAATCGTGCGAGGGCGTTCACGGTTGCGCCATAAATCTCATCGACCGCGCGCGAGTTGCCCGATCGTAGATCGTCCAACAATGGAGCGAGCGACACTCGGCGCTCTGAAGTTCCCAGCTCCCCCCAACCCAATCCTCGACCATGGGGAGCAAGGAGCGCCTGCGGTCCGCCAATCCAATCGCCCGAGCTTTGCTTGACAGCAACGGTGCCAAGACCTCCGTCTACAATTCGAGCTGCCTCTAATCGGACGTCGGGCTCCTCCACATTCCAATCGCGCGCGGCAATATCTCTCCATCCATTGATGTCAGCCCCTGAAACTCGCCTCATTTACGATCCCCGGGCGTTAAAGTGGAGGTAAACAAATGCGTCAACTCGCTGAGGCCCATCCACAGCGCTGTGCTTTGCGTTCCAAGCGAGAGGCAGAGCGCGCCTTTACTCCTTTCAAAGTCGCAGTGCTCATCGCTGCGCGAGGGACGAAGAATGGCGGCGGCAAGGATATTTGCTTTCGTTCCAATTGCCAGAACGCGTTCCAGTTCTGTAAGTTCTCCATCGATCAGGCCGCCCTGGATAGCCCAAATTGGCCAGACAACGACGTTCCCTAAGAAGCCCGCGACGTCACCAATTCGTCCGAACCGTATCGATATTGGCGCCGCGAAGTCCGACAGGCGTTTCTCTGGTTTCCGCATCCTGTAACGGACTTCGACGATCAGCTTCTGCTGCGGGAGATAAAAAGCGGCCAGTGGATTGTCATGAGAGATCCAAGACCCTCGGTTCTGTTCCTTGAGGAAATCGAGCGGTGCCGCAGCTATCAGCTCGGCTCCTGGGATGCCCGCCAGCGCAACCACGACGGCAAGAGTACAGAACTCTTCCCATGACCGACCTTGCCAGCGCCAGAGCTCGTCGAGAACCCGGTCGCGATCGAGCAATTCCTGCCATGAGGTCCAGACCCGGTGATAATTAACGTTATGTTGAAGCACGAAATTGGGCGTCACGCCGGGATCGGCGAGTCTCACGCCATGATCGGCTAAGTATCGCGCCAGCCGCCGACTTGACCGGCCGAAGGCATCAACCTTCCGCGCGCGCGTCGTCAGGCGCTTCGTTCTGTTCAGTTCGAGATAGTCCCGGGCCGCGTGCGAGGCCAGTTCGCAGTAGGCACGAAGTACTCGGTTCTCGAGGGTATCGAAGTTTTCTTCGCGCGCGACCGCTAATATTCGCTGTTGGTCTCCGGCCCGCTCAGCCAGGGTTTCTCCCGGCTGGCGTACTAGCCAGGTCATGGCTCGACGGTCGAGTTCCTGAACCCTTGATATCGGAATGTGCTGGTGTGTTCGTCGCAGGATACGACGGGGTGAACGGGCCAGCTCTTCGATTGTGCGCCAAAGCGCGAAGGCGTGCTGGGCAACGACATCCATGCTCGGCGGGATACTGTCTCCTTTTTCCGTCCACCGTCGGCGCAATTCGTGCCAAAGCCTTGCTGGATCGCCCAGGGCCGTCTCTACGTCCCTGAGTCGGCCCCAAACCGCCTGGGCTCGTAACATAAGACGGTGCGCCTCTTTTTCTTTTTCCGTCTGCGGTTCGAGTTTGGTTGGCGGGCGCTCCGGTGCGCTTGGCCATTGAACTCTAGTGTTCCGGTCGCCATTTGAGATGGATATGCCGGGCGTGTTTCTGATCGACAATGGAATGACCGAGAGACGTCGTCCTTCATCTCCAGATTCAAAGCCTGAGACGGGTTCTGTCGCATCCTGCTTGCCATTTACGGCCGCTCGTTCACCATTGGTCTCGTAAAGCCAGATCGAGGCTGCATGGTTATCACCGATTTCAATGTCTTGACCACGCAATGCAATTCGGTGAACCTGGTCAGGTTGAACAAGGGCCCACGGCCTCAACCAGATCTCTAGCACTGGGCTCACCTTTCGCGCGTTAGGCCGCGCCAGACGAATAGCCCAGTCCCTCTGGCCTGCCGCTCGCGCAATTCTGCAACCCGTTCTGCCATAACGAGGTCGTTTAATTCCTCTCGCAGCAGTCGATCAAGTTGATCGAAGGCTGTGCGATGACTGTCAATCTCGAGACCTCGAAGTTTCGGTAGAATGCGAAGCTCGATCTGATCGGCGAGAGGAAGTCGGTAATCATCGCCCTGAGTTTTAGGGTAATTGGCGACATAGGCTATCATTGCATCCCGCAGTCGATGACCGAACGGGCGACCACAGTCTTCCATGATTTCGGCAAGCTTGTTGATCGCAGCGTCAACTGCGCTTCGTGGCGCGCCATTGAATCCGGTTGCCGGCCGAACCCAGGTCCGCCATGACTTGAAAGACTGGGCGTGCGTGGGACGGTCGCCTCCGTCCGCGCTATTCAGGTTGTGGAACTCATGCGGAGCCGCGAACTGGAGGATATTGCTTCTGTCCAGCACCTTGTCTGACAACGATTGCGTGCTTTCGTCGTCGTTCATGGTCCCCACAAACAGTACATTGTGGGCAGGGAACAGCGAGATTGGCGTCTTTAGCCCCCGAATATCGACCGGGATCATCGCATCTGCCCGTCTGCGCTCATCACCCGCTTCCTCATAACGGGGTCTTGCCTCAAGACGACTCAGGAATTCGGAGAAGTAATACTCAACGCGAGCCAGATTCATCTCGTCCAAAAGGACAAGCGAAATGTGATCACTGCGGTCCATGTGCGAATTAGGAACCGACTTGTACGGGTCCATGTGGACCAGAAGACGAGCGAGGTCGGTGGCCCGATAGTTCTTCTCGATGTAATTGTAGAAGCCGAGGAGATCCTGTGGACTGTCCCAACGCGGCTCGACCGCGATTTGCAGGAAGTGAATGCCCATTGCTTCAGCATATCGTCGCGGCAACAGGCTCTTGCCTGTACCCGAAACACCAGCAAGGACTGTCAGCTGTGAGTGATCATTGATTTTGAGCGCAGTGTGAAAAGACAGGACCGTTCGAGTACTGTATTTAAGATTGTAGGCTTTGAGGTACTGGCTGACGGAGTGCAGCGCTTCAGCCTCCGTGCGAGGCGCGCCTTGCTTGATTGCGGGAAACTCGAGACTGAAAGGCACTTTGATCAAATCATCAAGCAGCTTCTTCTGGTCGCTTTCCGGGATTTCGCTGTCCGTTTCCAGTTCCAATCGTGCTTTGCGAGTTTCTAAACGCGCGATTTCCTCCGTGAGTGCGTCACGCGCCGTTCTGACACGATCCGCCTCCTTTTCCAGCCCCTCGAGCGGTTCCTTTCGTCGCTGAAGATCCTCGATTTCTCTTGCGAGATTATCGCGTTCGATCTTTCGCGCGGCGTCGAGCGCAATGCTCGTTTTAGCTTCCTCGATTTGCCTAAGCGCATTGTCACGCTCAGCACGAAGTGCCGGAAGTTGCGACGAAATTGCATCGTGTTCCAATGTGGTCCGAGCAAGCTCCCTCTTAAGCAATTCGAGCCGATCGGGGCTGCATTCGTCCGTAATCTTCTGAAGCTCGGCCTGCTTTTCAGTCAGCTGCTGCGATACCTTCGCTAGTTCGCCAGCCGCTTCCGCTGCTTGTGACATTACCTCTTCGATTTCACGGCGAGCCTCCTGCAGGGTTGCGTGCTCTGCCTTTATCGCAGTTCGCTGCTCTTCGAGGCTGGCAACTTCGGCGATCAGACGGTCGCGCTGCTGGATCTTCTGTTCGACAACGCTCAGTTCGGTCCGTCTTTCAGCCAGAAGGCCCTCTTCCTGAGCTCTCAGCTCACGTATGTGTTCGAAGCGGGTTGCATCCGGAAGGCGATCTCGCCGGATCTGAAACATGATAGCTATGCCGCTCATAACGAGCGCCAAAGCCGTCAGCATGATAATCGCTGCAAGGACGAATTGTGAGGCTTCCACGGCGGGTCTCTTCTCCCTTACGGCTGTGTTGAGGTTCTTGGTGCCGTGTTAGCAGGTTGTCGTGGGGCTACTCGGTTCGGAGCTGGGCTCGGGCGCGGACTTGTAGTTGACCCCGGTGCCGGAACTCTCGGCTGCGGCGCCGGTTCGGCTAGTGCAGGGGTATTGCTTGTCGCGTGCAATTCCTGGAGGCGTCGATTTTCCTCATCCAATCTTCGCCTTAGTTCATCCAGCTGAGCGACGCTATTGTCGCGGCGCTGCTGCATATCCGCAATCTGCCCCTGCAGGATCATGAGATTTTTCTCTGCTTCAGATCGGCCTTCCTGGGCGCGTCTTGCCGCCGTCTCGTCAATCGCCATTTGCTGCCTTCGCTGTTCCAACCCAACGAGTTCCGTTCGAGCCGCCGCCAGCCTCTTTTCTGCGGTAGTCAGTTCGTCACGCGCTTTAGCAAGGGAGGTTTCAGCTTCCGTTCGGACGGCCGCCGCTCGTTGAACCGCAGCTTCATCAACGGCCTGCGTGGTTCGAAGCTGCTCGTACCGGGACACGTCGGCCTTAACTTGGATCAAGCGTTGCTGCGTGGATTGGAGTTCATCCTGTGCTTTCGCGAGGGATCGCTCTGCTGCAGTCCGAAACTCATCTGCTTTCCTGGTAGCTGCCTCATTGACGGCAACGGTACTCTGGTTTGCCTTCAAACCTTCGACCAAAAGTCTTAAGCGCCCCACCTCGGCCGATCGTTCTTGCCACTCCCGATAAGTACTGTCTCGGTCCGCTTTTATCTTGGCTGCATCGGAAGCCTCTTTGCGGGCGCTTTCAGCTTCCCGATCGAAGGCAAGTTTTCGGTCTTCCAGCTTTTTTACGTCAGCGGTTAATGTGTCACGTCTAGCCTCTAGCGACTTAAATTCTTCAGATCTGGTCGCTGCCGTTTTGCTGGCGGCCGCATTCTCGGATTTGAGAGACTCAAGCTGTCGTTTTTGGCCCTCAACCTCGGCTGTGATCTTGGACAAATCAGCTTCGACCGTGCGTTTGTCGGCAAATAGTCGGTTGCGTTCGGTCTGAATTCGCTCAGCGTCAGCGGCACCCTTCTCTGCGTCATCCTTTCGGCGTACCGCTATCGTTCGGGCTTCCTCGAGCGAGGCTATCTCAAGTTTGACCGCACCTAGCTGAGCTTCCTTTGTTGTTGCTTCTACAAGACGTCGACGCACGTCATCTTCCCGTGTTGCTATTCCACGCTCGTGTTGTTGCACAAGGATGAACAATGCTGCGTTGAGGCATATGACAAGAAAGCCGAGGCAGCCGACTAGGCCTACCCACTTCCACGAGGCCGGTGGGATTTGAAGTGCCGGCCTATCAGTGACGGCCGAGCTCTCGTTCAATGCTGTCAAGGCACGTCTCCATATCGTCTGCGAGCTGGTGGACCCAGAAGCGCAGCACTTTCCAACCGCGGCCGACGATTTCTCTGTCCCTCAACCGGTCAGCGGTCTTTCGATTTCCGGTCACATCCGTGTGCCAGCGCACTCCATCTACTTCGACGTCGAGCTTTATCTTTCCGGCAAAAAGCGCGAAATCTAAGTATCGTGTACCGAGCGGGTGCTGAGGATGTGGATCGAGGCCGCGCGCTTGCATCGCGGTGTAAAGTCTTCGCTCCCAACTACTGTCGAACTGCTGTGGCCGAGGAGGCGACCATGGTTTGGTCGCCCGGTCTGCCAGAAACTCGATGTGTCTGATTCGACATGTCTTCGCGTTGGATAGGTCACCCAATACGATGCAGAGTGCTCTCGCACGGCTTACGGCGACATTGAGTCGACGTCGCTCTTTCTTCAGGAACGCGTAGGTCGATTGCTGACTGTTTGCAGCTATCACAAGAGACAGAACAATGAGATCGGCTTCACCGCCCTGAAACTTGTCGATCGTTGAAATTCGCAGCGAAAGTCGATCGCGCTCGGTTTCCGTAAGGCGCGACGTGACGATCTTCTGAATTTCCGCGACCTGGGCGTTAAACGGTGAGATAACGCCGACCGATCCGTTAAACGATTCGTCCTCAGCGAACTTTTTGAGTAGTAACGAAACCCTTTCTGCTTCTGCCGTGTTGACTGGACCACTGTCACCTCTTGTCTCGTACCCAGCTACATCCTCCCAGGCGAGACCGGGACGGTAGTCCTTGGGAGGTCGAAACTGTTCATCCCACCTTCGACCGATGAGCTGGTCGTTATAGAAGTCTGCGTTGAGATAGTCGACAATGGCCGGGGCTGATCGGAATTGATCGGCGAGCAAGAAGCGCGTTGCAGCCGGGCGGCCGGCACAGAAATCAAAGAGGGAATTGATACTCTGCGCGAACGATGATCGTCCCTTCTTGGGAAGCCCAGCAGCATCCATGAGTGCATGCTCGGTACCAGAGCCGAGCGGCCGAACAAAGGTAAGCTGCATCGGATCGCCGACGACGACGGCCTTTTTTGCTCGGACCAACAGCGGAAGAGCGGACGCAATGTCGCTTTGGCTCGTTTCGTCAAAGATGACGTAGTCAAAGAGACCCGGCGCGAGAGGGATGCGTGATGGCACAGAAAGGGTGCTGACCGCCCAAATCGGGCGATAACGAAGCACCATTTGCGCATCCGCAAGAGGCATTCGGCGGGCGCTCTTTATGCTGTTGAATTCGAGCTCCTTTGCTTGTGTTGCAATTTTCATACGCTCTTCGTGTGCTGGCTTCGTCAGGCTTTCGGCCAGCTTCGGTAAAAATGCCGCAATATCCTTGCTTAGTGAGGCGTATTCGGAATCAATTTGAGCCACCCTCTGGGGAGCCTTTTGCAGTTGATACTTCAGGTTTTCGACCCGATCGTTGATCTGTCGAAGTGATGCGTTCTGGGGTAAGGGATCCAACGAGTCGCTGGATCTCCCGCTAAGGCGCCGGATGGCCATCAGTATCCGATGAATCAAGCTCGGTCGTGTCCCTCTGAGGGCTCGAGACTTTCTCTGTTTGCCTGTCAGGTCACGAAGCTCCGCCAATTCAGAAAGTGCAAGATGCAGGTCAACTTCATGTTTGCCCTTTCGGCGCCAATCATGGTGTTCGGTCGCGCGGCTATTGAGTGAGGCCGTTGCCGCCTCGATTTCCTGACATTTCTCTGAATCTCTCGTATCTTCGTGGGCAAGCTCACGAAAGGCATCTAAAAAGCTGACATCACGCTCACCATCAGCATCTCGGGCGCGGGTCAAAAGAGGGAAATCAGGAACGATGGCCTTCAGCCGCCTCTCGATTTCATCGACGGCCTGATGATTCCTCGCGGAGAAAAGAACGGATTTGCCAGCCATCACGGCTGAAACAAGTAACGTGAAAATGACCTCGCTTTTGCCCGAGCCAGGCGGCCCCTGAATAACCGTCAGACCTTGTCCAAGTCCCGCCTCAGCTGCGTTCACCTGGTGATCGGTCAGCGTCCCGCGCTCGTTAGGAGACATCACGTTGATGCGTTCATTGATTCCGACACTAGGCGCGTCGTTGGACAGCACCGCCGCAAGGGCGGTATTGACAAGCCTCTCTCTGGTCCATTCGCGAATTGATTCGAGATCCTCAGCGACGGCCTTGGTGAAGCTTCCCTCCTCAGGAAGGAACAGGGCGGCGGCGTTTCGGAGACCGCTACCAGACAACGAAACTTCGAAAGCCAAATCGCCCGGGCGCAAATTCATGCCGCCGATCGTTGCAAGCGAGTGACGCATGCGATCGCTGATGGCGCCGATAGTGTTGTCCTCTCCTTCCGGACGGAGCTGCTCCATCAATTCCGTGGCTTTCCACGAAGTGGACCGGCAGACCTCCCGTACCCATGCCGGATTGAGTGCTGGCTCAGTCGCTTCGATTTCGAGGAAAAGCTCCTTCCCTTCCAAGCGGAAGTCTACCGGCAGGATGAGTGCCGGCATGAACAATTGACCTAGCGAAGAAGAGAAGATGGAAACAGGCCAACCGATGGCCGGGGATGTGAGATTTCGTTTTGATAGCGCCTGAACGAATGCTTCTGGAAGGAGTTCCGTGCTGATACGGATCGAAGCGCCAGACCACCAACTACCTGTCAATCGAAGGAGCTGCCAAACTGAGCCATGGCGGTCCGCAAACGTTTCGATCTTGCCGCGCGGGTCCTTACGCTGCGTTGCAGCGTAATATCCGAGGAGCGGCCCCCATTCCGGCAAAGAACCTGAGCTCTCGGGTTCAGTTGAAAGGACGTCTTCGGGAGAATGCCGCAAAGGGTACCAGGTAGCCTCAACGGCAGTCAGCGTGGCGACGACTGCTTCACCACCTTTGGTGGGCTTGTCTTCGGCGCTCGCTTGCTTGGGCTTTATCTCTGGACGAAATACCTGCCAACGACCGGCAGGATCGCGAACGATTTCTCCACGCTGGGCCAGAGTACCCAGACCAGCTAACAACTCGGACGCATTTAACCGGACGCCGGATGCGCTGAGGCGCCAAATAAGCTGATCGTCAGTCGCCCCCTTTGGAAAAAGCGCAAGCAACTGATGAATCGTCCGGTCGAACACTTATGGCCTCTCGAATAGCATCTAAAAATCAACCGCAAGGCAATGGCTTAGCTGATTGCATGCGGTGGGAAGCCAAGCCTTCTCTAGGCCAGCGTTGATGCCGTCCCGCAAGCTCGCCAAGGGTCTAAGTGCAAGAAAAACGGTACACAATTGCGGATTGTCTGTAAACGACTGGACCAATCTCACGGGAATGAAGTCGACATGACTGGGGACGGCTAACTCCGCGGTCTGCAGTGCCGTCGCGCCGGAGCCAAGACATGCTCTCCTGATCTTGCCATGACGCCCGTTCCGTCGATAAGGTCGCGGGCGACGACACTAGGAATGATGTCGAATCGTGCACCCGAACAATTGGGCAGAAGTCTCGACTCTCATCCGATACATGGACCGAGGCACACCTCTTCGAGGGAACGCGATGGGCGCGAAGTGCTCACTGGTCAGAGACTAGGACGGAAATATCGCTGCGCAACTCCACCAGACTTCTGACTACAGCACACACCTCGGTCGCCTGTTCTGGCGAAGGTGCATAGTCGTTGGCATGGGCTACAAAGTTTCTTAGCCTTTCGATCTTGTTCAAGGCATCCTTAAGTGATGCTTTGCTTCGCTTTCCCCGATACTTTTTAAGTACTAACTGCTTCTTATCGCTAAATTGAGTGAACAAGAGCGCTTCTACAAGAGTGTCTCGTGCTAAGGCTGCAGCTTTTTGTTGTTCGAGTATCTCTCGTCTTCCCTCACTAAGGCTGCTCAACCATTCCTCTTCGTCACGATACCATTTCCTGATCGCGATCAGCAGCGTAATCTCGAAACCCGTAATCAATGCGAACAGCGCAGCGCGGACAGGTAGCCTCTGCAGGTCAGACAGGCTGACGAGGCCAACGATCGAAGCGCCCGAAACCACCAACCGACAAGGTTTTTGGTCGGCATCTGAAACGAATTCCAGGATACTGGAATCGGCGCCGATAATGGTGTCTTCCGAGAGTGGTATTAAGTTTTGAGCGACGCTGTCACCCTGTAGCGCGCCAGCCGGGAGCGCCTTGGTGTGAAATAGGCCGAGTATCTTCAGATCAGATACGGATCGAACTACAGGAAGATAATCGTAATTTTGAATGTTTTGTTCTATCACATCCGCAACTCGATCATCAGCTCGGCAAACCTGGAGATGTTCACGCGGTGTCGACATCAATTCCACTGTCAGGCCGGCGTGGAGCGTGTCAAAGCCGTCCCGATGGTCTCCAAAATTTGACCTCGCCCATCCAGTCATTTCGAACGCCTCTCGATTAGCTTTGGTTTCTGGTGGTCGCCTCGTTTGCGACCTGGGTCCGACCCCAGAGAGTTGAAATGAGCCGAATCAAAGCGTCACTTCGCAAATCAGTTGTCGGTCGACATCGACAAAATCATAGGTTACCTGAAGATAGCGGGTGGTTAAACAAACATAGAGGGCTTGCAGCTGCAACAGAACGAAGCCATTGCGTATCCGGAGTGGACTGAGTACCGCAAAAAGAACGGGCTTGATCCTCTTGGTATGCAGACTGGAAGCGTTAACATCTATCAGCGCTTACTGCCAGGCATTAGCAATGTCACGTTGCGCATACGCTATTACGGACTCTACGCTTGGCTTGCTCGTACCTACGCGAAGGAGAGTGGCGATACAAACCCCGTAAGCTGGCAACGTTTCGTTCGACGAGCGGAAGCGCTTTACGCTCTCGTTGCACAGCAGAAAGGCGATGAAACTGGGGTCGCCGGCGTTGATTGGGCTAATCGCACTCTCGAGCCAACAAATGGCCCAGTGATCGATTTTGCAGCAGCCGCCGAACCCGGCAGCCCCGACTTCTATCTGAAGCAAGCATGGGGAGCCTACGGAGCCGCTTATGCGAGTCAGCTTTATGAAATCGGCATATTCGCGGAAGGTAAGGGGCACACGATCCCGGTGCCCGGCGAAAAACTTGGCGACCGCGCAGCCAGCGCCTTCGCAGAGGGTCTGTCCGATCTCGCAACTCCATACTTGGCGGCGATCCGGAATGGAAAGGTGTCACGGACAGAACTGGAAAGGCTTGCTGCCATCACGCCTTCAGAAATCCCAGAAAATAGTAACGAGCGAACCTGTTACGAAAACATCCTGTTCGCCAATGCCGGCATTGAACGTCCTGATGACGTCGACCGCCGCCGGAGTCTCCAGCTCCTTCTCGCGGTAACAAAACAAAAGGGCGGAGTTCCCAGCATTTTCGACGTCAGGTGGGCTCTTTACGCTGGATACGATGCTCAAAACCATCCACTTCAATTGCCCGGCGATGAGCTGATCGCGCAACGCTGGCGCTGGTGGGTCTATCAGGCGAACGACCTGCTTCACGTCTGCTACGAGGGACTTCTGAAATACAGTCTCGATGTGCTTGGTGAATATCCCGCTGGAATCAGCCTTTCCCGTCTGATCGGCGAATGCACGACGCGTCTCATTGCAGCCCGCAATGATAAGTCTGCCAACTGGAAAGCTTTCCGGGAGTGTCATCCTGCTCCACAAAACTGTCTGCTACCAGATGATCAATCCGGTGAATTACACCTGCAGCGCGAGCTGATTCGTAAGACGCGACCTGACGGCGTCTGCGAACCAGCAGATGCGATGCTTGCACTCAAGCTGCTCGCAGTCCTGCACAATCGAGTCCGCTCATCACCAAAGGACCCAGCCGATGAGCTGGGCAAGCTCGACCGTAACCTTGTGCATTCGCTCGTGACTGAACTGCGGTTCCTTGAAGCACATGAAAACGATAGCATCGCTCAATTCATAGCGCGCCTAATCGAAGAGCGTGTGATCCGGCGCCACCTGTGGGTTGGTTTGCGGAAGTTCCGATATCAAGGGGACTACACGTTCCTGTTAGAAACCGATGAAGGTCGCGTCCGACTGCGCGCGGTGGATGGCCCGGTCTACACCAATCCGCGCCTTGGCCCCGCGCTGACTTTCCTAAAGGACATACATCTAATCGATAATAATGGCCTGACTTCGCACGGGAAAAAACTAGCGGGGTCGGTATGAAACTCTATGACCGTTTCGGCGCAAAAGGCTTCCACTCGTCCCTCATCACCACATTCGGGATCGATTTCGATACGTACGAAAATGTGTGCCTCAATCGACTGCGGGGTGCGGGATGTACCAATAATCTTATCTTGCCGGATACCGGGATGCTTTCTTACGCGCTCAATGGTGCTTCCGCGCTACCGCGCTACGCTGGTAGGCTATACTCCGCGACAGGCATAAGCGCGTCGAGGGGAGGGGTATTTCATAGCAAGGTTTTTCTGCGGCTCGGCCGCCGTTCTGGTGAGCTGTTAGTGGGCTCGGCAAACATGACGGCTCCCGGCCTTGCCGGGAACCGCGAACTGATGGGCATGGTTGAGTGTGATCGGGAAGAATCCGGCGAACGCAGGATTATCGCCGCCGCTTGGTTATATCTGGTGTCGCGCCTCGATCAGACCTCGAAAGCGATTGCCCAGCAGATCGCCTGGATGCAAGCACGCACACCTTGGCTGATGGATACTGAACCCGCCACCGGGCTGACCGTTTTGCGCGACGGCAGCGGGTCGGCGTTCGTTACAAGCGGGAATCAAACAGGAATTGCGCAACAGTTCATCGATCTTGTCGGCAAGCAGCCGGTTGCCCGTCTCATTGTAATGAGTCCCTATTGGGACCAAAGCCTTGCTGCGCTGAAGTACCTTATCATGGCACTAGCACCGCAAGAGACCATCCTATTGATTGAACCCAAGCGCGGCCTCTTTCCTACCAACGCACTGAAGGATCTACCCGATATCAAGCTGATGGACATAAGCGCACTCGATCCAACGCGTTTTTTTCATGCTAAGGTTATCATCGCCCAGACGCAGCAGGCAGATCACGTCCTGTTTGGAAGTGGAAATTGCACGATAGCCGCGCTCGGCAATGCGTCCAGTGTCGGCACTAATGACGAGGCCTGCCTCTACAGACGCCTTCCGCCGCAGGCTTCCATTAAAACGCTCAAGATCGAAGACCTGATCATTTCGAGCGCGGAGATCGATCGCAGCCAAATCAAACCTCTCGAATTCGAGGATGATCTGAAACTCTCCGAGTTGAGGCAACGAAATCCTGGTCGCTTCGAATGCGTGTACGATATGCTGATCTGGTGGCCGCCAGCAAATGTCGACGACGACTCTACCATCGAATTGCTCGACGCGGACGGCAATTTGGTCCAGTCAACGCTGACGCTCGTTCACACGGAACCCGCCGAGCGGCGTTTCCGTCTCACAAGCATGAATGAACGACCTGCGCTGGCTCGACTAAGATATCCGGACGGAAAACTCTCCAACCCATCCATCGTCGCTCTCACCGACGCATTAAAGCAGACAGCAAAGGAAGCGCGCGGTAAAAAAGCGGAAGGCGCTGCGTCCCTGCTCGCCGAAGAAACAAATGAGGGGTTTTGGCTTCTTGAAGCGCTCGACGTGCTGGAAGCGGCCGAACAACGGCAAGCTGACGACACTAAGACTATCTCGCGGAAGCGCCAAAATGCGGACAAGCCCACCCCACCGCAAGGGCAGTACCGCACTCTCGACTATGAGCGCTTCATTGCTGGACGCCACCTGCGTTCCGACGGGAGCGCGATGGCCCCGAGCAGCCTTACCGGAAGCGAACTTTCGCTGGTACGGGGTTTTCTGAACCGGATACTGGGCATGGACCGGCCCGACGAGACGCCTGCCGACCTTATCAAGGATGAAGAACTGGCCGGTGCTTTCGACATGGGTGATGAAACCGCCGACCCACAAGGTGCTTTGGAAGGCGGCGAAGAGTTTCCGAAGCGGCCTTCGAAACGGTTGGATGACAATGACGAGGAGACGAAGAAGGAAAGGCTAAGAAGGGAACGGCGCAAGGCCCATGCCGGCCAAATCATCGCCGCTATAAGATCGTTTGGCGAACGAATCCGAATGCGTGCAGCGGCAGGCCAGCTCAGCGGTATCGACGTTCTGCGCCTTCGCGCATTGATTACAGTCGTGGCCGCCGCTGGCCACAGCGACACGCTTTCAGCAAGAAAACCGGACCAAAGCACCTTACAGACATTTCCGTCGGCAGGTGACGTAAACTCCTGGCCGCGACTGCTAGGGCGCGTTCTGTTTGTATTCTTTGGCGGCAGCAGGCCCGCGATCCGGGATTTGCACCTAGACGCGTCATTCGACGAATTAACCGCAGATATTAAGGAAAGTTGGGCAACCTGCTTCTGGACAATTCAGGTGTGTCTCGACGCGGTCCGAAAACATCGTGAGAACACTACTTTCGTTAAATCATTGCAGTCGCTTGCTCGAAGACTCTATGCCGTAACGCAGCTCCAAGAAATTGAACTCGCCGGCCCAGAAATAATGGGCGTCATTAACGCCATGAGCCAGCGCTACGCGAAGCGGCTTGGGTTCGATCCGGAGCGCATTGAGAGCGCGCACATTAGTGAAATTCGAAGTCTGCTGACTCAACGAATTTCCCGGCCATAAATACGCGTGCAGAATGGTAGGGAAGAGCCCTTTGGGCGCCATAAGCCGTTGCGGTTATATGCAATTTGGCCGAAACTCAATCTTCCATTGTGGATATCCAGACGCGCACCTTCGCGCCGGCAGGCGGAAAAGAAAAATTTGGCGATGCGACAGAAGGTCTAGACCCCAGTGCGGTTGCCTTCTGATCATCATGAGTAGTTAAACTAGCGAGGCTTGTGCGGTGCAAACGGTCCCAGAAATCGGCCAACTGGCCATTGTTCGCAAGCGTCCTTTCGTTGTCACCGAGATCATTCCTTCGGCCCCCGGCTTGAACGGTGAAATGGCGCAATCAAACCATCTAATTAAGCTCTCCTCTGTCGAAGACGACGGCCTCGGTGAGGAACTGCAGGTCATCTGGGAGTTGGAACCAGGTACGAGCGTCCATGAGAAGTCCACCCTTCCCAACCCGGATTCATTCGATCATCCGATACGCCTGCAGGCCTTTCTTGATGCCGTGCGTTGGGGTGCTGTCTCGCAGGCCGACGACAAGGCGCTGCAATCCCCGTTTCGCAGCGGCATCGAAGTTGATGAATACCAACTCGACCCGGTCGTTCGTGCACTCTCCATGCCGCGGGTCAACCTGCTAATTGCCGACGATGTAGGCTTGGGCAAGACCATCGAGGCCGGTCTGGTTGTTCAAGAGATGATCCTGCGCCATCGGGTTCGGACCGTTTTGATCGTCTGCCCGTCCTCTCTGCAAGTGCAGTGGCAAGAGGAAATGCGAGACAAGTTCGGTCTCGAGTTTCGCATTATCGACAGTGAAGCGATCAGTATCCTGAGACGCAAGCGCGGTATCCACGTCAATCCATGGTCCCATTTTTCACGACTCATCACATCCATTGATTTCCTCAAGCGAGAGCGCCCACTACGGACCTTTCGCGAGACATTGCCATCAGGCGATCAGCCGACCTACCCGCGGGCTTACGACCTGCTGATCGTTGATGAAGCCCACAATGTCGCTCCATCCGGCCGCGGCAAGTACGCTACAGATTCGATGCGCACTTTGGCCATCCGCTCCATGGCTCCGCATTTTGAACATAAATTGTTTCTCTCGGCGACGCCGCATAACGGTTACCGAGAAAGCTTTGCCGCATTGCTCGAACTACTCGATAACCAGCGCTTCGCTCGAATTATCCTTACTCCGGATCGTACACAGCTGGATGCAGTCATGGTTAGGCGAATGAAGTCCGAGCTCAAGTTGCGATGGGACGGCAGCCGGCGGTTTGCCGAACGTATCGTCAAGCATCTGGCGGTGCCTTACACCGATGAAGAGCGGAATGCCCATCGTGCTCTGCAATCGTATTCCACGCTGCGCCTGAAGCACGCCGCCTCAAATGGTGAACGAATGGCTGCGGAGTTTGTTCTCAAATTACTCAAGAAGCGTCTCTTCTCTTCACCCGCAGCTTTCGGCAGTACCCTCGAAAAGCACATTTCCACAGTTGGCGGCCGCAAAGCTACAAGTATTGCAGCCCGAGATATCGAAGATTTTTCTGACGACTATGCTGACGATGAGGAATACGAAATTCAAACCGACGAGGTCGTAAGCTCCGTCAGCCAGGCCCTGTCCGCCATCTCCACCGAGGAAAAGGCGCTGCTGCGACAACTCAGCGAATTCGCTGCCAAGTCTAGCCAGCGCCCCGATTGCAAGGCAAAGACCCTAATTGACTGGCTGAAGGCCAACCTACGTCCTGGCGGCAAATGGAATGACGAGCGCGTCATCATCTTTACCGAATACCGCGCCACCCAGAAATGGCTCTTTGACTTGCTGGCCCGGGAAGGCTTTGCCGAGCAGGGTCGCCTTGAAATGATCTACGGTGGTATGCCCAACGATCAGCGAGAACCGATCAAGGCCGCTTTTCAGACCAATCCTAAGGATTCGGCAGTGCGTATCTTGCTGGCAACCGATGCGGCTTCGGAAGGCGTAAATCTGCAAAACCATTGCTCCAAGCTGATTCATTTCGAAATCCCCTGGAACCCGAACCGCATGGAGCAGCGCAACGGCCGTGTGGACAGACATGGGCAGAAGGCCGATGAGGTGCACATCCACCATTTCGTTGGCCGCGGCTTCGATACTGCGCGCACCTCCGGCAAAGTTGGCGATCTTGAAGCCGATCTGGAATTCCTCATGCGGGCAGCGCTGAAGGTAGAAACAATCCGAGAAGATCTCGGGAAAGTCGGCCCGGTCATAGCGAGCCAGGTCGAAGAGGCGATGCTGGGCCGTCGTCTACATCTCGATACCACGCGTGCGGAGCAGGAGGCAGAGCCGGCGCGGAAGATGCTCAAGTTCGAGCGCGATCTGCGACGCCAGCTGGAGAAGCTTGCCGCCCAACTGCATGAAACGCAGCAAGATCTTGATCTCACTCCTGAGCATGTCGAGAACGTTGTCCGTGTCGGGCTTGAGTTGGCCGAACAACCTGCGCTTATTGCTACCGAAGTCGAGGGCATTTGGCCCGACCCCACCGGGGTAAGAAAGAGTTGTCCTGTTTTCCGCCTGCCTGCTCTTTCCCATAGCTGGGTGCAATGCGCCGAGGGGCTCGCCCACCCGCATACCAGGAAAGTCCGGCCTATTGTCTTTGATGCTGCCCTCGCCAACGGCCGGGATGATGTTGTACTCGCCCATCTGAATCATCGCCTCGTGCAGATGTGCCTGCGTCTGTTGCGTGCTGAAATCTGGTCTCTGGGCGTACAGGCCAAGCGCCTGTCCCGTGTCTCGGCGTGCGTGGTAGATGACTCGGCTCTGACCCACCCTGTCGTCATCGCCCATGGTCGCATCGTTGTGTTAGGCGGCGATAACCACCGACTTCACGAGGAAGTCATCACCGCGGGCGGCGCTCTCATTGAGGGTCGCTTCAGCCGCCTCAACGTCGGCGAGACCAAGGCTGCATTGCAATCTGCCACCAACACTCCGGCCCCAGCTGCCATTGAGGCCCGCTTTCAAGCCTTGTGGGGTAAGCAGCGCGATTCGCTATTGGCGGCCCTCGAATCGCGTCGCGTCGAGCGTACAAGAAATCTTGAGAAGAACCTCGACGAACTTGCCGAAAAGGAGGTGCACAAGCTTAGGACAGTTATGACAGAACTTCAGCGGGCCATCGAAGCAGAACTGGAACGCAAGGATGGTCCGCAATTGATGCTCGATCTGGGCGGCGACGAGCCCGGAAAGCAACAGCGCGAGCGCGACCTTGCAGCATTGCGCGACCGCCTGAAGGAAATACCTGGAGAAATCGACCAAGAGTCCAGTTACATTCGCTCCCGTTTCGCCAATCCCAGCGCTCGGTTGTTCCCGGTAGCTGTTACCTGGCTCATCCCGCGCAAAGCAGTCCTTGCGGTCACGGGAAGCACGCGATGAGCGGACCGAGCGTTTCCCGCCACCACGCAGATTGGTTGTCTCTTGTCGAGGTATCCGGCCCGTTTGTTTCCTTGCCGGTGTTGATGCGAATTTTCCCGCAGGGACTCGAGCCGCGCGATTCCGCCCAAGCAAAGGCGCTCCGCGCTGCTTACGAAGAATGGCAGGACAACCCCGCGGTTCCTGGCAGCCAACGCGCATGGGTGATACATGTGCTCATCGAAGTGCTCGGATACGCGCGAGAACAAATCGCGGAAGGCCAAGCGTTGCCCGCGGGTTTGGAGGCAAAGGTGCCTGAGATGGGCGAAACCCTGCGTCCCGATTTTGCCCTCGTGGGTCCCTCGGGCACCGATACTGCCGGGCAAGCTCAACTCCTTATTGCGAACTACCCGGCTGGGCAGGACCTCGACAAACCCGTCATCGATAGACATTGGAAGGCCACGCCCGCCACCCGCATGATGGAGCTGCTTCACGGGACCGGTGTGTCCCTTGGGTTGGTCACCAACGGTGAGCAATGGACGCTCGTCTACGCGCCACGAGGCGAAACCACCGGCTATGCCGCCTGGTATGGCTCGCTGTGGCTGGATGAACCCATCACCCTGCGGGCGTTCCATTCATTGCTTGGCGTGCGTCGCTTCTTCGGCGTCGCTGCAGACAACACACTGCTGGCAATGCTGAAGGAAAGCGCGAGCGATCAGCAGGAAGTGACCGACCAACTCGGCTATCAGGTCCGAGAGGCCGTCGAGGTGTTGGTGAAGTCTGTAGACACGCTCGATCGGGAAAACCATCGCGCGTTATTGAGGGGCCTACCAGAGACCATACTTTACGATGCCGCGCTCACAATTATGATGCGGCTGGTATTCCTCTTTGCCGCCGAAGAGCGTGGCCTGCTGCACCTCGGCAAACCGCTCTACGATGATAACTACGCCGTTTCCACGCTTCAGGAGCAGCTCCAAGAAACTGCCGATCAACATGGCGAAGAGGTATTGGAGCGGCGGTTCGACGCTTGGACGCGATTGCTCTCCACATTCCGGGCCGTGCACGGCGGCATCCAACATCAAGACCTTTTGATGCTCGCTTATGGCGGGTCTTTGTTTGATCCTGACCGCTATCCATTTCTCGAAGGCCGCGCCCCTCAATCATCGTGGAGGACATCGGCGGCTGAGCCATTGGCGGTCAATAATCGCATCGTCCTACACTTGCTCAATTCGTTACAACGGCTGCAAGTCAGAGTGCCAGGCGGAGGGCCTGCAGAATCCAGGCGGATTTCATTTCGCGCGCTCGGAGTTGAGCAGATTGGACACGTCTATGAGGGTCTTCTTGACCGAACAGCCGTACGAGCCAGTGCTCCAGTCCTAGGTATCAAAGGCTCGCGACACAAGGAAAATGACTTTTCACTCGCAGCACTAGAATCACTATTCATTCAGGGCAGGGACAAGCTTCTTGAATTTCTCAAGGAGAAAACAGGCCGCTCCTTGTCAGCATTGAAACGGGCAATGGACGAGGGCGGTTTGATCGACGATCACAGGCTGCTGATAGCGTGCGGGCACGACAACGAGCTGTTGGAGCGCGTCCGGCCCTTCGTCAATCTGATCCGCGAAGACTCCTTCGGTCGACCGCTGGTGACTTTGACCGATAGCATTTATGTAACAACGACCACAACGCGTCGAAGCACAGGTACCCATTACACACCGCCATCGCTCACCGAGCCGATCGTCCAGCATACCCTCGAGCCGCTAGTCTACGAAGGATCCGTCGAGGGCTGGCCGCGGGAGCACTGGAAACTCAAATTGCCCAAGGCGATACTTGACCTCAAAGTGTGTGACATGGCGATGGGCTCTGGCGCCTTTCTAGTGCAAGCCTGTCGCTATATGTCGGAGCGGCTCGTCGAAGCGTGGGAAAATCTTGAAAACGACCATCCTGACGAAGTCCTGATTACGGCAGAAGGTACCTTTTCGACCGGCTCTCCAAGAGAACGCCTTATACCTGCGGACACCAATGAGCGGATCGCAATCGCTCGGCGCGTGGTCGCCGACCGTTGTCTATATGGCGTGGACATCAACCCGATGGCCGTGGAAATGGCCAAACTCTCCCTCTGGCTCGTCACGCTTCAACGTGACCGGCCCTTCAGCTTTCTCGATCACGCACTCAAGTGCGGCGACTCTTTGCTTGGCGTAACATCGTTGAAGGAGATCGATTACTTCAGCCTCCGTTCCGGCGAACGGCAAGTGACATTTGCGACCGCCAACTTATCCCTCTATGTGGAGGACTCCTCCACAAAACGCCAGATTTTGGAAAAACTGCCTTCCAACGATCGCGCTCAGATCGAAGCGAAGTATCGCCTACATACCGAAGCCGAAGCGGCGACCGCCACAATCAAGGCGCTGTCCGATTGGCTTATCGCCTTGGAACTAAACGACCTTCACGGTAAGGCATACGAGGATCAGCGTATTGTCGTTGCTGAACGCGCCGAAGCAGCGATGAAGACGTCGCTCTTGGAATTCAAAGCACGCGCAAGCGAGCAACTGCGGGGATGCCGTCCATTTCACTGGGCATTGGAATTCCCGGAAGTGTTTTCTCGTGGCGGCTTCGATGCGTTCGTCGGCAACCCACCGTTCATGGGTGGAGCGAAATTGGAAACCGCTTTCGGCAGAGATTACCGTGCTTTTATCGTAGCGCGAATAGCGAACGACGTTACTGGAACAAGAGGCACAGCGGATATCGCTACTTATTTTTTACTTCGCGCAGAACGGCTTACACGTAAAGCAGGCATTTTTGGTCTGATTGTAACGAATTCTCTTGGCCAAGGGGACGCGAAAGAAGTGGGCTTGAGCCAAGTTCTCAAGCGGGGGCATAAAATCATCCGGAGTGTTCCGAGCCGCAGGTGGCCAGGTACAGCCACGGTATATTACGCGATGGTGTGGGTTTACGTGGGTGAGTGGCAAGGGGCTTGCTACGTTGATGACGAGCCTGTGGCGCACATCGACGCATCGATGAAAGCGGCGGACTCCGCGAACGCTGAGCCGACTAAACTGAGAGCAAATGAGGACATCGCCTTCGAGGGCGCGAAACTTTCGGGCGAAGGATTCGTAGTTCCAAGCCAAAAGGCGCAGCAACTCTTGGAAAGCGATCCACAAAATGCTCAAGTTCTAAGACCATATCTAACAGGAGCGCTGCTGAACGGTCAATCAATCCAAGCACCAGAAGATTATGTCATTACTTTCTACGATTGGCCCTTGTATCGGGAATCCGCACCGCCTGAATATGATGGGCCCGTCGCAAGCGACTTTCCGCATTGCCTCGAATGGGTCGGTAATCATGTGAGGCCTCAGCGGGAAAAGCTTCCGCCAACTACCGCTTGGAATAGAAAGCTTCGTGCGGCCTGGTGGCATTTCGGTCAATGGAGATGGGCGCTAGATGAGGCACTTACAAAGGTAGAAAAGGTACTCGTCCTTTCGCGCGTAACACCGCATGTGATGGTTGATTGGGCAGAGAAGTCTTGGGTCTTTTCCGACCGTTTGACGGTTTTCGCGACGGACGATGCGGCCATGTTTACCCTCCTGCAATCCAGCTTCCACAGCGTGTGGGCCTGGCGTCATGGTACAACAAACCTTTCACTCCTCAGTTATTCGCCCGCAGCTTGTTTTCTCACGCTTCCAATTCCTGCCCATACCACTGAATTGAGAGCTATCGGCGAGCGCTATTACGAACATCGCCGCCGAACAATGCGCGCTCGTGATGAAGGGCTGACCGACATCTACAACCTTTTTCATAATCGAAGCGAAGAATCAGATGATATCGCTCGACTTAGGGAACTGCACATGGAAATGGATCAATCCGTCGCCGTTGCTTACGGCTGGAGTGATTTGGATTTGGGCCACGGTTTCCATGAAACGAAACAGGGGATTCGTTTCACCATTAGCGAGTCAGCCGGGCGCGCCGTGCTCGGTCGCTTATTACTCTTGAACCACGAACGCTATGCGGAAGAAGCGGCCGAGAATACTGCGCTGGCTATTTCTGCTCCTGTTAAACGCGGTCGGAAGAAAAAAATCACGGCTGACAAATTAACGCTCGACTTGTTGTAATCTGGGGGGCTTCATGAGCGCATTTAATACAGCCGCTGCGCAGGGTCTGGGTACGACGGCTCTCGCACGCCGGACGCCGAGCGACTTGCGCGATGAGCTCACAGAAATGGTCATCCGCGATCTTCTTGGTCCCGCGGGTGGCCCTGACGAGGAACTAAACCAATACGAGGACCACGTTTATCAACGCTACTTGGTCGGCATGCTGGCCCCCAAGGACGAAGAAGTTGACGCCGGCGCGCTGGATGAGCTCGCCGCCGGCGATGGCGACGATGGCGAAGAGGGAGCACCGGATTCAGGAGTACCAGCAGGGGGCACTTATTTTCCATCATCGATGGGCCTGAGTTTCGTCGTCTCCGACGAAGCAAAGGAAATCGTCGTAGAGGCGGAATGGGGTCAATATCTTCGCGTCAAAAGCGATGCGCAAAGCAAAAAAGACGGCAACCCTGCCAACGTCTGGAAGAGGATTCGAGTTGTTTCACCTCCGAGAGTTTTGTCCCTCAAGAACGAAGCAATTGAACCTGACGCATTTCACTCCGAGCACCCGCTAGTCCAATTGCAAGGGAGGATGCGGTTAACGGTCGATGGCTGGGTCGTGACGTTGTTCATGGTCAACCAGCAGGAGGAGCGCACCCGCCGCGGCGAGCCGAAGGACGAGGTTTGGGTGTTTCAGCCAAAACTGCGCGTGCATGGATCTCACGGGGAGCCGATTTTCGTTCAACGCAAAAGCTCCAAGGCTGACCTTTCGCGGATGGACCCGTTGACCCGCGACGAAACAGAAACCCTGGAGATGCTTTACCGGCATCAACGCGAGTTCGCTGTGGGGCACGGCATTTCGGTGCACTCCACACTGGCCGAGCCGCTGGCTGAGCGCGCCATACAAGTGGAAACCGAATGGGTGCCTACCTTCGAAGTCCCACAGCAGACCCCTCGTTCTGCGGCCGACGACGCGAATCTCTCAAGCCTAACGATGGACATGAAGGCGCTCGCCGAGTTGCCAAAGAACGAACTGATTACCAGCCTGCGATATATCGAGACGGCCTACACAGCCTGGATCAAGATCGAGGCCGCCAAGTTGACGCTACCTTCCGAGAAGCTGCAAGGGCATGAACAGGCTGCCAAGCGATCGGTGGCCTCATGCACGCGAGCACTCGAACGCATCAAGGCCGGCATCGATTTGATCGAGACGAACGCACGGGCCGAAGAAGCTTTTCGCTTTGCCAATCGCGCCATGTGGCAGCAGCGCGTTCATTCCACGTTTGCGCGTAGGGTGCGCAAGAAGGAAATGAAGGTTGAGGATGGGGTAGCAACCCTGGACGAGGCAAAGAACCGAAGTTGGCGTTTGTTTCAGCTGGCCTTCGTTCTACTTAACCTGCCCAGCCTGAGCGATCTGCATCACCCGGACCGAAGCCATGAAACCGATGCCGTGGCTGATCTCCTGTGGTTTGCCACGGGTGGCGGCAAGACTGAGGCCTATCTGGGGCTGACAGCTTATACGTTGGCGCTGCGCCGGCTGCAGGGCGAGATCGAGGGTCTTCGAGGCGATCACGGGGTTGCCGTGCTGATGCGCTACACGTTGCGGCTCTTGACCTTGCAACAGTTCCAGCGTGCCACGGCACTGATTTGTGCTTGTGAAACCATCCGTCGTGCCGAGATAGCCAAGTGGGGCGAGACGCCGTTCCGTCTAGGCCTTTGGGTAGGTAATAAGACCACACCCAATACGCTGGCCGCGGCAGCGAATGCTTTGCGCCAGCGCAGCGTTGGCGGCCGGCCATCCTCCAACGGTAACCCTCACCAAATTACCTCATGCCCGTGGTGCGGGAGCGAAATCCGAGAACAGCATCTCCGAGTCTATGAGGCGCCCAGCGATATCGGCCGTTGCGTTACTTACTGTGGAGACAATCTGGGTCGGTGCGAATTCACGGAGCGGAACGCGCCCAAGGAAGGGCTCCCGGTGATGGTGGTGGATGAGGAAATCTACCGTCGTCCCCCGTCCCTGCTGATCGCCACGGTGGACAAATTCGCCCAGATGCCCTGGAACGGCCGGACTCAAATGCTGTTCGGCAAGGTGACGGAGGTGTGCGATCGTCACGGCTTCTTGTCACCCGAAGTTGAGGACGGAAAATACCACCCAGCTCGCAATAATCTACCCTCCGTCAAAAACCGCCCGCATAGCTTCCTTCGTCCACCTGATCTGATCATTCAGGACGAGTTACACCTCATCAGTGGGCCACTTGGCTCGATGGTTGGACTTTATGAGTCCGCCGTGGATGAGCTGTGTTCCTGGGAGGTCGACAGCAAGAAGGTGCGTCCCAAGATCGTTGCATCTACCGCTACCATACGTCGCGCTCCTGACCAGGTTCAGAAGCTGTTCGTCCGCAGGCTGGAAGTGTTCCCACCTCAAGGCACCAGCATCCGCGACAGCTTCTTTGCTATCCAGCGTCCAACCGGCGCCGACTATCCTGGGCGTCGTTACCTGGGCTTTAGCCCGTTCGGACGCCGCTATCCCGTGGCCATGATCCGCGGCTACGTTGCCCATATGGCCGCGGCCCAGGTGCTGTATGACAAGTACGACCGACTAGCCGATCCGTGGATGACGCTGACTGGCTATTTCAACTCAATCCGCGAGCTGGCTGGTACAAGACGGCTTGTCGATGACGACATTCGCGCTCGCCTTCGCGATGCAGATCAACGCGGACTGGCCAAGCGCCGCATTCGAGCATTGGAAGAAATGACGTCCCGCAGGTCGGGCACAGACATTCCAAAAATTTTGGAACGATTGGAGGCGACCTTCGACAAGACGCTGGAAGTTCAGCGGGCCGCCGAACGTAAGGCAGGCCAGAGAACAAGCTCGGCGGTGCCCTACGATGTCGTCCTCGCGACTAATATGATCTCGGTCGGCGTGGACATCGACCGCCTAGGTTTGATGCTGGTAGCCGGCCAGCCAAAGAATACCTCCGAATACATTCAGGCGACCAGCCGTGTCGGACGTTCTGCTGATGGTCCGGGTTTGGTTACTACGGTCTTTAACTGGGCGAGACCCCGAGATTTATCGCACTACGAACGTTTCGAGCATTACCACGAAACTTTCTACAAGCATGTCGAAGCGCTTTCGGTCACTCCCTTTTCAGCTAGGGCGCTGGATCGCGGATTGTCCGGTGTGATGGTGGCTTTGACGCGCCTATGGGACGATCATCTGAATGCCAACATGAGGGCTGGCGAAGTGCTGGACACCGATCCGGTGTGGGCAAAGCTGTTCGATATTTTGGGTAAACGTGGTGGCAATGCTACCCATGACCCTGCAGTCGCAGCGCGCATTAAAGACATGCTCGCTCGGCGTCGTGACGAATGGCTTCGTCGCGTACACAACCAGAAAGATCACAAGCTCGGCTACCGATCGGAAGGAGGCGCCACAGTAGGTTTGCTGGAGCAGGCCAGCGAAAGGGACTGGGAATTGTTCACCTGTCTGAACTCGTTGCGCGATGTAGAGGGCACTGTCGACCTGGTTCTCGACCAACACTTCACCGGGCTCCGAGCCGACTAAGGATCATGCAATGAACGAACTCGGTGAACTCCGTCCCAGTCAAATAATCTTCACCTTCGGTGTCGGCTCGCTCGTCGACCTGCCAAACATGTCCGCAATGGTGATGGGGCTGGACGATTGGGATACCCGCTACTGCAAGGAGCTGGAGGAGGACCGCCTTGTCGCCGCGGTCCAGAAGCGCCTTGGCTCGCAGATGAGCAAGCTCTATTTGCCTCCGATCAAGTTGGACAGCGCGGATCGAGATCCGGCTGCACCAGCAATTGGCGTGCCTGTTGTGCCGTTTCCGCGCTGGATGCGGTGCTCACTGTGCGACACGCTGTCCACCGTGGAATCAGGCGTCTTCAAGTTGATACAAGATCCGTGGCGTCCAGACAAAACAGCCTATGTCCATCAAGGCTGCCTAAAGAGCCAAGGTGGAACGCCGCCCTCAGCACATTCAGTGCGTTTCCTTCTCGCTTGTCGGGAGGGCCATCTCACCGATTTTCCTTGGCTCAATTTCGTACATAAGGGCAACGTTCCTTGCCGGCCCGCGACGTTGAGCATGCGCGAGTTCGGAGCGTCCGGTGACGCCTCGGATATCATTGTCAAATGCCACACATGCAACGTTGAGCGCCGGATGGCAGATGCATTCGATCCTGACGCGCCATTTGACTGCCCCGGCCATCATCCGCATTTACGACTAGTAGAACGGAACTGCGAAGAGGACGCAAAGACGATCCTGTTGGGCGCTTCGAATGCCTGGTTCCCAATACCTCTTTCTGCACTTTCGATTCCAAGAGCTACAGACAAACTTGGAAAATTGATCGAGGAGCAGTGGGCGGAACTGAAGGATACCGAGGATGTCGATGAAGTCCGTCTGCTCCGCAAGAAGCTCCAGAGGTTCCAGTCGCTAATTCCGCTGTTCTCGGAATACACGGATGAAGCTATTTGGGTAGCGATTGAAACTAAGCGCACGGGTACGCAGCAAGCAACCACTCCGCCAGAAGACCTGAAACTTCCGGAGTGGCAGGTTTTCTCCAAACCGGATTCTGCTGCTGAGAGCCGCGACTTTAAGCTGAAGCGGGTTGCGCCCCCAAAAGGATTTGAACCTTTCTTTGAGGACGTACTGTTAGTAGAGCGAATTCGCGAAGTACGAGCGCTACTAGGATTCACCAGGGTCGAATCGAACGCCGACTTCGCTGAGGCGACAGTTGTGGCAGATGGCCGTCTGACTAAGCTTTCGCGCGAAAGCCCCAAATGGCTGCCCGCATCCGAAGTCCGAGGTGAAGGAATTTTTCTTCGCATTCGCGAGGAGGCATTACAGAGCTGGCAAGTGAAGCCGGAAGTACAGGAGCTTGAGCGGGAATTCCTCAAATCGCACCAGGCCTGGCGGACGCTCAGAAAACTAAAACCTGCAAACGAAGGTTTCCCTGGGATCCGGTTAGTGCTGCTGCACTCCTTGTCTCACGCGCTGATGCGTCAAATTGTGCTCGACTGCGGTTATACGGCAGCAAGCGTGCGTGAGCGACTTTATTCGCGGAACGCGAACGAAGTTGGCGGTCCTATGGCTGGTATCTTGCTCTACACCGCAGCGCCCGACAGCGAAGGCACCTTAGGTGGCCTCGTGGAGCTGGGTACACCCCAAACACTTGGTCGTCATCTCCAACAAGCTTTCGAGAGTATGCGCATCTGCGCGTCCGATCCCCTTTGTTCCGAACATCGACCAGATGTCCACGGTCGCGGTATCCAAGGAGCCTGCTGCCATGCATGCCAATTCTCGCCGGAAACATCGTGCGAACGCGGCAATCGGTATCTCGATCGCTCTGTGTTGGTGAATACGTTCTCTGCCCGCGGCACAGCGTTCTTTGATTGAATGCCATGGCGGACGAATTTTTCATTGCCATCGAGAACCTAATTCGGAGGGCGCCGACAAATTGGATTGCGTCCACTTGTGAAGTTCTCCGCAACGTTCCGTCCGCTTCCAACGTGGAATTCGTCCTCAAAAACATACCGAATACCAACAACGCCGATCTTTCATTCTTGATGTCCAAGGTCGTTCGTTCTTGTGTAGGAACGATGTCTTGGGAAGCCTTAAGCTGGGCGCTCAACACCTCCTTCACCACCTTTCAACACTTACGGGCTGAACAACACATAGAGCTTCTTTGGTCGGGTCCGTCACCAGCAAATCAGATATCAGTCCGTCGGATCGATCAGGCGCTCTATGACCTGATAGCCAACGCTAAGCGTGACATTCTGTTGGTTACCTTCGCTGCGGCGAAGATCGAACGATTGACCGGTGGACTCCAGAAAGCTTCAAAGGCCGGGGCAAGAATTCGATTGATTCTCGAATTTGAAGGGTCCTCGGAAGGCCAGCTTAGTTACGACGCGCTGAGAGCCTTTCCTGCCGCTCTTATCCAAGTGTCGGAGATCTACCACTGGCCTGTTGACAAGCGTGAACGAAATCAAGCGGGCCGTCCTGGAAAACTTCACGCTAAGGTGGCCATTGTGGACGATATTGCGCTGGTTTCCAGCGCCAATCTCACGGACGACGCATTCAATCGTAACCTGGAGGTCGGCCTGCTGGTGAAGAACGCTGAGCTGTTAGTAACAGTTAATCGCTATTTTGATTCGTTGATTGCAGCGGGAACGCTTGGCCGGCTGCACGGGAGTTCTTTAAATTATTGAGCAAGGTGACCCACCGAATAGATTTCAAGCACAATCAACATCGACCCCAACCCTTTTTTGAGAAACTTTTATTCCAGCATGACTCCGAAACAATCCAACACTTCCACGAAGAAGAGCCTTCTCAAATTGGCCGCCGATCACAATGGCTATCAGCGCCCTGTAGTTTGACAAAGGTTTGGATCAGCTATCCAACCCTCCAGTGGATCGGTATCACGGGGAGCCCCATAACCGTGCTCCCTCATCGTAAACGCCCAAGCTGCTTGGACTGCACATAAGAGAGCATCCAATTGGTCGGCACTGGGATCTTCTGCCAAGGATCTTGGTGCCTCAACCTGCAGACCGTATCTTGCTTCGATCTCACCACCCAGAATGCGATCAAGCAAAGAGCCGCGGACTTGGTACTGCTTTTCAGTCTGTTTTCTTACGCTGTCATTCTTATATCCGTCGCGCCCGACAATGTGCCTTGCCAGTATGCCTGGATAGGCTTCGACCACTATTCTGGCCGGATCGCCCATGCAAAGCACGGGGATCGCGACACCTGATTGGAGCAGCCGAGGCGCGCCCTCAAGAAACATTAATCCGACTGGTACGCCGTAAAGCTTCTGGGGACTAATCGAGGAGGCCGCGATGTCTGTAGCGCGCCGATGCTCTTTATCACCAAATGAACGCTCCCTACGGTAACTGTCTAGCGCGTCACGAAAGCCCTCGCGGCCAAGAGAGCCAGCATGCGCAACATATTCTGGCCAAGTGCTAGGCCAACCGATATTTTCGATGAATTTGCGCGATTGCCCAAAAGGGAAGTCGATGCCTGCAATCCACGGACCCGGTCTTTGAAGCGCGAGCTCAAATTGATCAAATTCTGTCCATTGTTCAAGACGATCCGCGCGAAGCACCCGTTTCTCTAACATGCAATGCATGCAGACGATTGGCTTCTTGCGTGTTGGACGCGATGTGAGATCGATTCCCATGACCCTCATTTCACTTCGGAATCTCCTTCCTCTTTGGCAATGGTCGCGCGTGGCGTGGCTAGATTTTGCCCGTGGCCATCAGCTCGTCGGCGAACTGACCGACAAGCTCGTTGAGTTTCTCTCTTTCCTTCGAGAGGCCGCGCATAAGCAATGCGGCACGTGCTGCCGAGAAGCTTCTCGCACTTCTGTTCTTGTCAAGTGAGGTAATCGCGCTTAGCCGCTTATAGAAGCCATCAAGAAAGTCGTATCTTGAAAAGGCGAGTATTTGGCGCCGGTGTGAGAGCATCATGAAGACAAGAGCGTCGAGCCGCAAATTGGAATGGCGCACAGCTCGTTGTATCCAAGCATCAAACCGATCTTCCGAAAAAGACTTCGCTTGCCCTTGCCATATGTCCAAGAAATCTTCCTTGAGCATATAAGCTGCGTAGAGCTCAGGCTGCAGCATCTTTTCCCAGACTTGCAGGTGCCGTCGCGCGATCTTCTTCATCGAGCTCCGCCTCCTGAAGAACACTGCCCGGACGGATCGCCACGTGTGTCTATCGGGATATTTCTGGTCAAGCAGCGGTTCGCACAAGCCCCAGATTCGATGAACCACTTCGCGCTCTAGCGAGGCTCTGCTTATCAGGCGTTCGACCTGAGGTCCGAAAGCCTCATCAAGGAGGCGGGGCGTCCCCTCGTTTCCTGGAAAAAGGGATAAGTCGGCGACCACCATTGGGTGCTCATGCTGACGCAAGTAGTCGCTCGCGAATGCTGGCAGCCGCGTTTGCATGTCCTGTGATGAAACGTAGACCTCAAACACAAATTCCCCTCTCGCATCGATGATTGCAGGTCGCTTGCATCCCGCAAGATCGATCAGCTCGATCGCGATCGCGTCCGACAGCAGCCCGACATCCGCGCCCAACTTTTTTTCTGTTTCGCGAAAGGCACGACGCGCGACCTTCGGATTGATCGACGTCTGCTTTGCGACGGCGGTGAACCCTCGCTCGGCGGCCTCCTTCCCGACCCACTCGACGAACCGAACCGTCATATCGCGGCGTCGATCGAATGCGGCGTGCTGGTCATGGGACGATCGATGGCAGAGGGAGCAGACGAACTTTTGCCTGAGCCAATCGATGACGACCGCTTGTCCGCAGGCGGTGGGAATGTCGCGAAAACGTACGATGCGGGTGCCGTTCTTGGTGCGCGGTCCACCGCAATGCGGGCAGGCCAGGTCGATGGGGCTCGTAGATCGCAGTTTCACGACCATGAGTCCGGCCGCGCCAGCTTCATCCAAACTGACCACCTCGGTGCCGGCGGGGGCGCTGAACTGCCAAGTCATGTGAAGGTCATCACCAAGTTCGATCAGGCGGTTCAATCCGTTAACCAATAATCGCCTTCTACCAGTCGCCAAGGTCTAAAGTAAGCCCCTAACTTGACGGGCAGGAGCCATCCGCGATAGGATACCAGTCACCAAGGTCCAATTAGAAATATTAGATAGAGAGGCGGGAAGATGCGAAATGATCTCCAGATTCGCAGAATCATCGGAGGGCGGGCCTACGACACGGAGACCGCGCAATTCGTGCACGTCCTCTGCAACAACGGCGGCCACGTCGCACTGGATTTCCACGCCGAATACACGGCGCTGTACCGGACCCGCCGCGGGGCGTTTTTCGTCGCCGGGGAGAGCGGCGCTTGCGGTCGCTGGAAGCATTTTCGGAACGGCGGCTACGGCCCCGGTTGCGGCATCGAGGTGATCGGCGACACCGAAGCTCGCCGGCTTCTTGAGCAGGCGAACGGCCCGGTCGAGACATTTTTCGACGTGGTCGAAGGCTGAGGGATCACGTCACCCACTCCAGCCGACACTGGCCGAACGATTATCCGACCGCAGGCCACGCGAACGCCTCGCGCGCCGGTCTACCAGAATTCCCGGAGACGAGAGATGACCCGCAAATATATGCCTTTGCTGCGCGAGGCGACACACGCCGCGCTCATGGCCGAGAACCTCGCGGTTCCGATGCGCGGACGCAACGCTCCGTTACCTGATGAAGTGAGCGAGATCCGCTACCTGGCGCTGGGGGAGCCGGCGGCGAAGATCGAGTTGCACCTCGACAATCAGCGCAACAGTATGCCGTGGGAACGCCACTGGATTTGCGATCCGACCCACCCAAACTCAGTCAAGGTCATCGCCTTCGTCTACCGCAGCGTGGCCGAGAGCGCGATTTCCATGTACGCGGAATTCGGCGTGCCCACCATCGAAGTGACGGAGAGCGATCTTCCCTTTCTGGTCGAGGATTTCCACCAAATTCTTCTCGCGGCGGAAGACAGAGATCCGGTCCTGCTCGTGGTCGGATTGAGGCTGGGCCTCGTTCAAGAATGGCTGCGTCGGCACCGCCATGACGAGATCGTTCAATGCCTCAAGGATCCGAAATCGGCACGTCACGCCTGCTGGCTCCTCAACGAACGCGACAAGCTCTTCGGGCGCAAGGTCGTCGCCGACATCAACGAACTGGCCTGGTCCCTTCGGGTGACGGAGTGGGACATCCTCCAGTGCAAGGCGGTGCATCCTGACGGCAACGCCATCTTCTTCGAAGGCGAGTGGAGGTTCATGCCGCTCACCAACTTCTGGCGCCGCTACTGCAACCCCGCGCTGTCTCCGCACCGCGACCTCCCGGACATCTGGCGCTTGGAGCTAAAGCTGGCCAATCGCCCCAGGGAGGAAGTCGTTCTCAGCGACGACGACGACGAGGACCTGGCCGTTTTCATCTAGGAATCCGACGTCACCGATCCTCGGCTGCAAATACCTGATTTGCGGATGACAGCACCGCCGACGCCAACCTAGGAGTCACAATGACCATCAAGACTGCTCTCGAAGTGAAGTCCATCATGCCGGTGTCCTGGATGGGGCCGGATGTGTTCCACGTGACGTCGACCGGCGACGTCGCCGTGCTGATGCGGCTCGACCATCAGGGGTGGCATGCCTGCTCGTCGAGGGAAGAGGTCTTCGACGGTGGCGCCATCGTTGCGGGCGGCCGCGCGGATATGCTTGAAGCGGCTGCAAAGGCACTCGCGACGGCGGGTGTTCCAGCGACGCTGCTTCGGCTGCAGGAGGAACGCCGGGCCGCACGCATGCACGCCGCCAAGAGCTGGACCTGGTACATCGCGCGCGGCGCGAGCGGCAAGGGCGCCGTGGGGACGGAATCGACCGGGGAGCGGCTCATCGTCGATCTGGCTGCCACCCTCCTGCCCTGCGGCAAGCCGGCGCTTGAGCTGCTTGATCGCTTCTCCAACTCCGAGATCGAGGCCATCAGGGACGCCATGAAGGCGATGGGGCCTGACGGCTGGTACTGGCCGGTGGTGGCCGGGCGACGTCACGACGAAGCGCCGGCACCGTAGAGCATGACCGGTTCTGATTGGATCAGGACGGGTCATGCTCTCCGCGCCTACGACGCCTCTCCTCGCCGAGACCAGCCGACCCCATTGGTAACCCTCCGGTCAGCGACAATGTCTAGCGCGGCGCCTTGCACCGCCGGCAAGGTTCAACCCGATTCAGACCTCACTCGTTATCGCGACCGGGCTTGTCGCGCCGACGACGCCCCAAGGCGCGAGCACGTTCGACGTTGCCGCAACGCGGACGACGCAATGCCGTAATGCTGATGATCCCCTCGCGTTTCCGGCCATAGGCGGCGCCGGCGTAGTGGGACTGGGTGCTATCGGTCCCCTGCCCTGCGGCCGCCGCAACGTCTTCACCGCCGCCCAGCGTCTTCTTGAAATCAGCGATGAGCTGATGCCGGAAGACGTAAGGCGTCAGCATGACGTTGCCGAGTTCCGGCAAGGCCCGCTTCCCGATCTTCGCCATCGCCTTGCGGACGGCATTCTTGGACTTGGTGCAGATCACGATGGTGTCGCCGGCGGCCTTACAGCGCGCGGCCAGATAGCGGGCCGGCTCTCCGTAAGCCACGGGATCGACCCGGATCTCCGTCAGGCCCGTTCCAAACAAGCCTTCTTGCGACTTGACCGGCGCGAAGGTGATGGACAGGCAGCGCTCCGTACGGAGGGTGAGAACCACTCCGGGGGACCAGCCATGCGGACGATCGCCCGGCACCGTCTCTTCGGGACGCATCGGCGCCACCACGTGTACTGCGATCACGTCGCGATGGATGAGGTCCTTGGTTTTGACGACTTCGTTCCAGAAGCGAATGTCCCAGGCCGGATCATCCTTCAGCAGTTCGAGCACGCTTTCCTTGCTGTCCTGGCCGCGCTCGCGCGTCGCGTTGGACGAGGTATGCCAGCGCGAAGGCGGCCGTTCGAAGGGTAGGACGCCCTCCGGCGCCGGCGGCTCCAGCAACAGGATCGGCGCCAGGCGTTCGACCCCCTGCCGCAGCCGCAAAATCCACCGGCGTGCCGCCATCTCGTCGCCGCGCCTGACCGCCGACAGATATTCGATTGCGCTACCCAACAGAAACTCCCGCGCGCCGAAGTACAATGACGCGCGGCGGTGGTAGTAGGTGTCGAGCGCGATGTCGTCCTGCAGCGGATCGAGGCCGTTCGAGTTCCACATCCGCAGAAACTCGTCCCGGTGGATTTGCGCCGTTTCGTCGTTGACGTGTCGCGCTGGAATGAGTTCGTACAGGGCTTCGGCCCGTTTCAGCACGTCTTCGCTATCCATCATCACTGCCACCTTGTTATTGTCGGCCCACTTTTGCGCACTTGTCGGCCCAACTTGTCGGCCCGTCTTGTCAGCCTGCAATCTGCTCACGGCTTCGGCGCCGACGGCGGTTCCTCGAGCACAGCCACGATCGCCTTCAAGAGCAGCGCCTGCACTGTGGTGTCGCGCGCGGCCGCTACGATCTTCAGCTCGCGCCGAAGCTCGGGCGTGACGCGGACCAGAATCCCGCAACGTTCGGCCTCGGCATCGCTGGCGGCCGCGCCGGTCCCGAAGCCTTCGTCCGAAGCATGATCGAGGGTGGCGGCGAGCGCCGCGCTCAAAGTTTCGTTAGGCGACTTCATGGATGGGTCCCTCCAGTTTCAGGTCGTTGCGAACGGCATTCCAGAGCGAGCCGAATTCTTGTGCCGCGAGGCCTTCCGGCTCGGTCTCGACAACGGTTGCGCCGCGCACCGTGGCGTAGGGCACGGTCACGCGATGGGTGATCTGGCGCCGCCAAAGGCGCGAGCCGATGTCGGCCAAGGCCTCGCGCGCCTGCCGTACCATCGGCGGCTCGCCGAGCTCACGGAGCGGCGGCGCGGCGTTTAGGATGACGGCGAAGCTGCTGTTTGCGGAGTTGAGGATCGGGACGAGCATCCGCGTGACCTTGAGATCGAACAGGGTCGGCCTCATCGTCACCAGCACGAGATCGGCGAGACGCGCGACATTGGGCACGTGGCGCCAGTCCGGCGGCATGTCGACGAAGAGGATCTCGATGCCGGCGCGCCGCGCAGCCTCGATCGCGTCCGCGAGCGCCTCGACGACGCAGCGAACCACCGGAACGTCGCCGTTGGCGCGCACGCACTTCCACGCATAGCTGGATGCTTGCGGATCGGCGTCGATGATGGCGCTCCTTCGACCCGACAGGCAGGCCATCACGGCGAGGTTGGTTGCGACCGTGGATTTTCCGGCGCCGCCCTTGCCGACGCAGGCGACGATGGAAAGCTGGGAGCCTGACCTGAGCGGCATCGCTCCGGGCGCAGCTGCGGACTGAAGTTGAATTGCTGACAAGCTAGCTCTCCTTCGATTTGGGGCGCCGGCCCCGCGTACGGCGGCGCTTGGCCATTGCGTCGAAATCCAGCCCGCGGAAAATGTCCCAGTCGATTCCCTCCTGCAGCGGCAGGCTGGCAAGGTACTGGCACTGTTTGGCCGTGAGCGCGCGGAAACCGTACTTGTCGTGCACGTCACCGAGCTCGTGTCCGGACTGCAACCGCCGGGCACGACCCTCAACGTCCGCATCGCGCATCTCGTCGATCGCATCACCGCGCAATGAGTGGAACACCTCGCCGCCTTTGGCGCCGCAGCGCTTGAGGATGTTCTGCATGGTCTTGCTCATGTACTTCGACGGATCGGGATGCTCGTGCGCTGCCTCGAAGATGAAACCGCTGCGCGATCGCATCCACGTGATGAAGCCGATCTCATCCAGGTAATTGTGCAGCACGTAGAAGGTCATCGACTCGGACGTTTTGATCGGAACGCGCCGCCATTCCTTCTTTCCCGTCGTCCCGTTCACGACCTCGACGATGCCGTCGGTCTGCGCGATCCAGACGCCGTGCTTCTCGCGGATGTCGGAGCCCTGCAGATAGGCGAGCAGGCCGAGGCGCCGCGAGGTGAGCTTGCCCAGCAGCGGGAACATCGCCTCGTCCAGAATGCCGGACCTGACGCCATCGTGGAAGAGACGGTTGACGACCGCAACCGAGACGCCCTCGCGCGGCTTCGACGGCAGATAGGCCTTGGGATAGGAGAGCTTCGCGCCGGCGAATGGATCGTGATAATTGTAATCCAGCATGGCATGGCGCATCATCGTCTTGACGTTGGCGACGTAGCCGTCGGTCATGGTCTTCTTCGCCATCGCCGGGGCGATCGTAAAGTCCTTGTTGGCCTCGAGAATCTGATGCGTCGACATTCCGGCGACGTCCGAGCGCTTGCTCACGTTCGAGGGGAAGTGCTGCATCTTGTTGACGAAGGCCTGCAGGTCGCGCGGAAAGTATTTGTCCGGCGCGCGGTCACCGATCAGGTCGAGGAATACCTGGCGGCGCAGGATCAGTCTCGGGATCTCGTCGTGATCCTCGCCGTCTCGCGCAACGCGCATATCGATGTAGCTTTGCGATATCTCGCCGAAGAGCGGCAGCACGCGATCGGGCTCCGTCTTCTGCCGCACCGCCGGCGAGGCGGGGCCGCATGCCGCCTGGACGGTGGGCCCGACCTGCTCGACTGCGGCGAGCGCCGCGCGCGCCTTTTCCGGCGCGGAGGCGAGCTTCAGGACGTCGTTCAGCGCGGCGCGCGTCAAGCATTCCGCGTTTTCGGTCACGGCGGCCGCCCCCGCCTCACCCTTGGCAACCTCCCGTTCGACGAGCTGCAGCGAGGTCAGTGCCGATTCGATGCCCCGCGCCAGGCCGATCGCCTGCGACGGATTTTCGAGCGCACGCGTGATGGCATTCTGGCACGCAGCAATCGTGTGCCTGACCAGGTCGTTCTCTCTGTCGCCGAAGTTCAACGTGTTCATCGATGTCCCCTTCCAGATATCGGCCGCGAAGCTGCAGATGGTCTGGCAGAGGCTCGCAAGCTGTACCGCCAGGCGTTTGGCCTCGCCGCGGCGGCGCGGACCCAACGTGGCCCGGACCATAGGGGCGGACCCTGCAAGACGGGATCCGGCCGAAGTACCGTTTCCGAAGAATTGCGGGGAAAGCCGCAACTGAAAGCGCCAGCCGGAGGGGTCGCCGGTCAGATAACGCGGCGGCCGCGGCCCCGCGGGTTGCCGGTCGCGGCGTCTTTTCGCTGGTACTTTTGCTGGTACAGACCTTGGTACAGTCACGCGCCTCGCCTCTGCTTGGGGCGTCGAACTGCGCGAAACACGGGCCTAGGGGGCCCTTGGACTGCTAATTGGGGTGCGGGCTAATTGGCGGAGAGGGAGGGATTCGAACCCCCGATAGGCTTGCACCTATGCCGCATTTCGAGTGCGGTGCATTCGACCACTCTGCCACCTCTCCAGGCGCCAATTTGGGGGTGATTCCTCGAGGCCCCGCGGTCGGGGCGAGTTCTAGGCGAGGACGGCGGGCCAGACAAGGCGCGGGGGCAAGATTTTCGCTGACACCCAGGCGCACCCAGGACCTGAAAAAAGGAGCTGAAAAATGGAGCATTTGACGATTCGTGCCAATGGTGCGGCGTTCCATGTCGCCCGCGCCGGGAAAGGACAGCCGCTGTTATTGCTGCATGGCTGGCCCGAATTCTGGCTGACCTGGGAGCCTGTCATGGCGCGGCTCGCCGATCGCTTCACGCTTTATGCGCCCGACTTGCGCGGTTTCGGCGACAGCGACAAGCCCAACGGGCCGCACGGTCCCGATCAGCACGCCGCCGATATGCTGGCGCTGATGGACGCGCTCGGCCTCGATCAGGCCGGCATTGTCGGCCACGATGTCGGCGGCGGGCTGATGCAGCCGATGGCGCGCGCCGCGCCGGAACGCATCGCCGGATTGTTCTTCTTCGATTTTCTCTATCCCGGCATCGGGCGGCGGATGGCGGAGCCGGACCGGCTGAACCACATCTGGTACCAGTCGCTCAACCAGCTGGAGATCGCACCAATACTGATCGGCGCCAGCCGCGAGAGCTGCCGCGCCTATATCGGCTATTTCCTGAAACACTGGAGCCATCGCGCCCGCGCGTTCGACGACGTGCTCGAAGCGTTCGTCGATAATTTCCTCAAAGACGGCAACCTCGCAGGCGGCTTTGCGTACTACCGCGGCGCGCATGCCGGGCGGATCCGCATGCTGAAGGGCGAGGCGCCCAGGCTGGCGCCGATCGATCTGCCGACCTGCGTTCGCTGGGCCGAACACGACCCGCTGTTTCCCTACGCCTGGACCGATCGGCTCGGCGAGACCTTTTCAAATCTCGATCTTGCGATGTTTGAAGGCGTCGGTCACTTCGCGCATCGCGAGGATCCCGATCGCGCGGCATCCGAGATCGCGGCGTTCTTTCAGCGGATCGGCTGGTAATGACTCTTTTTTTGACGCGTTTTCTTCACGCGAACCGGTACCCACTTCGCTCGAAAACGCTATGAGTGGAAACCGAGATAAAGGTGGGGCCGCCAGACGCGACAAAACACTGACGGCCCCGTGCCGCTACTTTGAAATTCTGGCCGGGAAGTGCGGCTTCGCCGGTCAGCTGGAGCGACGATTTGACGGTAGCGGCGCGCGCGGAAAGGGCAACGCGATCCCGGTTTTAACCTAACCAGTCAACCTTACCGCGCGCCGGCGGAACTCTCATCGCGCGCAGCACTGGATACGCGAAGATCGCTCCGGCCCCTTGTTTTCAGGGGTTTTGCGCGATGTGCGCCGGCATTAACCGAACTCGAACGCGCCCGTTAATCTTTACCCTTCTTTGCTTTCTTGTCGTCCTTGTCGCTGTCGCCCTTGTCTTTGGCCTTTTCGCCCTTGCCGTTTTCTTTCCTGCGATTGGTGAAACGCGCATTGCCGAGACCGGTACCGATGGTCAGCACGCCCCATCGCTCGACATCCTGCATGTAAGGGACCTCGGAAAGCCCCTGCACGACGCCGTCATTATGCATCAACACCGCCGTGTCGTGATCGCCGATCATCGGTATCGCCTCCACGAGACTTGCCGGCAGGTTGAATTTGCTGCTCTCCCAATTACCCGGCAGGTTCTGCGCGCCTTTTTCGATCGAGCCATCCCCGTTGATCACGCCGGGACAGGCGATGCCGATGAAAGGCGCCAGCTTGTGGCCCTCTGTTTCAGCCTCGGTGATCAGATCCTTCAACATCTTGACCAGCCGTTTCACGGCGCCCTCGCGCGTCGGCTCGTCATCGGCATGACGCCACAGTTCGGACTTCCACACCTCGGCCTTCGAAAGATCGGGCGCCTTCTTCCAGCGCGTCTCGACCACGCCGCAGCGGATGTTGGTGCCGCCGATATCCACGCTCAGGATGCTGTCATAGCCCTCGAAAATCCATGACGGCGCCAGGTGCAGCGCGCCGATCAGGCCGGCGTCATCCGGATGAAAACGGATCGGCACCAGTTCGACGTCATGCTCCTCGGCCTTGAGGAGAATCGCGGTGCGGGCGATCGCGAGTTCGCCGACCCGACTTTGCCGGAATCCGCCGCCGACCACGATGCGCTCGGTATCGGCCCAGGCCTTGGTCTTGAGGAAGCGCCCGGTCACATAGGCCAGCTCCTGCGCGAATTCCTCGATCGCGCCATGCACCAGCGCGGCGGCAGCGACATCGTCGCCCACCAGCGCCTCGTCGAGGTCACCCTTGGCGATCTCGTCGGTGGATTTTTTCCCGAGCGGATCGTCGCCGTTTTTCTGCAGCGGCTTGCGCAGCGTATCCAGTATCTTGCGAAACGCGCCCTTGCTGGCGCGGTCGCCGAGGAACCCGTCATCGTCCTTCAGCTCGATATTAAAACTGTCGACCTCGACGGACGGTAGACGGCCTGCGCCGTGGCGGGCGATGCCCGTTGTCGTGACTGTGTCTTCTGCCATTTTTGCCCTTGCCCAACCGGATTTCGGTTACACAACGGGCGGGGAACCCATTGGTTTCACTGGGCGGGTGGCCAATGGCTGATGGCGAGCAGCGAACAGGCTGCCCTGTTCGCCGTTTCCTGACCCAAATCCTTCATTTGGCCCGGTTTTTCGGCTCCTTTGCCTTGACTCGGGGCTGCCAGCGGCTATAAGTCCCGGCATCCGGCGCGGGATTTCTCGCGCCGCTTGTTTTTGCGCGAATTTGAGGGTTTACGCCCCGACCGTGCGAAAATCGTACCCATAACGACTGACCAAAAAGCCGACCCGGACATGACCCTGTGGGGACGACGTCCGAGGCCGGGATCGAACACGAAGGAATAAAACGATGTTCGCAGTCATCAAAACCGGCGGCCGGCAATACCGGGTCGTTCCGAATGATGTACTCGAGATAGGCAAGATCGCCGGCGAAGTCGGCACGATCGTGCAACTTGGCGAAGTTCTGGTGCTCGGCGGTGACACGCCGGTGCTGGGCATGCCCACGGTTGCCGGCGCCTCGGTCGCGGCAGAAGTGCTGGACCACAAGCGCGGCGCCAAGGTGATCGCGTTCAAGAAGCGCCGCCGCAAGAATTCGCGCCGCAAGCGCGGTTATCGCGACGAGCTCACGGTGCTTCGCATCACCGAGATCCTGGCCGATAACGCCAAGCCTTCGATCGGCCCGCGGCCGAAGAAGGAAAAGGTTGTCGCGGCGCCCGCCGAGGGCGACGAGGCACCGGCGGCCAAGAAGGCGCCCGCGAAAAAGGCTCCGGCCAAG
Source organism: Bradyrhizobium sp. JYMT SZCCT0180 (assembly GCF_018130165.1). Taxonomy (GTDB): domain Bacteria; phylum Pseudomonadota; class Alphaproteobacteria; order Rhizobiales; family Xanthobacteraceae; genus Bradyrhizobium. The sequence continues at coordinate 60,060 of NZ_JAFCLZ010000022.1, read as the reverse complement.
AAGGCCGCAGCCAAGAAGTGATATCAGCGCATCCAGATTTGATGCGTGACAAAGCGTGAAATGATTCCGTCAAGGAATTGATCCAGATTACGGCGAAGTTGGAGACGGGCCATGGCTCACAAAAAAGCAGGCGGTTCATCGCGGAACGGACGTGATTCAGCGGGCAAGCGCCTTGGCATCAAGGCGTATGGCGGCGAGCACGTGATCCCCGGCAACATTATCGCGCGTCAGCGCGGCACCACCTGGCATCCCGGCCTTAATGTGGGCATGGGCACCGACCATACTCTGTTCGCCAAGATCGAAGGTCACGTCGAGTTCCGTGCAAAAGGCAATGGCCGCACTTTCGTATCGGTTGTTCCGATGGCGGAGGCGGCCGAATAGACGGTGGACAACATGAGTCCGCCGGGTCCTGTTGAACCGGCGGAGTCAAAAAGGGCTCCAAGGGGAGGCGGGAAACCGGCCTCCCTTTTTGTTTGCGTAAGTTTTCGCATTTCAGGAGCCCGACATGTTGCAGGATATTCCGACCCCGACATTGCGTGAAGCGAGTCCATGCGTCCTCGAGACCGAGCGGCTGACCTTGCGCCGGCCGACGCTCGCGGACGTAAAAGCAATTGCCTACCTCGCCAACGATCGCCGCATTGCGGAGAACACCCGCCGCCTGCCGCATCCGTACTCAAGGGATCACGCCGTCGAATTCGTGCGCGCGTTGGGCGGCGGCCGCGCGACCGTGTTCCTGATCGAGAACAACCACTCGCCGCTCGGCATGGTCGGCATCGATTGGCGCGAGCAGGATGCGCCGGAACTCGGCTATTGGCTTGGCGTCGAGCATTGGGGCCAGGGCTTTGGTACCGAAGCTGCGCGCGCGGTGATCGATTTCCACTTCGAGGAGTTCGATGCCGAGCACCTGATATCAGGCGCCCGCGTCGCCAACCCCTCCTCGCGCAACATCCTGGAGAAATGCGGCTTCCAGTGGAGCGGCGTCGAACTGCACCGCTTCGAGGCGCTGGGATCGTCGACCCCGGTCGATTGTTTTCGGCTGTCGCGCAGTGTGTGGTCGTCGCTGAAGAACTGGGGCACTTCGACGCGGCGGGAGCGGTAGCTCGTTTCTTTGTCGTCCCGGCCTTGAGCCGGGACCCATACGCCGCGGCCTCTCGATCTGCGAAAGCTGTTCAACGACTTTGGTGTCGACCACAGGCGCCTGTGGTTATGGGTCCCGGCTCAAGGCCGGGACGACAACGAGGCTACGCCGGCGGATTAACCACCGTCTCCTCGCGCCCCAGCTTCTGCTCGCGCAGGAAGATGTAAAGTCCGGCGCCGATGATGATCGCGGCACCCACGATGGTCGCCGGTGACGGCACGTCTCCCCACACCACGAAGCCGAAAATCACCGCCCACACGATCATCGAATATTGATAGGGCACCACGACGCTGGCCGGCGCCAGCTTCAGCGAACGGTTGATGCACAGCAGCGCGCACACCGAAATCACCCCCGCGGCGGCAAACATGCCGAGGCTGCCGAGCGTCGGCGTTACCCAACCAACCGGCGACATCACCGCGCCGAGCAGGAACGTGCCGCCAAACTGCGTCGTGGTCAGTACGATGTCCGGCGTCGCCCGCAGCGAGCGCGTGATCAGCATCAGCAACGCGAATGAAAAGCTGCCGCCGAGCGCGATCATCGCGGGCCAGCTCACGGTCTGCGCCGACGGCCGCAGCGCGATCAATACGCCGACGAAGCCGATCAGAATCGCACTCCAGCGCCGCCAGCCGACGCGCTCGCCCAGTACCAGCCCCGACAGCGCCGTGACGAAAATCGGCGCCGCCAGATAATAGGTGATGACGTCGGCGAGCGGCAGATAGACGGTCGCGATAAAGAAGGCGGCAACTTCCAGCGTGGAGAGCGTCACCCGGAGCAATTGCAGCCAGGGCCGTTCCAGGCGCGTGAATTCGGCGCGCTGCCTCCAGATGATCGGCAGCAGCACCAGCAGCGCCGCGCAGGCCCGCAGCCACAGCAATTGCCCGACCGAATAGGTCGCGACCATGAACTTGCCGAGCGCGTCGCCGAACGAAAACATGAAGATCGACAGCAGCATCAGTCCGATGCCGGCCAACCGCGCCGAACGCTCGTCATAGGTGGATGGTTTTGCGAAGAGGCTCATCGATGAATTCGGCGTTTCCCGACATGGCCGGACTTGCTCCGGCCACCGACGTCTTTTTGTTGCTGCGATGTTTTAAAGACGTAGACGCCGGTGATGTCCAGAGCATCGGCGGTACACCTCGGGTGCCCGGATACAAAATCGCGAAAACAACCCCATGCAAAGATAGAATGGAGCCCGGTTCGGGACTGTCGAACCGAACCAATTGTCGCAGCCCGACCTCTGCGCTACCGGTATTCCTGCAATCATCCCATTCCGCAGGAACCCGCCATGACCGACTTCGACCCCGCACAGCATCGTATGGTGCCTGAACAGCGCTGGTTCGAGGATTTCAAACTCGGCGAGCGTTTCGTGATCCCGAGCCGGACCCAGACCTCGGCCGTGTTCGCCGCGTTCCAGACCGCGAGCGGCGATACCCACCCGATCCACTACGATGTCGAATATTGCCGCGCCCGCGGCATGCCGGACCTGCTGGCGCATGGTTTCCAGACCCTGGTCCACACCGCGCCGGGCGCCGGGCTGTTTCCTTACATTGTCGAGGAATCGCTGATCGGATTTCTCGAGCAGTCGAGCCGCTTCCTCAAGCCGGTCTATGCCGGCGATACCATCTATCCCGCGCTTGAAGTGACCGAATTGGTCCCCGGCCGCAGCACCGGCGTGGTGACGCTGCGCTCGACCGTGTTCAACCAGCGCAAGGAACTGGTGCTGGAGGGAATGCAGAAATTTCTGATCCGCAAGCGACCAACCTGATCGCACCGTCTCATTCGATCGCCGCGGGCCCCGATATGCGCTGGTTGGAGCGATAAGCCGTTTGGGAGGCCGAAATATCGCCCAAGGCGGCAAAAAGTCCCGAAAATTAAGGCTTTTCGGCAATGTTTGACGGCTTAAGGGTTGCCGCAGCGGCCCCCCTGCCTTACCTAGAACCTATTCTGCACCGATTGATCGGAACGAGGCTCCAGCGCTCGTTTTGACGCGTTTGCCGCAGATAAGTCTACGCAATCTGCGTAAACTTGATTGCATCGCGATCCGCTGCGCAATTCGCTCGAAACGCCATAGAAGCCATCATGAAATTTCTTGACGAAGCAAAGGTCTATATCCGCTCCGGCGACGGCGGCAACGGCTGCGTGGCGTTCCGCCGCGAGAAGTTCATCGAGTTTGGTGGCCCCTCCGGCGGCAATGGCGGCCGTGGCGGCGACGTCGTCATCGAAGTGGTCGATGGTCTGAACACGCTGATCGACTATCGCTATCAGCAGCACTTCAAGGCGCAGAAGGGCACCAACGGCATGGGCAAGGACCGCCATGGCGCCAACGGCAAGTCGATCGTGCTCAAGGTGCCGGTCGGCACGCAGATCTTCGATGAGGATCGCGAAACGCTGATCCACGACTTCACCACGCTCGGCGAAAAGTTCGTGCTGGCCGAAGGCGGCAATGGCGGCTTCGGCAACGCGCATTTCAAATCCTCCACCAACCGCGCGCCGCGCAACGCCAATCCCGGCCAGGAAGGCGAGGAACGCTGGATCTGGCTGCGGCTGAAACTGATCGCGGACGCCGGCCTCGTCGGCCTGCCCAACGCCGGCAAGTCGACCTTCCTCTCCGTCGTCAGCGCGGCAAAGCCGAAGATCGCGGACTATCCCTTCACCACATTGCATCCGCAGCTCGGCGTCGTGAATGCGCAGGGCCGTGAATTCGTGCTGGCGGATATTCCGGGCCTGATCGAGGGCGCGCATGAAGGCGCCGGCCTCGGCGACCGGTTTCTGGGCCATGTCGAGCGCTGCCGCGTGCTGCTGCATCTGATCGATGCGACCTGCGAACATGCCGGCAAGGCCTACAAGACGGTCCGCACCGAGCTCGATGCCTATGAGGGACATCTCGCCGAGAAGATCGAAATCGTCGCGCTCAACAAGATCGATGCCGTGACGCCGGACGAACTGAAGAAGCAAAAGGACCGGTTGAAGCGCGCGGCGAAGAAGACGCCGCTGCTGATCTCGGCGGTGACCGGCGAAGGCATGCCGGAAGCGCTGAAGGCGCTGGTCGAGGTGATCGGCGAAGCCCCGGTTTCGCTGAAGGCCAAGGGCGGCGCGGCACAGGCCGAGCCCTGGACCCCGGCGACGCCGCAGAGCTGAAGTTTCCGGCACAAGGCGGTTTGCAATCGGCCGTTCGATATTGCAGCATCGGACGATTGAAATCGTACCCTGTGTGAAGCATGCCGCAGCCGAAAAACGTCCTCTGGATCATGTGCGATCAGCTTCGCTATGATTATCTGGGCTGTACCGGCCATCCGACGCTGACGACGCCGAACATCGATGCGATGGCGAAACGCGGCGTGCGCTTTTCAAAAGCCTATGTGCAGTCACCGATCTGCGGCCCCTCGCGGATGTCGTTCTACACCGGCCGCTACATGCGCTCGCACGGCTCGCACTGGAACGGCTGGCCGCTGCGGGTGGGCGAGCCCACGCTCGGCGATCACCTGAACAAGATCGGCGTCCGCAACGTGCTGGTCGGCAAGACCCACATGGCGCCTGACATCGAAGGCCTGAAGGCGCTCGGGATCGCGCCGGATTCCATCATCGGCGTGCATGTGTCGGAATGCGGCTTCGAGCCCTACGAGCGCGACGACGGCCTGCATCCCGATAACCGGCCCCGCCCGCGTTACGACAATTATCTGCGCGAACAGGGATACGAGGCCGCCAACCCCTGGGAGCATTGGGCCAATTCAGGTGCTGATGACGACGGCGCGCTGCAGAACGGCTGGCTTTTGGTGCACGCCGACAAGGCGGCGCGCGTCCCGGAAGAGCATTCCGAAACGCCTTACATGACGCGCCGCGCGATGGATTTTATCACAGAAGCCGAAGCGGACGGACGTCCCTGGTGCCTGCATCTATCGTACATCAAGCCGCATTGGCCCTATATCGCGCCCGAACCCTACGCCAGCATGTACAGCGCCGCTGACATACTGCCCGCGGTGCGCTCGGAGAAGGAGCGCCAGGAAGCCCATCCGGTGTTCGCCGCCTACATGGACATGCGCTACTCCCGCAACATGGCGCGCGACGAGGCCCGGGAAAAAGTCATCCCGACCTATATGGGCCTGATCAAACAGATCGACGACCAGATGGGCGTCTTGATGCAGTTCCTGGAGAGCCGCGGCCTGCTCGACACCACGATGATCGTGTTCACCTCGGACCATGGCGACTATCTCGGCGACCACTGGATGGGCGAGAAGGATCTGTTCCACGATCAATCCGCCAAAATTCCGCTGATCGTGATCGATCCGTCGCGCGAGGCCGACGCGACGCGCGGCACCGTGTGCGACGCGTTGGTCGAAGCGATCGATCTGGCGCCGACCTTCATCGAGTATTTCGGCGGCAAGGCGCCGGATCATATTCTCGAAGGCCGCTCCCTGATGCCGCTGCTGCACGGCGCAGCGCCCGCCGATTGGCGCAAGGTGGTATTTTCAGAATATGACTACTGCATGCAGGACGTTCGGCTGAAGCTGAACCAGCCGATCGAGCAATGCCGCCTGTTCATGGCGTTCGACGGCCGCTGGAAATACGTCCAGGCCTCAGGCTTCCGCCCGATGCTGTACGACCTCGAAAGCGACCCACAGGAATTCGCCGATCGCGGCGAGGACCCCGCATGCGCTGCCGTGATCGCGCGGCTGCAAGCGGCGCTGTTCGACTGGGCGCTGCATCCCAAAATGCACATCACCACGCCCAACGCGAAGATCGCCGCCTACGCGGAGAACCAGCTTCAGGTCAAGAACGGCGTCCTGATCGGCATCTGGGATGAAGCGGAATTGGCCGCGATCCGCAAGCGGATTGCAACGCAGTAGCGCCGGGAGGCTCTCCCATGCATGTCCTCGCTGTCCTGCTTATCGCGCTCGTGACTGCACTGCCCGCCTTCGCCCAGATCGCCCCGACCGAGACGGAAGTGCGCGCCTATAGTGGCCTGCATGCCGCGGCTGCCCGCGGCGACATCGCCAAAATCGAAAAACGCATCGCCACAGGTGAAGCCAAGGAAGCGGTCGACAGCCGGCAGCGAACGCCGCTGCACGTTGCCGTCTACCTGAAAAAGCACGATGCCGCCCGCGCCCTGATCCGGCTCGGCGCCGATCCCAATAAGCTTGAAGCCGACCGTTACGACATCATCACGATCGCGGCAGTTGCCAACGATGTGCCGATGCTTCGAATCGCGATCGAAGGCGGGGGCAACGCAAAGGCCGTCACCAGCCGCTACGACGGCACGGCCCTGATCGCGGCAGCTCATCTTGGCCATGCTGAAGTGGTGCGAATGCTGATCGCCGCCAAGGCGCCGCTGGATCACGTCAACAATCTGAAATGGACCGCGCTGATCGAATCCATCGTGCTTGGCGACGGCGGCAAAAACCACACCGAGACGCTGCGCGCCCTGGTCGAGGCCGGCGCCGACGTGAACATTCCGGACGGCAGTGGCGCGACACCGCTCAAGCTCGCGAAAGGTCGCGGCTATCGCGAGATGGTGGCCATCCTGGAAAGGGCCGGAGCGAAGTGAGGGGCAGTCCTGAACGAATCCTGAGGCCGATATCCGTGCGCCAGCCTCTAATTCGTGATCTTGTAACCCGTCGCCTTCACGATCGGCTGCCAGAATGCAGTGTCAGCCGCGAGCGCCCTGGTCAGATCCTCCGGGGTCGAACCGACCGGAATCAGCGAGACGGCGTTGAGCTTCTCCTTGACGTCAGGTTTTGCCAGCACTTCCGCCGCGGCGGCGCTCAGCTTCTTGGCGAAATCCGGCGAACTGCCTGCCGGCAGCCACATGCCGTACCAGCCGTCAGCCACCAGATCGACGCCGGCCTCCTTCAGGTTCGGCACATCAGGCAGGAAGGGCGAGCGCGCCGGGCCGCTCACCGCCACGATGCGGATGCCGCCGGCCCGATGCTGCGTGATGGTGTCCGAAAGCGTCGTGACGGCGAATGGGATGTGCCCGCCGACGAGATCGGTGATGATCGGCGCCGAGCCGCGATACGCCACACGCGTCATGGAAAGGCCGAGCGCCTTTTCGAGCTGCCATCCCGTGAAATGCGGAATGGTACCGCTCGACGGCACGCCGTAACTGGCTTTCGAGGGATTGGCCTTGATCCAGGCCACCAATTGCTTGAAGTCCGTCACGCCGATCGAGGGGCTCACCACGACAACGAATTCGAAGCGGGCAATCTGTGAGACCGGGATGAAATCCTTCGCGGAGTCGTAGCTCGGCTGGTTCTCCACCATCGGCAGCAGGTACATGGTCGGGCCAGTGGTGACCAGGACGGTGGTGGTGTCGGGAGCGGCGCCCTTCACGGCCCGTATGCCGATCAGCCCATCGCCGCCGGTACGGTTCTCGACGATGACGCTGCGGTCGATCAGCGGCGGAAGATATTGCGCCAGCTGGCGGCACAACATGTCGCCGCTGCCACCGGCCGCGAACGGGAAGATGATCCTCGTCAGGGGACCGGACTGGGCAAACGCCTCACCGGCACCAGCTGCCAACGACCATCCGATGCTTCCCGCCAAAAAACTGCGACGATCCATGACCTTTCCCCCGCAAGATTTGCCCCATTACACCAGACTGCGGCCACCATTGAAACATAGCTCATACGGTGCCGGGTCGCTTGCACCGGCCCCCGTCCTGCTGCAAAACAGCCTCCTTCCACAGCATTCGAAGACCTGATCCATGGCCCGCCCCGCGCTCAAGAATTTTCGCCGTATCGTCGTCAAGGTCGGCTCGTCGCTGCTGATCGATTCAGACGCCGGCGAGGTGCGCTCGTCCTGGCTATCAGCGCTGGCCGCCGATATCGCCAAGCTGCATGGCGAGGGCCGCGACGTGCTGGTGGTCTCGTCGGGCTCGATTGCGCTCGGACGCAGCCGCCTCAAGCTGCCGCGCGGGCCGTTAAAACTGGAGGAAAGCCAGGGCGCGGCGGCGGTCGGACAGATCGCGCTGGCGCGGATCTGGTCGGAAGTGCTCGGCGATCACGGCATCGGGGCCGGCCAGATCCTGGTGACGCTGCAGGACACCGAGGAGCGCCGGCGCTACCTCAATGCCCGCTCGACCATCGCCAAACTGCTGGAATGGCGCGCGGTGCCCGTGATTAATGAGAACGACACCGTCGCCACCAACGAAATCCGCTACGGCGACAATGACCGCCTCGCCGCGCGCGTCGCCACCATGGCGAGCGCCGATCTCTTGATCCTGCTGTCCGATATCGACGGCCTCTACGACGCACCGCCCGGCGCCAATCCCAATGCCAAACTGGTTCCGGTCGTCGAATCCGTCACCTCGGAAATCGAGGCGATGGCGGGGGCTGCCGGATCCGAGCTGTCGCGCGGCGGCATGTACACCAAGATCGAAGCGGCGAAGATCGCAACCACCGCCGGGACGCACATGCTGATCGCCTCGGGCAAGATCGAGCATCCGCTGCAGGCCATCGCCGACGGCGGCCGCTGCACCTGGTTCCTGACGCCGGCCAATCCCGTCACCGCGCGAAAGCGCTGGATCGCGGGATCGCTGGAGCCCAAGGGCACGCTGACCATCGACGCCGGTGCGGTCACTGCACTGCGCGCCGGAAAAAGCCTGCTGCCGGCCGGCGTGATCCGGATCGACGGCCAGTTCGCCCGCGGCGACGCCGTGGTGGTGCGGGGCCCGGATACCCATGAGATCGGCCGCGGGCTTGTGGCCTATGACGCCGAGGACGCCGACAAGATCAAAGGCCGCTCCTCTCCTGATGTGATGGCCATTCTGGGCATCAGCGGCCGGGCCGAGATGATCCACCGCGATGATTTGGTGGTGGGGCCTGCCGGGGCCATTCCGGCCAAATAGGCCAGTGGCCGACTTCTCCGCCCCTCCCCGGCCACCAGCCATGCCGGTTCCGCACCTCGCAAAAGCGGGATTTCCGTGCTAGGACATGGCCTTAACCTGATACCCCCGGAACCACCATGACCGCGCCCCTCAAGGCCATCGACGGCAACGCCGATTTGCCCGCTTTGATGACCGAACTCGCTTCCCGCGCGCGCGCTGCTGCGCGGGTGCTGGCGCTCGCCTCGCCCGAACAGAAAAACCGGGCGCTCGACGCCATTGCGTCCGCGATCCGCAGCCATGCGCCTGATATCCTCGCCGCCAATGCCGATGATGTCGCCGAAGTGGCGGCCGGTGGCGCGACCTCGGCCTTCATCGATCGCCTGACGCTGACGCCGGCCCGGGTCGAGGCGATGGCTGAGGGTGTCGCGACCGTGCGCGGGATTGCCGATCCGATCGGGGCCGTCACCGAAAGCTGGCAGCGCCCCAACGGCATGACCATCCAGCGCGTGCGGGTGCCGCTCGGCGTCATCGCCGTGATCTTCGAAAGCCGTCCCAACGTCGCCGCCGACGCCGGCGTGCTGTGCCTGAAGTCCGGCAACGCCGTGATCCTGCGCGGCGGCTCCGACAGTTTCCGTTCCTGCCGCGCGATCCATGATTGCCTGGTGCAGGGTCTTCGCGAAGCCGGTCTGCCCGAGGCCGCGATCACGCTGGTGCCGACCCGTGATCGCACGGCTGTCGGCCTGCTGCTGACCGGCTTGAACGGCGGCGTCGACGTGATCGTGCCGCGCGGCGGCAAGAGTCTCGTCGCGCGCGTCGAAGCCGAAGCGCGCGTGCCGGTGTTCGCGCATCTCGAAGGCGTCAACCACGTCTATGTCGATCACACCGCCAAGCTCGAAATGGCAAAGTCGATCGTGCTCAATGCCAAGATGCGCCGCCCCGGCGTTTGCGGGGCCGCCGAGACCTTGCTGGTCGATCGGGCCGGCGCGTCAGTCAGCCTGAAGCCGCTGGTCGAAATGCTGATCGATGCCGGCTGCGAAGTGCGCGGCGACGCCGCCGTGCAGCGCGTCGACAGCAGGGTGAAAGCAGCCTCCGACGAGGACTGGGACACCGAATATGAGGACGCGATCATCGCGGCGAAAGTTGTCGATGGGCTCGATGAAGCGATCGCGCATATCCAGAATCACGGCTCGCACCACACCGATGCGATCGTGACGGAAGACGCCGATGCCGCCGAGAAATTCCTGAGCGAGGTCGACTCGGCGATCGTGCTGCACAACGCATCGACGCAATTCGCAGATGGCGGCGAATTCGGCTTCGGCGCCGAGATCGGCATTGCCACCGGCAAATTCCACGCCCGCGGCCCTGTCGGCGCCGAACAACTGACCAGTTTCAAATATCGCGTGCGCGGCACCGGGCAGACGCGACCGTGACCCTGACAACGCTTTCGAGCAAATCCCCGCGCGCGCAGTGGCGGCATTGATGCCGCCGCAATCCGCTTCGCAAGCGATCCCGTTCCACACCAACGGCATGCGCGTCGGCCTGCTCGGCGGCTCGTTCAATCCGCCGCACGCGGCGCACCGCGCCATCAGCCAGTTCGCGCTCAAGCGTCTGAAGCTCGATCGCGTCTGGTGGCTGCTGACACCGGGCAATCCGCTGAAGGATAATGGCGGGCTGCATGGCCTGTCCGAACGCGCCGCCGCTGCGCGCAGGGTCGCCGACGATCCGCGCATCGATATCAGCTGTCTCGAAGCTGTCATCGGCACGCGCTATACTGTCGACACGATCATCCATTTGCGGCGCCGCGTCTCCGGTGTGCATTTCGTCTGGATCATGGGCGCTGATAATCTCGCGCAGTTCCATCGCTGGAAGGATTGGCGGCGCATCGCGTCCGAGGTGCCGATCGCTGTGATCGACCGCCCCCCACAGAGTTTCCGGGCGCTTGCCGCCCCTGCCGCACAGGCGCTGGCGCGGTACCGGGTGCCCGAGAATCAGGCTGCCCGGCTGGCGGAGCAGCGCCCGCCCGCCTGGGCCTTCCTTACCGGCATGAAACTGAACCTGTCTTCGACCGGCCTTCGGAACTCGGACGGAAGCTGGAGGACGAAGTGAGGGTGGGGTCTCACTGGAATGTTGAAACCGTTAACCCCACATGCCTAATATAGCCCGTGGACACCAAGATTCGGCGTTCGCGATACAGTGAAAGGAATGGTCCCTGGCCACATCTGTATTGTCCAAGTCTGTTTTGCCCAAGGTTTCCAAGACTTCTGCTGCAAAGCCAAAAACCGCGCGCAAAACATCGACCAAAGCTGCGGCCTTGAAGGCGCAACCCGACGCCGACAAGACGCTGAATATGATCCTCTCCCGCCTCGACGATATGAAGGCGGAAGAAACGGTCACCATCGACCTTCGCGGCAAATCGGCTTTTTCCGACTACATGATCGTCACCACGGGCCGGGCCAACCGGCACGTCGGCGCGATCGCGGAAAACGTCACCAAGGCCCTGAAGGAAACCGGCATCAAAGGCATTCATGTCGAGGGCTTGCCCAATTGCGACTGGGTGCTGATCGATTCCGGCGATGTGGTCGTGCACGTATTCAGACCCGAGGTGCGCGAATTCTACAATCTGGAAAGGTTGTGGACGCAAAACCCGGCGGCGGCTGAGGCGATCTGAGTTTTTGAGCCGATGCGAATCGGCTGCAGCGCATGTCGCGTGCGCGCGCCGTTGGCGCGCGAGTAAACGATTTGACGCTTTTTCGGCGCGGCATGCTTTGAATGAAGATCGTCGTCGTTTCAATCGGCCGGCTGAAACAGGGCCCGGAGCGGGAACTGGCCGAACGCTATCGCGAGCGCTTCGAGGACATCGGCCGCAAGCTCGGCTTTCGCGGCCTCGAGATTCATGAAATTCCGGAAAGCCGCGCGCGCGACGCCGCGACCCGGATCGCCGAAGAGGCGGCTGCGATTGCAGCGCTGATCCCGGAGAAATGCGTGCTGGTGGCGCTCGACGAACGCGGCAAGAGCATCGACAGCGCAAGCTTCGCCCAGCAGCTCGGCCGCTGGCGGGATGAGGCGGTCGCCAACACAATTTTCACAATCGGCGGCGCGGACGGACTTTCGCCCGATTTGCAGCGCAGAGCCAAACTGCGCATTGCGTTCGGCTCGGCGACCTGGCCGCATCAAATGGTCCGCGTCATGCTGCTGGAACAGATTTACCGGGCCGCGACTATTCTGTCGGGCCATCCCTATCACCGCGCTTAGGCACGGTAGCGTGAATAGAGAGCGCTGAATAACTGGATGCACACAACACGGGACATTCAAGTACGCCCTGACGCCATCGGCCATGATGGTCCGTTGGCGTCGCGTGTTCCGCTTTGCGTCGTGCTGTTGTCCGCAAGCCTGATCGGTCTTTCGCTTTCGCCGGCAGCCGCGCAGGTGACGGCGCCCGCGCAGCCGGCGCCATCCCAACAAGCGCCTGCCCAACAATTGCCTGCCCAGCAAGCCGCCGCGCCCTCCCCCGAAGCCATCAAGGAACGCGAGCAGGAACTGGAAGCCGCGCGCGAGCAGCAGAAGAAGGCCGCCGAGCTGCAGCAGAAGCTGAGAGCTGATATCGCAGCGATCGGGCAGGACCGCAGCAAGCTCAATGCGCAGCTGATCGACATCGCCGCCCAGGTGCGCGGCGTGGAAACGCGCATCGGCGACGCCGAAGCGCGGCTGCGGCCGCTCGACAGCCGTGAGCAGCAGATTCGCAGCTCCCTCGACTCGCGCCGCACCGAGATCATCGAGGTTCTGGCGGCGCTGCAGCGTGCCGGACGGCGCACACCGCCGGCGCTGCTGATCCGCCCGGAGGACGCGCTGCAATCGCTCCGCACCGCCATGCTGCTCGGAGCTGTTGTGCCCGAACTGCGCGGCCGTGCGGAGAGGTTGGCCAACGATCTCGGCGAACTCGTCGCGCTCCGCAAGACCATCGCCACCGAGCGCGATGCGCTGGCGCTCGACCGTGACAAGTTGAAAGACGATCAGATCCGGATGGCGGCGCTGGTCGAGGAGCGGCAGCGCAAGCAGAGCGCGATCGAAAAGGACATGGATGCGGAAGCCGCCCGCGCCATCTCGCTGTCCAAACAGGTCGACAGTTTGCAGGGCCTGATCGCCAAACTGGAGCAGGACCTGAAAAGCGCCGCCAAGGCGGCCGCCACCGCCAGCCTGAAGGGGGCGCCGGTGCCCCCCGGCGGCAAGCCCAATCTGGGGGCTTTGAAGGATCCCGCCCGGCTCAGCCCGGCGATCGCCTTTGCCTCCGCCAAGGGATTGTTCGCCCTGCCGGTCAATGGCCGCAAGATTCGCGATTTTGGCGGTTCCGACGGCGCGGGTGGCGTCGAAAAGGGCATTTCCTTGGCAGCCCGGGCCGGTGGCCAGGTCACAACCCCGTGTGACGGCTGGGTTGTTTACGCCGGGCCGTTCCGCAGCTACGGACAACTCTTGATCCTCAATGCCGGTGGCGGGTATCATGTCCTGATCGCCGGGATGGAGCGCATTTCGGTTAACATCGGCCAGTTTGTACTTACGGGGGAACCGGTCGCCACCATGGGATCGACATCCCAGGTTGCATCGATTCTCGCCACCACCGCGAGTCAGCCCGTGCTCTATGTTGAGTTCCGTAAGGACGGCACTCCAATCGATTCAGGCCCATGGTGGGCCGCAAATGAAGGCGAAAAGGTTCGCGGATGATGCGCAAGACTTCAGTAATTCTCCTCAGCGCCGCCACCGGCGCAGCATTGACGCTCTTCGTGACGCAGCCCCGTTCTGTGCTGATGGGATCGGTCGCGCGTGCGGCGACCTCGGACACCTATCGCCAGCTCAATCTGTTCGGCGATGTGTTCGAGCGCGTGCGCAGCGACTACGTCGAGAAGCCGGACGATTCCAAGCTGGTCGAGTCCGCCATCTCGGGCATGCTGGCCGGTCTCGATCCGCATTCCAGCTACATGGACGCCAAGAGCTTCCGCGACATGCAGGTGCAGACCCGCGGTGAGTTCGGCGGCCTCGGTATCGAAGTCACGATGGAAGACGGCCTGATCAAGGTCGTGTCCCCGATCGACGACACGCCGGCGTCGAAGGCCGGCATCATGGCCAACGACATCATCACCAATCTCGACGACGAAGCCGTGCAGGGTCTCACCCTCAACCAGGCCGTCGAGAAGATGCGCGGGCCGGTCAACACCAAGATCCGGCTCAAGATCATCCGCAAGGGCCAGGACAATCCGATCGAAGTCACGCTGGTGCGCGACAATATCCGCGTCCGTTCGGTGCGCGCCCGCGTCGAACAGGACGACATCGCCTATATCCGCATCACGACCTTCAACGAACAGACCACCGAGGGCCTCAAGCGCGAGATCGGCAATCTGACGAATCAGATCGGCGCCGACAAGCTGAAGGGCTTCATCATCGACATGCGCAACAACCCCGGCGGCTTGCTGGAGGAAGCGGTGACGGTTTCCGACACCTTCCTCGAGCGCGGCGAGATCGTCTCGACCCGCGGCCGCAATGCCGAGGAAACCCAGCGCCGCGCCGCGCATGTCGGCGACCTGACAAAGGGCAAGCCGGTGATCGTGCTGATCAACGGTGGCTCCGCCTCCGCTTCCGAAATCGTGGCGGGCGCGCTGCAGGACCACAAGCGCGCGACGCTGATCGGTACCCGCTCGTTCGGCAAGGGCTCGGTCCAGACCATCATCCCGCTCGGCAGCGGCAACGGCGCGCTGCGTCTGACCACCGCGCGCTATTACACGCCGTCGGGCAAATCGATCCAGGCCAAAGGCATCGTTCCCGATATCGAGGTGCTGCAGGACGTTCCTGACGAGCTGAAGTCGCGTACCGACACCAAGGGCGAAGCCTCGCTGCGCGGCCATCTGAAGAACGACGGCGACGAGAAGACCGGCTCGCAATCCTACGTGCCGCCGGACGCCAAGGACGACAAGGCGCTGAAGACCGCGGCCGACCTGCTGCACGGCATCAAGTCCACCGCGGCGCCGGCGACCGGCGACAAGGCGGCGATCGACAAGCCCGCCACCAAGGCGGCGAACTGATCGAACCACGCCAATTCCCGTGAAAAGGGCGGCCTTCGGGCCGCCCTTTTTTGTTGCCGGTGCCAGATCCTTGTTTCAACGCGTTTTCTACCGCAGATAAGTCTACGCAATCTGCGCACGCTTGATTGCTATGCGAACCGGGTCCCACTTCGCTCGAAAACGCTATATCCCCGCGCCATCCCGGGGTGGACCGCTTTCGAGCGGGTCGCGAGCGCTCGAATCAGGTCCATCGTGGTATCGTCGGCGTGGTTGATTCGGGGAGGTTCATGACGGAAACGGCCGACGAGCTGAGCACGCCGCTCGGACAGGACACCAAGCGCAAGAAGCGCCGGTTCCGGCTGCCGTTCACCGCGATGCAGGCGCTGGCCGTGCTGCTTGGCCTGTTCCTGGTCGGCTTTGCCTCTATCGCCCTGTTTACGGACAATCCCTTTGGCGGCGAGCCGGTCGCGCACGTCGCCATGCGCAAGACGCCGGTGGCTGACGAGAAAGCCACCGCAGCCGCGTCCGGTCCCGCCGGGCAGGCTGCGACATCCGCGCCCAAACAGGCTGCGGCCGGCGAGAACAAGACCGTCACCATCATCGACGGATCCAGCGGCAAGCGGCAGGACGTCGTGATCGGCGGCGATGCCGGCAACAAGAACGATGCGGAGACAGCGCCCGCAACCGCGATGGCCGGCATCGATCCGCGCCTGTTGGAGAAGTCGCGCTACGGCATGATCCCGGTGGTTGCCGACGGCCTGAAGCCATTTACGGTCTATGCCGCCGACGCCGACCGCGCCAAGGCCGCCAAAATGCCGGTGGTCGCCATCGTCGTCGGGGGCCTCGGTGTCGGCGCCGCCAAGACGGTTGATGCCATCATGAAGTTGCCGCCCGCCGTGACGCTGGCGTTCACGCCCTACGGGGCCGACCCGACGAAACTCGCCGAGCGCGCGCGGGCGCAACGCCACGAGATCCTGCTGCAGGTTCCGATGGAGCCGTTCGATTATCCCGACAACGATCCCGGCCCGCAGACCCTGCTGACGACGCTGGCGCCCGAGCAGAATATTGACCGCCTATATTGGCATATGAGCCGTATCCAGGGCTATGCGGGGATCGCCAATTTCATGGGCGCGCGCTTCGTGGCGACGGACGCCGTGATGCAGCCGATCATCCGCGAGGCGGCCAAGCGCGGCCTCGGCTATCTCGATGACGGCTCCACCCCGCGCAGCGCCGCCCCCGCATTGGCGGCGGGGCAGGCGATGCCCTTCACCAAGGCCGATTTCACCATCGACGCGGTGCCGACCTCGGCCGAAATCGACCGGACGCTGCTCAAGCTCGAAACCCTGGCCAAGGAACGCGGCCTGGCCGTCGGCGTAGCCTCTGCCCTACCGATTTCGATCGAACGGCTCGCCGCCTGGATCAAGACGCTCGAGACCCGCGGCATCCTGCTTGTGCCATTGACAACGGCGATGCTGAAATCAAAATCAGGCTAGGGATCAACCTGATGGCGCCGATCCGGCATTGCCGGATTGCGCCGCCCGATCGCTCGAATTGTGTGTAGGAAACCTGCAAGGAAAAACGACGGAATGGCGCGCTACGAAGACCTGCCTTACCGGACATGCGTCGGCATGATGCTGATCAACGCAGCGGGGCTGGTCTTCATCGGTCGTCGCGCCGGCGGCATCGAGCATGTCGACGAAACGCACGTCTGGCAGATGCCGCAAGGCGGCGTCGATCCCGGCGAGGACACCTGGGCGGCGGCAAAGCGCGAACTCTATGAGGAAACCAGCGTTCGATCGGTGGAGAAACTCGGCGAGGTCGCCGACTGGCTGATCTACGACATTCCGCGCACCGTGGCCGGCCGCACATGGAAGGGCCGGTACCGCGGGCAGCGCCAGAAATGGTTTGCGGTCCGCTTCACCGGCAAGGACAGCGAGATCAATGTCGCGAGCCCCGGCGGCGGCCATAAGGCCGAATTCATCAGCTGGCGCTGGGAACCGATGAAGAATCTTCCGAGCCTGATCGTGCCGTTCAAGCGGCCGGTCTATGAGCGCGTGGTGAAGGAATTTTCCGGCCTCGCGGGCTTGTAGTTGTCTAGTTTTGACGCGTTTTCTCAACGCGAACCAGTGCCCACTTCGCTCGAGAACGCCATGTCAGACAAACCCTACCGCCCCAATGTCGGGATCGCCTTGTTCAACGCCGCCGGTCAGGTGCTGATCGGCCGGCGCTTCCGCGACGATGGACCCGAGATCATCCTCCCCGGCCTCGAATGGCAGATGCCGCAGGGCGGCATCGACGCCGACGAGAACCCGCGCGATGCCGTGATGCGCGAACTCTGGGAGGAGACCGGCGCGGTCAGCGCCGAGCATCTCGGTGAAACCGACTGGATGACGTACGAATTTCCGCCCTATGACGGCCCTCCCTCGCATCGCCTTGCCAAGTTTCGCGGCCAGCGGCAGAAATGGTTCGCGCTGCGCTACACCGGGCGCGATGACGAGATCGACCCGCTGACACCGCGCAACGGGCAGCCGGCCGAATTCGACCAATGGCGCTGGGAACGGCTCGACCGCGTCGCCGGTCTCGTGGTGCCGTTTCGGCGCGAGGTGTACATGGCCGTCGCCACGGCGTTCGCTCGATTTGCAGCCACGCCTACTTGAGAAAGTGCCGATGCCTATCCGTGCAATATTTTTCGACGTTGGCGAGACGCTGATCGACGAAACGCGCCTGCTGCACGGCTGGGCCGACACCATGGGCGTCGATCGGGCCGAGTTTCTGACCGTGCTCGACGATATCATCGCCAAAGGCGAAAATTACCGCCTGATCTTCGAGCGGCTGCGGCCGGGTTTTGACGTCCGCGCCGCCGCCGCCGAGCGCAAGCGAACCGGAACTGATTTCAGGATTGAAGCGCGCGATCTCTATGCCGACGCCAGGCCGTGCCTGTCCGAACTGACGCAAGACGGCTGGTTTGTCGGTATCGCCGGCAATCAACCGCCCACGGCCAAGGCCGCGCTCGAATCGTTCGGGCTGGAGGCCAGATTGATCACGACATCGGCGGAACTCGGCGTCGACAAGCCTTCGCTTGATTTCTATCGCAAAACGCTCGCGATGACTGACCTTGATCCAGCGGAAGTGCTCTATGTCGGTGACCGTCTCGATAACGACGTCATTCCGGCACGGAATTTTGGCATGAAGACCGCCTTACTTGAGCGCGGGCCGTGGGGTCGCAACCATGTGCGCTGGCCCGATGCCGCGCTCGCCGATTTCATACTGAAAGATCTGGCCGGATTGCCGGCCTTGTTGCGTGGGATGAAGCGCCAAGGCTGATATAAGCCGCTAGTTGGGCCCGACCGTAAACGGCCCGACCGCGACCACGCGACAATCGCTGTCGCGCTTGGCACAGTCGCTGAGGGCTTCGTTGACTGCGGCTTGCTCACTGGCTTGCTTCAATCCCAGACCAGGCCGCCTGGCGGCGCCTACCGCGACCGCGCTCCATCCACTCGCGGCATCGGCAAGTCTGCGCGCAGCCTCGTCGCGCGCTTCAGGTGCGATCAGCGTCGTGTCTGCGGCCTTGAAGAAACCGGTAACCTTCATGGTTGCCGGAACTGGAATGATGAACGTGTCGTTCAGCGCTACGATCATGCAGGGAACGCCGGCGATGGCGCCACACGATTCCAGAGTCCGTCGCGCCGCCTCCTCGACCGTATCCACACCAAGGGTCATGTAGTATTGACCGACGCCGGGACCGACTGCCAGCATCTTGGTCTTACGGGCCGGCACATAGATATTTTCAATCCGCGCCTTGCCGGGCTCACGCGTCAACGGCATCTCCTTTGAGGAAAATGGCCGTTCGATTGTCTGGTCGTGTTTGATCCAGGGCGGCGGCGGCATGGGCGGCTTGCCGTGCGCATAAACGACTTTGTTGCCGACAGCATAGAGTTCGCATTTTCGCGGTGACGAAGCGCTGTCCGCGCGCTTCTGGCATTGCTCGACCGCCATGCCTTTTGCCACGTCTTCACTCGCCTGCCCCGTGACGAAGGCGTTGAATCCGCTGAAGTTAAGCGCGACCGCCTTGAAGTCGTTGCCCGGCACGTACTCCTTTTCGAGCACCGCGCGAATTCGCTCACCGACAAACGGCACGGCAGCGATTGCGAGGGTCTCACCAGACGGCGAAGAAGGCGATGGAGATGATGGTGCAGCCGCCGGCGAGACAGACGCTGGCGCCGGCGCCGCGCTCACACGGCTGCTCGCTACTTGCGGCGCCTGTTTCGCCGCCATGTTCTCAAGCTTGGTGAAATACAGAAAGCCGCCGACGCCGATCGCGGCCAAACCGACCAGGGTGACCGCAGCTGGCCACATCCAGTTTGGCGCACCGTGATCCGAAGCCTTGATCGGCTTCTTGACCTGCGGCGTCGAGTAGGAGCCATCCTCGCGCCGCATCGCCACCATGAAGGCATGCACCGGGGTTGGGATGTTCTTCACTTCCTGCGCGCCGATATCGGCGAACTGCACCGACAATTTGTTAGCGACCTGCTCGTGCACCGCGCGCGAGACGCAGATGCCACCGACCTCGGCGAGGCCCTCGAGCCGTGCGGCGATGTTGACGCCTTCGCCCAGCAGGTCGCCGTCGCGCTCGACCACATCGCCGATCGTGATGCCGATGCGAAACGACATCTGCCGGCTCGGCGGATACGCCATGTTGCGGGTGCGCAGGCTTTCCTGAATATCGATGGCGCAGCGTACGGCTTCCACCGCGCTCGGGAATTCGGCAAGCACCGCGTCCCCCGCGGTATTGAAAATGCGGCCACCGTATTTGGCGATGAAATCGTCGGTCACCTGACGATAGGACGCGAGCCGCCGCAGCGTTTCCTCTTCGTCCTCGGACATCAGGCGGCTGTAGCCGGCAATATCGGCCGCAAAAATCGCCGCGATCTTGCGCTTCATTAAAAAACAGCCCCGGACCACGTTCTGGTACGGGAGAATGCCGTCAGAAGTTCCCGGGCGCAACTGTAGCGGTTCCGGGCACAGCCGGGACGGCTCGCGAAAGAAATACAGCCGCAAAAAGTTCAGCGCCCGTCACGGTGTGACGAGCGCTGGTGTTTTTCAGGGGCCTTCATTGCGCCCCGGAGCGGACCCCGGGGCTTAATGCATCGCCGTGGAGCCGAGCTGATGCTCGATGCTCTTGAAGTGATCGAGCCGCTCGATCGCGTGGTCGAGTTCGGAGCCTTCCTTCTCGGCGAGCTTGGCTTCCATCTCGGCAATCGTCTCGGCAAACTGGGCCCGATCGATGTCCTGAATCGAGGTGGCAACATCGGCCAGCACGGTGAGGCCCTTCTCCGACATTTCGGCGAGACCGCCGAGCACGATAATCTTCTGATGCGTGCCGCCGGAGGTGATGGTCAGGATGCCGGGACGGACCGCGGCCACAACCGGCGCATGGCCGGCCAGCACGCCGAAATCGCCTTCCACGCCGGGGACGTCAACCTGATCGACCTCGCCGGAGAAGGAGAGTTTTTCGGGGGAAACCAGATCGAAGTGGAACGTGGCCATGGATCTTTCCGTTCTTTTCCGCTGTCACCCGCGGGCTTGACCCGCGGGTCCATCAAGAGAATTTTCTTGGCGATGGATTGCCGGGTCATTGGTGTGAAGACGCGCTTCGCACTTTTGGCCGGCAATGACGAAGTAACTTAAGCGGCTTCAGCAGCCAGCTTCTTGCCCTTCTCGACGGCTTCTTCGATGTTGCCGACCATGTAGAACGCTGCTTCCGGCAGGTGGTCGTACTTGCCTTCGCACAGGCCGCGGAAGCCCTTGATGGTATCGGCGAGGTCGACGAACTTGCCGGGCGAGCCGGTGAACACTTCGGCGACATGGAACGGCTGCGACAGGAAGCGCTCGATCTTGCGGGCGCGGGCAACCGCGATCTTGTCCTCTTCGGAGAGTTCGTCCATGCCGAGAATGGCGATGATGTCCTGCAGCGACTTGTAGCGCTGCAACACCTGCTGAACCATGCGCGCGGTCTCATAGTGCTCCTGGCCGACGACCAGCGGAGACAGCATGCGCGAGGTCGAGTCGAGCGGATCCACCGCCGGATAGATGCCCTTTTCCGAAATCGCGCGGTTCAACACCGTGGTCGCGTCCAAATGGGCGAACGAGGTTGCGGGCGCCGGGTCGGTCAAGTCGTCGGCCGGCACGTAGATCGCCTGCACCGAGGTGATCGAGCCCTTGTGGGTGGTGGTGATGCGCTCCTGCAGCGCGCCCATGTCGGTGGCGAGCGTCGGCTGATAACCCACCGCCGAAGGAATACGACCCAAGAGCGCCGACACTTCGGAGCCTGCCTGGGTGAAGCGGAAGATGTTGTCGACGAAGAACAGCACGTCCTGGCCCTGGTCACGGAAATGCTCGGCGACGGTCAGACCGGTGAGGCCGACGCGGGCACGGGCGCCCGGGGGTTCGTTCATCTGACCGAACACCAGCGCGCATTTCGACTTCACGTTCGGATCGGGATTGTGCGGATCGGCGTTGACCTTGGATTCGATGAACTCGTGATAGAGGTCGTTGCCTTCGCGGGTGCGCTCGCCGACGCCGGCGAACACCGAATAGCCGCCGTGCGCCTTCGCGACGTTGTTGATCAGTTCCTGAATCAGCACGGTCTTGCCGACGCCGGCGCCGCCGAACAGGCCGATCTTGCCGCCCTTGGCGTAGGGCGCCAAGAGGTCGACGACCTTGATGCCGGTGACGAGAATTTCAGCTTCGGTGGACTGGTCGGTATAGCTCGGCGCTTCCGCATGGATCGGACGCAGGCCTTCCGACACCATCGGACCGGCTTCATCGATCGGCTCTCCGATCACGTTCATGATGCGGCCGAGCGTGCCGGCGCCGACGGGAACGCGGATCGGCGCGCCGGTGTCGGTGACTTCCTGGCCGCGAACCAGACCTTCGGTGGTGTCCATCGCGATGGTGCGCACGGTCGATTCGCCGAGATGCTGCGCCACTTCGAGCACCAGGCGGTTGCCGCCGTTCTTGGTTTCGATGGCGTTCAGAATGGCGGGCAGATGCCCTTCGAACTGCACGTCGACGACGGCGCCGATCACCTGGGTGACGTGTCCGGTCTGGTTTGCTGCTTCGGCCATAAAACTCTCTCCTTCGAATTCTTGTCTTTCGGAAGTCAGGGTGTCGCGCGAATGGCTAGAGAGCCTCGGCGCCGGAGATGATTTCGATCAGCTCCTTGGTGATCTGGGCCTGACGGGTGCGGTTGTAGATAAGGGTCTGCTTGCGGATCATGTCGCCGGCGTTGCGGGTGGCGTTGTCCATCGCGCTCATCTGCGCGCCGTAGAACGAGGCGTTGTTTTCCAGCAGCGCGCGGAAAATCTGCACCGCGAGATTGCGCGGCAACAGGCGCGTCAGGATCTCGTCTTCTTCCGGCTCATATTCGTAGGACGTGGACGGACCGGCATTCGCGGCCGGCGCTTCCACCACCAGCGGAATGATCTGCTGCGCGGTCGGGATCTGGGAGATCACGGACTTGAAGCGCGAATAGAACAGCGTGCAGACGTCGAATTCGCTGGCATCGAAACGCGCCAGAACCTTCTTGGCGATATCTTCGGCATTGATGAAGCCGAGCTGACGCACCGATTTCAGGTCGAGATGTTCGACGATCTGCTTGTCGAACTGGCGGCGGAGCTGCTCGTAGCCCTTGCGGCCGACGCAGAAGAACTTGACCTCTTTGCCCTGGGCGATCAGCGACAACGCGCGTTCGCGCGCCAGACGCACGATCGACGAATTGAATGCGCCCGACAGACCGCGCTCGCCGGTGCAAACCAGCAGCAGGTGAACCTGATCGTTACCGGTACCGGCCAGCAGCGCCGGCGCGCCGGGCGAACCCGCGGCGGCGGTTGCGATGTTGGAGATCACCGCGTCCATCTTTTCCGCGTAGGGCCGCGCCGCTTCGGCGGCGGTCTGCGCGCGGCGCAGCTTGGAGGCCGCGACCATCTGCATGGCCTTGGTGATCTTCTGCGTCGCCTTGGTCGAGGCGATGCGGACCCGCATGTCTTTCAGTGAAGCCATTCTTAGTTCACCCTTGCGACCTGCTTTTCAGCCCGGCCGCGAACCCCTCGTTGGTCATGCCCGGCCTCGTGCCGGGCATCCACGTCTTGTCTTTTCTCCACGCCAAAAGACGTGGATGGCCGGGACGAGCCCGGCCATGACGGATTATGCAAGCGTCTTGGAGAAACTCTCGACAACCGCCTTCAGCTTGCCCGCAGTTTCGTCGCTGAGATCGCGGCTTTCGCGGATGCTGTTGAGGATTTCGACGTTCTTGCCGCGCAGCAGCGACAGCAGGCCGTCTTCGAAAGGACGCACCTTGTTGAGCGGAAGCGCATCGAGATAGCCGTTGGTGCCGGCCCAGATCACGCAGACCTGCTCTTCCATCTTCAGCGGCGAGAACTGCGGCTGCTTCAGGAGTTCGGTCAGGCGCGAACCGCGGTTCAGCAGGCGCTGTGTCGAGGCGTCGAGGTCGGAACCGAACTGCGCGAACGCCGCCATTTCGCGGTACTGCGCCAGCTCACCCTTGATCTTGCCGGCGACCTTTTTCATCGCCTTGGTCTGCGCCGACGATCCGACGCGCGACACCGACAGACCGACGTTCACTGCGGGACGGATGCCCTGGAAGAACAGATCGGTTTCCAGGAAGATCTGACCGTCGGTAATCGAAATCACGTTGGTCGGAATGTAGGCCGACACGTCGTTGGCCTGGGTTTCAATGACCGGCAGAGCGGTCAGCGAGCCCGAGCCCTGGTCCTTGTTGAGCTTGGCGGCGCGCTCGAGCAGGCGGGAATGCAGGTAGAACACGTCGCCGGGATAGGCTTCGCGGCCCGGCGGACGGCGCAGCAGCAGCGACATCTGACGGTAGGCGACGGCCTGCTTGGACAAATCGTCATAGATGATGACGGCGTGCATGCCGTTGTCGCGGAAATATTCGCCCATCGTGCAGCCGGTGAACGGCGCGATGTACTGCATCGGCGCCGGGTCGGACGCGGTAGCGGCGACCACGATCGAATATTCCAGCGCGCCCTGCTCTTCGAGCACCTTCACGAACTGGGCGACGGTGGAGCGCTTCTGGCCGATCGCGACATAGACGCAATACAGCTTGATGTTCTCGTCCGGCTGCGCGTTGAGCGGCTTCTGGTTCAGAATGGTGTCGAGCGCGATCGCGGTCTTGCCGGTCTGGCGGTCGCCGATGATCAGTTCGCGCTGGCCACGGCCGACCGGGATCAGTGCATCGATCGCTTTGAGGCCGGTCGCCATCGGCTCGTTGACCGACTTGCGCGGAATGATGCCGGGCGCCTTGACGTCGACGCGCTTGCGTTCGGTGGCCTGGATCGGACCTTTGCCGTCGATCGGGTTGCCGAGCGCGTCGACGACGCGGCCGAGCAGGCCCTTGCCGACGGGCGTATCGACGATGGCGCGGGTGCGCTTGACGGTCTGGCCTTCCTTGATCTCGCGGTCGGCGCCGAAGATCACGATACCGACGTTGTCGGTTTCGAGGTTGAGCGCCATGCCGCGGGTACCGTTCTCGAACTCGACCATCTCACCGGCCTGGACGTTGTCGAGGCCGTAGACGCGGGCAATGCCGTCGCCGACGGACAACACCTGTCCGACTTCGGTAACTTCAGCCTCCTGGCCGAAATTCTTGATCTGGTCCTTGAGGATCGCGGAAATTTCCGCGGCGCGGATGTCCATCAGCCTGCCTCTTTCATCGCGTGCTTGATCGAATTGAGTTTGGTGCGAAGCGAACTATCCACCATGCGGCTGCCGAGCTTGACCACCAGGCCGCCGATAATAGAGGGATCGACTTTCACGTTGAGCGCGACGTCCTTGCCCGTCACTGACTTCAGTGCGGTCTTGAGAGCGTCGAGATTCTTGTCGCTGAGCGCTTCGGCGACGGTGACGTCTGCCGTAGCTTCGCCCTTGAACTTCGCCACCAGCGCGCGGAAGGCGCGGATCACGTCGCCGACGGCGAACAGCCGGCGATTGGCGGTCAGGACTTTGAGGAATTTGGCAGAAGTGCCCGAAATTCCGGCCTTGTCGAGTATAGCGGTGAGCGCCTTCGACTGCGCATCTGCCGAGAATACCGGACTGCGGACCAGGCGCTTCAAATCAGCGCTGTCGGCCAGCATGGCCTCGAATCTATCGAGATCGGCTTTTACCGCGTCGATCGATTTCTCGTCGCGCGCCAACTCGAACAAGGCCGTTGCATAACGGCCTGACACTCCCGAAACGGACGGATCTTCAGCAGCCACAGAGACGCTCTTTTTTGCTGTCAAACTCGCAAGGGAAAAACCGTCGCCACGGAAGCGGCGCCTAGCGATCCAAGCCCTTGGAATTCAAGCGGGACTTCGATTTTCGACCGGCACGAGAGGTGCCGGGATCGTTAAAATCGCGGCTTTGCTAACATAGCAAGCGCGCAGGTGCAACATGACGGCGCGCGCGGGCGATGCCTTGTCGCACGACTATTTTAGTTGGCCTCTAATCCAATTTTCCAAGGTCAGTTTCCAAAGCCAATTTTTTTGCGCCAGTTCGCTGCGAACAGCCATCACGATTTTGCTGCCACGAACCCGCGCCGGCACGGCGCGTCAGCGACAAGCTCAAATGTTCCGCCCGTATTTGCATGGGCGCCATGTATCTCCGGAACAACCCGAATCCGGTTCCCCACCGTTTACTTGCCGTAACGCCATGAACACTAACGAACACTTAACTCATCAGTAATTCCAAGTATTGGAATGGTTAAAAATTCGTTAAAGCAATGCATTAATAACGGGAATTCGACTAGTTGATCTAGGTAACAAGATATGTCAGCCGGAGCGAAACGAGGATTACTGCCCAATTCATGCCTCATTGCCTGATCAAACGGCCATCTCACACACGGGAACGGGGGTTCCACTTGTCACATATGTGGCAATACTGTCTGAGGGATTATTTTGATGTTGATTACCAAGAACCTGCTGCCGGGAACTATCATCCGGTCGCGTACGGCGTTTGCTTTGATCGCGGCAACAGTCCTGGTCGGCGGCAGCATTACCGAAGCTTCGGCCAAATCCAGGCACCACCGCCATCACCACCACCACGCTCAAAAGGCGAAGAGCAACTGGCAGGACGCCAACGCCTCGATCGGCTCGGGCTCCGGGCGCAGCTTCTCGGGCATGGCTTCCTTTTACGGCAATGAATCCGGCAGCAAGACCGCGTCCGGCCAGCGCTTCAACCAGAACGCCATGACCGCGGCCCACCGCAGCCTGCCGTTCGGCACCAAGCTCCGGGTGACCCATGGCGGCCGCAGCGTCATCGTCACCATCAACGACCGCGGCCCGTTCATTAAGGGGCGCGTGCTCGACCTTTCGACCGGCGCTGCCAGCGCGGTCGGACTGACCCGCGCCAAGGGCATCGGTCGCATCACCGCCGAGGTCGTCTCCTAAGCACTGATCGAGCGCCGTTTCCGGTTCAACAGACTAGGTAAGCGTTGCGTAGCGTAACGGTCGCGGAATCTTTCACGCACCGATAAGGGCCTGCCGTCGCAAATGACGGCAGGCTTTTTATTTGGCAGCGCCCGACTTGCTACCTCGCCCACGCGGCGCGCAGCCACTCTGGCCACCACGGTGGCAGGAGGATCGTGCTAGGTTTCCGAAGGCAACAATCGCACAGCCCTCCGCAGCCCTTGAACCAGCACTGACGAGATCGATCATGAGCCAGATCAAAACCGTGGAACAACTGAGAAGCGTTCTTCCCGAACCACGGGCGACCACCAAGGCCAAGATCGCTCCCTATCTCGACGAACAGGCGATCGACTTCCTGCAAACCTGCCCGTTTGGGCTGATGGCCACGGCCGGTCGCGACGGGCCGATCGAGGTCTCTCCGAAAGGCGACGAGCCCGGCTTTGTCCGCGTCGAAAATGAAACAACGGTTCTGCTTCCGGAACGGGCGGGCAACAACCTTGCGTTCGGCCTGCAGAACATCATCGAGACCGGCCGGATCGGGATGATTTTCCTGCGACCCCGGACCGGCGAGACGCTGCGGCTCTCGGGCCGGGCCGAGATCTTTGACGACGCCGAACTGCTGGCGACACTTGGCAAGGAAGGCCGTCCGGCGCTGCTGGCGATCCGGATCCACATCGAACGCTGCTATTTCCACTGCGCCCGCTCGGTGCTCCGGTCGAAGCTCTGGCAACCCGAGCATTGGCCGGAGCCCAAGCGTATCTCGTTCGGAAAAGTCTTCGCGGCGAGGGCCGGCGCCGACGAGGATCAGGCGGCGAAAATCGACGCCTTTGTCGAGCAGGGATACACGACCAATCTGTGGTCGAATGGTTGATGCGCGATCTTCAGGTGATGAAAGCTTTTACAATCTCGAGGTTCTTCGATGCGCAATTGCGCATCTGAGGTTCGCGCTTGGCGCGCCCCCAATTGCCGCCGTTTCCACGCTATTGCGTGACGGTAGGCCAACTTCTCCTAATACTCATTCGCCATTGCGAAAGAAATTCTTTGCGTCCATTGGAAGCGATCACCATCACGCTTCGCAAAATCGGTTCGATGTAGCCAATCCATTGCGTCTCGATAGAGCGCCGGCGGTTCAAACCAGGGATTTGTGTAGTCGGGCGGATTCCACCAAGGCAATGTCGGAGCGAATTGACAAGCAATTTGAACGAATGCGCGAATGACTACTTTAGCCCTCGGATCGTCTGCGCTCATCGTGCGCGCCAGAAAATCCGGCATTTCATCAACTGCATGAGCAAAAAGCCAATATGAGCGGCCGTTAGCGTGAGGTGTTAGGACGAGGATGCCGACCGAAGCCAGAGCTTCCTCAACCTCAGCGAAAGCGACCATATCAGTGTCGTGAACACCAAGGCCCACAATGCGTTCGAAGCGCTTCTTCCCATGATTGTAGTAACCAAGACAGCGGTTAGCTAACGCGGCAGCCAGATGCCCGCAAAGCCTCCCCTCTGGATTGTCATCACGTCCGGTATTCACTGCCCTCTCACTTCCCGACGATTTCGCTGCGCCATTTCATCGCCATATGTCGAGCACGTCGTTCGCGGTCCGGTACGCCAGGGCGGCCTCACAAAAAGCTCTGCGGATCGACGTCGACCTCGAGCTTGAGATTGCCTTTTGTCTTCGGACCCGCCGCGAGCCATTCGCGCAAATAGTCCGACAGATCGACGTTGCGCAGCGATTTCACCAATAGCCGGAAGCGATAGCGGCCCTTGATGACGGCCAACGGCGCTTCGGCAGGGCCCAGCACCTGGATGCGCTCGTCGATCGGCGCGATGGCGGCAAGCTTGCGCGCAAAACCTTCGGCGGTCGGCCGGTCGCCGGCGGAAATGATCAGGCTGGCGAGCCGGCCGAAGGGCGGATAGCCCGATCGTTCGCGCTGATCGATTTCAGTCGCATAGAACGCCTCGCGATCGCTTGCGACCAGCGCCTTCATCACGGGATGATCGGGCTGATGGGTCTGCAGGTAACCGATGCCGCGACCCTGATCGCGCCCGGCGCGGCCGATCACCTGGTTGAGCAATTGAAACGTCCGCTCGGCAGCGCGCGGATCGCCATTGCTCAGGCCCAGATCCGCATCGACGACACCAACCAGATTGAGCCGCGGAAAATTATGTCCCTTCGCCACCAATTGCGTGCCGATGATGATGTCGACGCGGCCCTCGGCGATTTCGTTCAGTTCGCTGCGCATGGTTTCGATCGAGGTGATCAGGTCGCTCGACAGCACCATGGTGCGCGCGTTCGGGAACAACTGCGCGGCCTCCTCCTGCAGGCGTTCGACACCGGGGCCGATGGCAGCCAGCGATTCCTCGGCCGCGCAGTGCGGACAGATGTTCGGGCGCGGCATCGAGAAGCCGCAATGGTGACAGACCAGCCGCTGGCGAAAGCGATGATCCACCAGCCAGGCGTCGCAGATCGTGCAGGAGAAGCGGTGCCCGCAGGCGCGGCACAAGGTCAGCGGCGCGTAGCCGCGGCGATTGAGGAACAACAGCGCCTGCTCGCGCTTCTCGATCGCCTGCCCGATGTAATCGGCAAGCCGCGGCGAGACGAAGCGGCCGCGCGGCGGCGGTTCGCGGCGCAAATCGATCGCCTCGATATGCGGCATATGCTGGCCGCCGAAACGCGACGGCAGCGCAACGCGCTGATAGCGCCCCTTGCGCGCGTTGACTTCGGTCTCGATCGACGGCGTGGCCGAAGCCAGGATGATCGGGATTTTCGCGATATGTGCGCGCACCACTGCCATGTCGCGGGCGTGATAATGCGCGCCGTCATCCTGCTTGTAGGCCTGGTCGTGCTCCTCATCGACGATGATCAGGCCCAAATCCGCATAGGGCAGAAACAATGCCGAGCGCGCGCCGACCACGACCGGCGCTTCGCCGGCTGCGATCGCCGCCCAGTTGCGGGCGCGGGTGCGCGGCGTCAGCTCGGAATGCCATTCCAAGGGACGCACCCCAAAACGCTGCGCGAAGCGGTCGAGGAATTGCCCTGTCAGTGCGATCTCCGGCATCAGGATCAGCGTCTGCTTGCCGCGGCGGATGATTTCGGCGATCGCCTCGAAATAGACTTCGGTCTTGCCCGACCCGGTGACGCCGTCGAGCAAAGCGACGTGAAAGCTGCCACTCGCCGCCAGCGCCCGCATTGCATCGACGGCCGTGCGCTGCTGCCGGGAAAATTCAGGCTGGGCAAACGACGGATCGGGCGCCGGCGGCGCCAGCGGCGGCGGCATCGCCTCGATCTGCAGCGTACCCTCATCGACCAGCCCGTCGATCACGCCCGAACTGACGCCAGCCTCCCGGGCGGCTTCGGACTTGCCGTGCAGCAGGCCATCCGACAGCACGTCAATCACCCGCCGCCGCGCCGGCGTCAGGCGCCGTGGCGGCTCACCGACCAGCCGCACGCCAAGCCGCATCCGCTCGGGGCCGAGATTTTCACCCATCCGCAAGCTCATGCGCAGCACCATGCCGCGCGCCGAGAGCGTGTAATTGGCGACCCAGTCGACGAGCGAGCGCAGTTCCTGCTTCAGCGGCGGCACGTCGAGCTTTTCGCCGACATCCTTCAGGCGGTTATGCAGGCGCGGATCGGGATTGGCGTTCTCCGCCCACACCACCGCCACCACCTCGCGCGGCCCCAGCGGCACGCAGACGACGTCGCCGGGCTTCAGCTCCATGCCGCGCGGCACGCGATACGAATAGGCCTGATTGAGCGCAACCGGCACCAGCACATCAACGACGCGCGTCGATGTGGCGGAGGAACTGGTGCTGCGCGTCGAATGGTCCATCGGGAATCAGGCTTAAGGGGTGCAGGGACTCAAGTTAAGAGGCGCTCAAGTTAAGGGCGCGCGGTCGCGAGGACCAGTGGCACCGGCGCTGGTGGGGGCAAGTTAGCGAACGGTAAACGAAAGAGGTGCGATATAATCAGGAGAATCAGGGCGCCCATAGTCCATGACCAAGCCTGTTCCGTCACTTCAACCGATCGAACTCGATTGCGCCGACGCGACGCTGGCGCTGGAGATGACGCGCTGGCTGTCGCATCTGCGCGCCGAACGGCGGCTGTCGCCCAAGACGCTGGAGGCCTACGCCCGTGACCTCCGCCAATGCCTGATTTTCCTCGCCGAGCACTGGGGGCGAAAAGTTACGCTCAAGGGGTTTGCAGCGCTGGAAGCCAGCGACATCAGGGCCTTCATGGCGATGCGCCGCGCCGACGACATCGGAGGCCGCTCGCTGATGCGGGCGCTGGCGGGGCTGCGCTCGTTCGGTCGTTTTCTGGAGCGCGAAGGCAAGGGCAAGGTCGGCGCGCTCTCGGCGATCCGTGCGCCGAAAATCGGCAAGAGCCTGCCGAAGCCGATCCAGATGGCGGCCGCCAAGCGTTTTGCCGATGCTGACGAGCGCGCCGGCGAGGATCGCGACCCCTGGATCTGGGCGCGAGACGCCGCCGTGATGGCGCTGCTGTACGGCTCGGGCCTGCGCATCTCCGAGGCGCTGGGGCTGAAAAAGCGCGACGTTCCGCGGCCAGGCGAAGGCGACGTCATCATCGTGACCGGCAAGGGCAACAAGACCCGCATGGTACCGGTGCTGCAAAACGTGCTGGCGCTGATCGCCGATTACACCGCCGTCTGCCCGCATCAGCTTAACCCGGAGGGACCGATTTTCGTCGGCGCACGCGGCGGGCCGCTCAGCCCGCGAATCATCCAGCTCACCATGGAGCGGCTGCGGGGCGCGCTCGGCCTGCCCGACAGCGCGACGCCGCATGCTCTGCGGCATTCATTCGCCACCCACCTGCTGTCACGCGGCGGCGATCTGCGCGCGATCCAGGAATTGCTCGGCCACGCCTCGCTCTCGACCACGCAGATCTATACCGGCATCGACAGCGAGCGGCTGCTGGAAGTGTACAAGACCGCGCACCCGCGCGCCTGAACGCCGGCCGCGCTCTGACATACTATCGTCACATCGTGCACTTCCCCTGCCCGCCCCTTGCGCTGGCCGAATGGTTCCGGCAATCGTAAGCAGGTCACCTGGCAGGAGGGAATCATGGGCGCACATGAAAGTATGGAGCATGCGGAGCACGCCGAGCACGCTTCCAGCTCCAACAAGAGAATCGCATTGCTGATCGCCGTCATTGCGCTGTTTCTTGCGCTGTCGGAGACTCTCGGCAAGGGCGCACAGACCGAATCGATCAGCAAGAATGTCGAGGCGTCGAACCTCTGGGCGTTCTTCCAGGCCAAGAGCATCCGCCGCACCACGGTTCAGGCCACCGCCGAGCACGCCAAGCTGAGCCTCGGGGTCACCACTGATCCGGCCGCAAAGGCGGCGCTGCAAAAGCAGATCGACGACTGGACCAAGACGGCGGCGCGCTATCGCTCGGAGCCGGAAACCGGCGAGGGCTCGGAAGAACTCATGAAGCGCGCCAAGCATGCCGAACATTTGCGCGACGAGGCGATGGCCAAGTACCATCACTACGAAGTCGCCTCGGCCGCGTTCCAGATCGGCATCGTGCTGGCATCGGCGACCATCATCACCGGCATGATCGTGCTGGCCTGGGGTTCCGCCCTGCTCGCCGTGATCGGAATTGGCTTCACCTTTATCGGCCTGTTCGCGCCGCATCTCGTGCACTTGATGTAGCTTGCCCGCCTCTCCCATCGGGAGAGGCGGAGCCGGCGCTAGCGCGCTTCGTGCACGCGTTTGCGAAAGCGCTGAATCAGCCTCAGCATCCGGCCTGACCAGCCCTCGCCGTCGCCGCGCAGCATCTCGGCGATCCGGCGCTTGACCGGCTCCACCAATGCAGCCGCCCTGGCGCGCAGCATCATGATGAACTCATAGATCTTCTTGAACCACTGCATCTTCAGCAGCTTCGGCCGCGTCACATCGAAGATGAAGGCAGTGACGCCGACGCCGACGAATTTTCCGAGAACGATGACGACGATCGCGCTGATCCAATATTCATTCGCCAGCAGCCACAGCCCGACCAGTTTGAGCGGAAACAGCGGGATCACCGGCACCGCGAATACGATCAACGTCATCGCCGGCGACAGCGTAGCGACACGCTCGGACAGCCATCGCTTAAACGCGCGGAATGGAATCCACGCAACGACGCGCTCGACGATCGGCTCGAGATGATCCCACAGCCATGCTTCGATCAGGAAGATGACCGCAAGCAGAATCCATAACGGCTTAAGTAGACGGCGCAACATCCGGGTCATCTCGACCCGACGTGTGCCGGGTATCAATCACATATGGATGGCCCGTTTGCCGACCGCAAGCGCGGCTTCCTTGATGGCCTCGGAGCGGGTCGGATGCGCGTGGCAGGTCCGAGCCAGATCCTCGGCGGAACCGCCGAACTCCATCAGAACAGCGGCTTCATGGATCATTTCGCCGGCTTCACGGCCGATGATGTGCACGCCGAGCACGCGATCGGTCTTCGCATCTGCGAGAATCTTCACAAAGCCGTCCGTGGTCTGGTTGACCTTGGAGCGGCCGTTGGCGGTGAAGGGGAATTTGCCCGACGTGTAAGCCACGCCCGCCAGCTTTAGCTCTTCCTCGGTCTTGCCGACCGATGACACTTCCGGCGTGGTATACACAACGCCCGGGATCACGTCGTAGTTCACATGCCCGGCTTGCCCGGCAATGATTTCGGCGCACGCCACGCCTTCATCCTCGGCCTTGTGCGCCAGCATCGGACCGGCCACCACGTCGCCGATCGCATAGACGCCCTTCACGCTGGTCGAGAAATGCGCATCGATCTCGACGCGGCCGCGATTGTCGATGATGATACCGGCCTCCTTCAGGCCAAGACCGTCGGTGTACGGCACACGGCCGATACAGACCAGCACCACATCGGCTTCGATGGCCTCGGCTGCACCGCCGGCCGCCGGCTCGACCTTGACTGACAGCGTCTTGCCTGACGTGTCGACGCCGGTGACCTTGGCGCCGAGCTTGAACGCAAAGCCCTGCTTTTCGAGAATGCGCTGGAATTGTTTTGCCACTTCGCCGTCCGTGCCGGGCAGGATGCGATCGAGGAATTCCACCACGGTGACTTTCGCCCCTAACCGGTGCCACACCGAGCCGAGTTCGAGACCGATCACGCCGGCGCCGACGATCAGCAGGTGTGAGGGCACCTTCTCAAGCGACAGCGCGCCGGTCGACGACACGATGCGCTTCTCGTCGATCTCGATGCCCTTCAGCCGCGCGATGTCGGAGCCGGTAGCGATCACGATGTTTTTGGTCTCGACCGTCTGTGCCTTGCCTTCACTGCCGGTCACTTCGACCTTGCCGGCGCCAAGAATCTTGCCCGTGCCGCTGATGACGTCGATCTTGTTCTTCTTCATCAGGAACTCGACGCCCTTGACGTTGCCGTCGATGCCCTGCTGCTTGAAGTTCATCATCGAAGGCAGGTCGAGCTTCGGCGTCGAAACGCTGACGCCCATTTTTGCAAAGGAGTGCCCGGCTTCCTCGAACATCTCGGATGCATGCAAGAGCGCCTTCGACGGCATGCACCCGACGTTGAGACAGGTGCCGCCGAGCGTCGCATTCTTCTCGACCACGGCCACCTTCATGCCGAGTTGCGCGGCGCGCACCGCGCAGACATATCCGCCCGGACCGGTGCCGATGACGACGAGATCGTAAGAAGCCATGATTGAAGTCCCGTAACTGAATTCTATGACAAGGTATTAGCGGCCGCCCGATACATCGAGGATGGCGCTGGTGACGTACGAAGCGTCGTCCGACATCAGCCAGACGATGGCATTGGCGATTTCTTCCGCGGTGCCGACGCGCTTCATCGGCACCATGTGCGCAAGACGATGGGCACGATCGGGCTCGCCGCCGGCCGCATGAATTTCGGTATCGATCAGTCCGGGCCGGATCGCAGCGACGCGTATCCCCTCGCCGGCGACTTCATGGCCGAGGCCGACCGTGAACGAATCCACGGCGCCCTTCGACGCCGCATAATCGACATACGTATTGGGCGCTCCGAGTCTCGCCGCCACCGAGGAAAGATTGACGATAACGCCGCCCTTGCCGCCATGCTTGGTCGACATGCGCTTCACGGCCTCGCGCGCGCACAAGATGGACCCGGTAACGTTGACCGCCATCACGCGCTGGATGCGCTCGGCCGACATCTCGTCGACGCGCACACCGCTCTGACCGACAATACCGCCGTTGTTGACGAGCGCCCCTAACGTACCGAACTGATCGGCCGCCTTGAACAGCGCGAGGATGTCGCTTTCCTCGGCAACGTCGCATTTGACAGCGACGGCCTTGCCGTTCTTGCGCTCGATTTCGGTAACGACTTCGTTCGCCGCCGCCTCGTTACTGGCGTAACCGACGACGACCCGAAAACCGCGGGCCGCCGCGGCAATCGCGGTAGCGCGGCCGATGCCGCGGCTACCGCCGGTGATGACAACAACTTTATCCATCCGCAGCCCCCAACTACCAACGTATCGATCTGAGTAACTTTTCCTGGTGCTCGCAAGCTGCGCGAATGCCGTCCGCAGGAAGCTCCGTAGCGCCATCACCCTTAGGCCAGAACAATTGACCGCCGATCCGATCCAATTCGATCTTGAAGAAATCTTCCTTGGTACGAATGTTCTGCCAGATGGCCCTATCCATAACCGAGCGCAGGTCTAGAACGCCTTCGTACCCATCATCGAACACAACATGTAGAACACCAAACATAACCGGCTCCGCACTGACGATAAGTGGGAATCCTGCTTCGCCCTTGTCGTTAGTCTGATGTACTTCCATCCATAGACGTCCGTCACAAATCCAGCACCAGCCGCGCCGGATCTTCCAGGCTCTCCTTGACGCGGACCAGGAAGGTCACCGCTTCCTTGCCGTCAATGACACGGTGATCGTAGGACAGTGCCAGATACATCATCGGGCGGATCTCGATCTTGCCGCCGATCGCCATCGGCCGCTCCTGGATCTTGTGCATTCCCAAAATGGCGGACTGCGGCGCGTTCAGGATCGGCGTCGACATCAGCGAACCGTAGATGCCGCCATTGGTGATGGTGAAGGTGCCGCCCTGCATCTCGTCGATCTTGAGCTGGCCGTCGCGGGCGCGGCGGCCGAAATCGGCGATGCTCTTTTCGATGTCGGAGATCGACTTGTGGTCGCAGTCGCGCACCACGGGCACGACGAGGCCCTTGTCGGTGCCGACGGCGACGCCGACATGGTAGTAATTCTTGAAGATCAGATCGGTGCCGTCGATCTCGGCATTGACGGCCGGAATGTCCTTGAGCGCCTGCACGCAGGCCTTGGTGAAGAAGCCCATGAAGCCGAGCTTGGTACCGTGCTTCTTCTCGAACACGTCCTTGTACTGTGTCCGCATCGCCATGATGTGGCTCATGTCGACCTCGTTGAAGGTCGTGAGCATCGCCGCGGTGTTCTGCACGTCCTTCAGGCGGCGCGCGATGGTCTGGCGCAGCCGCGTCATCTTCACGCGCTCTTCGCGCGCGGCATCGTCGGCGGGCGACGGTGCGCGCACCTGCACGGCGGCGGCGGGCTGATTGACCGGAGTCGGCGCCGAAGCGGCCTTCTCGATCGCAGCCAGCATGTCGCCCTTGGTGACGCGGCCATCCTTGCCGGAGCCGGGCACGGTCGCGGCATCGACGCCGCTTTCGGCGGAGAGTTTGCGCACCGACGGCGCGAGCGGCGCGTCCGCAGGTGCGGCCTTTGGCGCCGCAGCAGGTGCGGCGGCAGCGGCGGGCGGCGGTGCAGCCGGCGCAGCTGCCTTTGCGGGAGCGGCCGCCGGCCTGGCGCCTGCCGCGCCGTCATTGATCTGTCCGAGCAGCGCGCCGACGGCGACGGTTTCGCCGTCCTTGGCGGCGATCTCGCCCAGCACGCCCGCTGAAGGCGCCGGGACTTCGATGGTGACCTTGTCGGTCTCGAGCTCCACCAAAGGCTCGTCCACCGCCACGGCGTCGCCGGCCTTCTTGAACCAGCGGCCAATGGTGGCCTCCGTCACGGACTCGCCGAGCGTCGGAACGCGAATATCAGTCATGGTCTGTTTTCCTCAATAACCAAGCGGTCAAAAATCGTAACCGCCATCCCCGCCTTCCGCCTTCGCTCGTTGAGCTACGGCGGACAGGTCGC
Source organism: Bradyrhizobium sp. JYMT SZCCT0180 (assembly GCF_018130165.1). Lineage (GTDB taxonomy): Bacteria > Pseudomonadota > Alphaproteobacteria > Rhizobiales > Xanthobacteraceae > Bradyrhizobium. Next base: position 23,434 of record NZ_JAFCLZ010000022.1, on the reverse strand, counting down.
GGGGCATGACGGTTGAATGGTGGTCTAGCCTAGCGCGTCATCCAGCAGCGCCTTGAGCTGCGCCAGATGCTTCGACATCAAACCGGTGGCCGTGGCCGCCGCCGCCGCGCGGCCGGCGTAACGCGGACGCCTGTTCGGCGCGTGGATCTGGTTCAGCACCCATTCGAGATAGGGCTCGATGAAGTGCCAGGCACCCATGTTGCGCGGCTCTTCCTGGCACCAGACGACCTCCGCGTTCTTGAAGCGGGCGAGTTCGTGCACCAGCGCCTTGAGCGGCACCGGATAGAGCTGCTCGACGCGCATCAGGTAGATGTCGTCGATGCCGCGCTTCTCGCGCTCCTCGTAGAGATCGTAATAGACCTTGCCCGAGCACAGCACGATGCGGCGGATCTTGTCGTCGTCCACCAGCTTGATCTTCTCGTCCGGCAGCATCTGGGCGTCATCGTAGAGGATGCGGTGGAACGTGGCGTCCTTGCCGAGCTCGTCGAGCCGCGACACCGCCCGCTTGTGGCGCAGCAGCGATTTCGGCGTCATCAGGATCAGCGGTTTACGGATTTCGCGATGCAGCTGACGCCGCAGCACGTGGAAGTAATTCGCCGGCGTGGTGGGATAGACCACCTGCATGTTGTCTTCGGCACACATCTGCAGGAAGCGTTCGAGCCGCGCCGAGGAGTGCTCCGGTCCCTGACCTTCATAGCCATGCGGCAACAGGCAGACGAGACCCGACATGCGCAGCCATTTGCGTTCGCCCGAGGAGATGAACTGGTCGAACAGCACCTGCGCCCCGTTGGCGAAGTCGCCGAACTGGGCTTCCCACATCGCCAGCGCGTTCGGCTCGGCCAGTGAATAGCCGTACTCGAAGCCAAGCACCGCCTCTTCCGAAAGCAGCGAGTTGATCACCTCGTAGTGGCCCTGATCGGGGCCGAGGTGATTGAACGGCGTGTAACGGCTCTCATCCTCCTGGTCGATCAGCACCGAATGACGCTGCGAGAAGGTGCCGCGCTCGGAGTCCTGTCCGGACAGGCGGACGTGCCGGCCTTCCTGCATCAGCGTGCAAAACGCCAGCGCCTCACCGGTCGCCCAGTCGATACCGACGCCATTGTCGATCGCCTTGGCGCGATTTTCGAGGTAGCGCTGTACGGTGCGGTGAACGCGGAAACCGTCGGGCACCTTGGTGATCTTGCGGCCGATATCCTTCAGGATCGCCGTATCGACGCCGGTAACGCCGCGGCGGGCGTCCTCTTCCTGATCGGCGGACTTGAAGCCGGACCATTTGCCGTCGAGCCAGTCAGCCTTGTTGGGCTTGTAGCCCGAGCCGGCCTCGAGCTCGGCATCGAGCCGCGCACGCCAGTCTGCCTTGGCCTTTTCGACCTCGCCCTCGGTCAGCACGCCGTCAGCGATCAGCCGCTTGGAATAAAGCTCGACCGTGCCGGGATGCGTTGCGATCTTCTTGTACATCACCGGCTGGGTGAACATCGGCTCGTCGCCTTCGTTGTGGCCATGCCTGCGGTAGCAGAACATGTCGATCACGACGGGCTTGTGGAATTTCTGCCGGAATTCGATCGCGACCTTGGCCGCGAACACCACGGCCTCCGGATCGTCGCCGTTCACATGGAAGATCGGCGCGTCGATCATCTTCGCCACGTCGGACGGATAGGGCGAGGAGCGCGAGTAGCGCGGATAGGTGGTGAAGCCGATCTGGTTGTTGACGATGAAGTGCAGCGAACCGCCGGTGCGGTAGCCCTTCAGGTCGGACAGGCCGAAGCATTCGGCGACCACGCCCTGGCCGGCAAAAGCCGCGTCGCCATGCATCAACAGCGGCAGCACGGAAATGCGCATGTCCGGCGGATCGCCGTGCTGGTCCTGCTTGGCGCGCACCTTGCCGAGCACGACGGGATCGACGATTTCCAGATGCGACGGGTTGGCGGTCAGCGACAGATGGATCCTGTTGTTGTCGAACTCGCGGTCCGACGAGGCGCCGAGGTGATATTTGACGTCGCCGGAGCCTTCGACCGCGTCGGGGTTGGCGGAGCCGCCCTTGAATTCATGGAACAGCGCGCGGTGCGGCTTGCCCATCACCTGGGTCAGCACGTTGAGGCGGCCGCGATGCGGCATGCCGAGCACGATCTCCTTAACGCCGAGATTGCCGCCGCGCTTGATGATCTGCTCCAGCGCCGGGATCAGCGATTCAGCTCCGTCGAGGCCGAAGCGCTTGGTGCCGGTGAATTTGATGTCGCAGAACTTCTCAAAGCCTTCGGCTTCGATCAGCTTGTTCAGAATCGCGCGCCGGCCTTCGGGGGTGAAGCTGATTTCCTTGTCCGGCCCTTCGATGCGTTCCTGGATCCAGGCCTTCTGCGCCGCGTTGCTGATGTGCATGAACTCGACCCCGAGCGTCTGGCAGTAGGTGCGCTCGCAGATCGCGACGATTTCGCGAAGCGTGCCGTATTCCAGACCGAGCACGTGATCGAGGAAGATCTTGCGGTCGAAATCGGCCTCGGCAAAACCGTAGGTGCGCGGATCAAGCTCCTCGCGGTCACGCTGGGCCTCGATACCGAGCGGATCGAGCTTGGCGTGGAAATGACCGCGCATGCGATAGGCGCGGATCAGCATCAGGGCGCGAACCGAATCGCGCGTCGCCTGGTTGATGTCGGCCGACGCCACTTCGGCGCCCTTGGCAAAGGCCTTGTTCTCGGCCTTGGCCGCCAGCTTGGCGCCAACAGCCTTTTCGACATGCGCCCAGTTGCCGTCCAGCGCGGAGGTCAGCTCGTCGCGCGGCGTCAAAGGCCAGTTGTCGCGGCCCCAGGAGGCGCCCTCGGCGTTCTTCTGGACGTCGGCCGGGGTGTCTTTCAGGCTCTTGAAGAATTCCTGCCAGTCGGGATCGACCGAAGCGGGGTCCTGCTCGTAGCGGGCGTAGAGATCGTCGATGTAGGTGGCGTTGGTGCCCTGCAAAAAGGAGGAGAGGGCAAATGCGGCATTCGCGTCCTGGCGAGACATGGTGGCGTCCTGGTAATTTTTGGCTTCGCGCGTGGAAAACGGCGCTTTGGCCGGTCCGGAGGCCCGGACCAGCGAGGTAAAGCACCTTTACCCTATTTAGCGCGAAACTTCCCGCCCAAAAGAACCAAGAATTGAATTAGGACTTCAATTTTTCGGCAAGGGTATGTCCAAGCCTTGCCGGCGACGGAGAGACCGTGATTCCGGCCGATTCCATCGCTGTGGTCTTGGAACCGGCGTCGCCCTTGCCGCCGGAGATGATCGCGCCGGCATGGCCCATGCGGCGGCCGGGAGGGGCGGTGACGCCGGCGATGAAGCCGACCATCGGCTTGCTTCGGCCCCGCTTGGCCTCGTCCTTGATGAACTGGGCGGCGTCCTCCTCGGCGGAACCGCCGATCTCACCGATCATAATGATCGAGGTGGTCTTGGGGTCGGCCAGGAACATTTCCAGCACGTCGATGAATTCGGTGCCCTTGACCGGGTCGCCGCCGATGCCGACCGCCGTGGTCTGGCCGAGGCCTTCCTGGGTGGTCTGGAACACGGCTTCATAGGTCAGCGTACCCGAGCGCGACACGATGCCGACACTGCCGGGCTTGAAGATATTGGCCGGCATGATGCCGATCTTGCATTCGCCCGCGGTCATGACGCCCGGGCAGTTCGGTCCGATCAGGCGGGACTTCGACCCCGACAGCGAACGCTTGACGCGGACCATGTCGAGCACCGGAATGCCTTCGGTGATGCACACGATCAGCGGAATTTCCGCATCGATCGCCTCGCAGATCGCATCAGCCGCCCCCGGCGGCGGCACATAGATGACGGACGCATCGGCGCCGGTCTTCTCGCGCGCTTCGGCGACCGTGTCGAACACCGGCAGACCCAGATGCGTCGCACCGCCTTTGCCCGGCGAGGTACCGCCGACCATCTTGGTGCCGTACGCGATCGCGGCTTCGGAATGGAACGTGCCGTTCTTACCGGTAAAACCCTGGCAGATGACTTTGGTATTCTTGTCGATCAGAACGGACATGATGGATGTTACTTCCCTGGATGATCGGAAACGGGATCAGTGGATTCGCCGATACGTGCCGGTGAGCACGTCGGCCCATCCTTCGGCATCAGGCGAGAACTGGATTTTCATGGTGTAGTTGTTGTCGTCGACGACTTCATAGACGTGGCGCGCATTGCCGCGCAGCGAGCCGCGCACGAGGATCAGCGTCTTGCCGGTCCAGCCGCCGGAGGCCGGCGCCGGTGAGTAGTAGCCAAGCGAATCGTGCCAGAACAATTTGTAGTGCCGGTCCTCGCGGTCGTAGGTGAAGACGCCATGGGTGGCGAAGCTTTCCTTGCCGTCGCGCATCTGGACCGCGTCCTGGATCAGATAGAAGCCGTTGAGATCCATGCGCGCCTTGATATGCGCGGTGGCGGGACCGCCCGCGTTCCAGCGCGAGGGATAGACCATCTCTTCGCCGCTCCACTCGCCGGCAAACACGGCGAGCTTGCGGTGTTCCTCCAGGGCAGTCGGTGCGGCGAGACGGTCAGCCATCGCTAGCCTCCCTTGACGGCATTCACGATTTTCTGCGCGGCATCGTCGAGATCATCGGCGGGCAGCACGTTGAGGCCGGATTCGCGGATGATCTTCTTGCCGGCGTCGACATTGGTGCCTTCGAGGCGAACCACCAGCGGCACCTTCAAACCGACTTCCTTGACAGCCGCGACCACGCCCTCGGCGATGATGTCGCATTTCATGATGCCGCCGAAGATGTTGACGAGGATGCCCTTCACGTTCGGATCGGCGGTGATGATCTTGAATGCGGCCGCAACCTTTTCCTTGCTCGCGCCGCCGCCGACGTCGAGGAAGTTGGCGGGCTCCATGCCGTAGAGCTTGATGATGTCCATCGTCGCCATCGCGAGACCGGCGCCGTTGACCATGCAGCCGATGGTGCCGTCGAGCGTGACGTAGTTGAGATCGTATTTCGACGCTTCGATTTCCTTGGCGTCCTCTTCGGTCTCGTCGCGCAATGCCGCGACTTCCGGATGCCGGTACATCGCGTTGTCGTCGAACGCCACCTTGGCGTCGAGCACGCGCAAATCGCCCTGCTTGGTGACGACGAGCGGATTGATTTCCAGCATCGCCATGTCCTTGGCGGTGAAGGCTTTGTAGAGCTGTGCGACCAGCTTCTCGGCCTGCTTGGCAAGATCGCCGGAAAGTTTCAGCGCCTTCGCCACGGTGCGGCCGTGATGCGCCATGATGCCGGTGGCCGGATCGACCGAGAAGGTGATGATCTTCTCAGGCGTGTTGTGCGCGACGTCCTCGATATTGACGCCGCCTTCGGTCGAGACCACGAACGAGACTTCTGAGGTTTCGCGATCGACCAGGATCGAGAGATAGAACTCCTTGTCGATGTCGGAGCCTTCTTCGATGTAGAGGCGGTTGACCTGCTTGCCGTGGGCGCCGGTCTGGATCGTGACGAGCGTCGCGCCCAGCATCTGCTGGGCGAACTCGTTGACCTCGGCGACCGATTTGGCGATGCGGACACCGCCCTTGTCGCCCGCGGAAGCTTCCTTGAACTTGCCCTTGCCGCGGCCGCCGGCGTGGATCTGGCTTTTGACCACCCAGATCGGGCCGGGAAGCGCCTTGGCCGCAGCCTCCGAATCCGAGGCCTTCAAGACAGGCACACCGCGCGAAATCGGCACCCCGAATTCACTGAGCAACGCCTTGGCCTGGTATTCATGGATATTCATCTGGACGCTCCCCAAACCTTATGCGGCAAGTTCTACAGCCCGCCGGTATTGGTAGTTGGCATACCATATACCAAAGGAACTGCAACCCCGAAAATGCTTTCGCCCCGTTTCCAGGGCGAAAGCTCAACAAAATCAACGACCGAGCAGATCAGGCGCGATTTTCTTGCAGGCGTCGACCAGGCCCTGCACGGCGCCGACCGACTTGTCGAAGGCTTCGCGGTCCTTGCCGGCCAGCTCGATCTCGACGATGCGCTCGACACCCTTCGAGCCGATCACGACGGGCACGCCGACATACATGTCCTTCACGCCATATTCGCCGTTGAGATAGGCGGCGCAGGGCAGCACGCGCTTCTTGTCCTTCAGATAGCTCTCGGCCATCGCGATCGCGGAAGCCGCCGGGGCGTAGAAGGCCGAACCGGTCTTCAGCAGGTTGACGATCTCGGCACCGCCATTGCGGGTGCGATCGACGATCTCGTCGATCCGCGCCTGCGAGGTCCAGCCCATCTTGACGAGGTCGGGCAGCGGAATGCCGGCCACGGTGGAGTAGCGGGTCAGCGGCACCATGGTGTCGCCATGGCCGCCGAGCACGAAGGCGGTGACGTCTTCGACCGAGACGTTGAACTCGTCGGCGAGGAAATAGCGGAACCGCGAGGAATCCAGCACGCCGGCCATGCCGACGACCTTCTTGTGCGGCATGCCAGAGGCCTTCTGCAGCGCCCACACCATCGCGTCCAGCGGGTTGGTGATGCAGATGACGAAGGCATCGGGGGCGTACTTCTTGATGCCGGCGCCGACCTGCTCCATGACCTTGAGGTTGATGCTGAGGAGATCGTCGCGGCTCATGCCGGGCTTGCGCGGCACGCCGGCGGTGACGATGCAGACCTTGGCATTGTCGAGCGCCTCATAGGAATTGGCGCCGGTGAGATGCGCATCGAAACCGTCGACCGGCGACGACTGCGCAATGTCGAGCGCCTTGCCCTGCGGCACGCCCTCGGCGATGTCGAACATGACGACGTCGCCGAGCTCCTTCAGGCCAATGAGGTGAGCCAGCGTTCCGCCGATCTGACCGGAGCCAATCAAAGCAATCTTGTCGCGCGCCATGGGAAATTTGTCCTTCTGAGACGTAGAGGAGGATGGAGAGTGAACTGGGAGGCTGGTTATCCCTTTCGAATGATACGTTCAAGTCGCGGCGTGCCCAATTGTAGGCCTTGCCTTCATTTCGATCAGGTATGCCACCGGCGTTCCCAACCGTCATTGCGAGGCGCACCATCTATCCCTGTTCGGAAAGGGTGGGTTGCTTCGCGGAGCCTGTCATCGGGCGCGCATTCGCGCGACCCGTTGGCTCGCAATGACGCCGGAGCGACCTACGTCTCGACCAGCCCGGTGCTGGAGCCGCTCGCGGCTGAATCCTTCCGCCCGTGCGGGAGCGCCAGGTAGGATTCGGAACTCATTTCGATCAGCCGCGACGAGGTCCGCTTGAACTCGTTGGCCTCGTTGCCGTCGGTTGCCAGATACAGCGACACCGGATCGGCGTCCGCCGACGCCATCAACTTCACGGCATTGTCATAGAGCGTATCGATCAGCGAGATGAAACGCTTGGCGGCGTTGCGCTCGGCGTAGTCCATAACCGGAATGCGGTCGACGAGGATGGTGTGATAGTCGTGCGCCAGCCGAAGATAGTCCGACGCCGCCAGCGGCTGTTCGCAGAGCTCAGTGAAGGTAAAGCGGGCGACGCCGTGCGACGAACAGGGCACCCGCAGGATGCGGCCCTTGATTGCGATATCGCGCGTCTTGCAGGGCGCGTTGCCGGTCATCTTGCGCCAGGCCTTGTCGAGCGCGTCACCGGCGACGTCATCCGCCGGCACCAGCCACATCTTCACGCCGGCGAGTTTTTCCAGCCGGAAATCGGTGCGTGCATCGAGCCGCAACACGTCCATGTGATCGGATATCTGCGCGATGAAAGGCAAGAACAGCGCGCGGTTCAGTCCACCCTTGTAGAGGTCGTCGGGCGCCACGTTCGAGGTGGCGACGACGACGGTGCCGAGTTCGAACAGCTTTGTGAACAGCCGTCCCAGGATCATGGCGTCGGCAATATCGGTGACGTGGAATTCGTCGAAGCACAGCAGCCACGCCTCCTCGAAGATCGCGTTCGCGGTCAGCGCGATCACATCGCCGTCGGCGATTGCGCCACGCGCGATCTCCTGCCGGTAGCCGTAGATCCGTTCGTGCACCTCGGCCATGAATTCGTGGAAATGCGCGCGGCGCTTGTGCTCGATGGCGCTCTGCTGAAAGAACAGATCCATCAGCATGGTCTTGCCGCGGCCAACCTCGCCATGGACGTAAAGCCCGCGCGGCGGCGGCTCGTCCTTGTCGCCGAACAGCCGGCCGAGCAGGCTTTGCTTACGCCGCGGCTTGTAGCTGGACAACCGGTCTTCCAGCGCCGCAAAGGCGTCCGCAGCGCGGGCCTGCGCCGGGTCGGCCTCGATCGCGCCGGAGGTGACCAGGCCCTGATAATGGGCGCGGAACGAGGTGGGTGAGGCGGTCGACAGCATGGCCCACCTTACGGCCCCAAGCGTGCGAAAATTGCAAGCCGTGAATTGGTGGTGGGGGTATGCGCGGCCCGTGTCCCGGACGCCCGCCACAAAGATTGGTCGTCATCCCCGCGCAGGCGGGGATCCAGTACGCCGCAGCTTCTCGACTTAAGCACTGCGGTCTCTGGAATACTGGATCGTCCGCCTTCGCGGACGATGACAGCTATGGACTTGGCGAATGGGCCTCCTCACGCGCTCAGTGCGTAGGAATCCTCGACCACATAGGGGCCGCCGCCGGTGGAGGCGCGCGACGAGAACAGCACGAAGCGCGAGGCCATGAAGGTGCGGCTCGGGAAATAGCCGCGCACCGACAGATAGTCGGCGACATCCTGGCTCGAGGCGTCGTGCAGCCGCGCCAGCGTCACGTGGGGGGTGAATTTGCGTCCCTCGGGATCGAGTCCCATCCGCTGCATCATCCGTTCGAGTTCGGCCTGCAATTCGATCAGCGGCCGGCTCGGCTCGACGGACGCCACCACCGCCCGCGGCTTGCGCCCGCCGAAACTTTGCAGGCCTTGCACCTTGACCTCGAACGGTTTGCGGTTGACCCGAAACAACATCGAGGCGATTTCATTCGCCGACATGCCGTCGATGTCGCCGATGAAACGCAAGGTGACGTGATAATTTTCGGGATCGATCCAGCGTGCGCCCGGAAGGCCGCCACGCAAATTGGAAAGGGTCTGGCCAATCTCGGCCGGAATTTCCAGTCCAGCAAACAAACGCGGCATCGCTTGACTCCCGATGCTGAAACCCGATGACGAATCACCGATCACCAATTTCTACCTGAGTTATATGACCCTGCGAAGCAGCCGGCGCCACTGGACCGGAAAGCTACGGGGAAAACTATCGGGCAGGGTTATTCACTGCTGTATTTTCAGCTGCGTTGCGCAGAGATCGCGCCAAGAAATGCCTCGACACTGGGCAGAATATTTTTCACGATGATGTCGACGCCTTCAGCGGTCGGATGCAATCCGTCCGGCTGGTTGAGCTTGGCCTCGGCGGCGACGCCTTCCAGAAAAAACGGATAGAGCGGCACGCCGAAGGATTTCGAAAGCTCCGGGTAGATCGCGTTGAAGCGGGCCGCATACTCGCTGCCATAATTCGGCGGCGCCAGCATCCCGCACAGCAGGACGGCGATCTTGCGGGCTTTCAGCCGGGTCAGGATATCGGTGAGCGCGGCGCGGGTAGCAGTCGGGTCGGTGCCGCGCAAGGCATCGTTGGCGCCGAGCTCGAGGATCACGGCCTCGGTTCCTTCCGGCACCGACCAGTCGAGCCGGTCGCGGCCGCCGGAGGTGGTGTCGCCGGACACCCCGGCATTGATCATATCGACCTTTATCCCCTTGGCTTCCAACGCCTTTTGCAGGCGGACGGGGAACGCCCCGGTCGCCGCCAGGCCATAGCCGGCGCTCAGGGAATCGCCGAGCACTACCATCTTGATAGGCCTTATCGGGGCAGTGACCGGGGTCTGCGCAAAAACCGTCTGTGTCGTCATCAAGGCCATAATCAACACGAGTATGTGCACGAACATGCCTATCCGGCCCTCGACCCCGGCGGCGGAATTGCCATATGACCGATCCATGGACAGTCTCATCGAACCCTCTTCACTAACCGGCCTGGAGCCGGACACTATTTCCATTTCCAACGTCAATCTCTCGCTCGGCACGGGCGCGGCACGCGTTCATATCCTGAAAGATATCAGCCTTCGTGTGGCACAGGGCGAAGCGATCGGCCTGATCGGACCGTCAGGTTCAGGGAAGTCGACCTTGCTGATGGTGATGGCGGGGTTGGAGCGGCCTGACAGCGGAGAGGTGGTGGTGTCAGGCACGCCGTTCAATGCCCTCGACGAGGACGCCCTCGCCCGCTTCCGCGGCCGCCAGGTCGGCATCGTGTTCCAGTCGTTCCATCTGATCCCGACCATGACGGCGCTGGAAAACGTCGCGGTGCCGCTGGAGCTCGCCGGCAATCCCGATGCGGCCAAGCGCGCCGAGCAGGAGCTGAGTTCGGTCGGCCTCGGCGATCGGCTGCATCATTATCCGACGCAGCTCTCCGGCGGCGAGCAGCAGCGCGTCGCGCTGGCCCGCGCGCTGGCGCCGGATCCTGCGATCCTCGTCGCGGACGAACCGACCGGCAATCTCGACGAGGCGACCGGCAAGCAGATCGTCGACCTGCTCTTCACCAAGCATTCCGAGCGCGGCATGACCCTGGTGCTGGTGACGCACGACACCTCGCTGGCGCAACGCTGCGACCGCGTGGTGCGGCTGCGCTCGGGCCGCATCGACGGACAATCCACTTCATGACCATAGCGTCGGAAGCCGCTGGCGGCAGCCGCGCGTCATCACTGGCGCTGCGCTACGCGCTTCGCGAAATGCGCAGCGGCCTGCGCGGCTTTTACGTCTTCATCGCCTGCATCGCGCTCGGCGTGATGGCGATCGCCGGCGTCGGCTCGGTCGCGGCCAGCCTCAGCGACGGCCTGAGCCGGGAGGGCCGCACCTTGCTCGGCGGCGACGTCGCATTCTCGCTGATCCAGCGCGAAGCCACACCAGAGGAAGTCGCCTTCCTGCGCGCCCGCGGCGAGATTTCGGTCGCGGCCGCCTTGCGCGTCATGGCCCGCAGCGGCGACGGCAGGCTGGCGCTGGTCGAACTCAAGGCGGTGGACGGCAAGTACCCGATGCTCGGGGAGTTGACGCTTGATCCCAAGATGCCGGTTGCGGACTTGCTGGCCGAGCGCGACGGCGTATTCGGCGCGGCGGTGGATTCCGTGCTGCTGGCGCGGCTCGATCTCAGGATTGGCGACCGCATCAGCATCGGCAACGCCAACTACCAGATCCGCAGCGTGGTCAGCGCCGAACCGGACAAGCTCGCCGGCAATGTCGGGCTCGGCCCGCGCGTCCTGGTCAGCGAGACCAGCCTGCGCGCGACCGGATTGCTGCAGCCCGGCAGCCTGGTGCGCTGGATCTACCGGCTGAAATTGCCTGATAATGCGGCCGACGAACGCGCCGCGACCCAGCTGATCGACAGCGTGCGGGCCGCGTTGCCGGAGGCCGGCTGGTGGATCCGCAGCCGCGCCAACGCCTCGCCGCAACTCGAACGCACCATCAGCCGTTTCACCCAGTTCCTGACGCTGGTCGGCCTCGCCGCCCTGCTGGTCGGCGGTGTCGGCGTCGCCAACGCCGTCAAGAGCCATATCGACCGCCGCCGTGACGTCATCGCCTCGTTCAAGGCGCTCGGCGCCACCGGCCGCGACGTTTTCACGATCTACCTGACCCAGGTGGTCGTGCTCGCCGGGATCGGCTCCATCATCGGGCTCGTCGCCGGGGCGGCCCTGCCGTTCGTCATCGTCGGCCTGTTCGGCAAGCTGCTGCCGCTGCCGGTGATCCCCGCGCTGCATCTCGACGAACTCGCCCTGTCCTTCATCTACGGCCTGCTGACCGCGCTCGCGTTCGGGCTGTGGCCGCTCGGACGGGTGCACGACGTGCCGGTGGCGGCGTTGTTCCGCGAGGAAGTCGCCCGCGAATGGCACCGTCCGCGCTGGCGATACCTCGCCTTGATGGCCGTCGTGATCGCGCTTTTGATCGCGGTCGCCATCGGCCTTGCCTACGACAAGCGCATCGCGGCCGTGTTCGTCGCCTCGTCGGTCGCGGTGTTCGCGCTGCTGCGCGGCGTCGCCGCCGGCCTGATGGCGCTGGCGCGCCGGCTGCCGCGATCCGATATCACCATGCTGCGGCTGGCGATTGCCAACATCTACCGTCCCGGCGCGCTGACACCCTCGGTCGTGATGTCGCTGGGCCTTGGCCTCGCCGTCCTCGTCACCATCACCCAGATCGACGGCAACCTGCGCCGGCAGTTCCTGGCGGCGCTGCCGGACCGCGCGCCCTCGTTCTACTTCATCGACATCCCGACCTCGGAAGCCGATCGCTTCGGCGCGTTTCTCAAGCAGACAGCGCCGCAATCGACGGTGGAGGATGTCCCGATGCTGCGCGGACGCATCGTAGCAGCCCGGGGCGTCAAGGCCGACGAGCTCAAGCCAACGCGCGATACCGAATGGGTGCTGCAGAGCGACCGCGGCCTGACCTATACGGCGGACATCCCCAAGGGTTCGAAAGTCGTCGAGGGCGACTGGTGGAGTGCGGACTATCGCGGGCCGCCGCTGGTCTCGATGGAGAAGAAGATCGCCGACGGAATGAAGCTCAAGATCGGCGACGAGATCGTCGTCAATGTGCTGGGCCGCGACATTCCGGCGAAGATCGCCAATCTACGCAACGTCGACTGGCAGGGCCTCGGCATCAATTTCGTGCTGGTGTTCTCGCCCAACGCCTTCAAGGGCGCTCCGCACACCCATGTCGCGACCCTGTCCGAGGCGCACCCGGATCCGGCCGGCGACGCCCGGATCATCAAGCAGGTGGCCGACGCGTTCCCGATGGTGACCAGCGTGCGGGTCCGCGAGGCGCTGGACACGATCGGCACCGTCGTCACCAATCTCACGCTCGCGATCCGCGGCGCCAGCGCCGTGACGCTGATTTCGGCCATCCTGGTGCTGGGCGGCGCGCTCGCCGCCGGCCATCGCCACCGGGTCTATGACGCCGTGATCCTGAAGACCCTGGGCGCGACGCGGGTGCGGCTGCTCGGCGCTTACGCGCTGGAATACCTGATGATCGGCCTGGCCACGGCGGTGTTCGGCGTGATCGCAGGCTCGGTTGCGGCCTGGCTGATCGTGACGCGGCTGATGACGCTGAGCTTCATATGGCAGGCCGGCAGCGCTGCCGGCGTTGTCGCCGCGGCCCTGATCGTCACGGTAGGCCTCGGACTCGCCGGCACGTTGCTGGCCCTGAACCAGAAGCCGGCCAGCGTGTTGCGAAATTTGTGACAATTTGTAGCGGCGGCAAGGCCGCGTTAACGCTGCTTTTGCTGGAAAATAGCTATCGAGAGCGACATTCAGCCGCGCGTGGAAGCTTGCAGCGAATGTGTTAGTTTCCCACATACCAGCCTGGGACAGAGGCCGGTTTGATGACACCGAATTAATGTCAGCAAATCGCGGCCTTTGGGCTAGATATTCGAACCGGCGACGCAAACCCCTTGCGATCCGCCGGGCAACCAACGGGAATTCGACCATGTCGGACCTAGACCGTAACTACGCTTCTCCTTTCGGCCGGGCCGCCGGACGCGTCGATGCCGCGGCCGTCGATGCCGGTCTGCGCGCATACATGCTGCGCATCTACAATTACATGTCGATCGGCCTGGCCATCACCGGTCTGGCGGCGCTCGGCGTCTACATGATGGCGGTGACCCCGGATCAGTCGGCCGGCGTCGCCAAGTTCGGCAGGGAGTTCCTGACGCCGTTCGGCTACGCGATGTATGTCAGCCCGCTGAAGTGGCTGTTTATCCTCGCGCCGCTGGTCATGGTGTTCGCGATCTCGTTTGGCATCAACCGGCTGAGGCCCGCGACGGCGCAATTGCTGTTCTGGGCGTTCGCGGCGCTGATGGGCGTCTCGCTGTCGTCGATCTTCCTGGTGTACACCCACACCTCGATCGTGCGGGTGTTCTTCATCACGGCGGCGACCTTCGGCGCGCTGAGCCTCTACGGCTACACCACCAAACGTGACATGAGCGGCATGGCGTCGTTCCTGTTCATGGGCCTGATCGGCATCATCATCGCGAGCCTGGTCAACATGTTCCTCGGCAGCTCGATGCTGCAGTTCATCATCTCGGTGGTGGGCGTGCTGGTGTTCGCGGGCCTCACCGCCTATGACACCCAGCGGCTGAAGAACGACTACATCTACGGCTATGCCTCGCAGGGCGGTGACATTGCGGAAAAGGCGGCGATTACCGGCGCACTTTCGCTCTACCTGAACTTCATCAACCTGTTCACGCTGCTGCTGCAGCTGCTTGGCCAGCGCGACTAGCGCTCCAGCCCAGCCAAAGAATTGAAGCCCCGGCCTCGCGGCCGGGGCTTTTCTTTTGCGACCAGCAAAAATAATCTGTCACCCATGTCTACGCCCGATATCAGGCCCGCCACCGAGGCCGACCTCCCCTTCGTCACCGAAATCTACGAGCACGCGGTGCGCTACGGCACCGCGACATTCGAGCTGATCCCGCCCGATCTCACCGAGATGACCCGGCGGTTCCGTGCGCTGATGGATGGGGGATTCCCGTATTTCGTCGCCGCGGTCGAAGGCCGGGTGATCGGATATGCCTATGCAGGCCCCTACCGCCCTCGGCCGGCCTATCGCTTCACGGTGGAGAACTCGGTCTATCTGCAGCCGGCGACCCATCGCCGCGGCATCGGCCTGTTGCTGCTGCAGCGGCTGATCGCCGAATGCGAAGCGCGCGGCTACCGGCAAATGATCGCCGTCATCGGCGATTCCGCCAACGCCGGCTCGATCGGCGTCCACACCAGGACCGGCTTCCAGATGATCGGGACGCACCCCTGCGTCGGTCTCAAGTTCGGACGCTGGCTGGACACGGTGATGATGCAGCGCGCACTCGGCGAAGGCGCCACGACGGTCCCCGCGGATTCGAAAGCTTCGTAGCCCGGATGGAGCCAACGGGTCGCGCGAATGGCGCCCGATGATAAGCTCCGCGCAATCCGGGAATAGAAGCGACTGCGGCCCCCCGGATTTCGCTTCGCTTCATCCGGGCTACAGGACCGCGCTACACAACCGCCAGCTTGCGATCGATCACCAGTAGTACGCGCTCAAGCTCATGGCCGCGGCGCAGGATCAGCCCGGTCGCTGAGATCACGCTGTACATGCCCTGCTTGCGCGCCAGCCGCGGATCCTTCTCGATGCGATAGATCGGGACTTCGGAGGCGCGGCGGAACACCGAGAACACCGCGCGGTCCTTCAGGAAGTCGATGGCATAATCGCGCCACTCGCCATCGGCGACCATGCGGCCGTACAGATTGAGGATGCGATTGAGCTCCAGGCGATTGAACGTAACGCTATTCGGAAGCGGACTTGCAGTGGCGGTGCGCGCCACCGCGCGACTCCCGCTCGGATCAGTGTCCTCCGACATCGAACTCATCGAGCGCCTCCTGTCGTCTCGGGCATAATCTTATTCCGAAAAACCGGTCCCTGGTTTGCGCTGACGCGGCCCTTCGGGTCGGGATCATGACAATGACATGATCGCGCTAACCGCCGGGCACCGCAAGGCCCTTTGAAATTGCGGCGGAAAACCGCGACGGGCCGTCCGGCAGCACCGGAAATACCGAGTCACGGGAACGTTAGAGGAATCATATTGCTGCCCCACTTCCGCCCATCGCCCGCCCCGCTGGCTTGCGACAAGTGAATCCTGCGTTGACCCGGTCCTTTCGGTTCCGGATTCCTCAGCCCCCAGCCCCCCGGGGCCGTCGGGATCGGGTCTGTTCGCAGGGGAGCTTTCTCCCGCACTGGGCCAACGAGAGTTGGTCCTTTTTCTTTTGGGGGGTGCGTTCGTCATTCGGGAACGCGCCATCGTAGCGCGCCACACAATCCGCGGTCGTCCTTCGCGAAAGCGGGGGACCCAGTACGCCGCGGCGGCGAGATGTATTGCTGGCTTCCCGGCGTACTGGATCGCCCGAAGCGCAGACAAGTCTACGTAGTCTGCGCAACGCAGACTACTATGTCGGGCGACGACAGCTTGGGTGGCGCACGAAAATTCGAAATCAGCGCAGCGGCGTGTAGGCCGCGCCCAGCATCGGGCCTGGCTTTTCGCGATTGCCGTCCTGGACATAGACGACCGCGGCATCCACGCCATCGCGGGAGATGTTTTCAAGCGGAACGGTCCAGCTTCCGGAATTGCCGTTCCAGTCCCCGACCTTCAGGATGTTGCGCACCACATTGTAGTAGGTGACCTGGCGGCCGCGGTTTTCGCCGCGCCCGATCGAGATCGGCACCGCCTTCGAGACCGAGCAAATCCAGACTTCGCCCTGCGATGAAGTCGGCGCGTTGCTCGCCGCCACCGACACGTTGATGTGCTTGCCGGACAACGTCATCGTCACCGGCACCGACATCACGCCGGTGGCCTTCTGGGTGTGCTGGATTGCGCTGTCGATGCCTGCACGATCACTGCCGACCACCTTCGCCGAACCGTTGACGATGACCTGCGGCGTGTAGACGTCGCGATCGCCACGCATTTGCGAATAGGCTTTCTGACGCGCGCTGAAGCGCGAGTCCGCCAGCGTATCCTTCCAGCCCAGATAATCCCAATATTCGATCGGCATGCTGAGCGCGATCACGTTGGGGTCCTTGGCAAGCTCGCCAATGATCTCGTCGGCCGGCGGGCACGACGAGCAGCCTTGCGAGGTGAACAGCTCGACGACCGCGCGCGGGTCGGCATGAGCGGGACGGATAATCGCGACAATGGCACAGACGCCAAGCGCACTCGACCATCGCGAAATCGAACTATTGGCCATCATCGCTGTCATACTGCGAACCGGTCCTGGCGATTTCTATCCGTATTTGTACGGGGCATGATTTTCTATCCCTAAGCGCGCACCCCAGACGCAAGAAAGCGGCCTTTTCATAGGCCGCCTTCTTCCCGGTCGCTACTCACGTAGCAGTGAGGCACCGATCACAAATCCGCGTTTCAAGGCGTTTTCAAGCGAAGTGGATAAACGTTCGCGTGAAGAAAACGCCTCAAAACACAACTCAAGCCGCAAGCTTGCGCAGCACATAGTGCAGAATACCGCCGTTGCGGTAGTAGTCGAGCTCGTCGAGCGTATCGATGCGGCAGAGCAGCGAAACGCGCTGCAGCGAACCGTCGCCGGACACGATTTCCGCGGTCAGCTTCTGGCGCGGCTTCAAATCGCCCTGCAGGCCGCGGATCGTCACCTTCTCGTCGCCCTTCAGCCCGATCGACGTCCAGGACTGGCCGTCCTCGAAGGTCAGCGGCAGCACTCCCATGCCGACGAGGTTGGAGCGATGGATGCGCTCGAAGCTTTGGCAGATCACCGCGCGGACCCCGAGCAGCCTGGTGCCCTTCGCCGCCCAGTCGCGCGACGAGCCGTTGCCGTATTCGGCGCCGGCGAACACCACCAGCGGCACCTGCTCGGCCTGGTACTTCATCGCCGCGTCGTAGATCGACATCTGCTCGCCGTCGGGCCAATGTTTTGTCAATCCGCCTTCCGGAATGTTTCCATCAGCGCCTTTGAGCATGAAGTTCTTGATGCGGATATTCGCGAAAGTACCGCGCATCATGATCTCATGATTGCCGCGCCGCGTGCCGTACTGGTTGAAGTCGGCCGGACGCACCTGATGCTCCGACAGATATTTTCCGGCCGGAGAGGTCAGCTTGATCGAACCGGCCGGCGAGATGTGGTCGGTGGTGATCTTGTCGCCGAACATCGCCAGAATCCGCGCATCGATCACGTCGACGATCGGTTCCGGCTCTTTCTTCATGCCTTCGAAATAGGGCGGGTTCTGCACATAGGTCGAGCTCATGTTCCAGCGATAGGTCTCGCTCTCGACCGTCTTGATCTTGCGCCAGTTGGTGTCGCCCTTGAACACGTCGGCGTAGCGCTTCTTGAAGATCGTCGCGGTGACGAACTTCTTCATATAGGCGTTGATTTCCTTGGTGGTCGGCCAGATGTCCTTCAGGAACACCGGCTTGCCGTCCTTGCCTTCGCCGATCGGCTCGACCGAAAGATCCTTGGTCACGGTGCCGGCCAGCGCATAGGCGACGACCAGCGGCGGCGAGGCGAGATAATTCGCCTGCACGTCCGGCGACACGCGGCCTTCGAAGTTGCGGTTACCCGACAACACGGCGGCGGCGACGATGCCATTGTCGTTGATCGACTTCGAAATATCCTCCGGCAGCGGGCCGGAATTGCCGATGCAGGTGGTGCAGCCGAAGCCGACCAGGTTGAAGCCGACCTTGTCGAGATCGAGTTGCAGTCCGGAGTTGGACAGATATTCCGCGACCACTTGGCTGCCCGGCGCCAGCGAGGTCTTGACCCATGGCTTGGCCTTCAGGCCCTTGGCGGCGGCGTTGCGGGCCAAGAGGCCCGCGCCGATCAGCACGCTCGGATTTGACGTGTTGGTGCACGAGGTGATCGCGGCGATCACGACGTCGCCATGGCCGAGATCGAAATTGCGGTTCTCGACGGCGTAGCGATGCGAGGCATCCGCCGCCTTCTTGTATTCGGTGGTCATCGCCGCGGAGAAGCCGCTGGCCACCGCCGGAAGCGCCACGCGGCCTTCGGGGCGCTTCGGTCCGGCCATCGAGGGCACCACGTCGGCAAGATCGAGCGTCAGCGTTTCCGTGAACACCGGATCTGCGGATTTGGCGGTGCGGAACAGGCCCTGCGCCTTGGCGTAGGCCGCGACCAGTTTCACACGGTCCGCCTTGCGGCCCGAGGTTTTCAGATAATCGATGGTCGCGGCATCGACCGGGAAGAAGCCGCAGGTCGCGCCATATTCCGGCGCCATGTTGCCGATCGTCGCCTTGTCGGCGACCGACAGATAATCGAGGCCGGGGCCGTAGAATTCGACGAACTTTCCGACCACGCCCTGCTTGCGCAGCATCTGCGTCACGGTCAGCACCAGGTCGGTGGCGGTGACGCCTTCCTTCATCTGGCCCTTGAGCTTGAAGCCGATCACTTCGGGCAGCAGCATCGACTGCGGCTGGCCGAGCATCGCAGCTTCCGCCTCGATGCCGCCAACGCCCCAGCCCAGCACGGCCAGACCGTTGACCATCGTGGTGTGCGAATCGGTGCCGACCAGCGTGTCGGGATAGGCGACTTCGAACGTGCCGGTCTTCCTGCCGACCGTCATCTTCTCCTTGCGGGTCCACACCGTCTGGGCGAGGTATTCGAGATTGACCTGGTGGCAGATGCCGGTACCGGGCGGCACCACCGAGAAATTCGTGAACGCCTTCTGGCCCCACTTCAGGAACTCGTAGCGTTCCTGGTTCTGCTTGTATTCCTCGACCACGTTCTTGCCGAACGCCTTGTTGTCACCGAAGAAGTTGACGATCACGCTGTGATCGATGACGAGATCGACCGGCACCAGCGGATTGATCTTTTCGGCATCGCCGCCGAGCGCCTGCATCGCGTTGCGCATCGCGGCCAGATCGACCACCGCCGGCACGCCGGTGAAATCCTGCATCAGCACGCGTGCGGGGCGAAACGAGATTTCATGCTCGAGCTTGCGGGTCTTCAGCCATTTCGACACCGCGATGATGTCGGCCTTCTTGACCGTACGATCGTCTTCAAAACGAAGCAGGTTTTCCAGCAGCACCTTCATCGAATAGGGAAGCTTGGAAATTCCCTTCAGACCGTTCTTCTCGGCGGCGGGCAGGCTGTAATACACGTAGGTCTTGCCACCGACCTTGAGGGTCTTGCGGCATTTGAAGCTGTCGAGCGAGGTCATGTCAGGAAATCCCAATTCTCAGTTATACCCGGCAAAGGGTATTTAAACACCGTCAGCGCGGTCGGCTTACCGGCTTGCGGCCGCCGGTTGTGTGCTGCATCAAGTTCCGGGCTTATAGAATCTTTCTAGATGCGCCGCCACAACCACGATCGTGCTGCAGCATTGCGCGACCCAAAAATTCTGATGCGGTACCCCAAGGTTTTCTGAAGGGCCGTAACGAGGCAAGATGCGGCTCACAGGACGTCAGATCGATTGTGTGCGGGGTGGGCGCGCGGTGTTTTCCGGGCTCGATTTCGAGGCCGCATCCAGCCACGCGCTCGCCGTCATCGGTCCCAACGGGTC
This sequence comes from Bradyrhizobium sp. JYMT SZCCT0180, assembly GCF_018130165.1. GTDB lineage: Bacteria > Pseudomonadota > Alphaproteobacteria > Rhizobiales > Xanthobacteraceae > Bradyrhizobium. The sequence continues at coordinate 3,432 of NZ_JAFCLZ010000022.1, read as the reverse complement.
CGGCAAGACGTCGCTGCTGCGGCTGATCGCGGGCTTGCTGGTGCCGGCAGGCGGATCGGTGGCGCTGGAAGGCGGCGCGGACGAGCTGACGCTGCCCGAGCAGGCCCATTATCTCGGCCATCGCGACGCACTGAAACCCGCGCTCAGCGTGCTTGAAAACCTGTCGTTCTGGCGGGATTTCCTGGGCGGGGACGCCAGCGATCCCCATGAATGCCTCGCCAAAGTGGGGCTCGCGCACGCCACGCATTTGCCGGCGGCGTATCTGTCGGCCGGCCAACGGCGGCGGTTGTCGATCGGCCGGCTGCTCGCGGTGCGGCGGCCGGTCTGGCTGCTGGACGAGCCGACCTCGGCGCTCGATGCCGCGGGACAGGATCTGTTCGCCGGCCTGATGCAGGGCCACCTCGCGCGCGGCGGCATCATCGTCGCGGCCACCCACGCGCCGTTGGGGATTGAGGCAGGCGAATTGCGGATGGGAGGGAGCGCATGACCGCCCTTGCCGCGCTGATTCGGCGCGATATCAGGATCGCGCTGCGTGTCGGTGGCGGCGCGCTGATCGGCGTGCTGTTCTTCCTCACCGTCACCGTGCTGATGCCGTTTGCACTCGGGCCCGACCTGGCGCTGCTGACGCGACTCGGGCCCTCCATTCTCTGGCTCGGCGCGCTGCTGGCCAGTCTGCTCACGCTCGACCGCCTGTTCACGTCAGACCACGAGGACGGCTCGCTCGATCTGATCGTGATGGGCCGGATGCCGCTGGAACTGGCCTGTGCTGCGAAGGCGCTGGCGCACTGGCTCGCCGCCGGGCTGCCGCTGATCTTGGCTACCCCCGTGCTTGGGCTGATGCTCAATCTCGACGCCACCGCGACCTCGGCCGTGGCGCTGACACTGCTGGTGGGAACGCCGGCACTGACTTTTATCGGCATGATCGGCGCCGCGCTGGCGGTAACGCTGCATCGCGGCGGGTTGCTGCTCGCGGTGCTGGTGCTGCCGCTGTCGATCCCGGTGCTGATTTTCGGCGTCGCAGCGTCGCAGGCCGCCATATCGGGACCGCTGCCGTTTGGAACACCGTTTTCGATCCTGTGCGCGATCTCGCTGGTCAGTTTCGTGATCGGACCGTTTGCCGCAGCCGCCAGCCTGCGGCACGGGCTGGACTAGATAACCTGATGCATGCCGATCAACACTTGATGGAACAGAACAAGCCGCATTGCCTGCCCCGCCGCCGACGATTATCAGGATGCCCATGACGCTGATCGACCTCGCCAACCCCACCAAATTCCTGTCGCTGACGGGGCGCATATTGCCGTGGCTGGCGGGCGCGACTGCGATCCTGCTCATGATCGGCTTCTATCAGGCGGCGATGGCGCCCGACGATTACCAGCAAGGCGCCACCGTCAAGATCATGTTTATCCACGTGCCCAACGCGTGGCTGTCGATGTTCGTGTGGGGCGTCATGAGCCTTGCGGCGCTGGGCACGCTGGTGTGGCGGCATCCCCTTGCCGACGTCGCTGCGAAAGCCGCCGCCCCGATCGGCGCCGCCTTCACATTTCTCGCGCTGGTCACGGGCTCGCTGTGGGGCCGGCCGATGTGGGGCACCTATTGGCAATGGGATGCGCGGCTCACCTCGGTGCTGATCCTGTTCCTGATGTATCTCGGCCTGATCGCGCTGTGGCGCGCGGTGGACGATCCGTCGCGCGCGGCGCGGGCGGCGGCGATCCTCACACTGGTCGGCGCGCTCAATCTGCCGATCATCAAATTCTCGGTCGACTGGTGGAACACGCTGCATCAGCCGGCCTCGGTGCTGCGGATGGGCGGCTCCACGCTCGACCGCGCCTTCCTGATTCCGTTGCTGGTGATGGCGGTTGGATTTTCGCTGCTGTTCGTCACGCTGCATCTGGCGGCGATGCGCAACGAGATCCTTCGCCGCCGCGTGCGCAGCTTGCAGATCATGCAAGCCAGCCAACAGGCCGCGTGACGCGATGGCGCTCGGTCCCTATGCCTCCTTCATCGTGACGTCCTACGCGCTGGTCGCCGCTGTTGTCGCGATCCTGATCGCCTGGATCGCCATCGATTTTCGCCGCCAGAAGGCGCGCCTGCGCGAGCTCGAGGCCAGCGGCATCACCAGGCGCTCCGGCCGCAGTGCGGCGGACATAAGATGAGCGGGCCCGCGGCATCTGACGCACCGCGGCAAAGCCGGCGCTGGCTGGTGACGTTGCCACTGATCGGCTTCATGGCGGTGGCCGGGCTTTTTCTGATGCGGCTGCACGGCGGCGACCCTTCCAAAATTCCATCCGCCCTGATCGGCCGCCCGGCGCCGCAAACCGCGCTGCCGGCGCTGGCAGGCCTGGTCGACAACGGCGTCGCTATTCCCGGGCTCGACCCGGCGGCGTTCAAGGGCAAGGTCAGCGTCGTCAACGTCTGGGCGTCCTGGTGCGTACCATGTCATGACGAGATGCCGCTGCTCACCGCGCTGGCCAAGGACAAGCGGCTGCAGATCGTCGGCATCAACTACAAGGATTCGCCCGACAACGCCCGCCGCTTCCTCGGCCGCTACGGCAACCCCTTCAGCATGGTCGGCGCCGACAGCAATGGCCGCGGCTCGATCGAATGGGGCGTCTATGGCGTGCCCGAGACCTTTGTGGTCGGCCGCGAAGGCACCATCGTCTACAAACTGGTCGGGCCGATCACGCCGGCCAATGTCGATACCGTGCTGAAGGCAGAGATCGAGAAGGTGCTGAAGGCGGGGAGTTAACTCCAGCCGTCATTCCGGGGCGCGCCTTGGCGCGAGCCCGGAATCCATTTGTCGATGCGACTTGCGGCCTGATGGATTCCGGGCTCTCGCTTCGCTCGCCCCGGAATGACGAGGCCAAATAATTTCCGGCTTTTATCTGCCGTTCATTTGCCGGCCATGGCGCCGCCACGAATTCGAAGCTAGCTTGAAGGCGTTACTTAAACCGCCCTGGGAGGGACACTTCTATGCGTCATTTCACGCTCGCTTCTCTTCTCGCAACTGCGCTCACGGTCGGCCTGATGGCGGCAACCCCGTCGATGGCCCAGACCGCGCAGCCCGCGCCCGCGACCAAATCCGACAGCAAGATGGCTCCCGCGCCGAAGGCCCAGGAGTCGAAGATGGCGCCGGCCCCGAAGGCCGAGTTGCTCGACATCAATTCAGCGACCGCCGACCAGCTCGAGGCGTTGGCGGGGATCGGCAAGGCCTATTCCGCCAAGATCATCGCGGGCCGCCCCTACAAGGGCAAGGACGATCTGGTGCACAAGAACATCGTCCCGCAGGCGACCTACGACAAGATCAAGGACCACGTGATCGCCAAGCAGAAGAGCTGATCGTTCTTTCTCCCCGCTTGCGGCAGGGGAATCGCATATGGATTTGGCTCTGCTATTGCATTGAAGGGTAAGACGGATTCTGAAGGAGGCTCCCTG
>NZ_JAFCLZ010000021.1 GCF_018130165.1 Bradyrhizobium sp. JYMT SZCCT0180 | reverse complement strand
ATGTGCAGCATTCTTATGCACAATCGCACATGAGACCGCGGGTGCAGCGCGCATCCGGCATTCCCTGCGCCCTCTGATTGGAGAGGGCGAAACGAAATTGAAAACCTCGGGCGCAATGCGCCGCGAGAAGGAGAAAGTGCGCTTAATGCACGGTGCAACTACAAACTCCGCCGTCGTCCCGGGCTTGACCCGGGACCCATACGCCGCGGCCCATCGGTAAGATCGCCGGCGTTAGTGGCCTTTTGAAACAACAGCCGCCGCGGAGTATGGGTCCCGGCTCAAGGCCGGGACGACACCGAGCAAGAAGCTGGCTGCGCGCTCTTCACACCCCGAGCCACCTCAGGCCGCCCGGAAGATCGCCGACGGCAAAATCAACTTGCAGGACTCTTCGATGAACCGGATCGCTGGCCGCTTCCGAGCTGTGCAGAATCGGCGTGGCATAGAGCCAGATATCGCCGGCCTCGGCCAGGCAGACAGCGGTCCCGCATTTCTCAACCACGCCCTTGACGTCTTGTTCGCCGATCAGACCCAGCCGGTGCGATCCAGGTGCGATCAGAAGTGGGGCGTTGGTCGCCGGTACAGGGTCGAGATGGACGCGCAGCGTCACCATGCCCGCCAACAGGTCAAATGGCGGCGCGACGTGAAGCAGTCCGCTCTTGACGGTCCAGGGACCAAAGCCCGCGACCTCGACGCGTCCAGCGACGGCGATCGTTCGATCCTGATGCCAGGCAAGCGCCCAGTTGGTCGAAACCGTCTTGTCGAAAAGGATGGCCCTGACGGGATGGCAGGTTTCGCCGAGGACTGCGGCAGCGACCTTCCAGACCGCTCCCGACGGCGCAAGAAATCGCCTTATGCCAGCATTGCCGTGAAGCCGGATGCCAGCCTGATCCGGGGGCAAATGGACGACTGCTTCTTCGAGGTTTTGCAACTCCGCTGCGCCAAGGGCGGCCTGCATGCGTAGCGCGCCGATCTCGGCGAATGTCGCCGCTTCAATCGCAGAAAGAGCGATGGTCATGCATTCATCCGATCGGCTTCAGCCCCGCTTCGATCGCCGCGCGGCGCGGTTCGAGGAACGGCGGCAGCGCCAGTTTCTCGCCGAGCGTTTCCATCGGCTCGTCGGTCGCAAAGCCGGGACCGTCAGTTGCGATTTCGAACAGGATGCCGTTGGGCTCGCGAAAATAAAGGCTGCGAAAATAAAACCGATCGACCTCGCCGCTGTTACGAACGCGCAACTCGTTCAGCCGCTGCGTCCAGGCGTGATACTGCGCCTCATCAGGCGTGCGGAACGCGACATGATGCACGCCGCCCGCGCCCTGCCCCGCCATCGGCGAAGCCTTGTCCTCGAGCACATGCAGCTCAGTGGCAGGATTGTTCACGTCTTTTGCCTCGCCCATCGCGAAAACGTGAATCCGGGCGCCGTGCGCGGCATAGTCGCGGACGCGGCGCATGTTCATGACATCGGTCAGCACGAACGCGGTGCGGGGCAGATCGTGCACGGTGAGCACGATCGGGCCGAGACCGCGGATCTGATGCTCGGCCGGAACCGTACTGCGCTCCCAGGGCGAGGAAGCGCCAGCCCCGCCGTCGTCGATCAATACCAGGCGCTGTCCTTCGCCGTCTTCGAACGGCAGTGTCAGCCGGCCGTCTACTTCGATCACCTCCCCGGTCACGCCGCCGGCCGCCTTCAGGCGGTCGCGCCAGAACCCGAGCGTCTTTTCGCCGGCGACCCGCAAGCCCGTGCGCGAGATCGAATTGGTGCCGCGCCGCTCCGGCGCCGCCGGAAAATCGAAGAAGGTAAGGTCCGTGCCGGGATTGGCTTTGCCGTCGGCATAGAACAGATGGTAGGCGCTGACGTCGTCCTGATTGACCGTCTTCTTGACCAGCCGCATGCCGAGCAGGCCGGTGTAGAAGGCCAGATTCTCGCGCGGCTTCGCCGAAATCGCGGTCAAATGGTGAATTCCGGTAAGCTGCATGGCATCATCCTTATCGCGAGGAAAAACAAGCGCGGCGATTTGGGTCTTCGGGATCATGTAGGATATGATCATGTAGGATATCGTGTGATCATTCGCCAGCGGCTCTGTCGCCGGCCTGTTCAGGGACAATTTCCATGACCGAACACCTCATTGTGTCTGACGAAGACGCGACGCGCGTGATCACGATGCGGCGGCCGGAGAAGAAGAACGCGATCACCCAGGACATGTATCGCGAGATGAGCGATGCGATCGACAAGGCGCAGGACAATCCGGCCATCCGCTGCATCATCATCACCGGCGGCTCCGGCGTGTTCACCGCCGGCAATGATCTGGAGGATTTCCTCAAGGACGGCACCTCCAATCCCGATGTGCCCCGCGCCTCCAACGCTGCAAAATTCCTCTATTCGCTGGCGCACAACGCCAAGCCGCTGATCGCCGCCGTCGACGGCATTGCCATCGGCATCGGCACCACCATGCTGTTCCATTGCGACCACGTGCTGGCCAGCAAGACCGCGACGTTCTCCACGCCGTTCATCAATCTGGGCCTGGTGCCGGAAGGCGCCTCCAGCCTCTTGATGCCGCGCGCCATGGGACACCATCGCGCGTTCGCGATGCTGGTGATGGGACGCAAATTCACCGCCGACGACGCGCACGCCGCCGGCTTCGTCAACGCAGTGGTGGCGCCCGGACATACCGAGGCCGAAGCGCGCAAGGTGGCGCGCGAGATCTGCGCGCTGCCGGCCGAAGCGGTGGCGATTTCGCGCAAACTGCTAAAACTGTCGCCGGAAGACATGACCCGCCGGATCGACCAGGAACGCCATCTGTTCGGCGAACGGATGCGCTCCAGGGAAGCGATATCGGCGTTCAAGGCGTTCTTCGAACGCAAGAAGGGGTAGTTGGTGTTCGCAAAAGCGTGACACCAGCTCAGTATTAAAGTGTGATGAGATTAGATCGAGTTATATCCACGATGACGCTGCGCTCCCTCTCCCGCTTGCGGGGGAGGGCTGGGGTGGGGGTGTTGCCACGAGTCGCACTCTTCGTTGGGAGAGAGCCCCCACCCGGCGCTTGCGCGCCGACCTCCCCCGCAAGCGGGAGAGGTGAATTGAGTTCGCGGCCACACCAATTCAATCAAATGCTACCGTCTATCTTCGGCGCCCTCGCTCTGTCTGCCGCGCTCGGCGTCGCTTCACCGGCCCGCGCCCAAACCCCCGCCCCCATCGATCTGCGCATTCTCGCGATCAATGATTTTCACGGCTATCTCCGCCCGCCGCAACTCGGGATCCGGATCGCCGACCCCGAGGACAAATCGAAAAAGACCTTCGTCGCCGCCGGCGGCGCCGAACACATGGCAACATTGGTCAAGGAACTTCGCGACGGCCACAAGAACTCGATTTTCGTCGCGGCCGGCGATCTGATCGGCGCGAGCCTGTTCCTGTCGGCGATGTTCCATGACGAGCCCACCATCGAGGCGCTGTCGATGATGGGGCTGGATATTTCCTCGGTCGGCAATCACGAGTTCGACGAGGGCAAGGCCGAACTGCTGCGCATGCAGAATGGCGGCTGCCATCCCGTCGACAAGTGCCAGGGGCCGCATCCCTTCCTCGGCGCGAAATTCCGCTATCTCGCCGCCAGCACGTTCGAGAAGGCGACCGGCAAGACCGTGCTTCCCGCCTATGAGATCAAGACCTTCGAGGGCGTTCCGGTCGCCTTCATCGGCCTCACCCTGAAGGGCACGCCCAACGTCATCTCGCCGGAGAGCGCCGCCGGCCTCGAATTCCGCGACGAGGCCGAGACGGTGAATGCGCTGATCCCCGAACTGAAGGCGCGCGGCATCGAGGCCATCGTGGTGCTGATCCATGAAGGCGGCCTGCCGACCGGCGACTACAATGAGTGCCCGGGGATATCAGGCCCGATCGTCGACATCGTCAGGAAGTTCGACAAGGCGGTCGACATCGTCGTCTCCGGCCACACCCATCAGGCCTATGTCTGCGAGATCGACGGCAGGCTGGTCACGTCAGGCGACAAATACGGCACCATCGTCACCGCGATCGACGTCAAGCTCGATCCCAAGAGCCGCGACATCGTCAGCGCCAAAGCCAACAACACCATCGTCCGCACCGAGGCCTACGCGAAGAATCCCGAGCAGACCGCGCTGATCGAAGCCTATGACCGGGTAGCAGCTCCGATCGCCAACCGTCCGGCCGGCTCGATCACGGAAACGCTGTCGCGCGTGCCCAACAATGCCGGCGAGAGCCCGCTCGGCGACGTCATCGCCGATGCGCAACTGGCCGCGACCAGTGCGCCTGCGAACGGCGGCGCGGTGATGGCGTTCACCAATCCGGGCGGCGTGCGCATCGACATCACGCGCAAGGAAGATGGCGCGGTGACCTATTCCGACCTGTTCGCGAGCCAGCCGTTCCGCAACCAACTGGTGACGCTGACGCTGACCGGAAAGCAGATCAAGGACATGCTGGAGCAGCAATGGTTCGATCCGAAACGACCGCGGATCCTGCAGGTCTCGAAGGGCTTCAGCTATTCCTGGGACAACAGCAAGCCGGACGGCGAGCGCATTCTCCCTGAGCGAATGACGCTGAACGGCGCGCCGATCGATCCCGCCGGGAGCTATCGCGTGACCGTCAACAATTTCCTCGCCGTCGGCGGCGACGGCTTTACGGTCCTGACGCAAGGAACCGCCCCGCGAATCGGCGTCTATGACATCGACGCGTTGAACAGCTATTTCCTGGCCAACAGTCCGGTCGCCCCCGGCGCCGTCAATCGCATCGCCCGAATCAACTGAGGTGCAGTCCGCCGCCCCTCATGGGGAGGAGCCATGGCCCTTTCCGAGCGGCCGCTGAGCGCCTAGATTGTGCGTTCGTGGCCCGCCCGCACGCCAGGATTTCGCATGACGCTGTTACTGACGCATTCCGCCTGTCTCGACCATCTGACGCCGCCGGGACATCCCGAGCGTCCTGACCGGCTGCGCGCCGTCGCCGAGGTGCTCGGCGAGGATCGCTTCAAGCCGCTGGTGCGCGGCGAAGCGCCGGAAGGCAGTCTCGATTCCGTGACGCTGTGCCATGGCGAGCACTATGTCGGCGAACTCCGCCACATCGCGCCCACCAGCGGTCTCATTTACATCGACGGCGACACCTCGATGTCGCCGGGCACCTGGGAAGCCGTGATGCGCGGCGTCGGCGGCGCGGTGGCCGCGACCGACGCGGTCATGTCCGGCGCGCATCACAACGCGTTCGTCGCGGTCCGCCCGCCCGGGCACCATGCCGAAGTGAGCAAGCCGATGGGCTTCTGCTTCTTCGACAATGCCGCGATCGCCGCCCGCCATGCCCAGCGCAAATACGGTATCGCGCGCGCGGCGGTGGTCGATTTCGACGTCCATCACGGCAACGGCACGCAGGATATTTTCTGGTCGGATCCGACCGTGATGTATTGCTCGACGCACCAGATGCCGCTGTTTCCCGGCACCGGCGCCTCCGGCGAGCGCGGCGAGCACGACACCATCGTCAACGCGCCGCTGGCGTCGGAGGACGGCAGCGTCAAGTTCCGCATGGCGTTCGAAAACCTGATCCTGCCGCAGCTGCAGAAATTCAGCCCCGAACTCATCATCATCTCGGCCGGCTTCGACGCGCATTTCCGCGATCCCCTGGCCTCGCTCAACGTGAAGGCGGAGGATTTCGGCTGGGTGACGCGCAAGCTGATGGATGTCGCGGATGCAAGCGCCGGTGGCCGGGTGGTCTCGGTGCTGGAAGGCGGCTACGACCTGCAGGGGCTGAAAGAGTCGGTGGCGGCCCACGTCACCGCATTGATGGGCGCTTAAATCCCCGCCACAATACGCCCGCAAAACTTCGCTTGATTCTGCGCTCACGATTTGGGGCGCAACTGGGAACGCAATTTATGGCCGAAAACACCCAAGTGGACGTCAAAAAGCTGAGCTTCGAGCGCGCGATCGAGGAACTTGAATCGATCGTCAAGCGGCTCGAGGACGGCAAGGTGCCGCTTGAGGAATCGGTTGCGATCTACGAGCGCGGCGAGGCCCTGAAGCGGCGTTGCGAGGAACTACTGCGACAGGCCGAGGCCCGCGTCGACAAGATCACCACCGACGCCAGCGGACAGGTGACGGGCACCGAGCCGCTCGATGTTCAATAATCGGGAACATTAGGCGAATGTGACGCCCGCCACCCCGCAAGGGCTGAAATAGCGACCGAATTAGCCGCCGAATTCGTTCTTGGCGCGCAAGACGGCCTGATATAGTCCGGCCAGCACCCGGGGACAGTTCGTGCGCGTTCAGCACCGCCATATCATCTATATACAGGGGTACGATCCGCGCGGATTGGCGCAATACTACCGCATGTTCCGTACCGAACTGCGGAAATTCGGCCGGCTGTACCAGCTTTCCGCCACCATCAGCCGGCCCAAGGTTGCTGCCGACGACGAGATGGCGTCCTGGACCATCGAGACCAAGGCGGACGACTGGCAGACCCGTACCAGCTACGACTTCCTGCGCTTCGAGGACTTCATCCAGCGCGACCTCGCCTCGCCGATCTGGCGCACGGTTCTCAACGCGGTCTGGATCTACTGGCGGCTGGTGTTCAACGGCACGCTCGCGCGCTTCACACGTGCGAACTGGCGTTTCGCCGCCTTCATCACCTACCCGCATTTCGTGCTGTTGCTGGAAGCCCTGGGCTCGGCCGGCATCGCCTTCGTGTTCATGAAGGGCCTCGATGCGCTGGGCATCCCGGCGCCCTTCAGCATTGCCGCTTCGGTCGCGATATTCGTCGCACTGCTCGGCACCCTGCTGAAATACACCGAGAACAGCACTTACGTGCTCTATCTGCTGTCCGACTGGATCTGGACCTGGGACTTTGCGCACCGCGCCCGCCCCGACTGGGACCAGCGCCTCGACCGCTTCGCGCAGCACCTCGTCAATGTGGCGCATTCGAGTGACGCCGAAGAGATCCTCGTTGTCGGCCACAGTTCCGGATCATTCCTGGGCACCGAAATGCTGGCGCGCGCGCTTAAGCTCGATCCCGCACTGGGGCGTCACGGTCCGCGCATCGTGCTGCTGACGATCGGCGGCAATTTACCGATCATCGGCTTCCACGCGGCGGCGAAGGATTTCCGTGAGCATCTGCGCCAGCTCGCCGTCGAGCCGTCGATCGACTGGATCGACTGCCAGGCCCGCAAGGACGTGATGAACTTCTACCAGTTCGATCCGATCAAGAGCCACGGCATCGAGGTCGGGAATGCCCGGCGAAATCCCACCATCGTGGCGGTGCGTTTCCGCGACATCGTCCGGGCCGACAATTACGAGACCTTCCGCTGGCAGTTCTTCCGGGTCCATTTCCAGTTCGTGATGGCCAACGAGCAGCCCGACGCCTACGATTTCTTCATGATCGTCTGCGGACCGATCCCCCTGAGCGCGCGCATGGCCCTTCCGGACGCCGCGCTGGCGGTCGCAACCGGCGACCCGGCCGCGCGCGAATGGGCCTGGAAACGGATCGAAACCGCCAGGACCGGCGCGCCGGATGCCGACGATTTAGGCGGCATGGAACCTTCCGCCCGCCGGAGCGGTTAAAAAAATCGAGGTTTTTGAACCGAACGGCCGGGAACCTTGACCTAGCACCGGGTTGGCTTTGGCCGCCGCTTTGGTGTAAAGGATGCAATTCTATGGGCTGTGGAGAGCGGGTCTGCCGGTCATTTCTGACGGAAGTAAGTTCTTCAAATGGCTGAAGAAACTGACCGGGAAGGGTTAAACGGACCAGCGTGATGTAGATCACATGGCTCGATCCGGAGTGTATCTTGGCTTTCAAATCAGAAATCGGCCTGCCGAGATGGCACCCGGGCTCTGGATTTTCGCTGCGCGGTTAACGCGCAACCCATCTCGCGTCGGACCATTCGCTCCGACATGCAAAATTGGAATATCGCTGTGACCGAATTTAGTAAGACGCCTCTTCTCGATACCATCCGCACGCCCGATGACCTTCGCAAGCTCAAGATCGAGCAGGTCCAGCAGGTTGCCGACGAGCTTCGCCAGGAAACCATCGACGCGGTTTCGGTGACCGGCGGGCACTTCGGCGCCGGCCTCGGCGTCGTCGAACTGACCACGGCCATCCATTACGTCTTCGACACGCCCCGCGACCGCCTGATCTGGGACGTCGGCCACCAGGCCTATCCGCACAAGATCCTCACCGGCCGCCGTGATCGCATCCGCACGCTCCGCACCGCCGGCGGCCTGTCCGGCTTCACCAAGCGCAGCGAGAGCGACTACGATCCGTTTGGCGCCGCACACTCCTCGACCTCGATTTCAGCCGGCCTCGGCATGGCCGTGGCGCGCGACCTCTCCGGCGGCAAGAACAACATCATCGCCGTGATCGGTGACGGCTCGATGTCTGCCGGCATGGCCTATGAGGCGATGAACAATGCGGGCGCCATGAACTCGCGCCTAATCGTCATCCTCAACGACAACGACATGTCGATTGCGCCCCCGGTTGGAGCGATGAGCGCGTATCTGTCGCGGCTCTACTCCGGCAAGACCTACCGCACGCTGCGCGAGGCGGCAAAGCAGATCAACAAGCGCCTGCCGAAGATCATCGCCAACCGCGCCAACCGCGTCGAGGAATATTCCCGCGGCTTCATGATGGACGGCGGCACGCTGTTCGAGGAACTCGGCTTCTATTATGTCGGCCCGATCGACGGTCACAACCTCGACCATCTGCTGCCGGTGCTGAAGAACGTCCGCGACATGGAGACCGGCCCGATCCTGGTTCATGTCGTAACGCAGAAGGGCAAGGGCTATGGCCCGGCCGAAGCCTCCGCCGACAAATATCACGCCGTCGTCAAGTTCGACGTTGCCACCGGCGCGCAGGCCAAGGCCAAGCCGAACGCGCCCGCCTACCAGAACGTATTCGGCCAGAGCCTCGTGAAGGAAGCCGAGAAGGACGACAAGATCGTCGCTATCACCGCGGCGATGCCGTCGGGCACCGGCGTCGACATCTTCAACAAGGCCTTCCCCAACCGCACTTTCGACGTCGGTATCGCCGAGCAGCACGCGGTGACGTTTGCGGCCGGCCTCGCCACCGAAGGCTACAAGCCGTTCTGCGCGATCTACTCGACCTTCCTGCAGCGCGGCTACGACCAGGTGGTCCACGACGTGGCGATCCAGAGCCTGCCGGTTCGTTTCGCGATCGACCGCGCCGGTCTCGTTGGCGCCGACGGCGCCACCCATGCCGGCTCGTTCGACAGCGCCTATCTGGGCTGTCTGCCGAACTTCGTGATCATGGCCGCTTCCGATGAAGCCGAACTGGTTCACATGGTCGCCACGCAGGTCGCGATCAACGACCGTCCGAGCGCGGTGCGCTATCCGCGCGGCGAAGGCCGCGGCGTCGAGATGCCCGAAGTCGGTATTCCCCTCGAAATCGGCAAGGGACGCATCGTCCGTCAGGGCAGCAAGATCGCGTTGCTGTCGTTCGGCACGCGCATGGCCGAATGCGAAAAGGCCGCCGACGAACTCGCCGCCCACGGCCTTTCCACCACGATCGCCGACGCCCGCTTCATGAAGCCGCTGGACGTCGACCTGGTGCTGAAGCTGGCCCGCGAACACGAAGTGCTGCTCACGATCGAGGAAGGCTCGATCGGCGGATTCGGCTCGCACGTCATGCAGACGTTGTCCGACAACGGTATGCTCGACGGCGGCCTGCGGATGCGCGCGATGATCCTGCCCGACGAGTTCATCGACCATGACTCGCCGAACGCGATGTACGCCTATGCCGGCCTCGACGCCAAGGGCATCGTGGCCAAGGTGTTCGAGGCGCTCGGCAAGGATTACAAGGCCGAGACGGTCAAGCTCGCCTGAGATTGCATGGCGTTTTCGGGCGAAAGCCTGCCCCGGATTTGATCCGGGGTGGGAACCGGTTCGCGTCAAGAAAACGCGTCTGAAATAACCGGTGATCCCATGAAGATCTATCTGGCAGGCCCCGATGTATTCCTGCCGGACGCGATCGAGATCGGACGGCGCAAGGTTGAAATCTGCGCACGCCATGGCCTAACCGGACTTTATCCGCTCGATAATGTCGTCGACCTGTCGGCCAGCGACGCTTCGCTTGCGATCTTCAAGGCCAATGAAGCGATGATGGATGCGGCGGATGCCATTATTGCCAATTTGACGCCATTTCGGGGCCCCAGTGCCGACGCCGGTACGGTCTATGAACTTGGCTATGCGGCGGGTCGCGGCAAGTTCTGTCTTGCCTACAGCAACGACCCGACGGTCTATCGCGATCGCGTCGCGCGAATGTGCGACGTGGCGACATCTGCCGACCGCCGGCTCGTCGATCCGGAGGGGCTTACCGTGGAACATTTCGGCTGGCCGGATAATCTCATGATGATTCACGCGCTCGATCTGCACGGTTGCCCGCTGGTAACACCGCGTCAGCCATCCGTGGATATCTGGCACGACCTCGCCGCGTTCGAGGCCTGCGTCGAATTGGCGGTGGATCACGTCAAAGGCAAATCGAGCTGAAATTGGCTGACACGCAAGACAACAAGACTGCTTCCCGCAAGCGCGCGGACGTGCTGCTGGTCGAACGCGGCCTGTTCGAAAGTCGGGCTCGCGCCCGCGCCGCGATCGAGGCCGGCGGCGTAACGGCCGACGGCAAACCGGTCGCAAAGGCGTCCGACCTGATCGCCGCCGACGCGAATCTGGCCGCGCAACCCGCGCATCCCTATGTCTCGCGCGGCGGCGTCAAGCTGGCGGGCGCGCTGGAACAATATCCGATCGAAATCGAGGACCATGTCTGCCTCGACGTCGGCGCATCGACCGGCGGCTTCACCGAGGTGTTGCTCGCGAACGGCGCCAGCCTCGTGTTCGCGATCGATGTCGGGCACGGCCAGCTGCATCATCAGCTGCAGGGCCATCCCAGGATCGTCTCGATGGAAGCGACCGACATCCGCGCCTTCGAAGGCAAGCGCCTGCCCGCGCGACCCGACATCGTCGTGATCGACGTCAGCTTCATCTCGCTGAAGGCGGTGTTGCCAGTGGCGCTGTCGCTGGCGGCCTCGCCCATGCATCTGCTGGCGCTGATCAAGCCGCAGTTCGAGGCGGCACGAAAGCACTCCAAGCGCGGCATCATTCGCAATGCGATGGTGCATCAGGAAATTTGCGACGACATCGCGGCATTCGCCACCTCGCAGGGCTGCACCGACATCCAGATATTTCCATCCTCGATCACCGGCGGCGACGGCAACATCGAATTCTTCCTCGGTGCGCGCCGTGGCTGAAGCCGAACACCTTGTCATCGACCATGTTGGCCATCGCGGTGACGGCGTCGTCACGGCCGGCGGCATCAGCGTCTACGTGCCCTACGCACTCGGCGCCGAAACGGTCGAGGTCGAGCACGTGCCGGGTCATCCCGACCGCCGGCGGTTGATCAAGGTCGAATGCGCCAGCGCGGAGCGCATAGCCCCCTTCTGTCCGCATTTCGGCGTCTGCGGCGGCTGCGCCATCCAGCATTGGGACGCCGAGCCCTATCGCGCCTGGAAGCGCGAGATCGTGGTCGCGACGCTGGCGCAAGCCGGGATTGCTTGCGAGGTCGCGCCCCTGATCGACGCCCATGGCCTTGGCCGACGCCGCATCACCTTGCACGCGCGGATGGGTACGCATGAAGTGCTCAAGGTTGGTTTTGCGGCGGCCGGCTCGCACGACATCATCCCGATCGACCGTTGCCCGATCCTCGACCCGCATCTGGACGGCGCGCTTGAGGCTGCCTGGGCGATCGCTGAACCGCTGATCTCGGTTGGAAAGCCGCTCGACATTCAGATCACGGCCACCAGTAGCGGCCTCGATGTCGACGTGCGGGGCTCCGGTGCGCTCGCGACAGCGCTGATCGCCAAATTGTCTGGTGTCGCCGAGCGGCACAGACTGGCGCGGCTGACGCGCCATGGCGAACTGGTGCTGATGCGAACGCCGCCGGTCGTCAGCATCGGTGCGGCCCAGGTAGCCCTGCCGCCCGGATCGTTCCTGCAGGCGACCGTGGCCGGCGAGGAAACGCTCGCCGCATTGGTCGCCGGCCACTGCAAGCGCGCCAAGCATATCGCCGACCTGTTTTGCGGCGTCGGCCCATTCGCGCTTCGCCTCGCCACCAAATCGCGGATCGCCGCCTTCGACAGCGACGCAGGCGCGGTGGCGGCCTTGCAGAAGGCCGCCACATCGACGTCGGGACTGAAGCCGGTCAAGGCCGAGGCGCGCGATCTGTTCCGCCGGCCGCTGATGCCGCAGGAGCTGCGCGATTACGATGTAGTTGTGTTCGATCCGCCGCGGCAGGGCGCGCAGGCGCAGGTGACCCAACTTGCGGCCAGCAAAATCCCGACAGTGGTAGCAGTGTCTTGCAACGTCACGAGCTTCGCGCGCGATGCCAAAATCCTGATCGACGGCGGCTATGCGATCGAGGGCGTGACCCCGGTCGACCAGTTTCGTCACACGCCGCATATCGAACTGGTGGCGCGCTTCGCGCGCAAACGTTGAGCAGCAGAGATCACCGCCCCCAACGGTCCTGCCAGATCTTCTCCCCGATCAGGCAGTTGACCCGCGGCTCCTTCTCCCTGGCGGCAACCGGCACCACCGGACGCTCCGGCGTGCGGCCCGCGATTTCGAGCAACAGCTTGGTCCGGATCGCTTCCTTGAATTTCTCGCGCTCCTTGATGGTCACCACGAACGAGCCGGGCCCCCCGATCACGCAATCCTCATAGTAAGCATCCAGATTGTCGATATCCATGGTGGAATAAGACGGTTCCTTCACCATGATCGGCAGACCATTGATGACGACTCCCTTTTCCAATGCAGCATCGCGGGCGACGACGACGGGACCACCGTTGTTGTTCGGACCGTCGCCGGAAATATCGATCACGCGCCGCAAGCCGCGATGCGGATTCTCGTCGAACAGCGGCATCGCAAAATTGATCGCACCCGATATCGAGGTGCGCGACGCCCGGCGGATCGGGGTCTTCATGATCTCGTTGGCAACGGCATCCGCCGTTTCCGGACCATCGATCAATCGCCAGGGAATGATGATCTTCTGATCCGTGGAAGCCGCCCACTCGAAATAGGTCACCGCGATCTTGCCGTGCGGGCCGGTCTTCAGCGCCTGCAGGAACTCCTTCGAGACGATGGCCTGGGCGTACCCCTCGCGCTGGATCGCCAGCTCATCCATGTCCATCGAATAGGAAACGTCGACGGCAAGAACCAGTTCGACGTCGACGGATGGCGTGGCTCCCTTGTCCGCCAATTGACGGCTCGGTGGATGGCTAAGTTGGCTCCTTGTGCCCGGCGCGGCGAACCCCGCGACATCGCCACCGGCGAGTACGCCTGCCACAAGCACAGCTCCGATCGAGACATACCAGCGCATCGCTGCCCTCCCGTCGACTGGTGACAATGGTGACACGCAAATTGCGCCGCGCAAAGGGCAGATATCATCTGTCCTTCACATTTGGGTTAGCTCTCCACTGCCTCGATTGGAGGCAAGCGTTGCCGCGCCTCGATTCGCGATGGCGTAAGGATCCGCCACAGCACGTAGGAATACGGTGATGTCCGATTGAACAAATCCGGCATTCAACGCGACAGAAGGGGCGTGCGGCGACCAGGCCGCGGATGGCATGGACATGGTCGTACCCCCCAAACGTCCCGAAACTCAGCGCCGGCGAATGTCGCCGCGCGCGGTCGTGCCGTCGGTCCTGCTGTTTTCCACGCTCGCCGTCGCGGCGGCGCTGTTGCTGCCACCGAGATTGTCGGGCGCGGCGCAGCCCGAGGCTGCGCCAGCGGAACCAGCGCTGAATTCGGCCAATGCCGGCGAACTCTGCCTGCGCCTTTCCGAAAATCCCAAGGGCTACATAAGCGACGAGGCGCTGCGCCGCCGCTGGACGTTGCGGAGCGAAAGCTGCACCCTGGCATTCGTCAATCAGCCCGAAAACACCCATTTCAAGGTCGCTGTAGCGCGGTCGATGCCCTACGCAAGGAAGGGCGAGGCGCTGGCGCTGCTGCGAGAGGCCGCCGCACAAGGCAACGCCGAGGCCTATTACGAACTCTATGAGCATCACAAATCCTGGGACCGCGGCGACCTCGACAAGGTGCCGATGGTGACACGCGCCGAGGCCGATCGGGCGCTGCACAAGGCTGCCGAACTCGGACATCCCTTTTCCACGCAGATGCTGGCGATCCTGCTCAACCGTGGTTCGACGGTGAAACGCGATCCGGTTGCCGCGCGGTATTGGGCCGAGCGCGCCGTCGCCAACCCGGCGAAAGACGCGAGCAAGGCAGACCTTCAGGTGCTGCTCGGCCGCTTGCTGGTGACGTCGGACAGGCCGGACGAACGCGCCCGCGGCATCGACATCCTCGAGCGAATGACAGCGGCCGGCGTGTTCGGCGCCAGGCGGGAGTTGGCGATCGCCATCCGCAAGGACGACCCGGTTCGCGCGCGAACGCTGCTCGAAGAGTCGCTGCGGCCCGATCCCGGCGGCGCGCCGCCACCGCTGGCCGAAATGCTGATCGCCGGTGAAGGCGGCCCCGCCGATCCCAAGCGCGCCCTCGCCTTGCTCACGGCGCGCACCGACACGACAGGCGTCAAGGGCGTGCTGGGTCGGCTCTATCTCGAAGGCAAGGTGATACCCCGCGACGTCCAGCAGGCTGCAAACCTGCTCGACCAGGCCGGCGTGTGGGACCTCGACGCGCGCCTTGAGGTGGTGCGGATCCTCGCAGGCAATCCCGAGGTCCGGATCAGGAATCCCAAGCATCTGCTCTATTACGCTACCGAGGCCGCGGAACTCGACGAACCCGGCGCGATGGCCGCGCTGATCGACCTGAAACTGTCGAAAAACGCCCAGTTTCACGACCGGCCCGGAGCCTGTAAACTGATCGAGACGGCCGTCAGCCGCGGCGATCAGAGCATGACGCAGCGCCTGGCGGATTGCCGCGCCGGCTGACGGCGCGCCCGTCGAAGCGCTCTCATTTATTGACGCGTTTTCTACCGCAGATAAGTCTACGCAATCTGCGTAAACTTGATTGCTATGCGAACCGGTATCCGCTTCGCTCGAAAACGCTTTCGCTGCTTCGGAGCCGCCACAGGAATGATCGATACCGTCGCCAAGCCAAAAACAAAGGTCAAAACCAAGACCGAACGGCCGCGCCTGCACAAGGTTATCCTCGTCAATGACGATTACACGCCGCGCGAATTCGTCGTCACGGTGCTGAAGGCCGAATTCCGCATGACCGAAGATCAGGCCCACAAGGTCATGATCACCGCGCACCGCCGCGGGGTGTGCGTGGTCGCCGTCTTTACCAAGGACGTCGCCGAGACCAAGGCGACCCGCGCCACCGACGCCGGCCGCGCCAAGGGCTATCCGCTGCTGTTCACCACCGAGCCCGAGGAATAGCGGGACAGGTTGGTTGCGGCTAGGCCGGCGAGGTTTCGTCGACCAGGCCAAAGACGCGCTCCGCCTTCGCGAATCCGGCAATCGGAAACTCGCCGAGATCGCTCCACCCTCCCCGGCAGATGCCGGCAAATCCTTCCGATGCCACCACCGTGCGCTGCAGGCGGCTGGCGATCTTTTCCAGCCGCGCCGCCAGATTCACGGCGGGACCGATGCAGGTGAAGTCGAGCCGGTTGCCGCCGCCGATATTGCCGTAGAGGATCCGCCCGACATGCAGGGCGACGCCGAAACGAAAGCGTTCGATGGTGTCCCCGATCGGATACCGCATTGCCATGACGCTGGCCCGGGACTCACGGGCGGCTTCGAGCACGCGCGAACAAACCTGCTGCTCGTCGCCGACATATTCGTCGATCGGAAACACCGCCAGCAATCCGTCGCCCATATATTTCAGGACCTCGCCGCCATGGGAGCGGATCGCCGCAACCTGGCAGTCGAAATACTGGTTGAGGATGTCCACGACGGTCTCGGACGGCAGGCGGTCGGACAACGCCGTAAACCCGCGCAGATCGGACAGCCAGATCGCGGCATTCATCGATTCGGTATGACCACGGCGAATCTGTCCGCCCAGGATCCGTTCACCGGCGCGATTGCCGACATAAGTATCGAGCAGGCTCGACGCCGTACGGCGCAAACTGATGATCTCGATCACCCGCGCCAGCGGCGTTGTTATTTGTCGGAGTGCCGCCAACTGATCATCAGTGAAACCGCCCGGCTGCCTGGTGGTCCAGCTCGAAGCGTGCACCGCACCGTCCGTAAACAACAACGGCAGCGCGACATAATCCGTGACGCGTTCGGCGCGCATGTCCTCGACGATCGGAAAGCGCATGCTCTGTGGGTCATCGACACGGGCGCGAACCTCCAGCCCCTGCTGAAACACATGGATCAGGGGACTTTTGTGAAAATCCGGCGAGTCGAGAATCTTGAAATCGACCGTTCCGAACTCGACCTCCGCGCCGAGCCGCCAGATGAAGTTGCGGCCGAAGATATCGGGATGCAGGGTTCGAACGAAGAAGCCGACGCGCCACAGCGGCAGTCCGGCCTCCACCAGCCGCTCGCAGACCTCAGCCATCAGCCGCGGCGAGTTGACCACGGACCTTGCGCCGTCGATCAACCAGTTAGTGATTTGGTGCAGCTCGGAAGTGTTCATGGCGTCGGCATTTGTCGCGCAAGTTCGGCGCGCGTCAAGGCTGATATCACAACCCGCCGGGGGTCTATCCGCGAGCCACCGGGTCGCGCGAATGCCCGCCCCGCTTCTCTCGCAATGACGGGGATAGTGCGGCCCCACACGACGCTGTCATCCCCGCGCAGGCGGGGATCCAGTACGCCGCGGCTAATCGGTTCTATCATCAGCGTCTCTGGAATACTGGGTCGCCCGGTCAAAGCCGGGCGATGACAACTGAATATGTGTTCGCTTTCTCGCGACGCATTGCGCCCGAGGTTTTCAATTTCGTTCCGCCCCCGAAAGTCAGAGGGCGCAGGGAATGCCGGATGCGCGCTGCACCCGCGGTCTCATGTGCGATTGTGCATAAGAATGCTGCACATGAGCATACAGGGCAGCGGAGAACATCCGACATTCCCTGCGCAATGGCTTTACGGCTTATAACGCGCTCTCCCCGGTGAGACGGCCTCTATTGCCACCGTCACCCCTCCGAAGCGTTAGCTTCTTCAGAGCTTGACGCCGTTACGGGCGCCAGGACCACACGCTTTCGCCGTACGCTTCAGCCACGACCGTCAATCGCAACTGTTGCGTCCACCGCAACCCGCCCCTCGTTGTGACGATGGCCAACGCCCCTCAGAGTGGGACGGGATTGCGAGAATGTGCCGGTGATTTGGGGTGGAGGGAAGGGAAATGTTTTTGATTTTCGGAAATTTAGGACTTGACACGATTTCCGTAAAACAGAATTGATTTGCCCGTCGGGTTGATTTGTCGCACGCGGCTCGCGAGATTGCGCTTGCGTGGGGAGCGACGCAGCCACGTCGGTAGAGCGGATTGGAGCAACCTGAGCGACGGATCGGGGTTCGAACTGAGACATAGTCTCAAAGCCGCAGGCGTTTCCGTGCCCGTTACCTCACGACCGGTAACGATACCCCTGGGTTCGCGAGGCTGCGCATCAATCCGGATGCCTCGCCTATCTCACAAAGCCGTTTTCAGCGAGGTCGCTGATCGAACCGCTTGAGAGAGCTTCGGCTGTTTGACGCTGGCAAAACCTTTGATCGCCAGCTTCCCGCTGTCACTTCCGGTATTGGCACATTTGAGACGTGCCTGCTTATCCTGAGAATGTCGGTTCACAGGGGTAGACCGGAAGTAGTTGTGGTCTGGCCAAACCGACGCGATTGACCCTAAACGGACGTTTGGCCAATCCTTCACGAGTCATGTTCAAGGTGCACTCAGCCGCGCGGGATGCTAGAATAGGCCGGTACGATAGTCTCCCTGCGTGGGGATGAACATGAAGCGACGCGAGTTCATCTCGCTCGTCGGCGTCGCGGTGGTTATGGTCCCGAGCATGGCGCGGGCGGAGCAGGCCGCGAAGCTGCCGACCATCGGATTCTTTGGCCCGGCCCGGTCGGCCCCAAGTTTCGAGCAGCGGTTGCGCGAACTCGGTTGGATCGCGGGGCAGACCGTTGCGATTGAGTATCGGTCTGCGGAAGGACGCACCGAGCGCTTCACCGAAATCGCGACCGAGTTTGTCCGGCTCAAGGTCAATGTCATTGTCACAGTGGGGGCATCTCCGACCCTCGCGGTAAAGCATGCGACATCGCTCGTCCCAATTGTCTTTGTTTCCGGCGACCCGGTTGGCAGCGGCCTCGTCGCAAGTTTGGCGCGACCGGACGGTAATGCGACTGGCCTAGCGCTCAATCCGATCGGTCTTGCTGGCAAGCGCCTCGATCTGCTGCGCGAGGTTGTCCCTGGTTTCCGCCGCTTGGCGGTAATGGTCAATGCCAATAGTCCCCGTTTCCAGAGCAGGATGGATGAGATACAGGCGACGGCCTCCACGCTCGGCCTTGAGGCGACCATATTGGAAATCCGGCGCGCCGAGGATGCTGCACCGGCCTTCGAGGCCATCAAGGGCCGTGCGGATGCACTGTATGTCGTTGGTGTCCCACTCAGCTTCGCCATTGCCACCCGGGCGCTGGCGGGGCGAATTCCAACGATTTTTGAAGTCCGAGACTTCGTCGACGCGGGCGGGCTGATGTCCTATGGCGCGAACATGACCGAGCTATTGCGGCTTACGGCTAACTTTGTCGACAAGATTTTGCGCGGGGCGAAGCCCGCCGACTTACCGGTCCAACAGCCGACCAAGTTCGACCTCGTCATCAATCTGAAGACGGCTAAGGCACTCGGTTTGAAGATACCGGAGTCATTCTTGGTACACGCCGACGAGGTGGTTGAATGAACGCGGCGACTTCCGGTAATGGCACGAAACGGACCTGGCTCGATGTCCGCGTTGAGTCCGTAATGCGTAGGCAAAGCGGACACTCGCGGCTTATCCATCGAGATCCACAAGATACACAACGCTAGTGTCACTTGATGGCTCGGTCGATTGCGTTGCTCGCCGATAAAGAGCTGCTTCTTCAGCGGTAGCCAACCTGACCTTCATCGTGGCGGTGGCATCGCACAACGGGGTCCCATGAGACGTGATTGTGCTCAACTTTGTGCGTAACTGGCCGTGTTCGCAAAGACGTTCCGCGTCCGCGTGCCTCTTAGCCTGCAGCGCAAGCGTTGGCCTGTCGTTGATCTCAATCGTGAATATCGAGAATGTGAAGCGGTGGTCCATTTGATCTCCGCCTTCCATTTATGAACCTACAGATCAATCCGTCAGCAGATCATAGTCCCGGCGCAAAACAGTTTGGACGTGAATCGCCGCGCGCGCGGCGGTATTGGCATCTGCCGCGCCCGCTGCGAGCACACAGAGCGACCAGTTATTTTCAGCGTGCTTTGCAGCACGATTGATCGCTATTTCCTGGACGTTATGACAGCCGGGCTGCCTTCTCACTTCTAACAACGCTCGACGCTGCAATTCCGGCATTGAAACGAGGACCTTGGGCATAGGTTGGCTCGGCTGGTTGGGGGCCGCTCGGCCTATACCTAACAGAACAAGAGCAATTCGGGTTCCACTTGCGAGGCGCGTGACGGCTATCCTCTTTGTGTCTCGGGTTCGCAACACTTGATGTGTTTCGCAGCGGGAACTTCAATTTTGACTCCACACTCGTCGATACCGGGGGCAGTCTCTGGGATAACCGGGATTGGCGGATCGAGCATTTTTATTACTAATTTTTTTTGCGCCCGGCGGGTCGCAGCGCGCGAATGCCTGCGACCTTTATCTCTTGTTATCGCCGTGGAAGCATTCCGCGGTGGCCGACGACCATGCGCGCCAGAAACTGTAAACGCTGCATTCGCGAACGATTACGACCCGCGGAACAGTACCAGTAAATCGCAGAAAATGCCTGAACTGTGTCCTCAATCACATGAACAAGACGAGATCGTCTCTATAAGCCATCGAGGTGTTTAGTGGGGATTCCCAGATGGACGATGATTTTTACAAGGAGCGAGCACGACAGATACGTGAACTCGCCACTCAAGCCGATCCATTCATTAAGCAACGCCTGTTACGCCTTGCGGGCAATTACGACGCAATGATCACGCGGACCAAGCCAGCTGCTTTGTTCAATGTCCCCGACATATCTGCTGATCAGCGCGCAGACAATAACGGCCGCAAGGACTAAGATCCAAAAACAGCGGATTGCGCTTCCGCCTTCGCTCGTTGAGCTACGGCGGACAGGTCGCCAATCCGCCCTACAAACCTATTCAGCCGACCTGCCCGCGATGGCGCAGCAGGTGATCGGCCAGCACGCAGGCCATCATGGCCTCGCCGACCGGCACCGCGCGGATGCCGACGCAGGGATCGTGACGGCCCTTGGTCATGATGTCGGTGTCGGCGCCGGAGCGATCCACGGTCTGGCGCGGCGACAGGATCGACGACGTCGGTTTGACCGCAAAGCGCACCACCACCGGCTGTCCGGTGGAGATGCCGCCCAGCACGCCGCCGGCATGGTTGGACAGGAAGCGCGTGCCGTTATTGCCGGTGCGCATCTCGTCGGCGTTTTGCTCGCCCGACAATTCGGCGGCGCCAAAGCCGGCGCCGATCTCGACGCCCTTCACCGCGTTGATGCTCATCATCGCCGCCGCCAGTTCGCCGTCGAGCTTGGCGTAGATCGGCGCGCCGAGGCCAGGCGGCACGCCTTCGGCGACGACTTCGATCACGGCGCCGATCGAGGAGCCGCTCTTGCGGATGCCGTCGAGATACTGCTCGAAGAACGCGGCCTTGTCCTTGTCCGGGCAGAAGAACGGATTGCGCGCGATCTCGTCCCAGTCCCATTTGTCGCGATCGATCTTGTGCGGACCCATCTGCACCAGCGCGCCGCGCACTTTCACATCGGGCAGGATTTTTCGCGCGATGGCGCCGGCCGCGACCCTTGTGGCGGTCTCGCGCGCCGACGAGCGTCCGCCGCCGCGATAATCGCGCAGCCCGTATTTGGCCTCATAGGTGAAGTCGGCATGGCCGGGACGAAACTTGTCCTTGATCTCGGAATAGTCCTTCGAGCGCTGGTCGGTGTTCTCGATCAGCAGCGCGATCGGCGTTCCCGTCGTCACCTGCACCCCGGTTTCGGGATGGGCCATCACGCCGGACAGGATTTTGACCGCATCCGGTTCCTGGCGCTGGGTGGTGAAGCGCGACTGGCCGGGACGGCGGCGATCGAGATCCTGCTGGATGTCCTCTGATGTCAGCGGGATCAGCGGCGGGCAGCCGTCGACCACGCAGCCGATCGCGACCCCGTGGCTCTCGCCGAAGGTCGTGACCCGGAACATGTGGCCGAAGGTGTTGAAGGACATTTTTGCGCGCAGCCTCGAACAGTAAGTCAATTCTGACTTAACGCGCGCGGCTCAAGGGGTCAAATACCCTCGTCTTCGTCATGGCCGGGCTTGTCCCGGCCATCCACGCCTTACTTGCTGTATATACAAAGAAAGACGTGGATGCCCGGGACAAGCCCGGGCATGACGACGGCTGGTTTAACTATACTTCTGCAGCGCCCCGTCCCGGAAGACGTAAACGGCCCCCTGTTCGATGGTCAGGTCGGCGGCGCTGAGCGGCGTCTCGATGCCGAGCGCCACCATCAGGGCCCGCGCGGTGCCGCCATGCGCCACCGCGACGGTGTCTGATGCCA
Organism: Bradyrhizobium sp. JYMT SZCCT0180; assembly: GCF_018130165.1. Taxonomy (GTDB): domain Bacteria; phylum Pseudomonadota; class Alphaproteobacteria; order Rhizobiales; family Xanthobacteraceae; genus Bradyrhizobium. The sequence continues at coordinate 155,405 of NZ_JAFCLZ010000021.1, read as the reverse complement.
CCGACGCATACCAATCCTGCATCCTCGCCTGCACGTCGACATAGCTTTCGCCGCCCGGCGGCGACACCGTCCATTTCTCGGCCTGGCGTCGGGCATAGAGATCAGGGTCGCGCAGCTGCATCTCTGGCAGCGTCGCGCCTTCCCACTCGCCGTAGCCGATCTCGCGCAAACGATCGTCGAGCGCGTAGCCGTCGCGCGGCAGCTTCAGCGAGCCGCGCACCAGCTCCATCGTCGCGCGGGCGCGGATCAGCGGGCTCGCGACAAATGCCAGCTCCGATTTGTCACGACCGTCGCGCGCGAAGAGATCGGCGAGGACGTTGCCGGCATGGGCCGCCTGCTTGCGGCCGAGATCGTTGAGCGGAATATCCTGCACGCCCTGCAGCCGGCCCAGCGCATTCCACGATGTCTCGCCATGGCGAATGTAATAGATGACGGGCGCAGGCATCGGACTGGCGGCTATTCCCTGAGCGACGAATGGGAGAGCGCGCGGCATGCGGCTTCCAGTCGCGCCTTGGTATTACGGCTGGAGGTACACCAGCGCTGAAGCGGGGTACAGTCCAAATCCGCTTGAGGGTAATCCCAAGATTAACCTTGGGATTAACCCTGGGATCAACGCTGTCTTGCCTCGGCCTCGACAGGCGGAATAGACGCGTCGTTTAGGTGTTATGTTGGTTAAGGCGTTCGCGCCGTACCGACCTGAATATCGGGTGACAATGACCGCGTTTCGCCAAAGTGTCGAAGCCATGATTCCGGCGCTGCGCCGCTACGCGCGAGCGCTCGCGCGCGACGCCGATATCGCCGACGATCTGGTGCAGGACACGCTGGTGCGCGCGTTGCGTTCGGAACGGTTGTTTCTCGGCGGCGACGTCAGGAGCTGGCTCTATACGATCCTGACCAACCTCAACAAGAACCGGCGGCGATCGCTGGCGCGGCGGCCGCAATTCATGCCGCTGCTCGACAACAACCCGGACGCCAGCGGGACCGAGGCGGAAGGCCGCGACATCGCTCGCGCGTTGACGACGCTGGTGGAAGAGCAGCGCTCGGTGCTGCTGCTGGTGATGCTGGAAGGGTTGAGTTACCGCGAGGTCGCCGACATCCTGGGCGTACCGATCGGGACCGTGATGTCCCGGCTTGCCCGCGCGCGCGCGCACGTCAAAGCCTCGCTCGAGGGCGAACGCACCGCGCTCAGGCGGGTGAAGTGATGCAGAAGGTTCAACCAAGACGCGTGATGGCAGGCGATATGCATAGGCAGATTCAGATCACGAATAGACAGAGACGACGACGATGACCAACCCCCATATTCCCGTCACCGAAGACGAGCTGCATGCTTACGTCGACAACGAGCTGCCGGCGGAGCGCCGCGGCGATGTCGAAGCGTGGCTCGCGACGCACCCCGACGATGCGGCGCGCGTGCGGTCGTGGCGCACGATGGCGGAAGCGCTGCATGTCCGCTACGACGGCATCGTCGATGAGGCGGTGCCGAGGCGGCTCGAGATCGAGCGGCTGGTGCGCCAGCCGCGCAAATGGTTCTACGGCGCGATTGCCGCAACGCTGGCGGCATTCATTGTCGGCGGCGGTATCGGCTGGATGGCGCGCGGGGCCGCAGCAGCCCCCTCGGCGCTGCAGAGTTTCACGACCGATGCGCTCGATGCGCACCGGCTCTATGTGGTCGAAGTGCGCCATCCCGTCGAAGTACCCGGCAGCGAACGCGCGCATCTGCAGGCATGGCTGACCAAGCGCTGCGGCTGGCTGGTGCGCGCGCCGGAATTGACCGCGGCGGGATTGAAGCTGGTCGGCGGGCGGCTGTTGCCCGGCGCCACCGGGCCTGCCTCGTTCATGATGTATGAGAGCGCATCGGGCGAGCGCTTCACGATCTACACGGCAAAGTCGGAAGCCGAGGCGACGCAGATGCGATTTTCGTCAGAGGGCAAGGAGAGCGCCTTGTTCTGGGCCGATCGCGGCGTGGCCTATGTGGTGGTGAGCAGCGTCGGCGACCGTGGCCGACTGACGCAGATAGCCCAGTCCGTGTACGACCAGATGGAAAAGACCGGGGGTTGAACCGACGGGTCGAACCCACGTCCACCACCTGCTGAATGTGCGCGTGTTTGTTGCGGTTTGCTGACGCGGGCCGGTGTCCGCTCCGCATCAAGTGCGGGGCTCGCCTTGCTCGAAAACGCTTTAGGTCAAGCGGTTTGTCCCAATTCTGACATTGAAAATCTGGAATCAAGACATCGGCGCGTCTCATTATCGCACTGGGTGATCACGCGAAAATGAGTGGCGCTCGATCCGCCGATCGGCGCAAGCGGCCTCGATCGGGGTTTGGTACCGCGCTGGTCCCCCTTTCGAGGCCGCCCTTTTAAAGGGAAGCGCCTGAATTGTATCGGGAAATGGCCTGCCGCACTCCGCTCGTTTATTAGACGTGTTTTTGGTCAGCCGAAATCGCTGCGCGGATTGTAAGGGTGCCCGTCGCGCCACTTTTGCATCAATGCTTCAAGCTCGGCATCGTTCCCGTCGGGGAGAATAATCCTTGTCGTGACGAACAGGTCGCCGGTCCCGCCTGCCTTCGGCAGCCCCTTGCCCTTGAGACGGAAGGTGCGGCCGCTGGAGGTGTTCTTCGGGATCGGAAATTCGACCGCGCCGCCGAGGGTCGGCACCCGAATCTTGGCCCCGAGCACCGCCTCATAGAGCGTGATCGGCAGCTCGAGCCGCAGATCGCTGCCGTCGATCTTGAAGAAGGGATGCGGCGCAATGCTGACGGTGATCAGGAGGTCGCCCGGCGGATGGCCTTGCGCGGTCTCGCCCTGGCCCTTCACCCGGATTTGCTGACCGGCGGCGACGCCTGCCGGAATCTTGACGTTGAGCTCCTTGCCGGTCGGCAGCCGGACGCGCTTCTCGGCACCCTTGACCGACTCCTCCAGCGACACCGTCATGGCGACGCTGAGATCGAGGTCGAGGCCGATCCCGCCGGTGTCGAATTCAAATCCTTTGCCACCGCCAGGACGTTGCCCGCGGGCCGCGCCGCCGAACATGCTGTTGAGGATGTCCTCGAAGCCGCCGCCGCCGGGCCCGCCGCCGCTGCGGAACGTGTGGGTTTCAAAGCCGCCGCCCGGACCGCCGGCACGGCCACGCGCGCCGCCGCCGGGAAAGCCCTGAAAGCGCGGCTTGCCCTCGGCGTCGATCTCACCGCGATCGAACTGCTTGCGCTTGTCCTCGTCACCGATGATCTCGTTGGCCGAGTTGATCTCGGAAAAACGCGCCGCGGATTTCGGGTCGTTGGTGTTGCTGTCGGGGTGATGCTTCTTGGCGAGCTTGCGGTAAGCACTCTTGATCGCCGCAGCGCTGGCGCCCCGCGGCACCCCCAAGACCTCATAGGGGTCGCGCATCCGTCACGTCTCCTTCACGGGAAATCGGTTCTAACCAAAGGGCTATTCGCCCGCTTTGCCTTCATCTGGGGAGCCAGTTGCATTTTTGCAACTGCCCAGGCCCCAAAACGCCTGGGGTAGTTTAGCTCCGTTTCCAGGGCTTGAGGGTGCGAATTTCCCATCGACCCTGCTCACCCCGGCAGGCGGCGCCCTGCAGCCAGCTTTCCGCACGATCCTTGACGTAGCTGGCCAGGAAATCCCGGCAGGTGCGGCCATCGTCCGAGGCATAGGCCTGGGACAGCGGCGTCACCGAACCCCGCGCGCCGGTTTCGGGGTTTTCCCAGGGCTGGCTGGAATCCTTGCCGCCTTTTGTCAGTACATCGGAGGCGGCCGTGCGGGCAAAGGCCAGATCGCTCTCAGTCGGCACCGGAGGGGCGGCCGGTGGCGTCACCGACCCGGTCACGTCTTTTTCTTCCAGCTTGGCGAGGACGTCGGAGCGGGACATGCTGCAACCGCCCGCGCCGAGGCCGATCAAAATCATGGTCATCACCGCGCCCGCCGGCCGGATCGCCGATAGGCCAATGCGTCCCCATGTCCTATATAGGGCGAACCTATACTGGGACTGTAGCGCGCTCTCTGACGCGAACGGACGCAACTGGAACTCCTGGCATGACCGACACAACCTCCATCAAACACCCGACACCGTTAACATCGGGTGATTTTACCGCCGCCGAGGAACCGTTTGCGTTGTTCGGTGCGTGGTTCGCCGAAGCCGTGAAGGCAGAGCCGAACGACCCCAACGCGATGGCGCTCGCAACCGTCGACGCCGACGGCCTTCCCGACGTGCGGATGGTGCTGATGAAAGGCTATGATGCGGATGGTTTCGTGTTCTACAGCCACATCGCCAGCCAGAAGGGCCGCGAACTCGCCGCAAATCCTAAGGCGGCTTTACTATTTCACTGGAAATCGCTGCGCCGTCAGGTGCGCATCCGCGGCAACGTGTCGCCCGTGACGCCGGAAGAAGCCGACGCCTATTTCGCCACCCGCCCGAAGCAGGCGCAGATCGGCGCCTGGGCCTCTAAGCAATCGCAGCCGCTGGAAAGCCGCTTTGCCTTCGAACAGGCGATCGCGCTGGTCGCCGCCAAGCACGTCATCGGCGAGGTGCCGCGTCCGCCAGGCTGGAGCGGCTGGCGCATCGAGCCGGTCCGTTTCGAGTTCTGGCACGACCGTCCGTTCCGCCTCCACGACCGCATCGAATTCCGCCGCGACGCGCCGGTTCAACCATGGACCAAAGTCCGGCTCTATCCCTAAAGTAAGCCGTCATGGCCGGGCTCGTCCCGGCCATCCACGTCTTTCTTCGACAGCAAAAGCAAGACGTGGATGCCCGGCACAAGGCCGGGCATGACGGAGAATGAGAGAATCGTTGATGTCGACTTCCACCAATGCGCCGCGACGCACGTTGCTCCTGACCGGAGCCAGCCGCGGCATCGGCCATGCCACGGTGATCCGCTTTTCATCGGCCGGCTGGCGCGTCATCACCTGCTCGCGGCATCCCTTCCCCGACAACTGTCCGTGGGATGCCGGGCCGGAGGATCACATCCAGGTCGATCTTGGCGACCATGCCGACACCACGCGGGCGATTTCGGAAATCCGCGAACGCCTCGAAGGCGGCGCGCTGCACGCGCTGGTCAACAATGCCGCGATTTCGCCGAAGACTGCAGGCGGCACGCGGATGGGCACCATGGATACCGACATCGAGACATGGAGCCATGTTTTCCGGGTGAATTTCTTCGCCCCCATCATGATGGCGCGCGGGCTGATCGAGGAATTGAAGGCCACCAAGGGCTCGGTGGTGAACGTCACCTCGATTGCGGGCTCGCGCGTGCATCCGTTCGCCGGCGTGGCCTATGCGACGTCGAAGGCGGCACTTGCTTCACTGACGCGTGAAATGGCCTCCGATTTCGGCCGCGTCGGCGTCCGCGTCAATTCGATCGCGCCGGGCGAGATCGACACCTCGATCCTGTCGCCGGGCACCGAGAAGATCGTCGATCAGCAGATCCCGATGCACCGCCTCGGTACACCGGACGAGGTGGCCAAGATCATCTACGTGCTGTGCACCGAAACCAGCAGTTACGTGAACGGCGCCGAGATCCACATCAACGGCGGCCAGCACGTTTAGCCGCTCTTGCGGTGCGGGTGCGATCCTGCACCCGTTCCGATCGACAAGAGGGTTGTCGGCCTCACCATGGGACGCTTTGCCACCACGGTTGCGCTGTACGAGGAATTGCGGCCGCCTTATCCGCCCGCCTTCTTTCGCGAGGTGGCGCAGCGGCTGGCATTCGGGAAGCAACACGCGCTCATCGACCTCGGGACCGGGCCCGGGCTGCTGGCGCTCGGCTTTGCCCCCTATGTTGGCCGCATCGTCGGCGTCGATCCGGAGCCGGCCATGCTCGCCGCCGCCAAGAACGCGGCGGCGCACGTTTCGCAAGCCTTCACCCTGATCGCAGGCAAAGCCGAAGATCTGCCTGACGACATCGGCGGCTTCGATGTCGTGACGATCGGGAGGGCGCTACATTGGATGGATCGCGAAGCTACGCTGGCGCGCCTCGAGCGGCTGGTGGTGCCCGACGGCGTCATTCTCGTTTGCGCATCTTTCTCTGCCACGGATGGACGCAACCCGTGGCTCGACGACTACAACACCACGCGGCGCACCTGGTCGAAGGAAAGCCTGTGGTCGGAGGCAGGGAGCGGCGCGCGAACCCATCGGGATCTGGCGGGCTTTTTCGCCGGCACGCGGTTTCACGCGGCCGATGTGATCAGGGTCGAGACCAGCCACGAGGTCAGCGTGCGCGACCTGGCGCGCCGGGTGCTCACCTTCTCGTCATCCTCGCCTGATGTGCTTGGCGACAAGGTGGAAGCGATGCTGCGTGATGTTGAGCAGCGTCTGCTTCCCTTGAGCCGCGACGGCCACCTCACCGAGGTCGTGGTGACGACGGCGCAGCAGGTGAAGCGATAGACTGGACAGCCAAGCGAGATCAGGCTGCCACTGGTTCAGATCACTCGGCGTAGAACTTGCTCCGCGTTTTTCTTGGCGCGTTGCGCGGGTCCATCGCCTCGACGTTGAAGGCGCTGGAGCATTCGTCTTCGTTCTCGCCATCGGCAAGCGCAGCACCGCAATGCCGGCAGAGCCGCGCCGCGATCGCCTGCGCCTTGCCAACGATGCGGCCCTGCTGGTAGCTCGCAAAATCGATGACGTTGCGGGGTGACGTTATGAATTTTTCAACCATTGCTGTCCTCGCGGCTTGTGACAGCGTTATCGCAGAAAGCTGTCGCGCAAAGGTTCATCGCGACGCTCAAATTTTACTCGTACAATTGGGGCAGCTTCCTGTTTTTTTTGAAGGTGCATGAATGCCCCCGAGATCATGCGCGCGCCTTAACATCTCGGTTACTACGGCCACCTCGGTGACATCAGTCACCTCAGTGACGACAGTCACCTTGCTGACTACAGCCAGGTTGCGACTACAGCCACTTCTTCCATCTGAAAAGAAAGTAAGGCAGCACGGCTGCCATGAGCATCATCACCAGCGCCATCGGATAGCCGTGCGCCCATTCGAGCTCCGGCATCGCCTTGAAATTCATGCCGTAGATCGAGGCGATCAGCGTCGGCGGCATCAAGACCACGGCCATCACCGAGAACAGCTTGATGATGTTGTTCTGCTCGAGATTGACGACGCCCAGCATGGCGTCGAGCACGAAGGTGATCTTGTTGGAAAGGTAGGACGCATGGTCGGTCAGCGAGGCGACGTCGCGCTGCATGGTCTTGAGCTGCTCGCGCATGTCCTTGGACCATTTGACGCCTTCCATGACCGCCGAGAGGAAGGTGACGACGCGGCCGACCGAGACCAGGCTCTCGCGAACCTTCGAGGTCAAATCCCCCTTGCGCCCGATCGCGATCAGGATCTGCGAATATCGCTTGGCCTGGCCGTGACGCTCGCTTTCGGGTTCGAAGATGTCATGGGAAACCTGATCGACGTCGGCGCCGACCTTCTCCAGAATGTCGGCGCAACGGTCGATCACCGCGTCGACAAGTTCCATCAGCACCATTTCGCCTGTGATGCCCGGCATGCACGACCGCCCCAGCTTGTTTTCCACCAGGGCAAACGGCTTCGGCATGTCGTAGCGCACGGTTACCAAACGGTGACCGGCCATGATGAAGGTGACGGCCGTCGTCCGCGGCATGTCGGTGTCGGAATGGCACATCAGCGTCGCGGTCATGTAGCGCGCGCCGTTCTCGATATAGAGCCGGCTGGAAATCTCGATCTCCTGCATGTCCTCCCGCGTCGGCACCGCGATCCCGGTCAGCCGCTCCACCGCGCGGTCTTCCTCGCTCGTCGGTTTCACCATGTCGATCCAGACCGCGGCCTCCGGCAACGTCGCCGGCTCCGGCACCTCGACTTTCTTCAGGGTGGATTCAGAGGGGACGTACACTGACAACATGGGAAACTCCGGAACAGGGCAGCGGTCGTTGGTTCTGGCGTGTCTTCTTCACGCGAAACCCGTACCCGCTCCGCACGAAAACGCCACAGGCACCGAGCGGACTAAACGCGATTCTGGCAAGCGCTTGATGACTGGCGTATTAACCCGCCATCCACATTTATGGCGATGGGGTGGCGGCAGCGTGGCCACGATTCGGCAAGGACGCCGGCGTTGCCTATAAATCAACCGGAAATCGAAAAACTTGCGGCAAAAAAGCCACAGCCAGCCTCCCGCAGCGCCGAACAAGCGTCTAAGCACTGGAATAATTACCGGTTTTTGCCAATAATGGGATTATTGGAATCGTGGCGGTTACGACGCAAATTGGCGCGTAATCGCGATATTGTTCGATTGGAAGTGCAATGACGTCGCTGAAGGCAAAGTTGGGAATTCTGGCTGCGGGCCTGATGTTGTCGGGCTGCATGCAGACCACGAGCTATCAGGCCGCGCCGGAGGCCACGCTCAAGCCGAACGACAAGGTCCAGCTGGCAAAGGCGCGCTACGCCAAGGTTCCGGTGGCCGAACCGTTCCGCCGCGCCATCGTCGACTATCACCGCCGCGAACTGGCCGGCACGATCGTGGTCGATTCCGACAACCACTATCTTTACCTGGTGCAGGACGGCGGCAAGGCGATCCGTTACGGCATCACCGTCGGCGAAGAAGCCTTGGCCTTCTCCGGCATTGCCAAGGTCGGCAACATGGCTGAATGGCCGAAATGGACGCCGACCGCTGATATCCACAAGCGTATCGAAGGCCTGCCCGCGTCGGTGCCCGGCGGCGTCGACAATCCGCTCGGCGCCCGCGCGCTCTATCTCTACCAGGGCGGCCGCGACACCCTGTTCCGGATTCACGGCACCAATCAGCCGGAATATATCGGCGCATCGATTTCCTCGGGCTGCATTCGCATGACCAATGAGGACGTCATCGACCTCTATAGCAAGGTCAAGCAAGGCACGATCGTGGTGGTGCTCGACCCCAAGCAGGGTGACTCGCCGTACAATTCGAAGATGGCGCTCCAGGGCGGCGGCAGTTCGATAACGCAATAGCGGATTGCATCCCATCGCGACGAGATCAAAACGCCGGCTTTGCCGGCGTTTTTATTTGGTCGCGCGCTATCGCGGCCAACCCGCGCAATCAGCCGCATTGAAACGAGGGTGTGGCTAAAATATCGACCGGAATCCGCGGAATCCGCAGAGTCCGCGGCAATGCGGCCAGAATGACACAGCCATCTTCCGCAATGAGCCCAAACCGGCACGTAAACGCTGGAGTTACGCCAATGAATCGTCACGTATTGGGCGCGACTGGTGACGCCGCAAGTGGACAATCATGAGCGCCGGTTTTGCCGGCGCTTTTTTGTTGCGGGCTTGGGATCGGGATCGGACGTTGCCGCATCGGATTTCTCATCCGCCGGGGCGGCGCCGGATTTCGCCGCCGCGGGTTTGGCGGCGTCAGATTTGGACCCGTCGGATTTTGCGGCAACCTCGCGTGGCGGCGCCTCTTCCGGCCGCTCGGCCGGCAGCAGCGGCGCTGTCTGCGGCAGCGGGTCCCACACGTTCCATTGGCAGATCCGGTAATTATTCCGCCGTTCCATGAGATCGAGATGGATGTGGTCCTCGTGGTACCAGTCCGACCCCGGACCCAGCACCGTCGAGAACCGCGCGCACGCCGAATGCAGCACGGCTTCGCGCACCTCGCGCGGCACGGTGCGATCAGTGAGCGAGATTGAACGGCCATTGGCCAGCTTGAGGGCACGAACGTCGAGCGCATTGGCGCGGCCGTGCTCGGAGAGTCGTGCGCCGACGATGCGGTTGCGGCCGCGGCATTCGAACGAGTCGAAATTGTCGAGATCGCTGATCGTGCTGCCGAGGCGCGCCGCCAGCGGCGCGATGTCGGACCGAATCCAGTCCGCCAACGCAGAAGCCATCGCGCAGCGCAGGATCGCCGCCGGCTTCACCGAGACCTGACGCTTGTCCGGCAGCACGATCGCCTCGAGCCGCACCAGATCCTCCCCTCCGCAGCCGCCGGCGCCGCGGATATCGGGAATGCTGGGAGCAATGGCGATGGCCTCCGTCAGCGCCAGCCGGCAGGCCGAGGGCGGAGGTGGCTGGGGTGTGGCCTGTTCGGTGGGCTTGCCTTCCTTCGTGGTCTCCTTGGTAGTTTCTTTGGCAGTTTCTTTGGCAGTTTCTTTGACAGCTTCTTTGGCAAGCTCCTCAGCGGAGGGGGCATCGGCCGGGCGCGGCTGCGGGAGCGGCACCACCGCACGGTGGACCTTTGCCCGCGGCTTCGGCGGGTGGATCCCGAACAGGTCGCCCCAAGGCGTCGATCGGGAGGCTTTGGCCGCCAGGGCCGGTTCGCAGAACACGCCGGGCAGAAGCAGGCCCACCGCAACGGTAACCATTGCCGCTGCCGTGCGACCAAAGGCGCCAAAAGCCCATTTTCGGCTTGCTTTCTCCGCGCTACAGTTCATGTCAATTCCATGATCGCACGCCAAGACACCGGCACTTTGGCGGATCATGCGCGAGACAATAACCTTTGGGAGGGACGTGGGTATGCTCGGATTGATGCAAGACTGGCCTTTGCTTTGCCACCGGATTATCGAACACGCGGCGCAGTATCACGGTACGCAAGAGGTCGTCACGCGGTCGGTCGAAGGGCCCATTCATCGCACCAATTACGCCGAAATTCGCGATCGTGCGCTGAAAGTCTCGCAGCGCCTCGACCGCGACGGCATCAAGCTCGGTGACCGCGTCGCCACCATCGCATGGAACACCTGGCGCCATCTTGAAGCCTGGTACGGCATCATGGGCATCGGCGCGATCTGCCATACCGTCAACCCGCGGCTGTTCCCCGACCAGATCGCCTGGATCATCAACCATGCGCAGGACCGCGTGGTGATGACCGATCTCACCTTCATTCCGATCCTGGAAAAGATCGCAGGCAGCCTGCCCAGCGTCGAACGCTACATCGTGTTCACCGACAAGGCCCACATGCCGCAGACCACGCTGAAGAACGCGGTCGCCTATGAGGACTGGATCGCGGAAGCCGACGGCAAGTTCGAGTGGAAGACCTTCGACGAGAATACCGCAGCCGCGATGTGCTACACCTCGGGTACCACCGGCGATCCAAAAGGCGTGTTGTATTCGCACCGCTCCAACGTGCTGCACGGGTTGATGGCCAACAATGTCGACGCTCTCGGCACCAGCGCCGCCGAGACAATGCTGCCGGTGGTGCCGTTGTTCCACGCCAACAGCTGGGGCATCGCATTCTCCGCACCCTCGATGGGCACCAAGCTCGTGATGCCGGGCGCCAAGCTCGACGGGGCTTCGGTCTATGAGCTTCTCGACACCGAGAAGGTCACGCACACCGCCGGCGTGCCGACGGTGTGGCTGATGCTGCTCAATCACATGGCCGCCGGAAACCTGAAGCTGCCCCACCTGAAGAGCGTGGTATGCGGCGGCTCGGCGATGCCGCGCTCGATGATCAAGGCGTTCGTCGACATGGGCGTTCGCGTACGCCACGCCTGGGGCATGACCGAGATGAGCCCGATCGGCACCGTGGCGGCGCTGAAGCCGCCATTTGCCGAACTCGGCGGCGAGGAACGGCTAGATATCCTGCAGACGCAAGGTTATCCGCCGTTCGGCGTTCAGATGAAGATCACCGACGATGCCGGCAAGGAACTGCCGTGGGACGGCAAGACCTTTGGCCGGCTCAAGGTCGCAGGCCCTGCGGTCGCGAAGGCCTACTTCAAGGTCGATAGCGAGATTCTCGACGAGCACGGCTATTTCGACACCGGCGACGTCGCGACCATCGACCAGCACGGCTACATGCGCATCACCGACCGCTCCAAGGACGTTATCAAGTCTGGCGGCGAGTGGATTTCATCGATCGATCTGGAGAACCTCGCGGTCGGCCATCCCGCGGTGGCGGAGGCCGCCGTGATCGGCATCTATCATCCCAAATGGGACGAGCGCCCGCTCCTGATCGTGCAACTCAAGGCCGGCCAGCAGGCAAGCCGCGAGGACATCCTGAAATTCATGGATGGCAAGATCGCGAAATGGTGGATGCCGGACGACGTGGCTTTCGTCGAGGGCATTCCGCACACTGCGACCGGCAAGATCCTGAAGACCGCGCTGCGCGACCAGTTCAAGAGCTACCGTTTCCCGAACGCTGCGGCTTAGACCTTTCCCGTTCCGATAAAATCGGAACGGGGCTCTAGATTTTTTGGTTTGACGCGTTTTCTTGACGCGAACCGGCGTCCACTTCGCTGGAAAACGCTCTAGCCTCGGAGGGGCGCATTCGACCGGATGCGCCCCGAACGGCCCAAGGACCCACCCAAGACACGCCAGATCGACGACCACATCGCGCGCAGGCTGCGGGCTGTGTCCTGCACGGCGGCAACGACGGCCGCGTCCCGCTCGCGGTGAGCGATCCTGCCGTAAGCGGCGATATCGGGGCTGCCGTCCGGATGGCGCAGCGCACCTTCAACAGCCCTTACGTGACCGTGCAGCTTCATTTCCCAAGACATGGCGGCCGCTCCTTTATTGACTGCGACCACTATTATTACGTTTCCAACGTGATATAATCGGCTAGTATTTATATTCACTCGTGAACTAAATTCATGAATATCAACGCAGCCTCGGCCGAGATGAATGGGTTCGTGCGGGTGGTCGAGCGGGGCAGCTTTGCGGCCGCGGCAGACGATCTCGGCCTGACCCCCTCTGCTTTGTCCAAGCTGGTCACGCGCATCGAAGACCGGCTGGGTGTGCGCCTGTTGACCAGGACCACGCGCAGGCTCGCCCTGACCGCCGAGGGCGATCTGTTTCTGGCCCGGAGCCGGGACATCCTCGCATCGATCGAAGCCGCCGAGGCCGAGGTAACGGCGGCAAGCCGGCTGCCACGCGGTCACTTGCGGATCAGCGTCGGGACAGCCCTCGCCAAACAGATACTCGGGCCCGCCCTTCCTGTTTTCCTCGCCAAATATCCAGACATCAGCGTCGAGCTTCATGTTTCGGACCACCAGGTCGACCTGGTTGCCGAGCAGGTCGACGTCGCCATCCGCTCCGGCGCGCTCGGCGACTCAACCCTTGTGGCGCGCAAGCTCGGTGACGCGACACGCGTTATCTGCGCCAGTCCGCTCTATTTGAAGCAACGGGGATCGCCGCACGTGCCGGCTGATCTGCAGCAGCATAATTGCCTGACGCTACCCGGGCCGGCGTGGTCGCAATGGCCCTTCCACACCCATGAGGGCATCAATCGCCTCGCCGTGTCAGGCACATTTACCAGCGACAATGCCGACCTGCTGCTCGATATGGCGGTAGCCGGACTCGGCGTCGCCAGGTTGGCGGATTTCATGGTCGCGCGGGCAATACAGCAAGGCACGCTCGTTCCGCTGCTTGGGGATAGCCACATCCCCGAGACGTTTCCGATCCATGCGCTGACCGTCCCCGGCCGCCACCGCGCCCCGCGCATCAAGGCCTTTATCGACTTTGTGGTCACACAGTTCAGCCATCCGGCATGACGCGCCATGATGCTCCTTGCACCACCATTTGGACTGATTTTCCGGCGCAAGCTGCTTTCCAGAGGTGCGGAAAATGCGCTAGTTCAGGGCGCCGGGTCTCCAGCATTGCGACCGGAACGGCAGCCGAATTCATGATGGAAGTTTGAGGATGGCCCGCAGGTTTTCCGCTCCCTACCAGACGGAGCCCGTGTCCAGCCTCGCCACATGGGCGCGCAACCTCGCACTGTTCTCACTGATTGCGGTGGTGGTGTCGATCCTGATCGTCCGCTTCGGCTTCCTCGAAATGAAGCCGGCGCTGGCGACGTTCTTCGGCGCCCTGGCCTTGGCCGGCCTCTCCATCCTGGTCGGCCTCGCCGCGTTTGCCGCGATCTGGCAGAACGGTTCGCGCGGCATGGGCCGCATCCTGCTGGCGCTGTTGATCGACGCCGCCATCCTCGCCTACCCCGCCTATCTGGCCCTGCAATACCGCAAGCTGCCGCGGATCTACGACATCACCACCGATTCGATCGATCCGCCACGCTTCCAGGCGCTGGCCCCGCTGCGCGCCGGCGATGGCACCAATCCCGCGGTTTATGCCGGGCTGTATTCCGCCGAGCAGCAGCGCGTCGCTTACCCTGACATCGAGACGGTGGAGCTCGAGGTCCCGCCGCAGCGTGCCTATGAGATCACGCTCGCGCTCGTCAACAAGCGCAAATGGCGCGTCGTCGACGAACGCCCGCCGCAGGCGCGCCGCGAGGGGCGCATCGAGGCGATCGCGCAAACGATGATCATGGGATTTCGCGAAGACGTCTCGATCCGCATCAAGGCCGACGGCGAGGATTCCCGCGTCGATATCCGCTCCGCCTCACGCTATTTCGACAGCGACCTCGGCAGCAACGCCGCGCGCGTCACCAAGCTGATCGAGGACATCAACACCGTGGCCGACACCAAGCCGGCCACCAAGAAACCGGCGGCGCCCGCGAAGGCGCCGGCCAAGACGGTGAAGAAGCAGTAGCAAGCTGACTGCGGTTGCCCTGCCCGCGCGGTTGCGCAGGTGCAGAACGACACTCAAGATTGCCCTAACCGGACAGCCGCATCCTATGTTGATCGAATCTTGCGCGGCGCCAATCCTGCCGAACTGCCTGTTCAAGCCCCAACTGAATTAGAGCTGGTCGTGAACCAAACATCAGCACCGCAATTCAGGCTGCAATTAACGCCGGAACTGCTCGCTCGCGCCGACGAGGTGATCGAGTAGAGCTTTCTTGTTGCGACGCATCAGTCTCGTTGTAGCGTTTTCGGACATGGCGAGATGTCCGGCTTGAGTCTGTCATGCGCGGCAAAATGGACGTCGCCAGTCACCAAGAAGCCGGCGAGCCGGCCAAGGCGCAAGCCAACCCTAGTGTCCTAAATTCAAGATGATAGAGTGTCGTAATTCGCAGTATGACCGGTGAGGACACCATGGGATGGTTTGACCGGCTGTTTGGAAGAACCCCGGAGCCTACTAGCCAACTCTTTGCCAGATTCAGAAAGAAATCACGGGCACCAACTGATCCTGATCTTCTGAAGATTGCCAAAGAGCGAAAAGGGCATGTTTCACGAAGAGCTGTAAGAGATGAGTACAATCGGCTCCTTTTGGAGAAGTACTCGCACGATAAGGATTGATTTCTAGCTCCATCTAGTGGCGCAAGCTTTTGTAGCCCGCCGTGACGCACCTGACCGGCAATGTCCGCTGATCGGGGAGAGGCGGACGTTCGCGGCGCGCTGTCAAAGTGACGTGTTTGACGCATAGCGGACGTTGGACAAGAGTTCAGCAACGGCTCGATGGGAATCTGGCACGAGCCGGATCACACACAATCGGTTTGGAGAATGAAGCGCCAAACCATTTACTCGTCAACGAGCCATCGTTGTCGATCCAGGGGATCGGCGGCAATTGCGGCAGGTAAGATGCATACGGCATCACTTTCGCAAGCGTCACTCTGCCGGGAAACCGCGCGAGAAAAGCCTTGTTCATCCCGCCGTCCAATCCGCTGTAGATCGGGGCAACCGGTACGTTGTCTTCAAGCAATCGGGCGTATTCGAGCTCGTCGATGCGATTTTTTTCCCGCGCCCGCCGCGCGATTTCCGGATTGACGACAAAGGCGGGGCATTTTTCGGATGCATTGAACACAAGAGGATGCGGCGAATTTGGGGGAGGTTGCGCATCGAATACATAGCGGCGATTGCACACATCCACCTTGGGTTCGAGTTGCGTCGTCTCGAAATGATCGTTGCCGATCTTGAGCATTTTCCAGAAGGCCAGGTTCGGATTATTTCGATGCCGCGCCAGGTTCGCCGGCGTCAAGCGGAACGGATAGGCCTGGACCTGGAATGACGGCCGCCCGCCGAGGAATGTGTCGCGCGCCAGCGAATAAATCTCGCTGATCTGTTCGTCGGTCATGGCATAGCAACCGCTCGACCAGCAGTCGCCGTGGATCATGAGGAAGCTGCCGTCGCGGTTGTTCGCTTTGTCGAATCTGTTGGGGTAGCCGAGGTTGATCGAAAGATAGAAGCTGGAGTTGGGATTCATCAACTCAGGTGTAACCGTATAGAATCCCTCTGGAGCCTGACGGTCGCCCTCGTACAGCTTCGGCCCAAGATCGCCGGACCACCGACAGATCGGATAGGTCTTGAGGATCTGGAAACGGCCGGTGGTGTCCTGTTTCCAGACTTCGAGCTCCGCCTCTTCCTTGAAAAGGCGCACCACGATAGGTGAATGTTTGGGCATCTGCTTCTGTTGGAGCAGCGAGAGCAGCTCGGGGGGAAGTTCCTTTGTTGCCTTGGCCGGTAACCGATTGCTGCTTTCGCCAAGGCACATGACCGGCGCCAGCCCCGCGACAAAGGCCGCGGTCAGTACAAGTGCACGTCGGACCATGGCGCGGATCACTGCTTACCTCGAACGTGACGAAAGATGGTTCGTTCTAGGAAGCCATCCGGTAGGTGCCGCCGATCACGGGATCGCCGTCGGTCGTCACGATGCCGCGCGACACCAGATCTTCCAGATGCGCCAGCACCGAGTAGCCGGCTGCACCGCTCAGCCGCGGATCGAGGCCGATATAGATCGCGCGCACCATCGTCGCGATGTCGGTCTCGCCCTTGCCTAGGCGATGCAGGATCGAGGCTTCGCGCGCGCGGCGGTGCCGGGTCAGGAAACGCACAAAACGCGGGCCTTCCGGAATTTCCGGCCCATGGCCCGAGAAATACAGGTCCTCAGGGCGGCTCTCCAGCCGCGCCAGCGAATCCATGTAGTCGATCATCGAGCCATCAGGCGGGGCCACGATCGAGGTCGACCAGCCCATCACGTGGTCGCCGACGAAACTGATCTTCCGCTCGGGCCAGGCGAACGCCAGATGGTTGGCGGTGTGGCCGGGGGTTGCCACCGCTTCCAGCGCCCAGCCGGAGCCTTCGATGGTGTCGCCGTTCTTGACCTCGATGTCCGGCCGGAAGTTGCGGTCGGCGCCCGATTCCGGATTGTGCTTCTCGCTCTCGAAGCGCGGCCGCGAAGCGCGGTGCGGCCCCTCGGCATAGACAGGCGCGCCGGTCGCGGCCTTGATCCGCGCGGTGTTCGGCGAATGGTCGTTGTGGGTGTGGGTGACCAGGATATGCGTCACGGTTTCGCCGCGCACGGCGTCCAGCAGCGCCTTGGCATGCGCCTCATTGTTCGGGCCGGGATCGATGATCGCGACCTTGCCTCTGCCCACGATGTAACTGACCGTGCCGGTGAAGGTGAAGGGGCTCGGATTGTCGCAGAGGACCCGCCGTACGCCCGGGCGGGCTTCGTCGACGACTCCAGGCTGAAGCGGGAAGTCGCGGTTGAACGGGATGGTTTCGTCTTCGGTTTCGGCCATGGGGATTTCCTATAGGGCGTTACAGGCATGACGTGCGAAGCAACCACAGTCGTCATACCCCGCGAAGGCGGGGTATCCAGTAATCGCCGGAGTTCGGGGGCGAACGCGAGGCCGCGGCGTACTGGATCGCCCGCCTTCGCGGGCGATGACAGCAACATGCGGGGCCATGGCCGGGACTCCTCTGTCCAAGGCCCTTACGAAAACGCCTGGATGCCCGTGATGGCGCGGCCCAAAATCAGGGCGTGGACGTCGTGGGCGCCTTCATAGGTGTTGACGGTTTCCAGGTTCGAAGAGTGGCGCATCACGTGATATTCGATCTGGATGCCGTTGCCGCCGTGCATGTCACGGGCGACGCGGGCGATGTCGAGCGCCTTGCCGCAATTGTTGCGCTTGACGATCGAGATCATCTCCGGCGCCACCTTGCCCTCGTCCATCAGGCGGCCGACGCGCAAGGAGGCCTGCAGGCCCAGCGAGATCTCGGTCTGCATGTCGGCGAGCTTCTTCTGCACCAGCTGGGTTGCGGCCAGCGGCCGGCCAAACTGCTTGCGCTCGAGCGTGTATTGGCGCGCGCGCGCCATGCAGTCTTCAGCGGCGCCCATCACGCCCCAGGAGATGCCGTAGCGGGCGCGGTTGAGGCAGCCGAACGGTCCCTTCAGACCGGACACATTGGGCAACAGCGCGCTCTCCGGCACCACCACGCCGTCCATCACGATCTCGCCGGTGATCGAGGCCCGCAGCGAAAGCTTGCCGCCGATCTTCGGCGCCGACAGGCCCTTCATGCCCTTTTCCAGGATGAAGCCGCGGATCTGGTTGTCATGCGCGGCGGACTTGGCCCAAACGACAAAGACGTCGGCGATCGGCGCGTTGGAAATCCACATCTTGCTGCCGGTCAGCCGGTAGCCGTCGGCGACCTTCTCGGCGCGGGTCTTCATGCCGCCGGGATCGGAGCCGGCATCCGGCTCGGTCAGGCCGAAGCAGCCGACCCATTCGCCGGTCGCGAGCTTGGGCAGATATTTCTTGCGCTGGCTGTCGTCGCCATAAGCGTAGATCGGGTGCATCACCAGCGAGGACTGCACGGAGTTCATCGAACGATAGCCGGAATCGACGCGCTCAATCTCGCGCGCCACCAGGCCATAGGCGACATAGCTTGCACTGGCACAGCCATATTCTTCCGGCAGCGTGATGCCGATCAGGCCGAGTTCGCCCATCTCGTTGAAGATCTCGCGATCGGTCTTTTCCTCGAGATAGGCCTTGGTGACGCGCGGCAGCAGCTTGTCCTGCGCATAGGCTCGCGCGGTGTCGCGGATCATGCGTTCGTCTTCGGTAAGCTGCTCGTCGAGCAGGAACGGATCGTCCCACTGGAAACCCGCCGATGTCGGTTTGTCCTTGGACTGAGGGCGCACGCTCATAAAAATCCCTTTCGCATCACTGTCCTGATTGGAATTGGCGGCCAAATTAGTGCGCTATCGTCCGAAGCGCAATTGAATTGGGCCTTTCACGTCATTCCCCGATGCGCAATTGCGCATCTGGGCGCGCGCAGCGCGAACCTCAGGGGCGCAATTGCGCCCTGGGGAATCTCGAGATTCCGGGTCTGGTGCTAACGCACCATCCCGGAATGACGAGTGCAGCTACCCTTCTAGCCGTTCGTTGGAGACGATCTCGATCCCGAAACCGGACAGTCCCTTGTAGTCATGGACCGACGACGTCAGATGCCGGATCGAAGTGATACCAAGATCGCGCAATATTTGTGCGCCGACGCCGACTTCACGCCATTGCCGGTTGCGATCGGCCTCGGCGGATTTCTGCTCGCCGACCGGCTCGACCGGAACGCCGGCGGCGCCGTCGCGCAAATACACCAGCACGCCGCGGCCGGCCTGCTTGAAATGGTTCAGCACGATCTGCATGCGCGCCTGGCCAGTGAACAGATCCTTGACGATGTTGGGCTTGTGCAGCCGCGTCAGCACGTTCTTGCCGTCGCCGATGCCGTTATAGACGAAGGCAGCGTGCGCGATCTCATCGAACGGCGAACGATAGGCGTAGCCCTGCAGCGGCCCGATCGGGCTGTCCGTCGTAAAGGTCGCGACCCGCTCGATCAGCTTCTCGCGCGCCTGGCGGTAGGCGATCATGTCAGCGATCGTGACGTGCTTGAGCTTGTGGGTGGCAGCGAATTTTGCGACCTGCATGCCCTTCATCACGGTGCCGTCGTCGTTCATCAACTCGGAGATGACGCCGACCGGCGGCAGGCCGGAGAGCTTGCAGAGATCGACCGCGGCCTCGGTATGACCGGAACGCAGCAGCACGCCGCCGTCGCGGGCGATCAGCGGAAAGATATGACCGGGCCGGGCAAAATCACTGGCGCCGGCATTCGGGTTGGCCAGCGCCCGGCAGCAGGAGGCGCGCTCGTCCGCCGAAATCCCGGTGCCGCCATCGGGCTTGTAGTCGATCGAGACCGTGAAGGCGGTGGTGTGGTTGGAATCATTATGCGCGACCATCGGATCGAGCCGGAACCGGCGCGCGTCTTCCTGCGTAATCGGCGCGCAGACGATGCCCGAGGTATGGCGGATGATGAACGCCATTTTCTCGGCGGTGCAGAGCGAGGCGGCGACGATCAAATCGCCCTCACCCTCCCGGTCGTCATCATCGGTGACGACGACGAGTTCGCCGTTGGCAAAGGCTTGCAGAACTTCCTGGATCGTATCGGCCATTTTCTCAAATTCTCGCTTTGGACAGGGAGTGCATTAGCCGGACTCATGGGCCCGCGCCAGCATCAATACGCAGGGCAGAACGTCGCCTGC
Organism: Bradyrhizobium sp. JYMT SZCCT0180; assembly: GCF_018130165.1. Lineage (GTDB taxonomy): Bacteria > Pseudomonadota > Alphaproteobacteria > Rhizobiales > Xanthobacteraceae > Bradyrhizobium. Next base: position 135,334 of record NZ_JAFCLZ010000021.1, on the reverse strand, counting down.
GACGTTTCGCTGTACGAAATCGGCATGCAGGAAACCATTGACGGGGTCCGGCTTCAATCGCCATGGTCGCACCCATAAAAACAAGAAGCACCATTCGGGGAAGAGACATATGCGTTTTCGGTTGAATTTCCACCTGATGGCATGGGCGGGGTTCGCCCTGATGGCAGGGGTCGCGGGCCTGTCGCACCCCGCTCCCGCCGCCGACGAATGGCCGACCCGCGAGATCACCTTCTATGTGCCCTACGCACCGGGCGGCTCGACCGACCCGATCAGCCGCAAATATTCCGAGCTGCTGGAGAAACAACTCAAGGTCAAGGTCATCGTCGAGAACAAGCCGGGCGCCTCCGCGACCATCGGCACGGGCGCGGTCATCCGCGCCAAGCCGGACGGCTACACGATCGGGCTCGGCTCCAGTTCGTCGCTGGCCTACCAACCCCTCGAAATGAAGGGGCTGGCCTGGAAATCGGCCGATGACTACCAGTCGATCGCCAAGCTGTCCGATCTGCCTGTTATCCTCGCGGTGCCGGCGGAATCGCGCTGGAAGAACCTCGATGACTTTCTGGCCGACGCCAAGGCCAACCCGCGCAAGCTGAAGGTTTCGGTCTCCGGCCTGCGCTCGGTCAACGACATCGCGATCCAGCAACTGAACAAGCTTTCCGGCCTGCGCATCGCCACGGTGCCGTTTACCGGCGGCGGCGGCGAGGCGACGCTGGCCGCGCTCGGTGGCCGCGTCGACGGAACCGCCGGCTTTGCGCCGGGCATGAAGGGGCAAATCGATGCCGGCAAGCTGCGCGTGCTGGCGGTGTTCCAGGACGGCAAATACGACCTGCTGCCGGACGCCAAGCCGATCGGCGAGACGCCGTGGAAGGATACCTTCCCGGTCGGCTATTACGTGATCGCCCCGAATGGATTGCCGAAGCCGATCCTCGACAGACTGCTTGCCGTATCGAAGACCATCGTCGAGAGCGATGAATTCAAGAGCTTTCTGAAAGCCAATGGCTACACGTCCGATCCCAAGATTGGCGACGACATGAAGAAGGAGCTCGCCGGCTACGACCAGAAGTTCCGCGAGGTCGTCAAGTTTCTGGACGACGACAAGTGACGCCGGCGCGAAGTTTTGGGCTGCCGCGGGCGCGGCGGTCCGCCGGCCTGCTCGCGTTGCTGCTGGCCGGAACTTACGCGTTTGACGCCTGGCAGACGCTGTCGTTCGGGCGATGGCACAAGCCCGGAGCTGCGATCTTCCCGATCGCGGTGGCCGCGCTGATGGCGCTCTCGGCGATCTCGGTGCTGCTTGAAAGGCACGGCGGTGCTGCCGATCCGATGCCGGCCACCTTTACGCTCCCCGATGGTGCTGACCTGCGCCGGCTGCTTTCCGTGCTTGCGGCATTCGCAATCTATTTCGTCGCGATGCCCGTTCTCGGCAACATGATCGCCTCGGCGCTGTTTTTGCTGGCGAGCATGTGGCTGCTCTCGGACGATCCCAACAGGTCGATCGTGCGTCTTGCGATCTACGCCGTCGTGATCGCGGTCGTTTTCGAGGTGTTTTTCGTACGGCTCCTCAAGGTGCAGATGCCGGCGGGCGTGTTCAAGCAATGGCTGTTTTAGCAATTCCGTCATTCCCCGATGCGCCAATTGGCGCATCTGAGGGCGCGCGAAGCGCGAGCCACGATGCGCAATTGCGCATCGGGGAATCCATACTCACGATCGTGGTTATGGATTCCGGGCCTGCGCCAAGCGGCGCATCCCGGAATGACGACGGTGGATTTGATATCAAATGAACTCACTCCAGGGCCTGCTGTACGGCCTCTCCATTGCCGCAACGCCGGGCAATCTGCTGGCCGCCTTTGCCGGTGCGTTCGCAGGCACGGCCATCGGCGTGCTGCCGGGGCTTGGTCCCGTCGCCGGCGTCGCGCTGATCCTGCCGCTGACCTTCTCGCTCGACCCGACCGCGGGCCTGATCATGATGGCCGGCATCTTCTATGGCTCGATGTATGGCGGCTCGACCACCGCGATCCTGCTCAACATCCCCGGCGAGTCCGCTTCCGTGGTCACCGCGATCGACGGCTATCAGCTCGCCAAGAAGGGCCGCGCCGGCGCGACGCTGACCATCGTCGCGGTCGGCTCGTTTGTCGGCGGCACGCTGGCCGTCATCGGCGTCATGATGTTCTCCTCGCTGCTCGCCAAGGTCGCGATCCTGTTCGGCCCTGCGGAATTCTTCGCACTCACCGCCGGCGGGCTGATCGTGATGTCGCGGATATCAGGCGGCACGCTGGCCTCGGCGCTGTTGCCGATGACGCTCGGGCTGATGCTGGGCACCATCGGCCAGGAGGCCGTCACCGGCGAAACCCGGTTCACCTTCGGCCTTCCCGAGCTCGCCGAAGGCGTCTCCCTGGTGCCGGTCGTGGTCGGGCTCTACGGCTTTGCCGAGCTGATGCTGCTGGTCGAGGACCGGATCCACGCCGCGAACCGGCCGGAATCAGTTGCCATGCGCGACCTGTTGCCGACCCGCACCGAATGGAAGCGCGCGGTGCCCTCCTGGCTGCGCGGGACGTTTTTGGGGTTTCTGTTCGGCCTGGTGCCGGGACCGGCGGCGACGCTGGCCTCGTTCGCCTCCTACCGGCTGGAGAAGGCGACCTCGAAACATGGCAGCGAGATCGGCAGCGGCGCCATTGAAGGCGTCGCCGGGCCCGAGGCCGCCAACAACTCCGCCGCAACGGCCTCGCTGGTGCCGCTGCTGGCGCTCGGCATCCCCTTCACGCCGATTGCCGCCCTGATGATCTCGGCGATGCTGGTGCAGGGCATCCAGCCCGGGCCGCTTTTGATCACCCAGCATCCGGAAATCTTCTGGGGCCTGATCGCATCGGCCTATATCGGCAACGTCATGCTGCTGGCGCTGAACATCCCGATGGTCGGCGTCTGGGTCAGCCTGCTGCGGATTCCGCATTACCTGTTCATTCCGCTGCTGCTGGTGCTGTCGGTGATCGGCACCTACAGCGTCCGCAACAGCATCTTCGACGTCTGGGTGCTGCTCGCGGCCGGTGTCGTCGGATATGCCTTCAACAAGATGAAATTCCAGCTGGCGCCGCTGGTGGTCGGCCTGATCCTCGGCCCCAACATCGAAAAGCACTTTCGCGAGGCGCTGTTCCTCAGCCAGGGCGATCCCTGGATCTATGTCGAGAGCCCGATCGCGGTCACGGTGTGGCTCCTGGTGGCTTTGATCCTGATCGCGGGCTTTATCGCCCGCCGCCGTGCGGCGTTTGCGGGCGCGATGGCGCAGGAAAGCAGCCTGTAACTCACCGCCCGCGCTGCTCGCGCCATTTCGAGAAGCCTGCAGCAAGGAGGATGCAGACCGCCCACCCCAGCAAGGGCACGGCTGCGGTCCGCGCAATGGCCCGGTATTGCTCTGCAAGGGCGCCTGCAACCGAGGGGGCGCGCGTCACGATCAGCGGCTCATCCAGCGTCTTGAGGCCGAATTTTGTGGCCGCATCGCGCGCGATGATCTGCGCGCCGGATACGCCAACCCCGACGAACCGGACATATTCACCGCCGGCCTCGTTCCAGAACTGCGGATGCGAGGCGAGAATGCGTCCGGAATCCCTGATTTCGCCCGCGACCCAGACTTCGACGGGAAGCTCTGGTCTCCAGCCGTCGCCGACCAGCGGCGCAAGACGGCGGGTGCCATAACTCTTGCTGCCGCGGCCGCCGCTCAAGCGCGCCTCGCCTGCGAACTCGCCTGCAACGCGCCAGCGCGGCGCGGTGTAGCCGGCGACGCCGACACCTTCAGGAATATCGTCGACCAGACGCAGATTGACGGTGCGGCCCCACAAGGGCGCATCCACGACAAAGACCGGCGACACGCCCGTCAACGTCATGATCGCGACCGCAGGCATCAACAGGCCGGGCCGGGATCGCGTGATGCCAATCGCCAGCGGCAGACCGAACAGGAACACCCCGGCGATCCACGGCACAACCGGCGTATACGCCACGACAAGGGTGCCGAGCGCCAGCTGAAACAGGATCGCGGCCGTTCCCGCCAGCAGGCAACCGAACAGCGTGGACGACGAGGATGCCGGGCTCGATGCACGAGGGCTATTTGATGACGATAATGATAAGCGCATACCGCATAAAATTTCTTTGCCGCCAGGAAATGGCGCGCCATACGGTACTCAGTGTCGGCTGCGTTAAATCCGGTTCAAGCGGCTGCGTGCGTGACATCACACGCCCACGTCACCCCTTCCGGTCCGCAAGCAGGCAGCCTTACGGCAGCACTTCCTTGCGCTCGGCGAGCAGCGTGTCCATTTCGGCGCGCTTTTCTTCCAGCAATCCCGCCTGCGCGGCCTCGATCACGGTATACAATTCGTGGGCGTCGCTGAGCCGGGTCACGGTCACGTAGTCGGCGCCGGCTGCGTAGAGATCATTGACGTCGCGAAGCATATCCGCGGTCGCGACGATCTTGGCTGATGGGTTGAGGGTGCGGACGTGCCGCACCAGCTTCTCGTTGTTGGCGCCCTTCAGCAGCGAATCCGGCACGCTCAGGATGATCAGCTCCGACTTGCCGATACCGGCATGGAGCAGCGTATCGACATTGCTGATGTCGCCATAGATCACGTGCAGGCCGCGATCGGCCAGCGTCCGGAACACGTTGGGATTGAAATCGATCACGGTGATCTGTTCGAGCACGAGCGGATTCTGCCGCTCGATTTCGGCCAGCAGCGCGCTCGCGGCGCGGAAGAAGCCGAGAATGACGATGCGGCGAGCTTCATGGCCGCCCTCATGTACGGCCTCGCCCTGGCCGTGATCGAGATCGCGCAAGCCGATCTTCTTCATCGGACCGATCAGGCCTCGCGTGATCTCATCGCTCTTGCCCATCACGAAGGTGCTGATCACGGCCAAAATGACGAACGCGAACGACGCCGCGCTCGAAGTCTCAGTGCTGATATGGTTCGCGACGACACCGGTCTGGATCACGACCAGCGAAAACTCCGAGATCTGCGCCAGATTGATCGCCGGCAACAGGCTGGCGCGCAGACCCTGCTTCATCAGATAGAGCGGCACAAAGGTCGTGACGATGCGGCTAACGACGGTGAATCCGGCAATCAGCAGCGCGAGCCAAATCACCGACGCGCCGGGAATGGGAATGGTCATGCCCAATGCCACGAAGAACAGCGTGATGAAGAAGTCCCGCAGCGTCGTCACCTTGGCGGTGACGTCGAGCGCATAGGGGAATGTCGAGAGCGAGACACCGGCGACCAGCGAGCCCATCTCGCGCGACAGATGCAACCGTTCGGCGATCTCGCCGATCAGGAAGCACCAGGCCAGGGCACCGAGCAGGATCAACTCCGGCCGCCGCGCGATCTGGTGGAAAAGTCTTGGCAGCAAATACCGGCTCAGCACCAAGGCGGTCGCCACCAGCACGCCGACCCGGCCGATCGAAATCAGGATCACGCTCACCTGGAGATTGTCGAGGCTCGGCTGCACGGCGAGGAACAGGATCGCGAAGATGTCCTGCAGCACCAATACGCCGAGCGTGATGCGGCCGGGCAGCGTATCGAGTTCACGCTTCTCGTACAGCACCTTGACGATGATGACGGTCGAGGAGAGCGCACAGGCGACGCACAGATACAGCGCGTCGAAACGGCCCGCCCCCATCGACAGCCCGATCCCCCAGAAGAACAGGATCCCGAGCAGGCAGCCGCCGACCAATTGCCCGCCCGCGGCGAACAGGATGACCTTGCCGGCGCGCACGATCTTTTTGAGGTCGATTTCGAGCCCGATCATGAACAGCATGAAGATCAGGCCGAGCTCGGAGATGACGTGAATCGAGTCCTTGGAATGGACCCATTTCATGCCGAATGGACCGATGACAAACCCGGCGATAAGGTAGGCGAGGATCAGCGGTTGCCGGGTAAAATGCGCCAGCAAGCCAAGCACCCAGGCAAACAGGATGCATAAAGTGATATCGCCGATAAGCTCGTGCATATTTCCTGACTTTTCCTCATTGCAACCTAAAGGCCGGGGCGCAACGGTCAAACGAGAAATGGGTCACATCCGCCTGACGGGTCTCTTTCTAGCGATTCTTGCCTGCCTGTCGATCCTTTCCACACCGGGAACGCAGGCGCAGGCGGCCGCCAGCATCCGGCAAAATTTGGACGGTTCCTGACGGCGAACCCTGCACGCACCCCCGCCATATGGGCAGCATCGATAGCAGACATTCCGCTTTCATCCCCCGACGGCGACCGACTAAGATCGCCGGTAAGAACTAACCAAATACCGGAGGGCCGCGCCAGCGGCCGTCTCAACGAAAAACAAAACTGGAGTGAATGTCCAATGTCTACCGCATCAATCTTCGATTTCGCACCACTGCTGCCGGCCGGATTGCCGGCGCCGGCGGCGCGGTGGACGGGTCTGGCCAAATACAGTTTCGTCGGCGGCAACAATGATCCCGACCAGGTGCCGGTCGATGGCCTGATCGAGGCGATGACCGCCGTGCTCCAGCGCGAGGGCAAGACGCTCGCGACCTACGGCCTCGCCAGCGGCCCGCAGGGCTACCGCCCCCTGCGCGAATTCCTCACCAGGAAACTCAAGCGCGACGCAGGCATCGGCTGCACCGCCGACGACGTCATGATCGTCTCTGGTTCGCTGCAGGCGCTCGACCTCGTCAACACGACGCTGCTGGCGCGCGGCGATACCGTGCTGATCGAACAGGAGACCTATCAGGGCTCGCTGAGCCGGCTGACCCGGCTCGGCGTCAAGGCGGTCGGCATTCCCCTCGACGACGAGGGCATGCGGATGGATGCGCTGGCAGCTGTTCTGGCCGACCACAAGCGGCGCGGCATCATGCCGAAATACATCTACACCATCCCGACCGTGCAGAACCCGACCGGCTCGATCCTGCCGGAGGCGCGGCGCGCCGAAATGATAAAACTGTCGCAGGAATACGGCGTGCCGATCTTCGAGGACGATTGCTACGCCGACCTGATCTGGAACGGCCAGCGCCCGCCCGCGATCTATGCGATGAGCAAGCAAGGCGGCGTCATCCATATCGGCTCGTTCTCCAAATCGATTGCGCCGGCGCTGCGGGTCGGATTCATCGTCGCGCCCTGGGAGATGATGTCGCGGATGCTGGCGCTGAAGACCGATGCCGGAAGTGGCGCGCTGGAGCAGATGGTGCTCGCTGAATATTGCGCGCCGCATTTCGCAACCCACGTGCCGAAGCTGACACGCGGCCTGCGCGCCAAGCTGGACACGCTGATGGAGGCGCTCAACGAGCAGTTCGGCACATCAGCCGAGTTCGAGGATCCCAAGGGCGGCATCTTCCTGTGGGTCAAACTCCCCGACAATGTCGATACGCTGAAGCTGTATCAGGCTGCATTGGCCGCCGGCGTCGCCATCAACCCGGGGCCGGAATGGTCGACCGACAAGTCCTATGCCGGCAGCCGCTTGCGGCTGTGCTTTGCCAGCCCCTCCCATGAGCAGATCCGCGAAGGGGTCGCCGTGCTGGCGGACGTCTGCCGCAAGGAGTTCGGCGTGCCCGAGCGAAGCGCCAATGTGGAGAAGCGGGCGCGGACGTGAGGTGCGCAAGCACGCACCTGAGGTGCGCGAGGGCGCACCTGAGGTGACCGGCGCCGCCTCCCAGCACCGCCTCGGCATTGCCCTCGTCGTCGCCGCCGCGATCGCCTGGAGCACCGCGCCGTTCTTCACGCGGCTGCTTGCCTATGATTCCTGGACCATCCTGTTCTGGCGGGGGTTGTTCGGCGGCGGCCTGATCGCGGCCATGATGGTGCTGCTGCAAGGCCGCGCCGGCCTGCACGAGCTCACTAGGATGGGGAAAAGCGGCTGGCTGGTCGCGTCGTATTCGACGGCGGCGATGCTCGCCTTCATCCCTGCCCTGCAATTGACCAGCGTCTCCAACGTCGCGATCATCATCGCAACCGGTCCGTTCCTCGCCGCCGCCCTCGCGTGGGTATGGCTGCGTGAAATCCCGAGATTGCGAACCATGCTGGCGAGTGTCGTGGCGCTCTGCGGCGTTGCAATCATCCTCGGCAACGCGCGCGCCGATTCCGACATTCGTGGAATAGCGCTCGCCATCTTCATGGCGCTGGCGATATCAGCGATGACTGTCATGGTGCGGCGGCACAAAGGCACATCAATGGTCGCGGCTGCAGCGATCTCGAACATCCTGGGCAGCGTGGTCAGTATTCCCTTTGCTCACGACATCGCCGGCGTCACCGCGTTCGACCTGTTCATCCTTGCGATGTTCGGATTCTTTCAGGTCGCGATCGGCCTGACTTTGTTTTTCATCGGCTCGCGTTTCCTGCCATCCAACCAGGCCGCCCTGATCTCAACGCTGGAGACGCCGCTGATGCCGTTTTGGGTGTGGCTGGCGTTTGCTGAAATTCCCGGAATCCGGGTTTTCATCGGCGGCGCCCTGGTCATGGCCGCCGTCATCGCCGACATCGTCGGCGACAGCCGCGCGCAGGGGCAATCAGGCTGAACTACCGGACTGCGAATGGCGCCTGATACGGCCGGCCGAACGGCACGCCGTTGATCACGGTCTGCACCGGTTTCAGCAGCAGCTTGCCCTCGCGCTTGTTGTTGCGGGTGTCGACGAACGAGACCTGCGCCTCCACCAGGTCCATGATCGCGACGTCGCCGGGCGCGCCGACTTGCAGCGTGCCGATTTTCGGTGCGCGGTTGATGATCTTGGCCGGCGCCGAGGTTGCCATCGCCACCACCTGCTCCACCGTAAATCCGAGCGGGATGAACTTGCTCATCACGTTCGGCAGATACGGCATGCCGGGCGAGTTGCCGGAGAAGACGTGGATGTCGGACGAGATCGTGTCGGGCGGGCAGCCGCCCGCGATCGCAGGCTCAGCCACCGTGAAATCGAAACTGCCGCCGCCATGCCCGACGTCGAACATCACGCCGCGCTGCTTGGCGGCAAGCGCTGCCGGCAGCAGCTTGCCATCCTGCACGATGTTGGTGAAGACACCGCCGATGTTCGGTGCCCCGGAATAGGCATGGGTCAATACGTCACCCGGCCGCAGCAGATCGAGAATCTGCGACATCAACTCCCTGGTCTCGACGCCGCCGATATGCACCATCATCTTGGCCGGCCAGCCACACATCTCGCAGGCCTTTATCGCTCGCTTCAGCGGTTCGAGGCCGTGCTTGGCGATGACATTCTCCGACATCCGGACTTTGACGCCGAGCAGGAAATCCGGATTCTCGGCCAGCGCCATGGCGCAGGCGTCGAGCTGCGCGTGGTCGATGTTGTAGAGTTCGGCGACCGGGAAGCCCGACAGGCCGTGATTGGCGATGTGGACGAAGGCGTAAATCCGTGCGCGGGATTGCGCCACGATGTAGCGGCGCAGCGCTGCGATATTGTTGACGCCGGCGTCCCCCGCCGACACGACGGTCGTCGTTGCCTGGGCCTGCACCAATTCGTCGGCGGGAATGCCGATCGCCGAGCCATAGGGGTAGACATGGGAGTGCAGGTCGATCAATCCCGGCGTCACCAGTTTGCCGGCAGCGTCGATGGTCTTCGCGGCGCGTGCGGCCGGAATATCGGCCTCAACCGCCTCGATCATGCCCCAGCGAATGCCGATATCACGTTTTCCCCGCAACGACTGGCTGGGATCGAGCACATCGCCGCCCTTGATCACGAGGTCGAACTTGTCGTTTGGACCCATCGCGGCATTGGCCGGTGCCGACATCGCAGCAACCGCTGCCGATCCTGACAGGCTCAGAAAATCACGGCGTGAAAACCCGCTCATGGCATCGCTCCCCCATATGATTTTTATGGCGCGATGATGCGCCGGGACCGGGCTTTACGCAAGCGGGCGCATGCCCACGATCAACCCAGACGGGTATCAAAGACCGTGCGGCTGGACGGTCCGTGGGGCGCGGCTGTCCAGATCAGTCACGTGAAACGCAATGTTTCGAGCGTGAGTTATTGGACTAAAGAAATTTGCTCGTGCGCGGAACCAATGCGCGCCGCTGTTCGAGACAATCGCGGCTGAACAGACATTCATAATTCTCTTCAAGTTCCGTCGGAACGTTCACGCCGATGCGCTGTTCTATCCGCTCAATGGAGAGGACAAGTAATGAAGAAGTTTGGATTAATTTTGGCCGCGCTTGGCGCGATCATCATCGGGGTGCCGTCGATTGCAAGCGCACAGACTGTTGTGATCAAGCGTGGCGGCGGTTATCACCAAGGCCATCACCACTCTCACGGTGCACGCGCCGAATACCGCGGGCATCGTGACCGCGGCTACCATCGCGGACATCGTGGTCATGGTCACCACAACAAGACCGTGATCATCAAGAGGCATCGTTACTGAGGCTTGCGCCCAACGAAACTTGCGTCTCAACGGAAAATGGCTCCTCGCGGAGCCATTTTCTTTGTTCGTATGATCGTTCAGCTTCTTCAGCAAAGCCGCTTGTAACGGCCGATCAGCTGTAGATTTCGAACAGGCCTGCGCCGCCCTGGCCACCACCGATACACATGGTGACGACGCCCCACTTCGCCTTGCGGCGACGGCCTTCCTGCAGGATGTGGCCGGTGAGCCGCGCGCCGGTCATGCCGAAGGGATGGCCGATCGCGATCGAACCACCGTTGACATTGTACTTCTCGGGATCGATGCCGAGCTTGTCGCGGGAATACAGACACTGGCTGGCGAAGGCTTCGTTCAGCTCCCAGAGGTCGATGTCGTCGATCTTGAGGCCATGGCGCTTCAACAGTTTTGGCACGGCGAAGATCGGGCCGATGCCCATTTCGTCCGGCTCGCAGCCCGCCGCTGCCCAGGCGACGAAGCGGCCGAGCGGCTGCAGGCCGCGCTTTTCGGCATCCTTGGCTTCCATCAGCACCACGGCCGCTGCGCCATCCGAAAGTTGGCTGGCGTTGCCGGCCGTGACGTACTTGCCGGCGCCCTTGACCGGCTCGAGCTTGGCGAGACCTTCGATCGTGGTCTCGGGCCGGTTGCATTCGTCGCGATCGACCGTGTAGTCGACGATGCTTTCCGCCTTGGTCGCCTTGTCGACCACCTTCATCCTGGTCTTCATCGGGACGATTTCGTCCTTGAACTTGTTGGCCTGCTGCGCGGCCGCCATGCGGCGCTGCGATTCCAGCGAGTACTCGTCCTGGTATTCGCGGCTGAGCTTGTAGCGCTCGGCGACGATATCGGCGGTGTCGATCATCGCCATGAAGATGTCGGGGGCGGCCTTGAGCAAATCCGGATCGATCGATTCCTTGGGCGAGCCGCCGCCGGGAATTGAGATGCTTTCAACGCCGCCGGCCACGATGCAATCGGCACCGTCCGAGCGGATCGAGTTGGCGGCCATCGCGATGGTCTGCAGCCCCGAGGAGCAGAAGCGGTTGACCGAAACGCCGGCCGTCGACTTTGGCATGCCAGCGAGCAGCGCCGCCTGGCGGCCGATATTGGGCGCGCCGTGCGCGCAATTGCCGAGATAGCAGTCCTCGACGTAGTCCTTCTCGACGCCGGCGCGCTCGACCGCGTGCTTGATGGCGTGGGCCGCCATGGACATCGGAGGGGTGATATTGAACCCGCCGCGGCCGGACTTCGCCAGCCCCGTACGTGCATAGGAAACGATAACAGCTTCACGCATTTTCTAGACCTCCCTTTGATGCCACCCAGTATGGACTGGACCTCAGCCCGTGTGTAGCGAAAAACCTTGAATTCCGGCGGACGGAAAAGGAGGAATCGCCTTCAATCCCACGCCGGCCCGAAGGCGGGATTTACACAACGTTTGTCCTTCGGCAAGGCCGCGATTGCCTTTCGATCGTCGTCATCGAGCCGCAGCTTCAGCGCGTCGAGATTGGCCTTTTGGCTTTCGGCGCGCGAGGCCTTCGGGATCGCGGCGACGCCGTCCTGGTCGAGCAACCATTTTAGCGCCACCTGTGCGGCGCTCGCATTATGTTTCCGCCCGATCGCGGTCAGAGTCTCGTCGGAGGCCACGCGGCCCTGCGCCAGCGGGCAATAAGCAACCAGCGGAATCGATTTGGCGCTGAGATATTTGCGCAGCTTTGTCTGATCCAGCATCGCGTGGTATTCAACCTGGTTGCAGGCAATCGGCGCCTTGATCTCCTCGACCACGGTCTTCAAGAGCGCGATGTTGAAATTGGCGACGCCGATGGCGCGGGTGCGGCCCTCCTGCTTCAGCTTCATCAAGGTCTCGAACATCGCCGGCAGGTTCATGTTCCGCGACGGCCAGTGCACCAGATAGAGATCGACCTGGTCGAGCCGCAGCTTCTTCAGGGAAGCATCGAACGCCCGGCGAATCGCGTCCGGCGCCAGGTTCTCGTTCCAGACCTTGGTGGTGACATGCAGGTCCTTGCGGGCGATGCGCGAGGACGCGATCGCTGCGCCGATCGGCTCCTCATTGCCGTACATTTCCGCGGTGTCGAGATGCCGGTAGCCCAGCGCAATCGCGCTTTCAACCGCGGCGCGGCAGGCATCGCCCTGCAGCCGAAAGGTGCCAAGCCCAAGCCTCGGCAGGGCAATGCCCTGCGTTTGCAGATTTTCCATTGAATGCTCCCAAAGGCGTAAAGTGTCGCGGGGAAGACGAAAGCCGCATGGACGGCATTGGATGCGTGGGATAGATCGCTATGAATAGTCTGCCCGCAAGGCGCTGGGCAAATCAAGATCGGGTCAGGAAGAGCGATGGGCAACGCGTTGCAACGATGGCTGGATTCCCATCAATTGCCGGCGATCGCCGCCGCCGTACTCGGCGTGATCACGACGCTCTCCGTGCTGATCATGGCTGTCTTCTATCTGATCGGAAAACCCTGAGCTATCGCTGCCAGCTGCAGATGCCGCCGGACTTGCACGGCCAGGTTTGAATCCTGACATCGCGCGCCTGCGCATCGAGCGGATTGTGGCGCGGCTTCGCACGCGCTGCGGCGCGCGGCGCCTCAGTGCTGGCCTTCTCGGCCTGAGATTTGGCGACATGCGCCTTGCGTGGCGGCAGCTTGGGCCAGATGGTCGAATCCAGATCCGCCTCCGTGTCCTCCGACCTTGCCTCGATCCGAACCGGCCCGAATTTCGCTTCCGGCCCGATCCGCTTGGGCGACAGTACGGCGCTCGGAAGATCAAGGCTGAGCAACTCACCCGGACGATATTCAGCCGCGGTCGCGGAGCCGGCCAATGCCAAAAACCCCGTGCAAACCGCTGCAGCTAAAGCGCTTTTCAGGACCATCAAGGGCCTCCTGAAATGACTAAAAATAACGATAACCGGGATCATGTAGGAAGCCGGCAGGCCTTTTCCAGCCGAGATTTTCGGCAAGGTTACCCGCTAACTACGCCGGCCGCGAAAAATCCGCGGCCGGCGGCCCGGAACTTATTCCGCGGCTTGCGCAACCCCCTGCCCGATCGTGCCCTGCAGCCGCATGCATTCCTGGCGGTAGCGCGCGACATTGGCCTCCTTGATGTGGCCGTAGCCGCGCACGAGGTCAGCCGTTTTCGCCAGCGCCACCAGCCGTGGCCAGTCCTGCGGTTTGGCCGTGTCGAGGTGGCGGAGGATCATGTCGGAATATTCGCCCGGCAATGCCCGCTCCATCCGGCGCTCGGAGGTATAGCCGAACGGATCGAACGCGGTGCCGCGCAGGAATTTGAAGCGCGTCAGGACATCGAACGCCCTTAGGATCCAGCCGCCGAATTCGCGCTTGCGCAAATGCCCGGTCACCTTGTCGCGGCGCGCCAGCAAGGGCGGCGCCAGGCTGACCTTGACGCTCGCGTCGCCGTCGAACTGCTCCTTCAACGCTTTTGCGAATTCGCCGTCGGAATAAAGCCGGGCAACTTCATACTCGTCCTTGTAGGCCATCAGCTTGAACAGGCCCTTTGCAAAGGCTTCGGTGAGGTCCTGCGCCGCGGGCGAAGCCTTGGCTTCGGCGGCACGCACGCGCGCGACCTCGGCGAGGTAGCGCTTCGAATAGGCCTCGTTCTGGTAGTCGGCCAGGAAGCCGGCACGGTGAGCGATGGTTTCGTCCAGCGTCCGCTTGACCGGCGCTGTGCCCTGCGCCTTGAAGCGTGCGGCGCTGACCACGCGCTGCAGGTCGTGCGCGGCAAGCCGGCCCCACGAGAACGCCAGCTTGTTCATCTCGATTGCCGCGCCGTTGAGGTCGATCGCCTTCATGATCGCCTCCAGCGACAGCGGAATCGCGCCGCGCTGAAATGCAAAGCCGAGCATGAAGGAATTGGTCGCGATGCTGTCGCCCATCAGGGATGAGGCAAGACCGGTCGCGTCGAGGATATCGAGATCGCTGGCGCTAACCGCCTCATTAAGCGAGTCGCGCATCGCGCCCGCCTGGAAATCGATATCGGGATCAATGACAAAACTTGCGGTCGGCAGCAGATCGGCGTTGACGATCGCGCGCGTCAGGCCGCGCTCGGCCCGGCTCAGCGCCGGGATGCTGGTGGCGACGACGATGTCGCAGCCGAGAATGAGGTTGGCGGTGCCGGGTCCGATGCGGACGTTGGCGAGATCGTCCGCCGACGGCGCGATGCGGACGTGGCTCATGACCGCGCCGTTCTTCTGCGACAATCCGGTGAAGTCGAGCGTCGAGCAGGCCCTGCCGTCGACATGCGCGGCCATGCCGAGCAACGCGCCGATGGTGATGACGCCGGTGCCGCCGATGCCGGTGACGAGGATGTTGAACGCACCGTCCAGCGCCGGCAGAGTCGGCTGCGGCAGATCGGCGAACAACGCCGACGGGTCGGCCGCGGCGCGATCGGCCTTCCGCAACTTGCCGCCATGCACGGTGACGAAACTCGGACAAAAACCCTCGATGCAGGAGAAATCCTTGTTGCAGTTCGACTGGTCGATCCGGCGCTTGCGGCCGAGTTCCGTTTCCAGCGGCTGCACCGAGACGCAGTTGGAAGCAGCCGAGCAGTCGCCGCAGCCTTCGCAGACACGCTCATTGATGAAGACCCGCTTCGGCGGATCCGGATAGAGCCCGCGCTTGCGGCGGCGGCGCTTTTCGGCGGCACAGGTCTGGTCGTAGATCAGCACCGAGAGGCCCTTGACGTCGCGCAGCTCCTTCTGCACGGCGTCGAGCTCACGGCGGTGATGAACAGTGGCGCCTGTGGGGAAATAATTACTGGGGTATTTCTCGGGATCATCAGAGACGATCGCAAGCCGCTTGGCACCTTCGGCGGAAACCTGATGCGCGATCTGCGACACGGTCAGGCCGCCCTCGGCCGGCTGGCCGCCGGTCATCGCAACAGCGTCGTTGTAGAGGATCTTGTAGGTGATGTTGACGCCGGCGGCGGAAGCCGCGCGCAGCGCCAGCAACCCGGAATGGGTGTAGGTGCCGTCGCCGAGATTCTGGAACACGTGCTGTTCGCTGGTAAACGGCGCCTGCCCGATCCAGGTGACGCCTTCCGCGCCCATATGCGAGATCGTAGCTGTCCGGCGGTTCGGCACCGAGAGCGCCATGCCGTGACAGCCAATGCCGGCCATCGCGCGGCTGCCCTCAGGCACTTTGGTGGAGGTGTTGTGCGGGCAGCCGGAGCAGAAATACGGCGTCCGCTGCAGCTTTGCAGCGCCAATGCCCTCCGCGGGCCGGTCGAACGCTTCGAGTTTTGCCAAGCGCTGTTCCAGCGCCGGGCTGCGATGGCCAAGCCGGCGCAACCGCGCCACGACAGCGGCCGCCACCATGGTGGGCGTCAGTTCGCCTTCGCTTGGCAGCAGCATCGCGCCGGTCTCGTCGCGCTTGCCGACCACCGAGGGGCGCCTCATAGCATCGACATTGTAGAGGATGCGCAGCAGCTGATCCTCGATGAAGCCGCGTTTCTCCTCGACCACAAGCACGTCCTGCAGGCCCTCGGCGAAGGCGCGCGCGCCGTGCTCCTCCAGCGGCCAGGTCAGCGCGACCTTGTAGATGCGCAGTCCCAGCGCCTGCGCCTCGGCGTCGGTAATGCCAAGATCCGCCAGCGCCTGGCGCAGGTCGAGATAGGCCTTGCCGGTCGCCATGATGCCGAGCCGCGCCGGTTTAGAATCCAGCACGATGCGGTCGAAGCGATTGACGCGCGTGAAGGCGGCGACCGCCTGCATCTTCGGGCCGTGCAGCCGGCGCTCCTGCTCCAGCGGCGCGTCCGGCCAGCGGATCGACAAACCACCCGGAGGCATCTCGAAATCACTGGGGGTGATGATCTTGATGCGGTCGGGATCGCTGACGATCGAGGCCGAACTCTCAACCGTTTCCGAGATTGCCTTGAAACCAACCCAGCAACTGGAATAACGCGACAGCGCAAATCCCAAAATGCCGAGGTCGAGATAATCCTGCAGCGTTGCGGGATTGACCACCGGCATCAGTGCCGCCGCAAACACCTGCTCGCTCTGATGCGCCAGCGTCGAGGACTGGCAACCATGATCGTCACCGGCCAGCGCGATCACGCCGCCATTGGGCGAGGTGCCGGCCGAATTGGCATGCTTGAGCGCGTCCATCGAGCGATCGACGCCGGGACCCTTGCCGTACCAGATTCCGAATACGCCATCGACCTTGGCGCCCGGGAACATTCCGACCTGCTGGCTGCCCCACACCGCCGTCGCCGCCAGATCCTCGTTGAGGCCAGGCGCGAACTCGATGTTGTGCTCCTTGAGGAAGGATTTCGCACGCCACAGCGCGTGATCGTACATGCCGAGCGGTGAACCGCGATAACCCGAGATGAAACCTGCGGTGTTGAGCCCCTGCGCGCGGTCGCGTTCGCGCTGCAACATCGGCAACCGGACCAGTGCCTGCGTACCGGAAAGAAAGATGCGTTTCGCATCCAGCCGGTACTTGTCGTCCAGCCCAACGTCCATCAACGCCATTTTTTCGCTCCCCATCGCGTCTATCGCTCTGCCGGCGATTTTGAACCGGTCTAATTCAGGCCAGAATGCACCGGTTTTGCTATGCGTGCCCAGCCTGAATGCATGGCGGCAGGACATATCTCGGCTGCGATGTGGATTACGGTCGTACCCTTGCCGAACCCCGTCTTCTTTGAAACGCTGGCGACAACGGGAGAGCCAAGGAAGCCTAGAGATGACAGAAGCGGCATTCACGACCGAGATTCTGGAGAGCGGCGACGTGCTCGTCGGGCCGTGGCGCAGCCCGAAGCAGATGCTTCATGCGCAGGTCTACGATTCGCACGCCTCGATCCACGACGACGCGACAGCGCAAAAGCTGGGATTTCAGGGCGGCACGATCGAAGGCCCGACCCATTTCAGCCAGTTCGCGCCGCTGTGCGAACGGATCTGGGGCCAGGCCTGGTTCGAGACCGGCTGCCTCTCGGCGCATTATCGCAATCCCGCTTTCGAGGGCGAGGAAGTCCAGGCCAACATCGAGAAGCCGAAGCCGGGCCAGACCGTTTGCACCATCGGCATGACCAAACGCGACGGCACCGAGATTTTGCGCGGAACTGCGTCGGTCGGCGGCGATGGCACGGACACGGCGCTGCACCGGCGGCTCGGCGAACTCAAGCCGCTCGCCGACCCCGTGATTCTCGCCGACCTCAAGGTCGGCATGAAGACCGGCCGGCAAACGGTGAAAATGGATTTCGACCAGAACATGGGCGATCTCTATCCGTTTTCGCTGGCCGAGAAGCTGAAGGTCATCACCGAACCTTCGGCGTATTATTCGCAGGAACTCAATCCCTGGGGCCGGGCTATTATCCCCATGGAGATGCTGAGCGTGCTGTTTCAATACCGCGCGCGCGAGGATCGGTTGCCGGTGCGAGGCCCCGCGGTCGGACTGTTCGCGGATCAGGAAATCCGCCTTCTGCGCGGGCCGCTTTTCGCCGGCGAGAACTACGTCACCGAACGCGAGGTGGTTGCGCTGAGCGGCAGCCGCCGGACCGAGAGCATGTGGGTGCGCACCACGGTGTTCGGCAGCGACGACAAGCCCGTCGCCACGATGCTGCTCAATCTCGCGAGCATCAAGGATTCCTACGCCAATTACGCGAGCGAGCATAAAGCGCTCTATGGCTGAGCCGACCTAGCGCGGTCGCGGCCGGCGCGGCCGGACGAACTTGCCAATAAGGAAAACAACAAAAATGGCCCGCCTGCCCTATCTCGAAGCCGACCAGGTCGCCCCCGAATATCGCGACATGCTCAAGCGCAACACCAATCTGCACAAGCTGCTGGTCAACTCGCCCGACATGGCACGCGCCTTCAACGGCATCGGCGGCTATATCCGCTTCAAGAGCAAGCTCGACCCGCGCTTGCGCGAACTTGCGATTCTTCAAGTCGGCTGGATGGAGAAGTCGGAATACGAATTCACCCATCACGTGAAGATCGGCAAGGAGTTCGGCGTCACCGACGACGACATCAAGGCGATGATGGCCGAGACCGAGGGCAAACCCTCGAACCTCGAACCGCTGGCGACAGCAATTTTGCGCGGCGCCCGCGAGATGGTGCGCGAGTTGGCCATGTCGGATGCGACCTTCGCCGAGATCAAGCAAGACCTCTCCGACGAGCACATGACCGACCTCGTGGTCACCATCGCGTTCTACTGCGCCGTGGTGCGCGTGCTGGCGACGATGAAGATCGACAATGAGCCCTATTACAAAGAGGTACTGCAACAGTACCCGATCCCGGGAGTGGAATGAAATGCGCCTGAAAGATCGTGTCGCCATCGTCGTCGGCGCCGGCCAGAGCCCCGGCGAGGGCATCGGCAACGGCCGCGCCACCGCGCTCACCTTCGCGCGCGAGGGCGCCAGGGTGCTGTGCGTCGATCACCATCTCGAATCGGCGCAGGAGACCGTCGACTTGATCGCGGCCAAACAGGGCACGGCGATCGCCTTCAAGGCCGACGTCACCAAAAATACCGACATCAAGGCGATGGTGGCGGATGCGCATGGACGGTGGGGCCGCGTCGATATCCTGCACAACAATGTCGGCGTCAGCCTGTCCGGCGGCGATGCCGAACTGCAAGACATCACCGAGGAGGCGTTCGACCGTTGCGTCGCGATCAATCTGAAGAGCTGCATCCTCGCCGCCAAGCATGTCATTCCGATCATGCGCCAGCAACAGAGCGGCAGCATCATCAACATCTCCTCGATGGCAGCGATCACGACCTATCCATACGTCGCCTACAAGGCGACCAAGTCGGCGATGATCGCCTTTACCGAACAGCTCGCCTACCAGAACGCACAGTATGGCATTCGCGCCAACGTGATCCTGCCCGGCCTGATGAACACGCCGATGGCAGTGGACACCCGCGCGCGCGAATTCAAGAAGACCCGCGCCGAGGTCGAAGCGGAGCGCGACAGCAAGGTTCCGCTGCGCCAGAAGATGGGCACCGGCTGGGACGTCGCCAATGCCGCGCTGTTTCTCGCCTCCGACGAAGCAAGTTTCATCACGGGCGTGACGTTACCGGTCGACGGCGGCGCCAGCGTGCGGCGCGGTTAAGGACTATGGCGCTTTGACGCAGTGCAGCACGTCACGATTCGGAACAGTTGAAGGTTTCCAATGACACGATGATGTGACGGCGTTTCATCGCACGTCCAAATCCTGACTCGTTGTGGTCGCACGAATTTCATCAGCGGCCGCTATCACGCGCCTTGAGAACGTGAGGGAGTCCTTGGACGCCATGAACGACGAAGTCGACTACGATCTGACGCCCGCCCAGTGGGAAGTGCTGAAGAATCTACGCAACGCCGCATCCCGGCCACAGCGGATGAATCGATTCACAATTCAAGGCCTGATTGCGCTTGGACTCGTTGCGATCAACGGCGATGTGCCGGCCCTCACGTCAAACGGACGCAAGGTGCTGATTAGAGGTTCATCGTGCCTGCTGCTCGATCTTGCGGCGTAATGTCGCCGTCGTGTCACAGCGGCTTCTCGTCGTCCGTCACCGGTGACGTGATGACGAGGAACACCAGATCGACCAGGCCGGAATTTGAAATCGCGTGTTCCACGCCCGGCGGCAGGAAAATAAAATCGTGCTTGCGCACAACGTGGTTCTTGCCGGCGATTTCCATCAGCCCCTCGCCCTCGAGCACGTGATAGATCTGTTCCTGGATCTTGTGCTTGTGCCTGATGACATGGGCCATCGGTTGGTACATCGAAATCCGGTAATCGATGTGACGCGAGCCCGCCGTCTCCGGCATGACCAGCGGTTTCGACAGCGCGCCGCCAAAATGATTGGGGAATTCGCGCCAAGGCACTTCGGCGATGTTGCGGATGAAAGCGCCGTGATCTTCTGAAGCCATTTGGTGCTCCTCAGTTACCGCGACGATCAGATCACCAGCGCGCCGCCGTCGATATAGACGATCGATCCCGTCGCAAAGCCGTTCGCCATGAACGACAGGATCTGCCGCGCGATATCGTCGCCGATCCCGACCCGGCCGACCGGTAACGCCGCGGCGGTCTTGGCGAGCATATCACGGCGCGCCTCCTCGGGCATCGCGGCGCGGATCGGCGTATCGATCACACCGGGCGAGACGGCATTGACGCGCACCGGCGCCAGTTCGAGCGCCAGCGCTTTTGCCAACGATTCGAGCGCGCCATTGGCCGCACTGACGATGGCCGAATTCGGCCGCGGGCGAACGCTGAGGAAGCCGGAGACCAGGGTCAGCGATCCGCCGGGGCGAATCTCGGCCGATCGCGCCACGCGCCATGCGCCCCAGAACTTGCTTTCCATCGTGGACCGCACGTCCTCCATCGCGACCGTCTTGAACGGACCGGTACGAAGTTGCGCGGCAGTCACCACGACGTGATCGACCGGGCCGCAGGCACGAAACAGCTTTGCGACGCTTTCATCGCTGGTGACATCGGCCGGAATCGCGATCGCGTTGAGCTTTTCCGCCACCTTGTCGAGGCGCTCGACATTCCGCGACGAAACAATAACGTCGGCGCCTTCGCGCTTGGCCATTTCCGCGGTGGAAAGACCGATGCCGGAGGAACCACCGACGACGACGATTTTCTTGCCTGCAAGCAACATGCGCTCTCCTTAAGTAAAATCAGACGGGCTGATAGCGGGTGCCGATGCCCGCCTTGCTTTGGCCAAGGCCAGGCAATTCCCAGACGCCGGCGCCGGTGGGATTGATATCGGCGGCGATATCGACGTCGATCAGATAGGGCTTGTTGGCGGCGATGCCCTTGCGGATGGCCTCGCCGATATCGCCGGCGCGATCGACCCGCACGCCCTCGACGCCGCAGGAGCGCGCCATCGCGGCAAAATCCGGATTGTAGCGCTGGCCGGTCACGGGATCGTGGAAGTCGGTCGCGAGTTCACGGCCGCCGAGATAACCGCGCTGCAGCCCGCGGATCGAGGCATAGGCGTAGTTGTTCCAGACCACCCAGACCACGGGCAGATTATATTCGACCGCCGTTCCCAGCACGTTGGCATGCATGAAGAAGGCGCCGTCGCCGCACACGGATACGCACGGCCGGTCGGGGGCTGCGAATTTCGCGCCCATCACGCCGGCGACACCAAAACCCATCGGGCCGAACCCCATCGAACCGATCAGCGAGTCCGGCCGCTTCGGCTTGCAAAAACTCAGCAGCCAATTGTGGTGCACGCCGATGTCGCTGACCAGGATCGCATTCTCCGGCAGCGCCTTGTCGATCTCGAGCGCGGCGCGCTGCGGATTGATCGGCATGGTGTCGTCGGAAAATCCGGGTGCAACGAATTTGTCCCATTCCTGGCGGTAGGTATCGATCTGCGCCAGCCATTTCTTGCGGCTGTCGGCCTTCCCTGTCAGATCGGCGCGGCGATCGAGTTCGGCATGAACCTGCCGCAGGAACGTCCGCACGTCGGCCATCAGCCCGAGCGCGACCGGATAGTTGCGGCCGATCTCCTCGGGGTCGATGTCGACATGAATCAGCCGCGTCGGCGGAATGGTGAAGGAATAGCCAGGAATCCACGAACTCGAGGTGCGATCGTCGAACCGCATCCCCATCGCCAGCAGCACGTCGGCCTGGCGCGTCGCGTGGTTGGCCTGGTAATGACCAGCGCGTGCGACGAGGCCAAGCGCGAGCGGATGGTTGCAGTCGATCGCGCCAAGCCCGCTGGCGGAAGCCGCCACCGGAATCTGCAGTCGCTCGGCGAGTTTCAGCAATTCCTCGGCCGCGCCGCCGTAACGGACGCCCTGCCCCACGATCATCACCGGCCGCTCGGCGCCGAGCAGCATATCGACCGCCTTGACCACACCCTCGGGATCGGCGCCGCAGCGGCTGGAGATGTTGGCGTTCCAGGCCTGCGCGTTCGGCGCTTCCTCGGCGGCCGACTCCATGAACACATCAAAGGGAACATCCAGCACCACAGGACCCGGACGTCCCGACATCATCGTCTTCCAGGCTTGCCGAACCGCGAGCGGCACCATCTCGCCCCGCGTCGGCTGGAACACCTTCTTGCAATAGGAGCGCACCGTGGAGGGAAAGTCGGCCTGATAGTGCCGATACAATTCCTGAAACGCGCCGCGATTGAACTGGCTGGTCGGCACATTGCCGGTCACCGCCATGAACGGCACCGAATCGAGGAACGCATTGCCGAGCGAGATCGGCAGATTGGCCGAGCCCGGCCCGCAGGAGGTGAAGGTTGCGGTCGGCCGCCCCGATACGCGGTAGTAAACGTCGGCCATGAACCCGGCGACGCTCTCATGGTGGACCGAGATGGTCTTGATGTCGTCGGAACGCTCGTACAGCGCGTCGATGAACTGGATATTGCCGTGGCCGCACAGGCCGAACACCTGCGGCACCTTCTCCTGGATCAGGTAATCGACGATGACCTGGGCCCCGTTGAGCATGTTTCGCGACATCGGATTACTCTTCTCTCCCTGCTGCTCAGCGGGCTTGCCCTGCTCAACACGCTTGATCGCCGCGTCTTGGATTGCGCGGCCGGCGGGGCCGAACCTATTTCTCATAATACTGTACGTCAATTGCTATTGTGGTATAGAGATGGACAGGCCCGCAGCGGAGCATCATGCTATTCATTGACGAGGACAGCCTGATAGAATTCGGCCCTGCCTTCCTGGAGACCCATCCGTGAAATCGCAAACCAAGCCGAAGACGAGCGAGAAACCCGCCACGCCACGCAAGACGGCGGTCGCCCGACTGGTGCAATCGAACGCGCCCAACATCGACGACGACGCCGAGGAGCGTCAGCGCGGCGGCGTGCAATCACTCGGGCGCGCGTTTTCGATCCTCGAGGAAGTCGCGCGCCATCGCGAAGGCATCAGCCTCGCTGAACTCAGCAAGCTCGTCGGCCTGCATAATTCCACCACGTTCCATCTTGCCAAGACCCTCGTCACGCTGGGCTACATGCGGCAGGAGCGGGATTCCAAGCGGTACCGCGTTGGCCGGCCGTTGTTCGCGCTCGCCGCCAGCGCGCTCGATGAAATCGAGATGGTCAATCTCGCAACACCGGTGCTGGAAGATCTCTCGCGGGAAACCGGCGAGAGCGGGCATTTTGCGGTCCGCATGGGCGATTCCGTCGTGGTTATTGCCCGCACCAGCGGCTCCGGCGCGTTCCAGCTCACCGACCGGGTCGGCGTGGTGCGGCCGGCGCATTGCACCGCGCTCGGCAAGATCATCCTGGCCTCGCTGCGCCCCGACCAGCTGAAGCGATTCCTCGAACGCGTCGAGCTGAAGCCTTCGACCGGCAAGTCGATCACCGATCCTGCCGTGCTGCTGCGCGAGATTGCCGAAATCCGGCGCAGCGCGATCGCGATCGACGACGGCGAGTACAACGCGGAAGTGCGCTGCATCGCGGTGCCGGTCTATAATTTTACCGGCGACGTGATCGGGGCGCTCGGCATTTCCGGCCCGATCTGGCGGATGTCCGACCAGGTGCTGAAAAGCCGCGCCAAACTGGTGCAAACCGCTGCCGCCCGGCTGTCCGCCGAGTTCGGCGCCCGCGACACCACGAAGTCCTTTTAAGTCCCCTTCCCAATCGGCTGAAGCGAATCTGCGACGCATTTGGCGTTGACAGGCGCGGCTGTGTCCGGAATTATCCTCCAATAATAAAAGAACGTCTCTCACATCCTCGCATAGCGAGAATCGGAGGCAGGACGTCGTGACGCGCCCCCAGGGAGGAGACCCGCCATGTTCAGCTACAGCCGACGTACTTTGTTGAAGACGGGCGCCGCGTTTGCCGGCGCTTCCGCTCTGGGATTTCCGGCGATCGTCCGCGCCCAGGCAACCCGGATCAAGATCGGACATCTCGTGCCGCTGACCGGTTTTCTCGGCGCCATCGGCAGCTACGCCCAGCTCGGCGTCAAGCTCGCCGCGGAAGAGATCAATCAGTCCGGCGGCATCATGGCCAAACAGATCGACCTGATTTCGGAAGACTCGGTCAATCCCGCGACCGCCTCGACCAAGGCCCAGCGCATGATCGAGCAGGACGGCGCCGTGGTGCTGCTCGGCGAAATCTCCTCGGCCTCCTCGCTGACCATCATGCAGGTCGCCGAGCGCAACAAGAAGGTGTTCTTCTCGACCGGCGCGCGCTCCGACGCGTTGCGCGGCAAGAACTGCAACCGCTACTCGTTCCACTGCGACATTCCGAACACGGTGATGGTCAATGCCGTCGGCACCGCGCTCAATCAAAAGGGCATGGTGAAGGGCAAGAAATTCTTCACGCTGACCGCGGACTACATTTTCGGCCACGATCTGCTGAAAGCCGCAAAAACCTTCTTCGACGCCAACGGCGCCACGCTGGCCGGCGACGAACTGATCGCGACCGACGTCACCGATTTCAGCCCCTATTTGCTGAAGGTGCGGCAGGCCAAGCCGGACGTGGTCTGCTGCAACCTCGCGGGCAACCAGGTCACCAACCTGGTGAAGCAATATGCCGAGTTCGGCTTCCCCTACCCGTTGGTCGGCTTCAACCTCAACACCGGCGATGCCTGGGCCGCCGGCGAAGGCAATCTCAGCGGCACCTGGCCGACCGTCTGGTATCACACGCTCGACAACCCGGCCTCCAAGGCCTTTGTCGCGGCTTTTACCCAGAAATACGGCAAGCCGCCGGAGAACCACGCCTGGATTGAATACATCACGCTCAAGCTGCTGGCGCAGGCGATCAACGAGATCAAATCGACCGAGAGCGACGCGCTGATCGCGCATTTCGAAAAGCAGACCGAGTTCGACATCATGAAGGCACGCAAGGGCTATTTCCGTTCCTGGGACCATCAGCTGGTGCAGGAGGCCTACCCGTTCACGGTGAAGCCGAAAGCCGAGATGAAGGACAAGTGGGACATGCTGCTGCTCGGTGACGCCGTGCCGGTGGCGGCAGAGCCGCTGGAGAAAATCTATCCGACCAAGACGCAGAACCCCTGCGAGATGAAGGCCTGACGCGCCACCTGGCGCGCTAGCCCCGTTTGGCGTGAGCGGCGCCGGCATCGACCAGCCGGCGCCGCTCTTGTCTAGAGCCTTTTCCGTTCCGATTGAATCGGAACGGGGCTCTAGTTTCTTAGTTTGACGCGTTTTCTTGACGCGAACCGGTGTCCACTTCGCTGGAAAACGCTCTAGGGCAACCACATGCAATTCGCGTTCTTGCTGGAACAGGTGGTGAATGGCCTCGTGCTCGGGGGCTATTATCTCCTGATCGCGCTCGGGCTGTCGCTGATCTTCAGCGTCGGCGGCGTCGTCAATCTGGCGCATGGCGCCTTCTTCGCACTTGGAGCGTACGTCTCCGTCGAGATCACCAAATATCTCGGCTTCGGCTCCGCCGTCGTGCTGTCGCCGATCGCGGTGGCGATGCTGGGCATCCTGTTCGAGCGCTACATCCTCCGTCGTTTTTACACCGCTGACCCGATCCTGAGCCTGCTGGTGACGTTCGGGCTTGCGATGGTTGCCGAACAGGCGATCCGCATCATCTGGGGCGCGCCGCCTATTTCGGCGGCTATCCCGCCCGCGCTGCGCGGCTCGGTGTTGGCAGGCGACTTCCTGTTTTCCCGATACCGCCTGCTCATTCTCGCCGTCGTGATCGGCGTCCTGGTCGGAGTGTGGCTGCTGCTGCACAAAACCTCCTTCGGCCGCGTGGTGCGCGCCGGCATCCAGCGGCCCGACATGGTCGCCGCGCTGGGCATCCGGCTGCAGCCATACATGACCGCGATCGTGATGCTCGGCGTCGGCATGGCGGCGCTTGCCGGCGCTTTCTTCGCGCCGATCACCATCGTGCAGCCGGCGATGGGCGCCGACATCATCACGGTCGCCTTCGTCGTCGTCGTGATCGGCGGCCTCGGCAGCTTCTGGGGCGTGGTGATCGCGGCCCTTCTGGTCGGCGTGGTGCGCGGCATCACCATCCATTTCGAGCCCGCCGCCGGCGAGGCATCGATGTATGTCCTGATGTTCGTGGTGCTGCTGGTGCGACCGCGCGGGCTGTTGGGCGAGCGTATCGAGAAATTCGAATGAAGCTGTCGTCCGCCCAAAAATACCGGCCGCTGCTGCTGGCAGGCCTTGCACTGATCGCGCTGCCGTTCGGCATGCAGGCGCTTGGCCTCTCGCACAACACCGGGACCATGGTGGTGGCACTGGCGATCGCGACCATGGGGCTTAACCTGTGCGTCGGCTACACCGGTCTCGTCTCGTTCGGCCACGGCACCTGGTTCGGTATCGGCGCCTATGCGGCGGGCCTGATCCAGCTCAACTGGTTCCCCGGCTCGATCTGGCTGCCACTGCTGCTGTCGCTGGTCGTGGTGGCGGTCGCCTCCGCGGCCGTCGGTATCGTCATCCTGCGGCGCCGCGGCGTCTATTTTTCGCTGCTGACGCTGGCGCTGGCGGCGCTCGCCTACACCACCGCCTTCCGCTGGACCAAGGTCACCGGCGGCGAAGACGGCCTTGGCGGCCTGAAGCGCGGCAGCATCGGCGCCTTCGACCTCGACAACGCACTCAACTACTACATCGTCGTCGCCGTGCTCAGCCTCGGCGTGCTCTATTTGCTGCTGCGGCTGGTGCGCTCGCCGTTCGGCCATGTGCTGGTGGCGATCCGCGAGAACCAGTTGCGCGCCACCTTCCAGGGTTATCCGGTCGAGCGCTACAAGCTCGGCGTCTTCGTGATCTCCGCAGTGGTCACAGGCTTTGCCGGCGGGCTGATCGGATTTCAGAATTACCTGGTGTCCGCCGAGGCGGTGTCGGTGCCGTTCTCCGGCGAACTGCTCGCGATCGTCGTGATCGGCGGCATGCGCAGCATGCTGGGGCCGGCGCTCGGCGCGCTGTTCTTCATTCTGTTCCGCGAATTGTTTTCGATCTGGACCTCGGACTGGCTGCTGTGGTTCGGACTGATCTTCGTGGCCTTCGTGCTGTTCTCGCCGGACGGACTGGTCGGCATCTGGGCGCGCCTCAGCAAACGCTGGTGGCCCGCGCCGGAGGAATCCGCAGCAATGAGCCGGCGCAAGATCTACGAGGGCCTGCCGCTGCCGGCCTTCCTGATGCCGAAGGGGTTTTCCGGCAACGTGCTTGAGGTGAACAGCGTCTCCCGGAGTTTTGGCGGCATCCGAGCCGTCAACGAAGCGAGCCTCACCGTCGGTGCCGGTGAAATCCACGCGCTGATCGGCCCGAACGGCGCCGGCAAGACCACGCTGTTCAATCTGGTCTCGGGTCTGTTTCCGACCGACAAGGGCACCATCAAGCTCAACGGCCGCGAGATTCAGGGCGTGCCATCCGACCTGATCTGCCATCAGGGCCTGGCGCGCTCGTTCCAGATCACCAATTTGTTCAAGGGACTGTCGATCTACGAGAATTTGCGGCTGTCGCTGCAGGCGCAGAGTGACATGCGCTCCAACTTCTGGCGCGACATCGACAGCTACGAGAGCATCCACGCCGAGACCGCCGAGCTGATCAAGTTCCTCGGGCTTGAGGGCATCGAGACAATCGAGGGCGGCGAACTGTCCTATGGCGGGCAGCGGCTGGTCGATCTCGGCATCGCGCTCGGCTCCAAGCCGCAGGTGCTGCTGCTCGACGAGCCGCTGGCCGGCCTTGCCGCTGCCGAACGCGAGCGCGTCTCGAATCTCGTCAAGAACGTCGCCGCCAATATCCCCGTGCTGATCGTCGAGCACGATATCGACCGCGTGCTCGGCTTCTCGCACTCCGTCACCGTGATGAACCAGGGCGAAGTGCTGATGACCGGCCCGCCCAGTGCTGTCCGTGCCGACCGCCGGGTGCAGGAAATCTACACCGGCACCGGCGTTCCCGAGGTGGAGCACAGCCGCACCGACGAAGCCAGGGAGAGCGCCGCGCAGGTCCTGCGCTTCGAAGGCGTCAACACCTTCTATGGCAAGAGCCATATCCTGCACGACGCCTCGCTCGACGTGCGCGAAGGCGAGATCGTCGCTTTGCTCGGCCGCAACGGCGCCGGCAAGTCGACGCTGCTCAAGACGCTCGCCGGATTGGTGCCGCTGTCGTCGGGCAGAATCGAATATGCCGGCACAGACATCGCCCGCCTGCCCGCGCCCGATATCGCGCGCAAGGGCATCGGTTATGTCCCGCAGGGCCGCGGCCTGTTCGCCGGCATGACGGTGCGGGAAAATCTCTCGCTCGGACGCCTCGCGCGCAAGACCGACGGCAGCAACGGCGTGGTGTGGGACGAAGCGCAGATCCTGCAATACTTCCCGCGGCTGGCCGAGCGCATGGACGTCGCGGCGGATTATCTCTCCGGCGGCGAGCAGCAGATGGTCGCGGTGGCGCGCGCGATGTCGGGCAATGTCAAGCTCCTGCTGCTCGATGAGCCCTTCGAAGGACTGGCGCCGACCGTGATCCTCGAACTGTTCAGGGTGTTCGACCAATTGCGCAGGCACACGTCCATTGTGATCGTCGAGCATAATCTCGATCTGGTGCTGGCACTGGCCGACCGCGTCTTCGCGCTGGAACGCGGCGCGGTGTTCCATCAGGGCCCGGCGGCACCGCTGCTGACTGATCTTGAGTATCGGAAGAAGATTCTTTGGCTTTGAGTAGTTCGTCATTGCGAGCGAAGCGAAGCGACGAGGCAATCCATTCTTTCTTTGTCCGGTGAGATGGATTGCTTCGCTGCGCTCGCAATGACGGGGTTGATATTTCGGGTCACATTGAGGAGACGATGATGCGACGTTTGATGACGACCGCGATAGCTGCTGCAGCGGCCTTGCTCGCAACGGGCGCCACCGCGGCCGACAACCAGATGACCATCGCCGTGTTCACCAAGAATTCGACCAACCCGGCCTATGAGGCCTTCCGCATTGCCGCCGACCAGATTGCGCGAACAGCCGGCGCAAAGGTCGTGCACTTCGTGCCGAAGCAGCCTGACAATGTCGACGAACAGAAGGCGATGGTGGAGCAGGTCATCAAGGACAAGCCTGACGCGATCATCTTCATTCCCGTTGACGACGTCGCGATGGTCCCCTCGGTGAAGCTGCTCAACGAGGCCAGGATTCCGGTGATATTGGTTTCCAATCCGCTGCCGGGCAGTTTTGTGACCTATGTCGGCGCCGACGATTTCGAGATCGGATATCGCGAGGCGCGCTATCTGTTCGAGCATCTTGGGGCTAAGGGCAAGATCGTTGTCATCGAGGGCACGCCCGCCGCCCCCACCAATCGCGAGCGGCTGCGCGGTTACCAGCGCGCCTTCGGCGAATTCCCCGGCATCGAGGTGCTGGGCTCGGCGGTCGGCAATTACCAGACGCCCGACGCCAGGCGCGGAATGGAGAAGCTGCTGGCCGAACACAAGCAGATCGACGCGGTGCTGTCGGCCAATGACAGCATGGCGCTCGGCGTGCTCGACGCGCTCAAGAGCGCCAACCGCAGCGCTGTCGTGATCGGCATCAACGGCATCCTCCCGGCGGTGAAGCAGATCGAATCCGGCGGGATGCTCGCGACCGTCGACTTCAACATGTTCAAGATCGGCTGCACCGCGACGCGGGCGGCGGTGCGCCATCTCAAGCGCGAACCGCTGCCGGAGAAGGTGATGCTGCCGGCCGAGGTGATCGACAAGACCAATTACAAGGCCTGGCTGGTGCCGGTCGACCAGCGCACCTGTCCGGAATGGAGCGAGGTCGCGCGCTAACAGCCGATCGTGTCTAATGCTCGTCCGGCCGGTTGCGCGCGATGATATCGGCGGCACCCTTGTCGAGCAATTCCAGACCAATGTCGCGGCCAAGTTCGCGGGGGCGATCCGCCGCCGCCGTTCGCGACGCTTCGATGAAGCGCGAACCGGTCTCGTCCAGCACCGCGGCCGTGAGCGTCATGTCGCTGCCGGAAATGGTCGCGTGACCCGCGATCGGCGAGTTGCAATGGCCGTTCAGCACCCACAGCACCTCGCGCTCGGCCTCGGCGCAGAGCCGCGAGGACAGGTCCTCGATGCCAGAAAGATACCCGCGCGTGACCCAGTCTTTCTCGACGCATTCGACCGCGACGATGCCCTGCCCGACCGACGGCAGCATTTCGTTTACGGAGAAATCATAGGCAATGCGGGACGTCATGCCGATGCGCTCAAGGCCCGAGCGCGCCATCACAAGCGCATCCGCCGGCCCGACCTCGCCGCCATCGGGAAGCCGCTGCATGTCGCCGCGATCGAGTTTTGCAATCCGCGTGTCGGCGGCACCGCGGTAATGGATCACGGCGGCTTCAGGAAACAACCGACGCAGATAGGCGGCGCGGCGCACCGCGTTGGTGCCGATCTTGAAGCCCTTGCCGCGCGAGGCCCTGAAGGTTTCCAGCGACAGGCCCGGACGCAGCACCAGTGAATCGTTGGCGGCATCGCGCGGCAGCGTCGCCGCGATGACAAGGCCCGGCGTCTCCTCATTGCCGGGCACGTCCTTTAGCGAATGCATCGCGGCCTGCAATTCGCCGGCGCGCATGGCCTGGCGGATTTCGGCGACGAACGCGCCGCCCTTGCCGCCATGGCGCAGCAGCTTGCTGGTTTGGTCCTGATCGCCGCGGGTTTCAAATTTTATGATCTCGACGTTCAGCCCCGGATTGGCCGCGCGCAGCAGCCGCGCGACCTCATCCGTCTGCGCCAGCGCCATCACGCTCTTGCGCGTGCCTATGCGTAAGGGTTGGTCTGACACAGGGTCTCCGTTTCGGGGCGGTCAATGGGTGGGGGATTAAAGCAAAGGGGCGGGTAAAACAATCACGAGGCGACGGCTTTCTTGCTTACCTCGCCCCGCTTGCGGGGAGAGGTCGGCGCGCAGCGCCGGGTGAGGGGGTACCGGTGCCTCGGCAATCTTTGCTCGGAGAGAGGCCCCTCACCCCGACCCTCTCCCCGCAAGAGCGGGGCGAGGGAGAAGATACACCTTCGCATTCCCGCGACGCATTGCGCCCGAGGTTTGCAAATTCGTCCCGCCCTCTCAAAAAGAGAGGGCGCAGGGAATGCCGGATGCGCGCTGCACCCGCGGTCTCGCGTGCGGTTTGCACAAAACAAAGTGCACACGAGCATACAGGGCAGCGGAGAACATCCGACATTCCCTGCGCAATGGCTTTACGGCTTATAACGCGCTCTCCCCGGAGACGAGTTCTTGGTTGACTCCGTCGCCCCTGATCAGCTTTTGGCCTCAGGAACTTGACGCCAGCAACGGGCGCCAGGACCACGCGTCTTCGCCGTACGCCTCTGTCGCGTTACGTCTCCGCAACATCGGCGTCCACCGCAACCCGTCCAACGTCCGTGACGACGGCCGACGCCCTCTGAGTGGGACGGGATGGACAAACATATGCACCTGATTTGTATTCTGGTAAACAGAAATATATTTTATTTTGAGACTTGACATGATTTCCGCAAAACAGAAGTGCTTTGCCCGTCGGGTTAGTTTGTCGCAGGCGGCAGAAATCCGCCCTGTCGTCATTCCGGGCTCGCGCAGCGAGAGCCCGGAATCTATCGAGCGGCAGCGCATGCGGCCTGATAGACTCGGGGCTCGCGCTTCGCGAGCCCCGAAATGACGAGGCGGCCCAGTGCAGGGGAACGACGGCCCCAGCCATACCCCGCAACCTCATCTCTCCCAGACGGGCTGCCATCCCGGAATAGGCATTGTGCAACGCAGCATTACCAGTAGAATCCCGGCCTGAAATGAGGTCGTAAGTGTCTGAAATCAATGCCAATGCCTGGGTTTCCTCAGGCCACCGCCCGATAGGCTTCCCCGAATTCGTCGTCATCATCGCCTCGATTATGGCGCTGAATCCGCTGGCGATGGACATGATGCTGCCGGCGCTGCCGAACATCCGCTCCGCGTTCCAGCTCGCCGACGCCAACCGCCCGCAAATGGTGCTGTCGGTCTTCATCCTCGGGTTCGGCGTCGGCCAGTTCGTGATGGGGCCGTTGTCCGACCGTTTCGGCCGCCGGCCGGTGCTGCTCGGCGGCATGACCGTCTATTTCATCGCGAGCCTGCTGGCGATCGCCGCCCCCTCGTTCGAGACGTTACTGCTGGCTCGCGCGCTGCAAGGCCTCGGCACCTCGGCCACCCGCGTCATCGCCACCTCGATCGTGCGCGACTGCTACGCCGGCCGCCGCATGGCGAGCGTGATGTCGCTGGCGATGATGGTGTTCATCGCGGTGCCCGTGATTGCGCCGTCGTTCGGCCAAGCGGTGCTGCTGCTGACGCAATGGCGCGGCATCTTCATCGTGCTGATGGTCTATGGCGTGGTGACGCTGATCTGGAGCGCGTGGCGCATGCCGGAGACACTGCCGGTTCCGATGCGGCGGTCGCTTGCCGTCCGCGACATTCTCGACGCCTTCCGCCAGACCGTGACCAACCGCCAGACGCTGGGCTACGCGCTGGTCTCCGGCGGCGTGCTCGGATCGCTGTTCGCCTTCGTGTTCTCGTCGCAGCAGGTGTTCACCGAGATCTACAAGCTCGGCCACTATTTTCCGATTGCTTTTGCCTGCATCGCGATCGGCACGGCGATTGCCGGCTTCGTCAACTCCCGCTTCGTCAACCGTCTCGGCATGCGCGTGATTTCACACGCCGCGTTGCTCGGCTACGTCGCCATATCCGGCATCATGCTGGTGGCGGTGAAACTGCAGATGCTGCCGTTGCCGCTGTTCATGGCGCTGTCGGCGCTGATGATGTTTTCGTTCGGGCTGATGATCGCCAACTTCACCGCGCTGGCGATGGAGCCGCAGGGCCACATCGCCGGCACCGCCTCGTCGCTGTACGGATCGATCACCACCCTGCTCGGCATCGGTATCGGCACCACGATCGGCCAGGATTACGACGGCACGCTGCTGCCGTTCGCGACCGGCTTCTTCCTGTGCACGCTGGCGTCACTCGGCGTCGTGCTGGTGGTAGAAAAGGGCCGGCTGTTCAGGCCGCATCAGGTGGCGGGGTATTAGACGAGCCAACGGACCCGCGCGAATACACGCCCGATAATAAACTCCGCAGGCGGCTCAGAGGTTTCTTCTGATGACGCCGGACGTGCAGCAACGGTTGGGGATGGCGCGCGGGATCGTGTGCTTGATCCAGCAAACCGGTGACGCCCCCTGGAAGCCAGCCTTGACGAACGTCCAGGCGCGGCATTCGCGTTCCCGGAAGCAGAGTTTCAGGCAGGCCTCCGCGTCGCCGCGAAAGGGGATGCTGCGAATATCATTGCCCGGCCGGTCCGTGTTCCGGGAGAAGTTTTCTCCCTGCGCGGAAGCGGTGCCGGCGATTCCGGAGAAGGTGACGACGAGTGCGGATGCGACGATCAGGCCACGGAGAGACATAGCAACCTCCTGGATTCGCTCCCTTATCCATTCAAGCCCTTTCCGATCGGAAGCGCATATGAACTGGTTCACATAGAGGTTGCATCAAGAGGAAGGAGCAGTCAGAGCGTGTCGCCACACCAAGTCACGTCCAATACCCCGTGTTGCTTGCGAGATTCGCGCTAATGATCGTCCGGAACCATCATTGCCCGGGCGGCTTGGTCTCCAGCAAGGGATAGCCAACACCGGTACTCGACCGAACCGGACTCGATCCAGGGGCTCTGAGGCTATCTACCAATGCCCATGAAACGCTGGAACGAGCGAAGGAACGCAACCGTATGGCCATCAAAAAACACGGCGTCATTATCGAAACGCCAATGGAAGCTCGCCAGGCCGAGCCTGGACCGTCGATACTGTTTTTGCTCCTCATCAGCCTGAGCATTGCCGTGGTCACGTTGGCAATTGTCTATTTCGTGTTTTTCCGCACCTGACGCCTACAATTGCATCAGCACAATGCCGGAACGATACGGGGCGCCGGACTTTACCTCTTCAGATCGAACTCACCGATGAGCTGGCCCATGCAAACCCTTCCTGTTGACCGCGCGCTGAGCATATACGGCGCCCTTGCGGACCGTTCCGAGACGAAGGGCGCCCGCGAGCGTCTTTCAAGGCATCTGATGAAATTATACATTGACGGTGAAACGAACGAGCACCGCTTGACCGTGCATGGGCTGTCATACCTTCAAAAGCTGGATCGGGAGAACGATTCCAGGAACTGAAGTTTTTCCGGTGTTCATCTCTTTTGCGCCAGCCGCTGCTTTCGCAATGAATTGCGGCGCATGATCCTGGCCTTCGCAGTGCGGACGGCGTCGGCTCTGGTCAGTTTGGTTTTCGGCAGTGATGCTCTCAAACGATCCGCGTCGTCCGAGCCAGGCATTGCAGGCAGCAATGGTGCCGGCCTCGTCGAACTGTGATCGACGGGCTGCATGTCCATTGGGCCGGCGCATCGTGGTTTGCCTTTTTGCATCAGGAATAACGCGTTGCTGTCGGATTTGTTCGACGTGGCGGACCGCGCCGGGCTGGCAATCTGCTCGCCAGAGGGCCTTCGACCAAGGCTGGTTCGTAGTTCGCAAAATGGTTCCATGGTCGCCGGTGAATACGCCGCGCTAACGGGTGCAACCTATGCGCCGGTCGCGCCTTGGTTCACTGCTGGATATCCAGACCATTTTTCGTTCTGCCGGCATCTACTTCCCGCACCGCCTTAGAAAGATTCAATGAGTTTGATCACCCGAAAAGTCAGCGCCGGACGCACGATGGACGAGTTGCTGGCTTTGCTGAGTGCCGTCGCCTGCTCGATCCTCGCCGCATTGTTCATTGCGGCGCTGTACTTCGGCCGAGAAATATTCGTACCCATCGCGCTCGCTATTCTTCTCAGCTTTGTGCTTGGACCGCCGGTCGGACTGCTGCAGCGCGCCCGCGTTCCCCGCAGCCTGGCGGTCGTAGGCATCGTCTTTCTGGCATTCTCCGTGATCTTCGGCCTTGGCACGCTGATCGCCAATCAATTGACCCAACTGGCCGGAGACCTGCCGGTTTATCAATCGACGATGCGTGAAAAGATCAAGTCGGTGCGCGGCGTCACGGCGAGCAGCGGCACCCTCGAACGTGCGGCGGACATGCTCCAGGAGTTGAGCCGGGAACTCGACAGGCCAAAGGAGGACAAGTCGGTTCGGGGAGCGATCCCGCGTCTCGGCGCGCCGAATGCTGCCGGAACGACCCTGCCTATTCCCGTTGAAGTGCGTCAACCCGACCCGGGAGCCCTGGAGAATCTGCGAACCCTGATTGCGCCATTGCTCAATCCGTTGGCGACTACCGGCATCATCATCATTTTCGTTATCTTCATCCTGATCCAGCGTGAGGATCTTCGAAACCGCCTGATTCGATTGGCGGGCTCGCACGATCTGCAACGCACGACAGCGGCGCTGGACGATGCGGCGACGCGCCTCAGCCGGCTGTTTCTGGCTCAGTTGATGATCAACGCCACTTTGGGCGTGCTCATCGGGGCGGGACTATCGTTCATAGGTATTCCCAGCGCGGTCCTCTGGGGCATTCTGGCGGCTGTGCTGCGGTTCGTCCCCTACATCGGCACAGCCATCTCGGCGGCTTTTCCGCTGGCGTTGGCGGCAGCCGTCGATCCCGGCTGGTCGATGCTGGCATGGACGATCGTGCTTTTTCTCGGCGTCGGACCGATCATCAGCCAGGTCGTGGAGCCTCTCGCCTACGGCCAGAGCACCGGCCTTTCTCCTGTAGCCATCGTCGCTTCAGCGACGTTCTGGACCGCATTGTGGGGGCCCATCGGGCTCGTGCTTGCAACACCCTTGACGGTTTGCCTCGTCGTCCTCGGACGTCATGTCGAGCGGCTCGAATTTCTCGACGTTATTTTTGGCGACAGGCCTGCATTGTCACCGCCGGAAATGTTCTACCAGCGAATGCTTGCCGGCGATCCGATCGAGGCGGCAGGAAAGGCCGAAGAATTCCTGAAGGAGAAATCGCTGTCTTCGTATTTCGACGAGGTCGCCCTGAGGGGCCTTCAACTGGCACAGACAGACGCCAAGCGCGATGCCCTGGACCAGGCGCGCATGATCAAGATTCGCGACGCCGTTACCGAGTTTGCCAGCGACCTTTCCACCCAGGATGATTCGATCCCCGAGGTGACCTCGCCGACCATGGATGCGGAGGCGGCGGCCGCGGTCGAAACCGTCCCGGATGCCGCGATATCAAGCAATTTGCCGGTCGTGCAAAAAGCCGATCTTCCGCTTCATTGGCAGGGAGAGGCGCCGGTGCTCTGCCTGGCCGGACGTACCCCGCTCGATGAAGCCGCAGCGGTGCTGTTTGCGCAGCTTTCCAACGCGCATGGCCTCGGTGCACGTGTCGAGCCTGCGGACGCACTTTCGTCTACCAGGATCGTGCAGCTGGATTTCAGCGGTGTCGCGATCGTCTGCCTGTCCTATCTCGACGCCAGCAGTCCCGCCCATATGCGCTACTCGGTTAGGCGGCTGCGTCGCCAAATGCCTAAGGCCACGATCATCATGCTCGGTTGCTGGGTCGAGAACCTCGACAAGGAATCGCTGGAAGAACTGCGGGAGGCGGCCAAGGCCGACATTGCCGCGGGGACCTTGCGTGAAGCGATGATGATGTGCCGGACGGCTGCCGGCGTGGAGGAAATCGATGAACCGCCGGGCCTCGTTACGCCAACCCTCAAGATTGCGTAAGAAACCGCTGAATCAGCCCCAGCACCTCGTCCGGTTTGTCGTGCTGCAGCCAGTGGCCGGCGCCGGCGATCTTGGCGAGTTCGGCGTGCTTGAAATGCGACATCACGCCGGCCTTCTCGGGATCGGGCAGAAAACTTTCGCTGGCCGCGACCAGCAACGTCGGGCACGCGATGCGTGACCACAGCCCGATATTGTCTTCGAGCGACAAGCGGTACGGCGCCCGCGCCCGCAAATAGGGATCGTATTTCCAGCTGAAACTGCCGTCGTCGTTGCGCTTCATGCCGTGGGTGGCCAGATGCATCGCCTGCTCGCGCGTCAGCCGCGGGTTGCGGCCGACGATGCGATCGGCGCCGTCGGCTACGGCCGGATAGCGATGGGTTTTGCGCTGCGCCAGTTTGTCGAGGTCGCCAGCCCAATCCGTGATCCTGACGTCGGCCGGTTTGGGACGCCGCGCCGGAAAATTGGTGACGCCGTCGAGCACGACCAGCTTTGAAACGCGCTCCGGAAAAGCGCCGGCATAGGTCAGGCTGACCATGCCGCCCATCGAATGGCCGACGATGGCGACCTTCTCAAAACCTTCCGCTTTCACGAGGCCAGTCAGATCGTAGACGTGGTCGGCAAGGCTGTAGCTGGACCCGAACGCCCAGCCGGAATCGCCGTGGCCGCGCAGATCGGGCGCCACGACGTGATAATCGGCAGCCAGCGCCCGCGCCAGATAATCCCAGCTGCGGGAGTGGTCGAGGCCGCCATGCACCAGCAGCAATGGCGGCGCCTGCGCGTTACCCCAATCCGTGAAATGAAGCTTGAGCCCCTGCGACTGAAAATAGCGCGACTGCGGCGCGTCCGATGCAATGTCCATCGGGATTACTTAAGGGCTGGCGCAGGATTGGTCCAGCGCCCGCCAACACATCCAGCCGCTTATTGCGGCATGGCCGACCGATGGAAATGGACGATCTGCCAATCGGCGCCGCGCTTTGCCACCACGAAAGTGACCCGTCCCGATGCACTGATCGGGGTTCCGTCTTTGACACGGGTCGTCGTATCGAGACCGGTCACCAGCACGGCGTTGTCAGAGAGCACCATCGATTCATAGCTGTTGAGGGTCGCCCCTCTCGGCCGGTTGTTGAGAAGCGCGGCTTCAAAATAGGTTCTGATATCCTCGGGCTTGGTCACGACTGCCTTGCTTCCGGTCCCCATGAACAACGCGTCCGGCGCATAAAGTTTGACGATCGCGTCAACTTCCGACGCTGTGAATGCCTTGGCCCATCTATCGATGATCTGAAGCGCATCTGTTTTTGAATCCGCAGCCGCCGTCGAAATCGAAGCCATCAAAATAAACCCATAGAGAAAGAGACGCATGGCACACCTCCAAATATCTCAGGCGATGGAGGTTACGACAACTCAGGGAAAATCATAGCCCCCTGTCGACCGTCATCACGCGGGCTCAGTTCAACCGCAGCTCAGTGATGTGTCGCGGATCCGGCTTCAGCTCGCCCCGTTCGACGCGCATCACGATATCGGTCAGCGCCGCATTGGCGCGGCAAGCGATGCCGATCTTCTCACCCTCGCCGACCACAAAGCCGTTGATGAATTCAATCTCGGTGCGCCGGCCCTTCTGCATGTCCTGGCCCATCGAGGGACGTTGCCCTGATGCCGTGTGCTTGCCGTCCGCAAAGCGCTGCTCGTCGCAGGCGCGCATCGCCGCCTCGTCGCCCTCGCCGGCCCGCGCGATGGTCTCGGGCGGCAGATGCAGGATCTCTTCGAGCTGATAGCCATGCGCCTGACCGACGCGAATGGCTTCGCTGCCGAGCCGGGTCGAGAAGCGGCGGATCGGCTCGCTCTCCAGCATCTGGCCGCCGGTCATGCCGGTGCAAGCGGAGAGCCCGTTGCCCATGACGTTGGCGACCAGTTTGGACCAGCGTTCGCCCCACAGGTTGCTGGTGACCTTGGCGCTGTCGGTGTAACCGACCAGGCGGCAGATTTCCTCCGCCCGTGGCGTGATGCGGCCGTGCACTTCGCCGGCGCGAAACACCGTGTGCGCCGCCCCGTGCTTGCCGGCGCCGCGATGGATGTGGCCGGGCTCCGGCAAATTGACCGTGATGCTGCTGGCGATGCAGCCGAGCGTCTTGCCCCAACCGACGATGCCGGCAATGGTTTCTTCGTTCATGCAGTTCTGCAGCGACACGACATAGCCGTCCGGCGCCAGATATTGCCGGATCAGCATCGTGGACCAGGCGGTGTCGTAGGATTTCATGCAGACGAAGGCGATGTCGACCGGCGCTTCCTTCGCGAGCTGCTGCGCGTCCGTGACGTGCAGCGCGCGTACCGGAACCGAGAATTCCGGAACATCCATCGCGTGGGTGACGCGCAGGCCGTGCTTGCGCATGTGCTCGACATGCTCGGGCCAGGGATCGATGAACGTCACGTCCTCGCCCGCCTGCACCATGTGGGCGCCGGCATATCCGCCAACGGCGCCGGCTCCGACGATCGCTATCTTCTTGCCCATGCTTGCCCCTTCGGTTTCTGTTTGGCGTTTCTTGGAGGGGAAGCTAGCGCACCTCGAGGCCTCACCACAACGGTTGACACGTATCGGGCGG
Organism: Bradyrhizobium sp. JYMT SZCCT0180; assembly: GCF_018130165.1. GTDB lineage: Bacteria > Pseudomonadota > Alphaproteobacteria > Rhizobiales > Xanthobacteraceae > Bradyrhizobium. Next base: position 95,885 of record NZ_JAFCLZ010000021.1, on the reverse strand, counting down.
GCAGGTTGTCGTGGTCGTGAGATGTCGACGAACCCGCTAGAGCGTTTTCCAGCGAAGTGGACACCGGTTCGCGTCAAGAAAACGCGTCAAAACAAGAATCTAGAGCCCCGTTCCGATTCCATCGGAACGGAAAAGGCTCTAAGGATGGCCTTCGGCCGCCCCGCTTGCCGATAGCGGGTCGTACCCCGGCTGCATGATCATGTTGTGTAACTGCCTGCGCCGGATCCCCATGTTGCCGCCATCGAAGATCGGCAGCGCCAGCGCGTCCTGAAGCAGGCTCGCCAGCGGAAGCGCCCGGTCATAGCTGTCGATTCCGACGACGCGCATCAGGTCGGTGATGACACGAACGGCGGTCTCGGAGCCGAACACTTTGGCCTGAACCGAAAGTTCCGCGGCCGCAGGCGACTGCCGGTCGAGCGCATGGCAGGCCCGCCAGCTCAGATACCGCGCCGCCTCGATCGCGGTCTTGGCATCGGCCAGCGCATAGCCGACCGCCTGATGTTCGATGATCGGATGGATGCCGCCGCGCCGCTCGGTCCGGGCGAAATGCAGCGCGAAATCGAACGCAGCCCGCATCAGCGCAACACCGAAGATTCCGACGAGGGCGGCGGTCCCGGTAAAACTGGCTTCGCTCAGCGCGAGGCCGGCGCCCTGCTCTCCCAGCACATGGCTGCGCGGGACCCGCAACTCCTCGAACGCGAACTCCGTCACCAGATGAGCCCGATGCCCCATCGATTCGATCGCGCGCTCGAACACGATTCCACGTTCCGGCCGCTCGACCGCGATCACCGAAATGTCCTTGCCGGGCGATCCGGAAGAACCCGTCCGGCAAACCACGCAGAGCAGGTCGGCGCCCTTGCGGTCCCATCCGGTCGCCGACGACACCCACTTCTTGCGCCCGTTGATCACCCACTCCTCACCGTCGGCCCGCGCGGTGGTGCGCACGCCTTCACCCGGCGGTGGCGAACCGGCGTTGGCGCTGCCGCCCGGCTCGCTCGAACAGAAGCCGGCGAGCGGCGCGCCGCGCTTTTGCAGGAACGGCCCGAGAAAGCGGCCGCATTGTTCGGGGGTGCCGCCGATCAGAACCGGCAACAGGCCGAGCACCGTGCCGAGCATCGTCAGCGTCACGCTGGCGTTCACGCTGTAAAATTCCTCGGCCATGATGGCCATGTCGACCAAGCCGTTTCCATCGCCGCCTGCCGGCGCCGGAATGCATTTCCGCAAGTATCCGGCGGCGACCATCGCCTCATAGGCCGGCCTCGTCGCCAGGAAGCGTTGCTCCGCCGTCGGCAGCATGTCGGTGGCGGCCCTGACGCCGGAGAGGACTTCCCTTGCAAACTGGCGGGCCCCCGACTGCAGCGCACGTTGCTCCGGAGTGAGGGTGAAATCGATCGCCATCATGCGTCTCCCGCTTGCTCGATGCCGTTGCGGCACGTCGGGGAAAGGCTAGCGGCGGCTTGTGCGCGCGTCTTGGACCGGGGTGAACCGAATTCCTGGCCTGTGGCGCACCGGTCAGGTTCGAGACGACTGCCGGTTGCGGAAATCGCGCGGCGACAGGCCGTTGCAGCGTTTGAACAGCCGGTTGAAATACGAAATGTCGCTAAAGCCGACCGCGTAAGCAATCTCGGCAATCGTCATCCTGCGAAAATCCGGATCGAGAAGATATCGCGCGCTGGCAAGGATGCGGCGGTCGTTGACGTGCTCGCCGACCGAACGACCGGTGCTGCTGAACAGTTTGTGGACATAACGAAGCGAACAACCGAACTTCCGCGCCAAATTCGAGGCGTTGAAACGCGGATCGGTGAAATGCCGATCGACGTGATCGAGCATGACCGATAATTGCACGGACGCGCGCGCATGCGCCGACGGTTTGTCGGCCACAAACTTGTCGGCATGGGATAACAGATCCAGGAGATGCCCGCCCAAAGCGGGGACCGGCAGGTCCGCTTCCTCGCGAATGCACAGATCGGCATATCCCGCCAACGTCCGCGCCAGCGCGCGCCCGGTTTCGGTTGCCGATAAGTTCAGTCGCGGGTGGTCGGCAAAACGGTTTGCGAGCAGATCACGGGGCACGGCAAAGCACAGCAGCTCGAAGTCCCGCAGGTTCATGATTTCAAACGGCTCGGTGGTGTCGATGACCGCAAGATCCCCGGGTCCGCAGATCTGCTCATGGCCACGCTGCACCGAGCGGGACAGGCCGCCGAGTTGCAGATTGAGAAAATAGAAATTGCCCGCGCCCCTGGCGATGTGCGCCCGTTGCCGCAGGACGCTATGAGGCGCCGCCGTGACCCGTGAAATATGGATGGGCGCCAGATCGGCCTTTGAAATGGCGCCGTAGAACGGCGCGTCCGAAACCTTGCAGGGTTCAAGCTGCACGAAAGCGTCCGCGAGGTCGTCGGCCCAGCTTCCAAAGGGCCGGTCAGCCCGGGTAGATTTGGTCAACCACTCCATGGGCGCGTCAGACCGTGAGAGGTGGCTCGCTTGATGGAAATCGGAGACGTCAGGCTAGGTCTGAAGGCGCTGCCAAATCAAGCCTCCATTGCGGTCAATCGTGCATAAACCGGAAGCTATGAAGGCGGAATCCGCCATTGCGCCGCACGATCACCGTCGTTCCACATCAACGCCAAAACGGCGTATACCTGTCCCGGCGCGGTCCAGGATACGGCCGGAGCCAGGATTGAGGAGAATTTTGTGACGGGAACTGCGACGGCGCAGGCCTTTGAGCCGCGCTACATCCGGCTCGACCCCAACGACAATGTTGCGATCGTGGTCAACGATCTCGGGCTGCCGGCGAAGAGCCGTTTTGCCTGCGGTCTCGAACTGCGCACCTTCGTGCCGCAGGGCCACAAGGTGGCGCTGTCGGACATTGCGCCGGGCGCGCCGATCCGCCGCTACAACGAGGTGATCGGCACCGCGGCAAAACCGATCCTGGCCGGCGAATGGGTCGACGAAGCGCGCATCGACATGCCGACGCCGCCCGAGCTCGACAGGCTCGAACTCGCCACCGCCGTCCCTGCCCCGCAAGCGCCGCTTGAGGGATACACGTTCGAGGGCTTTCGCAATCCCGATGGTTCGGTTGGCACCAAGAACGTGCTGGCGATCTCGACCAGCGTGCAATGCGTCGCCGGCACGCTGCAATTTGCGATCAAGCGCATCAAGGCCGAACTGCTGCCGAAATATCCCAATGTCGACGACGTCGTCGGGCTGACGCATAATTACGGCTGCGGCGTCGCGATCAATGCGCCGCTGGCGATCGTGCCGATACGCACCCTGCAGAACCTGGCGCTGAACCCGAATTTCGGCGGCGAAGTCATGGTCGTCGGCCTCGGCTGTGAAAAGCTGGTGCCCGAGCGGCTGCTGCCGGAAGGGATAGACAGCAGCGTGGTGCGGATGCAGGACGAGGCGTTCGACGGCTTTGGCGCCATCGTCGACGCGGTCATGGAAATGGCGGACGCGCGGCTTGCCGTGCTCAATGCGCGCCGCCGCGAAACCTGTCCGGCTTCCGACCTCGTGATCGGCCTGCAATGCGGCGGCTCGGACGCCTTTTCCGGCGTGACCGCCAATCCCGCGCTCGGCTTCGCCGCCGATCTGCTGGTGCGCGCCGGCGCGGCCGTGATGTTTTCCGAAGTCACCGAAGTGCGCGACGCCATTCATCTGTTGACGCGCCGCGCCGCCAATGAGGAGGTCGGCCGCGCGCTGATCCGCGAAATGGACTGGTATGACGGCTATCTCGCCAAGGGCGATGCCGACCGCAGCGCCAACACCACGCCCGGCAACAAGAAGGGCGGGCTCGCCAACATCGTGGAGAAATCACTCGGCTCGATCGTCAAATCCGGCACCAGCGCGATCGTCGACGTGCTCGCGCCGGGCGAGCGCGTGCGCAAGAAAGGCATGATCTTCGCGGCTACGCCCGCGAGCGACTTCATCTGCGGCACCCTGCAGCTTGCGTCGGGAATGACATTGCAGGTGTTCACCACCGGCCGCGGCACGCCCTATGGCCTCGCCGCCGCGCCCGTCATCAAGGTATCGACCCGCACCGAACTGGCGCGGCGCTGGAAGGACCTCATCGACTTCGACGCCGGCCGCATCGCCACCGGCGAGGCGACCATCGAGGAAACCGGCTGGGACTTGTTCCGCCTGATCCTCGACGTCGCGAGCGGCCGCACCAAAGTGTGGTCCGACCGCTGGGGCATTCACAACGACCTCACGCTGTTCACGCCAGGGCCGGTGACCTGACCTGCAGAAGGCCGGCTCAGGTGCGATTTAAGATGTCTTAACCATTGGCCCGGCGAACTCGTTCCTGCCGGCAGGCCCGCGCCGCGCGCGCAAGCCACCGGACCGTTGCGCCCGGCGCTTCAAATCATGCGATTTATTTAAGCGAACATTACGGAATCTAGCATAGGCAAAAGGGGCAGCACCGCGCATTGGCCGGCGTTATTGAGGAGCCCTGTTTTGCAGCCCTTCCCAAAAATTACTGGCCGCCACTATTTTGCGATTTTCGTATTGGCTTCGGTCACGCTGTCCTACCAGATCCTGATCACGCGGTTCTTCAGCGTGATGCTGTATTACCATTTCGCGTTTGCAGCGATTTCGCTGGCGATGCTCGGGCTGACCCGTGGCGCGATGGAGGTTTACAACAACCCCACCCGCTATGCGCCCGAACGCGTCGGAACCGAATTCGCGCGCCACGCCTCCTGGTTTGCCGTCACCGGCGTCGGCGCCATGATCTGCTTCTTGTGCGCACCGGTGCTGGTGCCTGTTGAGTATCTGTGGCTGGCGCTGCTGGCCTCGACCATCGCCTTCGTGATCCCGCTGACCGCAAGCGGCGTCTGCATCACGCTGCTGCTCACGCGCATGCCCTACAGCGGCGGCTGGCTCTATGCTGCTGACCTCGCCGGCGCAGCGCTCGGATGCCTCGGCATCATCTTCGTGTTGCTGGTGATCGATCCCGTCAGCGCCACGCTCGGCATCGGCGCGATGGCTGCAGGCGCCGGCTGGATGGTGGTGCGCGGCAGCGGCGATACCCGCACGCTGCGCCTCAGCGGCGCCGTCGCGCTGTCGCTGGGCGCCGCCGCGATGGTGCATGCGGCGCTGGATGTCTCCGGCAAGAGCCATCTCGGCGTGTTCTGGGCCAAGGGCGCGCAACAAACCGGAACGCTGTTCGAGCGCTGGAACACCTATTCGCGCGTTCGCGTCACGGCGATGGGCGAATCCGTGCCGTTCGGCTGGGGCTTTTCGCGCACGCCGACGACCAAGATCGATCAGAAGTATCTCGACATCGACGCCGATGCCGCCACCGTCATCACCCGCTTCGACGGCGACCTCGGCAAATTCGGCTATCTGAAGGACGACGTCATCAACGGCGCCTATCTGGTGCAACCGACATCAGACGTTGCCGTCGTCGGCGTCGGCGGCGGCCGCGACGTCCTGTCCGCGCTGCTGTTCGGCGCCAAAAAGATCAGCGGCATCGAGATCAATCCGGCGATCTTCGAAGTGCTGACCGACAAGTTCGCCGACTTCTCCGGCCATCTCGACAAGCAGCCCGGCGTGTCCCTGATCAACGCCGAGGCCCGCAGCTACATCAACCATTCTTCCGACCGCTACGATCTGGTGCAGATCTCCCTGATTGACACCTGGGCGGCGACCGCCGCGGGCGGACTGACACTCACCGAGAACCGGCTCTATACCGTGGAAGCATGGGGCGATTTCTACCGCGCGCTGAAGCCGCGCGGCATGCTGTCGGTCTCGCGCTGGTACGACCCGGACACCCATCGCGGCGAATTCTATCGACTGGTCTCGATCGCGGCCGAAGCCCTGCAACGCAACGGCGTGCCTGCCGCCGGACTGAAGGATCACCTGATCGCGCTCAACGTCGGCAACATCGTCAACGTGATCACGCGGCCCGATGCGTTCACGTCGGCCGATTGGCAAGCCGCGCGCACGCGACTTGAGGCCCAGGGTTTCAAGATCCTGATGGGGCCGGATGTCGCCTTCGACGCGGTGACGACGAAGTTGATCTCCGGCACGGCCGATGCTGCCTACTTCGCCTCGCTGCCGGAGAACGTCACGCCGTCCACCGACGATAATCCGTTCTTCTTCTACACCGCGCGCTTTGGCGATTTCGTCGCCGCACCGATGTCGGCGCGCACCCACAACAACACCGCGATCACCATGACGCTGGCGCTAATCGCGGTGGCGCTGGTGGCTTGCCTTTTCTACGTCGTCGGGCCGTTCATTCGCCTCGCGCGCATGACACCGCTGGCGACGCTGACGCCGCCAGTGACGTTCTTCTGCGGGATCGGCATCGGCTTCATGCTGATCGAGATATCGCAGATGCAGCGGCTGATGGTGTTTCTGGGCCATCCGGTCTATGGGCTCAGCGTCGTGCTGTTCACCATCCTGCTGTTCGGCGGATTGGGCAGCACCACGGTCGGCGCGCGTTCTCCCCGGACTCGCGAAGTCATCACCCGGCTCACCGCGCTGCTCGCGACGCTCGCGATTGCCGGGCTGCTGACACCCGCATTGACGACATGGGCGCGCTCGGAGACGACAGGCATGCGCATCGTGCTGTCGATACTGCTGCTGGCGCCGCCCGCGTTCTGCATGGGCATGATGTTCCCGCTGGGGCTGAGCATCTGGCGCCGCCAAAGCGAATTGCATCCGTATTTCTGGAGCGCCAACGGCATCATGTCGATGCTGGCCTCGGTGCTGGGCATGGCGCTGTCGATCGAGTTCGGTATCGCCAACACCTACGCGCTCGGCGTCGGTCTCTATGTCGTCTGCGCGTTGATGATCGTCGTCGCCGGCCGCCAGATGAGCCGCATGACGCTGTTTGCGGCACGGCCGGCGATCAACCCTGCGATGGTTGCTGACGCGCCGTCGATCCAGCCGAGGCAGGCCGAAACGCCGGCGATAGCAGCGCGCACCGGCGAGGTCGCCGGCTAACGGCGATCCGGCGGGCAGAGCCGTCCGCTTAACTATTTCGGTTCCTGCATCGCCGTGTCGTACGCGCGGATCGTCGCCTTGGCGCGTTCGGCGACTTCGGCCGCGGTCATGCCCGGCTTGTAAAGGCTGGTACCGAGACCGAAGGCGTGAATGCCGGCCTTGGTGTACTCCGCAAAATTCTTGTCGGAGATTCCGCCGACGGCGGCGATCATGAGACCTGCGGGAAGTACGGCGCGGATCGCTGTTATTCCCGCCGCGCCAAGGACGCCCGCCGGAAAGAATTTCAGCGCGGAAGCCCCAGTCTTCGCCGCCAGCAACGCCTCCGTCGCCGTAAACACACCGGGCATCGTGATCATGCCGTGGTCCCGGGCGCTGGCAATCACTTCGGGGTCGACGTTGGGAGAAACCATCAACCGTCCGCCGACGTCATGGAGCCGCTCGACATCGTCAGGCGTCAGCACGGTGCCCGCACCGATCAGGATATCGGCAGAGGCTTTCTTCACGGCGATCTCGATGGAGCGGAACGGATCCGGAGAGTTGAGCGGAATCTCGATCGCCGTCATGCCGTGTTCGATCAGCACGCCGACGATGCCCTCGGCCTCTTCGGGTTTCACGCCGCGCAGGATCGCAACCAGCGGACGCTTCATCGGCGGGAATGCAACAGGGTTCACGCGCTTGATCCTTCTATAAAGTCCAGATGGACGTGGCGGCCAAGGACTTGGCAGCCAAGGCAAGACCGCGACGGACCGCATCATCGGAATCGATGGATTGGACCGCAACGGAAAGGCTGTCAAACGCCAATCGATACAGCGCCTCGAGCCTGCCTGACGCAACCAGTGTAATATCGCGCCTCGACCGATCGCCGGCCAGTCCCGCCGCCAGTTCGAGGCCGATCAGGGTTCCCGATATTTTTTCGCGGGCCGAGGCGGCACTGCCACCGAACAGAAGCTGACCCGAGCGCACCTGGAACAACAAATTGGCCGCGAAGGCAGGGGCCTCAAAGGCGGCAACGACAGCCGATCTGAAGGCTTTGGTATCCACGGCTTCGTCCGCGTTCGCCACGGCCAGCGAGAGGATCGTCCCTTGCGATACGGCGCTGAAGAGTTCTCCGGTCATGAATGTGGTGAAGCGTTCGACGGTCCCACCGCGCACGCTGGCCCATTTCGAATGGGTGCCGGGCATGCAGACCAGCGCTTCACCATCTGCGCCGAGAGCACCGAGAAGTTGGGTTTCTTCGCCGCGCATCACGTCCGGCGCCTTGGTGTCGCGCTGTGCGATGCCTGGAAGGATCCGGATATCACGGGATTGACCGGGAACCAGCACGGCACGCTGCAGGATAGATGCGAGGCTTGCCGGCGTGTCGATATATCCCGCTTCAACCCAGCCCTGCCGGGCGCCCGCCATGCCGCAGATGATGACAGGCAGGTGAGCGGCGGCACCGACGGCATCAAGATGCGATTGCAGCACGGCGGCGAAGCCGATCTTGGCGGCCGCCATCATGCCTTCATCGCTGCGTCGTTCCGACAGCACGTCGCCGGCTTGATTCATCAGCCACAGCCGGAAGCTGCTGGTGCCCCAATCGACGGCGACATAAGCGGCCTGGCTCATTTCGAAATCCGTCCTGATGTTCGTGCTTTCTGTATCGCGCTCCACACCAGATACGGCGTCGCCGGCATGTCCAGCTCATTGATACCGAGCGGCGACAAGGCGTCGAGCACGGCGTTCATGATGGTTTGCGGCGCGGCGATGCTGCCGGCCTGCCCGGTTCCCTTCACGCCTAGCGGATTAGACTTTGTCGGCGACGATTCATTCAGACCGCCGGCAAAATTCGGCAAATCCTGCGCGCGCGGCAGCGTGTAGTCCATGAAGGAGCCGCTGAGCAGCTGCCCCTCGGGATCGAACACGATGTGCTCCAGCAGCGACTGTCCGATGCCTTGCGCCACCCCGCCATGCACCTGGCTGAGCGCCACGCGCGGATTGATCAGGCGGCCGAAATCATCGACGATGGTGTAGCGATCGAGCCGCACCACGCCGGTGTCGGGATCGATCTCGACTTCCGCGACATGGCAGCCGTTCGGAAAATTGTAGAGTTCGGAACTGTTGGTCGCGCTTCCCTCGAGCCCCGGCGTCAATCCTTCCGGCAGGTTGGCGGCATCCCGTGCGGCATCGGCTACCTTGCCGATCTCGATGGCGCGCTCGGTGGATTTCACGACAAAGCGGCCATCGGCAAACACCACCTGGTCGGCCGGCGCCTGCAGCAGATGCGCGGAAATCAGCTTTCCCTTCTCGATCAGCTTTTCAATCGCCATCACCAAAGCGGTGCCGCCCATATGCATCGAACGCGCGCCGCCGTGGCCGTTGCCGCCGGACAGAAAATCCGTGTCGCCCTGCTGGAAGCGGAATGCATCGATCGGCAATCCCAGCAGGTCGGCCGCGACCTGCGGATAGGCGGTCTCGTGCCCCTGCCCGTTGGACTGCGTACCGACCGCCAGCGACACCGTACCGTCGGCTTCGAACGCGGCCCGCGCCATTTCCAACGGCACACCGCGGGAGGTTTCGAGGAAGCACGCAATCCCGAGGCCGCGCAGCAGGCCGGCTTTGTCAGATTGCTTGCGCCGCTTGCGAAAACCGTCGCGATCGGCGAGCGCGATCGCCTCGTCCAGATTGGCCTTGAAGCGGCCGCCGTCGATCTTCATGCCCATCGCGGTACGATGCGGAAACCTGCTGACGATGTTGCGGCGGCGCAACTTGACCGCATCGATGCCGGTTTTGACCGATGCAAGATTCACCAGCCGCTCGATCAGATAATTGGCTTCGGGCTTGCCGGCGCCGCGATAGGCGTCGATCGGCGGCGTGTTGGTGAAGGCGCCGCGCACCTCGTAAAACACTGACGGGATATCATAGACGCCGCCGATCGCGCTGCCGGCAGCATTAGTGGAGCTGATCGGGCCGCTGGTCGACAGGTACGCGCCCATATTGGCGACCGCCTTCACTTCGAGCGCGAGAAACCGGCCATCGGTGTCGAGTGCGAGCCGCGCGCGGGAAAAGAAATCGCGGCCATGCGCCGAGCTGACGAAATCTTCCGATCGTTCGCAAACCCAGCGCACCGGGCGGCCGAGTTTCCTTGCCGCCCACAGCACCAGCACATATTCGGGATAGACGTAGTTCTTCATCCCAAAACCGCCGCCGACGTCAGGCACGACCACGCGAAGCCGTTCGAGCGGAATCTTGAAGACGGTGCCGGCGAGCACCTTTCGGGTGTCGTGAACGGCCTGGCCGGTCACCGACAGCAGAAACTGATCCGTCTTGCGATCATGAAAGCCGATCGCCGCGCGCGTCTCCAAGGGAGCTGCCGCGACGCGGTTGTTGAACAGGTCGCATTCGACGACATAAGCGGCCTCTGCCATCGCCGCGGCGACAGCCGCCGCGTCGCCCTTCCGGAACAGGAAGGCGGAATTGCCCGGCGCCTCTTTCCATAACAGCGGGGCATCCGGCCTCAGCGCCGCGGTCGCCACGGTGACGCAAGGTTGCGACTCATAGGCGATGTCGACCGCTTCGCCGCCCGCCACTGCCGCTTCCAGCGTCTCTGCGACAATCAGGACGACGGGATCACCGACATGCCGTACGAAATCACGGGCCAGCGCGGGTCGCGGCGGCGCGATGATCGGCTCGGCCGCGTCGATCACCGTGACGCAGGGCAACTCGCCGATCCCGTCGGCCGCGAGGTCGGCTTCGCAAAGCACCGCCACAACGCCGGGGAGCGCACGTGCCGCGTCCAGATCGAGCCTGGTAATTCGTGCGAAGGCGTGCGGCGAGCGGACCACATGGGCGTGCAACACATCAGCCACATGATCATTGGCGACGTAGGTCCCGCGCCCGGTGAGGAAGCGATGATCTTCCAGCCGGTTCAGGGACTGACCTTGATAACGATCGCGCAACCGCTCACCTCCTTGGCGTAGAACCAAGGGTTATATTGGGCCATTGCGGGGACCGCCACCCTTCTCGCCCTGTCGAATTTGCGTTGCGGACCTGTCGACCACTTCGCGCGCTCTAGCGGGCCGGACCCGACGACGGCTGCCGGGCCCAATTCCTGTTGACCGAAACGATACCGGTGCCAACCAGGATACCGACGAGAACGAGTGCCATACCGGCGACGAGCTCCACCGTCAGCGATTCGCCAAGCATCGCAATGCCCAGCGCCATCGCCGTGATTGGATTGAGCGTCAGGTACAACACGGTCGTCGTCGGGGGCAGCCAGCGCAACGCCCACATGAAAAGCGAAAACTGCAGAACACCGGCGACTGTTCCAAGGAACGCCACCGCGATCCATGCTTTTGTAGTGAGCGCAGGCAGAGCAACGCTGCCTTGCTGGAGACCGACAACCGGCAACAAGACAGCGACGGCGAATGCCATCGCCAATGCCGTCACGAAAATCGGCCCGTGGCGCATCAGGGTTGCACGGCTGAACACGGAGTAGATGGCGGCGCAGAGAACGCTAAGAAGCATCAGCCCATCTCCGACCATGTAGTCGGCATTTCCCCGCCCGAATGCAGCGGTGCCAAACGCCACGGCGATGCCGGAAAACGCCAGCACGACGCCTGCCACCTTCGCGGTGGTCAGCTTCTCTCGTCCAAAGGCAGCTGCGACGATCAGGGTCTGGATCGGTATCGTCGCCAGACCCACCGCGCCACGCGCGGCCGGCACGTATTGGAGCGATGCATTGAAGGCCCAGGGAAAAAGCACGAAGAACAGAATCCCGAACCCGGCGATCTTTGCGCATTCGGATAGCGCAAGGCCGCCGCGCGGCCACATCGCCAGCAGAAACGGCGCAAAGCAGGCGATCGAGATCAGGTAGCGATAGAAGACCAGCGAGATCGGGTCGATCTCTCCAATGACGGAGCGCGTTGCAACGACGGCAGCCCCCGCGATCAAGGCCGCTGCCGCCGCGGCCGCATGGGCGAGTACAATCCTGTTCATGACCACCTCGATCAGCCCGGCGCCAGCCAGTCACTTTAAAATCGAAAGTTACACTAGCCATGACACTTTAAAAATGCAAGTCGGTCTGGTAGATTATCGAGGGACACCGTTCCGGGCAGGCCCGGTGCCGGAAACGCGGGCAAGTTCGCCATGGCAAAACATGATTTCCGATCGACATGCTCCATCGCGCGCGCGCTGGAAGTCGTGGGCGACAAGTGGACGCTTCTTATCGTTCGCGACCTGATGTGGCACAGAAAGCAGACCTTTCAGGCGCTGCAGGACAGTGCTGAACGCGTCCCGTCGAACATCCTGTCCGAACGGCTCAAACGACTCGCGGAATGGGGCCTGGTGAAACGCGAGCCCTACCAGCAAAATCCTGTCCGATACGCCTATCAGCTGACCGACGAAGGAAAGCGCCTGGAGCCCGTCCTGCTGCAGATGATGAATTGGGGCCACGAGCATCTCGGTGGCGGGCGCTACGATCCGAAATCAGGCAAGAGCTGGAAAGCGCGAACCGGGCTTTAACCGCGCGGCAAGTTCGATCCGTCGTTGCATTGCTCCCGGCAACGCTTTCGTCTTGAGGGTGAAGTTCACAGGTCCTTTTCGGCGAGTTCGCGAAACGCGTCGGGGACGGAAGAAGAGACGCCCAGCGCCACCGATCCGTAACCGATCGCATCCCAGCCGAAGCGATCGCGAATTTTATCGACGGCATGATCGGCCGCCCCACGTGCCATGCCTCTTTTGGTACCGGGGCGGCGTGCTTCATCGCCAAGTCCTAGCGGCAGTTCGAGTTCCACATCCCGTTGCTCTCCAAGATGCGACACGGAAATCGCCAGCAGCGAGATTGTTTTCTCGTGAGGATGATCGGCAAGGGCTGCGCGCACCAGCTCCTCGGCGACCTCGGCCAGAATCAGGGTCGCGGACACTGGCGCGTCGAGCGTGACCGAGCGCGTGACTGAGTTCAGGTTGGCGAAGCGAACACGGACCGTCACCGTCCGCCCCGGCCTGGACTTGGCGCGGAGCCGGCTGCCGATACGGTCAGCAAGGTGAAGCAGTGTGGATCGAACAACCCGCTCTTCGGCAGGCTTCCTGCCAAGCGCCGATTGCGCCCCTGCCGATCGAGCCCGGCGGTGAGTCTTGATTTCCCGGGGATCACGATTCCACGCCAGCGCCGAAAGTTTCGTCCCTGCCGCGGAACCAAGCACCCGCTTGAGCGAACATCCCGGTGTCGCTGCCAGTTGCCCGATCGTGAGCACGCCGATTTCGGCCAGCCGTGTCCGCGTCGCCGGACCCACGCCCCACATCAGCTCGACCGGCAGGTGGTGAAGGAATCCGAGCTCCGTATCGGGATCGACAACGACGAGCCCGTCGGGTTTGGCCACTTGCGAAGCAATTTTCGCCAGATGCTTGGTGCGCGCGACACCGACCGAGATCGGAAGGCCAAGCTCCGCGCGCACGCGTTGGCGGATAGCCATCGCGATTTCGGCAGGCGGTCCGAACAGATGGGTGCAGCCCGCGACGTCGGCAAAGGCCTCGTCGATGGAGATCCGCTCGACGAGGGGCGTGAAATCGCCGATCACCTTGATGGCGGCATCGCCCAGCCGTTGGTATTCGCTGAAATGCCCGCCGACAAAAATGAGGTGCGGACAGAGTTCGCACGCTTGCCGTCCCGGCATGCCGCCGCGGACACCGAAGGCCTTAGCTTCGTAGGACGCGGCAAGCACAACCCCGCCACCGACGGCAATGGGTTTGCCGCGCAGCGATGGATCAAGCAGCTGCTCTACCGAGGCATAGAAAGCATCCAGGTCCGCATGGAGGATGGTGGCTGTCGTTGCCATCCGACCGTTCGCCCATGACGTTTTGACGATGTTCTCGCAGAGAGAACATAATGAGAACAAGGACGCCTTGTGTCAAGCGATCGGTGACGCGCGGGCGTAGTCCGGCATTCAGCCGTGATACGCAAACAGCTCGATCGGGTCATTGAAGCCGCGCACCGGATGTTCACCGACGCGTTCGAGATCGAAATCGCCTTCAACGGAGTCGGCGAACGCGCGGGACAGCAGCACCGGTTTCCCCAATTGTTTGGTGAGGGCTTCGAGGCGCGACGCCATGTTGACGGCCGGACCGATGACCGTGAAGTCGAGCCGGCTGCGCGAGCCGATATTGCCGTACATGACGTCGCCGACGTGGACGCCGATACCGTAGTTCAGCGGCGCACGGCCGGTTTCGCTGTTCTTTTCGTTCAGCGCCGTCATGGCCTGACGCGCCTCAGTCACGGCATGCAGCAGATTTGCACAGGCCGAGGGCTGGCTGAGCGGAAAAATGGCGAGCAGGCCGTCGCCGATGAACTTCAGTATTTCGCCGCCATGCCGCGCGATCGGCTCCGACATCGCGTCGAAATAGCCGTTCAGGAGATCAATGACGTCATCGCGCGGCCAGTTGTCGGAGATCCGGGTGAAATCACGCAAGTCGCAGATCATGATGGCGGCGCGAACCGTCGTTCCGGTTCCGCGCCTGGTGGCGCCCGCCAGAATGAGCTCGCCGGCATGCGAGCCGACATAAGTCTCCAGTAGCGTACGCGCCAGCCGGTTCTTGACCCGGATTTCACTGACCAGCGCCAGCACCGGCAGCAATCTCTGCAGGGCGGCGATATGCGCGGCGTCGAAACCGCCTGGCCGGTCGGTTGCAAAGGTCACGATGTGGCGCTTGCCGAGCGTATGATACAGCGGCCACGCCACATAATCGGTCAGGCCTTTCGCCCGCATCTCGTCATAGACGGCATGCTTGCGGCCCAGCAGGGGATCGCGCTCGAGATTCTCGCGCACCTCGGTGACACCGTCATGGATTTCGTTGGCGGGACTGCCGATATATTCGGATCGCTCCTGGACATCGTAGTCAACGCGCGCAATCTCGGCCTCGCGCATCCCGTCTTCCCACATGATCCGGGCGCCGAGCCATTGCGGATGGTGGATCAGGATATGAAGCGACGCCCGCTTGACGGGAATGTCCGCTTGCTGAAGCCGGACGCACATTTCGGCAAAGATATTGTCGATGAAGCGCTCATCGCGCGTGCCGTTGGTCAGCCAGTGCACGACGTCGCCGCCGGATTGCGCTGTGACGGGATCGATATTCAGCGGCGCGTCCATACTTGCTCCTGAGCGGTAACGTAGATCGATGCTGCGGGATATGTGTTCCCGCGCGGCGACGTCAATGGAGGCCGCCGCAATTTGCCTGCGCGATCGGGAACGCCGGCTTAAACACACATACTTGATCACACACAATCGCGGAGATCCGCGTCCGGCGCCAGATCGGCCGCCTGCCGCAGCGCCTCGATCAGGCTGCGCTCATCCGCGATACCCTTGCCCGCAATATCGAAAGCCGTGCCGTGATCGACGGAGGTCCGGATCACGGGCAGGCCGACGGTGATGTTAACACCCGCTTCCAGCCCGAGGACCTTGATGGGGCCGTGACCCTGATCGTGGTACATCGCAACCACCATGTCGTAATCGCCGCGGCCAGCCAGGAAGAACAGCGTGTCCGCCGGCAGCGGGCCGCGTACATCCCAGCCACGGCGCTGGCAGGCGTCAATCGCGGGCGCGATCTTCGCCGCTTCCTCGCCACGGCCGAACAACCCGTTTTCGCCGGCATGGGGATTGATCGCACAAACACCAATTCTTGGATTGGCGATGCCGGCGCGTACCAGTACGCCGTGTCCGCGCGAGATCACGCGTTCGACGAGGCCGGGCTCGATCTTCTCGATCGCATCGAGAAGGCCGATATGCGTGGTGACGTGGATGACGCGGAGCTTCGATGACACCAGCATCATCGAGACTTCGGGTGTTCCGGTGAGATGCGCCAGCAATTCGGTGTGGCCCGGAAATTTGTGGCCGGCTGCGTGAAGAGCTTCCTTCGACAGCGGCGCAGTGCAGATCGCCTGCGCGCCGCCTGCCTGCACCACCTCGACGGCCTTTTCGATGCAGCGATAGGCGACCTCGCCTGCTGCTGCCGACACCTGGCCGAACGGCAAATCGTCCGGCACCAGTTTCAGGTCCAGGCATTGCACGGCGCTTGCGGCAAAATCCGCCTGTTTGGCATCGCCGAGTGCATCGACCGCAACCGACGCGCCGACCAGCCGGCCTGCCTTGCGCAGCCGGTTGGCGTCGCCGATCACGAGCGGATTGCAGATTGCCCGCGCCGCTTCCTGCGCCAGCGCCTTCATGATCACTTCGGGGCCGATGCCGGCGGGATCGCCCATCGTGATCGCAATCGTCGGGCGGCTCATGCAAAATTTCCTCTGGTTCGAACGGCGTGAAGGCGCGCGTTGATGCGTACAAGACTATCCGCGTCGCCGAATGCGCCCGCCTTGGTGACGACAGGAACGGACAGCGCGCCCAGCGTGAGGCCGAGCGACACGCCGGGTTCGATCTCGTCGGCAAGACGGATAGCGTTGACGCCAAGGCCCGACAAGAGCGCTGCCGCGGTTTCGCCGCCCGTTGCCGCAATCGCACCGATCACGGGCGCGGCGACTTGCAGCGCTGTCGCGAGATTGTGCGCCAGAAGCGGCCCTGCCGACATGTTTGGAGAATCGTTCAGCGATATCTCGACGAGAGCATCGCCACCATTAGCGAGACGCGCCATCACTCCGGAAGCAAGGTCCCCGCGATCGAGATCATTTCCAGCCAGGGCTTTCGGTTCGACCGGAAAATAGGCGGCCGTTCCCGTCTCTCTCAAGCGGCGTGCCGCGACACGGGAGGCACCGGCGAGCGAACCGACGACGGTGAGCGTTCCGAACTTGCTGGCGGGAATACGCAGCGCTTCGCTGCCGCCACGCCCCTCCAGATTCGCCAGCGCATGCGCAAGACCAGCGCTGCCGATGAAGACGCTCGCAGGCGATGCATGCAGCCCCGCCTCCGCGATCAGGGCCAGATCATTCTCGGTCTCGGCGTCACAGATGGCGACCATTGTGGCCGACCGATCCGCCATCGTTGCGAACCTGGCTCGCAGATCGCCCCCACGCACAGCAGCAAGCGCGACCTTCTCGCCGCAAATTCCGGCGGCAGCGAGAACGTCGTCGAGATCGGCATTCGGATAGGTGTGATCGCGCCGCCATAGCTCGGTTTCTTCCAGCGCCGCGCCGTGAACGAGGACTCGGCCGTCGACGGTGGTGCGGCCGGTCGCCGGAAAGGCTGGTGCCAGCACGCCAAATATCCGCTCGGCTCCTGACTTCAGATGGGCAAGCGTCGCGGCCAGTTCCGCCGCGGGCTGTCCCCGCAACGTTGAATCGATCTTCTTGAACAGCGCACGTTCGGACATGGGCAAGCGTGCCAGCACGCCGAGATGGCGCGCCGCCGCGGCCTCGGGCGAAAGGCCGCGACTTGCGACGTCATGGGCCCAAACAGCCGCCTGGCGATGCGACGGCTTTGTGGCGTCACCCCACGTCACGACCGCCTCACGCCCTATCCTGCCGAAGGCAATGGCGCAGTCGGCGGCTCCGGTGAGATCGTCTGCAAGGATCAGCCAGTGACGGGCCATCCTTGCGCGGTCGGTGATATGTTTCGTCACTCCCAGACCCTACCCTATTTGCCGCCTGCTGCCGTGCGCAGGCTGGATCCTTTCACCATCAACAAGGGTATTTTAATACCTAAACGTGATCCACGGTTGACTTTCGAGTCAGTCGATTTTAGTAAGTGATTACTCACTTGATTGGTTTGGATGTGTCTTATGGCGTCAAAGTGGCCCTGTTTCCGGCGGTGCGTCCGGATGCGTGCGACGGAATCAGGTCCAGGCGGGAGCCGCGGCCGTCCAGCAATCGCGGGCGCCTGACGGAGCGCATGTTCGCCGCATCCCGATGGGCCGAATGGCGAAGCGACTCGCGATGCCCCGCGGGTCGCCCCTGAGCGCTCCCTTCCAATCCGGAAATGTCATGAACTGCATCGGTCTTCGGACATCCGTCGCCTTGGCCATGGTTTCAGCGCTCAGCCTTCTCACCGCCGGATGTTCGTCGCTGCCGAGGACGCCGCACAGCGTTGCGGATGCATCCTCCGCGCGCGTCCTCGATCTTTCGGATCTGCGCCGCTACGCCGACGAGCCCGCCGCCACATTCCGGCAATATCCCGCACCAGCCGCGCTGCGCGGACCGCGCACCTATCTTGCATTATCCGGTGGCGGGGCTGACGGCGCCTATGGCGCCGGCGTGCTGATCGGCTGGACCGAGACCGGCAAGCGTCCCTCGTTCTCGATCGTGTCGGGTGTCAGCACCGGCGCGCTCATCGCACCATTCGCGTTCCTCGGTCCCGGCTATGACGCGACCTTGCGTGAGCTCTACACCAGCGGCATCGCCGAGAGCCTTCTCGACGCACCGAACCCGTTCAATGCGATCTTCGGGGCGGGCCTGTTCGGCAACGCCCGGCTGCGCGAACTGGTGGCCAAATATATCGATGCCGACTTCGTCGCGGCGGTCGCAGCCGAACACGCCAAGGGCCGGCGGCTGCTCGTCGTCACGACCAATCTCGATTCGCAGCGCACCGCGATCTGGGACATGGGAGGCATCGCCTCGCTCCGCACGCCTGCGGCGCTGAACCTGTTCCGGGACGTCGTCGCCGCATCGGCCAGCCTGCCCGTGGTGTTTCCGCCGATGCTGGTGACCGCCGAAGCCAACGGCAAGCGTTTCGAAGAGATGCACGTCGATGGCGGCGTGACCGCGCCTGTCCTGACGCTGCCGGAGGCCTACCTGCTGCACGATGCCAAGCCGGGCCAGATGGGCAATCTGCAGCTCTACATCCTGATCAACAACAAGGTCGAGCGTGAATTCAAGCTGGTTCGGAATGCCACTGTTGAAATCGCGGCGCGGTCGTCATCGACGATGACGAAAATTCAGACCCGCTCGATTCTGTACAGCACCTATATCTTCGCCCGCCGCAACAAGTTCGGATTCAACCTGACTTACATCGAGGGCGATCAGCCGGCTTCGCCGACCTCCGGCTTCGACACCGCCTATATGCGCGCGCTGTTCCAGTACGGTTACGACAGGGCGCGCGGCAACCGTGTCTGGTCGGCATCCCCGCCGCCGGACGAATTGGAACCTGCGCCGATGTCCGGCGTCTCAACCACGCGGCATCTCGCCAGCGGCAATTGATGCCAGCCCCCGACTTTCAATCCGGCACGTGCAAACAACGAAAGCAGCCGATGTCAAACAAGCAACGATTTGCGGTCATCCTTCTCTCCCTCCTCGCGCTTGCTCCGCCATTTGCGATACCCCAATTGTCGGCGATGCAGGAGGCTGCCACGCAGCAGGAAGGCGCAGAGAACGAGCGCATCCACCAGGAGGCGGTCAACCGCGAGCTCGAGGCCTTCCGTGCGGCACAGCTCTCACTGCGCCAGGCGATGGGGATCGCTGAAAAGCGGCACGCCGGTTCGAGAACCGCGGATATCAGCTTCGATGGCGCGTCGGGTTCACCGGTTTATCGCGTGAAGACCGTCCAGGATAACCGTCTCTGGGAACATGCGATCGATGCAAAAACCGGCGACACGATCGGCGCGGAAACAGTGTCGCACCTGAAGGACCTCAATCCGGACGACCGGAACAACGTCATGGCGCTGCGGACCGTCCGGCAAGAGCTGTCGGACGCCGTCGTCGCGGAACAAGTTGCATCGGGACGCGCCATTGGCGGAAGCCTGATGGACGACAATGGCAAACTCAATTTCGTCGTCGTCGTGGTGAACGGCGGCGGCGATCTGAAGCAGGTCGTTCTCGAACCACCGCAGACAAGAGGCCGGGGATCGAACGCCCGCCACGGATCGCGATGATTCAATCACACCGCGGCGAACACCAATTCGATTCCGCCCGCTGCGTGAAGGTCGTGTAGAAAAAATTCGCGGACATCGATTGGTTGCTTGCAGTCCCACCTCCAGGATCGAAAGACATGCCTGCACGCCTCACACATGAGCATCGCCATGTGCGAGTTCGCCCTGACGGCCGCCAGTCCTCAGTGCAGCGATGACGATCCAGCCGTAAAAAGCCAGCATGACCGCCGATATGATCCAGCCGGAAACCGGACCCACGCCGGCATTCCTGACCCAATCGTCGAAGGTGAGAGCCGACGGGACCTCGCCGCTGAAGGAGGGAAAGGTCACCTTGAGCGCCCATGCGCCCAGCAGGATCAGGAATATCCAGATGTAGTTGCGTCGCAACCTTCGCGACACGGCCTCTGCCATCGACATCACGAATGTCGGCGCCAGAAGATCGGCAGCCATGATGCGCTGCCAGTCCTCCTCCGCTTTCACGCCGGGATCAAACAGTTTGGCGTAGTAATTGCGCTCCAGCCGGCGCACGCGAGACCGATAGACGTCGAAGAAGCGATAGCGCCGCGACTCAATCATCAGCAGGAAGAATGCCAGCACCATCGCAAACATCAGCACGCTGTGGTGCGCATTCGACGTCGAAAGCGAGACCGAGAGCATCGCGGCGACCAGCGTAATGGCCCAATTGGTGGTCCGGTCGATGCGATCTCGCCATCCGGCCATGCGGGCAATCTCGGCCCGATGGAAATGCGCGAATGCAGTTATGAACTCGCTGGGAGATGAAGGAAAATAGATGCGGCCGATTTCGCGTCGTTCCGGTTCCTGCATTTTCTCCTCCCCTGTTTCGAATTCGTCACGGCGATCGGCCGGCAACAACGGCCATCAGCGTGTCAGGCACCGATGCATCATCGATAAGCTCGCTGCATCGTACGCTTCGCTTGCCGGACGTGCAGGCCAAAATCCCGGAGTTCGGTTTCGGCGTTTGTGAATGCCCAGGCGGAGCGCTGGGCAGCGGCCGTCAAGGAAGTAACACCGGGTGGGAGATTCGATGACGGCTTCATCATTGACGATGAACGCATCTGGTGAAGAGGCCGGTATCGAGGACCGCATCGACGCAACGTTGATTCGCCATGCGCTCGGAGAACGTCGCGCGGGTATCCGGGCTCAATGAACTCCTGACGACCTTCCTGCACCATCGGGCGCGGGATGAAGACCGTCTCGTGCGCACCGAAAATGCTGCGTGCATTTTGCGTGCAAAACCGGGATTTTTGGTCAATAAGAGGCCGCGAGAAGGTCGCGCAAGCCATTGATTTAATGGTCGGAGTGGCAGGATTCGAACCTGCGACCCCTGCGTCCCGAACGCAGTGCTCTACCGGGCTGAGCCACACTCCGACTAAGAACGCGGCTTATAGCTGCCGGTTTCGGTCACCGCAAGGCACCGATTTGAGGAATTAATCCCTGTGAATACAAGCCTGAAAACGTCGGTTTTGCCCACCAATGAGGCCGCGGTGGCCTCTGCCGCACATTGTTTGCGTGAAGGTGGGCTGGTCGCGTTCCCGACCGAGACCGTTTATGGGCTGGGCGCCGATGCCACCAATGCGACAGCGATTGCCCGGCTTTACCAGGCCAAGGGCCGGCCGGCCTTCAATCCGCTGATCGCCCATGTCGGCGATCTCGCCGCGGCGCGCGAAATCGGCCGTTTTGACACGGCCGCCTTGCGGCTGGCTGAGGCGTTCTGGCCGGGGCCACTGACGCTGGTGCTGCCGAAAACCGCACATTGCGCGGTCGCCGAGCTCGCCACCGCGGGGCTCGAGACCGTCGCGATTCGGATACCAGCGCACCCTGTGGCGCGCGACATCCTGCGCGTCTTCGGCCGGCCGGTGGTGGCGCCGTCGGCCAATCTGTCCGGGCACGTCTCGCCGACGACGGCCGCCCATGTGCAAAGCGATCTGGAGGGGCGGATCGACCTGATCGTCGATGGCGGCGCGGTCGCCGTCGGCGTCGAATCGACCATCGTTGGGATTTTCGACGAACCGATGCTGCTGCGGCCGGGTGGCCTGCCCCGCGCCGACATCGAGCGCGTGCTGGGCCGTGCGCTCAAGCAACCGCCTGCGGACGCCGAGAGCGACAGCGCCCAGCCGCTGGCGCCGGGCATGCTGGCGTCGCACTATGCTCCGAGAACGCGTGTGCGGCTCGGTGCAATTCGGATCGAGCCCGGCGAAGCGCTGCTGGCGTTCGGCAGCGATGCAGTTTCGGGAATTGACGCCGCCGCCGCGGTGATGAATCTGTCCGTACGCGGCGATCTCAGCGAGGCCGCCGCCAATCTGTTCGGCTATCTTCGTGCGCTCGACAGCAAGGCTGCGCAAACCATCGCCGTGATGCCCATTCCCAACGACGGACTGGGTGAAGCCATCAACGACCGGCTGCGCCGCGCCGCAGTTGGGCGTGAGTGAATCGGACGGGAGTGAAAGAGAAGACCATGAATATCGTCCAGCCTGCCGCGCCACAGATTCCGCCCGAACTGATCGCGAAATTCCGCGCGATCGTCGGCGACAAATATGCGGTGACGGATGCTGCCGATATCGCGCCCTATGTCACCGAAGAGCGCGATCTGTTTCACGGAAAATCTCCGCTGGTGTTGCGGCCGGGATCGACAGCGGAAGTCTCCGAAATCTGCAAGCTCGCCACCGCGCATAAAATCGCGCTGGTGCCGCAGGGCGGCAATACCGGGCTGGTCGGCGGCCAGACGCCGCATAATGGCGAAGTCGTCGTCTCGCTGCGGCGGCTCGATAAAATCCGCGAGGTCGATGCCGCCTCCAATACCATGACCTGCGAGGCAGGGGTGGTGCTGCAGGTCGCGCAGCAGCGCGCCCGCGACGTCGACCGGCTGTTTCCGCTGTCGCTCGGCGCCGAAGGAAGCTGCACCATCGGCGGCAATCTCTCGACCAACGCGGGCGGCACGGCCGCGCTCGCCTACGGCGTGGCGCGCGAGATGGCGCTCGGGCTCGAAGTGGTGCTGGCCGACGGGCGGATCCTGAACTCGCTGTCGAAGCTGAAAAAGGACAACACCGGCTACGATCTGCGCAATCTCTTCATCGGCGCGGAAGGCACGCTCGGCATCATCACCGCGGCGACGCTAAAACTGTTCCCAAACCCGCGTGCGATCGAGACCGCCTATGTCGGCCTGCAATCGCCGGCGCAGGCGCTGAAGCTGCTGTCGATCTCGCAGAATGAGGCCGCCGGCAGCCTGACCAGCTTCGAACTGCTGGCCGACATCGCGGTGGATTTCAGCATCCGTCACGGCATCGACATCCGCGATCCCCTGGAAAGCAAGCACCCCTGGTACGTGCTGATGGAATTGTCGTCCTCACGCGATGATGCCCGCGACGCGCTGGAATCGATCCTGGCCAAGGGCATGGAAGAAGGCATCGTCGATGACGCCGTGATCGCGGCGAACCTCAGCCAGCGCTCGGCGTTCTGGAAGCTGCGCGACGAGATGTCGGCGGCGCAGAAGCCGGAAGGCGGCTCGATCAAGCACGACATCTCCGTGCCGGTCGCCGCCGTGCCCGATTTCATCGCAGAGGCCAACGCGGCCGTGGTGAAATTGATCCCAGGCTCGCGGCCGGTGCCGTTCGGCCATCTCGGGGACGGCAACATCCATTACAATGTCAGCCAGCCGGTCGGCGGCAACACTGCGGACTTCC
Source organism: Bradyrhizobium sp. JYMT SZCCT0180 (assembly GCF_018130165.1). Lineage (GTDB taxonomy): Bacteria > Pseudomonadota > Alphaproteobacteria > Rhizobiales > Xanthobacteraceae > Bradyrhizobium. The sequence continues at coordinate 72,459 of NZ_JAFCLZ010000021.1, read as the reverse complement.
TGGCGCGCTGGCACGAGGTCAACGAGGTCGTGTTCGCGATCGTGCTGCGGATGGGCGGATCGATTTCGGCCGAGCACGGCATCGGTGTGCTCAAGCGCGACGAACTGCCTGACGTGAAAGACAAGGTCGCGATCGAACTGATGCGGAGCATCAAGGCGATGCTCGATCCCGCAGGGATCATGAACCCCGGCAAGGTGCTGTGAACACATCAGTGCCAAAGCCGCTTCCGCCACTCGCCATCGCGCCGATCGCGGACGCCGACATCCCCGCCGTCGTCGCGCTGTGGCAGGCCTGCGGACTGACGCGGCCGTGGAACGATCCGGCGTCCGACATCGCACTGGCGCGGCGCGGGCCGAATTCGACCGTGCTGATCGGCCGCGACGGCGGCGCCATCGTGGCGACCGCCATGACCGGCCATGACGGCCATCGCGGCTGGGTCTATTACGTCGCGACCGATCCGGAGCGCCGTGGCCGCGGCTATGGCCGCGTCATCATGAACGCGTCCGAGGATTGGCTGCGCGCGGCCGGCATGGCCAAGGTGCAATTGATGGTCCGGCGCGAGAACGCCCGCGCCGGCGCATTCTACCAGTCGATCGGCTATGCCGAAGCGCAGACGATCGTTTTCGCCAGATGGCTCGACGGCCGCGAACCGACGCCTTGATGCAGAAGGAATGCCATGACCATCTCCGACCGCGTCCGCATCAAAGAAGAGCGTGTCCTCTCGCACGCCCGTTACCTGTTGAAGAGCATCACGCTCGATTACCGCCGCGGCAACGGCGAATGGCAGACGCAAGTTCGCGAGGTCTATGACCGCGGCAACGCCGCGGCCTTGCTGCCGTATAATGTTGCCTTGCGCACCGTGGTGCTGGTGCGGCAGTTCCGCTTGCCGGCCTACGTCAACGGCCATGACGATCTCCTGATCGAAGCCGCCGCCGGCATGCTCGACGATGCATCGCCGGAGGAACGAATCCGCGCCGAGGCCGAAGAGGAAACCGGCTATCGCCTCCACGACGTCAAGAAGGTGTTCGAGGCCTTCATGAGCCCGGGCGCGGTGACGGAGAAACTGCACTTCTTTGTCGCCGAGTATGAAGCCTCGATGCGGATCGGCAGCGGCGGCGGCCTGGCCGACGAAGGCGAGGACATCGAGGTGCTGGAATTGCCGATCGATGCCGCGCTCGCGATGATCGCCGACGGCCGCATCGCGGATGCCAAGACGATCATGCTGCTGCAATATGCGGCGCTGAATATTTTCAGGTGAGCTGTCGTTCCGAGGTAGCTGTCGTCCCGGCCTTGCGCCGGGACCCATACTCCGCGGCGTTCGTTGTGTTTGAAGGTCTCCAACGTCACGGTTCTTACCGATAGGACACGGCGTATGGGTCCCGGCTCAAGGCCGGGACGACGCGGAGTTAAAACAAGCTCCCCTGCCCTTCATCCTCCGACGCCGACACCACCTTGCGCACGGCCTTCTTCGGCTTCGGCGCTTCGGCTTCGCGCTCTTCTTCGGTAATCGGCAGCAGCAATTGTGCGTCGTCATTGGCGACGCGATTGACCCGCGTCGAAATCTCGTGCCAGGCGAATTCGCCTTCCGCGGGGCCGGTCAACAACGCCATGACGTCGTCGGCATCAAAGGCTCGGGCATCCAGCCAGCGCTCGAACTCCTCGGGCGCGATCGTCACGGGGACGCGGTGATGCAGCGCCGCCAGATCTCGGCTGGCCGGCGCGGTGACGATCGCAACGCTGTCGACCTCCTCGCCGTTCGGCCCCATCCAGGTCTCGGCCAATGCGGCAAAGCCGACCGGCTTGCCTTCGCGGCGGTGGATGAAGAACGGCCGTTTGCGACCGCTCGAATCCTGCCATTCGTAATAGCCGTCGGCGGGAATCAGGCAACGCCGCCGCTTGATCGCGTTCTTGAAGGCGGGCTTTTCCCGCACCGTCTCGGAGCGGGCATTGATCAGCAGCGAGAACTTGCGCGGGTCCTTGACCCAAGCCGGCACCAAGCCCCAGCGCATCAACCGGAAATGCCGGCCGCCATTCTCCAGCATCACCACCGGGATCGGCTGCGTCGGAGCAACATTGTACCGCGGCGGGAATTGGGCTGCTCAACGTAGCCGAAAATCTGCCTAAGTGCCGCCGGCGGCGAGGTAATTACGAAACGTCCGCACATAATCTAACCCGAATGGGGGTCCGTTTAATCCCTTTTAACCCCAGTTGTTAACACTGGAACAGATGAGCTTACCGGCCGCCACAGAAGCGCGACCCGATCGCCCGACACCGCCGCCACGCACGGGCCCCATCGATGAGGCCCGCGCCGCGCTGCTGCGCGCCGCCAACATCAACCCCCGCACCGGGCTTGCCACCGACTACCTGAATCATTTCAACGAAGCCATCATGCTGCTCGAGATGGTTCCGGATATGCCGGAATGCGCCGAGGATTTTCTGACCTGGAGTCCGCTGTCCTACGCCGAGCATTTCTGGGCTTCCAATTTCAAGGCCCGCGATCTCGCGATCGAGGCCTACGAATTGGCCGACCCCAAGATTCGCACCGAGTTCGACAAGGTCGCCAACACCATGACCTCGATCCTGACCGCGGTAGGCTCGGCGATGCGCGAAGCCCGCCAGGACAAGACCCGCGCCACGCTCGCCGAGCAGGCTACCGGCTGGGTCAAGCCGCTGGTGGCGCAGGCCGGCGGCATCATCAACGGCGCCACCGAGGCCGACGTCGAAACCATCATGTCGAACTAAGGCCTGACCTGACGGCAGTGCATTAGACCTCTGCGCATCGATCGGGCATGATCCGGCCCGAAACCGTCTGCCACTTTTGCTGGATCAAGCCCTTGGATTCGCTAGCCCCGCCCACCCGTCCCCAACTCGCCGTCAGCGGCGCGATCTTTCGCGACGGCAAGGTGTTGCTGGTCCGCCGCTCGCGCTCGCCGGGCAAGGGCTTTTATTCGTTCCCCGGCGGCCGGGTCGAATTCGGCGAATCGCTGCATACGGCGCTGCATCGCGAGGTCGACGAGGAAACGGGCTTGCGTATCGAGATTCTGGCGCTGGCCGGCTGGCGCGAGGTGCTACCGGGAACCGGCGGCGGCGGGCATTATCTGATCATGTCGTTCGCGGCGCGCTGGACCGCCCGGGAGCCGGTCCTGAACGACGAGCACGACGACTTTGGCTGGTTCGACCCCGATGCGCTCGGCGATCTCAAGGTCACCGGCGGCCTCCTGGAGGTCATCTCGGCAGCACGGAAGCTGGTTTAGGCGCGAGTCCTTTGTTTTGACGCGTTTTCTTGACGCGAACCGGTGTCCAATTCGCTTGAAAACGCTATGTCTTGCCTCCGGCGCATTGAGGGGGCATATCGGGCGGGTTCTGGACCCCCATATGCGCAAGCACTTTTTCGCCGTCCTCATCCTCATCTCGGCCTGCCATCTGACGCCCGCGCGGGCCCAGGATGGTGCTGCCCCGTTCGACCGCGATTTGCAGCGGCTGGCCGAAATCCTCGGCACGCTGCACTATTTGCGTGGCATCTGCGGCAACAATGAAGGTGCGAAATGGCGCAACGAAATGCAGGCGCTGGTCGATGCCGAAACGCCTTCGGGCGAACGCCGCGCGCGCATGATCGCCGCCTTCAACCGCGGCTATAACGGCTTCCAGCAGACTTACCGCACCTGTACGCCCGCCGCCTCGATCGCGATCCGCCGCTACATCGAGGAAGGCTCGAAAATCTCGCGCGATTTGACTGCCCGCTATGCGAACTGACCTGCCCCTCGACGCAATCTATTTCGATCTCGACGGCACGCTGACCGATCCAAAACCCGGCATCACCCGTTCGATCCAGTATGCGCTGCAAAAGCTCGACCATCACAGCATCCCGACCGAGGACGAACTGACCTGGTGCATCGGCCCGCCGCTGCGCGCCAGTTTTGTCAGACTGCTGGGCGCGGAAGATTCCGCCGACCGCGCCGTGTCGCTGTACCGCGAACGGTTTTCCGACGTCGGGCTGTACGAGAATGCCGTGTATGACGGGATCAGCGAAGTGCTGACGAAGCTGCGCCAGTCCGGCCACCGGTTGTTCGTCGCCACCAGCAAGCCGCATGTGTTCGCGACACGCATCGTCGAGCATTTCGGGCTGCGCCATCATTTCGAGCATGTGTTCGGCTCCGAGCTCGACGGCACCCGTGTCGACAAGTCCGATCTCCTAGAATACGCGCTGAAGACCGCTTCGGTCGATCCGACCAGAACGCTGATGATCGGCGACCGCAGCCACGACATCGTCGGCGCCAAGAACAACGGCATGCAGGCAATCGGCGTGCTCTACGGCTATGGCAGCAAGGACGAATTGATCGGGGCCGGCGCGCTGCATGTCTGCACCACGCCGCAGGCCATACTCGACTGCATTTCCTAAGAGTTTTCTCGCGAAACCCGCGAGCCCGTCAAATGCCGGGAGCGGCGTTAACCTTTCTTAAAGATGTGGCCTAGCGAGCCCCGCGCCGCATGCTACAGCTTGGCGATCAGATGCGCTCCGCTGGGGAACGCGCGCAACGTCTGTCGAGTTTCATGAGCCATCCTGCGTCCTATTCGCTTCACCGCGATCCGCTGCCCGACCACGAACAGAAGCAGGCTGCGCTCAGCTACCTTCACGAGGCCTGGGCCGAGGCACGCCACGATGGCGTCGACGGCGACTGCCTGGCGCAGGCGAGCCTGTTCACGGCGCTGGCCGAACTGGTCTCGACCTATGGCGAGGACGCGGTGGCGAAATTCGTCGAAGGCCTTCCCGCGCGCGTACGCAACGGCGAGTTTTCGTTGTCGCTGGCGAGGCAGTAATCTTTCTGCACACTCCACTGTCGTGGCCCGCCACCGGGTCGCGCGAATGCGCGCCCGATGACAGGCTCCGGCGGGCGACCCAGTACGCCGCGGCCTCTCGGCCTTATCACAACCGTCTCTGGAATACTGGATCACCCGCCTGCGCGGGTGATGACACCTGTGATGGAGCCGCGTGTCCCGCCCGCGCTCAGAGCACTACGCCCTCAACGTCTCCAAAAACCGCACCGGCTCGCCGGTCGATGGCGTCGTCAGTTCGCCTTGCCACATCACGCGCTTGCCGCGCACGAAGGTGCCGACCGGCCAGCCGGTGACGCGCATGCCGTCATAGGGCGTCCAGCCCGCCTTCGAAGCCACCCATTTGTTGGTGATGGTCTCGGAGCGCTTGAGATCGACGACGGTGAAGTCGGCGTCGTAGCCGGCGGCGATGCGGCCCTTGGTCGCGATGTTGTAGAGCCGCGCGGGGCCGGCGCTGGAAAGATCGACGAAACGCTGCAGCGACAAGCGCCCGGCGTTGACGTGGTCGAGCATGACAGGCACCAGCGTCTGCACCCCGGTCATGCCCGAGGGCGAGGCCGGATAGGTTTTTGACTTCTCTTCCAGCGTATGCGGCGCGTGGTCGGAGCCGAGCACGTCGATGATGCCCTGCTCGATGCCGTACCAGATGCGGTCGCGGTGATCGGCCGAGCGCACCGGCGGGTTCATCTGGGCATGGGTGCCGAGCCGCTCGTAGCATTCGGGCGCCACCAATGTGAGATGGTGCGGCGTCGCCTCGCAGGAGGCGACGTCCTTGTGGTCGCGCAGATAGTCGATCTCCTGCTTGGTCGAGATATGCAGCACGTGGATGCGCTTGCCGCTCTCGCGGGCGATATTCACCAGGCGCTGCGTCGCCATCAGCGCCGCGGTCTCGTCGCGCCACACCGGATGCGAACGCGGATCGCCTTCGATGCGCAGCGACTTGCGCTCGTTGAGGCGGTATTCGTCCTCGGCATGGAAGGCGGCGCGGCGCTTGATGACCGCAAAGATCCGCCGCAGGCTTTCGTCGTCCTCGACCAGCAGCGCGCCGGTCGACGAGCCGATGAACACCTTGACGCCGGCGCAGCCCGGCGCGCGTTCCAGTTCCGGCAGATCGGTGACGTTGTCGCGGGTGCCGCCGATGAAAAACGCAAAGTCGCAATGCATGCGATGATGGGCGCGCTTGATCTTGTCGCTGAAGGTCGCCTCGGTGACGGTCAGGGGATCGGTGTTCGGCATTTCGAACACCGCGGTGACCCCGCCCATCACGGCGCTGCGCGATCCGGTTTCGAGGTCTTCCTTCTGGGTCAGGCCCGGCTCGCGGAAATGCACCTGGGTGTCGATCACGCCGGGCAGGATGTGCAGGCCCTTGCAGTCGATCGTCTCGGCCGCGGACGCCTGCCCGAGTCCGCCGATCGCGGCGATCCGGCCATTGGAAATGCCGATGTCGCGGATGGCCTCGCCGTCCTGATTGACCACGGTGCCGGATTTTAGAATGGTATCAAATCGCTGATTCATCGGTCCTCGACGCCCGTTTTAGGCTGCCTCTCGGGCTTGTTGACGGCACCTTAGCGCCTTAACTTCCCATGTGATATCCGGCACCCGTGTTTCCCCAGGAACTTGAACGAGAACTTCAACGAGAAGTTCGAGCACGAACCTCCAAAATAGGCCTTTTCAGCGCATGAAAGCAGCGTTTCTTACCGACCGGGGCGTGGTCAAGGTTTCGGGCGAGGACGCCCGCAACTTCCTCAATGGCCTCGTCACGACCGACCTCACGCTGCTGCGGCCGGGCCTTGGCCGGTTCGGCGCGCTGCTGACGCCACAGGGCAAGATCACCGCCGATTTCCTGATCACGGAGGCTCCCAGCGGCCATGGCGGCGGGTTCCTGATCGACGTGCCGCGCCCCTTGGCAAAAGGCCTCGCCGACAAGCTCGGTTTCTACAAGCTGCGCGCCAAGGTCGCGGTGGAAAACCTCTCCGACAGCCTCGGCGTGCTCGCGGTGTGGGACGGCGAGCCTGACGTGAAGCCTGATCTTGCCTTCGCCGACCCGCGCAACGAAACGCTCGGCTGGCGCATTCTGGTTCCCGAAGAGCTCAAGCAGAAGGTCGCCGATTTGATCGGCGCAGAGCTCGTCGATGAAGCCGCCTATGAGGTGCATCGCATCGCCATTGGCGTGCCGCGCGGTGGGCTCGATTTCATGTACAGCGACGCGTTTCCGCACGAAACCAATATGGACCGCCTGCACGGCATCGATTTCGACAAGGGCTGCTACGTCGGGCAGGAGGTGGTGTCGCGGATGCAGCATCGCGGCACCGCGCGCACCCGCGCGCTTCGGGTCACGCTGGAGGATTTCTCGCCCGAAGTCGGCATCCCCGTCGTTGCCGGCGACAAGCCGGTCGGCACCATGGGGTCGACCGCCGGCGGCCACGGCATCGCGCTGCTGCGGACCGACCGCGTCGCCGACGCGCTCGACGCTGGGCTATCGCTGTCGGCCGGCGGGCTTGCGATCCGCCTCACCGATCCGAACGACGTGCGCACGCCGCCGAAGCAGACCGTCGCATGAGCAAAGTCCAATGAGCCGCTCCGCACGCCTGCACGCCGATGGCAAGACCCGCTGCCCGTGGCCGGGTGAAGATCCGTTCTACATGGCCTATCACGACACCGAATGGGGCGTGCCTGAATATGACGACCGCGCGCTGTATGAAAAGCTGATCCTCGACGGCTTTCAGGCCGGCCTTTCCTGGATCACGATCCTGCGCAAGCGCGAGAACTTTCGCAAAGCGTTCGACGATTTCGTCCCGGAGAAGATCGCGCGCTACAACGAGAAGAAAGTCCACGCGCTGATGAACGATGCCGGCATCGTCCGCAACCGTTCCAAGATCGAAGGCGCTGTCAACAGCGCCAAGGGCTATCTCAAGATCATGGAAGAAGGCGCGGGCTTCTCGAAATTCCTGTGGGACTTCGTCGACGGCAAGCCGAAGGTCAATCAGTTCAAGACGACTGCGAGCGTGCCGGCTTCGACGCCGCTCTCGATCACGATTTCCAAGGAGCTCGGCGCGCGTGGATTCAAGTTCGTCGGGCCGACCATCGTCTACGCCTTCATGCAGGCCACCGGCATGGTCAACGACCATCTGGTCACGTGCTTCTGCCACGAGACCTGCAGCGGTCAACATCGCAAGCCCCGCCTCAAGGTCAAATGACGACGAGAAGAACATCTGGCAAATCTTCCGATGTCTCGACACGGGCCTGGCAGCGGATGCTGTCGGGGCGGCGGCTCGATTTGCTCGACCCCTCGCCGCTCGATATCGAAGTCGCCGATATCGCCCATGGCCTGGCGCGCGTCGCGCGCTGGAACGGCCAGACCAGCGGCGCGCATATTTTTTCGGTGGCGCAGCACACGCTGCTGGTGGAAGCGGTGCTGCGCGAGCAGATGCCTCGCGTCGATATCAAATTCCGGCTCGCCGCATTGCTGCACGACGCGCCGGAATATGTCATCGGCGACATGATCTCGCCGTTCAAGGCCGTGATCGGCGGCGATTACAAGGTGGTGGAGAAACGCCTGCTGGCGGCGATCCATATCCGCTTCGGCCTGCCGCCGGTACTGGCCGATGCCATCACGCAGGCGATCAAGGCCGCCGACCGCGGCGCGGCCTATCTCGAAGCCACCCATCTGGCAGGCTTTGCGGAGGCCGAAGCTAAGCGTCTGTTCGGCAAGGATCCCGGCCTGCCCGAACCAACCGTGCGCGAATATCTGACGCCATGGACCGCGGCCAAGGCGGAGAAGCAGTTCCTGGCGCGGTTTGGGGCGGTGGCAACGTAGGCGCTGCGCCGTCGCAAATATTCCGATTTGAATTTCAAACAGCTGAGTTCGTCATTGCGAGCGAAGCGAAGCAAGCAATCCATTCTTTCTTGACGCGGCGAGATGGATTGCTTCGCTGCGCTCGCAATGACGGGGATGGTGTAGCGCCACACATTGCTGTCGTCCCCCGCGAAGGCGGGGGATCCAGTACGCCGCGGCTTCTCGGTTCAATCATTGCGGTCTCTGGGATACTGGGTCCCCGCCCCCGTGCGCAATTGCGCACTCGGCGGGGACGACGATTGTGGGTGCGACACACACCTCGACGTTCTCGCGACGCATTGCGCCCGAGCTTTGCCAGAAACTTCCCGCCCTCCAATGAGAGGGCGCAGGGAAGACCGGGTGCGCGCTGCACCCGCGGTCTCGTGTGCGGTTTGCACTAAGTAGGCTGCACACGAGCATACAGGGCAGCGGAGAACACCCGGCCTTCCCTGCGCAATGGCTTTACGGCTTATGCCGTGATCTCCCCGGAGACGAGTTCTTGGTTGACTCCGTCACCACCGGTTCAGCTTGCGCCTACCCGACAGCTTGACGCCTGCAACGGGCGCCAGGACCACACGGTTTTGCCGTACGCTTAATCCACGCCATCGTCTCAGCGTAAACCAGCGTCCACCGCAACCCGCCCAACGTCCGTGACGACGGCCGACGCCCTTCTGAGTAGGACGGGATGGCCAAATAGATACCCCTGATTTTCATTCTGGTAAACAGAAATATTTTTTATTCTGGGGCTTGACATGACTTCCGAATACCAGAAGTGATTTACCCCGGCTACGCCGGGCGCGGCCGTCGGGCTAGATGTTGTGGTTCGTGCCCACCCGGGCCGAAGGGCGCTTTGACCGGCCCCCGCCCGGGCCTATAATGGCTCCTGCCCAGGGACGGTCCGCAATGGACGCCTCCCCAAAAGGATCGCCATGCTTCACGTCTGCTCGCTCGCCGCCCTTCCCGAAACCGTCAAGGCCACCGGCGCCAGCCATATCCTCACCGTGATGGCCAATGTCGATCAGGTGCAGCGGCCGCCCTCGGTGCTCGAGGCCAACCATTTGCGCGTGTCGATGGACGACATCACCGAGGTGATGGACGGCTTTCTGGCGCCGTCGGACGCGCATATCGAGAAGGTGCTGAACTTCGTGCGCGGCTGGGACCGCAGCGCGCCGATGGTGGTGCATTGCTATGCCGGCATCAGCCGTTCGACCGCCAGCGCCTTTGCCGCCGCCTGCATGCTCAATCCGCACCGCGACGAGGTTTCGATCGCCCGGCAGATCCGCGCCGCCTCGCCGATCGCCCAGCCCAACCGGCTGATCGTCAGCCTCGCCGACAAGGCGCTGGGGCGCGAGGGGCGGATGCTGCGGGCGCTCGACGAGATGGGCCCGGGCAGCATGACCGTGGAGGGCCGCCCCTTCCGCGTCGATCTCGAATAATCTTCCTCGAATCACGTGCTAAAATGCCGCCAGCCGGGGGCGGTTTGAACTTTTTTCGGGCAGAACTGCACTCACAGCATTGCGACGGGCCGCATAGAGGCGGTTAACGTTTCTGCGTGCCCGCCTGGAGGCCTGATGCTCGACGAGTTTGCAATTCTTCCGTTCCTGTTCGCCATTGTCGCCGTTATCGTTGCCGTCAAGGCGATGAACGAGATCGGGGAGTTGCGAAGGCGGCTGGACAGGATGGAAGCGGCGGCAGCGCTCGCCCGGCCCGTCCCGCCACCGCTGCCCCAGATGTTCGAGCAAGGCACCGCGCCCGCCTCTCCCGGCATCGTGGCCGAACCGCCGCCGATCGCGCCCGAGGCTGAATGGACCCCTCCCGCCACCGGGCCGCAAACCGAAGCGCCGACCGAGACGACAGCCGAAACGGCCGACGGCCCGCCCGCCGCGCCGCCGCCGCCCCTACCGCAACCCGATCGCGGTTTTGAGGAAACACTCGGCACCCGCTGGGTGGTGTGGATCGGCGGCCTGACGCTGGCGCTCGGCGGCTTCTTCATGGTGCGCTATTCGATCGAGGCTGGCCTGCTCGGCCCCGGAGTGCGTGTGCTGCTCGGCGGCCTGTTCGCGCTGGCGCTGCTCGCTGCCGGCGAATGGACCCGTCGCAAGGAAAGCATCTCCACGATCGAAGCGACGCCGATCGCCAACATCCCCGCGATCCTGACCGCCGCCGGCACGGCCGTGGCCTTTGCGACCGTCTACGCAGCCTATGCGCTGTACGGCTTCCTGGTCCCCGCCACCGCGTTCATCCTGCTTGGGCTGGTCGCGATGGGCACGCTGGCCGCGGCTTTGCTGCACGGGCCGGCGCTGGCCGGGCTCGGCATCGCCGCCGCCTTCGTCACCCCGGTCCTGGTCTCCTCCGGCAAGCCGGACTTCTGGGCGCTCTACGTCTATCTCGCGATCGTCACCGCGGCCGCCTTCGGCCTGGCGCGGGTGCGGATGTGGCGCTGGCTTGCGGTCACCACCATCGTGTTCGCACTGCTCTGGACGCTTCCCTGCCTGCAATGCGGCCCGTCGATGGTCGCGCCGCATGTGTTCCATGTGATCGCCGGCTTCATCCTCGCCGCATTGCTTGTCGTGTGCGGCTTCATGTTCGGGCCTTCAGCGCAAGACGGCGAGATCGAACCGATTTCGTCCGGCTCGCTCGCGGCCTATCTGTTCGGCGCGACCCTGATCGTGCTGAATAGTTCTCACGCCGACGTCGCGATGGTCGCGTTCGGCCTGCTGGTCGCCGGCAGCTTGTTTGTGGCCTGGCGCACCGATGCCGCGGTCGGCGCGGTCGGCGCCGCCGCCGGTCTCGTCTTCATCGTGTTCGCCGAATGGGCGATCCGCGCCAACCCTGACATGCTGGTGCTGCCCGGCGGGCCGATCGCGGGCATCGGGCCGAGCGCAACGGATGGTTCTGTTTCGCTGCACCTGATCTCGGCTGCGATCTTCGCGGCAGGTTTCGGCGTCGCGGGATTCCTGGCGCAGGGCCGCTCGGCCAGTCCGATCATTCCCGTGGTGTGGTCGGCTGCGGCCGTGTTCACGCCGCTGGCACTGCTGGTCGCGCTCTATGCCCGAATTGCGAATCTCGACCGCTCGATCCCGTTCGCGATCCTCGCGGTGATCCTGGCCGCCGCCTATGCTGCGGCGACCGAGATCCTGACCAAGCGCGAGGACCGTCCGGGCCTGCAGGCCTCGATCGCGCTGTTTGCGACCGGCGCGCTCGCAGCGCTGGCGCTGGCGCTGACGTTCGCGCTGGAAAAAGGCTGGCTCACCATCGCGCTGGCGCTGATGTCGGCAGGCACCGCCTGGATCTCGATGCAGCGTCCGATCCCGTTCCTGCGTTCGCTGGCCGCGATCCTCGCCGCCATCGTGGTGCTGCGGATCGGTTACGAGCCGCGCATCGTAGGCCACGCCGTCGGCACCACGCCGATTTTCAACTGGCTGCTGTGGGGTTACGGCATTCCGGCGCTATCGTTCTGGGCCGGCAGCATCTTCCTGCGCCGCGGCGGCGACGATGCGCCGCTGCGCATCGTGGAATTCGCTGCCATCCTGTTCACGGTGCTGCTGGCGTTCATGGAAATCCGCCATGCCGTCAATAATGGCGACGTCTATCGCCCGAGCGCCGGCCTGGCCGAAGTCGCGCTGCAGGTCTGTGTCGCGCTGGCGATGGCGATCGGGCTCGAGCGCCTGCGCCTCCGCACCGGAAGTGTCGTTCACAATGCCGGCGCAATCCTGCTCACCGCCTTTGCAGGCCTTGCTTCCGTGTTCGGGCTGCTGGTGCTGGAGAACCCGATGCTATGGTCGATCGATGTCGGCGGCGCCGTCATCAACCTGCTGCTGCTCGGCTATGCCCTGCCCGCGGTGCTGGCGCTGCTGTTGTCGTATGCGGTGGCGGGGCGGCGTCCGGTCGAATACGCCAACACGATCGCGGCAGGTGCGCTGATTCTGGCGCTGGCCTATGTGACGTTTGAAATCCGCAGGATCTATCACGGTCCGGTCATGGCCGTCGGCCCGACCACTGGCGCCGAGCAATACACCTACTCGATCGCCTATCTGGCGTTCGGCGTCGTCATGCTCGGGGTTGGCATCCTCTTCAACTCGCAACGCGCGCGGCTGGCATCGGCGGTCGTGATCGCGCTGACGATCCTGAAAGCCTTCCTGATCGACATGTCGACGCTGACCGGGGTCTACCGCGCGCTGTCCTTTATGTGCCTGGGCCTGGTGCTGGTGGCGATCGGCTGGCTGTATCAGCGGATCCTGTTCCGCAGGCGGGCGGCGGCGGCGCCTGCGCTGCCGACGGAGAGTTGATCGATCAGGGCGCGCGCACCGAACGGAGGAACTTGCCGATCGAAAATTAGGCGACGGATTCCGCCACGAGGCGGATCCTGAACACCGGCTTCTTGGACTCGTCGAGCATTTCCATCTGCCATTCGGCGTTCTGCTTCATGCTGCGCGAAATGCTGCCGAGCAGGTTGCCGGACACCTTGGTCATCTCGGCCCAGGCGGCTTCGCGGCTTTCGAATTCGGAGCCCTGTTCGGATGCGCCAGCGTAGTGACCGTTGCTAATCCGGAAAAAATACAGCGGCATAGTTGATCTCACGTATGAGCCGCCCCCAGGCCGTCATTGGCCGTCACGGTGGGCCAGACTCGCTACCAAGACGTGAAAACGCCAGCCCGTATGACTACGGGCACACTTTCCCAACTTTGGGCTTCATTTCGCCTGATATCACTCGGTGGAACGGCGCAGTTCCGGCGCGCTTTCGACCTTCGCCGGCTCCGCCTTTACCGGCTCGAGCTTCGCGGCCTCAACCGCCGGCGTCTCGACGCGAGCCGAGACCTCCGTGCGCGAGGCGTCGGCAGAGCGTGTCTGCGCGGGCGCATGCAGCGAACGCGGCCGCGCCACCGAGCGGGCCATCAGCATCTGCTGCGCGCCCTGGTGACGGAAATCGCAATAGGCGAAGCCCATGCCCGACACCGATCCCCGGAAGGAGCGGTCATCGCGCTTTTCGAGATTGAAGCACGGCTCGAACGGAAGACCCTTGATGGAAGCGCAAACCGCCTGGCCGCGGATCTGCAGCGTGTTGCCGGGCAGGCGCACATGGCGGGTGGGTCCCGCGCCGCTGAATTGAATGGAGCCGGCCGCCCCGAGATCGTCGAGCACGCGGCCTGCGCCGCGGGAGCCGTCGAAACAGGTGAAGGCGAAAACCTTGCCGGCCACAAACTTGCGGGCTTCATCGGCATTCATCATCCCGGCCAGCGCCGGCACCACCATCGCCGTGGCCGTGACGGCCCCCAACACCAAACGCGCAAGCATGCAGCAACTCCACTCTACTGAGCGCGGGCACCCGCCTTGCTAGACATGACCTCCGCGTAAACGCTACGCGTTTGTCGCGACGGAAAACCGTTATCCCGTTTTCCGGATCATGCAGGCCTCTTTACCCGCTGCTTACCATACGAACCGTGGCAACATTGGAGCAGCATGGTTGGTAAAGTCTGAACGCCGTTAGAGAATTTTTACCACGATTCGACCGCGGACCTCGCCGGCGAGGATTTTGGCGCCGGCGCCGATGACCTGGTCCAGGCCGATTTCATGAGTAATATCAGCTAGTTTGCCGCGATCCAAATCGCTGGCGAGGCGGCTCCAGGCAAGCTTGCGCTGCTCGATCGGGCACATCACCGAATCGATGCCGAGAAGGCACACTCCGCGCAAAATGAACGGCGCCACCGAAGACGGCAGGTCCATGCCCGCCGCAAGCCCGCACGCAGCGATAGCGCCGCCATATTTCGTCATCGAAAGGATGTTGGCGAGCGTGGTCGACCCGACGCTGTCGATGCCCCCGGCCCAGCGCTCCTTGGCCAGCGGCTTTGCGGGGCCTGACAATTCGCTGCGGTCGATCACCTCGGCGGCGCCGAGACCTTTCAGATAATCGGCCTCCGACACCCGCCCGGTGGAAGCGATGACCTGATAGCCGAGTTTCGACAGCACGGCGGTCGCGACCGAACCGACGCCGCCCGCAGCACCTGTCACGACGACGGGGCCGCTTTTGGGCGTCAGGCCGTGCTTCTCGAGCGCCAGCACCGACAGCATCGCGGTATAGCCCGCGGTGCCGATCGCCATCGCGTCGCGGGTCGAGATATTATCGGGCAGCCGCACCAGCCAGTCGCCCTTGACGCGGGCCTTCTCGGCGTAGCTGCCGAGATGGGTCTCGCCCATGCCCCAGCCGTTGCAGACCACCCTGTCGCCGGCCTTCCACTGCGGATGGGTGGATTGCTCGACGATCCCTGCGAAGTCGATGCCGGCGATCATCGGGAAGCGCCGCACCACGGGGGCCTTGCCGGTGAGGGCCAGACCGTCCTTGTAGTTCAGCGTCGACCATTCGACGCGGACGGTGACGTCGCCGTCCATCAATTCGGCTTCGTCGAACTGCGTCAGCGCGGCGGTGGTACCTTTATCCGCCTTGTCGATCCTGATGGCCTTGAACGTTCCCACGGCAAGCTCCCCGAACTTTGTATGTCCGGGGTTTTTACCGGATCAGGCGGGCTGCGCAACCGGGCGCGCGACCGGCTGTTCCACGATCGGCAGGTTGATCAATGCCGACAGCACGCCGAACAGTACCGAAAGCCACCAGATCGGCGTGTACGAGCCATACTGCTCGAACACGATGCCGCCGAGCCAGACGCCGAGAAAGCCGCCGACCTGATGGCTCACAAAGGCAAAGCCATAGAGGGTGGCGAACCAGCGGGTGCCGAACATCAGCGCCACCAGCGCCGAGGTCGGTGGCACCGTCGAGAGCCAGGCCAGGCCGGTGACGGCGCCGAACATGATGGCGGAAAGCGGCGTGATCGGGAACGAGATGAAGGCGACAATCGCCATCGCGCGCATGAAGTACAGAAACGAAAGAATATAGCGCTTCGGAAACTTGTTCTGCAGCACGCCGACGCTGAGCGAGCCGATGATGTTGAACAGGCCGACCGCGGCGATCACCCAACCGCCGGTCTGCGCAGATATGCCGCGATCGGCCAGATAGGCCGGCAGATGCACGGTGATGAAGGCGAGTTGGAAGCCGCACGTAAAGAAGCCGAGCACCAGCAGCACGTAAGAGGGATGACCGAACGCTTCCGCGAGCGCCGTCTTGAACGACTGCTGGTCCGCGACCGGCACATTTTCCGACGTCGCAGGCGGCGTTGCGAGCGCCAGCGACAGCGGCACGATCAGAAGCATCAGCAGCGCGAACACGGTGAGCGCAGATTGCCAGCCGAAATTGTCGATCAGCGCCACGCCAAACGGCGCGAACAGGAACTGTCCGAACGAGCCGGCGGCGGTACCGGCGCCGAGCGCCAGGCCGCGCTTCTCCGGCGGCAACAGCTTGCTGAAGGCAGACAGAACCAGATTGAACGAACAGCCGGAAAGTCCGAAACCGATCAGAACACCCGCGCCAAGATCGAGCGAGCCAGGCGTCGATGCGTAGCGCATCACCAGCAGCCCGCCGGCATAGAGCAGCGCGCCGATGACCATCACGCGCAGGATGCCGAAGCGGTCGGCGATCGCGCCTGCGATCGGCTGGCCCAATCCCCACAACAGGTTCTGCAGCGCCAGCGCGAGGCCGAAGACGTCGCGGCCCCAGGTAAATTCCTTGCTCATGGGCTGGATGAAGAAACCAAGGCTCGATCGCGGCCCGAAACTGAGCAGCGCGATCGCGCATCCGCAGATGATGATCACCAACGGCGTCCGCCAGCTGGCTTTGGCCGGGCGAAGATTGTCTGCGGTGACAGCCATGCGTTTCCTCGATGCTTGGCGCCCGGGCCGGAGGGGACCGGCCGGGTGCGCCGGGAGGAGTTAATGCATTCGCATGAAAATCCCAAGAGCGGCGGAGAAAATTTTTCCGCTGCAGGGCAGCCCTGCAAAATCGTCGAGTGCAATTTTGGGGGTCTGCTTTACCTCGCCCCGCTTGCGGGGAGAGGTCGACGCGAAGCGTCGGGTGAGGGGGTACAGGTCGAACAATTTAGACCGACGTCGCGGTGAGAGCCCCTCACCCCAACCCTCTCCCCGCGAAGAGCGGGGCGAGGGAGCGCACCGCCTACCTTCTGAAACTCGCCTGCTCGGCTGAGCTCTTTGCAGCTTCGGCGAGCTTGGCGGAAATTTGCGCCGTCTCCGCCGCGGTGCCCCAGCTTGGCGCGTCGCTGCCGTCGCCCCAGTTGCGGGGCCGGTAGAAGGTGTGCACGCCGGTCTTGTACATCTTCTTCATCTCGCTGACCCAGGACGGACGCACCCAATAGGCATGGTAGTGCGTCGACTTGTCGACCTCGGGCAACCAGAGCTGGCCGTCCAGCATCGCCTTTGCGATCCGTTGCGCGCGATCCCACATGTCGGGCTCTTTGACGACGTCCTTGTTGTTGTCGCAGGCGAAGGTGAACTGGCAGGCCAGATGGCGGTGCTTGTTCTGGTAGACCACGCCGCACACCGTATCCGGATATTTGCCGGAGAAGGCGCGGTTCAACACCACTTGCGCCACCGCGATCTGGCCGCGCACCGCTTCGCCGCGGGCTTCGAAATAGACAACTTCAGTCAGACATTTTTCCGACTTGGCGCGCGACTTGTCGTCGAACAGGCCGAGCCGCTCGGCCGGGGTCTTGGCGCGCTGGTTGTCGGAATTGACCTCGCCCTTCGGCGCGACGCTGACGCCCATCTCGCCGGCCTTGACCGGGCCGTCGGCATCGACCGGCAGCGAGGCCATGATCTTCATGTCGGGATCGGCAACCACCGCGCTCGGCAGCATGATGATGGGCTCTTCGCCCGGCCGCCAGCGCTCCATGGTTTCGGGCGAGCCGAGCGACGAGCCAAAAAACAGGCTCGAGGTCTTGAAGGCGAAATTGTCGCGCGGCGGCGCGGGCGCGAGCGCCACTTCCGGTGCTGCCGAGACGTCCTTTGGCGCAACAAGCGGCTTGTCGTCGAGCGGTTTGGCCTCGAGTGACATCGACACATCGAATTGCGGCAGCGGCGGCGCGCGCAGCGCGGCCTGAAGTTCGGCATCGAGCAGCGCGGGCTCACCTGAAGGCGGCGTGGCCGCGGTCTTCTGGCCTTTGACGGAGGCGTTTGAAGACGAAGGATCTTCGATGGCGGGCGCGCTGCCGGCGGGGATTGAACTCTCCGCAGGCGCGGACGGCGCGATGACAAGGCGATCGCCCTTCATGGTGCGATCGACCTTGGGGAAATCGGCGGCATGATAACGCGGCGGCGGGGCTATGATCGGGTTGCGCGTCACTGCGCCGGTGATGTCGATGCCCTGATTGTCGAGGCTGGCGAGCCGAAAGGTTGCGGTCTGCGGCGAAGCGGTTCCGATCGGACGACCAAAGCTGAAGGTCGCGACGTGGATATTGCCGGCACTGGAGAACACACGCTTCTGCCAGCGTTCGGCGACGCCCGGCTGCCGGGCCAGCAGTGACGCGATATCCTGATATCCGATCTCGGTCGGCATCAATGCGAAGATGCAAAGACCGAGACCGAAGGACGCGAACCGCGCGCCCTTCGGCTGGTTACGCAACACATTCATCGATACGCTCTACGCAACGCTTACAAAAAACGACCGAACTCAGTACATCCGTGCAATTCGATCTTTATTGTTGGTATCGAATTTAGGTTGCCGGGGAGTTAATCGGCGTGGCCTGCGTGCACCACGCAAGACATCGCGCGCATTTGCTGTGGCGATTGAGAGAGCTTGGTAAACGCCAGCGCGATAAAAGTGGTAAACATCCCGTCAACGAAGATGATGAAGAAAACGTTGCGGGCTCCCGTGTTGCTACGGAGCAGTGATCGCAGCATCACGCCGTCATTCAGGGGCGATGCAAAGCATCGAACCCGGAATCTCGAGATTCCCCGGTGCGCAATTGCGCACCTGAGGTCTGGTGCTAACGCACCATCCCGGAATGACGAACTAGAACCAAGAGCAGATGCAACAAAATGGCCGGGAAAATCCCGGCCATTTCAATTCAACACTCTGTTGTCGCTTACGCCTGGCTCGCGACCGTCTTGCCAAGCGCGGCTTGCGCCGCGGCGAGCCGCGCGATCGGCACGCGATAGGGCGAGCACGAGACGTAGTCGAGGCCGATCTCGTGGCAGAATGCCACCGAGGCGGGATCGCCGCCATGCTCGCCGCAAATCCCGACCTTGAGATCGGGCCGCGTCTTGCGGCCGCGCGCGACGCCGATCTTGACGAGTTCGCCGACGCCGTCACGATCAACCGAGATGAACGGATCGATCTCGAGGATGCCCTTCGCCACATAGGTGCCGAGGAAGCTCGCGGCGTCGTCGCGGCTGATGCCGTAGGTGGTTTGCGTGAGGTCGTTGGTGCCGAAGGAGAAGAACTCCGCGGTCTGTGCCACGTCGCCGGCCATCAGGCACGCGCGCGGCAACTCGATCATGGTGCCGACCTGATAGACGAGTTTCTTGCCGGTCTCCTTCATCACCGACTGCGCGGTGGCGTCGATCCGCGCCTTGACCAGGTCGAACTCGGCCTTGGTCGCGATCAGCGGCACCATCACCTCGAGGCCGACGGCCTTGCTGGTGCGCTTCTCGGCTTCGACCGCGGCTTCGAAGATCGCGCGCGCCTGCATCTCGGCGATTTCAGGATAGGCGATCGCAAGACGGCAGCCGCGGAAGCCCAGCATCGGGTTGAACTCGGCAAGATCCCTGGCACGGTCCGCGAGCTTGCGCGGATCGGTGTTCATCGCCCGCGCGACTTCCTCGATCTCGGCCTGGGTGTGCGGCAGGAACTCGTGCAGCGGCGGATCGAGCAGACGGATCGTGACGGGAAGCCCCTTCATGATCTCGAACAGCTCGACGAAATCCGCGCGCTGCATCGGCAGCAGCTTCGACAGCGCCGCGCGGCGTGACTGTTCGTCCTCGGAAAGGATCATCTCGCGCACGGTGCGGATGCGGGTCTCTTCGAAGAACATGTGCTCGGTACGGCAAAGGCCGATGCCCTCGCCGCCGAACTTGATCGCGGTGCGCGCGTCTTCCGGCGTGTCGGCGTTGACGCGGACACCGAGCTTGCGAACGGCATCGGCCCAGCCCATCAGCGTGCCGAATTCGCCCGACAGTTTCGGCTCGATCATCGGCATCCGTCCGGCCAGCACCTGGCCGACCGAGCCGTCGATGGTGATGACGTCGCCGGTCTTGAAGGTGCGGGTGCCGATGCTCATGGTACCGCGGCCGTAATCGACGCGGATGGTGCCGCAGCCGGAGACGCAGGGCTTGCCCATGCCGCGCGCCACCACGGCGGCGTGCGAGGTCATGCCGCCACGGGTGGTGAGAATGCCTTCAGCGGCATGCATGCCGTGAATATCTTCCGGGCTGGTCTCGACCCGCACCAGAATGACCTTGCGGCCATCGGCCTGCAGTTTGGCCGCTTCATCGGACGAGAATACGATTTCGCCGGAGGCGGCGCCCGGCGAGGCCGGCAGGCCGGTGGCGATAACGTCGCGCTTGGCGGAGGGATCGATGGTCGGGTGCAGCAACTGGTCGAGCGAAGCGGGATCGATCCGCATCACTGCGTCCTTTTTCGAGATCAGGCCTTCATTGGCGAGTTCGACCGCGATACGCAGCGCCGCCTTGGCGGTGCGCTTGCCGCCGCGGGTCTGCAGCATCCACAATTTGCCCTGCTCGACCGTAAACTCCATGTCCTGCATGTCGCGGTAGTGCTTTTCGAGCAGCGTGTAGATCCGCGTCAGTTCCTTGAACGCGTCGGGCATCGCGACTTCCATGGACGTCTTGTCGGAGCCGGATTCCTGGCGCGCATATTCGGTGATGTCCTGCGGCGTGCGGATACCCGCCACCACGTCTTCGCCCTGCGCGTTGATCAGGAATTCGCCGTACAGCTTGCTCTCGCCGGTCGAGGGGTTGCGCGTGAACGCGACGCCGGTCGCCGAGGTCTCGCCCATATTGCCGAACACCATGGCCTGAATGTTGACGGCGGTGCCCCAGGATTCCGGAATGTCGTGCAGGCGGCGGTACGTCACCGCGCGCGCGTTCATCCAGGATGAAAACACCGCGCCGATCGCGCCCCACAATTGCGCGTGCGGATCCTGCGGGAAATCATGGCCGGTCTCGCGCGCCACCGCATCCTTGTAACGGCCGACCAGTTCGACCCAGTCGTCGCCGGTCAGATCGGTGTCGAGCGTATAGCCCTGGCCGTCCTTGAAGGTGTCGAGGATGTCCTCGAAATGATGATGCTCGAAGCCGAGCACGACATCCGAATACATCGTGATGAAACGGCGATAGCTGTCATAGGCAAAGCGGCGGTCGCCGGACAATTCGGCGAGCGCTTCGACGGTCTGGTCGTTGAGGCCGAGATTGAGCACGGTGTCCATCATGCCCGGCATCGAGGCGCGGCCGCCGGAGCGCACCGACACCAGCAGCGGATTCTTGGGATCGCCGAACGATTTGCCGGCGAGCTTGCCGACATGCTCCAGCGCCTTCTCGACCTGCGCCTTCAGCGCGGCCGGATAGGATTTGTCGTGGGCGTAGAAGTAAGTGCAGACCGAGGTCGGAATCGTGAAGCCCGGAGGCACCGGCAGGCCGAGATTGGCCATTTCGGCGAGATTGGCGCCCTTGCCGCCGAGCAGATCGCGCAAGCCGGCTTTACCCTCGGCCTTGCCGTCACCAAACGTGTAGACCCACTTGCCGGATTTTACCGCTTCGACGGCCGGCTTGCTCACCTTCTTCGCCATCTTGCTGGCAGGCTTGCTCGGAGCCTTCACAGCGGCCTTGGCAACCGGCTTGGCAATTGGCTTCGTAACCGCCTTGGGCGCTGGCTTCGCAACTGCCTTGGGTGCCGGAGCCTTCGTTAGCGTCTTGCGCGCGGAGGCCGCCGGCGCGGCTTTGCCCGGCGCCGATGACTTTGATTTCGCTACGATTTTCACAAGGTTTTTCTTGGACTTCGCAACCGCTTTGGCCATGGCAGATGACAATCCGAAAAGAGAGGAGAAGATGCGCGCCTTACACCACTTTGAGGGGTTCCGCGCAAGCCGCGAAACCCCGCTTGCCTGACTAGAAGCGCAGCATCTTGAACACGCCGAGCCCGGCGAGACCGACGATGATCAGGTAGATCGCGACGATGAAATTCAGGAACCGCGGCATGATCAGGATCAGGACTCCCGCAATCAGGGCGACGATCGGGGAAATATGCGCGGCGGTGATGGTCATTTGAAATTTCTCCTGATGATGAGGGGAAGCTCGAATCGAGGGCGGCAACTTAACCGCTGGCGCGGTTCCGGAATAGGAGACGCCTGTCGCCTCAACGGGTTCCGGCGTTCGCAAAAATTGCCCGAAATTGCCGCGTTTGAGGCAGCCATTTTTCCGGAACTATGCCGCGCGCGATGAATTGGATCGCATTGTACGCTGGCTAGCCGGCGTTCTTCTGCACGAGGGAGTACACTATGCAGAACAGACTACTTGCCATCGCAGCTATCGCCGGCGTGATGGCTGCCCCGATCGCAGCACAGGCGCAGAGCGGCACCGTGGGTGTCGTTGGCGGCGGCAGCGTGGTCGTCGGCGAGCATGAGGGCATCACCATCGAACAACGCCCGGCGTTCCGGGAATATGTCGTGCGTGAGCGCGTGCCGACTTTCACCGTTCCGGATCGCGTGACCGTCGGCGGCGTGCTGCCTGAAGCCGGCATCACCTATTACGACGTGCCGCAGACCTATGCGGCAACGCCCTATCGCTACACCGTGGTGAACGGCCAGACGGTCCTGGTCGAGCCGCGTTCGCGTCGCATCGTTCAGGTGGTCGACTAATCCCGCCAGCCTGAACGATAGTCCGGGCGCCGCGCAAGCGGATGTGCGCGAGATACGACCGGACAAGAAAGCCCCGCCCGGCTTCCCCCTGGGCGGGGCTTTTCGTTTATCGGTCATTCCGGGGCGCGCGTAGCGCGAGCCCGGAATCCATCAGGCGGCAAGCTACGTCGATGAATGGATTCCGGGCCTGCGCCAAGAGGCGCATCCCGGAATGACGACGAGCCCTATTCCCTGATCTCCAGGCCCGCCTTCTTGGCGACGAGGCGGTGAATCTTCTTGCCCGAGGAGGCGCTGACGACCTCTTCATCGAGCAACAGCGACGTCGACTTCAATTCCGCCAGCACCAGCGCGGTATCGAACGCACAGTAAAGCCGCCCCTGCGAATCGCGCAGGTCGGCATTGTCGGTGATCCGCCAGCTCAGATAGAGAATGCCACTGGGCTTGACGGCGTTGAGCAGCCGGCGGACCGCAAGGGCGATCTGCGCGCGCTCCAGATGCATGATCACGGTCTCGCACAGCACGTTGTCGTAGGTGCCGATGCCCTTCAAGTCGGGCAGTTCGGCATGCGCGAACTTAAAACCGGGATAACGCTGCCGCGCCTCCGCCAGCAGGCCTTCCGAGGCGTCGAAACCAGCGGCGGAAAAGCCGTTGGCGTTGAGCCAAGCCACCTCGCGGCCGCAGCCGCAGCCGATATCGGCCGAATTGCCGCCGCGCACGAAGAAGCGCTCGACGATTTCGTGCAAATCAACGGGCGCCGGCTGCTCGAGCCAGTCCTTGGCGAACGCCGCCGCATCCGAATCGTAAGCGGCCAGCGTCTTCTGATCCACGTGTCAGCCCTCGATCTTCGAAAAGTCCGCCACCGCGCGCGTCGCCGCGCGGATTTCGTTCAAGAGCTTCAGTCTGTTCTCACGCACGTTTGGTTCATCGTCGTTGACCTTGACCTTGTCAAAGAACGCGTCCACGGCCGGCCGCAGCTTCGCCATCGCGCTCATCGCGGCGGCAAAGTCTTCCTTGGCCACCGCAGCACCGGCCTCGCTCTTGACCTGATCGATCGCCTTGGCCAGCGCCTTCTCTTCGTCGAGCTTGTAGAGCGAGACGTCCGGCGCGCCGTCGAAGCTGCGCTTGTCCTTCTTCTCCTCGATCGAGAGAATGTTGCTGGCGCGTTTTGTCCCCGCGAGCAGGTTCTTGCCGTCATCGGTATCGAGGAATTTGCCGAGCGCCTCGACGCGGCGGACGACCATCAGGAGATCGTCCTGGCCTCCGAGCGCAAACACGGCATCGACGAGATCGTGACGTGCGCCCTGGTCGCGGAGTTGGACTTTCAGGCGATCGGCGAAGAAGGAGAGGAGATCGCCCGGAAGCTTTTGTGCATCGGCAGCCGGATACTTGGCTCCCTTTTCGGGGAGACCGAGAATAGCCGATTTTGCAGCTTTCAGGATTGGAAGCCTGATCGTGTTCTCGACGATCAGCCTGATGACTCCGAGCGCCGCCCTTCGCAGCGCATACGGATCCTTGCTTCCAGTCGGCTTCTCGTCGATCGCCCAGAAACCAACCAGTGTATCCAACTTGTCAGCCAATGCGACGGCGACGCTCAGGCGATCGGTCGGCACCCGATCGGCTGGCCCCTGCGGCTTGTAATGCTCCTCGCTCGCCGCGGCGACCGAAGCATCCTCTCCCTGCGCGAGCGCGTAGTAC
This sequence comes from Bradyrhizobium sp. JYMT SZCCT0180, assembly GCF_018130165.1. GTDB lineage: Bacteria > Pseudomonadota > Alphaproteobacteria > Rhizobiales > Xanthobacteraceae > Bradyrhizobium. Next base: position 48,321 of record NZ_JAFCLZ010000021.1, on the reverse strand, counting down.
TTGCCCATCAAGCCCTGCAGTTCCGGGAATTCGCCGACCACTTCGGTCAGCAAATCCGCCTTCGCCAGATGCGCGGCGCGCTTGGTCTTCTCGACATCGGCGCCGACCAGCGGCGCAATCTCCGCGGCCAGCCGCTCGATCCGCTTGATGCGTTCGCCCTGCGTGCCGAGCTTCTCGTGGAACACGATGTTCTCGAATTTCGGCAGGCGCTCTTCGAGCTTCGTCTTCAGGTCGCTCTCATAGAAAAACTTCGCATCGCTCAGCCGCGCGCGGATCACACGCTCGTTGCCGGCGATGATGGCCTTGCCGCCGTCGGTGGCCTCGATGTTGGCGGTGAGGATGAACTTGTTGGTGAGCTTCCCCGTTTTGGGAGCGCTGACCACAAAGCATTTCTGGTTGTTGCGGATGGTGGCGCGGATCACTTCGCCGGGGATCGACAAAAATTCCTGGTCGAACGATCCCATCAGCACGACAGGCCATTCGACGAGGCCAGACACCTCGTCGAGCAGCACCTGATCCTCGAGCAGCTCATAGCCCTGCGCGAACGCCAACTGCTTGGCATCGGCCAGAATGATGTCCTTGCGTGCCTGCGGGTCGAGCACGACCTTGGCGGCCTTCAGTTTTGCTTCGTAATCCTCGAAGCGGCGCACGGAGATCGCCGCCGGCGCCAGGAAGCGATGCCCAAAAGTGGTCTGGCCGGCGTCGATGCCGTCGATCGAAAATTTCACCACCTCGGGGTCTTCGGTCTCCGGACCGAAGGTCGCGATGATCGAATGCAGCGGCCGCACCCAGGTCAGCGCGCCTGATTTCGCCGAGCGCTCACCCCAGCGCATGGACTTCGGCCACGGGAAGGTGCGCACGATCACGGGTAGAATTTCCGCGATCACGTCGATCGCGGCGCGGCCGGGCTTTTCGAGCAGCGCGATATAAAAGTCGCCCTTGGGGTCGCGCTGGATCTTGGCCTCGTCGAGCGAATTAAGGCCGGTCGCTTTCAGAAAGCCCTGCACGGCCGCATCGGGCGCGCCGATTTTCGGACCCTTGCGTTCGGTCTTGAGATCGGGCTGCCGCGCCGGAATGCCGTGAACCGTCAGCGCCAGCCGCCGCGGCGTCACGAACGCCTTTGCGCCCTCATAGACCAGCCCCTCGGCGACGAGCTTGTCGGTGACCATGCGGCGCAGATCGTCCGCCGCCTTCGCCTGCATGCGCGCGGGAATTTCTTCGGAAAACAATTCGAGCAAAAGATCAGGCATCAGGATGCCCTGCCCGCTTCGGTGTGAACCCAGGCGTCGCCGCAGGCTTTTGCAAGCTCGCGCACGCGCCCGATGTAGCTTTGCCGTTCGGTCACCGAGATCACGCCGCGGGCATCGAGCAGGTTGAAGACATGGCTCGCCTTGATGCACTGGTCATAGGCCGGCAGCGCCATCAGATGTTCTTTCTGGTTGCTGCCGGATTTCCATCCCGCCGCGAGATATTTCTTGCAGGCCTCCTCGGCCATCACGAACTGCTTGAACAGCATTTCGGAATCGGAGTGCTCGAAATTGTGCCGGGAATATTCCTGCTCGGCCTGCAGGAACACGTCGCCATAGGTCACCTTGTCGGCGCCCTCGCGGCCGTTGAAGTTGAGATCCATGATGCGGTCGACGCCCTGCAGATAGCAGGCGAGCCGCTCCAGCCCGTAGGTGAGCTCACCGGCGACAGGCGCGCATTCGACGCCCGCGACCTGCTGGAAGTAAGTGAATTGTGACACTTCCATGCCGTCGCACCAGCACTCCCAGCCGAGGCCCCATGCGCCCAGCGTCGGGCTTTCCCAATCGTCCTCGACAAAGCGGATGTCATGCAGGCTGGAATCGATGCCGATCGCGGCGAGCGACTTCAGGTACAATTCCTGAAGGTTCGGCGGCGATGGCTTCATGATCACCTGATACTGGTAATAATGCTGCAGCCGGTTGGGGTTTTCGCCGTAGCGGCCGTCCTTGGGCCGGCGCGAGGGCTGCACATAGGCGGCCCGCCACGGCTTCGGTCCCAGCGCGCGCAAGGTCGTCGCCGGATGAAAGGTGCCCGCACCCATTTCCATGTCGTAGGGCTGCAGGATCACGCAGCCCTGTTCGGCCCAGAACCGCTGCAGAGCGAGGATAAAGCCCTGGAACGAACGTTCCGGGCGCATGTGGGCAGGCAATTCGTCCATCGGCAGAATCGGTCTCGCGAGGGGGTTTTGGGCGCGCGGGACCGTATCGGCGGTGGCGAGGGGAATCAAGGCGATGGGGAGCCAATGACCGCCGTCATGGCCGGGCTTGTCCCGGCCATCTACGTCTTTCTTGGCTGGAGAAAGCTTAGTCGTGGATGCCCGGGACAAGCCCGGGCATGACGAAAATCAGTTTAACCCGGCCGATAGGCCCCGGTGACGGGATCCCGGCGCAGGGTCGGAATTTCGCTGGTTTGAGCAGATTCCGAGACGCGGGCCAGCCGCGCTTCTTCCAGCTCCCGGTTGATCCGGACGGCAGTCTTGTAAGCCCAGCGGACCACAGCGAGCCCACCCAGGGCCCCTGCGAATGCGATCAACGGTGGCATCGGTCGATCCTTGTCGTTCACGTCGGTCACGCCCCCAATAGCTGCATTCTCGCGCAAGCCGGGCTGCGCCGCAATTCCCGCCTTTAGGACTAAATGGCGCGGCGGCGCCCAGCCCTAGAACCCGAATTTGGCCCAAATTGCCCTAGTTTCGAGCGCGGAGATCAGCTCATCCGGCAGGCCCCCAAAACCGTCGAGCGCGCCCATGGAGCCCGCCCCCGGCGACCGCCGCCCGAGCAGGCCGGACAGCATCCCGCTGGCGGGCGCGATCACGGGGGTCAGCACCTTGTCGCCGTAGCGGGTCCGCAGCGTCGAACGCAGATCGCCGACCGCATCCGCAAGACCCAGCGACACCGAGGTTTCGCCGGCCCAATATTCGCCGGTGAACAGCGTGTCGTCGGCGCCCTTGAGGCGGCTGCCGCGGCTCTGTTTGACCAATGCAATGAAGATGGCGTGGATCTCGCGCTGGAGCGCCTTGATGCGCGCCACATCATCGGGGTTTTCGGGGAGGAACGGATCGAGCGTCGCCTTGTGGACGCCCGCCGTATAGAGCCGCCGCTCGACGCCGATTTTCTTGATCAGCTCCTGGAAGCCGAAAGTGCCGCCGACCACGCCGATCGAACCGAGGATCGAGGACGGATCGCAGAAGATCTCGTCGCCGGCACAGGCGATCATGTAGCCGCCGGATGCGGCGACGTCCTCGACGAACACCAGCACCGGCAAATTCTTTTCGGCGGCGAGTTGCCTGATCCGCAAATAGATCTGGCGCGATTGCACCGGCGAGCCGCCGGGCGAATTGATCACGAGCGCAACCGCCTTGGCATTCTTGGTACCGAAAGCGCGCTCCAGCATCTTGGCGACACCGGCGAGCGACATGCCCGGCCGCAGCGGCGTTACCGCGCCGATCACGCCGGACAACCGCACCACCGGCACCACCGCGGCCCCGCGCCGGAATTTGGCCGGGACCAATCCCTTCAGCCGCTCGATAAGGCCCGGCAATCCCACACGATCACTTATTTGTTCACTCATGCCGTTACCTCGAATTAACCATTTTTTATCACGCCACTGTCATTGGAAGGCTTGGAACGAATTAGGCAGGAATGCCTTGTGCAACGTGGCCGTTACGGCTGCAATGGCGCAGCGGAGAGTGACATGAAAATCTACCTGCTGATATTGTTGATCGGCACCATCCTGACCGCGGTTCACTTCACCAACACTCCGAAACGGCAGTCGGAAACCCTTCCGCAATAGGCTTTTCCGCTTCGGCTCGCGTTCGAGACATCAGTTCCTCGGCCACCTCTAGGGGGTGGCCAACGGCAATATCCCCCTCCCCGCCAAAATCTCCTGCACCTCTTTATTGGGCACCCCTCGCTCATCATTGAGCATCAGTCCGGCATGAATTCTCGTCGGCGCGCGACCGCCCTTGGTGGCGCGAACCACGATTCGATTCGCCGGCGCCTTCACATCGCCGTGAATAGGCAAAATTTCCAGACTGCCAAAACCGTGATCGAGCGCCGCCAGCACCTCGGCAATCCCGTCGGCGCGCCAGATCAGCGTCAGCATGCCCCTGGATTTGAGGATGCGGCGAGCTGCGTGAATCCAGTTCGAAAGCGTGGTGGACGTCGCGACATGCGCGATCCCGCGCGCGCGGTCCGGCGAGACCCGATGCCTCACAGAATCGTTGAACGGCGGATTCATCAAAACGACATCGACGCTATCAGGGTACAAATTGACCGCGGCAAACGCGTCGGCGGCCGCCTCGACATCGAGCACGATGATCTCGGCGGCAAGCGCATTCGCCTCGGCATTGGCGCGCGCGAGGCCTGCGAGATCGGCATCGATCTCGACCAGCACGAGATCGATATCCCCGACGCGCCTGGCCACCGCCAGCCCTGCCGCACCAACACCGGAGCCAAGATCGGCCACACGATTACTTGAACGTGCCGGCGTCGCCGCCGCCAGCAGCATGGCATCGTGACCGGCGCGATGCCCCGATCTCAGTTGCCGCAAACGCAAGGCCCCACCGAGAAACGCATCCTCGGTGACATCCAGATCATTGTCTTGACGCGTTTTCATCACGCGAACCGGTTCCCACTTCGCTCGAAAACGCTATGCCTTACTCATCCGCCCGCAATTCATGGGCAAGCCCGGCATCGGTCAGAAGCTGGCGCGCCTCGCGGTTGTCGTCCTCATGGACCAGGATGCGGCGTGGCAGCACGCCCAGCGATCCCTCGATGATGCTCATGTTCTGGTCCAGCACCAGATGATGGATATTGGCGCCGTCGAGCAGCGCGCCGACCGCGGAAACCAGCACAATATCGTTGGTCCGAACCAATTCCCGCAATTTGCGCCCTCCTTAGGCCGGCCCGGTCCGAGGCCGGCCGGTACCTGTCAACCACTACGTGCCCTTGCCGCTTCAGCCTGCACTTTCTATTGTAAGTAAGGATAGTGCGAATTGGCCAGATTTGGAGACCCGCGTGGCGGTTATTGTACCCTTCGAAAGCCCAAACGCTTCGATCGATGAGCTGGTCGGGCTCGTCGCCGCCGACATGGAGCGGGTCAACGCCACGATCCTGTCGCGGACCGGTTCCGAAGTGACCATGATTCCCGAGGTCGCCAACCATCTGATCTCCTCCGGGGGAAAACGGCTGCGCCCGATGCTGACGCTGGCGATGGCCGGTCTCACCGGCTATTCCGGCGACGGCCATATCAAGCTCGCGGCCTCGGTCGAGTTCATGCATACCGCGACGCTGCTCCATGACGACGTGGTCGACGAGAGCGAATTGCGGCGCGGCAAATTGTCCGCGCGGATGCTGTGGGGCAACGAAGCGAGCGTGCTGGTCGGCGACTTCCTGCTCGGCCAGGCTTTTCGCATGATGGTCGAGGTCGGGTCGTTGCGGGCGCTCGACATCCTGTCGTCGGCGGCCGCCACCATCGCCGAGGGCGAGGTGATGCAGCTTGCGGCGGCAAAAAACACCGCGACCACCGAGGACGAATATCTCGCTGTGATCCGCGGCAAGACCGCGGAATTGTTCGCAGCTGCCTGCGAGGTTGGTCCCGTCATCGCCAACCGGCCGAAGCCCGAGCAGACCGCGTGCCGCTCGGTCGGCATGAATCTCGGCATCGCGTTCCAGCTGGTGGACGACGTGCTGGACTACGGCGGCAAATCGGCAAAGCTCGGCAAGAACGTCGGCGACGATTTCCGCGAGGGCAAGATCACGCTGCCGGTGGTGCTGGCGTTCCGCCGCGGCAACGCCTCTGAACGCGCGTTCTGGGTCAAGGCGCTGGAGCGCGGCGAGATCGGCGCCAATGATCTCGATCACGCCATCGGGTTGATGACCAAGCATCGCGCGCTGGAAGACACGATCAGCCGCGCCCATCATTACGGTGCGATGGCCGTCGATGCGCTGGCGCTGTTTCCGGCCTCGCCGATGAAGACCGCGCTCGAGCAGGTCGTGGCGTTCTGCCTGGCCCGCTCGCATTGATGGCTTCGTAGGGTGGGCAAAGGCGCGCTTGCGCCGTGCCCACCATCGATCCAAACCGTCATTTTGAATGGTGGGCACGCTTGCGCTTTGCCCACCCTACGAAGGGGTTGCATGAGCGGCACACAATTTTCGCTCTTTCTGGCCGCAGCGCTGATCATCGCCTTCGTGCCTGGTCCCGGGATCTTCTATGTCGCCGCCAGGACACTGTCGGGCGGCCGGAAGACCGGCATCGCCTCGACATTGGGGACCGCGCTTGGCGGGCTGGTGCATGTGATCGCAGGCGCGCTTGGGGTGTCGGCGATCATCCTGGCCAGCGCCGAACTTTTCACGGTGCTCAAACTCGCCGGTGCGCTCTATCTGGTCTGGCTTGGCATCCGGACGTTTCGCGAGGGCCAACAGGCGATGGTGGAGGCGATCAGCCCGGCCGACGCACGACAGGCGTTTCGCGAAGGCGTGCTGGTCGAAGCCCTGAACCCGAAAACTGCGGCGTTCTTTCTGGCGTTCATTCCGCAGTTCATCGATCCCGCCGGCGCTCACCCTGCGCTGCAGTTCATCGCGCTCGGCCTGATCTCGGTATTGCTGAACACGCTCGCTGATGTCGTCGTGGTGATGATGGCCGCGACCGCGCGCGCGGGCCTGGTGCGGCGGCCGCGTCTCATTCAACGCCTGCGACAGGGTTCGGGGCTGTTCATCGCCGGGCTTGGCGTTTCGCTAGCGCTGGTGCGGCGGCCGGCGAATTAGCCTGTAGGATGGGTGGAGCGAAGCGATACCCATCGATTGCGTCGATCGAAAATGGTGGGCACGCTTCGCTTTGCCCACCCTACGAAACCGTTCGTTATGGCTAGCTCAACGTTCCCGCGTGCACCCACCAGCCGGGATGCTCACGCCGGATCTTCTCCGCGGCGCGGCCGGCGTCGGCGGTGTTTTCATAGATCGCAAAACAGGTCGCGCCCGAGCCCGACATCCGCGCCAGCCAGGCACCATTGGTGGCGTTGAGCGCGGCGATCACTTCACCGATCACCGGCTGGATGCGCATCGCCGGGGCTTCCAGATCGTTGGCGCTGGCCGCCAGGACTTCGACCCAATCTTCGACCGAGGCGCCGGCTTCCGGCCAGTCGACGCCCCGGAAAACGTCGGTGACGCCGACCAGCAATTCGCCGCTACGCAGGCCAAGTGCCTTGAACACGTCCTTGGTCGGAACGGGAACGCAGGGGTTGATCATCACGCACGGCATGATCGGCAGGCTGAGCGGCGTCAGGGTATCGCCGACCCCGGTCATGTCGCAGGCACGCGAGGCCAGGCAGACCGGCACGTCGGCGCCGGTCGCAAGTGCTACCTCGCGCAGCCGCTCGTCATCGAGCGACAGCCCGTTCAATTTTGCCAGCAGCCGAAGCGCGGCAGCCGCATCCGCCGAACCACCGCCGATGCCCGCCGCGACCGGCAGCACCTTGTCGAGCGTGAAAGTGCCGGACTTCAGGCCCGGCACCCGCTCTGCCAGCAGGCGCGTCGCCTTCAGCACTAGATTGTCCGATGTCTCGCCGCAGGCCTGCGCCAGCGGACCGGACATCTGCAATGTCAGATCGGAACCCGGCGTCAGCGTCAGCCGATCGGCGCAGTCGGCAAACGCCACCACGCTTTCCAGGTCATGAAAGCCGTCGGTGCGGCGGCCAACCACCCTCAAGGTCAGGTTGACCTTGGCACGCCCCTCATCAATCAACGCCGGCATTGCCGAACAAGCCCCCCAAGCCTTCGATCTAGCCGCCCTTGCCGTCTTCTTTTTTCTTGTCGGCCGAAGCCGCAGACGACGTGTCCTCGGGCAGACCATTGGCGATCTTGGCCTCGATTTTCGGCAGTTCTTCCGCCTCGGGCTTCAGGTCGCGGGCGTGCGCCCACTGGAACTTGGCTTCCAGTGTGCGGCCGACGCGCCAATAGGCGTCACCGAGGTGGTCATTGATGGTCGGATCCTCGGGCTTGAGATCGATCGCGCGCTCGAGGTTCTTCACCGCGTCCTCGAAATTGCCGATGCGGTAGAACGCCCAGCCCAGCGAGTCCACGATATAGCCGTCGTCGGGACGCTGATCGACGGCGCGCCGGATCATCTTCATGCCTTCGTCGAGATTGATGCCCTGATCGATCCAGGAATAGCCGAGATAGTTCAGCACATGCGGCTGTTCGGGCTGCAGCTCGAGCGCCTTGCGCATGTCGGCCTCGGCCTTGCTCCACTGCTTGGAGCGCTCCTGGCAAATGCCGCGATAGTAATAGGTGACCCAGGTGTTCTTGTCGGTCACGCCGGGCATCACGTCGATCGCCCTGGAATAGGTCGTCGCGCAATCGGCGAACTTCTTGCGGCCGCGCTCGATATTGCCGAGCGCCATGATGGCTTCGATGTCCTTGGGGTCTTCGGCGGTGACGTCCTTGAGGATCTTGATCGCCTGCTCGCTGCGATCGGCGGCGTCGAGATTGGTGGCGAGCTGAATCTGCGCGTTGCGCTTCAGCGGCGAACTCGCCGGCATGCGCTCGTAGACCTTGATCGCCATCGGCGGCTTCTTCACCGACTCATAGAGATCGGCCAGCGAGAGCAGCGCCAGCGGATGGTTGGGCTGCAGGTAAAGCGACAGCTGCAGATAGACCAGCGCCAGATCCTCGCCGCCGCGGCGGGTCAGCGTGGCCCCGATGCCGTACAGCGCCTCGGCCGCACCTGCCTGCGCCGATTCGATCAGCGGCGGCATCTTCTTGCCGGCCCGGGTCTCGCGCAGCGCCTCCTGCACCAGGGGATGCCGGGGCAGCTTCTTGTCGAACGCCTCGTAGATGCCGATCGCCGCCGCCGAGTCCTTGTTGCGCGACAGCCAGCGCCCATAGGCGTCGGACACGCGCAGCATGGAATCGTCGAGCTTGTAGGCGCGCTCGAAGCGGGCACCGGCGTCCTTTTCCTTGTTGGCGAGTTCAAGGATCATGCCGGTGTGCAGATCCTTGAAGATCGGATACCACTCCGGCCCGGTCAGCTTGTCGATGTTGGCGACCGCCGCCTTGGAATCGCCCGCCCCGAAGCTGGCCCAGCCCGACAACAGCGTCGCGACCAGATCGGTGATCGGTCCGCGGATCGACTGATTGATGTTGATCTGCGCAGTCGCGTATTTCTTCTGCTTCAGGTCGCGGACGCCGACGACCAGCCGGGCCACGCGGTTGGATTTGTCCTGCGTCAGAATGCGGTCGGCGAGCTTGACGGCCTCGTCGATGTCGCCATCCGCGAGCGAGGAGATGAAGGCGCGGTCGAGCAGCTCGTTGTTCTTGGGATCGGTGCGCAGCGCCGAACGGTAGAACGCCGCGGCCGAGCTGGCGTCGCGTTCGACGCTGGCATGACGCGCGGCCAGATAGCTGCCGGACGTGGTCAGCGACTTCAGATCGCTCTTGCTCGGAAACTGCGCCGAATTGTCGCCGGTATGCTCGGGCGTCTGCGCCAGCAGCGAGCCGGGCGCGGCAAGCGCGGCGACGGTGACAGCGGCGATGGTCCAGCGATTGAAACGAGTGGAAAGCATCACGGTTCGCCTAGCTCCAGGATTTATGGCGGAATCTTTTCGAGCGCTCTCGAATGCGGACATACGCGGCGGCATCAAGGCCCAGCGACAATGCCGCTTTTGGCGTTCAACCGCAAGGATACGGGGTGGCGAATCGATCGGCAGCAGGGTCCCCAGGATGTCCCCGTCCGCCGCCAATTCCACCCATTCGGCCCGCAGCCCCGGAAGACGCTTGTACTGTGGCGGTATCGTGGCCGGTACCGGGGTTACCCGGACACCTGCGGCCGTCCGCCATTAAACTCACGTAATCGTGGTCACATCCCCTGGTAATTGGGCCCGCCGCCACCTTCCGGCGGAACCCAGGTGATATTGCCGTTCGGGTCTTTGACGTCGCAGGTTTTGCAGTGGACGCAATTCTGGGCGTTGATCTGGAAGCGCGGACCGGAGGCCTCCTCGACCCATTCGTAGACGCCGGCCGGGCAATAACGGTTGGAAGGACCGGCAAAGACGTCGTGCTCGGAAGTCTTCTGCAGGTTCATGTCGGCGACCTTGAGGTGGATCGGCTGGTCTTCCTCATGGTTGGTGTTGGACAGGAATACCGACGACAGCTTGTCGAAGGTCAGCTTGCCGTCCGGCTTCACCGGCGCGATCGGTGTGTGCGTCCTGGCCGGATCCAGCGTCTTGCGATCCGGCTTGGCGTGCGACAGGGTTCCGAACAGCGAGAAGCCGAACAGCGTGTTGGTCCACATGTCGAGGCCGCCGAGCGGTACGCCGATCAGGGTGCCGAACTTAGACCACAGCGGTTTGACGTTGCGGATCGGGTAGAGGTCCTTGCCGACCTGCGAACCGCGCCACGCATTTTCGTATTCGGCCAGTTCATCATTGGCGCGGCCGGCGGCGAGCGCGGCCACAAGGTGTTCGGCGGCGAGCATGCCGCTGCCCATCGCGTTGTGCACGCCCTTGATGCGCGGCACGTTGACAAAGCCTGCCGCGCAACCGATCAGCGCGCCGCCCGGAAAGCTTAAGCGTGGCACCGACTGGTAGCCGCCCTCGGTGATCGCGCGCGCGCCATAGGACAGCCGCTTGCCACCTTCGAACACGGTGCGGATCGAGGGATGGGTCTTGAAACGCTGGAACTCGTCGAACGGCGACAGATAGGGGTCGTCGTAATTGAGATGCACGACGAAGCCGACCGCGACCTTGTTGTCGTCGTAGTGATAGAGGAACGAGCCGCCGCCGGTCGAATTGTTCAGCGGCCAGCCGAACGAATGCTGGATCAGGCCCTTCTGGTGTTTGGCGGGATCGATCTCCCAGACTTCCTTCAGCCCGATGCCGAATTTCGGCGGCTCGCTGCTCGCGTCGAGCGAGAATTTCGCGATCAACTGCTTGGAGAGGCTGCCGCGCGCGCCTTCGGCGAACAGCGTGTATTTGCCGAGCAGTTCCATGCCGCGGGTGAACGAATCCTTGTGGCTGCCGTCCCTGGCGATGCCCATGTCGCCGGTCGCAATGCCGCGCACCGCGCCTTGTTCGTCATAGAGCACTTCGGCCGCGGCAAACCCCGGATAGATCTCGACGCCGAGCGCTTCGGCTTTCGGCGCCAGCCAGCGGCAGACATCGCCGAGCGAGCCGATATAGCAGTGATGATTGTCCATCAGCTTCGGCATCGCGAATCCCGGCAGCCGGATCGCGCCGCCGCCCGTCATCCAGTAGAAGCGATCGTCCTTGACCTGCGTCTTCAGCGGGCAATCGGCGTCCTCGCGCCAGTCCGGAATCAGTTTGTCGAGCGAGACCGGATCGATCACCGCACCCGACAGAATATGCGCGCCGACTTCGGAGCCCTTCTCCACCACGACGATGTTGAGATCGGCGTTGAGTTGCTTGAGACGGATCGCAGCCGCGAGGCCAGACGGCCCGGCGCCGACGATCACGACGTCAAATTCCATGGACTCACGCGGCGGAAGTTCTTCGGTGCTCATGTTCTGGTCTCAGCCCAATTGAGAACGGCTCTAAGGTTCGTTTGTTTCCGATTTTTGCGCCGAGAACAACCATCGAAATGAAATCTCAGGCATTTCGCTGCCCCCGAATACATCCTAGATTGGAACGATGTCCATCGCGCCCGAACCCTCCCCTACCGTTCAGCAATTGCTGGCCTTTTATCTCGAGGCCGGGGTCGATTGCGCGTTGGCCGATGACCCGATCGACCGGCTTGCCGAGCCCGACAGCGCTACCATTGCCGCGCCGCGCGAAACCACGCCGCAAAGACTGGTGCGGGAAATGCCCGCCGCGGCGCCGGCAGTTTCGCGCAGCGAAATAGCGCCGGCGCCGGAAGCCGCGATCGCCTCGGCGCGGGAAGCGGCCCGAACCGCGCCGTCGCTGGAGGCGCTGCGCGCGCTTCTAGAGAATTTCGACGGCTGCGCGCTCAAGCACACCGCGACACGGCTGGTGTTCTGCGACGACAATCCGAAAGCGCGAATCATGTTCGTCGGCGAAGCCCCCGGACGCGACGAGGATATCGAGGGACTGCCGTTCGTCGGCCGTTCCGGCAAATTGCTCGACCGCATGATCGCGGCGATCGGCCTCGACCGCAGCAAGGCCTACATCGCCAACGTGATACCGTGGCGGCCGCCGGGCAACCGCACGCCGACGCCGCAGGAGACGCAAATCTGCCTGCCGTTCATTCAGCGGCAGATCGAACTGGTCAATCCGGACGTGCTGGTGACGCTCGGCAATCCCTCGACGCAGACGCTGCTGTCGACCCGCGAGGGCATCATGAAGACCCGCGGCAAATGGTTCGACTACGACACCGGCACCCGCTCCATCCGCGCCATCGCGACGTTCCACCCGGCGTATTTGTTGCGCTCACCGTCCTACAAGCGGATGTCGTGGCAGGACCTGCGCGCGATCGCGAAGGAATTGGAGAAGGTTTCCTCATCCTGAGGAGCCCGTCTTCGCCCGTTGGGCTTCGCCGGGCACGCCTTGTCCTTCCGGTGATTGGCTGCGCCACGCGTAGCCCGAAGGGCAAAGCGTGGTTCGAGACGCGCGAAGACGCGCTCCTCACCATGAGGGACTGCCTACGGCGCTTTCGGCCGCACGATCGCCCAGCCGACGCGCAGCAGCGGCTGCCTTCCATTCACCATCCATTCGAACGCGCGCGGCACTTCCGGCACGAGGCCCGGAAAGCGCAGTGCGATCTCGGGAGGCGGCGCGCCTGATGTGTCCGAGGCACGCCAGACCACGACGCCGCCGGTTTCATTGAACTTCGCGAGCGAAAGCCACGGCGTGCGTTCCGGCGTGGCGTCGAGCAGCAGATGCGGCCGCCCTTTATCCATCGCAACGAAGCTCGCGAGCTGCGGATCGCCGGCCACCGCGCGCAGCCGCTGGTTGGTGCGCCGCTCAAAACTGTCACCGAAGAAATGCGCGATGGTCCGCGCCGGCAACGAGGTCGGCACTTCGGCGCCGCTGGTCCAGGGCAGGAACAGCGTGGCCGCGATGGCCACGAAAGCCGGGGCGGCGATTGCCGCAGCCCAGACCGTGCGGAGCAGCCGCTGGCGCCGCAGATACACGAGATCGCCGGTCGCCACGATCACGGCCAGCCCCGACATCAGCAAGGCAACGCCGGCGCCGCCGGTAACGCGCTCGAGATTGAACACGCCGGCGATCAGGCTGCCAAACAGCGCCGGGCCGATGGCGAACGTATAGACGAACTGGCGCGCCAGCGGATCGATCTGCGGCCGGTAGATGATCGGCGCTTCCTCGGCCTTGCGGACAAACGCGCCGGAGTTGAGGATCACCAGCAGCACGATGCCGGCCGTCGCCAGCAACAGGCCGCCGAGCAGCCCGCCCCAGTGCATCGCCCTGCCCGAGAGATCATCGATGGCAGGCAAAGGCGGCATCGCCAGCACGTCGGCGCGAACGACCCAGATCAGATAGGGCAGCACGAGTACCACGATCACCAGTAGCGCGTACAGCGGATCGAGCGACATCAAGGTGCGCCGTCCGCGCGCGGTGGCGACGGCAAATCCGGCGATCAGCAGCAACAGCCCGAGCGCGGCCGACGTCGTCAGCAGCAACAGGCCCGCTTCGATCGACCAGGCGAACCAGGCGCTGCGCCGGTTCTGGCCGATCAATCGCCAGGAATGCAGCAACAGCAGCGCCCACAGCGGCCGCGCCAGCACCAGCGGGCCGAATTCGACGCCGGGCGAGCTGAAGGCCACCACCGTCATGCTCAAGAGCACCGCGAGCACCGCCTGCTGACCGCCGACAATGGCGCGCGCGAGCTGATAGAAGCCCCAGAAAGTGACGACCGCACAGATCTGCGCGAGCAGATAGACACCGAACACATGATTGCCGGCCGCGCGGAAGGCGATGTCGGCAAGCCAGAACGCCAGCGGCGGGCCGAACCAGGTCCCGACCTGATATTCCCTGCCGAATGCCAGAACGGTGGCGATATCGCCGGGCGGGCTGCGATAGAGCAGCATCGGCAGGATCAGCCACATTGCCGCCTGCAGCAGCACCACGAGCCAGACCACCAGCCGCGGCCGGGCGCGGATCAGTTCGACAACCAGGGAGGTGAAACGCATGGAACGTCCGAAATGCCCCAGCCGATCCCATCGGTCCGGCCTATTCGAGACCATTTGATAGAGCGCGCCAGCCGCCGAGGCAACTATCGCGTTTTCAAGCGAGGTGGATACCGGCGCGCGTCAGGAAACGCGTCAATGCAAGGTGCGTTAGAGAGCCGCCGAGACATCCGCGTCGATTTGCGTTTCGACCGTGAACAGATCGGGCTCGATGGTGCCGGGCTGATGTTTTTCGCGCGCGGCGATGACGGGCGCGAAAAAACGGCGGTGGTGGACGCTGGGACCCAAGCGGTCGAGCGCCTCGCGATGTTCCGGCACGGCGTAGCCCTTGTGGGTCTCGAAGCCGTAGCCCGGGCAATCCAGCGCCAGCGCGCACATCAGGCGGTCGCGCGTCACCTTGGCGATGATCGAAGCAGCCGCGATCGACATCACAATGCCATCACCGCCGATCACGGCGTCGCAGTCGCATGGCGCCTCGATCCGGTCGCGGCCATCGACGAACACATGTCTGGGGGTTTCCGGCAACGCGTGCACGGCGCGCGTCAGCGCCCACAGCGAGGCGCGCAGGATATTGTCGCGATCTATACGCGCCGGCGAGGCAAAGGCGACCGCAAACGACGAGGTCGCGCAAATCTCTTCGAACAGTTCCTCACGGCGCTCCGCCGTCAGCCGCTTCGAATCATCGATGCCTTTGGGAATTCGTTTGGGATCGAGAATCACGGCAGCGGCCACCACCGGGCCAGCCAGCGGACCACGCCCGGCCTCGTCGCAACCGGCAATCGGCCAGACGCCGCGCTTGATCAGCGCGCGCTCGCGGCGAAAGCTCGGCGGCGCCACCGCGACCACGCCCTTCGGCAGTTTTGCCTTTTTGGCCGCTGGTTTCTTGGCAGATTTATCCCGAATCATGCCGGGATGGTGGGCAAGCACGCGCCACGGCGCAACCGGGAACCGGGTGCAATTCCCGTTATTCAGTCACGACAGGTTGGTACCGACCCCTAATCCGCCAAATGAACCCGCCGGTCCTCGCCAACCTCGATGCCGGGGGCGACCACGACTTCCCAGGGATGATTGTCGGGATCGGCGAAATATCCGGAGTAGCCGCCATAGCTCGTTTCATGCGCGGGTTTGAGCAGCGAGGCGCCCTTGGCGATCGCAAAATCCAGCACGGTATCCACTTCCTCGCGTGAGGCGCAATTCCACGCCAGCGTCACGCCGCGGAAGGTCGTGGGCCGCGGATGGTCCGGCAGCGTCGCGTCCTGTGCGAGCTGACCCCACGGAAACAAGGCGATCACCGGGCCGCCGGTGTCGAAGAAGGCGACCGCCTCGCCGGTCGAGCGAATTCTTCGCGCAAAACCCAGTGCTTCATAAAAGGCGATGCTGGTGCGCATGTTGGTTACGCCGAGCGTGATGACGGTGAGGCGTGGGATGGGTGGATTCTTACTCATGCTACTTTCCCTTCGGTCATTGCTAGCGAAGCGAAGCAATCCATGCTTCCGCGCAAGAACTATGGACTGCTTCGTCGCCTCGCTCCCTTGCGCAAACGCTTCGCGTTTGTCGCAGGCAATGACGAACCTAAAACAAACTCAACTGCTGTCCGTTTCGCTTCGGCTTGACGAAATGGTCGGTGGTCAGTTTCAGGCGCCGCTTGTTCAGCCCGAGCTTCTCGCAGGCGATTTCGAAGCGGCGTCCAATCATCCAGGCCATCGGCCCGGTTCCCTTCATCCGGGTTCCCCATTGCGAGTCGTAGTCGCGGCCGCCGCGCATGTCGCGGATCAGCGTGAAGACGTGGCGATAACGGTCGGGATAATTCGCCATCAGCCACTCGCGGAAGAGATCGCGCACTTCCAGCGGCAGCCGCAGCAGCACGTAACTCGCCTCTTTCGCGCCGGCATGCGCCGCGGCATCCAAAATGCGCTCGATCTCGGAATCGTTCAGCGCGGGGATCACGGGGGCGACCATCACGGTTGCCGGAATGCCGGCCTCCGCCAGTTGCTTTATCGCTTCCAGCCGCTTCGGCGGAGTCGAGGCGCGCGGCTCCATGGTGCGCGCGAGTTTCGGGTCGAGCGTCGTCACTGACAGGGCGACCTTGACCAGATTGCGTTTTGCCATCCGCTGGAGGATGTCGATGTCTCGCGTTACCAGCGCCGATTTGGTGACGATGCCGACCGGATGGCCGGCACGCTCCAGCACTTCGAGAATGCCGCGCATGATCTTGTATTTGCGCTCGATCGGTTGATAGGGATCGGTATTGGTGCCGATCGCAATCATGCGCGGTTCGTAGCCCGCCGCCGCCAGTTCCTTTTCCAGCAGCTCCGGCGCATCGGGTTTGGCGAGCAGCTGGGTTTCAAAATCAAGTCCGGGCGACAGCCCGAGATAGGCGTGGGTCGGCCGCGCGAAGCAGTAGACGCAGCCATGCTCGCAGCCGCGATAGGGGTTGATCGAGCGGTCGAAGCCGATATCGGGCGAGTCGTTGCGGGTGATGACCTTGCGCGAGGTGTCGAGCCCGACCGTGGTCTTGAACGCCGGCAGGTCTTCGAGGCTCTGCCAGCCGTCGTCGAAGGCGACGCGGGCCTCGGCCTCGAAGCGGCCGCTGTCGTTGGACTGGGCGCCGCGGCCACGCCGCCGCTCGCGCTCGATCGCGACATCAAGCTCAGGAAAAGGAGTAGCACCCGCCGGTTCGGAGGGCGCCGTGACCGGCGGGTGCTTGAGGGCATGAGAGGATGCTCGGCTCATGCTTGGAACGTAACACGTCTTTAGAACAAAGCAAGAACATCGATCGATAAATCCACACGAGGGCTGCCGCAAAAATCCGCATGCCAACGGATGTTTTGAATGTGACAAGGTGATAACAAGCGGCGTTTTTCACCGTTTGAGCCAACGAAGCCTCATTATGCTGAGCGTGATCATCCCCACTGAAGGTGTCGAACAGCCCGCCGTCGCCACCCTGGCGGCGCTGGTGCCGGGCGCCGCTGCCGGTTTGATCCGCGAAGTAGTGCTGGTCGACCGTTCCGCAAGCAGCGTGATCGAGCGGGTCGCCGACGTAGCCGGCTGCCGCTTCATGGCCTTCGAGGGAACCCGCGCTGCGGCACTCGCCGCCGGCGCCCGCCAGGCGCGCTCGCCATGGCTGATGTTCCTGCACGCCGGCGCCGTGCTCGACTCGGGCTGGATCGAAGAGACCGCGCAATTCATCCAGAGCGTATCGAGCAGCGGCCGGCCTCGCGCCGGGATCTTCCGCTATGCCCGCTCGCCTTACGCCGACGCCGGCTTGCGCGATGGCCTCAAATTCATCGCCCGCATGGTCACGGGACCCTCGGCGGAACAGGGCCTGCTCATCGCGCACGATCATTACGACCGGCTTGGCGGCTACCGGCCGGACGTCCGCCGCTCCGAAGCCCGCCTGCTGCGCCAGCTCGGCCGGCGCTCCCGCACCATGCTGCGCAGCCGGATCATGGTGGTGGCCTAGGCGCCCCTCCCAAGGCCAGACACAAAATCGCGAAAACAACCCCATGCAAAGATAGAACGGGCTCCGGTTCGCACCAGAATATACTTGCCAAAGTCAAATAATTATCTGACAATGGCAAGTATTGAGGTGCGCCATGTCCCAAAGCAATTCCGGCGAAGAGGTCGCGGCGGTCCGCGCCTTCAACCGCTTCTACACCCGCAAGCTCGGCGTGCTCGACCAGCAACTCATGAAGAGCCCATTCTCGCTCAGCGAGGCGCGGGTGCTGTACGAACTCGCCTATCGCGAAGACCTCTCGGCCAAGGAGATCGGCGCCGAACTCGGGCTCGACGCCGGCTATCTCAGCCGGATCGTGCAAAACTTCGACGAGAATGGATTGCTGACCCGCAAGGCGCTGCCGGCGGATCGGCGGCAATTCCAGCTCGCCCTGACGGCCAAGGGACGCCAGACCTTCGCCAAGCTCGAGCGCAGCATGCAGGACGACATCGGCGCAATGCTGGCCGCGTTGCCGCGCGGCGGCAGCCAAAAGCTCGTCGGCGCGATGGCCGAGATTGAGCGGCTGCTCGGTGAAAAGAGCGCCGCAGCATCGCCCGCGATCCTGCGCACGCACCGTCCCGGCGACATGGGCTGGGTGGTGCAGAGCCACGGCGCGTTCTACGCCAGCGAATATGGTTTTGACTCCTCGTTTGAAGCGCTGGTGGCGGAGATCGCGGCGAAATTCCTGACCTCGTTCGATGCCTCGCGCGAGCGCTGCTGGATTGCCGAGCTTGATGGCGCCCCGGTCGGGTCGGTCTTTGTAGTCAAGCATAGCGACGATGTCGCCAAGCTGCGTCTGCTGCTGGTCGATCCGGCCGGACGCGGCCAGCGATTGGGCCAGCGGCTGGTCGCCGAATGCGTCGCCTTCGCGCGGGCGACCGGCTATCGGAGGATGACATTGTGGACCCAGAGCATCCTGGTCGCCGCCCGCAAGATCTATCAGGACGCCGGCTTTGTGCTGGTCGCGACCGAGCCGCATCGAAGTTTTGGTCAAAGCCTTGTTGGCGAGACGTGGGAAATGGAATTGTGACTCTCTGCTCCGTCATTCCCCGATGTGCAATTGCACATCTGAGGATGCGCCTCTTGGCGCAGGCCCGGAATCCATTCATCCACGCAACTTGCCGCCTAATGGATTCCGGGCTCGCGCTACGCGCGCCCCGGAATGACGAATTACACCGACGCGCCCTTGGCTTTCGGGCGGCGCAGATGTTCGTCGAGCCGCGGCATGATCTCGACGAAATTGCACGGGCGGGTGCGGTAATCGAGCTGGGCGGCGAGGATGCCGTCCCAGCCGTCGCGGCAGGCGCCGGGCGAGCCCGGCAGGCAGAAGATGAAGGTCGCGCCGGCAACGCCAGCGGTGGCGCGGCTCTGCACCGTCGAGGCGCCGATCTTGGCGTAGCTCAGCATGTGGAAGGCGGTGGAGAAACCGTCCATCCGCTTTTCGAACAGCGGCTCGACCGCTTCCGGCGTGACGTCGCGGCCGGTGAAGCCGGTGCCGCCTGTCGTGATGATGGCATCGACGCCAGGATCGGCGATCCATCGGCGGATGATGACGCGGATCGCATCGACGTCGTCGACGATGATCTCGCGCGCCGCCAGATGATGGCCAGCGGCGACCAGCCGGTCCGCCAGCGTCGCCCCCGACTTGTCATCGGCAAGCGCGCGCGTGTCCGAGATCGTCAACACGGCGATATTGAGCGGTACGAATTGCTTGGTTTCGTCGATGGAGGACATATTACTCGATCCCGTGTCCCGGACGCGGTGCAGCGTGCAACGCTGCTCCGCAGAGCCGGGACCCATGTGTGTGTGGTGGCATGGGCCCCGGCTCTGCAGCGCATCACTTCGTGCTGCGCAGCGTCCGGGGCACGTGCACCTATTCTACAACGCCCCCGCGGCAAACGTATTGCAAGACTGCACGGTGCCCTGCTTGTAGCCGGTCATGAACCATTGCTTGCGCTGGGCGGCGGAGCCGTGGGTGAATGAATCAGGCACCACCCTGCCCGTCGCCTTGCGCTGCAGCGTGTCGTCGCCGATCGCGGTGGCGGTGGCCAGTGCAGCTTCGATGTCGCCGGGTTCGACGAAGCCCGGACGTTTCTTCTCCTCGCGGTTGACCCAGACGCCGGACAGGCAATCCGCCTGCAATTCGACCTTGACCTGCAGCGCGTTGGCTTCTGCCTTGCTGCCGGCCTGCTCCTGCATCCGCTGCACGCGCGGCAGAATGCCGAGCAGGTTCTGGATGTGATGGCCGGCCTCATGCGCGATGATATAGGCGGTGGTGAATTTGCAGGAGCTGCCCGAACAGCCGCGAAACTTGGTCTCGACCTCGCGGAAGAACTGGGTGTCGAGGAAGATCTGCTTGTCCGGCGGGCAATAGAACGGCCCCATCGCCGATTGCGCCATGCCGCAGCGCCCGCCATTGGTGGCGCCACGGAACAGCACGATGCGCGGCCCCTTGTAGGTTTGCCCGCTGGCCTGGAAGATCTCGTTCCAGCGGTCGTCGATCTCGCCGAGCACGCCGGCAATCATGCTGCCCATCTCGTCCTTGGGCGCGCCGGTCCTTGCCGGGCCCGAGTTCTGGCGATCGGTCTGGTAACTCGGGGCCTGCTGTTGGCCACCGGTGAGGATTTCGGCACCGCCGATCAGGATGCGGGGATCGATGCCGAAGGCATAGCCGAGAATCCCGAGCACGAGGATGGTGCCGATGCCGAGCCCGCCACCGCCGCCCATCGGAATGCCGAAGCCGCCACCACCACCACCACCGCTGTCGTCGCGACGGTCGTCGATCGAGTCGCTGCGGCGGAAGTCATCGTAACGCATGGCGCAAATTCCTCATCCCGGCGGATTGCCCTTAATTACCCAACGCAGCACAGACGTAAAATTTCCATTCCGTTAATCAATAACCCGCCCGGCAATTATTGCCTAGCGCCGTTTCCATTCCGATTGAATCGGACGGGCCGCCAGATTCTTGATTTGACACCTTTTCTTGACGCGCACCGGCATCCATCCCGCATCAAGTGCGGGTCAAGCTTCGCTGGAAAACGCTTTGGTGCGCTTAAACGCTAATCAGCCCCGGCAAATCTGTCCGAGCAGCAATACTGATTAAGTCGATTTTTACTTTGCCCGGTCAATGTATCGCCAGTCGGTTGTTTAGTCCCGCGTCGCCGACAGCGTCGCCTGAGTCAGAGTAATTGAGTCATGGTAGAGTCGCGTCGCGGGGCGTCTGCAAGGGCGCCCCGCACTAAATTCGAGTCCGAAGAGAGTGTTCGTATCGTCGTAGGCGATTGCGTCGCCGAGATGTCGAAGCTTCCGGCAGGCTCCGTCGATCTGGTGTTCGCAGATCCGCCGTACAATCTGCAGCTCAAGGGCGATCTCAAGCGTCCCGACGAATCGCATGTCGATGCCGTCAACAACGACTGGGACAAGTTTTCATCCTTTGCCGCCTATGACGATTTCACCCGCGCCTGGCTGCTGGCCTGCCGCCGCGTCATGAAGCCGTCGGCGACGCTCTGGGTGATCGGCTCCTACCACAACATTTTCCGCGTCGGCTCGATCATGCAGGACCTCGGCTTCTGGGTCCTCAACGACATCGTCTGGCGCAAGACCAATCCGATGCCGAATTTCCGCGGCCGCCGCTTTACCAATGCGCACGAGACCATGATCTGGGCGGCGCGCGACGAGAAAGCAAAAGGCTATACCTTCAACTATGAAGCCCTGAAGGCCGCCAACGAGGACGTGCAGGCGCGTTCCGACTGGCTGATTCCGCTTTGCACCGGCGACGAGCGCCTCAAGGGCGACGACGGCAAGAAAGTGCATCCGACCCAGAAGCCCGAGGGCCTTCTGGCGCGCGTGCTGCTGTCGTCGTCAAAGCCCGGCGATCTCGTGATCGATCCCTTCAACGGCACCGGCACGACAGGCGCCGTGGCAAAACGTCTCGGCCGCCGCTACATCGGCTTCGAGCGCGACAAGACCTATGCGAGCGCGGCCGAAGCCCGCATCGCGGCGATCGAACCGCTGCCAGAAGCGACGCTGGCGCCCTTCATGACCGCGCGCGACGCACCCCGTGTGGCGTTCTCCGAACTGATCGAGCGCGGCATGATCTCGCCCGGCACCAAACTGGTCGATTCCAAGAAGCGCCACGGCGCCCTGGTCCGCGCCGACGGCGCCATCATGCTCGGCGACAAGGTCGGCTCGATCCACCGCATCGGCGCGGTGGCCCAGGGCTCCGGCGCCTGCAACGGCTGGACCTTCTGGCACGTCGAGACCAAGAAGGGCTTGCGGCTGATCGACGAGCTGCGCGCCGAGATCCGCTCCGGGATGGCGGCGGGCTGATCCCCGCTTCGCGCTTTATTCACCCTGACGAGCGCAGCGTCGTCATGGCTGCTCGCTGTGCGCCCTGCTCACCGCCAACATGCGACCAGAAAGCCGCTCCGAGATACCAGCCCTGTGATTTTCGCAGTCTGCCGCCCCCTGTTTTGCCGCGATTCGTAGCTATATTGATTGCTTCCTTAGACCCATACAGGCCGTCATTTGCGGCCACAGCGAGCCGTCCGATGCGCTCCCAATCCGATTCATTACTCGTGTTGCCCCTGCTGCCGATCTTCCTGATCGGCGTGCCCCCGATCCTGCTGTTCACCTTGCTGGGCTTTGCCGGCTTCGTCATACTCGGCGTGCTCCTGATTTGCGTCGGCCTGACCGAGCGGCTGGAAGCGAACAGCGATTTCAACCAGCAGATCATCGTCCACGGCTATGCGCGCCGGTCGGAGCGGATGATCCAGGCGTCGAACCTGCACTCGGCCATTCGTTTCGCGACCATCGTCGACCTGGCGGGTGCGGGATTGATCATCGTCGGGCTGGTCGGCTTTTTCTACCTCGGCTGATCGGCTTCTGCCTAAGCTGAGCGGCGCGGTGGGCACCTTTGCCGCGCCGGCGCCCTGCCTCACGGACTCGTCGGTTGCGCTCCTTCCGAAAATTTGAGCATGGACATGCCGCGCTGCGGTAGGGTCACCCGCGCCCGGCTCGCAACGCTGGCAGGCAAGAAGCAAAGGGAGTTTTCCAAAAATGCTCAAATTCTATTTCAACGGCTCGCCCAACCCGACCAAAGTCGCGCTCTTCCTCGAGGAACTGGGTCAGCCATTCGAGCCGGTCGCGGTCGACACCCGCAAGGGCGATCAGTTCAAGCCGGAATTTTTGAAGATCAATCCCAATGCCAAGGTGCCGGCGATCGACGACGACGGCGTGCTCGTCTTCGACAGCAACGCCATCCTGCTCTACCTCGCCGAGAAGACCGGCAAATTCCTGCCATCGAACACGCCGCAGAACCGCGCGCAGCTGCTCTCATGGCTGATGTTCGTCGCGACCGGCATCGGGCCCTATTCGGGCCAGGCGGTGCACTTCAAGCACTTTGCGCCGAAGGAACAGAACCACGACTATGCCCATAACCGCTACCAGTTCGAGGCGCAGCGCCACTACGCCGTGCTGAACGATCACCTCGCCGGCAAGAAGTATATGGTCGGCGACACCTACACCATTGCCGACATGGCGCTGTGGGGCTGGGCGCGGATGGCCGCCTTCGTGATGAGCGACGAAGCCGCCGCGAAATACGCCAACGTCAAGCGACTGGTCGACGAGATATCGGCGCGTCCCGCGGCGGCCAAGGCGATCGCGCTGAAAGACAAGTTCACCTTCAAGGCCGAGATGGACGACGAGGCGCGCGGCAACATGTTCAAGCACCTCTCTACCAAGGCGGCCTGATCCGGCCCGCACGTAGGGTGGGCAAAGGCGCGTTAGCGCCGTGCCCACCATCTTCATCGAGCAAGGATTGGTGGGCACGCTTGCGCTTTGCCCACCCTACGAACTGACAATTAGTCGATCGCCGCCACCACCTCGATTTCGATCAGCCAGCCCGGCCGCGCCAGGCGGCTGACGACCACGAGCGTGCTCGCAGGCGGCTTTTCCTTGTTCAGGTAGCGGTCGCGTATCGCCCGCATTTTCGGCAGGTCGTCCTGGCTGACCTCGGCAACGAGATAGGTGTTCAGCTTGACGATGTCGGCCATGGTGGCGCCGGCCGCTTCCAGCGCGAGTTTGAGGTTCTTGAACACCTGCTCGACCTGCGCCTCGAAATTGCCTTCGCCGACCATCTTGCCGGATGCGTCGGCCGAAACCTGACCCGCCACATAGACCAGCGTGCCCTTGTTGACCTTGGCGACGTGCGAATAGCCGGTCGGCGGCGGCAGCGTCGCCGGGCTGAAGATTTCCTTGCTCATATCGATCTCCCTTTATTATTTCCGCCAGAACGGCTTGCCGACTTCGCAGCCCATCTCGGGCGGGCAGAGTCCGATATCCTCTAGTTCGCGCGCGCTCATGACAGAGAGTTGACGCCGGGAACGGCGGCGCTCCCGCCAGACCCGGACGAGAGCGATGATAGCCGCGATGACCGCGCGCGTCGAACTGAGGCGACTGCGCACCTGCTGGCGTTGCCGGCTGCCGCCGCAAACGCTGCTCAACGCGTCAACCCGCAAGTTTCCGCGCCTTCACGCTTTCTTTGGGAAACGGTCCCAGAACCCGCTCGCACAAGGTCGAGTCCTGGTACTCCCGAATTTCGCGGATCTTGCCGTTCTCGATCCGATAGAGCAGGCAATAATGATTGTCGTAGCGCTCTCCGGCGTGGGTCACCATATCGCCGCGGGCTTCCACCACGACCCATTCGTCGTCCGCAATGAACCGGAACGGAACGGTGCGGCGATGCTTCAACAGGGAAGAGACATAGCCGTGGAGGTCACGCATCACGGATTCCTTGCCGTGAAAGGTCTGCGACCAGGAGTACTGGCCGGTGACGGTCATGGTTACGTCATCGGCCAGGGCATCGGCGAACGACGTGCGGTCGCCGGCGGCAACGTCGGCGACGATTCTCTCCATCAGCTTCTTGTTTTCGGCGGCGCTCATAGCGGGTTTTCTCCGTGATCTGATGTTTCAGATCATCGCGCGCCGCGCGACATTCTTCCAATCGATAGAAGATATGATATATATTCACTCAATGAATTTGAATTCGCTTGACCTCAATCTGCTGGTCGCGCTCGACGCGCTGCTGCTGGAAGCCAATGTCAGCCGGGCGGCGATGCGGATCGGGTTGTCGCAGCCGGCCACCAGCCACGCGCTGCAACGGCTGCGCGATTTGATCGGCGATCCCCTGCTGGTGCGCAACGGCGCCCGCATGGAGCTGACGCCGCGCGCGCTGGCGTTGCGCGGGCCACTGGCGCAGGCGCTCGACCAGGTGCGCTCCCTGTTCATATCTGATGATTTCGACGCCGCGCGCAGCGAACGGCATTTTCGCCTGATGATGCCGGACCTCGCCGTCGAACTCTTGATGCCGCCGCTGATGGAGAAGATCACAAAGGCTGCGCCGAACGTGCGCATCGACGTGGTGCCGTGGCGGAGCTCTCCGATCATGACCGCCGAATTCGCCCGCACGCTCGATATGGTGATCTCGATCGGCGACGCCTTCCGCGGCTTCCACCGCCAGCTTCTCTATACCGACAGCGATGCGCTGGCGGTGCGGCGCGGCCATCCCGCCGCCGCCAAATTGAAGAAGCGCGACGGTTTTCTCGCCGCGCGGCATGTCGCGGTGGTGATCCGCGGCCAGAACGAGGATCTGATCGACATGTGGCTGCGGCCGAAGGGGATCGAACGGAAAATCGCGCTGGTCGTGCCCGGCTATATCGAGGCGCTGCATGTCACCGCGCGAACCGACCTCGTCGCCTTCGTGCCGCACCGCCTGATCGGCGCATTATCGAAGCAATTGTCGCTCGTAGCCATCGCGCCACCGTTCGATCCCGGAATCGACGAGCAGTTCATGTTCTACCCGACCCGCGCCCAGGTGGATCCCGGCTCGATCTGGCTGCGCAACATCATGCTCGGCATCGGCCGCGAGATGGAGCGGGACCGGAAGAAGGCGGTGTGACTTTGTAGGGTGGGCAAAGGCGCCCTTGCGCCGTGCCCACCATTCCCGCCGTGCTCTTGATGGTGGGCACGCTTCGCTTTGCCCACCCTACGACGATCTCACACCTTCTCTTCTGCCAGCGCCTTCTGCACGGCGGGCCGGTCCTTCATGCGCTTGAAATGGTCGGCAACCTTCGGCAGCGTCGCGATGTCGACGCCGTCGCCTTCCAGCCATCCCGTCAGCGTGAAAAGATAGGGGTCGCAGATCGTGTAGGTCTCGCCCATCATCCACGGCCCCTTGAGCATCTTCTGCTCGAGCAGCGCAAAGACCGCACCCATGCTTTTCGGAAGCGTCTTCTTCATGTCCGCAAAGGAGGATTCTTCCGTGGCCCAACGATAGCCACGCCCCTTGTGGGAATGCGCCACGTGTACCGTCGAAGACAAATAGCTGTTGATGGCCTGCACCTGCGCGAACGCAAAGGGATCATCGAGCGGCGCCAGTTTTGCTTTCGGAAAGGTCTGCGCGATGTAGGCCAGCATCGCCACGTTCTCGGTCAGGACGCCGCGATCGGTGACCAGCGCTGGCACGCGGCCTTTCGGATTGATCGCCAAATATTCCGGACTTTGCTGCTGGTTGGTCTTGAAGTCGATCCGCTCGGCGGTGTAGTCGGCGCCGGCTTCCGCCAGCGCGATGTGGGTGGCGAGCGCGCAGGTGCCGGGGGCAAAATAGAGCTTGAGCATGTTGGTCCTCACGGGTGATGCCTCAGGTTAGCGGCGCATTGCTGTGCCGTCTATCCCAGGCGAACCCTGAAGTGGCACTCACGCCGCGCGGGGCTGCAACTTGCCGATGTAGACGCTGACGATGGTGTCGTCGGCGGGATAGAACTCCGGCGCCACCGCCTGGATCTGGGCCTGAATGCACTTCCACGCCCCGCTCTCGAACAGGTAGGTATCCGTGTACATTGTCATCCCGGTGACATCCTTGCCGTCGCGGCGGCGGATCGCCTTGTTGGTGGAGCGCACCAACGCGACGTCGCCGATGACGGTGATGAGTTCGTCGCGGACGTCCCAGTACGGGATCAGTTTCGGATCGAAGGCGGTCGCCCAGTATTTCAGATAGGTCGCGCGATCCCAGCGCTGTCCGGTCGGCCAGATGCTGATGAAGGCGGGGTGCAGGATGGCGTCGTGCGAGGCCACGTCGTTGGTGATGAAATTATGGATGAAGCGGGCGTTCAGCGCGCGCAATTCGTCCATCGTCTCGGCGGATTGATCCTTACGTGTCGCGAGTTGCATCGTCATCTCCTCTGCTTTTGTCAGAGCGCCATCGTGCGCGCCATCTCTGCGGTGGCATCGTCAGCCGGGAAAAAGCATTCGATCTTGATCTGTTGCAGCGCCGCGTCCGTCGGCATTGCGAGCGTCGTGAAGGTGGAAAAGAACGCGAGCCGGAAGTCGCCTTTGGCGAGCTGCATGATCATCACGGGCGAGGCGGCGTGCGAAAGGCGCGGAAGCCGCCATTCGGCCGGCAGCTCGGGATAGGCCATGATCTCGTCGAACAGGCGCGCGGCCGCACGGCTGCCCTGCGCGACGTCGCGGTGCAGTATCTGGATCATCTGGCCGGCGAAGTCTTCCCAGTTCACGATGAACTGCCGCAGGCCTTTTGGATGGAAAACGACGTGCATGGCGTTGTCGGCAACGCCGGCTTCCATCCGGTATGAATCGCGAAAGGTCTTGAGCAGGCGCGCGGACCCCTGGTTGCGCATCCGAACGTCCCAGTGCCCATCGACCACGATCCCCGGATACGGCTCCTGCTGCCGCAGCATGAAATCCAGCGCCTGCTGCACCGGCTGCAGATTGTCCGCCGCCAGCCCCTTGTCGCCATAGGGCGGCACGAAGCCCGCCGCGACGTGCAAGGCATTGCGCTCCTCGAGCGGCAGATCGAGCGCGCTGCCGAGCAGTTGCACCATCTCGCGGCTCGGCTGCGACCGGCCGGTTTCCAGGAAGCAGACATGCCGTGCCGACACGTTGGCATCGACGGCCAGCTCGATCTGGGTGAGGCGGCGTACGCCTCGCCAATGTTTCAGCAGGCTGCTGAACTGGCTGGCCGCGACATCGTGGGAATTTGGTGTAGGCGCGCTCATGCGACGCAATCTAGACCATCACGTCAGAACGGCAATTACCTCCGATGTAAGTGACAAGCCTATAGCTCCCTGCAAAGCTCGCACGCAGGTCAGCCGGAGAGCACTCATGGACGATAACGCGATCAAGGAAGTCGTCACCCAGTACATGGCGGCGTGGAATGAGCCGGATGCTGCGGCCCGGCAGGCGCTGCTTGAGCGATGCTGGAGCGATGGCGGCGTCTATCTCGATCCCAGGGTCTCGCTGACGGGACGGGACGAACTCGCCCGCCACATCGCCGCAATGCAGGCGTCGCGGCCGGGCGCGCGGCTGGAGTTCATGAGCGGCATCGACGCGCACCATAGCGTGGTCCGCTTCCTCTGGCGCCTGGTGCGCGCGGACGGCAGCTGCGGCGATGTCTCGATCGATTTTGGCGAGGTCGGCCCCGACGGCCGGCTGGTCAGGATCATCGGCTTCTTCGGCGCTCCGCCCGCGCTGGCGTGAAGCGTTGGGAACGGGATAACGGCCAGGTTTTCGCAGTTGCCCCCTGCCGCCCCTCATGTCATGACGCCCCTGTATGACAGGGGCGTAGACATGACCGTACTCATCGCCGGCGGTGGCATTGGCGGACTGACGCTGGCGCTCAGCCTGCACCAGATCGGCGTTCCCGCACGCGTATTTGAAAGCGTGCCGGAGTTGCGGCCGCTCGGCGTCGGTATCAACGTGCTGCCGCATGCGGTGCGCGAGCTGATCGAGCTCGGCCTGCACGACCGGCTCGATGCAGCCGCCGTCCGCACCAAGGAACTGGCGTATTTTTCCAAGCACGGCAAACCGATCTGGAGCGAGCCGCGCGGCGTCGAAGCCGGCTACAAATGGCCGCAATTCTCGATCCACCGCGGCACGCTGCAGCAGATCCTGCTCGATGCGGCCACCGAACGGCTCGGAAAAGAGAACATCCTCACCAGCCACCATCTCACCGGCTGGACGGAAAGCGCCGATGGCGTCCGCGCCGAATTCATCGACAAGGCAACCGGAAAAGCTGCCGGCCACCATGACGGCGTATTGCTGATCGCGGCCGACGGCATTCATTCGGCGATCCGCGAAAGACTTTATCCGCAGGAAGGCCCGCCGATCTGGAACGGCCGCATCCTGTGGCGCGGCATCACGACCTCGGACGCATTCCTGTCCGGCCGCACCATGATCATGGCCGGTCACGAGATCCTGAAATTCGTCTGCTATCCGATTTCGAAGGCGCCGGACGCCTCAGGCAAGTTCAACATCAACTGGGTGGCCGAGCGGCACATGCCGCCGACCTATCAGTGGCGCCGAGAGGACTATAACCGAACCGCTGACCTCAACGAATTCCTGCCCTGGTTCAAGGACTGGAAGTTCGACTGGCTCGACGTGCCCGGCCTGATCCGCAATTGCCCGCATGCGTATGAGTATCCGCTGGTCGACCGCGATCCGATCCCGCAATGGACCTTCGGCCGCGTCACATTGATGGGCGACGCCGCGCATCCGATGTACCCGATCGGCTCCAACGGCGCCTCGCAGGCGATTTTGGATGCCCGCGTGATCACCCGCGAAATCCTGGCGCACGGCCCGACCAACGCCGCGCTCGCAGCCTACGAGGCCGAGCGCCGGCCCGCGACCACTGATCTTGTCATGCTGAACCGGCGCAACGGGCCGGAACAGGTGATGCAGATGGTCGAGGAACGTGCGCCCGACGGCTATGAGGTCGTCACCGACGTGCTGTCGCTGCAAGAGCTGGAAGACATCGCCGCCAATTACAAGCGCGTCGCCGGTTTTCAGGTCGAAGGCCTCAACGCCAAGCCGCCGATCGTGCAGCTCGGGCGCTAACGACCTGATAGCTTCGAAGTCTCGACCAGCCGCGCGCTGGTGGTGGCCGTTGCCAAGACGGCGCCGTCTTCAGACATCAGCCTGCCCTCGACAAAGGCGATGGTCCTGCCGAGCTGCGTGACGTTGGCTTCACCAACAATCTTGCCCGGCTTGGCCGGGGTTAGAAAATTCACCGTCATGGTGATGGTCGCGGTGTAAAGTTTTCCGTCGGTCATCGCGAACACCGCCGGCCCCATGGTGTCGTCGAGCATCGCAGAAAGAATGCCGCCCTGAACGAAGCCGGCCGGGTTGCAGAAATCCTTGCGGCCGTCGAAGCCGATCCGGATCCAGCCCTCGTTGGGGCGCGCATCAAGCAGGTGCCAGCCGAGCAGCTTTGAGGATGGCGGGGGCGTAAGACGGTCGAGCGCGGTTGCGATCATGAAATCCTCCTGATCGCAGCGTTGTAGCGGAGGCCTGCTGACAGCATGGTGTCAGCAGACAAAGACAATCTCCTAAATATCCAGCCCATGCGCGATCGCCTTGCGCATAACATTGGGCAAGGCTTCACCCGCGAGCGTCGCGATCGGCACCCAGCGCATTCCCTCGGGCGGGCGCGTCCGTGCGGCCACCTTCGCCGTGTAGATCACCAGCTCGAGCGGAAAATGCGTGAAGACATGCGTCACCACGCCCGCCTTGCGATGCCATTTGGCGATGCCCGTGAGGGCAGGCGCCTGCTGCAACGCCGCCTTGTCGTCGTGGCCGGCGAGCCAGTCCGAGCCCGGCACTTCGGTCATGCCGCCGAGCAGGCCTTTTTCTGCGCGGGTGCGAACCAGCAATTCATCGCCGCGCGTGACGATGAAGGCCGCGCCGCGGCGCAGCGTACCGGACTTCTTCGGCGCCTTGCGTGGAAAGGTCTCCTGGTCGCCGCGCGTAAGTGTGAGGCAATCATCATTCAGAGGACACAGCACGCAAGCCGGCTTCTTCGGCGTGCAGATCGAGGAGCCAAGATCCATCAGCGCCTGCGCGCTATCGCCGGCGCGAGACTTTTCGTCGCCGGGTCCCAACAAGGTCGCCGCCAATTGCTGGATCAGCGGTTTGGCCTGCGGCAACGGTTCCTCGACCGCAAACAGCCGCGACACCACGCGCTCGATATTGCCGTCGACCGGCATAGTGCGCCGGTCGAACGCAATCGCCGAGATCGCCGCTGCCGTGTACGGCCCGATCCCCGGCAGCGCGCGCAGACCTTCCTCGGTATCCGGAAACACCCCGCCATGGTCGCGCAACACCGCCACCGCGCAGGCGTGAAGATTGCGCGCCCGCGAATAGTAACCGAGCCCTGCCCACATCCGCAGCACGTCATCGAGCGAGGCCCGGCCCAAGGCCGCGACATCGGGCCAGCGCGTCACAAACTTCAGGAAATACGGCCCGACCGTTTTGACGCCGGTCTGCTGCAGCATGATTTCGGACAGCCAGACCCGGTAGGGGTCCGCGCGCTCCCCCGCCGGCGGCCGCCACGGCAGCACGCGGCGATGGCGATCGTACCAATCAAGCAGCAGCGCGGGACGGCCGGGAGTCGCCTTGGGCGGGTCTCGTCGTTTTGTCTTGGTGGCTGCCAGGGAACTCATGCGAGCACTCTAGTGGCTGGGTGCAAATCTCTCCACGTCATGCCCGCGCTTGTCGCGGGCATCCACGTCTTTCTTTGACCGTTCCTGTCGCGAGCCGCGGCATGCTATAAGCCCCCATGGCAAAACCCGGCCCGATCTTCGCAAAACCGCTTTCCGTCCTGCTCGGCGACGTGTTTTCCGACGCCTATGCCAAGCAGGGGTTCGCCGCACGCGAACTGGTGACGCGCTGGGCCGAGATTGCCGGGCGCGAAATCGCGGCCCATTCCGAGCCCCTGAAGATGCAATGGCCCCGCCCGGTCGAGGGCCAGCCGCAGGAACCGGCCACGCTAATCCTGCGGGTCGAGGGCCCGATGGCGCTGGAAATCCAGCATTCCTCTGATGTCATCCTGGAGCGGGTCAACCGCTTCTTTGGCTGGAGCGCGGTCGGACGGCTGGCGCTGCGGCAGGCGCCGCTGTCGCGCCGGGACCGGCCAAAACCGTCCCGCGCGCCGGACCCGAAGGCGGTCGCCGAGATCGCCAAAACCCTGTCCTCGGTCGAGGACGACGAATTGCGCGAGGCGCTGGCGCGGCTCGGTGCTTCGATCAAGCGAAATTGAGCCTGCCGCGCGCCCGGCCCGCGGCAACCTGCCATTGCCACAATTATCGTTTCAAGCTACCCGAAGGCTCGTTTTTCGTACTTCTTCGGGCGTGAACGCGCCAATCGGGAGCTGACCTTGATCATCACGCGCCGCGCCTTCACTGCCGCCCTTTCGCTGACCGGGCTTGCCGTTCTCGCCGGCTTCTCGCCGCTGCGGCTGATCAACGACGCGCTGGCGCAGGGCGCCGCCGACGTCGCCAAGCCGCAATCGCTGCCCGACATGGCGCTCGGCCCGGCGAACGCCTCGGTCACCATCACCGAATACGCCTCGATGACCTGCCCGCATTGCGCGGCGTTTACCGAAAACGTTTTTCCCAAGATCAAGTCGGAATTCATCGACACCGGCAAAATCCGTTTCGTGTTCCGCGAATTCCCGCTCGACATCAAGGCCGCCGCCGGTTCGATGCTGGCGCGCTGCATCGCCAAGGACGACGCCCCGAAATATTTCGCGGTCGTCGACCTTCTGTTCAAGCAGCAGAACGACTGGGTGCTGAAGAACACCACCGAGACGCTGATCCGGATCGGCAAGCAGGCCGGCCTCACGCAGGCGGCGGTGGAAGATTGTCTCAAGGACCAGAAGCTGCTCGACAAGATCGCCGCCGACCAGAAATACGCCGCCGAAGTGCTGAAGGTGCAGTCGACGCCGACCTTCTTCATCAATGGCGAGATGATCAAGGGCGAGCAGAGCTTCGAAGAGTTCAGCAAACGCATCAATGCGATGCTCAAGAGCTGACCGGCGCGCCGGAGCCTTTTCCGTTCCGATGGAATCGGAACGGGGCTCTCGATTTTTGTTTTGACGCGTTTGCTTCACGCGAAACCGGGATCCACCCCCCGGATCAAGTCCGAGGGCATGCTTCGCTGGAAAACGCTCTACGGACGTCAAATCCCTGTTGAAAACCTGATTCGCCCACCGGATTCATACGGGCCTGTAAGCCCTGCAAAAACCTCGATAAAAGGCTTGGGAAAAGCCCTCCGCGGGCGTTGCCCTTCGGCCCCGGCCTCGCCATTGTCGCAGCCGATAAGAGCCGCAATGCGCGACTCGTCCACACACCGACATTGCCTTCCATGGTATTGTCACGGCAGGGAGATTCGCGCCCGGCCAACAGAGAATCGTGTTCATGAAACTCACGCGCCTCCGCCTTCATGGTTTCAAGTCGTTCGTTGAACCCACTGACTTCATGATCGAGCCGGGCCTGACCGGTGTCGTCGGGCCGAACGGTTGCGGCAAATCCAACCTGGTCGAGGCACTGCGCTGGGCGATGGGCGAGACCTCGCACAAATCGCTGCGCGCCGCCGACATGGATGCGGTGATCTTTGCCGGTTCCGGCAACCGTCCGGCGCGCAACCACGCCGAAGTGGTGATGACGATCGACAATGCCGATCGCTCGGCGCCGGCGGCGATGAACGACCGCGAGATTCTGGAAATTTCCCGACGCATCGAGCGCGAGGCCGGCTCGGTCTATCGCATCAACGGCCGCGACGTTCGCGCCCGTGACGTGCAGATCCTGTTTGCCGATGCCGCCACCGGCGCGCGTTCGCCGGCACTGGTTCACCAGGGCAAGATCGGCGAAATCATTCAGGCCAAGCCCGAACAGCGCCGCCGCGTGCTGGAAGACGCCGCCGGCGTCGCCGGGCTGCACGCCCGCCGCCATGAAGCCGAATTGCGGCTGCGGGCC
This sequence comes from Bradyrhizobium sp. JYMT SZCCT0180, assembly GCF_018130165.1. Lineage (GTDB taxonomy): Bacteria > Pseudomonadota > Alphaproteobacteria > Rhizobiales > Xanthobacteraceae > Bradyrhizobium. The sequence continues at coordinate 14,856 of NZ_JAFCLZ010000021.1, read as the reverse complement.
GCCGAGACCAACCTCACCCGCGTCGAGGACGTGATCGGCCAGCTTTCCGGCCAGGTCGACGGCTTGAAGAAGCAGGCGCGGCAGGCGATCCGGTTCCGCGAAGTCGCCGCCAAGGTGCGCAAGGCCGAGGCCACGCTGTTCCATCTGCGCTGGCTGGAGGCCAATACCGACGTGGCGGAAGCCGCGCGCACCCATGACCTCAACGTTCGCGAGATGGCTGAACGCACCCGTGAACAGGCCGAAGCGGCCCGTATCCAGGCGATCCGTGCCTCCGAACTGCCAGCGCTGCGCGAGGGCGAAGCCCGCGCCGCGGCCGGACTGCAACGCCTTACCAATGCGCGCGAGTTGCTCGACCGCGAGGAAGAACGCGCCAAGGAGCGCGTCGCCGAACTCGACCGCCGCCTGACCCAGTTCACCGCCGACATCGCGCGCGAACAGCAGCAAACCTCGGACGCCGAAGTCGCATTGCAGCGGCTCGACACCGAAGATTCCGAAATCAAGGAAGAGATCAAGTCGCGCGTCGAGAAGCGCAGCGGCGTCGATGAACGCGTCTCCGAAGCGGAAGCGACGCTCGCGGCCGCCGAGCGCATGTTCTCGGAACTGACGACGGTGCTGGCCGACCTCACCGCCAAGCGCAATCAGCTAGAGGCCGGCGTGCGCACCCATCGCGACCGCCTCGCCCGGCTCGACCAGGAAATCGCCAACGTCCAGAACGAAGAGCAAAAGCTCGCGCAGGAAACCGGCAATCTCGGCGACCTCGACGCGCTTGCCGGCGCGATGGAGACCGCGCAGGAAACGCTCGCCGCTTCCGAAGCCGCCGCGCAGGCCAACGAGGCCGGCCACGTCGCCGCGCGTGCGCGGCTGGAAGCGTCCCGTTCGCCGCTGGCGGAAGCCGACAAGCGCGTGCAACGGTTAGAGACCGAAGCGCGCACGATCTCGAAGCTCGTCAATGGCGAGACCAAGAACCTGTGGCCGCCGATCATCGACGGCGTCACCGTCACCAAGGGCTATGAAAAGGCGCTTGGCGCCGTGCTCGGCGACGACCTCGACGCGCCGATCGATCCGTCCGCGCCGATGCGCTGGAGCAATGCGGGTGCAACCTTCGACGATCCGGCGTTGCCCGCGGGCGTCGAAGCGCTTGCCGCCCATGTCGAAGCCCCGTCCGAACTGGCGCGGCGTCTGGCGCAGATCGGCGTCGTCGCCAAGGAGCGCGGCGCGGAACTGGTGTCGCAACTGAAGACCGGCCAGCGGCTGGTGTCGCTGGAAGGCGACGTCTGGCGCTGGGACGGCTTTGTCGCCGCCGCCCACGCCCCGACCGGCGCCGCACGGCGCTTGGCCGAACGCGCCCGCCTGGTCGATATCGAAAACGAACTGGAGCAGGCCCGCAGCGATGCTGCCGCCAAGCGGCAGGCGCTGGAAGACGCCGAGAGCGAATTGAAGGTGGCATCGGGCGCCGAGTCTGCCGCCCGCGACGCCTGGCGTGCCGCGCAGCGCGAGGCCGACGCCGCGCGCGAACGCCATGCCGCGACCGAGCGCGAGATCAACCGACATGCCGCACGCAAAGCGACACTGACGGAGGCCCATACGCGCCTTGCCGCCGACCGCGCCGAGGTCGAGGCCGCGCATGAGAACGCCAATGCGGCGCTGGCCGAGCTGCCGCCGAGCGTCGAGACCGAAACCAGGCTCTCCACCGTTCGCACCGACATCGAGGGCCACCGCCGCCTCGCCGCGCAAGTGCGCGCCGAAGCGCAGGCGCTGGCGCGCGAGGCTGAGCTTGCCGACCGCCGCGTGCAGGCGATCGTTGCCGAGCGTAACGAATGGCAGAACCGCAAGCAGAGCGCCGCTTCGCAGGTTTCCACCATCGAAGCCCGAGTCACCGAAGTGACCGCAGAGCGTGCCGAGCTCGAAGACGCTCCGGCGCTGTTCGCCCAGAAGCGCCGCGCGCTGATCAGCGAGATCGAGTCCGCCGAAAGCGCGCGCCGCGTCGCCGCCGATGCGCTGGCTGCGGCCGAAAGCGTGATGGCGGAGACCGACCGCGAGGCAAAGGCTTCGCTGGAAGCGCTCTCCAGCGCCCGCGAGGCTTGCGCGCGCGCCGAGGAACGCATGGACGGCACCAGGCGCCGTCTCTCCGACATCGAGCGCGAAATCCACGACATGCTCGAAGTCGAGCCGCATGCTGTGGCGGGTCTCGCCGAGATCGAGCCGGGCGCGGAATTGCCGCCGCTCGCCGAGATCGAGGAAAACCTCGAAAAGCTGCGCCGCGACCGCGAGCGTCTCGGTGCGGTCAATCTGCGCGCCGAGGAAGAGCTGCGTGAGGTCGAGACTCAGCATACGGCACTCACCACCGAACGCGACGACCTCGTGGAAGCCATCAAGCGGCTGCGCCAGGGCATCCAGAGCCTCAACAAGGAGGCGCGCGAGCGGCTCTTGACCTCGTTCGAAACCGTCAACGAGCACTTCAAGCGGCTGTTCACCGAATTGTTCGGCGGCGGCGAGGCCGCATTGCACCTGATCGAGAGCGAAGATCCGCTGGAAGCCGGCCTCGAAATCATCGCCAAACCGCCCGGCAAGAAGCCGCAGACGCTCTCGCTGCTGTCGGGCGGCGAGCAGGCGCTGACCGCGCTCGCGCTGATCTTCGCGGTGTTCCTCACCAACCCGTCGCCGATCTGCGTGCTGGACGAAGTCGACGCGCCGCTCGACGACCACAACGTCGAGCGGTTCTGCAACCTGTTGCACGAGATGACGTCGTCGACCGAAACCCGCTTCATCATCATCACGCACAATCCAATCACGATGGCGCGGATGAACCGGCTGTTCGGCGTCACCATGGCCGAACGCGGCGTCTCGCAACTGGTCTCGGTCGGCCTCGACGATGCCGTGAAGATCCTCGACCAGCACGTGGCGTGAGATCGCTCACGCCACCCGGTTGACGTCATCATGCGCGAAGGCGGATGATCCAGTACGCCGCGCCGTTTGTAAGACCCTCAACCTTCCCGGCGTACTGGGTGCCCGCCTTCGCGGGCACGACAAAAGCGATGACCTCACCCGACCTCCCCGCCGAACTGAAAGCCGCGCTTGACGCCAAGCTGCGCGGTTTTTCGCGGAGCGACGCGGCGGAACGCTCGGCGTTGATCTCGAAAAACTACCGCGATGGCGGCGGCTCCGGCACGATCCGGTCCGAGACCGATGCACTGGCCTATGCGCTGGCGCGGATGCCGGCGACCTATGCCGCGGTGACCGCCAGCCTGAATGCGCTCGGTGAAATCCGCCCCGATTTTGCACCCAAAACCCTGCTCGATATCGGCGCCGGGCCGGGCACAGCGAGCTGGGCGGCGGCGGAAGCATTTGCCTCGCTGCAACACTTCACCCTGCTCGACGCCAACGACGCGTTGCGCAAGCTGGCGCTCGATCTGGTCAGCGAGAGTTTTCGCCTGCGCGAACTCCATTACGAGCGGGGCGAAGCCCGCAACGCCCTGATCAAGGCGGATGCCGCCGACCTCGTCGTCGCCAGCTACATGATCGGTGAACTCAGCGCCGCCGAACAGAACGCGCTGGCTGTGCTGATGTGGGAAAAGACCCGCGACACGCTGCTGGTGGTCGAGCCCGGCACGCCGGCGGGCTATGCGCGGATCATCGCGCTGCGCGAACGCCTGATTGCGGCCGGCGCGCATGTCGCCGCCCCCTGCCCGCACGACGGAACATGTCCGCTTGCCGCCCCGGACTGGTGTCACTTCACCCAACGCCTGCAACGCTCGCGCGCGCACAAGCAGGTCAAGGGCGCCGAGCTGCCATTTGAGGACGAACGATTTGCCTACGTGGCGCTGACGCGTGCGCCGCTGGAAGTCCGGCCGGCCCGGGTGCTGGCCCAGCCGACCGTCTCCAAGGTCGAAGTCACCGCCAAGCTCTGCACCCCGGCCGGTCTCGTCCTCAGCCGGACGCCCCGACGCGCGAAGGCGGATTATGCCATTGCCCGGCGCTGGCGCTGGGGCGATGCGGTGGTCCAAGACACTTAGTGGCCGCTCCCCGGATGCTGCGCAGCGCGCCTCTTGGCGTGGTGCGCTGCTGATCCGGGGTCCATCCCGCGGTCCCGGCTCTGCGAAGCGGTACTGCGCACCGCATCGCGTCCGGGACACGTACGCCATGAACTTATCCCGCCCTGGTTTCGACTAAACAAAGCCCCCACGTCGCGGCGGGCTGCCGCACGCCCCGGTTTTCGTCTAGGTTCCACACTTTCTTCGCCACATCAGGAGTTGTCTGCCATGTCGACGAGCTGGATCGTTATCGGCGTCATTGTCATTCTCGTGCTGTTCGCCATCGGCGCGTATAACCGCCTGGTCGCGCTAAGCCAGCGTGTCGGCCAGGCCTTTGCCGACATCGACGTCCAGCTCAAGCAGCGCCACGACCTGATCCCGAACCTGGTCGAGACCGTAAAGGGCTACGCCAGCCACGAGCGCGGCACGCTCGACGACGTGATCAAGGCCCGCAACTCCGCGATGTCGGCGCAAGGGCCGGCGCAGATCGGCGCCGCCGAGAACCAGCTGAGCGGTGCGCTCGGCCGCCTGATCGCGCTGTCGGAGGCCTATCCGGACCTCAAGGCCAACGCCAATTTCCAGCAGCTCGCCAGCGAACTGTCCGACCTCGAAAACAAGATCGCCTCGAGCCGCCGCTTCTTCAACAACGCGGTTCAGGAATACAACACCGGCATCCAGCAGCTGCCCGCCGCGCTGTTCGCCGGCATGTTCGGCTTCACCAAAAAGGAATTCTTCGACCTCGGCGCCAGCCGCACCGAAGTCGAGGTCGTGCCGACCGTAAAATTCTAACGGCCGCAACATTCCGGCGAGAAGCAGCACATCATGGCCGCGTACGGGCTCTACACGCATATTGCATCGAACAAGTTTCGTTCGATGCTGCTGCTCGCCGGCCTGTTCCTGCTGATCTACGTGCTGGTCTATGCCGGCGCGCTGCTCGCCGAAGTCGTGATCCGCAGCGACCGCTCGGTCGATTACTATTTGCGGGCTGCGGGGCGCGATCTGGTCACGGCCTTTCCCTATGCGACAGGCATCGCCGCGCTCTGGATCGTGATCGCCTATTTCTTCCATCAGAACATGATCGACGCCGTCACCGGCGGCGAGGACGTGACGCGCAAGCAGCAGCCGCGGCTCTATAATCTCCTGGAGAATCTCTGCATCTCGCGCGGCCTTCCGATGCCGAAACTGAAGGTGATGGACAGCCCGGCGCTGAACGCCTTCGCGAGCGGCCTCAACCGCCGGCAATACGCCATCACCGTCACGACAGGGCTGCTGCGGACGCTGAACGATCAGGAGATCGAGGCGGTGCTGGGCCATGAGCTGACCCATATCCGCAACGGCGACGTGCAGCTGATGGTGATCGCGGTCATCATCGCCGGCGTGGTCGGCTTCTTCGGCGAATTGTTCTTCCGGATGTTCACCAATTTGTCGTGGAATTCGTCCGGCGGATCCTGGTCATCCTCGTCCTCGCGTTCGTCGTCCTCCTCGTCCTCGGACAGCGACAACAAGAGCTCCGGCGGCGGTGCGATCATCGTCGTCATCATCGCGGTCGCGCTGATCCTGCTGGCCTGGCTGCTGTCGCAGGTGGTCAAACTGGCACTGTCGCGGTCGCGCGAATTGCTGGCCGATGCCGGCTCGGTCGAACTGACCAAGAATCCGGACGCCATGATCACGGCGCTGCGCAAGATCGAGAATCGCGGCGAGCTTCCCGGCGCCACCTCGGCTGTGATGGAACTGTGCTTCGACAATCCCCGCGAGGGATTTGCCGATCTGTTCGCGACCCATCCGTCGGTGGATTCGCGGGTCAAGGCGCTGGTGCAGTATGCCGGTGGCCGCGATCCCGGTCCGCTGGCCCTGCCTGACGAGGCCGACGAAGAGCCGGAGGATCAGGCGGAACCGCAGTCGGCGGATCAACTGCCGCCCCCGGTCACCCACGGTCCGTGGAGCGATGCCGCGGCGCCCGCGGGCCTGCCGCAAGGTCAGCGGCCGGGCGCCCGACAGGGTCGTGGCTGGGGACCCTGGGGCCGGCACAGCTGAGCCCTCGGTACGGCGACATTAACGAATTACCTACGAATAAAGCCGGTGCGGGCTCAAGGAATTGAATTCTCCCTTGTTTCTGCCATGTTCGCGCCCAAACAGGTATATGGGGACCTGCCGATCGCTCCCCGCGATCGGGGGCGCGTAGTAGGAAATTCCATGGCAAAGCCAGTCGTGATTGTGGTGGGCGCGGACAAGGGCGGGGTCGGCAAGACGACCGTGTCACGAACGCTCCTGGATTATTTCAGCGCCAACAACGTGCCCACAAGGGCGTTCGATACGGAGTCGCCGCGCGGCACGCTGAAGCGCTTCCACCCCGAAATCACCCAGATCGTCGATATGACGACGACTGCGGACCAGATGAAGATCTTCGACACGCTCAATGCCGGAACCTCGGTGACCGTGATCGACGTCCGAGCCGGATTGCTCTCGCCGGCGCTGGCCTCGCTCCGCGACATCGGTTTCCTCGATGCCGCCAAGGCCGGCCAGATCACCTTTGCCGTGTTCCATATCCTGGGCCCCTCGATCGCCTCGCTGGACGAAATCGCCGAGACCGCGAATTTCATGCAGGGCGCCAAATACTACCTGGTGAAGAACTTCATCAACGATACCCAGTTCTTCCAGTGGGACCAGGCGACCTACAATTCCTATTTCCACCGCATCAAGGATGCCACCGAGCTGACGATCCCCAAGCTCAACGAAATGGCCTATGAGCAGGTCGAGGTCTCCTCGGTGCCGTTCCTCAAATTCGTCGCCAACAAGGGCACCAACGACGAGGCCGCGAACTATTCGTTCGTGCTGCGCGGCTATGTCCGGCACTGGCTCGCCAATGTCTGGAGCGAGTTCGACCGCATCAAGCTGACCGACCTGGTCGGCGGCGGCGGCGGCAAATCGAGCACCCGCAGCGGCGAAAAATAATCGCGCCAGGCGCGCGATGGGGCTGGATTAGGCGGAAAAATCGCCTGATATAGCGCGTGATGAGCCCCACGTCCGTCTACATCATCTGCTCGCCCCGCCCGCTGGTCGGCAAGACGCTGATCGCGCGGCTGCTCAGCGAATTCCTGCTGTTGAAGAACGGCACGGTGATCTCCTTCGACATCAATCTGAAGGAGCCGTCGCTGCTGGAATATCTGCCGCGCACCACCGAGACGGCCGACGTCATCGACACCTTCGGCAAGATGCAGCTGATGGACCGCCTGATCGTCAATGACAGCGTCGCCAAGGTGATCGACCTCGGTTTCCACGCCTTCGACGAGTTCTTCAAGATGACCGATGAGATCGGCTTCATGAAGGAAGCCGTGCGCCGCGGCGTCGCGCCGGTGATCCTGTTCGTGGCCGATACCGACCGCGCCTCGGCCACGGCCTACCAGATGCTGAAACAGCAAATTCCCGCGAATGCCCTGATCGCGATCGACAATGAGCACGTGGTGCGCGGCGAGTTGCCCGCCGCGATGGAACGGGGACGCGTGCTGCGGATATCGGCGCTGCCGGTGTTCCTGAAGACCTATATCGACCGGCTGACCTTCTCCTTCACCGGCTATCTGCGCCAGGAGAAGGATTCCTCGACCGAACTGCATCAATGGATCCGCAGGAACTACACCAGTTTTCGGGAGCTGGAACTCAGCCTGATCCTGCAAAGGTCGTGAGGCTGGCCTCAACAATATTACCCGGGTAATATTGACCTGATCTCATCTGGCTGCTATCGCCTTCCCCGACAGCAACCCCGTCCGAGGCCTCCGGTGACATCAGACAGAAAAGCCGCCATCGCCGCCTACAAGGAGCGGAAGACCATCGCGGGGATTTTCATGATCCGCAGTAAGGCTTCCGCCGAGCAATGGGTCGGACAGGCCCCTGACCTCGAAAAAATCCAGAACCGGATCTGGTTTTCGCTGCGCCAAGGCAGCCACACCTGCCGCAGCCTGCAGGCGGCATGGACCACGCATGGGCCCGAAAATCTGACCTTCGCGGAATGCGAGCGGCTGGAAGAGGAAGAGACGTCCTACATCAGGGACGCGCTGTTGAAAGAGCGCCTGAAGCATTGGCGCACGCAACTTTGCGCCCAGGCGGTTTGATCTCACCGTCGTCCCTGCGAACGCAGGGACCCATAGCCACCGTCGGTAATTGTTTATGCAAGATGTCAGCCGTCTCGCGCCAATTGCGCGAGCAACGCGGTATGGGTCCCCTGCGTTCGCAGGGACGACGGGAAACTCAGTGCCCTTCGAACGCCATCAGCGTTCGCACCGGCACGTCCATCGCCCGCAGCTTGTCGGCGCCGCCCAGATCGGGCAGGTCGACGATGAAGCAGGCCGCGACCACATTGGCGCCGATCTGGCGCAGCAGTTTTACGGCACCTTCCGCGGTGCCGCCGGTGGCGATGAGATCGTCGACCAGGATGACGCGCTCGCCGGGCTGCACGGCGTCGGCATGCATCTCCATTTCATCGAGGCCGTATTCCAGCGAATAGGCGATCCGCACCGTGGTGTGCGGCAGCTTGCCCTTCTTGCGGATCGGCACGAAGCCGGCGGAGACCTGATGCGCCACCGCACCGCCGAGGATAAACCCCCTCGCCTCGATGCCGGCGACCTTGTCGACTTTGCTACCGGCCCAGGGCTGCACCAGTTCATCGACCGAGCGGCGGAACGCGCGCGCATCCGCGAGCAGCGTGGTGATGTCGCGGAACAGGATGCCCTTCTTCGGGTAATCCGGAATGGTGCGGACGGTGGCCTTCAAGTCATGGTCAAACGTCATCGGTGTCTCTTTTCCTCTTCGTCATTGCGAGCCACCCGGTCGGCGCGTAGCGCCGCCGGATGACAGGCTCCGCGACGCAATCCGTGGCTGGCCAAGGGGTGGATTGCTTCGTCGCAAGTGCTCCTCGCAATGACGTCCCCGTTCAATTCGTAACATGCAGCCGGAACGCGTTTTCGACAATACGCAAACCCACCTCGCCGCCGAGCGACATCAGCGATTCCGGGTGAAACTGCACGCCGCCGACCGGCAGGGTCTTGTGTTCGATCGCCATCGCAACCCCGTCCTCGGTGGTCGCGGTGACCGTGAGCACGTCGGGAACGCTGTCGCGCTCGACGTAGAGCGAGTGATAGCGGCCGATCACGATTTCATTGGGCAGGTTCTGCATCAGCCGCCCGCCCCGCACCTGGACCCGCGACGGCCGGCCGTGCGCGGGCTGGCCGAGTTGCCCGAGCTGGCCGCCGAAATATTCGCCGATCGCCTGCACGCCGAGGCAGACGCCGAAGATCGGCAGCTTCTTCTCCAGCGCCGTTCCAATGGTTTTCGATATCCCGAAATCCTCAGGCCGGCCCGGCCCCGGCGACAGCACCAGCAGATCCCAGTTCTTCTGGTTCAGCATCTGCTGCGCATGAACGTGCCGGACCACGGTCACGGACGCGCCGACCTGCCGGAAATAATCCGCCAGCATGTGCACAAAACTGTCGTCGTGATCGATCAGCAGCACCTTCTTGCCCGAACCGGTCGCATCGGGCGCAAACGCCGACAGCGGTTTTGGCGGATCGCCGCGCAGCGCCTGGAACAGGGCGGCCGCCTTGACCTGGCATTCCCGGTCTTCGGCGGCGGGATCTGAATCGAACAGGCAGGTCGCGCCGACGCGCACTTCGGCGAGCCCATCCTTCATCCGGATGGTGCGGATGGTAAGCCCGGTGTTGATGCTGCCGTCGAAATTCACAGCACCGATGGCGCCGGCATACCAGCGCCGCGACGAGCGCTCATTGTCCTCGACGAACTGCATCGCCCATAATTTCGGTGCGCCCGTCACCGTCACCGCCCAGGCATGGGTCATGAACGCATCGAGCGAGTCGAAGCCGGGGCGCAAAATGCCTTCGACATGGTCGACGGTGTGAAACAGCTTTGAGTAGGTCTCGATCTGGCGCCGCGCCAGCACCTTGATGGTGCCCGGCACGCAAACGCGCGCCTTGTCGTTGCGGTCGACGTCGGTGCACATGTTGAGTTCGAATTCGTCTTTTTCCGAATTCAGCAATTGCCGGATCTGCTCGGCATCGCCGATCGCGTCGACACCGCGCGCGATGGTGCCCGAGATCGGGCAGGTCTCGACCCGCCGTCCGTCGGAGCGCACGAACATTTCCGGCGAGGCGGCGACGAGAAACTCACCCTCGCCGAGATTCATCAGCGCGCCATAGGGCGACGGGTTGATGCGGCAGAGCCGCTGGAACACTTCGGCGGGCGAACGCTCGCACGGCTCGGCGAATAACTGCCCGGGCACCGCCTCGAACAGATCGCCGCGCGCGAATGCGGCGCGTGCGGTCTCAACCGTCGCCTGATATTCGCCGGGCGCGTGATCGGCAAAACCCTGCCGCGGCGTCTTGGCGTAGACGCTCTCGGCGGTGTCGCGCGAAAGGCCGGCGGTGGATCTGCCGTTCCAGGCGAAATCGTAGCTCAGCACCACGCCGCGGCCGGTGGCGCGGTCATAGGCGAGCAGGCGATCCGGCACATACAGTACGATGTCGCGCTGGTCGGCCTCACGGGCGCGCTTCTGCACGAGGTCCTCGATCTGGAATACGAGGTCGTAGGCGAAGGCGCCGAACAGGCCGAGCAGCGGATCGTCATTGGCGGTGAAGCTTGCGACCAGATCGCGCACCAGCGACATCACGCTGGCGCGTCGGGTACGCTGGTCTTCATCGACAGGCGCGGGGCCCCGGATGATATGGCCGGCGAGCCGCGACGCGCTCTGCTCGGTGACGACGACGCAAGGCTCGCGCAGGACGTCGCCGAGAAAGGCGATCAGCACCTCGCCGCGCCCGTTCAGCGCGCTAAGCGCGAAATTCGCCCCCTCGGTTTCCAGCACCAGCGGCGGATCAGAAAAACCGAGGTCAAAGCTCTCGTAGCGGCCCGGCACCGTGGTGCCCGAAGACAGCACCACGCCACGGCGGCGGTCGAGCAGGTCGATCAGGTCATCGAGCCGCTTGGCGTCGCCGGAAAATTGCTCGACGGTGCGCGAGATCGCAAGACCGCTGGCGGTCCGGTATTCGCTGTGCTCGGGCAGGGAGAAGACGGTCCTGTTCATGTGATCCTCTTACGAAACTTGGTGAGGGAACGCCACACAGGACAAACGAAGGGCAAATAAACAAACCGCCGGTCGCACTGCGATGGCGACCTTCGACGATTGTTAAAATGAAATCGCACCGGCCACCTCTTTAAGAGGTGCGCCACCAAAGACGGGATGGGCGGACGGCGGTGCTCATGGCGCTTAATCACCATCCGCCGCGAGCGATGTCAAGGGAGGCCCCGGCGCCCTGACCTCCCCGTGCCTAGCCCGCCGGCCATCTTTTGGGGTTTGAAACGGCCAAAATCCGCGTAGCATCCGGCCCAAGCGGCGGCGGCAACAACGCCCGAAAACAACAGGCAGGCGGAGGCAAGGGATGGCATTGCTGGGTCTGGGATATGCGGGCTTCGGGTCGGATGCGCTGGAGGACTGGCGCCAGTTCGGAACCTCCCTGGTCGGCCTGCAGGCGGTCGAGCGCGGCAACTCGCTGCTGGCCTTCCGGATGGACGACCGCAAGCAGCGCATCGTGATCGACCGCGCGATGGGGGAAGGCGCGCGCTTCTTCGGCTGGGAAGTCGCTGATGCTGCGGCATTGGACCAGCTTGCAGCCCGGCTCGAACAAGCCGGCGTCAACGTCACGGCCGAGCCAACGACGCTGGCCGATGCCCGGCGCGTGCGCGGCCTGATCTCGTTTCGCGATCCCGGCGGCAACCGGCTCGAGGCGTTTTACGGCGCCGAGATCGACGAGACGCCGTTCAGTCCGGGCCGCTCGATCTCGGGTTTTCGCACCGGTCCGCTCGGCCTCGGACATGCCGTACTGACCGTCGAGCACATCGATCCTGTCATGGCGTTCTATGTCGACGTGCTCGGCTTCGGGCTTTCCGACTACATCGAAAAGCCGTTCCGCGCCTATTTCTTTCACGTCAACGCCCGGCATCACTCGCTCGCGCTGATCGAGACCGGCAAGAACGGCATGCATCATCTGATGGTGGAATTGTTCTCGCTCGACGATGTCGGGCAATCCTACGACATCGCGATGATGCAGCCGGACCGCGTCGGCGTCACGCTCGGCCGCCACACCAACGATTTCATGACCTCGTTCTACGCCAAGACACCGTCGGCCTTCATGATCGAATGCGGCTGGGGCGGCCGCGAGATCGATCCCGCGACATGGCAGCCGGTCGAAATGCATCACGGCCCGAGCCTGTGGGGACACGAGCGGGTCTGGCTGCCGCCAAAAGACCGCGAGACCGCGCGCGAAATGCGAATGCAAGCCGCGACCGAAGGCCTGCGCGCGCCGGTGCAGGTGATGGAGGGTAACTACCAGCTGATGTCGGGCACCTGCGCGTGGTGGGACGGGGTGAGCGGGAAGGGTTAAACGGCCAGCAGTGTCGCCTAACGACCCGCGTCGTCCCTGCGAACGCAGGGACCCATAACCACAGGGAGTAATCGTCGCGCAAAGTCGTCGAACAGCATTTTCCCAAACGATAGGCCGCGGCGTATGGGTCCCTGCGTTCGCAGGGACGACAGTGCTATAGTCTTTTTACACCACACTTCTTCCAACGTGCCGCGATCTCCTCGTCACTCACGCATTCGCCGCGCTCGGCCTCGCCAAGTCCTTCCAGCACCGCCGACCGATGCGCTTGCGGCACGGCGAACGCACCTTCGCCGACCGCGATCAGTTCCTGGTCTGGCTGGATAGTTGGCACCATTCGAATTCGCACTCCGATCGACACCCGCTCGCCTGCTACCGATAACAGCCCTGTTCAATCTCCTCGATCAAACCCCGCGCCTGCGGCTTCCAGCCGAGCTGCCGTGCGCGGACGGCGCGCACGCGGCTGTTCGAAGCCATCGTGTTTTCAGCCGTGCCCTCGCCCCATTCGGCGGCCGCCTCTTCCATCGACATTGCCGATGGCGGTCCAGCAAAACCCAGCATGCGGTTGATGGCTTCGCAAACCTCACGCATCGAACCCTCGCCATTCTCGGCAAAGTAGAACGCGCCGGCCGGCGCCTTCTCGATCGCAAGCGCGTAGAGCGTCACGAGATCGTCGATATGAACGTTCGACCAGACATTCTCGCCGGGACCGGCATGGGCCGCGTTGCCGCGTTTTTTCGCGAGCTTGATCAGGAAAGGTACCTGCACGCTGTCGCGTCCCGCCCCATGGCCGATGCCGTAGATCAGGCTCGGGCAAATGATGACGGGACGGCAGCCCTTGTCGCGATAGGAGAGGATGAATTCGTTCAGCGCGACCCGCGCCGCACGCGCAGGCGATGGCGTAAACGGTGTGTCTTCATCGAATACCGCATCGGAGCGCTGGCCCTTGGATTGCGTGCCGATGATGCTCGAACCCGAGGTATGGATGAACGGCTTGCCGCTTCCGGCGAGCGCGCCAAGCAGGGCGTCCACCGCCTTGGTGTGATCGGCGCTGGCCGCATTGATGACGACGTCGGCGGCGCGCGCCGCCTGCGCGAGGATTTCCGCGTCATCCAGCGTTCCCGATAACGGCTCGATGCCGCGGGCGCGCACCGCATCGGCCTTTTCCGGGGAACGAACCAGGCCGGTGACCTGATGTCCGGCGGCCACGAGATGGGCGGCCACCGATCCGCCGATATAACCGGACGCGCCTGTGCAGAAGATTTTCATTTACAACTCCACCGTCATTGCGAGCCAACGGGTCGCGCGGATGCGCGCCCGATGACAGGCTCCGCGAAGCAATCCAGTGTCTGGGGACGCAAGATGGATTGCTTCGTCGCTACGCTCCCTCGCGCAAACGCTCTGCGTTTGTCGCAGGCAATGACGAGGAAGCCGCTCTCGACCCTACCCCAGATGCTTCCTGAAAAACTCCGTCGCGCGGCCCCAGGCGAGTTCCGCGCACTGCCGGTCGTGCACCGACAGGCGCTGTTCATTGCCGAAGCCGTGCTCGGCGTCATAGCGGAACAGCTCCAGCGACTTGCCCGCTTCCTTCATCGCCTTTTCGAAACCGTCGACCAGCGCCGGCGTGCACCAGTCGTCCTTGTTGGCGAAATGGCCCTGCAGCGGAATTTTGACATCCGCCGGTTTCGCCGCCTGCTCCGGCGGGATGCCGTAGAACACGACACCGGCCGTGAGTTCCGGAATCTTGGTGGCGCCGATAATGGTGACAGCACCGCCGAGACAAAAGCCCGTCAGGCCGACCTTGGCGCCGTTCTTTGCGAGATATTGCGCGGCGCCGCGCACGGTCTGCGTCGTCGCGTCCATGAAATCCAGCGAGTTCATCTCTTTGCCGGCGGCATCGGTGTCGTGATACGGCACCACCGTGCCCTTGTAGAGATCCGGCGCCAGCGCGTCGAAGCCGGCCGCCGCGAAGCGGTCGCACATGCCCTTGATCTGGTCCTGCAGCCCCCACCATTCCTGGATCACGACCACGCCCGGCGCGTTGCCGCGCGCCGCATTGGCGAGATAGCCGGCCGCGTCCTTGCCGTCGGGACGCTTGAAAGTGATGCTGGTTCCCATGGGGTCCTCCGTATTTTTTTGGGGAGCGATTGGCGGCTATTTTGTCCGCTGCAGGGTCCGGAAGCAATCGGGTTGCGGGCCCTAACGGTAACTAGCCACATACGCTGACGTCATCCTGAGGTGCGCGCGCAGCGCGCCTCGAAGGATGGCTGCGAGCACCGGTGCTGCCCATCCTTCGAGGCTCGCTGCGCTCGCACCTCAGAGGCTGTGAATCTATGTGATCTGGCGTGTTTTTTTGTTTGCGGAACCGTGAGTCGAATGATTCG